>JAEPOO010000010.1 GCA_017642855.1 Pseudomonadales bacterium
GGTATAGCGTCTGGTTTTGTCACACTGGAGGTAGAGCACTGATTAGGCTAGGGCCCTTCACCGGGTACCAACCCTAGACAAACTCCGAATACCAGTGATGAGCCGCCAGGCAGTCAGTCGCAGGGTGATAACGTCCTGTGGCGAGAGGGGAACAACCCAGACCACCAGCTAAGGTCCCTAAATACCGACTAAGTTGATCAAAGAAAGTTGAGTTGCTCAGACAACTAGGAGGTTGGCTTAGAAGCAGCCATTCCTTTAAAGAGTGCGTAATAGCTCACTAGTCAAGCGACTCGGCGTCGATAATAATCGGGCATAAGTCGGTTACCGAAGCTGTGGGATTTAACGATCGGTAGGGGAGCATTCCAGTCAGCGCAGAAGCAGCGCCCGCGAGGGGCCGTGGAGCGGCTGGAAGCGAAAATGTAGGCATGAGTAACGATAAGAAGGGTGAAAAACCCTTCCACCGTAAACCCAAGGGTTCCTGATCAACGCTAATCGGATCAGGGTTAGTCGAGACCTAAGGTGTACCCGGTGAGGCCGGGGAAGCCGATGGCAAAGCGGTTAAATATTCCGCTACCGAAGCCAGCGTATGGCTAAGGCGTGACGCAGAAGTGACACTCCCGCGTGCTGACGAATGCACGTTAAAGGGCGTAGGCCGGGGGGCAGGCAAATCCGCCTCCCGTTAAGGCTGAACCCCGACAGTACTCGGATTCTCACGATGAAGAGATAGTGGAGGTAATCATGCTGCCAAGAAAAGCGTCGTAGTTTGCTGGTTCTCGCTCGTACCCCAAACCGACACAGGTGGGTGAGGAGAGTATCCTCAGGTGCTCGAGTAATTCATGGCTAAGGAACTAGGCAAATTCGATCCGTAACTTCGGGAGAAGGATCCCCTGACTATGTCAGGGCGCAGTGAAAAGGCCCAAGCGACTGTTTACCAAAAACACATGTCTCTGCTAAGCCGTAAGGCGCGGTATAGGGACTG
>JAEPOO010000011.1 GCA_017642855.1 Pseudomonadales bacterium
AACACAGTGGTTAACTGGGCGGACGGCGAGACCGGTATTAAGACGGTTCAGGTGCCGATCATCGACAACGCAGATCAGGAACGCGAGAAGCTGGTACAGATCGTACTCTCTAGTGCGACTGGTGCTGAACTGGGTATGCGTGAAGGCTTCCTGATGATCCTCACTGATGAATTCGTTCCAGGGTTCGATCAGCATCCCGGTTACTTTGGTATTGGCGGCGGTTTCCGCGTCGATGAATCCGCCGGCTTTGTGGAAGTGGAAGTCGTTCGATATGCGGGTAATCAGGGGCAGGTTTCAGTGGATGTCTTTGGTGAAGAGCCAACTCTGACCTTGCTTAACATCCCTGCGACACAGGGTGTGGATTTTGCACAACCGCAGAATCCAACCCTGACGTGGGCGGATGGCGAAGCGGGTCCGAAGATCATGCAGATTCCTATTATCGATGATTTCGAAGATGAAGGAACTGAAACGTTCCGTCTACGATTGCATAACCCGCAGGGTGCGGATGTTGCCTTTGACGGATTCGGAATCTCGATCATTGATGATGACGTGATTCAGCCTGAGGGTCTGATCACGTTTGTTAACCGAGAATCTTTTGCGCCGGAAAGTAACGGTACTTTGAATATCGATGTTGCTCGTCGACACGGCACCCTCGGCACTGTCACTGTTGATTACCAGCTGTGGGATAACGGCGGCTCTGTCGCCGATGATTTCATTGGTGCTATGGATGGTCAGCTTGCTTGGGCAGACGGTGAGGGTGGTGTGAAAACTATCAGTCTGACAATTGACGATGATGCCGACTATGAAAACTTCCATTCGATAGCGCCCATCCTGTCTAACGTGACCGGCGGCGCACGTCTGGATCGTCAGAGAGACAACAATGGCATCAGCGTCGGTTTGGCCTTCCTGCATGACCCGGAGGATCAAAGTGAAGGTGCTGATGGAGAC
>JAEPOO010000012.1 GCA_017642855.1 Pseudomonadales bacterium
AGCGTGACATCACCGCCCAGTGTCGTCGCCGTGTACGTCTGGTTACCCGTCGTATCAATATCGTTGTTCAGGGTTGTTGCGCCACCGGAAACCGTAATGGCATCCAGGTCTGTCAATCCACCTACCCGACCGTTAAACACGGCTGCGCCTGTGACCACCAGGGCCTCACTGCCATCCAGCGCACTGTTAAAGGTCACGATTGAACCGGTAAGGGTGACACCCGCGCCAAGCGTCGTCGCATCGGCGCCCGCATCACCATAGGTTTGTGTCGTGGTGGTTGTCACGTTGGCCGCGAGCGTGGTGTTTCCGGTGACGTTAAAGCTGTCAGCCACCACCTGGCCGTTGATGGTTGCGCTCCCAGCGAGCACATCCGCGACATTGTCGATCGTGCCGTCAAACAGCAGGTTGCCGGATACCGTCAAATCATCAATAACCGTGTCGCCACTGCTGTTGAAGTCACCCACTTCACCATCGAAATCAACATTTCCGGTAATCCCCAGGGTCTCGGTTCCTACGGTGCCCTGGATGTCGCTGGTAAACGTGATCGTGGAACCGACCAGTGCAACATTGGTTGCCAGTGTGACGACATCAGCGGTGGCATCATTGCCGTAGTGTTGGATACCCGTGGTATCAATGTCATTGTTAAGAGAGGCGTTACCCGTAACCGTAATACTCGTGAGATCGGTGGTACCACCAACGCGACCGTTAAACGCCGCGTTTCCAGTTACCTGAAGTGCCTGGGCTCCGTCGAGGGTATTGTTAAAGGTAACGGTCGTACCCGCGAGCGTTCTGGTGCCACCGGAGAGTGTCACAGCACCACCATAAGTCTGGGTTGTGGTCGTGGTGACATCACCACCCAGGTC
>JAEPOO010000013.1 GCA_017642855.1 Pseudomonadales bacterium
CCTGCCTCCCGAAGACAGTGCTCTACCAGGCTGAGCTACGCTCCGTCAGTGGGCGGAGGTTTATCCCTTCTTTTGGCGTGGATCAAGCATAAACCGGTCGTTTTGGCGGAAAAAATTTCAGTGTAGGCGTGCGCGGGACGGGCAGTTTAACAAGCGATTGAAAATCCTGCCTCTGCAGGTGATGAGGGCGCGACACTTCTTTGACTGAAACGCAAAAGGCCCTGAAACGCATAAACGTTTCAGGGCCTTTGAATGATGGTCGGAGCGAGAGGATTCGAACCTCCGACCCCTGCCTCCCGAAGACAGTGCTCTACCAAGCTGAGCTACGCTCCGTCATTCTGCGAAGCCGGGTGATAATGGTTTATCGCAGGCGACGCAAGATATTTTTGCGCCGTCCGGGTGTGATCCCGGCATGCGCAACGGGAATATCGATTAGTATGGGCGCGAAATGCAGAACTCGACTGCCTCGACCATTGCATCCTTGATCGCGCCATCGTCAAAGCGGGACAGGGTGGCAATCGCCTTTTCGCCGAATTCGCGGGCGCGATCCATCGATGCATCCAATGCATCATATTTGCGGATCAGCGTTTGCGCACGATCCAGATCGCCATCCTGGAAGTCCTGATCTTCCATGCAGCGACGCCAGAAGGCCTTTTCGTCTTCATCGCCATTGGCGTACGCAATGATTACCGGAAGCGTCACCTTGCCGTCGCGG
>JAEPOO010000014.1 GCA_017642855.1 Pseudomonadales bacterium
GAGACAACAATGGCATCAGCGTCGGTTTGGCCTTCCTGCATGACCCGGAGGATCAAAGTGAAGGTGCTGATGGAGACTCTGACGGAACTGTCGATGTCGCCGATCGCGATCGTGATAATGATCGCGTCGATAACGTCTTTGACCAGTTCCCTGATGATGGCAGTGAGTGGTCTGACTTCGACCTCGACGGTATTGGTGATAACGCAGATACCGATGATGACGGTGATGGCATCCCTGATGTGGACGAACCCGGACTCGGTCTCGATCCCTTAAACGGCGGTGATGCTTTCAACGATACCGATGGCGACGGTGCGGATAACCTCACTGAGTATAATGCTGGATCTAATCCCAACGATTCGAGCAGCACTCCGCCGCAGGTTGCTGATCTCGTCATTCCGGACCCGGAACTTGCGCAGTGTGTGGCTGACACCGGTGCCTTCTATGTAGCGGAACTGACGGATCTCTACTGTGGCTATCGTGGCATCAGTGATCTCGCAGGAATCTCTGCGCTAACCAGTCTGCGTGTATTCCACATTGATGGTTTCCAGAGTGACCTGGACTTTACTGAGGTTGCAGCGATCACAACACTGGAAGACCTGTCTGTTTCGAACAGTGTCTTTGACGACGCAGACTTCATGGTGTTCCAGAA
>JAEPOO010000015.1 GCA_017642855.1 Pseudomonadales bacterium
CATCGACGTGCTCGACGGGCGACTCACCACGAACCCGCTTCACCGTCGCCACGGAGCGTCTTTGGCGCGCAAGCCGTGGCCGTTCGCGGCGCCCCGCGAGCGACTCAGGACCCCGACGTAGCTCGCGGTAGGCTCACGTTCGACCGCGTCGTTCGAGCGGGCGGTGTGTCCCGAAACGACAAACGCGACCGCTGTTGCCAGCGATCGCGCTACCGAGTTTTGCGGGGGCCGGATTTGAACCGACGACCTTCGGGTTATGAGCCCGACGAGCTACCAGACTGCTCCACCCCGCGACAGGGTCTGTCTTGCGACAGGTTGGATTTCGATTTTCAGGAGGCGATTGCGGGGGCCGGATTTGAACCGACGACCTTCGGGTTATGAGCCCGACGAGCTACCAGACTGCTCCACCCCGCGCCAGGGAGGCCGCACTATAGACGGCCGTTTCCAGGCGTCAAGCCCGGATTTCGCGACTCAGTTCAGCAGATCCCGGCGGTTCTCCGGGTCGGTCGGATCGGCGACGTCGAGCAGCCACGCGGTCCACTCCTCGTCGTCGCTCACGTCGACGCCCTCGGCCTCGGCCTGGGCCTCGAGGAGGCGGCGGAGGCTCAGGTAGAAGCCGTTCTGGGCGAGCTCGGG
>JAEPOO010000016.1 GCA_017642855.1 Pseudomonadales bacterium
CCGCAACGAGCGCAACCCCTGTGGTTAGTTACCAGCCCCTAATGGTGGGGACTCTAGCCAGACTGCCTACGCAAGTAGTGAGGAAGGTGGGGACGACGTCAAGTCATCATGGCCCTTACGTCCAGGGCTGCACACGTGCTACAATGGATGGTACAGAAGGTCGCTACTCAGCAATGAGGTGCAAATCTTTAAAACCATTCTCAGTTCGGATCGGAGTCTGCAACTCGACTCCGTGAAGTTGGAATCGCTAGTAATCGCGTATCAGCAATGACGCGGTGAATACGTTCCCGGGCCTTGTACACACCGCCCGTCAAGCGATGGAAGTCAGGAGTACCTGATGTCGCCCCGGTAAGGGGTGCCTAGGGTAAGCCTGGTAACTGGCGCTAAGTCGTAACAAGGTAGCCGTACCGGAAGGTGCGGCTGGATCACCTCCTTTCAAGGAGAGCCTTGCTAGCTGGGTATATATACACCAGCAAGCGATGAACCTACACAACTACCATAAGTAGTTCGTTACAAACAATCTGTCCTATGCTGCAAGAAGAAGGAAAGCAGAGCAGCGGAGGTGGCCTGTGGCCGAAGCTCGGTACCAGGGCTGTCCCCGAGTAATTTTGGGGCTTGTAGCTCAGGTAGTT
>JAEPOO010000017.1 GCA_017642855.1 Pseudomonadales bacterium
CCATGAACTCCATGGGGCTCAGAACGACATGAGAAGTGCCATCATCAAAAGGTGTCTTCAAGGCTACGACAACGTTACCGTTACTGGCCAGTGACAACCGCTGCTCGGCAATCGCCGGACGAGTGATATACCTGCAAAGACGCTCAAGCTTCTTCCGCTGGTTGGACTTACACGCCACGCCAGCATGTAACGAAAAGCTGGACTGCTTGCTGACCAACACGCTGGTCTTCGTCTGATTCTCACTGACCGGAACAGCCTGCAGTGTCAACGCTTTCCTTCCGGCATTCGGACCAAAAGCCAATCGGTAAGTAATCGATGCGCTGATGATGCCGTGCATGGCATCGTCTTCCTCTGGTATCAGATCGAGGTACTCTGATTCAGCATCGCGATATAAATACCCTGCCCGCTCCAAATATCGTGACACCCGCGTTGCGATCATAGGGGTAATCTTGTCGAGATCTTCCGTGGTCGGTGGCTTTACCGGCCAGAAATAGCCTTTGCTGTCGTAGACACCATTCAGGTAAAGCATGTGGAAATGCAAGTTTAAATTGAGTGCAGAGCCAAAGCGCTGAATCAGCGTGACAGCACCACTCTGAGCACCCGATCTCACAGTCATCCCTGCCCGTT
>JAEPOO010000018.1 GCA_017642855.1 Pseudomonadales bacterium
CTTTCACCCCTACCCACAGTTCATCCGAAGACTTTTCAACGTCAACCGGTTCGGGCCTCCACTGTGTGTTACCACAGCTTCACCCTGCCCATGGGTAGATCACACGGTTTCGCGTCTACCACTACTAACTAAAGCGCCCTATTCAGACTCGCTTTCGCTACGGCTGCGGACCTGAAGTCCTTAACCTTGCTAGCAACGGTAACTCGTAGGCTCATTATGCAAAAGGCACGCCGTCACCATTACTGGCTCCGACCGCTTGTAAGCGTATGGTTTCAGGTTCTTTTTCACTCCTTTATTCAAGGTTCTTTTCACCTTTCCCTCACGGTACTAGTTCACTATCGGTCTCTCAGGAGTATTTAGCCTTAACGGATGGTCCCGCCAAATTCATACAGGGTTACACGTGCCCCGCACTACTCAGGATACCACTATCAATAACGATCTTTACTTATACGGGACTATCACCCTCTCTGGTCACTCTTTCCAAAGTGTTCTAATTCATTACGCATCAAATATCGTGGTCCTACAACCCCAGCATTGCCGTAACAACACTGGTTTGGGCTAATCCGAGTTCGCTCGCCGCTACTATCGGAATCACTTTTGTTTTCTTCTCCTCCG
>JAEPOO010000019.1 GCA_017642855.1 Pseudomonadales bacterium
AGTCAGCCAAGTACTTCATCGCCCTGAATTTTGAGTTTAACTACAGCTCTCTGTGGAAATCTGGTGGCTTTTAGCGAACTAACAAACTGGGTTACAGCGATCAATCTGCTGTCTTTGCAATTTCGGACCGCCAGGTCGAGTCAGACCCCATCAGCGATGGCAGATGTCAGAAAAGTTGAGTCGGATGATCGAATAGACCCGTTGGCGGTGAGCGGTTTCTCGCCTGCGATGCCTCATCCAGCCCCAGATGCTTCAATATTTTCTCAATGACCTCTGGATCCTCAATGCTGGCAATAATCTTCACCTTGCCACCACACTTTTCACACTTCTCAATTTCTATTGCAAAGACTCGCTTCAGTCGTTGCGCCCACGTCATCGAATACACCCGGTTACCAGACTGGCTGGCCCGTGCCGGTTCATCGACTGGCTTTATGGGAACGGCATACTCTCTCAATCTACTCCGTGGCGAGAACACGCCGTGAAACCTCGTTAAATTCACCCTTGGCTTTGGAACGAGCGCTGCCAGGCGGCCCATGAACTCCATGGGGCTCAGAACGACATGAGAAGTGCCATCATCAAAAGGTGTCTTCAAGGCTACGACAACGTTA
>JAEPOO010000001.1:0-714976 GCA_017642855.1 Pseudomonadales bacterium
GACCGTGAACGGTACGGCAGACCTTGGCAGTAACGTCACCACGGTTGGCGGGCAGACTTATACAAATAATGTCACGATCAGTGGCGGTACGGTCACGCTGGACTCTACGAGTGGTGGTCTTGTGCAGTTCAATGACACGGTCAATGCGGACGGCACGGCTGGCGACAATCTGACGGTTGACGGCAACGCACAGTTTGACAGTACGGTGGGTACGGGCTCGAACCTGGGTGTGCTGACGGTTACGGGCACGGCATCACTGGGTGGTGATGTCACGACGACGGGTAACCAGACCTATACCGGTGCGGCGACGCTGACAAACGATGTTGATATCAACTCTGGCGGTACGGTGCGTTTTGGTACGAGTATCGCGGGTGGTACGAACGACCTGACGCTGACCACGGGTAACCTTGACCTGGATGGCAGTGCGACTGGGTTGAACCTGCTCAATGTGACGGCGGGAACAGCCGACCTGGGTGGTGATGTCACCACGACCACAACCCAGACTTATGGTGGTGCTGTGACACTCTCCGGTGGCACCAGAACACTAGCAGGTACAATAATTAATGTGGACGGTGGCCTGGCAGGGGGCGGCAATGCCCTGACCGTTAACGGCACGCTTGATCTAACAACCGCTGCGATAAGCGGCGTATCTACGCTGCAGGTTAACGGCAGTTCCGTTCTCGCAGCGAATGTCACTACGACAATGACGCAGACCTACGGTACTGACACTATGACGCATGATGTCACTCTCGGTGCAGCGGTCACGCTCACCGGTTCAACGGTGACATTTGATAGCGAAATAGATGGCGCGAATTCGCTGGTGGTGACTGGTGACGCTGAGTTCAATGGCAGGGTGGGTGGTTCAACCGATCTAACGACCATTAGCGTAAGCGGTACAACTGCGATTGGCGCGGATATAGACACAACAGCGACGCAAACATATTCCGGTCTGGTAACGCTGACAGGTGGGTTGACGAACCTGACCTCAGCGAGCAACGCAGTTGATCTCGCGGCTGGAATCGATGGCGGAGGTTTTGATCTTACAGTCACAGGGGATCTCGGCCTAGGCGGTGCCGCCTTTAATCTCTCAACAATTACAGTGACCGATAACGCAAACCTGGATGCTGACGTGACGACGACCGGTGCCCAGACCTATGGTGATGCTGGCGGTGATGCGGTCACAATTAATTCTGACTTGACTCTGGATTCAACCACAGATGCACTGATCAGGTTCTTTGGCACGGTGGATAGCACCGCGACGATGTCGAACACATTGACCGTAGATGGTGATGCGCGCTTCGATGGTCTGGTAGGTAACACAAATCCTCTTGGCCGATTGATTATTACCGGCAATACGACTTTGGGTGACGACGTATCGACCACAGATACTCAAACCTATGGAGATAGCTCGACGACGGATTCGGTCACTCTGAGCGCGTCTGTTGTGATCAACACCGGTAGCACTGCGACATTCAATGCAGATGTCCAGGGCTCGGCCGGCACTGAAATGCTGACAGTCAATGGCAACGCTGATTTTAACGGTGAAGTTGGCGACAGGAATGATGTGGGCACAGGCATCGATGATCTGATCGTCAACGGCAACCTGACGGTTGATGGCAGCATCGACAATGTGGCTGACGTTACCGTAACTGGTACTGCCACGATTAACGGTCTAGTTACTGCAGACAACCTTGATGTCCAGGGCGACACCGCATTGAATGCCGATGTCACGACAGCGGGAGGCACTCAAACTTATGGTAATAGTGCGACGTTAGATGCGGTCACGCTCGGCGCCGGTGTAATCCTGACCGGTAACACTGTGACATTTACCAGCACACTTGATGGCGCAAACACCCTGGCAGTTATGGGCGATGCTGTCTTTAACGGACGAGTTGGCGGCACGACGGATCTCTCGAGCATCAGTGTTTCAGGTGGCGCGACTCTTAATAATGATATAGACACCACTGCCGGCCAGACCTATGGCACAGGCGGTGGAGACACTGCGACGCTCGCGACAAACATCATCTTGAATTCCGGCGGAACTGTTGTGTTTAACGGTGATGTCGATGGTTCAGCTGGCGGCGAGACCCTGACTGTCGCAACGGGTGACCTGGAATTTCGGGGAAATGTTGGTGTTGATACTGGAAATCAGCTCGGCGCTATTGATGTTTCCAGCGGAGATTTGACTGTAACAGCTGCCGGTTCCATACAGGGCGCCGGAGCAATCACAGCGGACACCGCCACCATCCAGGGAGGTGTGGGTACCGACACTATGACCGCCAGCACGGTTATCAGTCTTGCCATCGATACAGACACGACACTCAGTGCGGATGTTCGGACAACAGGTGTGCAGACCTATGGAACAACCTCAAGTATCCATCAGACAGACCTGGGTGCTGGCGTCACGCTCACCGGCACAACGATTACATTTAATAGCGCCATTGATGGCAGCGAGGCTCTGAACCTGAGCGTCACTGGCGGTGCCGTCTTCGGTGGCAGAATTGGCGGTACGACAGACTTGGATGCCATTGTGGTTTCCGGTGGTGGCACCACAACATTGAACGACGCCGTCGATACCACAGGTAACCAAACTTACACAGCAACGACGCTGGGTGATGATATTACGCTGAATTCTACGGCCGGTACGATTCAGTTTGATTCAATCACAGGTGGCGGGAATGACCTGAACGTTGCCGACGGTGTTTTCACGTTGATTGGCAACGCTACAGGATTGAGAACCTTAAGCGTGACTGATGCGTCAAACATTGGTGGTGACATCACCACTAGCAACACGCAGGTTTACACGGGTGCAGTAACCCTGACAGGTGGAGGTACGAAAACTCTCACCTCGAGCGCCGGTGATCTGATCACGTTTGGCAACACGGTAGATGCGACGACGGTGGAAGCGCTGTCGGTTTCTGGCGACGCCCAGTTTGATGGTATTGCCGGTGGTGGTGTTGCGCTTGGTAGTGTGACGGTGTCTGGCGCATCGGCCCTGAACAACAACATCACAACGACTGGCAATCAGACTTATACAGGTGCTGCGACGCTAGGTGGCAACATCAACCTGACTACCAACGGTGGCAGCACGGTTCAGTTCGGTGCAGGTGTCACTGGTACAACAGATTCGTTGACGATTACGAACGGTAACCTTGATCTGGACGCAGATGCGTCTGGTCTGACGACACTGACTGTCGGCGGTACTTCTAATCTGGGTGGAGATGTCACCAGTACTGGTGATCAGACTTATACAGGTCTAGTGACCTTGTCCGGCGCGGATCGCACGTTAACGGCAGCCAATGTGAATTTGATTGGTGGTGTTGATGGCACCATGACCTTTGCTCTGGATGTGGTGGGTAACCTTGATCTGGACAGCACGGCAACGAATCTGACGACCCTGACGGTGAGTGGCACAGCTGACCTTGGGGCGGATGTTGAAACTACGGGTACGCAGACTTATACAGGCGCCGTGCTGATAGATAACGGCACAGGCATCACCTTGAACTCAACGAGTAATACTCTGATTACGTTTGGTTCGACAATTGAAGATGATTTGGCAGTAGCGACGAATACGTTATCGATTAGTGGTGATGCATCGTTTGGCGGTTCTGTCGGCGCAACGCGTCAGCTAGAGAGTGTGTCAGTAACGGGAACCACGCTTTCAGGCGGCGACATCAGTACAACAGGTACACAAACTTACTCTGGTCAGGTGACCCTGTCTGGCGGGGACCGTAACTTCACGGGTTCTACGGTGACGTATACAAATGGTGTTGCTGGTGGTGCGAATGGTCTGACGGTCACGGGTAATTTTGTTCTTGATGCAGCGGCGTCGAACCTGACGACAATCAATGTCACGGGTAACTCGGACATTGGCGCGAATGTGACGACGAGTGGCACGCAGACATATGGTGACAATGCGTTAGCAGACACGACCACGATTACCGCGAATGTAACGCTGGACTCAACCGGCGGTGCATTGGTTCTGTTTAACAGCACTGTTGACAGTACAGGCACGAACACGCTGTCGGTTGATGGTGATGCGCAGTTTGAAGGTACTGTAGGTGGCACGGATGCGCTGGGCAGTGTGTCGGTGAGTGGTGCGACTGCGCTAAATAGTAATGTAGATACAACAGGTAACCAGACCTACACAGGCCTCGCGACGCTGGGTGGTGATATCACCCTGGATGTCGGCGGCACAGTTCAATTTGTTTCCGGAGTCTCGGGTACGGCGGACGCACTTGCGATCACGACGGGTAATCTTGATCTCGATGCTGCAGCAACGGGTCTCACTACTTTATCGGTCGCGGGTACATCGAACCTCGGTGCAGATGTCACCAGTACAGGTGATCAGACTTACACAGGTGCTGTCACACTTTCTGGTGCAGATCGAACGCTGACTGCAGGTACGGTTCATGTCGATGGTGGACTAGCCGGTGGTACTAATGCGCTGACCATCACCGGTGGATTGGATCTTGGCGCAACCGCCATGACCGGTCTGACAACACTGTCTGTCTCTGGAGCTTCGACTCTGGGTGCTGACATCACGACTTCTGGAAATCAAACCTTTACCGGGCTCGCCACGCTGGGGGGAGATGTCATTCTGGATGTCGGTGGTACGGCTCAATTCGTCGCTGGTATCTCCGGTACAACTGACAGTCTGACGATCAACACCGGTAACCTCGACCTTGATGCGGCTGCAGCAGGTCTGTCCACACTGTCGGTGGCAGGCACATCGGATCTTGGTGGTAATGTCTCGAGTTCGGGTGACCAGACTTATACAGGTGCAGTGACTCTATCTGGTGGTGACCGCACGCTCATAGCAACGGCCAGCACGGTACATGTGGATGGCGGACTAACTGGCGGAAGCAATGGTCTGACTATCACGGGCAATCTTGATCTTGGCACAACCGCCATTTCAGGATTGACCACATTCAGCGTCTCCGGCACCAGTAACCTGGGTGCTAATGTCACGAGCACCGGCACACAAACCTACAGCGGGATGATCACTCTTGCTCAAGATGTGGCGATCACCAGCACGACCGGCGACCTTAACCTTGCTGCCATCACGGGTGCGCAGGCTCTGACATTGGATGGTAGTGCAGGCACCGTATCTCTCAACGGCAACGTCGGTTCACCTGCAGCACTTACGGCTCTAACGCTTGATGCCAATATCTTAAACCTGGCTGGAGACATCACTGTCGATGGTGAGGTTGATCTGGACAGCGGTGTTGGCACGATCTCATTGAACGGTGCCAGCACGATTACAACAACCGGAGCGGCAGCGGGTGCAGGCGACATTATTCTGCCGACGACTGCGGGCGCAAACACCCTGACTCTGGTTGCGGAAGCGGCGAGCGACATTACGATCGCCTCTGCTGACATTGGAACACTGACGCTGACCAGTGGCGACCAGTTTAATTTGAACGGCAACCTGGAAACCGATGCTGCACTCAATTTCAGCAACGTCGGTGATATTGTTCTGGGTGCAGACTTATCAATTACCGCAGACAACGGTGCGGCACAAAATATCACCTTCGGTGCAACGAACAGGCTGCTTGGCGCCCAGGATCTGACGCTAAATGGCGCAACCGTCATTCTGGATCAGGTCGGCAACGGAACGACAGATCTGACCCAGTTGACGGTGAACGCCACCGCACTCACGGTGAATGACAACATCACGGTGGATGGCGCAGTTGATCTTGATGCGGGTGTCACAGCAATTACTCTTGGAGCCAATTCCACCATCGATACAACGGGCGCGGTCGGTGGCACAGGTACGGTTGCTCTGGCGGACATCAATGGTGCGTTTGACCTGGGTATCACGGCTGAATCGGGTAGTGCGATTACCCTGGATGGCGCGGATATCGCAACGCTGACCTTAACCAGTGGTGACACGCTCACATTGAATGGCACCATTGAAACCGATGCCGCTCAGGACTATTCCAACGTTGGAAACATTGTCCTCGGCTCAACGCTGTCGCTGATTGCGAACAATGGTGCGGCTCAGAACATCACCTTCGGTGCATCGAATGTTATTACTGGCACACAAGCCCTTACGCTTGATGGTGCGACCGTCAGCTTGTTCCAGGTTGGTGATGGCGCCTCTGATCCGACCGGTCTGACCATCACAGCGGCAACGGCAACAAACCTCAATGAAAATATTACGGTAGATGGCGCCGTAGACCTTTCTGGCGCCACGCAGGTCAATCTTCTCGACAATCTGGTTATCGACAATACCGGTGGTACTGATGATCTGATCTCACTAGCGAACGTCACCGGCGACTTTGATCTGGATCTGGTCGGCGATACTTCCAGCACGATCACGTTGAATGTGGTTGATGTAAACAGTCTGGATGTTACTGGTGATCTGGAATTGTTTGGCAATATCACCGTCGATGACCGTCTGGATCTCAGCACGAATGTTGGCGCCATCAACCTGAACGCTGGCGTCGTGATTGATATTGCGGCCGGCGGATTTAATGAAGATATCAGTCTCGCACCGGTGACAGGCGATTTCAATCTGACTCTGACGGGTGATGCCAGCAGCGCGTTCTTATTAAATGGATTGGATGTTGATGGGCTGACGTTAACCAGTGGTGGTGAACTGACGTTGAATGGCAACGTGAGCACGGACACGGCTCAGGATTACACGAATATTGGCAACATTGTTTTGACCAACAATGTTCAGCTGGTCGCAGATAATGGCGGTGCAGCGCAGAACATTACCTTCGATGCAGCCAACGTCATCACGGGCGTTCAGACCCTGACCGTTGATGGTGATACCGTCACGCTGTTCCAGATTGGGGACGGTGCAAGCGATCCCACCCAGCTCAATGTTACTGCAGATACAAACCTGGTGCTTAATGGAAACATTACCGTCGATGGGGATATCGATGTCAGAACACTGGTGGATGACATTACGCTTGCCGCTGATGCAACCATCGATGCCAGCGGAGGCGCCAATAGCGATATTCAGGTCGCAACCACAACAGGTACTTCAGATCTGACACTGATTACCGGCGGCACCGGTACGATTACTGTCGATGCACTGGACCTGAACAACCTTTCAGTGACCGGTGCCCTGGATGTAAACGGCAACATTACTGCGGACGAGTCGCTGGATCTTGATACCGGGGTCACAGACATCACGCTGCTCAGTGCATCGACGATCAGTGTTGCTGCCGGTGGTGTCGATCAGTCGATTACATTGGCTGACGTAAACGGAGACTTTGCGTTAACCGTAGAAGGTGATGCCAATAGCGTCATCACACTGAATCAGATCGATACAGATCAGCTCGCGGTAACCGGCCTCCTGACTCTGCTCAATAACATTCAGGTGGATAACAACCTGGATCTCAGAACCAACGTTGGCGCGATTACCCTCGGCAATAATGTGACCATTGATGTTGCAACTGACGGCGTTGATCAAAATATTGCGCTAGCCGATGTGAGCGGTGATTTCACCCTGGACCTCGATGGCGATACCAACGACAGTGACTTTACGTTAGGCGCTATTGATGTCGACACACTGCAGCTCTTGGGTGATGACCTGATACTGAACGGCGATATTGAAACGGATACCGCACAGGATTACACCAATGTGGATGACATTCTGCTGGCCGCAGACCTAGAGCTTCTGGCTAATAATGGCACAACGAGTCAGAACATCACCTTTGATGTAGACAACACCATTACGGGCACCCAGCAACTGACACTTGATGGAAATGTGGTTACCACTTACAAGATTGGTAACCCGAATGATCCAACGCAGCTGGATATCACCGCTGCGACCTCGATCTTTATTGAAGGAACGGTGGATGTCAGCGGCGCAGTAAACCTGACTTCTCCTGACACGAACATTAACGCGACGATCAACTCTGCGAGCTTGAACCTGTTCGGCCAAACCACGCTGAGTGCAGACATTATTACCACCGACGATCTCGTGTTTGCGGATGTGATCGTGGATGGCGCAAACATCCGAATTGATACCAGCGGCGGTGACGGTGACATTACTTTCGGTAATATCGACAGCGCTGCGGCAACCAACAACTCTCTGACGCTGGATGCAGGTAACGGCAATATCGCGGTTAACGGCGCGGTAGGCTCAACAGATCAGCTGCTCAATCTCACGATTGAAGACGCGACGTCGGCAACCTTTGCGTCGACAATTCAGGCGCTTGGCCTGGTATCACTCACCGCGGATCTAGTGGACATCGACGGCAATATCACGGCCGGTGGATCCATCAGTTTGATGGGTACCAATGTAGAGATTGCCGGTGGTACGACCATCGATGCACAGGGTGGTGCGCTGGACATTGATACCGGCGTGACCCTGGTGACGCTCGATGGCACGGGCACGGTGACACTGCAGACGTCCATAGCGGATGGCAACGCCGTTGCGTTGGCGGCGGTTACTGCCACCGGAACGAACAATGACCTGACGATTTCGTCTACCGAGGGTGTGAATATCGATGGCACCATTAATATCGGCACTGAAGATCTCGACATAGATTTTGACACGCTCGGTGGCGGCACAGACAGCGTCACGTTTGCCGCCGACCAAACTATTACAGCCGGTGTTCTTTCAGTCACCGGCGCCGGTGGAAATGACGTCATTGACGTGACGACCGCCATAAACGCCTCAGGTGATGTAACCCTCGAGACAGCATCGACCATTGATCTCGATGTGAGCGTGACTTCCGGTGGCGCGGTAACAATTTCTGGAACAACCGTTGAGATAGCTGGTGGTACGACCATCGATGCGCAGGGCGGTAACCTGGATATCGATACGGGTGTAACCACAATTAATCTGGACGGCACCGGTCTCGTGACGCTTCAGACGACTTCAGTGGATGGCAGCTCCATTACCCTGTCTGCCATCAATGGTACCGGTACGAATAACGATCTGACCATATCTTCCACAGAAGGTCTGGATATTGATGGCACGATTAATCTTGGCGCCGAAGATCTCGACATTACTTTCGACACCCTGGGGGGTGGCACCGACACACTGACGCTGGACATGGACCAGTCAATTACCGCGGGTGACCTCGAGGTTAGCGGTACTGGCAACAACGACACGATTAATGTGACCACGGCGATTAACGCATCTGGGCTTGTATCCCTGGATACCGCGTCGATGCTGGATATCGATGCAGATATTGATGCTGGAGCCAGTGCAACCCTCTCTGCAACTAACGTAGAGATAACAGCTGGCACAACGATTCATGCACAAAACGGTAACCTGGATATCGATTCTGGTGTTACCGGTATTACGTTGGACGGCACGGGCACAGTGACCATCGATCAGGATGGGGAGGGTGCAACCGCAAGTCTTGCCGCGATCAGTGATGATGGCGCGGGCGATGGTGCCAGTCTGACAATCAGTGCAGAAGGCGGTGTTTCAGCAGGTACGATTGACCTTGGCGGTACGCTGGATGGGTCTCTGTCGATTACAGCGGACGAAGGTACCTCCGGTGATGCGGCAAGCTTAACGGTAGGTACGGTGACCAATGCGACCAACGTTGCGATCACCAACAATACAGGTTCGGTTGCTCTGCCCTCGATTACAGCCGGTGGTACGTTGGATGTGGTCAGCACATCGACGCTAAGTCAGGGCGGTGGTACCTCGCTTACTGTCACTGGTGTTTCAACCTTTGATGCAGGTGCGTCCAATCTGGTTCTGACGAATACCGGCAACAACTTCCAGGATACGGTAAACGTCACTGCGGCGAACAACGCAACGATCGTTGATGTCGATGCCATCGAGATTGGTACAGCGAATATAGGATCGACACTGAATGTCACATCCGGTGCAGGCATCACAGTATCCGGCTCAATTGTTGCGGATGATTTGGTATTTGATGCGTCTGCGGGTGCCGGAGACATCACAGACACCACGGGTGACATTACGGTTACCGGTTCTTCTACCTTTACTGTCCAGGCGACGGACAGTGTGCTTCTGGATTCAGCGACCAACGACTTTGGCAGCGTCAGTATTCCAGATGCTCAGAATGTGAGTCTGCGCGACGAAGACAGCATCGTGCTTAATGCTTCAGATATTGGCGGCACCCTCGATGTGGTTGCAGCCGGCACAATCACAGGTAGCCAGATCATTGAAGTGGCTGGCCTGACAACCCTGGATGCAGGTGGCACAGCGGTTGGCACCAACAACATCAGTCTGACGAACACCTCAAACGACTTCGCTCAGGTGGACATCACCAATGCCGGTGACGTCACATTGGCCGATACCAATGCGATCACATTGGGTGGATCTAACCTTCCGAACGGTACGATCGATGTGGATGCGGCGGCGATTGATGTCGCTGGCACAGTGACAGCGGCGAATCTCGACTTTAATGCCACCGCAGGTGCAGGAAATATCTCGGACTCCACCGGTAATCTTGTGGTGACTGGCACATCGGTGTTCACAGTGACCGGCACAGACCAGATCAACCTGGATGCGGCGACCAATGACCTGAATACCGTCAGGCTGAGTGCGGGTACAGGCACTGTCCTGATTAATGATGACGATGACATTACGTTGGATACCTCCACCGTTGGTGGTCTGCTGGATGTTGATGCAGATTCAATCTCAATTATCGGCGCGGTGTCTGCGGGATCAGCGACACTGGATGCGAGTCAGGCAGCGGGTGGCATCACGGATACGATGGCGGGCACCTTGTCAGTTACTGGTGCGACGACGATTACGGCGCAGGCTGGTGACAATGTTGCGCTGGACGCAGCGACCAACAACTTTGGTTCTATTGGTGTTACGCAGGCGAACGATGTTTCGATCGTGGATACGGATGGTGTGACGCTCAACGCTTCAACCATTGGCGGGACATTAAATGTCACGGCAGATGGCAACATCACGGGCACCCAGACTTTATCTGTCACCGGCATCACAACACTGGATGCAGGTGACACAGCGACAGGTACCAACGACATCAGTCTGACCAACGCGTCGAATGACTTCAGCACATTGGTCATCACGCAGGCAGGTGATGCCACTGTTGTTGATACCAACGCGCTCACGCTCAATGGCAGCACAGTGGGTGGCCTGCTCGATGTGACGGCAGATGACATCACGATCAACGCCGGTCAATCAGTAACCGCGGGAAGTTTGAATTTTACAGCTGGTGGAACCACAACCGGAACCATCACGATTGATGAGACCCTAACAACGACGGCAGGAGACATGAACTTCGATTCGCTTGCCGTTCTCGACGTTAATGCAAATCTCGTTTCCGGTGGTGCGATTAATGTCACAAACGCCGCTCAGATTCAGCTGACCACGGTGGATGTCACAGCAGCAGGGGATATTGATTTTGACGGTGCTGGTTCAGTCACAGGTGTCACCATCGAAGGTACTGGTGTTGTTGATTTGATCACAACGGGTGATGGCAACATCAGCCTGGCTGCGCTGACCGATGGCGATACCATGACCAACACCACCAGCCTGAATCTTTCGGCTCAGGGTGCGGTGACCGTAGATTCCATCGATATGGCGGATCCCGGTGCTGTTGGCGATATCACCATTGCGTTCGATACCAACAACAACGGCGACCTAACGTTTGCGGCAAACGGTAACCTGACAAACTTCCGCGATCTGTCTATCAGTGGCTCGGGGACAGCAGATGACACCATCCAGGTCAATGCTGCTCTGACGACAACGTCAGGAAACATTACATTGAGTGATGCGCAGCTGATTCAGCTTGATGCGGATCTGACAGCCAGTGGCGCGATCCTGGTCAGCGATGCGGCGACGGTTGAGCTTCACGTCGGTCATACCTACAGCGCTCAGGGTGGCGATTTGTCGATGGTGACGAATGTCACAGAGGTGGAAATTAACGGTACGGCAACCGGCACCGTGACCTTGAATACGGACGCCGGCTTTGACATCAATCTTGCTGCGGTCGTTGATGCCGTCGACAGCGTTGATGTTGATCTCGACATAAATGCGTCCGGTGATGTCAGCATTGTCAGTGTTGATCTTGATGATGGCGTCAGCAACGACGGCAGTTTGTCGATTGGTATCGACGAAGACGGCACGGGTGCTGCCACCAGGACATTAACGGTTGGATCGATTAACAATGTCGATGCGCTCGACTTGTCGGGTACTGGTGCAAATGACGACGTGGCTCTGAACGGTGACGTAACGCTGGGCAGCAACCTCACCACCAGTGGTCTCGATCGAATTGATCTTGCCAGTGGCGTTGATATCAGCGGTCAAACGCTCAACCTGAGTGGTGCAGACAGTATTGGTGTTAGCGGCGCCGGCAGCATACTCACCAGCAGTGTGGGGGCAGTGACGATTAATGACGTTGCCTCCACCGCAGACCTGACGATTAACGCGGAAGACACCATTACTTTGGGAGACGTCACGCTCTCTGGCGGTACGCTGGATCTGGATTCCAGCCAGCCTTCGACGGTGACAGTGAACAGTTTTGTCGGTGGCGGGAACATCACCCTGGCGAACGATGGTACGACGAACTTTATTGGATCCGTGACAGCAACCACACTGGCTATCGCGAGCAGCGCAGGTGCGGTGAACTTCCAGGACAATGCAACGATTGCGGTGCTCTCGACCAATCCGGGTACCTACAGTCTGTCATTCCTTGGTGATACCACGACAGTGACCAATAACGTGAGTTTCTCGAACTCCGGAGGTCTCTTCTTTGGTGATGGTGGTGACACCATCAACCTTTTTGGTGGCGCGACGGTAAACACCAGTCTGGTCACATTGAACGGTACACTCGCGACCAGCAATTCGATTTTGACTGTCCAGAATTTGACGCTATCCGGTGCAGGCATCATCGATTCAGATGGCGCTGCGATCAACATCTCTGGCAACGTGGATTCCACTGCCTCTCATGCCCTGACCCTGGACGGTGGCGATACCGGTGTGATTACCGTATCCGGAACCGTGAATAACTTATCCAGTCTGACGATTACCGACGCTGGTGGTGTATCTTTGAACCAGAACGTCATTGTAGGTGATCTGACAACGGGTGCCGGCAACTATTCAGTGTCACTGTTGGGTTCTGCGAACCAGCTTGGCACAAATAGCTTACTTCACACTGGCGGTTTGAGACTGGGTAACGATGCGACTGATCAGACAACCTTCAACGCCAACTTTGTTTACACCGCCGGCGACACAAACATTGCGGGGGATCTGGATAGCGCTGGTTTCTCTGTTGAATTCGCTGATGTCACGCTGGATGAAAGTGTTGATATTGATACCACCAATGCTGACATCACGTTCGGGTCGATCGATGGGGGTGGCAATAATCTGTCACTCGATGCCGGTGCGGCAGGTGATATCGCCGTTAACGATTCTATGGACGACGTGTTGCTTTTGACGCTCAACGGCTCCGCAGATGTTACCTTTAACGGTACGGTGGGTGCATCGGATCCAGGCACAATTGATATCGTCACGATCACGGGCGGTTCGACAGTCGCGTTTAACGGCAATACAAGCCTGACCGATCTGGTGACCACGTCCGCTAGCAACTACAACATCCACTTCTTTGGTACGACAAATCAGATTGCCAGTCAGGTTCAGTTCGATAATTCGGGCGAGCTGAGATTTGGTGATGGGGCACTTGACGCCATACTGTTCTCCAGCGGTCTGACCAACCCTGGCGGCGCCTCGACCATTATTGCAGGTACCCTAAGTTCCGGTGGTACTGACCTGTCGTTCGCGACGTTGACGGTGGACGAGGCTTCGACCGCAACGTTAGATACCTCTGGTGGTGACCTGACCATTACGAACCTCGTGGGCACGGACGCAGCCAGTGGTATTGGCGAATCACTGATCATTGATGCAGGTGTTGTGGGTTTGAATGGCGATGTCACGATCAACAACGTGACAGGTGATGCAGAAACCCTTCAGAACCTCACGATTTCCGATGCAAACCTGGTTGATCTGGGTCCAGTCGATATTCTGGGTGATCTGACAATTAGCGGTACGCTGACCTCGACGAGCTTCAACAACACCGTAAATGTTGATGATGCAACGATTGCAAGCGGCTCGATTCTTCTAAGTAATAACTTCACAGCAACGGGGATCGCAGATTTCACTGGCCCAACTACTTTCACCGCTGGCCTCAATCTGTCGGCAGCAGGGTTGGACTTCACGGGTGATGTCACGCTCGCGGAGGGGATAACCGTCAATCTGACAGCAGGTAACAACGGGCTCTCGGTAAACGGCATTTTGCAGGGTACCGCTGCGGGGATTGCTGAAACCTTAAACATTGATGCCGGTGCAACGGGTGCAGTCGTGCTGTCCGATGTGGCTGGTGATGCGTCGAGTCTTGCCAATGTAAACATTCTCGATTCGTTCAGCGTCGATATTGATGAAATCTCTCTAGATGGTGTTTTCAATGTTAACTCTGATGGAGACGTCGAGATTAACAGCACGGATCTGTTCACTTCGCTCCAAATGCAGGGCGTGATCGATGGCAGTTTGACGGTCAATACTGCAAACCGAGTAATTTCTTCCGGGCTGGTCCAGGTTGGTGGTAGTAGTGATTTCACAACATCCTTCAGTGCCCCTGTTGGAACCCCGGCAGTAGATCTATCGAATTTGGACGCGACCGGAGCGGTTTCTATCACCGCAGACTCTGCTAACGTTGTGAACGCTAATACCCTGACGCTGGGTAATATCACGATCGGTGATCCGCTGGATGTCGGTCTGCCTGCTGCAGATGCCTATGATGCGAGCTTCACATCAACGAATGGCGTCATCATCGGTGCGGGCGTCGTTGTCGTTGTTGATGAATTCACCCTGGATGCGAGCAGCGGCACTGGTGGTGTTCAGCTTACGAACGCCAACAACGCCTTCGGCAGCCTGGATATCAATAGCCCAACCGGTACGGTTAATATCCGAGAATCAGATCAGACAGATATTGCGTCTATCGTAGTAGATGAACTGATTCTTCGCTCGGATGGAGACATCAACGCCACCAATGCTGCCAATGTCATTGGATCCCTGACCATTACGGAAGGCGATGCAGTGACGCTCAGCAACACGGGTGCGCTGGAACTGCGCGAGCTTAATGTCACTGATTTGGATTTAACGACCACCGGTGCGATATCGGATACATCCACCAATACGGTAACCGTAAGCGGCATCACGACGATCGACCCCGGTGGTAACACGATTACGTTTGATCGCGTTAATCTGGGCACGATCAGTATCGCTAATGCAAGCGACGTGGTGATCAATGAAATCAATGACATCTTCATTGATAGTATCGTTGCCAACTCACAGTCGATTACCGCCGCGGGTAATATCTCTCAGACGGCGGGGTCCATTGTTAATGTGACGAATCTGTTTGATCTGGATGGCGGAGGTGATGTTGTTCTGGACGGTAACAACACCTTCGGCAGTATTCAGATACAGGGTGTGGACGTGACCATTGACGGTTCCGGTGACATCACGCTGGAGACCATTGATGCAACGACACTGACTGTCACGACTTCCGGTGGAAACATTACCCAGGCAGCCAGCACGGTGACCACAGTTGCCGGTTTGGCCACGTTTGAAACCGTTGGCGGCAACATTAGCCTCACAGATACAGCGAGTAGCTTTGGATCCATCTCTCTGACGGGTAATGATGTCGAGTTTACAGCTGCGGGCGCCATCGAGGTTGAGGGCATAGATGCTTCGACACTAACCTTCACCGCTGGTGGCGATATCACGGGTGCTGGCGAGGTCTTGGTCACCGGCGCCGCGACATTTGATGCTGGAAGCAATGATCTCAATCTGACGAACGTGAACAATTCTATCGGTACCCTGTCAGTGACAGCAGGGACGGTTTCACTTGGACTTGCACAGGCGATTGAGCTGGATCAGCTTGACGTCTCAGGTGTATTCGATATCACCTCGACGGGAGACATTACTGACGCCGCTTCTGCAAACATCAACGTAGGGCAGGCGATTCTGGAAACAACAGGTGACATCATTCTTGGTGACAGCGGTTCGGTTGATCTGGCAGTTCTGAATATCTCTGGCGCTAACATTGATCTTACTGTCTCGGGCTCAGCCGAAATCGAATCAATTTCTGGTGACGCGCTGAGTTTGGCGGCAGCGGGCGATATTACTCAAAGCGAAAACTCGGAGATCAATGTTGGATCCGCATCACTAAGTAACGGCGGGAACGACATTATTCTGACCGGTAATGACAACGTGCTGGGTTCTATCGCGATTTCCTCTGCCGGAACGGTTGAGATCACCAACAACGGTGCGATCACGCTAAATAACATTAACGCGGATTCCATGACACTGATTACCAGTGGTGCTGTTTCTGATGGTGGCAGGGTCAATATCGCAGGCACGCTGAGTATTGATGCAGGTACAGGCGACATCTTGCTTGATCAGAACGATCACCGGTTTGCGTCCCTTCGTATCGAAGGCGGGGATGTCAATATTCTCGACAGCAGCGGAGATACCACCTTGCTGGAAGTTGACGTGGAGTCGCTGGAGTTAGTGAGCGCCGGTAATGTTGTTGGTGACGAGATCATTCGGGTCGATGAAGATCTTGAAATCTCGGCAGATGACGGGCTCGGACAGATTCTTTTGAATAATGAGTCGAACCGATTGAACCGTCTCCAGTTAACCGGCTCAACGGTCAATGTGATCAACACCCTTGAAACCGAATTGGTCGATATCGATGTGAATTCTTTGACTCTGGTCTCAGGCGGTGACGTTACCGACAGTCCTGATGATGAAATTGAGGTGCGCGGTCTTGCAACCATTACCGCAGCTGAAGGTTTCGACATTCTGATTGGCAACAACGCCAACGATCTGGTGAATATTGAGTCCGTCGCGCTGTCAGGCGACAGAATTATTTTGAATCAGAACAATGACGTACTGATTGAAAGCATTAAGGCAACAGGAAACCTCACTGTTGGTTCAGTGGATGGCGGAATCACCGCAGCAGACGGCGCGGTCATCACCGCAGCCGGCGACGCAAACTTTGGCGTGAATCCAGCCAGCGCAGACATTGTGTTGAATAACTCGACGAACAGCTTTGGCTCGCTATCCGTGGTTGGTCGAGATGTGTCTGTAGCAGAGACGGATTCGACGGTTATCGAAACCGTGATTGCAGATAACTTCAGCTTGAATTCGGGTGGCGACATCATGAACTCTAATCGAGCGACGATCTCTGTCACTCTGCTTGGTGACATCACTTCTGCCGGAGATATTGTTCTTGGTGATCCGAACAATGATGCCGTCAGCGTAGACTTTGGCCAGTTGTCCCTGACTGCGGCGAACGCAGATGTTTCTGAGAACAGTGAAACAAGGCTTGCCGGTCTTAACATCCAGAACAATTTGAACCTGCTCTCTGAAAACAGCATGACCGATGAAGATGGAGCCACACTCTCTGTCGGTGGGCTCGCAACTCTCGCGGTCACTGGGCAGCCTCAGCAGATTCTGTTTGATGGTCAGGGCAATTCGTTTGCTGCGCTCAGTCTGGATTCTGACAACATCATCATGAACCTGGCTGACAGCACTAATCTGACATTTGTCCGATCCGATGCTCTGACGCTGAATGCGCCGGTGGGCATTATCTCAATCGCCAATGGTTCAGACTTCAGCGTGGATCAGAACGCTGACCTTCGCGCACGAAGAATTGTCTTCAATGAAGATGCCAATGTAGAGGTTGGCTCCCTCTCACTCACCACCAGGACGGGCGGTGCGGTCGAAATTCGGACTAACATCAACCCAAGCCTGGTCGGCGGCAACCCGACAAATTCCAGCGGCAGCATCGAGATCACGGCACCGGAAGTTTTCCTGGGTGTTGATGGTGGTGAGATTAGCCTGACGACTGTGGGCAGTGCAGACGGTGGCTCTGTTTCCATCAATGGTGTAGATGCCAGTGGTCTGCCTGATCCATCATTCGGAACCGTCAATATTGCCGGTTCGGTGAATATTGATACCACCAACGAAGGCAGCAGTATTGGCGCCGATATCAATATTGTGAGCGACTCAACAGGCGCCGGTACGATTCGCCTTCAGGATACGATCGCGGCGGGCTCTCTCAACATGACAGCAGGGACCGGTTCGATCGATATTGGTAGCATCATTGATGAAGCGCGTATCAGTGCTCTCCTCATAGCGAGTGCCCAGGATGTCCAGTTGGATGACGTTTATACGTCAGGCAATACGGTGGATGTAACGGCTGCCGGGAATGTCACCGTTTCCGGCATCATCGATGACGCGGCAGGAGATGTCCTGATTCAGGCGGGGGGGGCGCTTAATCTGCTGGGTGCCGCGTCTGCCGCTGGTGACATCGAGCTTCGCAGCACGAACAGCACAGTTTCTACTCAGTCGCTGGATGCTGGCAGTGATGTAAGAGCGGTTTCCGAGGGCACGCTTCTACTGGGTTCTAACATAAGCGCTGGAGCCGGCACGGTGACGCTGCTCAGCGCTGACAACATTGAATCACTGGGTACCATCAGCTCAGGTAACGATGCTGTGATCATCGCAGCAAACAACGTCACGCTTGGTGGCGAAGAAGCTGCCTCTGTATCGTCCGGCGGCGACGTCACAATCACCGCTGACGCAGGTGATGTTTCGATCACTGATGTCTCTGCAGGTGGCGATGCCGTAGTATTTAGTTTGCAGGGTATGGTTGCCCAGACCAAGGACTCGGTTCTAGAGGCGGGCGACAAAGCAACGGTATCTGCCGAAACCGGTATGGAGATTGCCTCTATCCAGGCCAGCGGTGACATCACGCTTCTTGTCAATCAGGAGACTGTCGTTCCAGGTGAAGAGCCGCCTAACTTCACACGAGTGAACGATCCGATTCCACTGGGGCAGGGTGAAGAGAACCAGGACGTAAGAAGTACCAATGGCTCCATTGTCTTCCTTGCACCGGTAGCCAATGTCGGTTCAACCGATGCTGATCAGAACTTTGTCCTGCGCGCAGGTAGCGGTATCTTCTTCGGGTTGGATCAAGGAAGCTTCTTCTCGGACGATCTGGGCGCTACGGCGATTCTTAATTCGTTGCCCACTGGCTCTGAGACGAATGTGTCGGAAGCTTTGACGGCGGCAACAGCTTTCGATGTCTCCGGTGGATTGATCGAAGGCGTCTCCAGTCCGGTTCAGATTGATAACCTATTCTTTACCCAGAATCTGCAGACATCGTTCAACGCTTCTGCAAGTGCTGGTCAGACCAACGCAGCTTCCAGCTCTCGATCTACGGCCGCCTCTCAAGGTGATGATGAAGAAGAAGTGGCAGAAGTAGATGAAGTGGCATTCCAGAACCTCAAGAACTACGACGAAAACCCACAGGGCATCCTGCTACCGGAAGATCAGAACTTTGCCTACGACGACGAAGGTAATATCTACCTGGTGGTAACGCTGCAGGGCCAGATCAACAGCGCACCTCCGCAGGCCTTTACAGTCTTCAAGGTGGAGATGGATCTGGAGAGTGCATTCGACAAAACCGAGGACTCTGAAGAAGAGCTAGCCTACGGTTATCGCATGGAGTTCTTGGCACTAGGCTCTGCCAGTGGTGAAGACTAAGACTTGCGCCGAGTAATCTCGACACCGACGGCGTCCGCGATAGCAACCGCGCCGGGTTTGGTGATGCGAATCAAGACTTCTTCAATCTTGAACTCATCCATCAGCATCTTAGCCAGCTGCTCAGCCACCGCTTCAATCAGGAAGTTATTCGTGGTTTTTACAAAATCGAATGTTCTGCGTGAGATCGCGTCGTAGTCCAGGGCGTCTTTGAAGTCGTCGCTGGCACCTGCCTTGGTTGTGTCGCAGCCAAGTTCCAGGTCGACGATGAGATCCTGGGTGATGTCTCTTTCGTGATCGTACACACCAATGGTTGTGCCGACCCGAATACCTGATACGAACACTTTATCCATCGACAGAAGCCTCGTTCAGTTCCGTCATTGGCCATCGAGGTCGAACATGAATGCCAAGATCTTCTGAGTGTCCATGCTTGAGTCGCAGATAGCCGGTGTAGGCTATCATCGCGCCATTGTCAGTGCATAATCTCAGCGGAGGGTAGAACACCTGGCGGTGATGTTTCTCCGCCGATTGATCGAGCCGCTTTCGAAGTGCCACGTTGGCGCTGACGCCGCCAGCGATGACGAGGCGATCAAGACCGGTTGTTTCCAGGGCTCTCTCACACTTGATACGAATGGTATCGACGACCGCCTCCTGGAAAGCGGCTGCAATATCCGCACGGTCCTGTTCTTCCAATTCGCCGATGTCGTTAATCGTGGTCAGCGTGTGGGTCTTGAGACCGCTGAAGCTGAAGTCGAGCCCAGGTTTGTTGGTCATGGGTCGAGGAAAGGTGAAGCGATGAGTGTCACCTTGAAGCGCGATTTCGGCGACAGCAGGTCCGCCGGGATAGGGTAATCCCAGCATCTTGGCGACTTTGTCGAATGCTTCACCCGCAGCATCGTCCTGGGATTCTCCCAGTAACTCGTATTTGTGCGGTTCGTAACAGGCCATGAGCTGGGAATGACCGCCGGAAACCAACAAGGCAACAAACGGATAGTCTGGTGACTCGTCGGTGAGCTGCGCTGCCAACAAATGACCTTCCATGTGGTGAACGCCAATGGCGGGCACCTGCCAGGCAAAAGCCAGTGATTTGGCGACAGAAGCGCCGACGAGGAGTGCACCGACAAGACCAGGACCTGCGGTGTAGGCAATCGCACTGATGTCCGAAGACTGACAACCTGCCTCTTTGATGACCTCATCGATCATGGGCAGGGTTCGCCGGATATGATCTCGGGAAGCCAGTTCCGGCACGACTCCGCCGTATTCCCTGTGAAGGTCGATCTGGCTGAACAATTGATTTGCGACGACACCCTCGGACTCACGGTAAACCGCGACTCCGGTCTCATCACAGGAAGTTTCTATGCCGAGTACGTTCAATGCAGATCTTCAGGCTTTTCGGAGGCTGTATATTACTGATTTTGCAGGGGAAAATCTTGCACAAGGGTGGTGAGAAATGCAGCGCCAGCGCTTTGCATTTAACCGGGTTTGTCGCTAGAATGCGCGACCTTTAAACATCCCATTGGAAAACAGACTTAATGCCGTACGTTAAAGTCAAAGAAAACGAGCCTTTTGATGTGGCTCTGCGTCGCTTCAAGCGATCCTGCGAAAAGGCCGGTATCCTCGCTGAAGTTCGTAAGCGCGAGTTCTACGAGAAGCCCACTTCCGTGCGTAAGCGAAAAGCAGCAGCGGCGGTCAAGCGTCATGCGAAAAAGGTTCAGCGTGAAACACGTCGCATGGAGCGACTCTACTAATTCATATGTGGGCAGGGCCGAATGGCTGACGCCATCTATCAGCAGGTCTCTGCTGAAGTTAAAACAGCAATGAAAGCCAGGGACAAGGACCGTGTAGCGGCCCTGCGTCTCATCATGGCTGAGTTCAAGCGCGTTGAGGTCGACGAGCGAATTGAGTTGGATGACGAGCGTGTCCTTCAGATTCTCGACAAAATGACCAAACAGCGGAAAGACTCCCACCAACAATATGTCGATGCGGGACGCGATGATCTTGCCGACAAAGAAGCGCTGGAGATGTCTATTATCTCCGAATTTCTGCCGGCTCAACTCTCAGACGATGAATTGGAAAAAATCATCGACGCTGCAGTAGCAGAGGTTGGTGCAAGCGCCATGCAGGATATGGGCAAAGTCATGGGGATCGTAAAACCACAGGTTCAGGGCAGAGCAGATATGGGCGCTGTGTCCGGCCTGGTGAAGGCGAAACTCGGCTGACCCTACTCAGCAGACCCTCTCCTGTTTGGTTGCACTCTTCATAGCGGAGTGCCATCCTTTTCTCCCCGACCAACTGCGACCTGACCGGTGATTCCACAGGAATTTATTGATGAAGTGCTGTCTCGTACAGACATCGTTGAGATCATCGAACCTCGTGTCGCGCTAAAGAAATCCGGACAGAACTACTCTGGCCTTTGTCCGTTCCACAACGAAAAGTCACCGTCTTTTTCTGTCAGCCAGGATAAGCAGTTCTACTACTGCTTTGGTTGCCAGGCGAGCGGTAGGGCACTGAAGTTTTTGATGGAACATGACCGGATGGATTTTCGATCCGCGGTTGAGTTCCTGGCTCAAAGGGTGGGCATGGAAGTGCCTGATGACAGGCAGGTCGATCGCGGTGCCAGTGAGAGACGAAAATCGATCTATGACGTCCTGGAGAAGTCGACAGAGTTTTTTAAGGAACAGTTAAAGTCCCACGAAAAAAGAGATCGGGCGGTTGGCTATTTGAAGGGACGGGGTCTGACCGGTGAAATCGCACGTGATTTTGGTCTTGGCTACGCACCTCCCGGTTGGGATAACCTGATGAAGAAGCTCGCGACAACCAATGCTGATCGTCAGCTGTTGATTGATTCGGGGATGCTGACTGACAACCGTGATGAAGACAAAACCTACGATCGATTCCGGGACCGGATCATGTTCCCGATCCGAGATCTTCGCGGCAGGACGATTGCCTTTGGTGGTCGTGTCCTTGATGCAGATGCAAAGCCCAAGTACTTGAACTCACCAGAAACACCCGTGTTCCACAAAGGCAGAGAACTTTACGGACTCTATGAGGCGCGCAAGCGCGTGCGCCGGCTGGAACGCTTGGTTGTCGTTGAAGGCTATATGGATGTGGTTGCCCTGGCGCAGCATGGCGTTGGTTACAGCGTCGCGACCCTTGGTACTGCGACCAGCACAGAACACCTGGCCCGTTTGTTTCGCATCGTGCCGCAGGTTATTTTCTGTTTTGACGGGGATGCCGCTGGTTCCAATGCCGCCTGGAAGGCGCTGCTCAATACCTTGCCGGCAATGGAAGATGGCTGTACGGCCAAATTCATGTTTGTACCTGAAGGCGATGACCCGGATTCGCTGATTCGCAAAGAAGGGCAGGAGAAGTTTGAAGCCAGATTGCAGAAAGCATCGGGTCTGACTGAGTTCTTCTTTAACCACCTGTCGGAAGGGTTGAACCTGGATGCTGCAGAAGATCGTGCGGCCTTATCCAAGAAGGCCGTTCCCCTGATTGAAACGATCCCAGAAGGTGTTTTTAAGGAGCTGCTGATTAACGAGCTCTCGCAAAAGACTGGCCTGGATATGGAGCGCCTGGTTGGTGCGACCGGGCTTGATCGAGATGTCCCGCCGCCGGATGCACCGCCAGAAGATTATGGTTCAGAGATGTCTGAACCGGAGAGTCCGCAGCGTAGTTTGAAGCTGTCACGGATTGGTGAACATGCAACTGCGATCCTCCTCAGGCAACCGGATGTCGCGAATTTGCTGGATGAATCGGATCTGGCCAAGTTGGACGGCGTGCCCGAGTGGCAGATGCTGGTAGAGCTGGTCACATGGGTCCATCAGGCACAGGATGCCTCGCCCATGTTGCTTCTGTCTCACTACCATGACACACCTTATTTTGGAGATTTACGGCGATTGGCTGAGCAGGATCCGATGCTTTCCAAGGATCAGCTGGCAGGGGAATTTCTGGATACCCTGAGAAAGATGTTGCACGACAGTGATCTTCAACAAAAACAAAAGGTTATCGAGATGCTTACTCGAAAGCCCCTGTCAGAACTGTCTCCAGAAGAGCGGCAGATGCTGGCAAATTACCGCCGCGAGCAGGCTCAAAACTGAAGATTCTTTCATTATTGGCCTGAATAATTGGCGCCTCCCTCTATTCAAAAGTGGAAGTGGAGGGGGTCGATGACTATAATGGCCGGCTCTGTCAATTTCTTACATCCAAGAGGTCCTATGTCTAGTAGTGGTCTTGCACAGCAGCAGTCGCGTCTGAAAGAACTGATCAGCCGTGGTAGAGAGCAGGGTTACCTGACCTATGGCGAGGTCAACGACCATTTGCCTGATGAAATTACTGATCCGGAGCAGATCGAAGACATCATTGGGATGATCAACGATATGGGCATCGCGGTCCATGAACAAGCGCCGGACGCAGACGATCTCCTCGCAGAAGGAGACTCCACCGACGAACTGGCTGCCGAAGAAGCTGCAGCGGTTCTTGTCGCGGTTGAAAACGAAGCGGGTAGAACCACCGATCCTGTTCGGATGTATATGCGCGAAATGGGTACAGTTGAACTGCTAACCCGTGAAGGCGAGATTGTTATCGCCAAGCGCATCGAAGAAGGCATTCGTGATGTGCTTCATGCCGTAGCACAATTTCCCGGCCCGGTTGCTTTTACTCTGAACCAATATGCCGAAACTCAGGAAGAAGAGGGCAAGCTGGCTGACCTCCTGATTGGTTTCCTGGATCCGGCTGAACACGTAGCGCCTGCCGCTCAAGTTGTTCCCGGTCAGGCGAAAGACGACGACGATGACTCCGAAGATGACAAAGGCGCAGATCCGGAACTCGCGGCAAAGCGTATGGAAGCACTGGAGAAGCAGTTCAAGAAGACTCAGCGTTCCATCAAGCGTAACGGTCGCGACTCAAAGCCGGGCGTAAAAGAGCTTGAAGCGCTTGGTCATGCTTTCCAATTCTTTAAGTTTGTGCCCCGCCACTATGACATCTGTGTGGAGATGGCACGTGAACCTCACAACCAGATCCGTCGCCAGGAACGTCACATCATGAACACCTGCGTGCGTCGCGCGAAGATGCCACGCAAGACCTTCCTCGAGAAGTTCACAGGTAATGAAACAGATCTGAAGTGGGTGCAGAAGCAGATCAAAGCTGGTCACGACAAGCTGAAGAAGTTTGAAGACGACATCGTGCGCGCACAAAAACGGATCAAGGTAGCCTCTGAAGAGTGTGGTCTTGAGGTTGCAGAGATCAAAGATATCAATCGTCGTATGTCGATTGGTGAAGCAAAAGCCCGCCGAGCCAAGAAAGACATGGTTGAAGCAAACCTTCGACTGGTTATTTCTATTGCGAAGAAGTACACCAATCGAGGTCTGCAGTTCCTCGACCTGATTCAGGAAGGCAACATTGGTCTGATGAAGGCGGTCGATAAGTTTGAGTATCGCCGCGGTTACAAGTTTTCGACTTACGCCACCTGGTGGATTCGTCAGGCGATTACACGATCAATTGCTGACCAGGCGAGGACGATACGAATCCCCGTCCACATGATCGAGACGATTAATAAACTGTCTCGAATCAGCCGTCAGATGCTCCAGGAAATGGGTCGCGAACCCACACCTGAAGAGCTGGGTGAACGCATGGATATGCCGGAAGATAAAGTGCGGCGTGTATTGAAGATCGCAAAAGAGCCCATCTCCATGGAAACGCCAATCGGTGATGATGAAGACTCGCATCTCGGTGATTTCCTGGATTCTGATTCCAACCTCGGCGAAGGCGCGTCAGTTGGCTCGCCGGTGGACACAGCGACAGAAGAAGGTCTGCAGGAAGCCACAAGAGGTGTTCTTTCTGGCCTCACAGCCAGAGAAGCCAAAGTGTTGCGAATGCGATTCGGTATCGATATGAACACAGACCACACATTGGAAGAGGTGGGTAAGCAGTTTGATGTAACGCGTGAGCGAATTCGTCAGATTGAAGCTAAAGCGCTGCGTAAGCTGCGCCATCCTTCGAGGTCTGATCACCTGAAGAGTTTCCTTGACTAAGATCCAGCCGTAAGAAAATAAAAAGCCCGCTTCTGCGGGCTTTTTTGTATGTGCGTAAGCGAAGGTCCCTTTCGCCACATCAGAACGGTGATTGGGTATCACAATTTTTCGATGTGTCTGTTGGGACGATATTTTTTCGCTTCGCGAGAAAAATCGGTGGTGGGCCCACCAGGACTCGAACCTGGGACCAAGAGATTATGAGTCTCCTGCTCTAACCAACTGAGCTATAGGCCCTTGAAAAGAGGGCGAATATTAGCAGATTCCGGCTACTCGGTCGCGAATTTGTACAACAGATCTGTCAGTACTTTCACACCGCGTTCCAGATTCAAAATAGAGATCCGCTCGTTGTTGCCGTGTATGCCGGTTCGTTCACCGGGCAGGAACAGGAAGGGCGCGAAGCCATAGCTGACGATATCGAGGTCCCTGAAAAAGTGACTGTCTGTGAAACCTGCCGCGACAGACGGAATCAGTACCGCGTTCTCGAACGTTAATTCCACGGAGTGCTGTATTGCGCCATAAAGCGGTGTGTTGGTGTCACTCACCGCGGCAGTAAAACCAAGGAGTTTTGTGATTTCAATCTGGTCGTCGTTGATGATGGTTTCCAAGTCAGCAATAAACTCATCGGGATCCTGTCCAGGAAGCAGTCGACAGTCCAACTCCAGCGCGGCTTGTGGAGGTACAACATTAATCTTTTCGCTGCCCTGCAACGTTGTGAGTGAACAGGTATTGCTTAGGAGCGCCGCGCGCCATGGTTCATCGAGCTGCAACGTCATCATGAATGACTTGTTTTGAACCGCAGATTCGATGTCCTCCAACATTTGTTTTCTCGGACCTTCCTCATATCTGGCGAGTGCTGAAAAGTATTCGGCGACTTCGGGGAGTACGCGTTTTTCAAACGCTGTCGTTGCGATTCGCTGTCCCGCTCGAACGATTCTTTTGACCGAGCTGGTTACCCTTGGCGCAGAGCCGTGACCGGGCATATCGGTTGCCGTCAATCGCAACCAAAGCGGAACCTTCTGTGTGACTTCGATACTGAACGCTGGGTGGTCTCGCGCCATCATGCCGGAGCCACCTTCGTTGATCAGGTAACCCACATCCTCGAATAGCTCAGGTCTGTTTTTGATGAGCCATCCCGCACCGAATAGACCGCCCGCTTCCTCATCAGCCGTGGCCATATAGATCACGTCTCGATTCAAACGTTTGCCGCTTTCTTTTAATGCGATAAAAGCCTCCAGTTGCGCAATGCCGAGTCCTTTGGTATCGATGGCGCCGCGACCGTAGATGTAGCCATCATGAATTTCTCCGGATAGGGGATCAAAGTCCCAGAACTCAGCGTTAGCAGGAACGACGTCGATGTGATGCAAAAGAATCAGTGCCGGCTCATCGCCACCCTTAAGACGGGCCCAGATGTTGCCGCGCCCCGGAACGGATTCTGCGGTCTCATAGCTGATGCCTGCCTCATCGAGTAGGCGCGCGAGAAAAGCCACGCCTTTGGACTCACTTCCGGGTGGATTGATGGTGTCAATACGCAGATATTCCTGCAGACGTTCGGTTGCAGAATCTGCCGATACGGAGGCTGCATTGATCAGAAGCACAAGGAAAATTGCTAGATTTTTCATAAGGTTACTGTTGGGAAAGTGTCAGAACACCATGATTGCACGTGCCAGTCAAACCTTCTATAGTTCGCCAGTGTTGGCCTCGATTCGTCAAGGGACGGGGACCAGCAGAGTCAATTACTGCAATCAATTTGATCCACATTGTTGGACTTGATCCCAAAGGACAGGTACCCATGAGTAAGTGTAATTCTTCGCGCCCCGCGAACGTTCTCTCCCTGAAACAAAAAAAACAAACAGGCAATCGGATTTCGATGGTGACCTGCTACGATGCATGGTCTGCGAAAATCCTCAATGAGTCCCCGGTCGACTGCATTCTCGTTGGGGATTCCCTCGCGGTTGTGATGCATGGATTTGAATCCACGGTGCACGCCACGGTTGAGATGATGACCTTGCACACGGCGGCGGTCGCGCGAGGCGCCCCGGATAAATTTATTGTGGCTGACATGCCGTTTCTTACCTGTTCGCGTGGTATTGATGTTGCGATGGATGCAGTCCGGTCCCTCATGCAGGCGGGTGCCAATGCGGTAAAAATTGAAGGTGCTGACCATCAACTGCCTGTCATCAAACAGATTGTCGAAGCAGGTGTGCCTGTGATGGGACATCTGGGGCTAACGCCACAGTCGATCCACAATCTGGGCGGGCATCGTGTTCAGGGTAGAGATGAAGCCAGCACTCAGAAAATCCTGGAAGATGCGGTTAAGCTTGAAGAAGCAGGCTGTTTTGCGATCGTGCTCGAGTGTGTGCCGAATAAGCTCGGCGATTGTCTGACGCGCCGAGTTCAGATGCCAACGATCGGTATTGGCGCTGGACCTTACACGGATGGGCAGGTTCTGGTGTTACATGACCTGCTTGGCACGGACCCAGGCTTCTCTCCAAAGTTTTTGCGTCGCTATGCCAATGTGCACGATGTGATCAGTCATGCCATGGACACTTACCACAATGATGTCACCGATCAGTCTTTTCCTTCTCTTGAGGAAACTTACGGATGAAATTGCTCAAGTCGATCGCGGATCTAAAAGCGTTTCGAGACACTCAGGAGGGCAGCGTCGGCTTTGTTCCGACCATGGGTGCGCTTCATGATGGTCATCTTTCTCTTGTCTACGCGTCCAACATGGAAGCGGACACAACCATCGTCAGTATTTATGTCAACCCGACACAGTTTAATAACGCCAACGATCTTGATAACTACCCCGATACATTGGCGAAGGACCTCTCTAAGCTCGAAGCGGCAGGTGTGGCTGCGGTCTATCTGCCGGATTACACACAAATGTATCCGGATGACTTCAGCTATGAATTGAACGAAAAGTCCTTTTCCAACGAATTGTGTGGTGAGCTTCGACCCGGGCACTTCACAGGTGTCCTGACTGTCGTAATGAAGCTGCTGAACCTGGTTCAACCAGATAAAGCTTTTTTTGGGGAGAAGGACTACCAACAGCTCGAGCTGATCAGAGGCATGGTTGAAGCCTTTTTTATCGATGTAGAGATTGTGGGTTGTTCCATCGTTCGCGAGAACGATGGTCTTGCTATGAGCTCTCGTAACCTGAATTTGTCGCAATGTGACAGGAAGCGATCTCCTAAGTTTCATCGAATTCTTGGTTTAGGTGGCTCTGACGAAAGCATTGCGATGGCGCTAAAAAGCGCCGGGTTTGACGTTGAGTATGTTAGGACCAAAAGCGGACGACGCTTTGGTGCGGTACGAATGGGTACCGTCGCAAATCCAGTACGCTTAATTGATAACGTGCCTGCGAGATAACGATGCTGCTTTGTCTAGATGTTGGTAACAGTCAGGTGTTCGGTGGGGTCTTTGATGGGGATGACCTGAAGGTTCAATTCAGAAGGACCTCGCAACTTCGATCTTCGTCTGATGAGTTGGGCGTATTCTTCCGCTCCGTATTGCGCGAGAACGACATTGAGCCAGATAACATTTCGCAGGTAGCGATTTGTTGCGTGGTTCCTGATCTACTCTACTCGCTGCGGGCTTGTTGTCAGAAGTATTTCTCCCTGGATCCGTTGGTCCTGCGACCTGGGATTAAAACCGGTTTGAAGATCCAGTATCGAGATCCTAAAGAAGTTGGTGCAGACCGGATTGCTGACGCTGTTGGCGCCGTCACTATGTTTCCAGGTCGCAATCTGATTGTTGCTGACTTTGGAACGGCAACGACACTCTGCGCCATCAGCAAGAACAAAGAGTTTATGGGCGGTAATATTATCCCTGGGGTTCGTTTGTCGATGGAGGCCCTGGAGGAGAGAACAGCTCAGCTTCCCGCGGTAGAAATCCTGCCTCCTAGAACCGCGCTTGGGCGAACGACGATAGAAAGTATTCAATCCGGTTTGTACTGGTCTAATGTGGGCATGGTGCGCGAGCTCACACAACGTATCACCGAGGAAGAATTTCCTGATGATCCACCATTGATCGTCGGAACCGGTGGTTTTGCACAGCTGTTCAATCGTGAAAAGCTGTTCGATGAGGTGGTACCTGACCTGATTCTTGCGGGTCTTCAGGAGATTGTCAGACTGAACCGATGATCTTCCTTCTTTGAAGGGCGGTAACCTAGGTATCATGTCTGCATGATCGGAGAACGTATCCTCCTGCACGCACCGGCCATACTGGGTGTTTTTGTTGTGACGCTACTTTGTTACGCCGTCACCCTGCCTGATGCGATCACGCTGGAAGATGCCGGGCTGTTCCAGATGATCTGCCACAACGGTGGGCTGGGTCACCCACCTGGCTACCCGCTGTTTGTCTTAAGTTGCCAACAATTTGTTGATTTGCCGTTTTTTGATCAGTCAGTCTTTGCCGCTAATCTGCTTTCCGCGTTATTTGCTTCCGCTGCCTGTGCGCTTCTGTACCTGATCGCGAACGACATACTTGACGACAGATGGACCAGCGGGGCAGTGTCTGTTTGTTTCGGCTTGTCCATGACCTTCTGGTCTCAAGCAATCATTGTTGAGGTCTACTCGCTGGCTGTATTGATGTTTATGGTCTGTGCTTGCTTTGCAATGCGTTTCCGGGAGCAGGGCAAATTTTCCGACCTGGCGTGGCTGGCATTTTTCTTTGGCCTTGCCCTGTCGAACCACTGGCCGCTGCACCTGTTGGCCACCCCGGCGCTGATCGCTCTGATTTACCCCCGTTGGCAGGATCTGTTTTCTATGCTGCTGACGCCGTCGAAATTTCTGATTGTCGTTGCCGTTGGTCTTCTTGGGTTGTTGCCCTACCTGTCGTTGTTTCAACAGGACCCGGCGTTTGCTGTGTTTGGTGGAGTCGCAAGCTTCGAAGAGTTTGTACGCTACGTTTCACGATCTGCCTATAGCGATCATAGTGAGCTTGCAGGTTGGCGCGATCGAGTTAGCTACCAATCATGGTTGCTGCTTCAATCTGTTAAGGAACTCCACATCGTGCCTGGGATTCTGGCTATCCTGGGATTGATTCGAAGCTTTCGCGTGTTGTCCGTTTCGATGGCCGCCGCTCTAGTGCTCCTGTATCTCGGTGGAACATCAGTTTTGATCCTTTTGCTAGGATTTGAGTTCAATGAATTCCGGCAGGCGATTTTTTCTCCCTATTCAGTTATCGCGTTTTCTGCGTTAGCCATCTGGATGGGCTTAGGTCTGCAATGGGTTCTGTCGCATGTGGCAGAAAAGTATCTCTGGCTTGGCAAGGCGCTGCCGCTCGCGGTGTGCTTGCTGACTTTTATGAGCAGTTATCCGGTGGCAGCTGGTGCTGGCAATGGATTTGCGGAAAGGTACGCAGAGATGGTCCTGGAGCAGGTGCCAGAAGGTGCCGTGCTTTTTGTCGAAGGTGATGCAGGGGTCGGATTGATTGGATACCTGCACTATGTGCGCGGAGATAGACCGGATATTGAACTGCGCAGCTGGAACAATCTCGTGTTTCCGAATCGTCTGTTGTCGCCGATGGCACCGCGCAGACTTCAGGACGAAGCCAGGCAGTCATTCATCGACTCGTCTGAATCTCCAGTTTTCAGCACGAGCCATGGTGAGGGCGCTCTCAACCTGGGTCTGGTATTCCAGCACAAAGTTGCTCCAGGTTATCGGCGTGACACAGATATACGTGAATTTATTGAATACCTGGTGCAACTGGAGCTTACGGGTGTTTTGCGCAATGCCCATGAACGAGATCTGCTGTTCCAGATTTTGTCGGTCCTGACACACCAATACCTAGCGCTTCAGCTCCTTGGCGAAACTATTGATCCCGAAGAAACCCGACAGCTGGATACACTACAAACCACACTACCCGGGAAGTTTGTCACCCTGCAGGCAATGGCGCCTATCGCGAAGGATGAAGCAGGTAAAGCTCGATTGAGAGGAATTGGTGAGCAGGCGTTCAGTCTGATGTTGCCAACCGCCTCCAGGGAACATCGTGGCTTACTTGCCGCTTACCGCGGGCAGGTTGAACTGCAGGGCCAGGCGGACCTCGGTGCGGCGAAGTCGCTGCTCGAAGACTCGGTCCGAACTTTTCCAAGCCAGGATAACCCAGGGGTTTGTCTGCTCAAGGACACCTATCGTCAATTAGGGTTGCAATCTGGTGTTGATCCAAAGATAAAGATGCCTGAAGCCGTCACCTGCGAATGAATCACTCATGTTAAGTATTGTCGTCCCGACCTATTGTGAGGCGGACAACATTCCCCGGCTTGCGGAGCGTCTCAACGACGTATTATCCGCAGAGCAGATCACCTATGAGCTGATAATTTCCGATGACAACTCCCCGGATACAACCAATGACGTCGTCCTGGCACTAAGTTCAAAGTTGCCCGCTCGGTTATTGCAACCAGTTGGCCGGGATAAAGACCTCTCACTCAGTGTCATTGATGGCATCAAAGCTGCGATGCATGACCTGGTAGTGGTTATGGATGCAGACCTTTCTCACCCTCCGGAGATGGTGCCGCAGATGTTCAAGGCCCTTCAGCAAAACAGCGAGGCATTCGTGGTGGGCAGCCGCTATGTGCCTGGGGGCAGCTTTGATCGTGACTGGAGTCTGTTCCGTTTCCTGAACTCCTACGTAGCAACACTGATCACCAAGCCTTTGGTTTCCTGCCAGGATCCGATGTCCGGTTTTTTTGGCCTAAATCGAACGAAAATCGCTGACTATGATCGATTGAACCCCCTCGGTTACAAGATTGGTTTGGAATTGATGGTGCGAGGTAAGTTTGAACACATTATTGAATTGCCTATTCGATTCGTGGATCGTGAAATCGGGGAGAGCAAATTAGATCTCGGACAACAGTTAAAATTTCTTCGCCATCTGAGAAGGCTCTATACAGCCAAGTTTGGCACGCTGGGTGAGTTTTTCAGTTACGGGCTGGTTGGTGCCAGCGGTTTCATTGTCGACCTCGTCTTTTACTACCTTCTCCAGTTCCTGGGCGCGCCGCATCAGATTGCGAGGGCTCTGTCGTTCTGGCCAGCGGTGAGTTGGAACTGGCTGTTGAATCGGATAGCGACCTTCGGAGACAGAGAACGCAGACCTCACGGCAAACAATGGCTAGAGTTTGTTCTGGCGAGCCTGCTGGGCTTCTCCATTAACTGGGGCGTTTACTATGTGTTGACGACCTATGTGTCATTCTTTGACCAATATCGGCTTGTGGCATTGGTGACCGGCGTTGGTGTCGCCAGTGTGTTCAACTTCGTGATGTCTTCACTCTATGTCTACAACGAGAAACGAAAGTAAATGCGCTATACAAATCTGAAGTACTGGGACGGAATCAGCGACTCACTTATCGAGGGCGATATCTGCACCGTCGATGAACTTTTTGTAGAAGAGGGCCGTGGTGACAGCGTTGATCTGTCTGGCTTTTATGCGATCCCTGGGTTGATTGATGCGCACATACATCTGTGCCTCAACCCGGAAATCAAAGATCCCAATGAGCAGACCCTGCCTGTCAGAGATCAGCTGCTTGCTGAGATGAGACAACGTGCGGAATCCATGTTGCGCGCGGGTATTACCACAGCAAGAGACCTCGGCGGCGGTGAATATCTTGAGCTGCAGATTCGAGATGAAATCGCCCGGGGTGACACACCCGGTCCGAGATTGATTTGTGCCGGTCAGCCGATCACGTCAGTTGGCGGCCACTGTCATTTCTGGGGTGGCGAAGCGGACTCCACAGAACAGGCGATGACGGTCCTGGAGCGACAGAATGAACACGGAGTGGATCTGATCAAGGTCATGGTCACCGGTGGGAACATTACGCCCGGTTCGACGCCGAAAGACAGTCAGTTTGAAGATGAAACGATTCACGCCATTGTCCGTGAAGCGAACTCACGTGATTACCACGTCGCAGCGCACTGTCATGGTACCGATGGGATTCGCCAGGCAGCGGAAGCTGGTGTCACCACCGTTGAGCACTGCTCGTGGGTTGGGGAAGCCGGTTGGGGCCGACAGTTTGACGAGGCCGTGGTGGCGAAACTGGCGGCCAATAACGTTTGGGTCTCACCCACCATCAATTCCGGGTGGAAGCGTTTCAAGCAACAGGCATTTGTTGAAATGCTGGATAGCAATTACGAGAAAATGAAGGCAGCGGGAATTCGTCTGATCGCATCCACAGATGCGGGCATTCCTAATGTATTCCATCACGATCTGCCGGCTGCTTTACCCGTATTCGCTGGCTTTGCTGGCCTGTTGCCTGTCGAAGTACTGAGAAGTGCGACGTCGGATTGTGCCGCGGCCATTGGATTGGGGCAGGTCACTGGCGCGATTCGACCAGGCCTTTCTGCTGACTTCGTCGTCTACGAGGCAAACCCTCTCGAGGACCTGGCGGTTCTTGAGAGACCGATCATGGTTGTTAGCCGCGGAGTGGCAACTGACGTATCAGGCTAATGTTGCGTACGCATACCAAACGGATACGACGTGACTCGGCAGGCCGTTTTCGGTGTTGTCGGTGAGATAGGCAGACTGCTCAATAGACTTTATGGAGATGCTGTCGCCCATCTCTTCCAGCCATTCATTGATCTTTGCTTCACTCTCGTGAACCTGCGATACCCTTTGTCTGAAGATTCGAACTTGCACCGTTGCTCCCTAAATTATGACGTTCGGGTGCCATATGTTGTTTTCATGGCAATAGCATCGATTGACAGAGGGAAGTCCAATCGGTAGTTTTCCGCGAAGTTTTGGGAAAGGTAAGACCCGCAATCGGGCATGGAATCGTTATGGAAAATCTCTTTGATCTCTCAGGTAAAGTGGCCGTCATCACAGGCTCAACCAAAGGTATTGGTCGCGCCATCGCCGAGCAAATGGCGCTACATGGTGCCGATGTTGTCGTCTCCAGCAGAAAGGAAGATGCCTGCAAAGAAGTTGCAGATGCCATTGAAGCGGATCTTGACGGTAGAGGCGGGTCAGCAACACCTATTCCTTGTCATATCGGGCACAAGGAACAGGTTGAAAGACTGATCAATGAAACCCGTGCGAAGCTTGGCAAAGTCGACATCCTGGTTTGCAACGCAGCCGTCAACCCGTTCTACGGATCCATGATGGATATTCCCGACTCTGCATTTGAGAAAATCCTGGATTCTAACGTGCAATCTAACCATTGGCTGAGTCAATTGGTGATCCCGGAAATGGTGGCGCGTAAAGACGGGGTTATCCTGATCGTTTCCAGTATTGGTGGCCTCAATGGCAGTGCAGTACTGGGCACCTATGGTATCTCCAAGGCTGCGGACATGGCGCTGGCACGAAACATTGCAACTGAGTTCGGACCGCATAATATCCGTGCGAACGCGCTGGCTCCCGGGCTGGTCCGGACTGACTTTGCCCGTGCGCTCTGGGAGGATCCGGAAACCTTGAAGAACGCCACCGCAAATTCAAACCTCCGCAGGATTGGTGAGCCGGAAGAGATTGCGGGCGCCGCAGTTTTCCTAGCATCGAAAGCTGGAAGCTTCATGACCGGACAGACGGTTGTCATAGATGGTGGGCGCTAGAGATTTCGTCATATTTCGGCGCTAAGCCACTGCTTTACTAGAAAATTTAACGTCTTGTGGGTACCATGAGTCGCCTTTAGAGCAGACTCACGTAAGGGAATTCAGGTAGTGGAACGAAGAGATTTTCTAAAGATCTTTTCCATTGGAACGGTTGCCGCGATGAGCGGGCAAATTGCTCATCGCACGGTCGGAAAACCTGGCAGCGCGCCGCTTGCAGGCGGGTATCTGGAAGATGTAAACACCAGCACCCAAGAGTTAGCGAGTTCCATTGAATATATGTCGACGCCTGCGCCGCGCGCTGCTGATTTTCTGCGGGCGTTTACCGGCGAAATCATGCCGGAAGATACGCCGATACTGGCGACGACGGCATCTCCGAATAGGGAACTTTACCTCGATAAATATCTCGCCAAGATGGCGGACTACGAAAACGCCCACTTGGAAGATGTCTATCTTGAGCACGAGCGATACCCTGTTCTGATTTCAACGTTTAAGCGCCTTGATCGGGTGCAGAATCTGGTCGGTCACGGTAATTTCAACGTTGTCAGTTTCGACGAAATGCTTAAGTATGGTAGCCGGTACTCGAGCGTCGGCGAGTTCACCCAGATTGAAATCAACTTTCTCGAAGAGCTTTTCTTTGCTAACGCGCGGCACTATGGTTTTCTCGGCGACAAGGTCATCACGGAGATTTCTGCGCCAGTACCCGAAAGGGATCGCAAGAAAGTGGATCGCACTGGACACTTCCTGTATCGAGGCAAATCCGAAGCGCTCTATTCTCAGCTGCAGAAAGATCTTGGTCGTAGTATCGTGCTGACTTCCGGCATTCGAAGTGTCGTCAAACAGTCACATCTATTCCTTGCGAAAACCATTCAGTCAAAAGGAAATTTGTCACAGGCGTCACGTAGCCTGGCGCCTCCCGGGCATTCCTATCATGGAATTGGTGACTTCGATGTTGGCAAGGTCGGCTTTGGTCGAAAGAACTTCACGGAAGCGTTCGCGACGACAGATGAATTCAAACGATTGGTTGATCTTGGATATGTGGATATCCGTTATCCCAGAGCCAATATGTTTGGCGTTCGTTACGAACCCTGGCACATCAAGGTTGTTTAGTTAGCCTTTTGCCTTAAGTAGGTAAACCTGAGACGCCCCTGATCCTCTTCAGTTAACATGGTGAGAAACGCGGTTCCGGCGTTTAACCATGCTTGAACAGCGATCATCGCGACCACAAAGCACCAGGCAGCGAAAATTTCCTCCAACCATCCTGATGTGTTGTGCCAATACAGGATTGATATGGCAAAAAGTGGCAGCACCAGCAGGCTGACGTCATAGAGTCTTGTTGCCTGCTCAAGACGTTGAATAGATTTGTCGCCGATAAACAGTCGAATCATTAACACCGGCGCATACATCTGCCAGGCAATCATCAGGCAATAGGAAATAAATAGCGTGGTCTGTTCGAGAGTCCGGTTAAAAGTCTCGCTGAAATCAAGGAACCGGCTTGAGATCATCAGGCAACCGAGGATGATAAGACCGCCTAGCGTCAGGGCGATGGCCAATGTAAACACCCAACTGGTTTCGCTGGGTCTTTGTCTGAGAGAAGCGATCGCTATATCCCCTGTTGCCGCGAAGCCCCCCAATAGCACGAGTGCAAGCCCCAAATTGTAGTACCCCGCTGGTGGTTCAAAGGGTTCGTTTGCGAGTTCGTTGAACCCCAGTACGATCAGCCAAACAGATGCCAATGCTGTTAGCAGCACGGGCCAAAATAAGTAGTTTGGAGTGGTTGTTGTGTCCCAGGAAATGCGGGCTGCGAGTTGCTCGGCCGCCTTCAGGCTGATACCTGTGGCTGCCGCGAGATCGAAGGTATTCCTGATGAGCGCGACTTGATCACGATACTGGCAGATGTGCTCAGCTCGTTTTGGACCAATGCCTTTGAGAGTCTGTAACTCGTCTGCAGTTGCCTCGTTTATTCTAATCGGCGAAGATGCCATTACTTTGCTCTCGGTCATCAAGAATACTGAGCGGCTTAGTGTAAATATCTATACCTCTAAAGGGAAAGGAAGGAGAGAGACCTTGGAAGGGCTAAAACTATCGACACGTTCGTTACTGGTGTGCGCAGTGCTTGCGCTGGTGATACTTCTGACGGGACCATTTGGCTACAAATTTTCGGTCGTGCCGCTGGAGCCTTCTCTGGTCAGTCTCTTGATCGCCTTGGCTGGAGGGCTTCTGGTTTTTGTGGTCGGATGCGTTTTCTTCGTGATTGCGATCAAAAACGGTCAATCTTCAGACAGGAACATGGTTGTTTTGGCGATGATACTGGGCCTGTTGCCTGCGGCGGTGATCGCCCCACAAATGGGCAAAGCAGGTGAGGTGCCTCAGATCCATGACATCTCCACAGATACAGCTAACCCCCCTGCATTCGTTGCGTTGCTCCCGGTGAGAAAACAATCAGCCAACGGTTTTGAGTATGGTTCCGAAGATATGCCAGCTGAGGAATTGGCTGCATTGACCCTTGAAGCATACCCCGAAGTTCAGCCCATCATCAGCGAGCTTTCTGTTGCGGAGGCGGTCGATAGAGCAGCGGCCACCATGGAGGCCATGGGTATGAAAATCCAGGAAGTTAACCAGGAAGAAGGGCGTGTCGAGGGCACCGCGACCACTTTCTGGTTCGGATTCAAAGATGACTTCATTGTTCGTGTGGTTCCTCAGGGCGAAGGTTCAAAGGTAGATGTGCGATCAATGTCCCGCGTAGGCAGAAGCGATATTGGTGCCAACGCTGCGCGGATCATGGCATTCGCCACGCAGTTTTAAGCTCAGCCTTTTAATCCAGCTTCGACTTCACGAGGTCATTGACCTGTTGCGGGTTGGCCTTGCCGCCTGTCTCTTTCATGATCTGGCCGACGAAGAAACCAAGCAGTTTGGTTTTGCCCGCCTGGTATTGCTCAACCTGCTTGGGATTGTCTGCAATGATCTTGTCGATAACTGGCTCCAGCGCATCAGAGTCCGAGACTTGAATCAGACCTTCAACCTCGATGTACTCGTCAGCTGAAGATGCCTTGCCTTCCCAAAGGCCGGCGAACACGGTTTTGGCGATTTTGCCGGAGATGGTTCCGTCTTTGATGCGTCGTATGATCTGTCCGAGATTTTCTGCAGAGACCGGTGATTCTTCGATGGCCAGTTCAGCCCGGTTCAGCGCCGCCAATAAATCCCCCCTGACCCAGTTTGCAGAAAGTGTCGGGTCGTCTGTGGCCGAAACACATTCCTCGAAATAGGTTGCCAGACCAAGATCTGATGAGATGAGGCCGGCATCTTCGTCGGAGAGCTGCCACATTTCGGTGTAGCGTTGCTTTTTTTGTCCCGGCAGCTCCGGCATCCTATCTCTCACCCGGTTGATAAAAGCTTCATCGATGGTAACCGGCAGCAGATCAGGTTCTGGAAAGTAGCGGTAATCCGTCGCTGTCTCCTTGCTACGCATAGGTCGCGTTTCATTCTTGTCGGGGTCATAGAGGCGAGTCTCTTGAGCGACACGTCCCCCAGACTCAAGGATTTCACGTTGTCTGGTGATTTCGTGCTTGATGGCCTGCTCTAGAAACCTGAAAGAGTTGACGTTTTTTGTTTCAGTTCTGGTGCCGTAGGTTTCCTCGCCTCTCTTTCTGAGTGAAACGTTGGCATCACACCGTAGCGATCCTTCAGCCATATTGCCGTCAGAAACCGAGAGATAAGTCACCAGCTGGTGAATGGTGCGTGCATAGGCAACGGCTTCCTCTGCGCTGCGCATATCAGGCTCAGACACAATTTCCAGGAGTGGTGTACCGGCTCGGTTCAGATCAATACCAGTCATACCGTGAAAGTCCTCATGCAGGGACTTGCCCGCATCCTCTTCCAAGTGCGCACGGGTTATGCGAATCGTTTTTGTCGAGCCATCTTTTAAATTGATGTCGACGCTGCCACCCATAACGATGGGTTCATCCATCTGTGTAATCTGATAACCCTTGGGCAGATCCGGATAGAAATAGTTCTTTCTGTCAAAGCATGACCTCTGGCCGATATCCGCGCCAATAGCCAATCCAAAGGAAACAGCTTTTGGAAACACCGCCTCATTCACAACAGGCAGGACACCTGGCAATCCGAGGTCGACAGCACTCGCCTGGGTGTTTGGCTGCGCACCGAACGCCGTGCTGGCACCGGAGAAAATCTTTGAATCCGTGGACAGCTGTACATGGATTTCGAGGCCAATGACGGTTTCCCACTGCGCACTCATGCAGTCTCTCCTTTTTCTGGACGGCGCTTATGCCAGTCGGTCACCTGTTGGTACTGATGCGCCGTGCGCAAAATATTAGCTTCCTGGAAATAGTTGCCGATCAGCTGCGCGCCAATGGGCATTGCATCTTCCGTACCCGCAGGCATGGACAGGGCAGGCAATCCGGCCAGATTCGCTGAGATCGTGTAAATGTCCTGCAGGTACATGGCCTTGGCATCGTCCAGCTTGTCTCCCAGAGCGAAAGCGGGACCCGGCGTGGTTGGGCCAAGGATCATATCGACGGAAGCAAACGCCTCTTCAAAATCCTGCTTGATCAGACGGCGAATCTGCTGGGCTTTTTTGTAGTAAGCATCATAGTAACCAGCGGATAAGGCGAAGGCGCCAACCATGATTCTGTTTTTAACTTCTCTTCCAAAGCTTTCGCTCCTGGAACGCTTGTACAGGTCCTCCAGGTTCTCTGGACCTTCGCAGCGATAGCCGAATCGGACGCCGTCATACCGCGACAGGTTCGCCGAACATTCTGCCGGGGCAATGATGTAGTAAGCCGGAATCGCCAGGTGGGTATTCGGCAGTGAGATTTCAGAGAAATTGGCACCAAGGGCTTCCAGTGACTGTCTGGTCTGATCAAGAATATCTGCGACCGCAGAGTCAACGCCGTCCATAAACTCTGTGCAGATACCGATTTTCAGGCCTGACAGATCAGAAGTCAGGGCGCTGGAGTAGTCCTCCGCCTCGACTGACGAAGAAGTTGAGTCGCGATGGTCCTGGCCCGCCATATGGGTTAACAGTAGTGCACAGTCGTCCGCTGAACGAGCCATAGGGCCAGCTTGATCGAGGCTGGAAGCATAAGCGATCATGCCCCAGCGAGAGACTCTTCCGTAAGTTGGTTTCAAGCCTGTGATGCCGCAGAAAGCAGCCGGTTGCCGAATACTGCCGCCGGTATCTGTTCCGGTGGCAGCACTGCAAAGTGATGCTGCGACAGCGGCGGCGGAGCCACCTGAAGAACCACCGGGAACGCGATCATGGTTCCAGGGGTTTCGCACTGGTCCATAGAAGCTTGCTTCATTGGATGAACCCATGGCGAATTCATCCATGTTGGTTTTGCCTAAAGAAACGACACCCGCTTCTTTGAGTTTGCTCACCACAGTTGAATCGTAAGGAGAGACGAAGTTATCCAGCATCTTTGAACCAGCGGAGGTTTTCACGCCTTTCTCACAGAAGATGTCCTTGTGCGCGATGGGTATTCCCAGTAACGGAGCGCTGTCACCGGAAGCGCGACGTTGGTCCGCGAGGTCTGCAGATTCAATCGCCTGCTCACTGGATACGGTGATGTAGGCATTAATGTCCGAAGCTGACGCGATTTTTTGCAGGTAGGCTTCCGTCAGCTCGCGGGAGGAATATTGGCCCGCTTCGAGGTCTCGTAGCTGTTCCGTCAGCGAACGCTCTGTGATGGAATCGCTCACTCGACGACCCTCGGCACAAGATAGAGCCCATCTTCAGTCTCAGGTGCAACGGACTGGTAAAGTTCATGTTGGTCCGATTCTGTCACCTCATCGGCTCGCAGACGCTGGGTCGCATCCAGAGGATTGGAAACAGGATTCACGCCGGTTGTATCCACCGACTGCATTTGTTCTGCGAGTTCCAGAATGGTTTTCATGCCAGCTGTCAGAACCTCCAGGTCGCCTTCAGCAACCTTCAACTGGGCCAGTTCAGCGACGTCTTTAACGACTTCCTCGGTGACGGTTACCTCGTCTGCCACAACAACTCCTGTCTTTCCATGAGTGCTTTCCAATAAGGCGTCGAATGCTAATGAGGTTTCGAAAAATACGCAAACTTATCAGTGATTTAGGGGTCAGGTGTCGCATCCTGACCCATATCCCGAGGAAAATGGAAACATATCCATTTTTCAGGGGGCGGAAGGCGCCAAAAAGTGACTGGAGTGCCTGTATAAAACTCACCCTAAATGATAGAGTTACGATAGTTTTTGAATCTAAAAGTTAAGGTCAAAATGACCGCAGTTCTACCCATCCTACCTGCTTCCGAAGCGGCGACGTCGCGAGGTATTTTCTAGATGTTTAAGCGCCTTCGGGGGATGTTCTCCAACGACCTCTCCATTGATCTTGGTACGGCCAACACGCTTATCTATGTCCGTGAAGAAGGCATCGTGCTTAACGAGCCATCGGTGGTTGCCATCAGGAACAACAACAACCAGAAAAATGTTGCCGCCGTGGGCATCGACGCCAAGCGAATGCTCGGCCGTACGCCCGGTAACATCACAGCCATTCGTCCGCTCAAAGATGGTGTGATTGCAGATTTTCAGGTGACTGAACGAATGCTTCAGCACTTTATCAAAAAGGTTCACGAAAACAGCTTTATTCGACCAAGCCCTAGAGTCTTGGTCTGTGTTCCCTGTCAGTCGACAGAAGTTGAGCGTCGCGCCATTAGAGAATCGGTAGTTAGCGCTGGTGCCAGAGATGTTCGTCTGATCGAAGAGCCTATGGCCGCAGCAATTGGTGCGGGCTTGCCCGTACACGAAGCGGTGGGAACCATGGTCGTTGATATCGGTGGTGGTACAACCGAAATCGCGGTGATCTCGTTGAACGGTGTTGTGTACGCCCAGTCCGTTCGTGTTGGTGGTGACAGATTTGATGAGGCGATTACCACCTATGTCCGCCGAACCCAGGGTAGCCTGATTGGTGATGCGACCGCTGAGAGAATTAAACAAGAAATTGGTATGGCATTCCCGTGCAATGAAGTTCGGGAGATTGATGTTAGAGGTCGAAACCTTGCCGAGGGTGTGCCGCGGAGCTTCACGTTAAACAGCAACGAGATCCTGGAAGCACTTCAGGAACCATTGTCGGTGATCGTGCAGGCAGTAAAGGGCGCTCTGGAACAAACGCCGCCGGAACTGGCTTCGGATATCGCTGAAAGTGGACTTGTTCTGACGGGAGGTGGTTCTCTCTTGCGTGAGCTTGATCGACTGCTGTCCAGCGAAACCGGTCTGCCGGTTATTGTGGCTGAGGATCCTCTAACGTGTGTGGCACGAGGTGGAGGTCGCGCACTTGAACTGATGGATGACCGCGTCGACAGCGACGTGCTGTCTATTCAGTAATCAGCGCCTCTCCGCCAGTTGCGGAAGCCTTTCCGATTTGGTGTTTAACTTCTGATCAAAAACAGGAGGTAACCCAATTAAAGCCCTGTTCCTAGAAGAAACAACGATCGGCTACAAGATGGCGGGATTCGCCGCGCTCTCGGTTCTGCTGATGTTTGTGGATCATGTGACGGACTGGCTAGATAAATCCCGTGCGGCCATGACCGTGGCTGTGACACCTGTTGTGGTTATCGCCGACTTGCCGAACCGCAGCGCTCGCGGTCTTACAGAAATGCTGAGCTCCCGCGATGATCTTCGACGCAGGATCACGGAGCTTGAAAGCGAACTCACCCTCTTCAAAGTCAAAACAGAAAAGATGGCGGCGCTTGCCGCTGAGAACAACCGCCTGCGGGATTTGCTTGGTTCCGCGGCAAAACTCCAGGACAACGTTCTGGTTGCGGAACTCATTGGTGTGAATCCGGATCCTGAAGAGCAGGAAGTTGTGATCGACAAAGGCCTGGTGGACGATGTTTTTGTCGGTCAGCCGGTGCTTGATTCGCGCGGCCTTATGGGACAAGTGGTTGAGGTCAGCCGATATACCAGCCGAGTACTGCTCATCAGTGACCAGGAACATTCAGTCCCGGTACAGGTCCTCAGAAGTAACCTGCGACTGATCGCCCAGGGGACTGGTATCGACCAGAAACTTGAGCTTCAGCACGTCAACTCCACGGCGGATATCCGTGTTGGGGATCAGATTCTTTCCTCCGGTCTCGGCAATCGTTTCCCTGTGGGTTATCCGGTAGGCGTTGTCGACCAGGTTGTCTTTGAGCCTGGCAAACCATTTGCCGAGGTGGCCGCATCTCCTACTGCACAGTTGGATCGTTCGCGTCATGTTCTTCTGGTCTTCACAGAAAGCAGAACACCTGAAGCGACGGCTTTTAATTCTGGCGGATCGGATGGAAACAGTGGCAGATAACGGGTTGGGTGGCATGACGATTATCGTCGCGACGTTGCTTGTGGGGATGGTGTTTGCGGTGCTACCGCTTCCCGATTTTGTTCCCGCTGAACTTGGTTTCCTTCGACCTGATTGGGTTGCCATGGTTCTGGTGTATTGGCTGATTGCCTTGCCTCACCGCGTTGGTATCGTCGTTGCCTGGGTCACCGGTCTCTTGGTCGATGTACTGCTCGGCAGTTTGCTTGGTCAACATGCGCTTGCTTATGTCGCGATCGCATACATTGCGCTTAATCTCTATCAAAGACTGCGGATGTTCACTGTTTGGCAACAGGCTCTGGTGTTGTTCGCGCTACTTGGGTTGAACCAACTGATTAATTTTTGGGTTGAAAGCATTGCCGGGGATGCACACTGGCGCATGTGGTACCTGTTACCGGCCCTGGCCGGTGCGTTTCTCTGGCCCTGGGTATTTCTGTTTCTCCGTGCCGTCAGACGACGATTGGTGGTGATGTGAGTACTACACTCATCCTTGCCAGCGGATCACCTCGCCGACGGCAATTGCTGACACAGCTGGGAATAAGTTTCGATGTGATGGTGTCTGATATAGACGAAACGCCGCAGCCAGGGGAATCGCCGAGAGCTTATGTTGAAAGGCTCTCGCTGGAAAAAGCGTCGAGTGTCGCCGATCGCTTGGACGTGGATGATTCCGTCATTCTTGCTGCAGACACAACGGTGGTTCTTGAAGGGAACATACTGGGGAAACCGGAATCCAAAGAACATGGGATCGAGATGTTGATGGGATTGTCGGGGACGACACATCGGGTTTTAACCGGGGTCTGCGCCACGTCGACTCAGCAGGCAACAGCTGAAACTCTGTCCGTTGAGACTCAAGTCCGGTTTAAAGAGCTGACTCTCAAAGAAGCCGAGTGGTATTGGGATACCGGTGAGCCCAAAGACAAAGCAGGCGGCTACGGTTTGCAGGGTATTGGTGCCGCTTTCGTGGTAACCCTGGATGGGAGTTACAGCAACGTAATCGGGTTACCGCTGAGCGAAACCGTAGACTTGCTTCGAGCGGCTGGCGTCCGCTGTCTTGAGGTAAGCGACCGACAAGAATTTCAAGTAGATGTAAGGCAGTCGAATGGCTGAAGAAATTTTTATCAATGTGGCTCGTAGTGAAACGCGTGTTGGTGTCATAGAACAGGGCTTGTTGCAGGAGGTTTTCATCGAGCGGGGAGATGCCCCAAGTTCGGTAGGCAATATGTACAAAGGCAAAGTGGTTCGAATATTGCCGGGTATGCAGAGCGCTTTTCTTGATATTGGCCAGCAGAAAGCGGCGTTCATGCATGTCACGGACCTGATTGATGGCCACGAGGTATTTGACAGATCGCCAAAAGAAGAGCACCCAGCGATCAAAGATCTCTTGCACGATGGTCAGGAACTCATGGTGCAGGTGACGAAAGAACCTATTGGTACTAAGGGAGCTCGTATCACGAGCAATATGTCTCTGGCCAGCCGATACCTGGTTTATCTACCCGGAAGTACACACATTGGTATATCTCAGAAGATTGAAGGTGAAGAAGAGCGAGGGAGATTGAAAGCCATCCTAGAATCCATCTCACAGGGAGACGAGGGTTTCATCGTAAGAACCGCTGCGGAACATGCCAGTGAAGAAGATATCTTCAAAGACGCCGGTTACCTGAGAACGAAATGGCAGTCTGTGCGTGAGGAGAGCAAAGGCGTGAAAAGTCCGAGCCTGGTGTTTGAAGACCTGCCGCTGCCGCTCAGAGTGATGCGTGACATCATCAATAGCGAGACCACCAGCATCCGAGTCGATGATCAGGAGACCCACGGCATCATGCAAAGATTTCTGACGGACTATATCCCTGAAAAAGTTGCTTGCCTCAATATGGCTGAAGTCGGTGAAAATCTATTCGACCTTCACCAGTTGGATGATCAGATAGAAGCTGCCCTTGATCGAAAAGTGCCGCTTAAGTCCGGGGGCTATCTGATTGTTGATCAGACTGAAGCTATGACGACTATTGACGTAAATACTGGAGCGTTTGTTGGCAGGAAAGATCTGGAGGAGACGATTTACCGGACAAACCTCGAAGCGGCAGCGGCGATACCCAGACAGCTGCGTCTTCGAAACATTGGCGGTATTGTCATCATCGATTTCATCGACATGATCAATGACGAACACAAGAGACAGGTGCTGCGAATGCTTGAGAAGGGTCAGGCGTCGGATCGGGTGAAGTGCAATATCACGCAGATTTCTGAGCTTGGTCTTGTGGAGATGACGCGAAAAAGATCTTACGGCAGCCTTCGAAAAATGATGTGTGAGCCCTGTGAAGTGTGTGGCGGTAGAGGCTTCATCAAATCTGCTGAGTCCGTTTGCCTGGAGATCTTCAAAGAAATTCAGAGAATGGCGGAACAGGTTGCGGGCAAACAGTGTCTCGTTATGGCCTCTCAAACCGTCGTCGACCGTTTGATCGATGAGCAGGCAGATAACGTACGTGAGCTTGCTCGATTACTGGAAACGTCTATCGCTTATCAGGTAGAGCCCGGTTACACGCAGGAGCAATACGATATTGTTGTTTCAATTGCCGAACGGGCCCAGGCAAGATAAGTGATCTCTCGAATCACACGGGGATTCTTATGGGGTGCCTGGTGGTGTGTCCTTCTTGCGTTGGTGTTGGCTGCGCTCTACCTGTCGCTAGGCCGTCTGGCCGCGTTGTCAGCGGCGAGCTACCAGGAACGAATAGAGCAGTTCCTTCAAGATAATGGCCTGCAATACGTCAAGATTGGCGAATTGAGTGGCGGCTGGCGGGTTCATGATCCAAGTCTGGATATCATTGATCTTGTCATTCAGTCGAACGGTGAGCCAGCCGTTGAAATATCTCGTTTAACCTTGCGCCTGAGTTCGCTGCGCAGCCTGCTTAATCAGAAACCCATCGTTAAGGAGATAGACATCTCCGGATTGCGATTGACGATTGAGCGTGATGATGAGCGATTATGGGTTCGTGGTTTTGAAGACGGAGGGGGTGGGTTTGATCTCGAGTATATGCTGGATTCTGTCCCGTACCTTGAGAGGTTCAAATTGGACGATATTGAAATTGATCTCGTCGGCCCCACAAGAACGGTTCAATTGGTGTCTGAGCCCGACGCCCCCTGGATGATCAGCGCCGAGGACAAGCTAAAACGGCTCGAGTTGCCTCTGCTGCTGGAGCGAAGGTTACCGAATGGCTCTGAGCGATCTACAAGAATCAGCGTTGCTGGTTACTATGAGGGTGATATCCGAGACTCATCCTTCCACGCGGAAATATTTTTAGATATGCCGCAGATCGAACTCGAAGACTTTCTGCCGACAATTAGACTGGGCGACAAGCAACTGAGTTCCGCGATCCTGGATAGCCAGATCTGGATGGACTTTGAACCTAATAGAGTAGATGTGATTGGGCAGATTGCTCTTCGCGATGTTCGAGTTGCAGATGGCGTGAAAGGTCTGGATGAACTGACAGGCTCGTTTCGATTCTCGGGTACTGAATTAACGGAAGGTGTTGTCGCTTTCCCTGAGTTGCGATTGTCCAGTGATGACTATGAGTTCAAACTCGATCATGTTGATGTCGCATTGGATCTTTCAGGCACCAACCGCATTGCCGGAAGAGTGAGTCATCTTGATGTGGAAGGCATCACCTCGTTGCTGGTGGTTCTTGCTGAGCGTGGGCTGGTGCCGGCGCGGTTAGGCAACGCGCTATCTGCGGTTTCTCCTGAGGGAAAGCTCGAGGACATTCTATTTCTCACCGATCTCGAAAACGATCGTCCCAAGCTTGTGAGTCGCCTAAGTGATTTCTCGATGGATGCCTTCCGAGGTGTGCCAGAGATCAATACTGTTCAGGGGTTTATTTCTGCGGAACCTGACCGGGGTTATCTCGATATTGATAACGATGCTTTCGAGATGAATTTCACGAATCTGTTCTCGGAAGCGTGGCAGTTTGATTCTGGTCGTGGTCGCATCGCCTACCGGCTTGAGGATGGCAGCTTCAAGGTGGCCAGCGGTTTGATCGAGCTTGTACATGGAGATCTGTCGGCGTACGGGAAGCTTGCGCTGAATTTGCCTGGTGCTGCTGCGCAGCACACCTGGGGGCTAACGATTGGCCTGCAGAATGCGGAATTGTTGCAGGCTTATCGATACATTCCCAACACCATACCTGATGACCTTCGGGGGTGGTTGAAAAGCGCCATCATCGACGGCACCGCGGATGAGAGCGGCATAACGATACACGGTGCGCTTGCCAGAAGTGTTCCAATCAGTAGGAAGTCTCACGACCTGTTCTTCACGGTTGAAGACACCATCATGATCTACGATCCCAATTGGCCGGAGATCAGCGATATGTCAGGCACGGTTCATGTGAGTAGTTACTTTGTGCAGGCAGATGGTGTGACGGGTCGGGTCTATGACAGCGAAGTAACGGATGCCAGTGTCTTTGTGCCAATCAGCGCCGACAACGAGGCAAACACGATTCTGGTCAGCGCACATGCCGTCGGACCCTTTTCCGATGGCATTAGAACCCTGAATGAAACGCCTCTTTCAGACATTACCTCTGAAATGGCGGAGTTCTGGAGTGGCACCGGTGAAATTTCATCTAATCTGTCGCTCGATGTGCCGGTTGGTGCACGTTCAGGGGAAGAAGTTGTCGTCGACCTGAGTGTTGATCTCAATGGAAACGATCTGGATATGTCTGACTTTGATCTGTTTGTCGACGGGCTGAGCGGAAATATGACCTATCGAAATGGAGACGGTCTGCAGTCAACTGCGTTTACTGGATCAATTTTTAATGAGCCAGTGATCGGGAACATTCAAACCTCTGTCAATGGTCGTAGCGGTGAGGTGGTCGTTTCTGTCGAAGGGCACGTGGCGGCCTCGGATCTCCACAGCTGGTCAGGCCAACTGCTATTGTCTCGCGCCAGTGGTCGCATGGCCTATCTTGCCGAAGTACATGTGCCGTATGGGGGCGAGAGAGATGAAATTTTTGTCGAAGCAACCACGGACCTCGTGGGTGTGACCGTTGATCTGCCGGAGCCACTGGCGAAAGTCGACCCGAGTTCAGTACACGAACTTCAGTATGTGCAAACGTTTACGGATGAGGGTTTTCGAATTTCTGCGCAACTCGATGATGATTTGAAGGCATCTCTGAAGATTTTTGGTGGTCTCGTGGTTGGTGGTCGTATTCACTTTGGCCGTGAACCCTTTGGTGCGGTGACTTACGACGCCATTCGCATGACAGGTCACTTGCCGAATTTGTCCTTCGAGGACTGGACGACGACGACCGATGAGTTTGCCTCCATGACCGACGTATCGTTGGAAGATGAGATTTCCGAGCACGTAGCGTCGGTGATGTTGAGCATTGATGAGTTTATGGTTTTCGATCTCTCTCTGGAGAATGTCGACATTGTGATGACTCGCGAAGATGCTCACTGGAAAGCCTACCTGCAGAACGACATGCTAGACGGGGAGGTTCGCATTCTGGATGAAGATTCGCTGCCTCTGGAAATTCACTTGAGTCGACTGAGCTTCGAAGGGGAAGGAGAGGAAGCTGATCCATTCGGTGAGGTGAATCCTTTAGATATCACTGACGTCAACTTCAGCACTCGCCAGTTGCTCCTGGATGGAGAGGATTATGGTAGCTGGTCGTTTCAGTTCCGAACAGATGACGAATTGGCCCGGTTTAAGTCACTTGAAGCATCGGCTTTCGGTGTTGATGTGATTTCGGGCGCCGAAGTTGAATGGCGCAAAGGAGATAGCGGTCATGAGAGTCGCTTCCTCGGCGATTTGCAGATTGATGACCTTGCGGAGGCCCTCAGGCGGTTCGGATTTGCATCAAGTATCGAAGGCGAGGGTCTGAAGATCTCCTCCGATGTTCAATGGCAGGGATCGCCAGCCATGGTTGATGTGGAGGCCATTACTGGAACGGTTCAGATACACGAGGGTAAAGGCAGATTCGTCCAGGCAGAGACAGGCGGCGCGCTCAAACTGCTGGGTGTGTTCGATTTCGCTTCACTGGCTCGGCGCTTCCGTCTGGATTTCTCTGACGTTGTGGAAAAAGGATTTGAATTCTCAGACATCAGCGGTGTGACGTCATTTGACCGGGGAGAAATCGACGTCAGGGAACCCATCGTCATAGACGGTAGCAGCGGCAAGTTCAAAGTTGGCGGTAGTGTCGATCTAAATGGGGGTACGCTGGATAACGATATGATCGTGACGCTGCCGGTCGGTAACACACTACCTTGGTATGCGGCTTATAGTGCGATCGCGACAGGACCGCTCGCCGCTGCGACGGTGATGCTTGCCCAGAAAGTGTTTGAAGACCAGATCGACCAGTTCAGCAGTGCTAAGTACAAGATCACAGGGACGATTGAAGAACCGGAAATTGAGTTTGTCTCGATATTTGACGACTCCGTCCGTGAAGAGGGTGCTGCAACAGCAGCAAGCCCTGAGCTGGAAGCAGACGAGTAGGGCGCTTGAGCTTCCGTCGAATAGCGCTCATCCAGCTCGTGAGTAGCCAGCATGTCGAAAAAAACCTGCCGCGTGTTCAGTCGTTGATTGATGAAGCTTTGGCGGATGGCGCTCAGTCGATTTTCCTTCCGGAAAACTTTGCCGCTCTTGCACACCCCAATCCTCATGAAATTGGCCTGGCTGAGAGCACAAGAGAGGGGCCTATCCGTCGCTTTCTCTCAGACACGGCTCGGAGCAATTCGTGTTGGATATTCGCAGGCACCTGTCCCGTTGCTACATCACCTTCTGGCGAACCGGTCGCTGATAATCGCGTTCGTGCAGCTTCCCTTGTGATTGATCCGAAGGGCGAAGAGGTTGCCCGCTATGACAAAATCCATATGTTCGATGTCGACGTGGCTGACAATCAAAAAAGTTACCGTGAGTCTGATACTTTTGAGGCGGGTTCGGATGTTGTTGCGGTAGATACTCCCATGGGACGTTTTGGTCTAACCGTTTGTTATGACCTTCGTTTTCCGGAACTATATCGTGAACTTTTCCTTCGTGATGTCGATTTTGTGACCGCACCATCCGCGTTTACGACGATAACGGGTGAGGAGCACTTCAAGCTCTTGATGCGAGCGAGAGCGGTTGAGAACTGCTGTTTCACCATTGCCGCGTGTCAGGGCGGCAGCCATGATTCAGGCCGAGAGACCTGGGGACATTCCATGGTTTGTAACCCTTGGGGCGAAGTGGTGGGCGAGCTGGACACGGGAGAAGGTATTCTGGTTGTTGATATTGATTTATCGATTCAGGCTCAGCTGCGCAAAGATATGCCATTTCGGCGACAACTTCGGCTTCTTGAAGACCCTAACCGGCCTCGGACTCGGCCTTTAGAAATTTGAACAGCTTCCTGAATTGCACTTTTTGTTCGGGATGCTGCTCTGTCTCCTGTTGTGCCGCTCGTATCAGTTGTCTCAATTGCTGACGATTGGTGGTCGGGTAGAGCGTCAGAAACTCGTCCATCGCATTTTTGTCTCCCTCAATCAGTCGTGCCCTGAAAACCTCAAGCTGATGAAACTTTTGTATATGCACCGCGCTGCTGGCATCCAGTTCATCGATGATGAGCTGCATCGGTGTGACATCTATCTTCGACATCAGCTTGGCCGTGTACTGCAGCTGTCGTTTCCTGGCATTGCCCTTTGTGATCTTTTTTGCCGCAAGCACAGACTCTCTGACTCGGGTATCTTCGATGGCCTCCAGCTGCTCGGAGGATAACTCGACGAGCCTCTGCGCCAGGTCTTTCAGGGCCTGCATATCACGCTTGCGCTGCGATTTGCTGGGTCCTTCGAATTCTTCTTCTTCTTCTTCGGTCATGCGTAAAAAATTGTGGCCAATCCCAGAAAGGAAAGGAATCCGACCACATCCGTAATGGTTGTTAATACGACGGTACCGGCAATGGCTGGGTCCGCGCCGATTGACCTGAGAAAGCTGGGTAGCAAAGCGCCAGATAGCGCTGCCACAAACAGGTTGATCACCAGGGCGGCTGCAATGATAAGGCCTAGCTGCGTATCCTGGAATACCAGGGAGGCTGCGATTGCAACAATCAGCGCCCAGAGACATCCATTGATCAGGCCGACGGCGACTTCTCTTCGAGTCAGCCAGGCAAGGTTGTTTTGGAACAACTCATCCTGAACCATGTTTCTGATCACCAGGGTGAGGGTCTGGCTGCCGGCGACACCCCCCATGCTTGCAACAATGGGCATTAGGACTGCGAGCGCGACAACCTTTTCGATGGTGTCTTTAAAAAGATCGATTACCGATGCGGCGATGAATGCGGTGATCAGGTTCGCACCTAACCAGATTGCCCGACTCCTTGCGGTACGCCATATAGGGGCAAATGTATCCTCGGCCTCCGCTAAACCTGCCATGCCGAGTATCGAGTGATCTGCTTCATCGATAATGACGTCAACGACGTCATCAATGGTGATCCGGCCGAGGAGCTTGTTGTGTTCGTCGACGACGGGGGCGGACACCAGGTCGTACCGTTCGAAAGTCGCCGCCACATCGTGTTCTGACATTTCTGCGCCGAGTGCCTTGGTTTCCGTCACCATCATTTCACGTACGGTCAATCCGGGATCGGAGACCAGGAGTGTCGACAGCGGCAGAACGCCAACGAACTCATCGCTGGCGTTGACCACATAGACGCTGTCAGTCATGGGTGGCAACTCTTGATGCCTGCGCAGGTATCTTAGGACAACATCCAGTGTAATATCTGGGCGCAGGGAGATGGTGTCCGTATCCATCATGCCGCCTGCAGTGTCTTCCGGGTACAAAAGTAGCTTTTCGACCCGAGCACGATCCTGTGCATCCATGGCGTCCAGCGCGTCTTGGGTGAGATCGGCAGGTAGTTGCTGCAGGATGTCTGCGCTATTGTCGTCGTCAACATTTTCGAGGACTGTTGCGATTTCCTCGCCGGATTTGTCGCCCAGAAGTGACTGGACAATGTCCTCGTCCACATGCTGGATAATGTCGCTTTGATAATCTTCCTCAAATAGCGCCCATAGCTCGCTACGTTGAGTCGGGGGTGAAGACTCAAGAATGTCGGCGAGATCTTCTGGTCGCAGGTCTTCGATGAGACTGCCGATGTCCTGATGGATTCCGCTCTCGAGGATTTCTTTGATTTGTGTCACCGCGGAGAGACGTTCGCTGGAGTGCGGACTTGTCTCCTCGATGTGGCTCACTCGTTCTCTCCGAACTTGTCTGCGATCAATTGCTCAATCGCTTCCATGGCTTGCGTTTCGTCATCGCCTTCAACGGTGATCTGTATTCGGGCGCCTAACGCAGCTTCCAGCATCATCATGGACATGATGCTTTTGCCATTGGCTTCTTTTTGGGAGCTTCGAACTGTAATCTGGGAGGCGAAGGCGCCGGCGGTTTTAACGAAAACAGAAGCGGCGCGAGCGTGAAGGCCGAGCTTATTTTGTATTTGAAGATTCCGGATAATCAAGACGACGGCCCTAATTTTTGAGCCTGGCGTTTAACTCCCTGTGTCTTACCTGGACGTTGGAGAAACGTGATTCAAATGACTCATAGAGCTTTCGGCACATAAATACGGATCGATGCTGCCCTCCGGTACAGCCAATCGCGACCGTTAGATAGCTTCGATTGTTGGCTTCGAACTTTGGCAGCCATCGGTTCAGGAAGGTTGCAAGGTCAGTGAACATGTCCATGAATTCTTCCTGATCGTTCAAGAATTTCTGAACCGGCTCATCGAGCCCTGTGAGTTCTCGTAACCCGGGTTCCCAGTGAGGGTTGGGGAGGCAACGTACATCGAACACGAGATCGGCGTCGACGGGAACGCCTCGCTTGTAGGCAAAGGACTGGAAAAGCAGTGCAAACTCATGAATCTCACGAGCAACCCTTGTGCGGATCTCATCCCTGAGCTCGTGAATCGTGAGGCTGGTGGTATCAATTGTTAGCGCCGCCATCCCGGAAATGGGGTCCAGCATGTGGCTCTCAAGTTCAAGGGCCTCGCGCAAATCTCGTTCAGATGTACTTAGCGGATGTTTGCGCCTGGTTTCGCTGAATCGCTTCACCAGTGTTGGACTCGCTGAATCTAGAAAGATAATTGTCGAAGCGACATTGGCTGAATCGAACCCTTCCAGTACGCTGGGAAATAACGCCAGGTCCTCAGCGATATTTCTTGCATCGATGCTGACGGCAACTTTGTTGATGTCGTAGTTTTTGGAGAGTCGATCCACCAGTGGTGAAAGCAGCGTGACCGGCAAGTTGTCGATGCAGTAATACCCCATGTCCTCAAGGACGTTGAGAGCAGTACTTTTACCGGATCCCGATCGACCGCTGATGACAATCAGAGAGATCATGGGCTACAGCTAGATTGAGCCCTGAGATCTTCGATATGCTCGATCGCTCGAGAATATAGTGATGCATCATCCTCTGCCTTGATCAGTGCTTCTCGATAACGCTCGCACTGTAGACGTTCGGCCAGCATCGATAGCGTTGCAAGGTGTTCTGAAGTCTCAGACTCCGGCACCAAAAGCACAAACATGATTTTTACAGGCTGTTCGTCGGGAGAAGAAAAGTCGATGCCGTCTTCGAATACAAATAGGCTGGCAACGATCCGATCGCATGAGCTCACTCGACAGTGTGGGATGGCGACGCTATCGCCCAGACCGGTGGATCCCATCTTTTCGCGATCGATGAGGCCGCGGTAAACGTCTCCGACGACCAGGTCAGGCAGGGCTTCTACAATTTTAAGTGCCGCAAATTCGATCGCACGTTTTTTGCTGCTTGCATCAACCCGGGCGAAAACCCTGTCAGGAGCAAGAATGGAATCAATCTTCATGTGATGCGGCCAAATCAGTCGAGGACCGCATTATAGCAATCGAGAGGCTTACCTCGAAGCTGCGCGGTGTTTGTGGTCTTTTTGTTTCTCTTTTTTCTTAATGAGTTGACGGTCCAGCTTGTCAGCGAGCATATCGATCGCAGCGTAAAGATCATCATGCTCTGCGTCTGCGTAGATCTCTCCGCCGGATATATGAATGGTGGACTCTGCCTTCTGCCGCTGTTTCTCCACCCTAAGTATGACGTTCATGTTAGTGATTCTGTCGAAATGCCGTTCCAATCGTTCCAGTTTTGAAGATACGTAGTTCCTGAGTGAGTCGGTAACTTCTACGTGGTGGCCACTAACATTCACTTGCATAAAGCGTCTCCTGGTGTGTGGTTGAGTATAAACCTTGAAGGTTATGTTAAGACTATAACACTCCTTTTATGAAATGTTTGACCTGGATCAGAGGGATTCGTTCGATCAAAAAAGTATTTCTAAATCAGCTGCTTACGCTCATTTGAGGGTGGGATAAGCAGGAGTTCCCGGTACTTAGCGATGGTCCTTCTCGCGACATTGATGTTCTGCTCTTCCAGCAGTTTGGCGATCTTACTATCGCTCAGAGGTTTGCGTGGGTTCTCCTCAGCAACCAGCTGTTTGATGAGTGCGCGGATAGCAGTGGATGAAACCTCACCACCCGAACTTGTGGAGACATGGCTGGAGAAGAAGTACTTTAGCTCGAACACACCAGCGGGCGTCAGCATATATTTTTGTGTGGTTACTCGGCTGATCGTTGACTCGTGCAGATCGACTGCTTCGGCGATGTCATGGAGCACAAGTGGCTTCATGGCTTGTTCTCCGTATTCTAGGAAACCACGCTGAAATTCCACGATTTTGCTCGAAACCCTAAGCAGGGTGTCGTTGCGTTGCTGCAGGCTTTTGATAAACCACCGAGCTTCCTGCATATGGTTTTTCATGTTGATGGCATCATCACTGCTATCGCCACGCTTGATCAGAGCGGCATATTCCGGGTTAACTCGGATTTTAGGTGCAGACTTGGGATTTAGTTCAACGACCCAGCGACCATTTTGTTTTGAGACGAAGACATCGGGCTCGATGTAGTCGACGTTTTCCTGAACGATCGATGCGCCAGGTCTCGGGTTCAATGTCTGGATCAGCGTAATCACGTGCTTGAGCTCGGGCTCTTTGACCTTGAGCTTTCTTGCCAGTTGTACGTAGTCTCGGTTTGCCAGCAGAGAGATGTGGTTCTCGACGAGTGTTAGCGCGAGCGTTTTCCCCTCAGTATCCTCCGGCAGTTCTTTCAGCTGTATAGCAAGACACTCCTTCAATGAACGTGCAGCGATGCCCACAGGGTCCAGGTGTTGGATCAAATGAAGAACCGCATCCACTTCCTCAATTTCGATTTCCCACTCATCGGGTGCCGACTCGAGAATGTCTTCAACATCGATCTGCAAAACGCCTTCTTCGTCCAAACCATCCAGAATACAAGCGGCGATGTATTGATCTGATTCTGTTAGGTTCAGCAGGTTTAACTGATCCAGTAGGTGGCTTTGAATGGAAGCACTGTCGGCATTGCGTGTTTCCAGAAAGTTTTCGTCTGAGTAATCACCGCCGCCGGATGAAGACACAAAGTTGTCGTCATAAACGTCCTCCCAGGAAGTATCAACGGGTAAGTCGACGGCAATGGATTCACCGTCCACTTCGTCTCTGGAATCTTTGACGTGTTCTCCGTCAACCTCCGGATCCAGTTTTGGTTGATCATCCGAAGCGCTGTCGTTACCTGACGTTTCGGTAGTGCTGTTGCTGGTATCCTCGGTTGCGGCCTCGGGTTCATCAAGTGAAGTTGCCTCTTGGTTGCTGTCGCCGTCGGGATCAACTTCTTCGAGCATGAAGTTGCTGTCCAGTGCTTCCTGAATTTCCATTTCAAGATCGACGCTGGACAGCTGTAGCAGACGAATAGCCTGTTGCAGCTGCGGCGTCATTCGCAGCTGCTGACCAAGCTTCAGGGATATGGAAGGCTTAAGCGACACGTTACATCCTAAAGTTCTGACCGAGGTACACGTCCTTGACCTGCTCGTTAGTCAGAATATCGTCCGCAGTGCCCTGGGCGATGATTTGTCCATCGCTTACGATGTACGCGGTTTCGCAAATATCGAGGGTTTCCCGAACGTTGTGATCCGTAATCAGTACGCCGATGCCTCGATCAGACAGGTGACTAACAATATCTTTGATGTCGTAAACGGATATTGGATCGACGCCGGCGAAAGGTTCATCGAGCAGAATGAAGTCCGGTTCGTTGGAGAGCGCTCTTGCAATCTCTACACGGCGTCTTTCACCACCGGATAACGAGATTCCCAGATTGTCTCTGATGTGGGTGATCCTGAACTCTTCCATCAATTTTTCTGCAATCTCGACTTGCGCCGACTTGTTAAGATCATCTCGTGTTTCCAAAATCGCCAAGAGGTTATCCTGCACCGAAAGCTTTCTAAATACCGAAGCTTCCTGCGGCAGGTATCCAATACCTCTCCGTGCGCGTTCATGTACGGGCAGATCGGTAATTTCCTGATCGTCGATGGAAACCCGCCCGCAATCATGGGAGATTGATCCCACGATCATGTAGAAACAGGTGGTCTTTCCGGCACCGTTTGGACCGAGTAATCCGACGACCTGACCACTGCTCACGGAAAGGGACACGTCGCGTACAACCGGGTGACCGCGATAACTTTTCGCCAGGTTTTCTGCTTTTAAGCTAGGCATCTTCAGCGGTCTTTTATTTGTCCTGGGCTGTCTTGGGTGTGATGGTCATGTTGACTCGATCTGAACCGCCGCTGGAACTCAGGTTCACAATGCCTCTTGCAAGGTCATAGTACAAAAGCTCCCCGGTGAAGATGTCTTCAACCTGTTGAAGTCGCGCATCGCCAGACAGGTGAAGTCGCTCTTCCTGAACAAGGTAAGTGATCTTCCTGGCATCTGCCTCGACCATGTCTGCATCTTTGTTCATCTGTTGGCGGTAGCGTGCGAGCTTTTCCGAGTCTTTGTCCATCTTGGCGATAATCTGGATCACTGCGCTATCTGTGGTGTATATCTCGACTTCGTCAGCGGTCACCTCCAACGTGCCCTGACGAATGATGACGTTCCCCCGGTATACGGACGCTCCCTGGTTTTCATCAACCATGGCAGCGTCCGCCTGTATTCGGATCGGTTGGGTGCGATCTGTTTCGAGGGCAAAGCCGCAATTGGCCAGCAGAACAAGGATTGGCGCGAACAGGTACATATATTGCATAGATTTCATAATCCCAATTCTAGCGCAAAGGTGGCAGCTAGTTGGGAAGAAATATTGTGGTGACCCGATCGCCGTCTGTTGAATAAAACATGAACCTTCCTGCATCCAGGAAAGCCTTCATGCCGGCAGCGGTTGTGCGCCCTGTTTCGTTGTCGATAAAGACCTTGGCATCCGTTTCCAGGTAATTTCGTTCTGGATAAATGGTCAGGCTATCAGTCTGGATATTGATAAACCTGCCCTCGTTACCGCTGCGGGTTGCCAGCACATTGTTCCAGAGCTCCACGACTTCTTCCCGGTAGTCTGAACCCGGGATAATTCTGCCGTCCGCGGCTGTGATATTCCATGGTGCACGTTCCTGGGCATGTGCGAGGTCCATGATGGGGGATTTCATGGTGGTGAGATCGGTTAAGGGAAAGTGTGTAAAGCGACTTGCATCGATTCTGTGTTGCAGGGCCCCGTCATTGTCGAACTGCTCGATGGTGGCATTGAGCATATATAAGTCGGGTTCGTTCCGAAGGGGTTGCTTATCGGATTCTTCGGCTTCGTCCAATACGAAATTGATGGACAGGGCGAATGCGAGCAGCAGAGTACTAAGCACGACAATTCGGTTGATCATGTCAGCTATGCTATCAGAGTCGTGCCGCTGACCCATCGATGGCCGTGAAATAGAGTAAAGCCAGATAGCTGACCCAGATGGACACCATGATCATGCCCTTGATGCGGTTGAGGCTGCCGGAACCAATATAGGCGAAGCAAACCAGCATCATGGTTAACCCAAGCATCAGAATGTAGTCGCGCCACAGTAACTCGTACTGAATCGCGGTCGGTGAGATGACGCAGGGAATGGAAAGCACCGCTAGGATGTTAAAGATATTGGAGCCAACAATATTGCCGATCGCCATGTCGGTTTGATCCTTGAAAGCGCTGGTCACGGAAACAACCAGCTCGGGCAGGCTGGTGCCCACGGCTATCACGGTAAGGCCAATCAATAGCTCACCGACACCTAGACTGGTGGCAATGTTTTTCACAGCCCAAACAAGTAGCTCTGAACTAAGGAGTAGAAACATCAGTGCCACCACAAAGGTGATTAACGCTCGTGCATTGCTCATCTCGGGAATGTCTCCCAGTTCCTCGATCTCTGCCGTCAGTTCGGCCTGTGTCGACCTGCGATGTTCAGAGGCCAAGCGAAACAGAAACAGGCAGAGCCCCGTAAGAAGAAGTACGCCGTCCCAGATACCCAATCGGTAGTCGATCAGCGTCGCCCCGGCGCAAAGTGTGACAAAAACCATGATGGGCATGTCGTTACGCAGGATATCGACACGGAATTTGAGCGGTACCATGATGGCGGTGATGCCGAGCACCATGCCGATGTTCGCAATGTTCGAGCCGATCGCATTGCCCACCGCCAGTTCCGGCTGGTTTTGCAATGAAGAAATGCCGGATATAAATATCTCTGGGGCGGACGTGCCCAACGCGACAATCGTAAGCCCGATAACCATTGGGGAAATGTTGGAGTTGCGAGCGGTAGCAACCGAGCCAATAACGAACTGATCGGCGCTTTTAAAGAGTACGAGGAATCCGACGAGCAGGGCCGCGCTGTAGTAGATCATCCGAGGGGTGAGGGTGCTAACAAGCGCTCCATTTAAGGGTGTCTGTCCTTTATTTGCAAGGCGAAATGCAGGCTATAGCGGTTTTCTCATCGGGATGTTAGCGTCGCCGGCTTTTGATTCAGCCGAAGTCGCAGACGTGCGCGAAGACCTGGTCGTACTCGAAAACGTTGTCTATCGAAGGGGTCGAAAACGAATCTTCGACAACCTGTCCCTGAGTGTGCCCGTAGGTAAGACCGAGGCGATCATGGGTCCCAGCGAAACTGGCAAGACGACGCTGTTGCGATTGATCGGTGGACAGATTCAGCCTGATCGTGGTGCGGGATCTCGTTCTGATTAACCTTCCCCTGCCATTCCACTCCCCGGCTCCCAGTTATGAAGAAGCATTGCTGACGCCTGACCGCAAAGCTGGCTTGTTCAGCGTTGAGTAGAGCCGATCTTTAGGCACGTTGGCGCGTATTAGAGTTCTTGGCCGGCAGACACTGCAGTTGTTCTCCACAATGGAGCGTGCACGCAGGCTCTGGTGGATGGCAATTGTTCACAAGCCGGACCCGGCGAACTTCGCTCTCGTGGTAAAGCAAATCTATCAGCTGGGTGTCCTCTCGGCTGTGACTTCGGTGCTACCAGGTTTTTCGATTGGCGCCGTTCTGGCTCAGCAGGGCTACAACCAGCTGGTGCGATATGGATCGGAAAGTGCACTCGGTCTCGTTAAGGCAACAGAATAGCTGGCCAGCATGGAGATGATGGGTGTCGATCCGCTCCGCAGAATGGTCGCGCCGCGGCTCTGGGCGGGATTCATATCTATGCCAGTGCTGGCGATGCTGTTCAGTGTGGTGGTTATCTGGGGCGCGGCGCTGGTTGGCATCGACTGGCTGGGCGTTTACGAGGGTGCCTTCTGGTCTTCCAGGTCCGAAGGTGTCGATTTTGTTCGTCATGATGTGAAAGGTATCGTGAAATCGATTGTCTTTGGACTCGTGGTTGCGTGGCTAGCGGTGTTCCAGAGGTGTGACTCAGAACCCACCAGTGAAAGCATCGCTGATGCGACGACGAGGACCGTGGTATTCTCAAGCGTCACGGTGCTGGTGCTCGACTTCTTCCTGACTTTGATGATGTTTAACTTCTAAAGATCTTTCATGCAGATGCGAATGATCGAAATTGTTGTTGGTGCCTTCATGCTGGCAGGCCTGATTTCGCTCGGGATTCTGGTAACTCGAGTCAGTGGGTTTGATGTCGATGGTGAAACAGACACCTATACGGTTTGTACGAGCTTTGAAAACGTCAGCGTCGATTCAACTGCTTCCATTCTTACCGAAGGATTGCTCGGCGGGAAGTGCATAGGATTGTCCATTGGCGCTGAAGAGGACTTCCTTGTAGAAGGTAGTGAAATCACGGACACCCAGTCCGCGATCGTACTGGAGGAACTCATCGGTCAGTTTCTCCTCGATCAGTTTTAGGAGATTGGCATGAGGCTATTTGCAGCGTTCCTTTTGATGTGCTCGCTTGGGAACGCCCAGGCGCAGACTGCTTATGAAAGCGTCAACGAATCCACAACGATTTTGCTCGAGCGCCTGGTGGAGGTTCAGCCTTTGTATGAGGAGGATCCTGAGAAATTTTTTACTGCGGTCCAGGACGCACTGTCGCCATATATCGACTTTGAAGGTTTCGCAAAACGGGTAATGGCGAAACATCATCAAACAGCAACGGAAGAGCAGCGTGCAGCGTTTCAGTTGAAGTTTGAAAAGGCTCTGATCAGGACTTATGCAACGGCGCTGCTTGAATTTGACAACCAGAGAATCGTTGTTGTGAAACCCACGACACCGCAAAAGCGACTCGATAGGGCGACGATATTGATTGAGGTCTATTCCGGATCTGGAACGCTTTATCCCGTGCACTACCAGTTGGGTCTGGGGGAAGACGGTCGCTGGTTACTGCGCAATGTCATCATTGACGGCATTAACCTCGGGCTTCAGTTTCGATCGCAGTTCAATGCCTACATGCAGAAGTACAAGAAAGACATTGATCTCGTGATCGAGAACTGGGAAGTCGAAGTGAATGATGCATCTTGAGGGCAACGTTCTCTTTCTGGCGGGAGACCTGGACCTCAAGAATCTGATGGCTTTTCGTCATGACATCGAATCGCAGGTCGCTTCGTCCTCCAGTATTACCGTCGATCTGACCGATCTCATGGTGCATGGTTCTGCGATTCTCTCCCTCCTGGTGTTCCTCAAGCGGCGCGCTATTGCGGATAATCGGTCCGTCCAGATAAGAGGTTGCAGAGAAGTGGTTCGCCAGATGGCGCGGGTTGCAGAGCTAGAGGCGCTGTTAGGCCTGACGGCTTAACAAGCCGCGTGATAAGATGTCGCGCTTTTATTTAACCCTTTCGAGTCATTTTTAATGGATGTGTCGGCGATCGAAGCCTCGCTGCGGGATGCTTTTCCGCAAAGCGAGCTGGAACTTCAGGCAGAAGGCAACAAGCTGGGTCTGCGAATAGTATCTGACGCGTTTTCCGGTCTGAACCGGGTGAAACGTCAGCAGAAAATTTATGCACTGTTGGATGACCGGATTAAATCGGGTGAGATCCACGCAGTGACGATGGTTACCCAGACCCCAGAAGAGGCAGGTTGATTATGGATCGTTTGATGATTGGCGGGGGTGCTGTGCTCGATGGTGAGCTGCGAGCATCTGGAGCGAAGAATTCAGCCCTCAAGATGTTGGCAGCCGCGCTTCTCGCAGACGAGCCTGTTGTGATTTCCAATGTGCCTCATCTTCGCGACATCACGACAATGATTGAGCTGTTGGCCTCTCTCGGTGTGGAAGTTGTTATCGATGAGAAAATGAATGTCGAAATTCACGCTAATACGATCAAAAGTTTTAAGGCGCCCTATGACTTGGTGAAAACCATGCGCGCCTCATTCAATGTGTTAGGTCCGCTGCTTGCACATTATGGTCAGGCAGAGGTGTCACTTCCAGGCGGTTGTGCCATTGGCCCCAGACCGGTAGATCAGCACCTTCGTGGACTTGAAGCGCTTGGTGCGCAGATAGAAATGGTGGATGGCTACGTGAAGGCCACGACCAATGGTGGGCTGAAGGGTGGTCACGTGTATTTCGATTTCTGCACTGTGGGTGGCACTGAACACATTATGATGGCGGCATGCCTTGCGGAGGGCGAAACCATTATGGAGAACTGTGCCCGTGAGCCTGAAATCATGGACCTGGCGGATTTTCTGAACAAAATGGGTGCCAAAGTTGAAGGCGCCGGCACAGACACAATTCGCATTACCGGTGTGCCTTCTATGAAAGGCTGCTCGCACAGAGTGATTTCTGACCGCGTTGAAACCGGCACTTATCTCATTGCTGCCGCGGCAACCGGTGGACGCATCAAAATTCGGGATACCAATCCAGAGCACCTGGAAATTGTTATTAGCAAACTTCGGGAAGCCGGTGCAAAAATCACCATAGATGGTTCAACCATGGAGCTGGACATGGAAGGCCGCAGACCTAAAGCAGTGAGCCTTGTTACAGCACCTTATCCTGCTTACCCGACAGATTTGCAGGCACAGATTATGGCGATGAACTGCGTTGCGGAAGGCACTGGTACGATCAAAGAAACCATCTTTGAAAACAGATTCATGCACGTGCATGAGATGAATCGCATGGGTGCCCGGATTCGACTGGAAGGAAACAATACGACAGCCATTATTGAAGGTGTGCCCCGGTTGAAGGGCGCCCCTGTCATGGCCAATGATTTGCGTGCATCTGTCTCGCTGGTCATTGCGGGTCTGGTTGCGGACGGCGATACCGTCGTCGATCGGATTTATCACATTGATCGAGGTTATGAGCAGGTGGAAGAGAAACTTCAGAACCTTGGCGCCAATATACGTCGAGTGGCGTCGGAGTAACGCATGACTTCCAATGTGGTCATAGCGCTGACCAAAGGCCGGATTCTGGATGCAGAGCTGGATTTGTTATCCAGTATCGGCATCGTGCCTGAAGAAGATCCTAGAAAATCCCGCAAGTTGGTATTCGGAACTAACCGTAGTGACTTGGAGATCATGATTCTTCGTGGTGCTGATGTGGCAACTTATGTTGAACACGGCATCGCTGACATGGGTATGTCGGGCAAAGACGTGTTGCTCGAACATGGTGGCACCGGATTCTATGAGCCTCTTGATCTGGGTCTTGGTAAATGTCGAATCATGGTGGCCGGTCTGAAAGATGAACCGCCATTGCCTTCTAGGCTGAAGATTGCCACCAAATTTACGAATACAGCCAAGCGCTTTTATGCTTCCCGTGGGGTGCAGGTCGACATCATCAAGCTTTATGGCGCGATGGAACTCGCGCCGGTGACCGGCCTTGCCCACCGCATCGTGGACATCGTTGAGACAGGGAACACCTTGAAAGCCAACGGCTTGGTGCCCATGGATCTAATTACGGAAATCAGTACTCGCCTGATCGTGAATGAATCGTCTTACAAGACGAAGTTTCAGGCGATTAAGGAGATTATTGATGCGCTCGAAAGTTCGGTGGCAGTGCAATGATTTCCTATCTCGATACCACAGCGGCGGACTTTTCCGACGAACTCAACAGATTACTTGCCTTCGCTGAAGAAGATCAGGCGGAAGTGCGTGGCACCGTTCTATCGATCATCCGAGATGTTCGTGACCGTGGTGATGCGGCCGTTCTTGAACTCACCAATCGGTTTGATCACCAAAGTGCCGGATCCATGGCTGATCTGACATTGGATGCCGCTGACCTTAAAGCCGCTTATGAATCTCTGGATCCACTGGTTTGTGATGCATTGGAGGAATCAGCGTCTCGTGTGCGTGCTTACCACGAAGCCCAACTTAGGGCGATGGGCGAAGGTGAGCACTGGCAGTATGAGGATGATTACGGGAATCAGCTTGGGCAGCGGGTCAATGCGATGGCCCGAGTAGGGGTTTACGCACCAGGAGGGAAAGCGGCGTATCCGTCAACGATCATCATGACGGTGCTGCCTGCTCGTGTCGCAGGTGTAGAAGAAGTGGTGCTCTGTGTACCAACCCCGGGCGGCGAGATAAATCCTGTGCTGCTTGCTGCTGCGCACCTAAGTGGCGTTGATCGTGTGTTTTCGATCGGCGGCGCTCAGGCGGTGGCTGCAATGGCATACGGCACAGAATCCGTGCCTCGCGTCGACAAGATCGTTGGGCCGGGAAACATTTTTGTTGCAACGGCGAAAGAACTGGTCTTCGGTGATGTTGGCATCGACATGATCGCGGGACCTTCGGAGGTCGTCATCGTGGCAGATGATTCGGTCGATCCTGACTGGGTGATCCAGGACATGTTCGCGCAGGCTGAACATGATGAGATGGCCCAGGCTATTGTTATCTCAGATAGCGCAAAGTTGCTTGAGCAGATCCACTCCAGACTGCCAGACATGCTCGCCAAACAGAGCCGAAGAGACATCATTGAGACGGCCATCAGGGACCGTGGTGCGATTATTCAGGTTGCAGATCTTGATGAAGCCTTTGATGTCGTCAACCGAATAGCGCCTGAGCATCTTCAATTAGCAATGGCCGACGCGCCTGGCTATCTTGAAAGGGTGCGGCATGCCGGCGCGGTATTCCTTGGTGTCGACACCACAGAAGTGGTCGGCGACTACACTGCGGGTCCAAGCCACGTGTTGCCTACCAGCGGCACCGCAAGGTTTGCTTCACCCCTGGGTGTTTATGACTTTCAGACGAGAACATCGGTGATTCATTGCTCTCGGCAGGGCTCGATTCGGCTAAACCGTGCAGCGGCTATCATCGCAGCGGAAGAAGGTCTTGATGCCCACGCAGAGTCTGCGCGCTTTCGGGTTAAAGGCTAAATCGCATACTCGTCATGTCCGCCCCTCACAAAGAAGGACCCAAGGATCGATACGATGCTGGTGTCCAAAACAGCGATTATCAGTTTGATGAAGCGCAGGTTCAGGCGCTCATCATGTTGCAAACACTCTACGAAGAACTGATCGCGGCGACAGCCCGCGATGGCGGAAATAGGCCAGGCTTTTTTGCACGTCTGATGGGTAAGGAGGCGCCTCAGGTCTCCGTGAAGGGTATTTATTTCTGGGGTGGTGTCGGCCGAGGCAAAACTTTCCTGATGGATCTCTTTTATGAGTCGCTCCCGTTCAAGGAAAAGAAACGGCTGCACTTCCACCGGTTCATGAGAGAAGTGCATCATCAATTACGCGATCTCCAGGGAGAATCCAACCCCTTAAAGCTTGTTGCAGCAAGATTTGCCAGTCAGGCGAGGGTGCTTTGTTTCGATGAGTTTTTCGTCAGCGACATCACCGATGCCATGCTGCTCGCAGGGCTGCTGGATGAGATGTTCAGGTTGGGTATCACGTTGGTTGCGACGTCGAATGTCGAGCCCGACCGTCTTTACGAGAATGGGCTTCAGCGCAGCAAGTTCCTGCCTGCCATCGCGCTATTAAACTCGAATACTCGAGTTCACAACATGGATGGTGGTATCGACTATCGTTTGCGAGCGTTGGAATCCGCGGAAATTTACCATCATCCCCTGGATGATCAGGCTGAAGCTGGTCTCGAAGCCGCTTTTTTCAGCATTTCGCCGGATGAAGGAAAAGCGAGCGTCATCTTGCCGATTGAAGGTCGAAATATCGAAACTCGCCGCTGTGGTGACGGGGTTGCCTGGTTTGAATTTCTCGTCTTGTGTGACGGACCCAGGAGTCAGAACGACTATATTGAACTGGCAAGGCTCTTTCAGACGGTACTCATCGGTAATGTGCCGGCGTTTACCGAGAAAAGAGAAGACCAGGCTCGTCGTTTTATCAGTCTGGTAGACGAATTCTATGATCGAAACGTCAAACTGATCATCTCCGCTGAGGTACCTATCCTGGACTTGTACCAGGGCCAACGACTGACATTTGAGTTTCAGAGAACAGAGAGCCGATTGCAGGAAATGCAATCGAAGGAATACCTGGCTCACGAGCACCGCCCCTGAGGTCGAAAAACCTATAAAAATCATAGCGGTAGCCTGAATTTGGGGCGGTCCAGATTTTTTCAGTCTAGCCTTGCAACCGGTCAGTGCCTTGGGTAATATTCGCGCTCCCAAATTCCCTGGTCTACACTCCCGTAGAAACAGGGCAAAACGTTATAAGTATTTGATCATGAAGACTATTAGTGCCAAGAAAGAAGAAGTGAAGCGCAGCTGGTACGTCGTGGATGCCACCGACAAGACACTCGGCCGCCTGAGCACTGAAATTGCCAATCGGCTGCGTGGTAAGCACAAGCCGGAATTCACGCCACATGTAGACACTGGCGACTACATTATTGTCGTTAATGCTGAAAAAGTTGTGGTCACAGGCAACAAGACCACAGACAAGCTGTATCACCATCACACGGGGTACCCCGGTGGTATTAAGTCCATCACTTTTGACAAGCTGATCGACAAAGCACCTGAAATGGTGATTGAGAAAGCGGTGAAAGGCATGATGCCAAAGAACAAACTCAGCCGGGCCATGCTGTCTAAGCTGAAGATCTACGCGGGTAACGAGCATCCTCATTCCGCGCAGCAACCAACTCCCCTGGAGATTTAATCAAACATGACCACCCAGTATTACGGAACCGGACGTAGAAAATCAGCAAAAGCCAGAGTCTTTATGACTCCAGGTACCGGCAACATCAACGTTAACAAGCGCAGCCTGGACGAGTACTTCGGCCGCGAAACGGCCCGCATGATCGTCCGGCAGCCGCTGGATGTTGTTGAGATGGGCGATAAGTTCGATTTTCATGTCACCGTAGTGGGCGGTGGTGGCTTTGGTCAGGCTGGCGCGATCCGTCACGGAATCACTCGCGCACTCATCGAATATGATGAAACCCTGCGGCCATCTCTGCGAAGCGCCGGCTTTGTGACGCGTGATGCACGCTCCGTTGAGCGTAAGAAAGTGGGTCTTCGAAAAGCACGAAAGAAGCCGCAATTCTCGAAGCGGTAATTGGCTGTTCATACCTGGCTGGAGCTGATTTTCTCTGTAATTTCAGCTCTAGGTCCTCTCCAAAATGGTCCCAAGCGTTGTCTCAAAATCAGCTCAGGGCCGTCAACATTTTACTTGCCAGTTGTGGTAGAATCCGCTCGGCCAAATTAAGGCCGAGACCGTCCGCTTTTTCCCCTGGACGGCAGTAGTTTCGGTAAGGGAGATTCATAGTGAGTGAAAATAGCGTCAACACAGGACGCCGCAATTTTTTGATTGGGGCGACGTCTGTGGTTGGAGCTGCTGGTGTTGTTGGAGTCGCTGTACCATTCGTCGGCTCCTGGAATCCCAGCGCCAAAGCATTGGCGGCAGGTGCGCCAATTAAAGTTGATATCAGTAAGATTGCAGACGGCGAAATTCTCGGCCCAATTCCGGCCTGGAGAGACAAACCCATCTTTGTGATCAAGCGCAGCCCGGAAGTTCTGGACAAGCTGAATTCAAAAAATTCGCGTCTGGCTGATCCGGACTCCGATCGTGAGCAGCAACCTGAATATGCGAAGAACGATACCCGTTCGATCAAGCCCGATGTTTTGGTGCTTGTCGGTATCTGTACTCACCTGGGTTGTTCGCCGCAGTTCAAACCGGTTGTCCAACCGGAAACATTCGACAATGAGTGGATAGGCGGATTCTTCTGCGCCTGCCACGGCTCCAAGTTTGATCTAGCTGGTAGGGTGTATTCTGGCGTTCCAGCACCTTCCAACTTGGAAGTGCCGCCACACTACTACGAGAGCGATAGTGTCATCGTGATCGGTGAAGATAAGGGGACGGCATAATGTCAGCTATTCAACAGACTTTTAAAAATGTGATGGGATGGGTCGATGCGCGACTGCCCGTCACCGAGACGTATGAAAAGCATATGTCGAAGTACTATGCGCCCAAGAATTTTAATTTCTGGTATCTCTTCGGTGTATTGTCGATTGTTGTATTGGTAAACCAGCTTTTGACCGGCATCTGGCTCACGATGAGCTATGTGCCAAGCGCCGAAGGCGCGTTTGCTTCTCTTGAGTACATCATGAGAGATGTTGAGTATGGCTGGATGCTCAGATACATGCACTCCACGGGAGCGTCAGCCTTCTTCCTTGTGGTCTATCTCCACATGTTTCGTGGCCTGATGTATGGCTCTTATCAGAAGCCGCGTGAGCTGATTTGGATCCTCGGTATGCTCATCTATGTTGCGTTGATGGCAGAAGGGTTTTTCGGTTATCTGCTGCCTTGGGGCAACATGTCTTTTTGGGCCGGCCAGGTGATCGTTTCTCTCGCGGGAGCTATCCCGATCGTTGGTGAGGATCTGGCGACCTGGGTTCGCGGTGATTTTAGTATTTCAGGTATTACTCTGAACCGTTTCTTTGCGCTGCACGTGGTGCTGATCCCCCTGGTGTTGATTGTGCTTGTGTTCCTGCATTTGCTTGCGCTTCATGAAGTGGGCTCTAACAACCCCGATGGCGTAGATGTTAAAAAGCATCTGGATGAAGAAGGTAAGCCGCTTGACAGCATTCCTTTCCACCCTGCGTACACCATCGGTCACGATTTACCTGCAATTGTCGGGTTCCTGTTCCTTTTCTGCATCGTGATGTTTTATTTCCCTGATGGGGGCGGGTACCTCATCGAGGCCCCAAACTATACGCCCGCCGATCCGTTGAAGACGCCCGAGTTGATTGCGCCTGTTTGGTACTATACGCCGTTCTATTCGATGCTTCGTGCCGCGACCTTCCCGCTGTTTGGTCTCGACGCCAAGTTCTGGGGGCTGGTTGTGATGGCCGGCGCGATAGTTTTACCAGCAGTATTGCCCTGGCTGGATAAGTCTCCTGTGAAATCGATCCGATACAAAGGCCGAGCCAGTAAGATTTTCCTGGCAGTGTTCGTGATTTCGTTCTTCGTCCTAGGATATCTGGGTGTGCAGCACCCGACGCCTGGCAGAACGTTGCTGGCGCAGATCTGCACGGCGATCTATTTCGGCTACTTCCTGTTTATGCCCTGGTACACCAGGGTCGAGAAGACGAAGCCGGTGCCTGAAAGGGTGACGATGCGATGATGGGAGCGATAAGAAAAACAATGAAAACTTTGATCGCGATATGCCTCCTCGTTCCTGCTGCAGTTTTCGCCGCGGGGGGCGAGACCTTGATCCCTCTTGATGAGATGGAGCCGAACCTGGAGGATCAGGCTTCATTGCAGCGTGGCGCACGTACTTATATGAACTATTGCATGGCTTGTCATAGCCTTCAGTATCAGCGGTATCAACGTACTGCTGAGGATCTTGGTATTCCTCAAGGCCTGATGACTGAGTACCTCATTTTTGATCCGAGTGCGAAGTATGGTTCGTTGATGACCAATAACCTGTCAGAAAAAGATGCGAAGATGTACTTCGGTTCTGCGCCACCAGATTTGACGCTTTATACGAAACTGATGAAAGGTCCCGAGTATCTCTACACCTACATGCGAGCGTTCTATGAAGATGAAACACGCCCGTTTGGTGTTAATAACCTTCTCTTTGAAAATGTGGGGATGCCTCATGTATTGGCAGAGCTTCAGGGCGTTCAAAGAAAAGTATGTAAGCAGATTCCAAAGTTGGCAGCTAACGGTGGCGAGATGAGAGATCCGTTGTCCGGCGAGCCGATTACTGAAGAGGCGTGCGGCGATGAGTTGATCGAACGTGGTTTTAGTCCTCTTGAGTTGGTAGAAGGCTCTGGATCACTTTCTCCAGAAGAGTATGACCAGGTGATTTATGACCTGGCTAACTTCCTGACTTACACAGCGGACCCGAGCAGGTTGGAGCGCGAGCGAATTGGCGTCTATGTCCTGTTGTTCCTGGCGTTCTTCTTTGTGTTCACCTGGCTGCTTGGTCGAGAGTACACGAAAGAGTTCCACTAGTACCTGGTTCCCGGCTCACCCGGGAACCCCTATTTTAAGAAAACCAAGAGGTGAACCATGGGCGTTGTAGCCAAGCATTCATCAATGATTTTTTATTCCGACGGCAACGACCATTACAGTCAGCGCGTCCGCCTGGTTCTTGCAGAAAAAGGTGTCGCAGTAGAGATCATCGACATTGAGCCCGGCAGTATGCCGGAAGACCTTGCGGGTCTGAACCCGTATAACAGCCTGCCAACTCTGGTGGACCGCGACCTGGTTCTTTACGAATCACAGGTCATCATGGAGTATCTGGATGAGCGGTTCCCGCATCCACCGTTGTTGCCGGTCTATCCGGTTGCGCGAGCGCAGAGCCGTTTATTTGTGTACCGAATCCAAAGAGACTGGTGTGGTTACGTCGATACAATCGTTGCCGGACGATCTAAGGATACGGTCATTGATCGAGCGCGAAAAGAACTTCGTGAGAGCCTGATCGCAATTGCTCCGATTTTCGGCGAGAAGCCTTTCTTCATGAGCGACGAATTTACGCTTGTAGATTGCTGTGTTGCACCGATCCTCTGGAGACTACCGGTTCTCGGTATCGAACTTCCGCCTAAGCATGGCAAGCCGATTCATGACTACATGGATCGAATTTTCCAAAGAGATGCTTTTCAGTCTTCGCTCAGCGAAGCTGAACTCGACATGCGGGATTAATCGCGGCCGGGTTTTACCCGGCTTTCACCGTCATATGAACTCTTCCGTTCCCTATCTGATTCAAGCCATCAACGAATGGATACTCGATAACGATTGCACGCCTTACCTGATCGTGGATGCCACAATGGACGATGTGTCTGTGCCCATGGAATATGTAAAAGACGGCCAGATCGTCTTGAACATCAGTCCAACGGCCATCAGAAATCTGTCGATTTCATCAGAATACGTGATGTTCAGCGGCAGGTTTTCTGGGGTGGCTTACGAAATCTATGCGCCGATTTCTGCGGTGATGGGTATTATCGCAAAGGAGAACGGCGAGGGGATGTGGTTCCCACGGGAAGAGGGAGATCCGACGGATACACCGCCGGAAGATGGACCTCCGGCCGACGATGTGCCGACTGCATCGCCAGATGGTCCGCCCAAAGAAAAGGGACCACCAACTCTGAAGGTCGTCAAATAGCTAGTTGATGTATTCGAAGACCTTAACGATCTTCTGAACGCCTTGGATATCTCGGGTCACTTTCACGGCAGCATCGGCTTCGGCCAGGGTCAAACGACCCATCAGATAGACCACCTCGTTTTCTGTGACCACTTTAATGCGATTGACGTCGGTGTCTTCGTTGGCAGTGAGTGCTGATTTCACTTTGGTGGTTAGCCAAGAGTCGTTGGTGCGAGACAGGACAGTCGTTTCACCTGCCACCTGAAGTTCGTTGTGAACCTTACGCACGTTTCTTAATGGCTCCGCTTCTGCCGTCGCTATGGGTATTAAATCTACGGACGGCACCTGGCCCGTGATCAGGACGATGCCATCAAAGCTGTTTACTGAAATATTGGCGTCCTTCAGTGCGGGATGCGCATTGTCGATGCGTTTTTTTACCAGGCTTTCATTTCGGGCATCATTAAAGATCCCGCTGACAGAAGTCGCGGCGCAGCCTGATAGTGTGAGTGTGAAAGATAGAACGTAAACAAGAGTGCGCATAGTCATGTGGCGCTAGTCTAGAGTAAAGGCGTCTGATATCCAATGAATGTCGTTGCCGATTGAGACCACGTCAAAGCGATATTGACTCCAACGTTTGCCATTTTTCTGCAGGAACATTTTTGCGGTTCTAATAATTTTCTGTTGCTTCGACCTGGAGATGGAGTCCGCACCAGTCCCGTAGTTTGGATTCGTACGATATCGAACCTCGACAAAGATCAGGAGGGTGGCTTTGCTCATGATGAGATCTATTTCGCCGGTTCGAGCACGAAAATTACGTGTTACCAGATCGAACCCCTGGTTACGGAGATGTTCCTCGGCGGCACGCTCGGCTTCCATGCCTGAAAGCGTTGTGTTCACCTCAGAGGCCGAAAATCATTGGTACGGCTCTAACTTCACCTTCCTGGAACTGTGCCCACATCAGTGTTCGGGTAATCACATTATCCTCATCCAGGGTCAGCATTCCCGTTGAGCCGAACACCCGCTCATTAGGGTAATCCTTGAGCTGTTGTAATCTTGGATAGAGCCGATGCACATCGACCCCGAGCGCATAAAAAGGGGCGAGTTGCGAACTTGCTGAGTCCCAGGTTGCGTTTATGAGCTGTTGAACGTCGTCACCCGCGGTGAGCTTCCATGGAATGTCGCAGAAGCGAATACCGTTCAGATCGAGGGCATCGACTCGTGAGTCTGAAGCGGCGTGTACATGCGAGGTGGCGTATACAGGAATATCTTCAGCATAGAAAAATGCCAGGGTCGGTTTAATTCCCCGGGCCTGAATGGTATTGGCCAGCAGGAAAACAAAATCGATGTCTTGCCTTCGCCTGGCAGAAAACTCGAACCTTTCACCGGTGATTCGGCGCAAATTTGCAGCGCGCTCCTCGCTGGAATCTACGTTAAGCAGAGACTTCACCATGTCTGAGTAGTCACGCTGGTTCGCATATCGTGATGTATCAACGATAACACCGCCCAGTTCGGTGTAGCGTTCGGCGAAAGCCTGATAGTTCCGATCACCCCACTGGGTGTCTGGAGCGATCACCAGCCCGCTCAGGTGGCCCTCGCGAACGAGTTGGTCTGCAACCTGGATGGATTCGTCTTCAGGCGCTAGACCGAACTGATACAGGTTCGGATTAATCTCGCCCTCGACGGTCCTGTTCAGCGCGATAACGGGTACACTGAGGGTTTGTCGAGCGACCAGGCTGACTTTCTCGCGATCAAGTGGCCCGATGATAATTTCCGCGCCGTCATTGATTGCGTTCGCAAGGGTTTCGAGGATGTCGCCCTGACTGGAGTCGTAAATTTTGAGACTGGAATCTGGCGTCAGCTGATAGTGAGCGGCAATGTAGCCATCTCTAATCGCTCGACCGATGCCACCGAGGCTACCCTTGAGGGGAAGCAGAAGCGCAATGTGCTCCGGTCGATCCGCGACAATTTTGGACAGCATTTGTAGCGAGGCGGGAACCTCGATTGCGGCTGAGTGATTGGGCCAGGCAGTCTTCCACTTCTTCAGTGCGTTTAACTGCCTGAGCGGATCATTCTGATACCTTCGAGTGAGCGCTGCCAGAGATAACCATCCGCGAATCTCGCTGGTAATGCTTTGTTCTGCCTGTTGCTGAAGCGTTTCCTCGTCCAGCATGAGTAGTGTCGAGAAAATCTCCTCGTGATTCTTCTGACGCTCCTCCGGCGGCAACAACTGGTTGATGTAGATCAGTTCCCGTGCGCTGGCGAGATAGCTCCGACCCAATTTGTAGGCTTTTGCTCGAAGCCGGCCTGCGGAAATCTGCGTGTCTGTCTCGAGCCGGATGTCCTGCATGCGACGATCATCGAGGATTTTTACGGCGAGTCTAGGATCATCATCATAGAGTGCCAGTTCTGCGGCGAGGAATGAGTAATCTCGGGTTGTTGAGTTCGTGGCATAAGGCGACTCAATGGAAGAAAGTATTCTTCGAAGGAGTTCCGGATCACCCGACTGCGAAGCCAGCTCTGCTGCCTCAAGCCTTAACTCTGTCGAACGGGGTGGTACGGTCCTGCCGGCCTCCAGGAGTAACCGATCAATGCCGCGATTTGGGGTTAGAACCTTCTCTTGTTGTTGACTTGAACCGCGGTCGTTTGTCGGTATGGTTTCGCAACCAGTGAGAAAAACCGCCAAAAGTAATGCGATGACTGCTAACTTGTTCATTCGAACTCGGCTTCACGTTTTCAGCTAGACTAGAACCAAGAATTATCCCATAACTTTTATGAAGCTGTTGTAGTCAATTGTCCACTCTCTACGTCGTCGCAACGCCCATTGGTAATCTTGAAGATCTGACCCCACGCGCCAGGAAAGTGCTGGCGACCGTGAAGGTGATAGCTGCTGAAGATACCCGAAGAACCGGCATGCTGCTCGCGCAGTCCGGGATTGTTGCCTCTGATGGCAACGCGGAGTTCATTCGCCTTCATGATCATAACGAGCAAACCTCCACCGACAGGATTCTGGCGCTGCTTCAAAAAGGTCAGAATGTCGCGATTGTGTCAGATGCTGGTACGCCTTTAATCTCCGATCCGGGTTACCAGGTGGTTCGCGCCTGTCATGAGGCGGATATCACGGTTGTACCTGTCGCGGGTGTTAGTTCGGTTGCGACCGCGCTCAGTGCGGCTGGTTTACCGACGGATCGTTTTGCTTTTGAAGGTTTTCTGCCCGCAAAGAAAACAGGCCGGGAAGCGCGATTAACGTCATTGAAAAACAGCGATGTCACGCTGATCTTTTTTGAGGCGCCGCACAGGATCCAGCAGTTTATTCAGTCTGTCGTCGACATCATGGGGCAAGACAGGGAGCTCGCAATTTGCCGGGAGCTGACAAAAACCTATGAGCAGATTGTGACCGGAAGCGCAGGGGCGTTACTTGCCAGGCTCAAGTCAGATTCGATTCCAGCGAAAGGTGAGTTTGTCGTGCTTGTACGTGCTAGTGAGTCCTCACCTGAGCAATTGGATGTCGATGCGTTACTGCTGGCGCTTCTGGAGGAGTTGTCGCCATCTCGAGCAGCTGCGGTGGCTGCCAAAGTCACCGAGTACTCGAAGAGCGATCTCTATGATCGAGCGCTTAATTTAAAGGTCTAAAGCCGGAGTCGGCCGATAAGCCGGGTTCTGTCGTGGACAATCATTCATCTGTGATACTTGTCGCCAGGTACCTATAGCGACCTACCCGAATCCCATCGCGGGCAGCGATTGACGGATTCCTATTTGGTCTTGCTCCGAGTGGGGTTTACACTGCCACGTCCGTTGCCGGACGCGCGGTGTGCTCTTACCACACCATTTCACCCTTACCCCGATAAAGAGGCGGTATATTTTCTGCTGCACTTTCCGTAGGCTCACGCCCCCCAGGTGTTACCTGGCACCCTGCCCTGCGGAGCCCGGACTTTCCTCCCCGACGAATCGGAGCGATTGCCTGGCCGACTCCAGTGCGAAGCCTAAACCCTCATCACGGGTGACTCAAGCACCGTGATCTCGCAATTTTGGAACGTTTATTCGAAAAAGATATATAAAATAAAGGGTTTATGAGAAAACCATCTTAAAGACAGAACTTAACAACTCACTTTAAGTTGAGAGGGTATCTGGCTGTTATCTATTAGGTTACGCCAGTGAGTCATGCCCGCTGCCTGAAAAGTCTCCTAAGTTATTGTGTTTTAAGGACAATTTGCCCTTCTTGCGGCTTGACACCTTCTCGCCCCCTTTTTAATGTTCGCAGTGAGGAAAAGTGGGTAAAAGTGTCATTTTGTGGGGCATCTCGGTTTTTGAGACACTTGGGGTTTCAGCCTTCCGCAAGACACGTTTACTCCATTTTGCAGTTAATGGGGTGAGATAAAAGCCATGTTTCGCGGTGTGAATAACGTGAACGTCGATGCGAAGGGTCGGATAGCGATCCCCGCACGCTTCCGCGATCAGCTCCTGAATCATTGCAACGGAGAGATGGTTGTCACCATTGATACTGAAGAACGTTGCCTCCTCATCTATCCACAACCCGACTGGGATGACATCCAGCGAAAAGTCGAAGCGTTACCGAGTTTCAATGTTGCCGCACGCAGAGTTCAGCGTTTGTTGATCGGACACGCGACGGACATCCAGATGGATAACAGCGGACGCATTCTCCTAACCCCGCCGCTTCGAGAATATGCAGATCTTGAGAAGAAAGGTGTTCTGCTCGGTCAAGGCAAAAAGCTGGAACTCTGGAGTGAGCACTCCTGGGTTGAGCGCAGGGATTCCTGGCTGGAAGATCCTTCCAGTCTGGAACTGCCTGAAGAACTCCAATCCTTGTCACTGTAGGGCGCGCGATGACTCCGGTTCCCCATCAGACGGTCTTACTAGAGGAGGCCGTCCACGCCCTCATGACTAACCGAAGTGGCACCTACGTCGACTGCACTTACGGCCGTGGCGGCCACAGTCAGGCCATTGTTGATTCTCTGGATGCCGATGGTCGTTTGCTCGTCGTCGACCGAGATGAAGCGGCGGTTGCTCACGCGGAAGAAAGATTCAAAGACGATGACAGAGTTGTCATCGCGCATGGCTCTTTTTCGCAACTCGGAAGCTTTCTGGAACGTTACCAAATCCAGGGTCTTGACGGTGTTCTGATGGACCTGGGCGTTTCTTCACCACAAATCGATGAAGCAGAGCGAGGCTTCTCTTTTCAGCAGTCCGGTCCTCTGGATATGCGTATGAATCGTTCCGAAGGCCAGACGGCGGCAGAGTGGCTGGCGGATGCGTCGGAACAGGAAATCATTGACGTATTGAAACGATATGGTGAAGAGAGATTTGCCCGTCGCATTGCCAAAAAGATTGTTGAAGCTCGAGTGGATACTTTGATTGACACCACCGACAAGCTGGTTGAGATCGTTGAGACATCAATCCCTCGACGAGAAAAACATAAACACCCAGCGACAAGAACGTTCCAGGCGATTCGTATTCAGGTCAATCGTGAATTGGAAGAACTCGAAAACTGTCTGACGGATGTAATCGAATTGCTCAACTCAGGAGGGCGTCTGGTTGTCATCAGTTTTCACTCGCTGGAAGACAGAATCGTCAAACGATTCTTTCGTCGAATGGCGAGGGGAGAAGAGTTGCCGTCTCGGTTGCCTATCCGTGATGCCGAAATTGATCGTCATGTGCGCATCCTTGGAAAGCCCGTCAAGCCATCCGACAAGGAAGTTGCATCTAATCGACGGGCACGAAGTTCCATCATGCGAATAGCGGAGAAGCTGTGATGCCGGCAGTTCTCAGACTTTTCATTGACTGGTTCCTTTCCCCTAAGCCGCTTCTGGCTGCGGCATTGACCTCCGTATTTGTTGTGTCTGCGATCGGGGTTGCATACTCGGCTCATGAAACTCGCAATATGTATCGTGACCTGCAGCAGTTGGAGAAGAGTCACGATGACCTCGAGCATGAATACGAGAAGTTGTTGCTCGAGCAAAGTGCTTGGGCGGACTACACAAGGCTGAATGAGCTTGCCTTTAAAGAGCTTGAAATGCAGGCACCTGAAGCCGACGACCTGGTGGTGTTGCGATGATGCTGCCGCGTGTGTATCTGGTTGGCATGATTGTGTTGGCGCTCGCAGCCGGCATGCTCGGTCGGCTCTGGTATCTGCAAATTGTCGACAAAGACTTTCTTCAGGATCAGGGAGACGCCCGCACCATACGTATGGAGCGAATTAATGCGTATCGGGGCATTATTCAGGACAAGGCGGGGAAACCCCTGGCGGTTAGTACGCCGGTTCTGTCTCTTTGGGCGAATCCATCAGAAGTCTTAGGGAAAGAAGATGCTGATCGTCAGGACCTTACGGCACTTACCGATTATCTTGAAGTCGACAAGGCAACCTTCGAGAAAAAGCTGACCGGCAATTTGTCGCGTAACTTTGTCTATCTCAGGCGACATCTTCCTCCGGCAGAGGCCAGGGAAATTCTGGAGCTGGGCATTCGAGGGGTCTACGCGGAGCGGGAGTATCATCGCTTCTATCCGGCAGGTGAGGTTGCCGCGCATGTCGTTGGATTCACGAATATCGACGATGTCGGCCAGGAGGGTCTCGAACTCTCTTTCGATAAGTGGCTTGCAGGTACACCTGGCAAAAAAAAGGTGCTCAAGAACCTGTATGGCGAAATTGTTCGGGACGTCAAACCGGTTGCTGAAGCTCAGCCAGGCAAGTCGCTCTCGCTAACGATTGACTTAAGGCTTCAATATCTCGCCTACCGTGAGCTGAAGTCTGCGGTTCAGCACTTCAAGGCAAAGTCAGGCTCTGTTGTGGTGCTGGATGTGGAAACGGGGCACGTCCTGGCGATGGTCAATCAGCCTTCATATAACCCGAACAATCGAATCGATCTTGATTTGGCGGCGGTTCGAAACAGGGCGCTGACAGATGTGTTTGAGCCAGGTTCTACGGTCAAGCCATTTACGGTTGGCGTCGCACTGCAAACGGGTCGTTACTCGGCTGAATCAACCATCGATACCTCGCCAGGCTTCGTGAGGGTCGGTAGTTTTACGATTCGGGACCCAAGAAACCGCGGTGTCCTTAAACTGGATGAAATCATTGCGCACTCCAGCCAGGTAGGCATCTCCCGACTGGCGTTGGACCTCAACGAGTACGAGGTTTGGGGTATGTTTGAGCAGCTCGGATTTGGCAGGGACTTGGGGAGTGGATTTCCAGGTGAAAGCACCGGTTACCTGCCTAATCATCGTCGTTGGAAGGATATTGATCGAGCAACCTTTGCCTACGGTTACGGCCTGACCGTCACGCCGATCCAGCTCGCAGCGGCCTATCTCACGATTGCCAGTGGCGGTATCAAGCGCGACATCAGCATGATAGAAGGCGTCCCTACTCAAGAGAAACGGGTGTTCTCCCAGGAAATCGCGCGTCAGCTGAAAACCATGCTGGCGACTGTGGTTACCGATGGCACAGCGACCAGGGCGGCCATCACCGGATACGAAGTTGCCGGCAAGACCGGAACGGTCAGGAAGATTGGTGAAGACGGCTATCAGGATACTCAGCACCTGGCCTTTTTTGCAGGTATGGCGCCCCTGGATAGCCCACGATTGGTTGGCGTTGTGCTGATTAATGAGCCTCAGATGGACCAATCCGGTGGCGGAACCATTGCCGCGCCAGTTTTTTCGCGGGTCATTCAAAACGCATTGCGCATTCTTAATGTGCCTCCGAAGTTACAGGAGGCTGTGTAGCGATGATGTTAAGTCGAATCGTCACTGAACAACCCGTGCCGGACCTCGAAGTTGCTGGTATCAAAGATGACAGCCGCTACGTGACTTCCGGAGATCTTTTCCTTGCGTTAAAAGGTGAAACGGTGGATGGCAGGGACTATCTGCATGACGCGATACGCCAGGGTGCAGTCGCCGCAGTGTGCGAGGCGCCTGCGCCGGTGCTAACCGATATCCCTGTGGTACCCATTGAACAATTGTCCGCACGTGCGGGTGTTTTTGCTTCGCGGTTTTACGGAGAGCCCAGTGCGCAAATGAAGATCGTGGCGGTGACCGGCACAAACGGGAAAACGTCGTTTACACATCTATTGGCAGATGCTCTGAGCGCCAGGGAAGTTAAGTGCGGTATTATCGGTACGATGGGTCATGGCCGACCGGGATCTTTGAAGCAACCAGGTCTGACCACACCGCCTGCCGTCGATCTGCAGAGACGTCTTCGGGATCTGGCCAATCGGGGTTGTGAGTTCACCGTTCTTGAAGCTTCTTCCCATGGCATCGTCCAGCATCGCCTCGCTGGCTGCCACATCAACATCGCGGTGTTAACCAACATCACTCACGACCATCTCGACTATCACAGGACGATGGATGCCTATCGTGCAGCCAAGGGCCAGTTATTCCAGGTGTCGGGTCTTCAGACTGCAGTCATCAATCGAGATGACGAATACGCGGCAGAGCTGATCTCCAAGTTGGCAGACTCTGTTGAGTGCGTCGATTTCAGTATGCACAACGACTCGAACGCCAAGGTCTTTCTGCAGTCTGTTTCGATGCACGCGCATGGCATGGCGCTCACGCTTTCCTGTCATGGAAATGCCGTGCAGACAGAGGTCGCGCTGTTCGGTTCTTTCAATGTACAGAACATCCTTGCTGTAACCGCAACCCTGGTTTCCCTGGGTTGGGCGACAAGCGATATTGAGCAGGCGTTGGCTTTGCTTCAGCCAGTGGCTGGGAGAATGGAAGTTATAACGAGGCCAGGAAAGCCCACCATTATTGTCGACTATGCTCATACGCCTGATGCGCTGGAGAAAACGCTAAAAGCTGCACGTGAGCATTTTCCAGAAGGCCGTCTGACCTGTGTTTTTGGATGTGGTGGTGATAGGGATAACACCAAACGAGCTGTCATGGGGGAAATCGCATCGGCTCTGGCGGACCAGGTTCTGGTGACGAGCGATAACCCACGTTCGGAAGACCCCGAGAAAATCATTGCAGATATCACCGCCGGTATTTCCGGTGAATGCGCAACTGAGGTTGATCGAGAAACGGCGGTCCGCTCTGCGATTGCAGAAGCAACAGAACATGATGTTGTTCTTGTTGCGGGTAAGGGGCATGAGCGCTATCAGGAATTGTCTTCTGGCCGTATTCACTACAGCGACTTTGAGGTCATTGCCGCGGCGCTTGCGGGGAATGAGCCAGCTGCGATTGTTGGTCTGGGAGAAACGGGTCTTAGTTATGCGCGTTACCTTGCATCCCTCAATAAAACGTTTGTTGCCTACGATGATGACCCATCAGATAGGGCGATATCGCAGCTTGCTAAAATTGTTGGGGAAAACGTCCCCGTAAAACCTCTCGAAGAGCTGGTTGCTGATGAAGTGTCCAGTGTTTATCTGAGTCCTGGTGTGCCGCTCGCTCACCAGAATATCACGCGTGTCAGGGAAGCCGGTATCGCTGTCCATGGTGATGTCGCTATGTTTGGGGAAATGGCTCAGGCTCCTGTGATCGCGATTACAGGAACTAATGGAAAAACAACGGTTGCTCATCTGGTGCATGCGATTCTTTCAGACCAGAAAGACCATGTTGTGTTGGCCGGTAATGTCGGCGTTCCGGTATTGGATGTGCTGGACGCCAGGGCCAGCTATTACGTTCTGGAGATATCCAGTTATCAGCTGGAGCTTGCCGCGGCACTCTCGTCCGAGGTTGCTGTTGTTCTTAATTTGAGCCCGGATCATTTGGACAGGTATCCGGATGTCGACGCCTACTACCAGACAAAATTGGCGCTGTATGAAAACGCGCAGACGTCTGTGCTCAATCGTCAGTTGATTCATCGGACGAGCAACAATGTCGGTAGAGTTGCTACTTTCGGTTTGGATTCGAAGAAAGAAGCAGGTCATTTTGGATTGTTAGAACGGCAAGGAGAGCGTTTCCTGGTAAACGGTGACGAAGTGCTTCTTTCTTCATCCGAACTCCAATTGGCTGGTGCACACAATATTGAAAACATCCTGGCAAGCCTTGCTGTTGGCTGGTTGTTAGGGCTTAACATGACGAAGATGTTGGCGACAGTCAGGTCCTTTCCAGGCTTGGCGCATCGCGGCGAACTCGTCGCAACCGTCAATGGCGTCAGTTACATCAATGATTCCAAGGCGACGAATCCAGGCGCAATGACCTCTGCCGTTCTGAGTCGAGAGGGTGCTGTGCACCTCATTGCCGGTGGTGATGCTAAAGGGCTGGATTTTGTCGGTGCCGTTCGGGAAATATCAGGCTACCTTGGCTCGCTCGCGTTGATTGGCGAAGAACGAGCCCGAATCTCGGAACAACTCTCATTCCTTCAGCCTGAAGTCTCTGAGACGATGCAGGCGGCTGTGGAATTTGCTGCCGCACAAGCCAAAGAAGGTGATGTGGTCTTGCTGTCACCAGGTTGTGCGAGTTTTGATCAATACGATAATTATGCGGCTCGTGGTGAGGCATTCCGCGAAGCGGTCGGGAGGCTCTGGTCATGAGTATGGCAAGAGCCGCGAACCGTCAAACGGAGCTTTCGAGCTTGGGCAAGTTCCCAGTTGATCCGATGATCGCAGGAATTGCGATGTTCCTGCTGCTGTATGGCCTTGTCATGGTTGGCTCGGCATCTATGGAAGTGGGTGCGAAAACTTACGGAAATGCTTTCCACCTGTTGACACGCCACGGTATGTACCTCGTCATCAGTGGCATTGCCGCGGTTGTAGCCATCAGTGTTCCGGTACACGTCTGGCAGCGTTGGGATGCCGGATTACTCGGTTTTGCTTTTCTGTTGCTGGTAATCGTGTTGATTCCGGGTATTGGTAAAGAGGTAAATGGTTCAACACGATGGATCGCGCTTGGTCCCTTCAGTCTGCAAGGCTCCGAGTTCGTGAAGCTTTTCGTGATGATCTATATGGCGGGTTATCTGGTCCGCAGGTCAGAAGAAATAGAAACTTCTTTAAGCGGCTTTGCGAAACCACTGGTTGTTTTGACTTTCATTGTACTTCTGTTGCTTGGTCAACCAGACTTCGGCGCGGCGATCGTCATCATCAGCGCTGCGATCGGTATGATCTTTCTCGCAGGAGTGCCTTATCGGTTTTTCTTACCTCTGGTGGCGCTTTGTGTTTCTGCGGTTGCCTTGATCGCTACGCTGCAACCTTATCGTCTAGCTCGGTTGACGGCTTTCGCGGATCCCTGGGAGCATCAGTTTGGCAGTGGTTATCAGCTCACGCAGGCCCTGATTGCTTTTGGCAGAGGTGAATGGTTCGGGCTTGGTCTCGGTAACAGTATCCAGAAGTTATTTTTCCTGCCAGAAGCACATACAGATTTCCTGTTTTCAATCATCGCAGAAGAACTGGGCATTATCGGTGCTGGATTGGTTATCTTGCTGTTCGCTGCGCTGGTCATACGCGGACTTGCGGTTGGTGCTGAAGCCAAAACGAAAGCGCTCATGTTTCACGCTTATCTGGCGTATGGCATCGCGCTGATCCTGGGTATTCAGGCCAGTGTCAATCTTGGTGTGAATCTGGGTGTGCTGCCTACCAAAGGGTTGACGCTTCCTTTGATGAGTTACGGTGGCAACAGCCTAATTGTCAGCTGCATGATGATTGCCATTTTACTTCGAATTGATTTCGAAACCCGCCAGGCGAAAGTCCCGGAACCAAAGAAGGGGCGACGTGATGGCTAGTATGTTAAAGACAGATGTGCCCGAAATGCGTCGAATAAAGCGCATTCACTTTGTTGGGATCGGCGGTGCAGGTATGTGCGGTATCGCCGAAGTGCTTCTTAATCAGGGGTATAACATTTCGGGATCTGACATCCAGGCTTCGCCTGTCACTGAACGACTTGTTTCTATGGGTGCGGACGTCAAGATCGGTCACAGCAAACTTAACGTCCAGAATGCTGACGTTATCGTCACTTCCAGCGCAATTAATGCTGACAACCCGGAGTTGGTTGCGGCGAAATTGGGTCGCGTTCCTGTTGTCAGACGAGCGGAAATGCTGGGTGAACTCATGCGTTATCGTCACGGCATCGCGGTTGCAGGCACTCACGGCAAGACAACGACAACCAGTCTGATCGCGTCTGTGTTTCGAGAGGCAGCGCTCGATCCAACCTTTGTCATCGGTGGTTTGCTCAACAGCGCTGCCAGTAATGCGCAGTTAGGCGCATCCCGTTACATGATCGCGGAGGCCGATGAAAGTGATGCGTCCTTTCTGCATCTGCAGCCGATGATTACGGTGCTCACGAATGTGGACAAAGACCATCTGGCGAATTACGAGGGCAGCTTTGAAAAACTGAAGTCCGCGTTCGTAGAGTTTATCCATAACCTCCCTTTTTATGGGTTGCTGGTGGCTTGTGTTGACGATCCAGTCGTGAAGTCGCTGCTGCCTCGCGTGCATCGCCCTGCCTTGACCTACGGATTCGATCAGGATGCTGATTTTAGAGCGGAGATCATTGAGCAAAGAGAGCTCATCTCGCGATTCAAGGTGCATCGCGGTCAGCACGGTGACGAACTGGAGATCAAACTGAATATGCCCGGCCGTGTGAATATCCTGAATGCCCTGGCAGCGGTCTCCATCGCCACCGATGAAGGCATTGCCAATGACAAGATTGTGGCGGGGCTGGAAAAGTTTGAAGGCGTCTCGCGAAGGTTCCAGGTCCATGGCCGGTTCAAGCTGGATGAAGGTGAGTTTCAGTTGGTGGATGACTACGGACACCACCCTAATGAAGTCAGAGCCATGATTGATGCGGTTCGTAAAGGTTGGCCTGATGCTCGGCTGGTCATGGTTTACCAACCGCATCGATATACGCGAACCATGGAGCTGTTTGATCAGTTCGTTGACGTTCTCGGCCGCGTTGATCAGCTTCTGCTGCTCGAAACTTACGCGGCGGGTGAGACGCCGATTGAAGGTGCTGCAGGTACTGACCTTTACCAGCAGCTGAAGTTGCGCACGGAAACATCGGTTTCCTTTGTTGAGACGATTGCTGACGCTCCCGCGGTCCTTGAGTCAATGGTACAACCTGGTGATCTGGTCATGACCCAGGGTGCCGGCGAAACAGCCATTCTCGCCAGGAACCTCACTGAGCGATGGGCGGATAGGAGACTGCAATGAAGCTGTTACCGATATCCGCTTTCCTCGTATCTGCTGTTGCTCTGATTTCTTTGCTCTCCTTTGCTGTGGTGTCGATAGATCGATCCGCCATTGAGCGGGTGACGATTGTTGGTGAGCTCTCAGCAGAACAGCTCTCGTCGCTGAAGGCGCAACTTGAGGACATGGATCTGAAAGAATCAGAAGCAGCTGAAATCGGCGAGAAGGTTGCCGAACTTGAATGGGTTCACCACGTGAATGTTCGAAAGGGCTGGCCTTCGGGTATTGACCTTGAGGTACACGTGGAAAGTGTTATCGCCTATTGGAACGACAATGGATTTATTAACGAAGAGGGTAGTTCTATCTACTCGGAACTAATAACAGGCGCTGATCTGCCTCACCTTTACGGGCCCGTCGGCTCAGAACACGAGGTGATGGAGCAGTACCAGCAGTTGACCAGCATGCTGGGAAAAATTGGTCATGAAATTAGGGTGCTTTCAGTCACAGAAAGAGGCGCCTGGTCGATTGAGACCAAGGAGGGTGTCGAGGTGCTTCTTGGGAAGGAAGATCTGAAAGCGCGAATGAAGAGATTTCTCGTGGTGAGTGAACGCTTGCGAATGCAGGGTGACCCACTCGAGGTTGATCGCATGGATGCGAGATATATCAACGGCGTTGCCGTGGAATTTGCAGACAACAATCACATGAAACTTGCAGAAGTAAATAACAGTGTAGGGGAACGAAACTTATGACTAGTTCAACAGGTGGTCGCATGATCGTCGGCCTGGACATAGGGACCTCCAAGGTGGTCGCTATAGTTGCTGAGGTAGGCCTGGACGGTGAGGTTGAGATTGTCGGTATCGGCAGCCACCCATCCCGAGGATTGAAGAAAGGTGTAGTGGTGAACATTGAATCCACTGTGCAATCGATTCAACGGGCGGTGGAAGAAGCTGAGCTGATGGCGGGATGTCAGATTCACTCTGTGTACGCAGGTATTGCAGGGAATCACATCCGCAGTCTGAATTCACATGGCATCGTGGCGATTCGGGACAAAGAAGTGTTCCAGCCAGACATCGATCGCGTCATAGATGCCGCCCAGGCAGTGGCGATCCCGGCGGACCAGAAAATCCTGCACATCCTGCCGCAGGAATATGTGATCGATACCCAGGAAGGTGTGAAAGAGCCTCTGGGTATGTCTGGTGTCCGTCTCGAAGCGAAGGTGCATCTCGTAACCTGTGCGGTGAATGCGGCGCAGAACATCGAGAAATGTATTCGTAAATGTGGGTTGCATGTAGAAGACATCATTCTCGAGCAGCTGGCCTCCGGATACGCGGTGTTAACCGAAGATGAAAAAGATCTGGGCGTTTGTATCGTCGACATTGGTGGCGGTACGACCGACATTGCTGTCTTTGTTGATGGCGCTATCCGTCACACAGCAGTGATCCCTATTGCCGGAGATCAGGTTACTAACGATATCGCCATGGCACTGCGAACCCCTACACCGCATGCTGAGGAGATAAAGATCAAGTACGCCTGTGCGCTTGCAAGTCTTGCCGGTGAAAACGAAACCGTAAAAGTGCCGAGTGTTGGTGATCGTCAGGACCGGGATCTTTCCAGACAGGCACTCGCCGAAGTTGTTGAGCCGAGATATGACGAGCTCTTCACGCTGGTGCAGTCGGAGCTGCGCCGCAGCGGTTTTGAAGACTTGATTGCAGCGGGCATCGTCCTGACGGGTGGTACCTCAAAGATCGAAGGCGCGGTGGAGCTCGCTGAAGAGATCTTCCACATGCCGGTCAGTCTTGGTAAGCCGAAGAATGTCTCCGGGCTAGCTGACATTGTAAAGAATCCAATTTACTCCACCGCAGTCGGGCTCTTGCAGTACGGCGCAAAGCAGCAGACAGAGGAAGTCGTTGTGCCGGCCGCGGCGGGGATGGATGGAATGATGGGTCGGGTGAAAAGCTGGTTCATGGGTAATTATTAAAAACAAAACGATCTTAACCTGAGGAGGTTAATTATGTTTGAAATCGTTGATAGCGCACCGCAAAACGCAGTCATCAAGGTGATCGGTGTTGGGGGTGGCGGCGGCAACGCCGTTGAGCATATGGTCAAACAGGACATTCAGGGCGTTGAATTTATTTGCGCCAATACGGATGCCCAGGCGCTGAAGCATCTGGGTGCACGAACGCTGCTGCAACTTGGTAGCAATGTGACCCGCGGTTTGGGTGCTGGTGCGAACCCGAATATGGGTAAAGACGCTGCTCTCGAAGATCGTGATCGCATCGCCGAAGGACTGGCGGGTGCTGACATGGTCTTTGTCACGGCAGGTATGGGCGGCGGAACCGGAACAGGCGCAGCACCCATCGTTGCAGAAATCGCCAAAGAACTTGGCATTCTGACGGTAGCGGTCGTGACCAAGCCATTCGTGTTCGAAGGCAAGAAGCGAATGAAAATCGCTGAAGAGGGGATTATTGAACTCTCTAAGCATGTTGATTCTCTGATCACGATCCCGAACGAAAAGCTGCTGACCATCCTTGGCGAAAATACACCATTGCTGGAAGCCTTTGGTTCGGTAGATGATGTTCTGTCTGGCGCGGTTCAGGGGATTGCTGACCTGATTATTCGCCCGGGCATGATCAATGTGGACTTCGCCGATGTGCGCACGGTGATGTCAGAAATGGGCATGGCGATGATGGGCAGCGGTTCCGCGACGGGCGATGAACGTGCACGTGAAGCGGCTGAATCTGCGATTCGCAGTCCTCTGCTTGAAGATGTGGACTTCAATGGTGCGCGAGGTGTCCTCGTGAATATCGCTGCAGGCAGTGACATTTCGCTAGGTGAGTTTTCTGAGGTGGGCGCTACCGTCGAAGAATTCGCTTCTGAAAATGCGACTGTGGTTGTCGGCACCGTGATCGATGAAACCATGGGTGATGAGCTCAGGGTGACCGTAGTGGCAACAGGACTGGGTAACCACGGAGAACTGGAGCGTGCTACAAAAATGTCAGATGAGCTGAAGCGAAAGGTGGCTGGTGATGGTGTACCTGACTACTCAGACTTTGAACGGCCCACGGTGATTCGTAATGCCGTGGTGAACGGTACGGACGAAGTTGATCTGCAGACAGAAAAAGACCTGGAGTACCTGGATATTCCGGCATTCCTGCGCCGTCAGGCAGACTGACGGCGCCGTGGATCATTTTTCTGGCCAGGTCAGTGTGAGTTAGCAACGACTAACCGCTGATCGGGTTAAAAAAAGATTTTGCTGCAACTTTTTCCGCTTTTCGTAGTCTTAATGGTGTTTTGCCAGCAACGCACTCCAAAGGGGCATAGTATGCGGTTCCCCGTGGAGCTTGGTTTCAGTTTCTGTTAGTATTCGCGCCGCATTCAGGGACAACAACAAGAATGATCAATCAAAAGACGCTCAAAAATGTCATTCGTGCGACGGGTGTCGGGTTGCACACGGGTGAAAAGATCTACCTGACGCTTAGGCCTGCACCGGCAGACACGGGGATCGTGTTCGTGCGCGTTGATTCTGAGCCTGCGGTAGAAATTCCCGCCCATACTGATTTTGTTGGCGATACCACCTTGTCGACAACGATCGCGAGGGAAGGGCGTCCGATTTCAACGATTGAGCACCTGATGTCTGCATTCAGCGGTTTGGGTATCGATAATGCCTATGTAGAGGTGAGCGGTCCTGAAATGCCGATCATGGATGGTAGTGCTGCAACTTTTGTATTTCTTATTCAATCTGCTGGCATCGAAGAGCAGAACGCCCTCAAGAAATTTATCCGTATCAAAAAGACTGTCCAGATTACTGATGAAGAGAGCGAACGCTCCTATGGCCAATCCGTCACGTTAAAGCCTTATGATGGATTTAAAGTGAGCCACACGATTGTCTATGACAATGCGGTCATCAAGGAACAACAGGCAACAGTAGACTTCTCGACAACGTCATTTGTGAAAGAAGTCAGTCGTGCAAGAACCTTCGGCTTAATGCAGGACTTTGAATATCTGCGGGAACGCAACCTTATTCAGGGCGGTAGCCTGGATAATGCGGTTGTGGTTGATGACTTCCGCATTCTTAATGACGATGGATTGCGTCATGAAGACGAGTTTGTACGCCACAAGATCCTGGACGCTATTGGTGATCTTTACCTCCTCGGTCACAGCGTCATTGGTGAATTCGTCGGCTACAAGTCTGGCCATACTGAAAACCATGCGCTTCGCAAAAAACTGCTTGCAGAGCAGGATGCCTGGGAGATCGTCACGTTTGATGATGTTGAGAAAGCGCCGTTCTCTTACGGTGGATTGGTTACAGCTTAACGGTCGGCGTGCCTGGCAAGACGCTTGAGAGCCCCCTTTAGAGCGTTATCTTGAATAGAGTCCGCCAGCTCATCGAGCTGTCGGGCACTTTGTTGTGAAAGGTTGCGGTCGATTTCAGGGGGCAGTTCTCGAAACGCCAAAGGCTGAACCTTGACTTTGAGGTTTCTGACTTCCAATCCGGAGCGGCGTAACGCCGCGATGATGTTTCGTTGGCGATATCGTATCCGCGTGGCAAGGGATCCGGTTGGTGTAATAAGTGTTAAGTCCCTGTTTTTAAAGGACGCAACGGCGCAGTCGTCATTCACAAAATGATCGACGATTTTTTGGATTGATGTCAGTTCCCGGGATTGGGCCAGAAGGGATTGCAGTATATGATTAGACCCTTTAAGAATCTGGCCTGTAGACCGGGTGGATTTGTGTATTCGGGGCATCCGGTAAGTATCTATGAAGTTCATCATTGTTGACAACAGAACAGGGAAACACCGCGCTTTTACAGCGAACGGCTTCCTGTTTGGTGTAGCCCTTGCCGGACTGATCTCTATCCCTGCGGCCGCAGGATTCTTTGCCTATCAATTCGGTGTTGGCGAAGCCGCGCTGACGGGAGAAATGGTCTCCAAGTGGCGTGAGGTCCTGGACGACCAGAGAGAAACCGTTCAGGAAGCGCGAACCGAGGCGGAAAACAAATTGGATGCCTCCGCTCTTCGGATTGCCCAGCTGCAGGCACGGATTGTGCGTCTGGACGCGCTCGGTGAAAGACTGACCAAAATGGGTCGTCTCGATGAAGGTGAATTCGACTTCTCCCAGGCACCGGCGATGGGTGGTCCGGAAAACGATCTGGATCTTGCCTCCTACCAGCCGCCTGCCTACATGGACCTGCTGGAACAGCTGGCCCAGGACATTGAAGACCGTGAACAGCAACTGGGTGTCCTGGAGACCCTGATGGCCAAGCGGAAGATGGACCGAGACGTCTTTCTCGCCGGTCGACCTGTTCGTAAAGGTTGGATGTCTTCTCGATTCGGCCATCGCACAGATCCGATCACGGGTAAAAGAGCCTGGCACAATGGTGTCGACTTCGCTGGTAAAGAAGGCGCTGACGTGATCTCGGTTGCGGCAGGGGTCGTCGTTTATGCAGGTGTCAGAAGCGGTTATGGTCAGATGGTTGAGATCAACCATGGCAGCGGCTACTCCACGCGCTATGGGCATCACAAAGCACTCAAAGTGAAAACCGGCGACATCGTGCGCAAAGGTGAAGTCGTCGGTCTGATGGGCAGCAGCGGTCGGTCTACTGGCCCTCACGTTCACTTCGAAGTATTCAAAAACGGTCGCGTCGTCGATCCTTCTACCTACATTCACCGCGCCAGTCGCTGATACCTGACTACCAACTCCGGTAATCCGCGGAGCGCCATCCCAGCACAAAGGAAGGACCCGCTTTCTTCATCTACATTTGAGACAAGCAACATGGTATTGCAGGCAATCAGCAAAATTTTTGGCAGTAAGAACGAGCGCGAATTGAAGCGCATGCGCAAGGTGGTGCAGAAGATCAATGCACGAGAGGAAGAATTCGAGAAGCTCTCAGATGAAGAACTGAAAGAACAAAGGAATGTCTTCAGCGCTCGCCTGGAACAAGGTGAAAATCTGGAAACTCTGATCCCTGATGCCTTTGCTACCGTCAGGGAAGCGGCAAAGAGAGCACTTGGTTTGCGTATTTTCGATGTGCAGATGATCGGTGGCATCGTTCTTCACGAAGGAAAAATCGCAGAGATGCGCACAGGTGAAGGTAAAACTTTGGTTGCGACACTGCCGCTTTACCTCAACGCGATTACCGGTGAAGGTGTTCATCTTGTCACGGTAAATGACTATTTGGCTAAGCATGGCGCCGACTGGATGGGTCCAGTTTATGAGGCGCTGGGCATGACTGTTGGCGTCGTTTACGCACAACAGGATCCGATTGAGAAGAAAGCTGCTTATGAGGCGGACATTACTTACGGCACAAACAACGAGTTTGGCTTTGATTATCTGCGGGACAACATGGCGTTTTCGAAAGAAGAGCGAGTGCAGAGAGGTCTAAACTTCGCAATCGTGGATGAAGTCGACTCCATCCTCATCGATGAAGCACGAACACCGCTGATTATCTCCGGTGGCGTGGAGAACACCGCCGATGTTTACAAAGCGATTAATTCAATTATTCCCGGGCTTAGTCAGCAGATTAAGACGCCAGAGGACATCGAGGCAGAACGTGAGCCGCCAGGGGATTACTTCGTCGACGAAAAGCAGCGAGATGTTGAACTTACGGAAGAAGGCCACCAGAAAGTAGAGAACCTTTTGGTGAGAAAAGGTCTGTTGGCTGAGGGCGAGAGTCTCTATGGCACCGCAAACCTCACACTTTTGCATCATGTCAGCGCAGCGCTTAAGGCGCACAGCCTGTTTGCGCGGGATGTCGAGTACATCGTCGCAGATGGCGAAATTGTTATCGTCGATGAACATACCGGTCGCACGATGCCGGGAAGACGTTGGTCCGGTGGTATTCATCAGGCGATCGAGGCGAAAGAAAATGTCGCGATCACCAATGAAAGCCAAACCCTGGCGTCCACGACTTTCCAAAACTACTTCCGACTCTATCGAAAGCTCGCCGGGATGACCGGTACAGCGGACACAGAAGCATTTGAGTTCCGTCAGATCTATGCGCTCGATGTGGTCGTGATCCCAACGAATCTCGAGATGGTGCGAAAGGACTTAAATGACCTGATCTTCATGTCAACCGAAGAAAAGTTCGAAGCGATCGCGGAGGAAATCGAGGACTGCCTGTCGCATGATGCACCGGTTCTGGTTGGCACAGCTTCCATTGAATCTTCAGAGCGTCTTTCCGAAGCGCTTAACAAGAAGAAGATCAAACACAGTGTGTTGAACGCCAAGTTTCATGAAAAAGAAGCCGAGATCATTGCGCAGGCAGGCAGACCCAAGACGGTAACGATTGCAACTAATATGGCTGGTCGTGGTACCGACATAATTCTAGGCGGTAACCCTGATGCCGAGAAAGCCAAGCTGGATCACCCAACACCGGAACAGCTGGAAAAGATAGAGCAGGAGTGGAAAGAGAATCACCAGCGTGTGCTCGATGCTGGCGGTCTGCACGTGATTGGCACTGAGCGTCACGAGAGTCGGCGAATTGATAACCAGCTTCGCGGTCGAGCAGGTCGACAGGGTGATCCTGGATACTCGCGCTTTTACCTGTCGCTGGAAGATGATCTCATGCGAATCTTTGCTTCAGACCGTGTGCGTGGTTTCATGCAGAACATGGGGATGGAGCGTGGTGAAGCGATCGAGCATCGTATGGTCACCAACGCGATTGAAAAGGCGCAACGTAAAGTTGAGGGCCGCAACTTCGATATTCGTAAGCAGTTGCTTGAGTATGATGATGTCGCGAACGATCAGCGCCAGATGGTCTATGGTCAAAGAAATGAACTCATAGAATCCGAAGACATCTCAGAGGTTATCGAGTCCTTGTGGGATGATGTTGTGAACAATGTCATTGATGGCTTTGTTCCGCCGCAGAGTCTGGAGGAGCAATGGGACATCCCGGGACTCGAGCAAGCGCTGCATACTGAATTCAATGCAACACTGCCAATCCACACCTGGTTGGATGAAGACGCTTCTTTACATGAGGATTCGCTCAGAGAAAAAATCGTGGATGAAATTCGCGGCGAATATCTGAAAAAAGAAGACGTTGTTGGATCGCAGATTCGCCTGTTCGAGAAGCGTATCATGCTGGATATCCTCGATAATCTCTGGAAAGAGCATCTTGCCGCGATGGACTATCTGCGACAGGGTATTCATCTGCGCGCTTATGCCCAGAAGCAACCCAAAAACGAATACAAGCGTGAAGCCTTTGAATTGTTCGAAAGTCTGTTGAGTAACATCCGCTTCGAAGTTGTACGTTTCCTTTCTCGCGTTCAATTCCAGACAGAAGAAGACGTTGAGGCACTGGAGCGTCGCCGTCGAGAAGAGGAGTCGAGAGCGAAACTCAATTACGAAAAGTCTTCAGCGTCAGCGATGGGTGAACCGGAAGAAACGGATGCAGAAGCCGAACCTCAGGCGCCATTTGTGCGCCGGGAAAAGAAGGTGGGACGCAATGAGCCTTGTCCCTGCGGTTCCGGAAAAAAGTATAAGGCGTGCTGCGGGAAGCTGGGCTGATGGCCGTTGGCGAAGCATCTACGGAGTTTGAGCCTGTCCCCGGAGTAAAGCTGGCGAGCGTTCCTTGTGGCATCAAGGGACAAGATCAATTGGACCTGGTCCTGTTTGAGTTTGAACCCGGCAGCACAACGGCAGGGGTGTTCACACAGAGTCATTTTGCGGCTGCGCCGGTTATCATCAGCAAAGACCATCTTGCAAAGCGTAGTGCCCGCTATTTCCTGATAAATAGCGGTAACGCCAATGCAGCCACCGGTGAAGCCGGAAAGTCTGATGCGCTCACCTGCTGTCAGGCGGTCTCCCAGCAAACCGGCAGTCTGCCTGATGAAGTGCTGCCATTCTCCACAGGTGTGATTGGTGAGAAGCTGCAGGTTGAACACATAACCAATGCTCTGCCGGATCTAAAGGCAGAGCTAAAGGAAGACAACTGGCTGCAGGCCGCGCACGGCATCATGACCACGGACACAAGGCCCAAGATATGCAGCCGTCAGACCGTCATTAACGATCAATCCGTAACGATCACGGGTATTGCGAAAGGGGCGGGTATGATCCAGCCTAATATGGCGACCATGCTGGCCTATGTGGCGACGGATGCTCAGCTGAATCAGACGGTTCTGCAGGCACTGCTGGAAAACAGCGTTAACCAATCCTTTAATCGAATTACTGTTGATAGTGATACATCGACCAACGATTCCTGCATGCTGACCGCGACGGGTGTTTCCGGTGTCGATTGTAACGACGGTCCTGCGAGGGAGGCTTTTGTCGAGCTGCTGGACGATCTGATGCGTGAATTAGCGCATGCGATTGTCCGAGATGGCGAAGGTGCCACCAAGTTTGTTGCGGTTGAAGTGAGAGGTGGTAAAGCAAGAGAAGACTGCCTTGAGGTCGCTTACGCGATCGCTAACTCCCCATTGATGAAGACGGCACTGTTTGCCAGTGATGCCAACTGGGGCCGTATTGTGATGGCGATCGGTAAAGCAAATGTCGAACTGGATGCGTCCAAGATCGATGTTTTTGTTGGAGACGTCTGCCTGATGCGAGCCGGTGGTCGTGAGCCCGCCTACACAGAAGCAGCTGGCGCGGCGGTCATGGCTCACGAAGAGATCACGATTACGGTTGATCTCAATCTGGGTGAAGCAGTTGAAACGGTCTGGACCAGTGATCTATCACATGAGTATGTGACGATTAACGCGGAGTATCGGACCTAAGGTTATTCGGCGCGGCTGGCGTTGGAATCAGCTCAATTCTGGACCGTTAAGGTCTGACTCAGTCACGTCATCATGCGCCGGATCGGAGGCAATTCGCTGATTGCCTGCTGCCCACTCTCCGAGATCAATAAGCCTGCAACGATCGCTGCAGAAAGGGCGAAACTTGCTGGATACGACCCAGGCAACCGCTTTGTCGCAGCTCGGACATTTGACGATAACGTCAGCCATTGGGAGATCTATACGTTTCCGGAAAGATTCAAATATAACTGATGTAACTTTGCGACTTCCACCTCAAGGGCCTCTGGGCCGGCATCATTTACGATGAGGTCATCTGCCTCGCGAATCCGCGTCTCCCGATCAGGCTGAGCTTTCAGTATGGCTTCGACCTGTTCTCGACTATTGTGGTCACGCCTCATTACTCGTTCCAACTGTTTCTCTGCCGGTGCATCCACAACCAGCAATCGGTTCATCGGCGCCATGCGTCCGGTGCCTGTAGACAGGACCAGAATGGCATAGGGGGAGGTGGCCTCGCTCAATACCCTCATTAAGTCTTCGATAATGGGCCGATGGGTCTGAAGCTCCAGGAATCTGCGGTCCTCTTCATTGTTGAATATCCGTGCTCGAAGCATGGCGCGATCGAGCGATTGGTCAGCCTGCAAAATTTCAGATCCGAATTGTTTGACGATGGCCTGGTAGGCCGGTTTGCCTGGCTCGACAACCGTTCGGGCAGAAACATCCGCATCTGCGACAACAATACCTTTGGCTGCGAACAAGTCAGACACGGTGGACTTACCGGTGCCAATGCCACCCCGAAGACCTACGACGAATTCAGTCATCCGCTACCCAGTGTGACCCGCAGATAAAGATTGATGAGGTCATTACCCCAAATCAGTGCGATAAAGCCCGCAATCGCCAGAAACGGACCGAACTTCAGCGGTACCGACCGATCTCTACCGGCCAGAATGAGAGCACCGCCGATGACGGCACCTGCGAAGGAGCTGAGAACAATAATGAGCGGCAGAGATGCGGCGCCCAGCCAGGCCCCCATCATTGCCAGCATCTTAAAGTCCCCGAAACCCATGCCTTCTTTTCCGGTTGCGAGTTTGAACAACTGGTACACAGTCCACAAAGTCATGTAACCGAAGACCGCGCCCAGGAATGCAGACGGAAAGGGTACGAATACACCGAAGAAATTGATCACCAGACCGAACCAGAGTAACGGCAGGGTGATGTTGTCGGGCAACAGCTGAGTGTCGAAGTCGATCATCGCGAGGCTGATCAATGCCCATGTCAGGAGGCAGGCAGCCAGGCCCTGGAGTGTTGGACCGAATACATAGATAACCACCGCCGTCAGAATCGCGGTGAGTGCCTCGATGACCGGATAGCGTGCGCTTACCGGTGCGGCACAATTGGCACACTTGCCGCCAATGAGAAACCAGCCGACGATCGGTATGTTATGCCAGGGTTTGATGGCGGAATTGCAATGGGGGCAGGTGGAATGAGGCATCATGAGGTTGAAGGGTTTTTTTTGCGCCGGCAGTCGCTGGCGTATGTCTTCAACTAAGGCATTGTCATCAGTGGTTTCGAGAATGATTTCGAGTGATTGTTCCCGCCACTCCTGCATCATCATGACGGGCAGACGATAGATAACGACGTTCAGGAAGCTGCCAATGGCTGAGCCGAATATGAAAGCGATGATCGACCAGAAGTAGGGGTAGTGTGCCTGGATCAAGGCAACGTTCTCAAGCATGCGTTAGAGCTCAGGGCTGGCTTATGCGCCGCCGATCGCGTCACCCATACCGAAGATTGGCAGATACATTGCGATGATCAGGCCGCCGATGACGACACCAAGGAATGACATGATCAGTGGTTCCATCAAGCTGGTGAGACCTTCGACTGCATTGTCGACCATCTCTTCGTAGTAAGTCGCTGCCTTGTCGAGCATACCGTCGAGTGCTCCCGATTCTTCACCGATCGCGACCATCTGGATCACCATGTTGGGGAAGACACCGGCAGACTTCATGGAAGTGTTTAATTGAATACCACTGGAAACGTCTTCCTTAATTTTCGTAATCGCCTCGAGATAGACGATATTGCCCGCAGCACCCGCCACCGAATCGAGGGCATCTACAAGAGGAACACCGGCTGCGAACGTGGTCGACAAGGTTCTGGCGAAGCGCGCGACACAGGACTTGTCGAGAATGTCCCCGAGAATAGGTAGTTTCAGCATCAGCCGTTCCTGCCCATCACGAACAGCCTGGGAGCGTTTATGTGCCTCCTTGTAAGCAAAAAACACAGCGCCCAGTGCAGCAAGGCCGATAAACCACCACTCCTGCATGAATCGGGACATGTTCACGACCATCTGCGTGAATTCAGGGAGTTCAGCACCGAAACCAGCAAAGATTTCCTCAAACTGAGGCACGACTTTCACCAGCAAAATACCGGAGACCACACCGGCAACGACGAGGACTGCAATCGGGTAATTCATTGCACTTTTAATTTTTGCTTTCAGTGCTTCTGTCTTCTCTTTGTAGGTTGCCAGCCTGTCGAGCATGGTTTCCAGTGCACCGGATTGTTCTCCGGCTTCCACCAGATTACAGAACAGGTCATCAAAATGTTCGGGCTGTGTCTTAATCGCGTGGGCAAAGGAGTTACCGGAAGAGACTTCGTCGCGAATCTTCAGGATCAGATCCTTCATCGCAGGGTTGTCCATCCCGTCCGCAACAATTTCGAAGGATTGGACCAATGGCACACCCGCTTTCATCATGGTGGCAAGCTGTCGAGTAAACAGCGCGATGTCACCCGGTGTGACCTTCCCTGCGCTTAGGCCGGGAATAGCGAATCCGCCCCCTTTCTTGCTGACCTTGGTTGGATTGATCCCTTGCTTGCGAAGTTCAGCTTTGGCAACGTTTGCGTTGCTGCTGGTAATCTCGCCTTTGGTTTTCTTCCCTTGCTTGTCTGTACCTTCGTAGACGAAAACCGTGCTAGCTGCTGACATGCTGACCTCTTTGCTATGACCTGTTCAGTTTAGTGTCCGCTGGTGACTCGATCCACTTCGTCAAGGCTGGTCAGTCCGTTTTTAACCTTTACCATTGCCGACTTGAAAATGTTGTTGAAGCCTTCGCGCTCGCTGACTTCTGCGATCTGGAGTGAATTGCCGTCCTCCATGATGATTTTGGAGATTTCCGGAACGATCTTCATCACTTCGTAGATGCCTACACGTCCTTTGTACCCACCAGAGCAACCAGAGCAACCCTTGGGTCCGAAAATTTCGAATCCCTCGTCGATTTCCTCCTCGGTGAATCCCTTTTCCATCAGGGCATTTTTAGGTACATCAAGTTTCTCTTTGCAGTCGTGGAGTCGGCGAGCAAGCCTCTGCGCGACAATCAGGTTGATGGAGGTTGCCAGGTTGAACGCAGGTACACCCATATTCCTGAGACGAGTCAGCGTTTCAGGCGCACTGTTGGTGTGTAGCGTAGACATCACCATGTGACCCGTCTGCGCTGCCTTGATTGAAATGTTCGCGGTTTCCAGGTCCCGGATTTCCCCCACCATGACGATGTCAGGATCCTGGCGAAGGAAAGATCTTAATGCTTCTGAGAAATCGAGGCCTACCTTGTGGTTGACCGGGCACTGGTTGATACCTTCGAGGTTGATTTCAACAGGGTCTTCCGCCGTTGAGATATTTAGCTCCGGCGTGTTCAGGATGTTGAGCCCGGTGTATAGAGAGACTGTTTTGCCTGAACCAGTGGGACCGGTTACCAGAAACATGCCCTGAGGCTTGTGTAGAGCTTCCAGGTAAAGCTGTTTCTGTTCGTCTTCATAGCCTAATGCATCAATACCCATCTTGGCAGAGCTCGGGTCAAGGATTCTAAGACAAAGTTTCTCACCGAAGAGAACCGGCAGTGTGTTAACACGGAAGTCGATCGCTTTGGATTTGGAGATCTTCAGCTTGATACGACCGTCCTGAGGCACTCGACGTTCGGAGATATCCATCTGGGACATAACCTTGAGACGTGCCGAGATACGTGGCCCGAGGTTCACCGGTGGTCGCGCAACTTCATGTAGTACCCCGTCTGTTCGGAATCGAACACGATAGGCTTTTTCGAAAGGCTCGAAGTGCAGGTCAGAGGAACCACCCTTAATAGCGTCCATGAGCATCTTGTTGATAAAGCGAACGACTGGTGTGTCGTCCGCAGCGGAGCCCGAGTCATCTTCGTCCGGACCACCGCCCTCTTCATCTACGGCCTCGAGATCGAGATCGACGTCGTCATCGTCGCCCAGATCACCCAAACCGCCACCTTCCTGAGCTTCCAGAAATGCTTCGATAAAGCCTGCGAGTTTGTCCTCTTCAACCAGCACCTCTTCAGTGGAGATACCGGTCTGGAATTTGATTTCGTCCAGACCCTGTCTGTTAGTGGGGTCTGAAACCGCCACAAATAATCGATTGCCTCGGTGGAACACAGGGATTGCGTGGTTTGCCCGGATCAGTTTTTCATCGACCAGGTTTTTTGGAATAACCTCTGGGTCTAGGGTGGTGATATCAAGCAGAGGCGTCCCGAATTCCTCTGATGCTGAATTCGCGATGTCCTTTGCACCGACAATGCCTGCCTTCACCAGGTGAGAGACAAAGGGAACCCTGTTTTTTCTCGCTTCTTCCGCCGCTTCCCTGGCTGCTTCTTCCTCCAGAAAATTGTCTTCAACCAGACGACGGGCGAGACCACTGAGTTGAACCGGATTTGCTGCCATACAGACTATTCCTTCAATAAAAGTCGTTTCAGTCGGAAACGGCTGAGCGCCCTGGAGTCGATTGCTTCAGGGACTGAGTTAGTCGTTAAAGTTTACCGCCGTGCCGGAAGAGTGTCGATAGAGCGCGGGGTGACAAAATGCGGCTCAGGTGACGTAAATTGTCACACCGAACTTGGTGATTGGCGGCTTTTCTGCCCGAATGTGACTATTTTTGTCACATTTCTTCGATAGGCGGTCGAATTTGACTGGCACGATACTTGCTGTTTCAAACGCGGGATAGTCAGCCACGCTGGTTAGACGTCGCTTAAATCTAAAGGAGTTAGCTCAATGAACATGCAAAAGGGTTTCACCCTCATCGAATTGATGATTGTGGTAGCTATTATCGGTATTCTGGCCGCTGTAGCTCTCCCCGCTTATCAGGACTACATCAAGACTGCGAACATGACAAAGGTCAACACCCAGTTCGAACAAGCGGTCCGTTCTACAGAATCTTCCATGGTCAAGGGTGCGACTCAGCGCGCTCTGGGTCTGACCGAATCCACACCGTCTACGACTGCTGGTTGGATCGAAATGTACAACCCAGGTAATACACTCGCGCCTGGTGGTGGTAATGCGTATGCAACGGCTGCGAACAACACCACTGGTGCGATCGGGGTAAGTTCGGGTGGTTCAGGTGTCACGCAGCTGGTGACGCTTGTTCTGCCAGCCTACGAAGATCTGCCCGGTGCGACAGAAATCATCAACGCTCAGGAAGTTCAGTAAGCGTTTAGCCTTGGGCTATTTATTCGTAGCCTAAGCAAGTTCGAAAGCCGGTGTGCGAAAGCGCACCGGCTTTTTTTCTGTCTGGCCATCGCTATGATGGTATATTTGCGGCAAGGGAGATCACGCGATGACGGGTATAAAAGAGTCCGGCTTTTCATTGGTTGAGTTGATGATTGGTCTGGCTATCGTTGGTGTTTTGATGGCGATTGCTTTACCGGCTTATCAAACCTATCAGGCCGAGGCACGCGTTGGTGTTATTCGTGACAACATTCAGAGCATTCATCTTCTCCAGGTAGAGCGCAGGACGTCCTTCGGCGAATATGTGGAGGGCACCTATGCGCCAGGTGGCGCCGCGACATTAACCACTCGGCTTGGCTGGTCTCCCGGTACATCGGTGGATGAAATTACCTACGTTGTGGCCTGCACGACAGATGGAACCAAGACAGGAGAGTGCGCGCCGAACAGCGGCTACTCAGTGACGGGCACTCACCCGGATCTGGCCGATCCGGTTATCCTTACCTTCTAACGGTCAGCTTTAAAACATAGGTTAAACCCACGATCGCTGGCTGAAAGGGTTGTCGGCGATGACAGAAAGCGAGCCAGCTCAGGACACCCTCGCCCATGGCGCGCTTTGATGCTGATCAGATTGATTGCTGCGGTGGACAATCGAAAGACCAACAGTTGATCGAGTATCTGGCCGGATGAGTGTCTTTCTACATAAGTACAGAACGCTAATGGTGTTGGTTGTTGCCCAGTGTTTTGGGCAGACCGCAGCGCCGATTCTGGTGCTACTGGGCGGCATCGTGGGCGCACAGATAGCGCCATCTCATGAACTCGCGACATTACCTCTCGCCATCATGATTGCCGGAACAGCCTGCGCAACCGTCCCCGCGTCGATGCTGATGGCCAGATTTGGCAGAAAAACAGGATTTGTCAGCGGCACTGCGCTCGCAATTGCCGCAGGACTCATCGCCGCCTGGTCAATCGAAAAGGCACTTTTCAGTGGTTTTTGTTTCGCTTCATTTCTTATCGGCAACTATCTCGCCTTTCTGCAACAGTTCAGATTTGCAGCGGCGGAAAGCGTGTCCCCTGATGATGTGCCAAAGAGTCTCTCTATCCTAATGCTCGCTGGTATCGTGGCAGCGATCATTGGACCGGAGGCGGGTGAGCGATTTAGCCGTGTCGATGGTTTGCGCGATTTTGTTGGGTCGTTCCTGGGTTTGTCGGTGTTGATGACCGTTTCCCTGGTCATTCTGTTGGTCTTTTATCGAAACACCTCGATGGAATCGGAAGAAGTCAGCGGTGAAGCGAGACCGCTGAAGGAAGTGCTCAGTCAGCCAACACTCATGCTCGCCATGTCATCGGCAGTCGTTGGCTATACCGTTATGAGTCTCATCATGACAGCCACGCCGGTGAGCATGCATGAGATGGATCATCACTCGCTGGAAGATACGACGTGGGTTGTGCAGAGCCACATTCTTGCGATGTACATTCCCTCTCTCTTCAGTGGCATTCTGGTCATGAAGTTTGGGGTGATGCGGATCATCCAGTCTGGTTTTGTCATCTTGGTTGCCTGTGTCCTGGTGGGTTGGGGAAAGCCCGAGCTGGCGCACTATTGGGGTGCTTTGGTGCTGCTGGGAATCGGGTGGAATTTCATGTTCCTTGGTGGCACGACGCTACTCACTCAGACTTATCGAGCATCCGAAAGATTCAAAGTCCAGGCGCTCAATGATTTTCTGATCTTTGGCCTGCAGGCAGTGGGCTCTCTTGGTGCGGGGCTGCTGCTGGCATCGCTGGGGTGGAAAGGTGTCATGGCCTTCAGCGTGCCCTGGCTTATTTTATTGCTTCCTGCGATGGTGCTCGTCATCAGGCAACGAGATGGGGTTAAATGAGCTATGACGAGTCATCCCATGGACGATTTCCCTGTTCGCCCTTTGCGGTTCGATTTCCAGGAACTGGAGCAGAGCGATCCTGTCTGGAGTCGCTCGAATCCATTCTTCTCAATTTTTATCAACGCGCTTGGTGTGCACGTGCCTTACTTCGAGAGGTTTCTGGTGGCAACCATGCGAGAGTATCGAGGGGAGTTGCAAGATGAAGCTCTGCGAAAAGATGTGCAGAAGATCATCGGCCAGGAGGCACATCATGCGTTCAATTTTGTGAACTGGACTGACGCCATGTGTGGTCACTATCCAGGCCTTTGTAGGATCGATGAGGCAGCGAAAACCACTTTTTCGAATGCGCTGAAACGGGATAAGCGATACAAAATTGGATTGACTGCAGGTTATGAAACCTTCACCTTTCTTGGTGGCATGATCATCCTCAATCGTTACGAAGAGCTGATGGGAGATGCTGACCCTAAACTGAGAGCTCTGTGGGTTTGGCACCAGGTAGAAGAAGTCGAACATGGATCAGTAGCGTTCGACTTTTATCGAGCCTTCTATGAGCAACATGAATGGTATCGAAAGTGGATGGTGCTATACGCGTTTGCCCACATTTCGAAAGAAACCTTTGTCGCCTATCGAGAAATGATTCGCCCCTATAACTTTAAGAAACGACTTTCAGCCTGGAAGTTTTTTGCCGGTTTTGCGTTTGATCTGGCAACCGCTGCCATTCCCGTCCTAAAGAAAAGCTACCACCCACGAAACCATCCGATCTGCAACGAGGATCAAAATCAGGTGGCCATTGCCTGGCGTCGATACTTTGATCAAGGTGAAGACGCGCTTCGATTAACCAACAACGACATAACAAAAATGTTAACGGAGCCCTGATGAGCGACTACGATCCAACGCTGACAAACCGTGTGATTGGTCATGGCCTGCTGGTGTTGTTTGTCGGGCTGATTGCAGGGGTCATGCTGGTGTTCTCTCTGTTAGGCGCCATTGAGCTCTGGCCGATTCCTGGGATTGAAGCGGACATACCTGGGTCAACTCGAGGCTGGCAGGCGGCTCACGTTGGTGGAATCATGAACGGCATCATGCTGGCCGGTATTGCGCTCTTGATGAAACATTTTCAGCTGACCGGACGCAAAGCGCTCTGGGTGGGCTGGGGGATGATCATCACGGGATGGGGGAATACCCTGTTCTATTGGGCGGGAAATCTCTCAGCGAACCGTGGACTGTCTGTCACTGAAACGCCTTTTGGTCAGGGAGATATCTGGGGCGCCCTCGCGTTCTTTGGCGGCGGCATTGCCATGTTTTTCACCTTCGTGGCGATAGGGATTCTTGTGGTTCAAGCATTCGGAAGTCTCAGGGACTCGTCGAATTTAACGAGCCGTTGAGCTTCTGCAGTATCTCGCGCGTGGCGGCGCCTTCTTCGGAATTCGTCGCGTAAATGGATGCCGCGAAATCTGTGACACCTGCTTCGCTTAGACGCTGAAGTCCGTCTTCCACCTCTCCAACACGCCCTGCCATGGCGAGATCTGCGGGACCGTCAACACCCTCGCGTTCAAACATGGCTCTGTAAGACGGTAGCTGGCCATACATGGACAGTGTTTTGGCAATCCGATCGCGAATCGCATCGGCCTGATCGGTCACGACAACAGGCAGGGTCGCGATGATGCGTGGCTCTGCCCGACCTGCTTTCGCTGCAGCTTCCTGAATCGAAGGCGCAATGTGTTCTTGGATGGTCTTCGGCCCTACCCAGGCGAGGGTTGTACCGTCCGTTCTGTTACCGGCAACACGCAAAGCCTGTGGCCCGAGCGCAGCAACAACGACCGAGGGTGGCTTCTCTGCGGGTTTGAATACCTGCGCTTCACAGGAAAGCGTTTCGCCGGAGTATGAAACCTTTCCTTCATTCAGTAGTGGCATCAGTATCGACAGATACTCGCGCAGATGTCGAATTGGTTTTTCGAAACCGATGCCTAGTTGCGCCATCATGACCTCGTGAGATAAACCAATTCCAAGACACAATCTGCCTGACATCGCTGAGTTACTGGTGATTGCCTGCGCCGCCATGGCCATCGGGTGTCTTGGAAACGTGGGCACAACGGCGGTTCCTAGCTCGATATTAGGAGCATCAGCAGCAATGGCAGTGAGGACTGTCAGTGCATCGAATCCGCCGGTAGGGTGTTCCGCGAGCCAGTAGCTGTGAAATCCATCAGACATCGCAGCCAGGGCGTCTTTTCTAATGGCGTCGATTGATGCCCGCTGAACCAGACCGGTGCCATTGATGCCTATTTTCATCTTCTCACCTAATCATTTCTTGAAACGGCGTGACTGGCCGAAAGAAAACCAAAGACCATGGCAGGGCCAAGGGTTCCGCCCGGACCACCATAAGTCATGCCGAAGGGTGAGCCCATCACATTGCCTGCAGCATAAAGACCGCGAATTGCCTCCCCGTCGATGTTTACAACGCGACCATGTTTATCCACTTTGGGACCTCCCTTCGTACCGAGACATCCGCTTTTGATTTCGACCGCATAGTAGGGGGCTCTGGTGAGTGTGCCCAGGGTTGCTTCGCGATCACCTTTCCTGTGTGGGTCTCCCCACCATCGATCGAAGGCACTATCGCCTCGACCGAAATCCGGGTCGTGGTTTTCCTCACAAAGCTGGTTCCAGCGGCTGATGGTGGCTTCGAGGTTTTCAGCATTTATGCCTAGCGACTCTGCAAGCAAAGTGGGTGAATCAGCTCTGGTGACCCAGTCTGCGACACCTTTTCCTTCGACGCCGGAAGCGACCCGGAAGCCGAATTTTTCGGCATAGGTTTCATCGAAGACCAGCCAGCAGGGTAGGTTCTGGTATTCGAACTTCGATACATCTTCGACGTGGAATGCCGCCCCAAAAGCGTTGTAGTTTGCAGCTTCATTGGTAAACCGCCTGCCGTGTTTGTTTACCATGATAGAGTGCGGCAAGGTTCGCTGGCCGTTAATCAGTACCCGTCCCATTGGATTTTCCGACTCCGATACCACCGCGACCGGAATCCACCAGGCTTCCCGCATATTGGCAAGCATGGCGCCCGCTTTCATGGACATTCTTAGACCATCGCCGGTATTGGTTTCCATGGAAACCGGGTGTGTCATTGGACCCCGAAGAAATGATCGACACAGCCCTTCGTCCCAATCGAACCCGCCGCTGGCGAGAACAACACCGCGACGTGCGTTAATGTTGAGAGGACCTTCCTCGGTTTCGATGACGACACCCGAGACCTGATCTTCTGCGACAAGCAGTTCTTTTACGGCACAGCCTGTTCGTATTTCTACATTCTGATCGAGGCAGGCTTTTAACAATCTGCCGATCAGGGCTTGGCCGCATCCACGCTCGTTTGCCACCGCTCGGCGTCTCAGTTCTTCCGTCTCCGGAATCTCGGGGATGGCTTTTCCCAGAGGTGTTTCGCTCATAGTGATATTGGGGTTCGCGAAATAGGGTGAGGGTGTGACTTTGTGTTCCCATTCACCCAATTCCGTAAAAGGAAAGAGCGGGCATTCAACAGTGCGCCCTCCCTCAGTGCTTCCACCTGGGAACTCAGGATGATAGTCAGGCATTCCCTCCACTGAATAGAATTCCACCGCTGTATTGGCTTCCAGGAACTCGATCATGGTTGGCCCTGCGTCGACATAGGATTCAATCAGCGACGCATCCAGCATGTCGCGGGACAGAGACATAATGTAGGTGATTGCTTTTTCCCGGCTGTCTTCAATACCGACATCGGACATGTGAGGATTGTTGGGGATCCATACCTGGCCACCGGACCATGCGGTTGTCCCACCGACCAGGTCTGCTTTTTCCAGTACGATGACCTTGTCGGCGCCCTTTAGTTTTGCAGTTACGGCTGGGGTTAGTCCGGCGGCGCCGGAACCGACTACTACTACATCAAAGTGAATTTGTGAGTCCGGCATCTCTTCCCTGCTCGAAACAGTTTTTGTCTATTGGACAACTAGTGGGACAGCTTAGCATCAGTGGGAACACTGGCTAAAACCCAGAAGTTTGCAATTTACTGAAATTACATAGAGTCTGTATTGAACCATTGATGTTCGCTAAAAATTGAGGGAGTAACTATGCGGTTCTCTCACCGTCACCTACTTTTAGTAGTTCTAGGTTCTGTTCTTACTTTTCTCTGCCCACAGGCTCTTGGAGTACAGAAGATGGCTGGCCTTTTTGGTGCTTACTATTCGAACTACTCCAGTGGTTTCGATAATTACCTGGATTTCAGCCAGTCAATAGATATTCAAGTTTCAGCTCTCGACACTGCGGTTGTCGAAGTTTATTCGGGCACCCTGCCGCTAAATACCGATGTAGAAATCAATGGCCAAAGAATGGTTCCTTGTAGTTCCTCATTGGAGTCGGGAATGTGCTTTGTGTACTTCCACGCCGGAGGAAATGGTAACTACACGATCAGTCTCGATCCTCGTCAAAGTCAGTCTCGCTATCACAACCTTCGCGTAAAGGTGCTCTATGAGGACCGATATACCGAGTCCTTTGAAATGGCTGTTGATTTGGCAATGGAGGTTGACTATCCGGCAGCGCTGGAGTTTCAAAGAGAATTGCTTCGCACAAATCTGCAGGGAAGCCAAGGTCACGTCTACAATGCGATTAAAGGAGTGCAGACTGCCGATATGGTTGCTTCGGCAGCTCTAAAGTTCGTTACCCCCAAGTTGCAAAATGCGACGGCGGCTCAGAAGGCGTACCCCCTGAAATATGAGTTTGCCCTCCCTTCTAGTGGCGCGGCTGGATTGATGGATCAGAAAGACTTTCTAGCAGTTTCTGGAATGGTCTTTTCTCCGGAGCATGATGACCCCGTTAGTGCTGCCACCGAAGTCGCAGATTCCGTTTTGGCTTTTGCTCAGTTGCTCCGTGGAAATCCAATTCCCGCCTGGCAAGAAATTATTAGCAACAAGGCGACAGCTTTAGTTTATGGAGCCGGAGTTGTTAATCTCTATGGTCAAGATGAAACAATCGATGCAGCGATCTTGGCTGAACACTTCATCACGCTGCATGCTGATGATCAGTTTGGACCAAGGAGCAAGAGCGGACTAATAGTAGTTGCTGACATCGAAGCCGAAAATCAGCACTCCGGGGAATCATGTGGCTTTTTTGGAAACCTACTGACTTCATGTTCTCGATCAGACTACGATAAAGATCTTTTCTACGACTACTACACGCTTTACCGCGATCTAATCCTTTTCAAGGCAAGGCAGTACCAAGAGTTGGCTAATCACCATCTGGATGTTGATGGGGATGGGATTGTTAACTCCGAGGACCTGAACCCCAACAGCTATGATGACCCAATAGAAGATATACCATCTTCAACCAGTATTACTGCGGTTGCGGAAGAGGGTTCGTCTTCGGGAAGTGTGCGCGTTTATGCTTTGATAGAAGGGCTAGTCAATGCGGATCTAAAATCTTCTAGGTTTACTTTCGATGATGGACATTCGAGGTTCTATGATCCAGGACCTGGGAAGGTGCCAGCTCTTTCTTATCAACGCGCTTTTGGCAGCGTGGCATATAGCGGAAATGTAGAGATCGAAGTTACAACCTGGGATGGGCGCGTCTTGCTAGATTCCGTAGCATTCAGCGTTCAACAGGAAGAAGTAGTGGATGTTGAATATGATCCTCACGCAAGTCGAGTGAACCCGGATGCCCTAATCGATGCGCTAGTTGGGGACGAAATAGAGTTTAAAGTTCGTGGCTACGATACCGATAGCAATCTCTCACATGTCATTTGGAGTGCAGGGCCTAGCCTTGAGTTGTTAGATGATAGTTTTGATGATTTTGCAGATCATGAGACAAAAGAGGGAACGGAGAAGATAAAAGCGCGTGTGCTGGATGACAATAATGGCGACGCTGCAGAAATTACAGCGACGGTGTTTGATTCGTTGGGAAACAGTGATTCAACTAGTTGGTACATCACAGCTCGAACGCAATATGCGCCAGTACTTAGTGTTACAGCTGGATATCCGTTGGATGGCGTTGTTCAGGTTCCTCTAGGCCGAACAGATTTTGGGGTTTCTCTGTACGACCAAGATGACAATTCGGGCCTGTTACTTTGGTACCTAAATGGCGAGCTGATAGAGAGCGACGGAACCGGAGGAGGCAATCCCAGTTTAGATAAGACGCTCCGTTTGGAGATATTTGAACGTTCAGTAAACCTCTTAGAAGCTGTCGTCACAGATGCAGACGAAAACGAAGCGAGGCTTACGTGGGAAATTGAAGCTGGATATGCGTCTGATGGCAACATCCCCCCAATTATTGAGGAGTTTGGCTTACGGGATTCTGGGACATATCCAGAGCTACCTTACGAAGTTTTTCGAGTAGGGGCTTCTTATGAATTTCTTTTTCAGGCTTATGATCCTGAAGTGGGCCTGGTACTCATGGAGGTATTTTTCGATGACGCACTTGTTTATCAATACGACAACACAAGTGGGGTGGAGAGGCGGAGTAGTATGCCGATACTAAACTTTCCAACTCCCGGAGATGTAGAGGTTCGACTCAGGGCGCTTGATAACCAAGGTGCGGAAACGATCAAGAGTCAGGTGTTTACTGTTTTGCCGGCGGATGACACATCAAGTCAGGCGCCGCTGATTGCGGAGATACATCCTCCGCCTGGGTCGACATACTATTCATCCTCGAAATTGGAGTTGGACTTTATCGGTCACGTGACCGACCCTGAGTTCGATCAATACTCCATCGAAGTTTCCATTGACGGAGTTGTTTATCTCAAAGAGGGATACAGGTTCAATGGCGCAGTTACCTTCGATATTGATGATTCGATACCTGACATCACATCGGGTACCCACACTGTAACCTTGACGCCAATCGACTTGTCAGGGGTTAGAGGAACCTCGGTAGAGTACACGGCTATTGTTGGGCAACAAGGTAACAGCAGGCCAACTGTAGTTCCGTTATTCCCACCTTCTGGTCAAGAAGTGAACGTCTTGGCTGGGGAGAATTTTGAAGTTTTTCTCTATGCTGAAGATCTAGACGGGGACCTAAGCTATGTCGAATTCGATATGTCTGATGTTGGCGATCCTGACCCAGATGACACCCGTTCAATTTCAGGGATTTTTGACTCAGTTAATAACACAGTCAATCCTACGAAATCGGGACAAGTTTCGGCGACGGTTTACGACAACCGGGGCAATAGTCAATTGGTGACGTTTCAGGTTAACGTCGTCTCTAACCTTGGAAATAGTGCGCCGTTTATTGCAAATGGGTTTGTACCGACTGGTACAAACTATGTGGATCTCAAAGAAGATGGGATAGACCTGCAATTCGATTTAGTTGATCTAGATGGTGATTTGGTCGGTTGGACTTTGTATCAGAATGGTCAGGTCCACGGTATTCAGACACAGACTTACTCTAATCCAGAATATTTTGATGATCAGTCAGTCTTGTCAGAAGTGCGCGACTCTGACGTCGTGAGAATTGAAGGAGGATCTAACTGGAGGCCTCTTCGAAATCAGCCGCAGGACTTTGAGCTTGAACTCCGAGACAGCAAGGGTAATACCTCTAGCTATGAGTTTACACTGATTCAGATTCCAGCGGGCCAATACAACCATTCTCCAGTCGTGCCTTCTAGCTTGTCCATAGAGCTAGATGAAGGAACTTTAGAAAGCGTCGACATCATTGTTTCAGACGAAGAAGGCGACTCACTACAGGTTGAAGCTTCAGGGCTTCCCGACGGTCACAGCGTTGAAATGGTAGGAACAACCCTTGTGTACCGCGCAGATGGCGATTACGTCGGGAGTTTTGATTTCATTTTGAATTGGGATGATGGGTTCGGGGGGCAGGCAAGTACCTTGGTGAACGCAACAATCAACAATGTGATTTTTCCACCAAGAGTTATTGGACAGAAAGAAATGTTCCGAGAAATTCTTCCCTCTACCAGCGTGAGCTTTTTCGAGTTTGTTCATCCTCAGAACGTTGTCTCGGAGTATCTCTTCGATCAACTTGTGTTTGTGCCTGATGAGGTGGAGGGGATTGAACTGCCGGCAAATCTTTCGCTCGGAAATGAAGATTTTGAGATATCAGTTACCTCCAACAATAGTGAAGGTTTGTTGACTGGAGTCTTGAGTGATCCAAATGGCGGCACGAGTGAAAAGATTAGAATTACATTGCTTGAGAACGAGGACCTAGATTCTGATGGGGATCAGGTTACAGACCTAGAGGAAATTGATCGTGGTCTTGATCCCGATGACCCCTCCGACGGTGACCCTGGTTCTGACAGTGATGGAAATGGCTCCGTTGGGGATTTCTCGATATCAGAATATGGGGAAGTCGGGGACTTCATCGTGTACAAGATCCTAGATGAAAGTGTTCTTGAGAAGTCTAGCCAGGAATTGGCGGGTTCTGTACTTAGTTACTCAGCTGCATTGACCGAAGAACTATCACTCCCTCTCTCTGGACCCCCAACTCAGGCTACAGCGGATCTCCTTACGGAAGATTTTGGAGCTAGCGATAAGTGGATACTAGTTAATCCTGGCGCTGATGACGATGGGCGACTTTCGATCAGTGAGGGTGGGGAGGTTGCACCATATTTGATTTTGGCGACGAATCGAGATGGGGTGATTACCGCACCTGTAGAACTCTTATTTCAGTCTGAATTCGGCGGTGACTCTATCGAGTTTTCTACTGAGCAGCTTCTATTTGATTCTTCTGCGTTTTATTTCTTCTTCCCTAACTCGAATTCTGTCTCGGCGACCGAAACAGGTCTTGCACGAACTATCCTCGATGGAGTGGGGACCATTCGGATCGAAAGTCGAGGGCACTATGGTCTTCGAGTCAACCGCTCGATATTCGATGTTGGGGTTTCCACCAATGGCGTGATCATTAAGAGCAACTACGTTGTTTCGGTAGGCGCTGACCGATCTGATTACGTCGAGACGCTAACTGGAGTCGACGCAAACGATAGTGACTACGACAATGATGGAATATTAGACATTAATGAACAGGGAGATTCTGATAACGACGGGGTTCCTGACTGGCATGAGAGCAGTGTGATGGTGCCAGGAGTTGGAGAGATCGATTCCGCGGTAGACGATTCATTGTTGTCAGCTCGGGTTAGAGGCGGAGCGTCTGATCCTTACCAAAACATAGTGAGACAGAGTTGTGATCCGAACTTTGTGGGATCCTCATCTGATGGTGATCTAGCTTGGGTGTATACAAGTTCGGGTCGATTGTCGCTAGGTGACACAGCATCACGCATTGGCTATTCCTACATACAATCCCAAAAGTGTTTTGAAGAAGTAGATTCTAATCTAGGGTTGCCTGATGCGGTGGGTAGTACAGAGGGTTTGTCAGACTTTTTTATCGACAACATCGCTGTTGGTGAAGCTGTCTTGGTGGTTATGAAACTTCCTAGTCCGATACCTACTTCCAGAAACAATTACTTCAAATATGCCACTACTGGCTCAGGATCGGGTTGGTCCGAATTTGATGGTGTTGAATCTAGTCTTGATGGAATCATTTGGAAAGATGGTCTGAGTCAAGGCGACTCGTATGTTCGATTAACGCTCACCGATGGTGGTTCGGGAGATGCAGATGGTGAGATGAATGGAGTGATCGTTGATCCAGGAGGTATTGTTGCGCTAAATGACGTTGATGAAGATGGTTACTCAGATTCTATAGACCTGTTTCCGAATGATCCAAGTGAATGGTCTGATAACGACGGTGACCTTGTTGGAGACAATGCTGACTTAGATGATGACAATGATGGTATGCCTGATATCTTTGAGGTTGGACTACTGGACCCGCTGATTAATGATGCTGACGAGGATGCAGATGGGGATGGAAGCACTAACTATCATGAGTACATTAACGGTACGGATCCAAATGTAGCGGACTTCGACGGATCCTGTGCTGAGGGCACGGCTCGCACTCCCGAATCTTCAACACTCGAATACGAGGCTGTGATTCCAATGGTCAATCCAGCTAGTAACACTAGGCAGCAATCGTTCCTTCGATTCGTCAACATGGAAGACCAACCCGTATCTCTGGAGTTATACGGTATTGATGATAGCGGTAATTTTAGCGGCGCTGGACCAATTGAAATGACTCTAGATGCGAAGGGGGCGAAACAAATAAATGCTCAGGATGTCGAGAACGGAAACGCTCAGAAGGGACTCACAGGTAATTTGTGTGATGGGATAGGTAAGTGGCGTTTGATTGTTAAATCTAGTGGGATGATCGATGTTATGAGTCTTATTAGGACACCGGACGGATTCTTAACGAATGTCAGTGAGTCAGTCGAAAATCCTGGTGGCCAAGATATTGTGCACTTTGCGAATCCAGCCTCCAATACAAGCAAGCAATCATTTATCCGTTTTGTAAATCGATCTGATGAAGCAGGGACTGTTTCTATCGCCGGTCGAGATGATAGCGGCAGCGATTCAATAGGCACTGTCACCTTCAGCATTGGTGCCCTTGAGTCCAAACAATTGACTGCTCAGGACCTTGAATATGGAAACACTAGCAAAGGGCTCGCTGGGGAGTTAGGCGATGGAGCGGGGAAATGGGTTCTAACGGTCACCTCTGATCTTGATATTCAAGTTATGAGCATGATCCGCTCTGAAGATGGTTTCCTAACGAACTTGAGCTCTACTGTCGACTCCGTCAGTAAGAATGATTTGCCCGTATTTTTCGCAAACCCATCTAGTGATCAGGATCGACAGACTTTCTTGAGGGTGATTAATACAACGTCAAGTATAGGAACAGTAACTGTCTCTGCGGTTGATGACGCTGGAGGAATAGCCCCAGAAGGTGATGTGTCGTTTCAGCTTCAAGGTTATGAGTCAAAACAATTCACTTCTAGCGATCTAGAACTTGGCAATCTTGATAAGGGGCTAGCTGGCATGCTCGGTGCAGGTAGTGGTCGTTGGCGATTACAGATTTCATCCGATCTAGATTTAGAAGTCATGAGCCTTATCCGAACCAGCGATGGATTTCTTACGAATCTCAGCTCAACTTTGCCTGAAGTTGGACTTAACACCACCGCGTGGATATTTAATCCCGCTAGCAACGACAATCAGGTAAGCATATTGAGGGTAGTAAACACTGAAGCTCTACAAGGAAGCATCACGATCTCGGCGATAGATGATCAAGGAAACACAGCGCCGGGAGGTAATGTAGGGCTCACGATTGATCCCCTCGAAGCAGTGCATTTGACGGCAAAAGATCTAGAAGAGGGCTCACTGGGTACTATTGGTTCACTGGGTGATGGTAGTGGCAAGTGGAGGCTAGAAATTAATTCTGACGTAGAGCTGGAAGTGCAAAGTCTTCTTACCACACCTGCAGGATTTATAACGAATTTGAGCAAATCGATATCTGCTACATCTGAAACATCTGAATAAAAGCTGGTGCCGGAAAGAGGACTCGAACCTCCGACCAATTGCTTACGAAGCAACTGCTCTACCAACTGAGCTATTCCGGCAATCATCCAAACTTAGCATCGCTCCGCGATGCGCTCTACCAGTCTTGAGACTTAATCATATGCCTAGGCGAGAGTCCGGTAAAACCGCACGACAATTTCCTCTGAAGCGAGAATAGCGACCACGACTGCAATAAAGGCAGCCACACCGTGGAAAGGGCCGCCGAAGTAAACGGCATCACCGAAAGCAAAGTTGATGGCGTAGAGAATGACAAACTTTGATCCGAACAGCACAAGCCAGGCCAAGAAGACTCGAAGGAACTTATTCATCGCGCCACTTTTGCCCTTAAAGAACAGGCCGATCTGGTGTTCAACCATCAGGGTCAGTTTTAGCAGGATCTGCAGAAGTACGGCTGCCAATAGTGAGATCGTAAAAGAGTCGATCGCAACGTGTTCCCAGTACTCAGCGAAAAGGTTCAAGACCACCAGGTCGATCAGTATCGCGGTGAAGTAACGCAGAAAGACCTGTTGTTTGTTTGAAGATGTGTTTGCCGAAGCAACCTCGGGTATCTCCAGGGGTTCCAGGGCTTGCGTTGTGTTGTCAGTCATAGGTGCAGTCTACAACGTCGAACGAGAGAGGTGCAGAAATATTGAGTGGACCCGTGAACGCCAGGGGTGCCTGATCGATGACCAGAAAACCGTCCAGGAAGCGCGAGCGCACGGGATAGTGCATATCGTTTCCTGCTGAGCCGTCCTGCCGCTGGAGTCATCGAGTCAGTGTACCTTCTTCATCCTGATCCTCAATCGCTTCGATGGGCGCTGAATGCGCCATCATTCAATTCGCATGGATAGATCAACAGCCTCATTGTGTTTGGTTAATGCACCAATCGAAATGTAATCGACGCCGGTGGCGGCAATTTTCTTCAACTCTTCGGGAGATTCAATACCCCCGGATGCCTCGAGTTTGATGCCGGAATCTTCTGCGATTTTCACCGCACGAGCCATATCATCCGGGGTGAAGTTGTCCAGCATGACCCAATCCGGTTTTGCGTTGATGGCTTCTTCCAGCTGATCGAAATTTTCCACCTCAACCTCAACGCGCACCTCGCCGTTGATGTCTCTTGCAGCTTTTATCGCGCCGGTGATTGAACCCGCGGCCTCGATGTGATTTTCCTTGATCAGAAAGGCGTCGAATAATCCGATCCGGTGATTTTCTGCGCCGCCGGTTTTGACTGCGTATTTCTGCGCCAGCCTGAGGCCTGGAATGGTTTTCCGGGTATCCAGCAGCGTGACGTTAGATCCCGAAACGAGTTTCACGTACTCGCTTGTTCTTGTCGCGGTGCCGGATAGCAGCTGCAGAAAGTTGAGAGCCGTTCTTTCTGCGGTCAACAGGCTCTGCGCCTTTCCTTCGAGCGAAAACAGGGTGTCGCCGGGCGACGCACTTGCACCTTCTTGTGTACGCCAGTCGATGTTCATTGAGGGGTCAACCTGTCGAATGACTTCATCAACCCAGGGTCTGCCGCAGATGATGGCGTGGCTTCGAGTGATCACGGTTGCTCTCGCAATTTTGTGTGGATGCACGAGGCTCGCTGTGAGATCTCCTGAGCCGACGTCTTCTGCTATGGCCGCAGCCACAGTGGCTGCCAGGCCTTCAAAGTAGTCCATGCACCTAACCTGATCTTTGTCGGAGTGTCAGGGTTCTTCCCTGCTGAACAAACTCGATTTGCCGTAACGCGCTCATGCCCAGAAGGATAGCACCCTGCATGCTGGGATTGATGCTCGCGTTGACATCTCGAAGCTCAATGTCTCCGATCGTAAGTGCGTCGATCCTTGTGTTGTAAATGGTCACAGCACCATTAGCTGTCATTGCACGGCCTCGTTGCCCGTAAGGTAAACCGAGCCTCTGGGCGATCTGCTCGGGAACAACAACGTCTGTAGCGCCAGTATCCAGAAGGAACTCGACCCGTTTGCCGTTAATCGTGCCGGTGACCACATAGTGTCCTTGTCGATTCTGCTTCAGCGGGACCTCAACCTGGTTCTCGTAAACCATTGAGCTAGGGTCTGCATTCGGATTACGTTGGCGTTCTTCTACCCCGCTGAAGAAAACGGTCAGAAGCGCGAGGCCAATGATGCAGGCGATGGCCATCATGCCCTGGCCGGTTCGAGTGGTGTCCATGGTAGCTATTCTACAGGCATTTTGTGATATAGAGGGTGTAACAACAGTTGGAATCACCGATGGCTTTTGAATTTTCGCCCAGGACAGATGCAGGTGCTCGATTGTTTCGAGCGGCTGAGCAAATTATCCCCGTGCTTCGTGAGCATGCTGCTCAAGCCGACAAAACGGGCCAAATCAGCATCGAAAGTTTCGCCGCGCTCAAAGCGTCAGGGATACCCGCGGCTTTTGTCCCGGAGTCATTGGGTGGTTTTGGTCTGACCTCCATTCACGATTGGTTGGTCGGCATCGCGACGCTTGCTCGGGGAGATGGGTCGGTTGCGATAGCCATCAATATGCATCTCGGTGTCACAAGAGGTATGGCCGAAGCCTGGCGAAATGCCTCGCCTGGAAGCGATGCGGCGGAACGGCTGAGCGTGCCTCTGAAAGCCGTCGCCGCAGGTAAGATGTTGATTTGTGCAACGACAACCGAGCGCGGCACCGATAATCTGCATCCGTTTACCACAGCAACGAAAACTGATGACGGTTGGTGTATCAACGGATACAAGATGTTTGTGACCATGTCGCCGGTCGCCACTCATCTCGCCATGAATCTTAGGATGCAGGATGAAGAGGGTGATCATCTTGCGACGACTTTATTACCGATTGGGACACCGGGTGTTGTCCCACAAGACGACTGGGACTCTCTGGGTATGAGAGGCTCCGGTAGTCAGTCTATTGCCTTTGAGAAGGTGACAGTCTCAAAGTCGGCTGTGCGCAAGCTTGGTCCCTGGGGTAAATGGAGCATAGCGACCCTGATCAATCGAACACTGGGAAACTTGGTTCTGGTCGGTGCTTTTTTTGGCATTGCTGCTCATGCCCGGGAGCTGGCATTGGCCGCAATTGCGCAACAGAAGAAGGTGGGGAAACGGGTGGTGGAATCCCCCGGTGTTCAACAATCTGCTGGTGAGTTGGAAATTGAATTTGCCAAGTGTCGTTGTGTCCTTCAACAGACTGGCAGCGATGTAGACGATTGGTTGGAAAGTGCACTTGAGAATCCGCCAAGTCTCGAGTCAGCCCATGGTCTTATGCAGGGTTATCAGGCCGCCAAGTGGACGGTGAATCACGGTGCGATTGATATTGTCAGCAAAGCGATGGATCTGGCAGGCGGGGGTGGGTTTATGTCGGCCAACCCCTTAACCCGGTTGTATCGTGACGTTCGCGCAGGACCTTTCATGCAACCCCAGGCTGCAACGGATATCAGAATGTACGTCGGGCAGGTTGCGCTTGGCCAGTATCCTGAAGACTGATGCGGGATGCTATGATCGCGTCGGGTTGAAGAATCGAACGTTACATGGAAATTCGTGATCACCATTTGATTGGTGTTAAGCAGTTGGAAAGCCCCAACCATGATCAGCGACCGGATGTTGATCTGGAACTGATTGTGGTGCACGGGATCAGCCTGCCGCCAGGCGAGTTTGGTGGTAGTGAAGTTGAGCAGTTGTTTCTGAACACCCTGGACACCAGCCGCGCTGGTCTCGAAGATCTGGCCGGTGTTCATGTGAGCAGTCATGTGTTCATCAAGCGGACGGGTGAGATCGTGCAATTTGTGCCTTTTAATCGACGCGCTTGGCATGCAGGCGTCTCTGAGTTTCGAGGCAGGCAAAGCTGCAACGACTTTTCCATCGGCATAGAGGTTGAAGGTACGGATCACGAGTCCTACACAGCCGAGCAATATGATGTCCTTGGCGACGTTTGCGTGACGCTGATGCGAGCCTACGACATTCATGAGATTCGTGGGCATTCTGACGTAGCACCAGGCAGGAAGACCGACCCTGGCCCTGCATTTAGCTGGCTCACTCTTATGCGACGTGTTGCGAAAACGCTGTGAGGTGGGTTCTTTTCTATCTGCTGTTCAGTGCGGTTCTGCCAGCCAATGCAGTCACCGTTGTCGATAATGCCGGATACCAGGTGACTCTCGACTCGCCGCCCATGCGCATCGTGAGCTTCGCCCCTCACATCACCGAAATTTTATTCGAGCTTGGCGTTGGTGATCGGGTCGTGGCGACGGTTGATTACTCTGATCATCCGGAAGCCGCCAAGAAGATCCCCAGATTGGGTAGTGCCTTTTCTGTGAGCGTTGAATCGGTTGTTGCCCTGGAGCCAGACATCGTTTTTGCCTGGGCAACCGGGGGCAATCAGAAAGCGGTCGCCCAGATTCGTGCGCTGGGTATTCCTGTTTATACCAATGAAGCGGGCACATTGAGTGGTGTTGCTGACTCGATACAGCGCATTGGTTTGCTGGTTGGTGCGGCAGAGCAGGGTAAAAACCTGGCGTCTGAATTTAAACTGGGTTTGATCGACATCGCGGCTGCGAAACCCTTAGAGAGAAAACGAATCTTCTTTCAGATTTCTGATGCGCAGCTCTATACGGTCAATCACGAACATTTGCTTGGCCAGGGACTTGCACTGTGTCACGCCGACAATGTTTTTGGTTCGCTCCCGATACCGGTTCCCATCGTTTCTTTTGAGAGCGTGGTTGCAGCAGACCCGCAGGTCATTGTGATATCCGTTCCCGACCCCGACTATGTCAGCCCCTGGGAAGCTCGCTGGCAATCCCTGGGTTGGCAGGGGCGAATTCGCAGGATAGAAGCGTCACTGATTACACGACCCTCTTTTCGAATGCTTGAAGGGCTAAAAATTCTCTGTCAGACCGTGAACGGCTGACCAATTCATATAGTCCGGCGAGGCTTTTCGATAAAATTCAAGTGCGGAGCAACACCTGGAGATTGGTATGGATGGAGAGTCTGAGGATCAGACTGACATCGACCCGCTAGAAAGCGAAGAGTGGGTCGAAGCAATCAACTCGGTCATGGAGACTGACGGTGTTGAGCGCGCTCATTATATTCTCCAGCGCTTATCGGCAAAAGTGACGGCAACTGGCGCGCAACTTCCCTACGCCATCAACACCCCTTATCGAAACACCATTCCAACCAGCAAAGAAGCGCGCATGCCAGGTGACCTTTTCATGGAGCGTGCGATTCGTTCGTTGATTCGCTGGAACGCGATGGCCATGGTGATGCGAGCGAACCTGAAAGATGGCACCTTGGGTGGCCACATTTCATCGTTTCAATCTAGCGCCACACTTTATGATATTGGTTTCAACTACTTTTTCCGTGGTTCTACAGAAAAACAGCTGGGCGACCTGCTCTATATTCAAGGGCATTCCTCGCCGGGGATTTACGCGCGCTCCTATCTCGAAGGTGTGTTAAGCGAAGAACAGTTGGATAAGTTCCGCCAGGAAACTGACGGCGACGGTCTGTCGTCCTATCCGCATCCTTGGCTGATGCCGGACTACTGGCAGTTCCCAACCGTGTCCATGGGGCTTGGTCCCCTCCAGGCGATATACCAGGCGCACATCATGAAGTACCTGGACATGCGTGGGTTGACCGAAATGGGATCGCGGCGGGTATGGTGCTTTGCCGGCGATGGCGAGATGGACGAGCCGGAGTCGCTGGGAGCGATCGCCCTTGCCGGTCGCGAGAAGCTTGATAACCTAATTTTTGTTGTGAACTGTAATCTGCAGCGCCTTGATGGGCCTGTTAGAGGCAATGGGAAAATCATCCAGGAGCTCGAAGGGGTCTTTCGTGGTGCCGGCTGGAATGTGATTAAGGTGGTCTGGGGAAGAATGTGGGATCCCCTGTTTGAAAAAGACAAACTGGGGCTGCTGCAGCAGCGTATGGATGAAGCTGTCGACGGTGAATACCAGAACTACAAGAGTCGGTCTGGGGGTTACACACGAGAGCATTTTTTCGGCAAGTATCCGGAATTGCTCAAGATTGTGGAAGACCTGAGTGATGAAGATATTTATCGCCTTAACAGAGGCGGCCATGACCCCTATAAAGTCTATGCGGCTTATCACGCGGCAACTCGACATAAAGGTCAACCCACCGTGATTCTCGCGAAAACTGTGAAAGGATATGGCCTCGGTCCAGCAGGTGAAGCTCAAAACTACACCCACTCGGTGAAAAAGCTGGATCTGGAATCCCTGAAAGAATTCCGAGACAGGTTTGATATCCCCATTGCGGATTCCGAACTCGAAAAGGTCCCCTATTACCGCCCGCCGGAAGACAGCACGGAGATGCGTTACCTGAAAGCGCGCCGTACTTCTTTAGGCGGCTCTCTGCCAAGAAGGAAGCCGGATTTTCAGATGCTGGAGATTCCTCCACTGAGTGATCTTGAGTCGATTACCAAGGGAACCGGTGAGCGGGAAATATCGACAACCATGGCGTTCGTTCGAATTCTGAGCGCACTGATCAAGAACAAGAATATTGGCGAACGGATTGTGCCGATTGTGCCTGACGAGGCACGAACCTTCGGTATGGAAGGCATGTTCCGCCAGCTCGGTATCTACTCCTCGTCGGGTCAGCTTTATGAGCCAACTGATACCGGGCAGATCATGTATTACCGCGAGGACAAAACCGGTCAGGTGATGGAAGAAGGCATCAATGAGGGCGGCGCGTTTGCTGCTTGGCTTGCCGCGGCAACTTCCTACAGCAATCATGAAACACCGATGATTCCGTTTTATGTGTTCTATTCCATGTTTGGGTTCCAGCGCATCGGCGACCTTTGCTGGGCAGCTGGGGATCTTCAGGCGCGAGGCTTCCTGCTCGGCGGTACCTCCGGTCGAACCACATTGAACGGCGAAGGTCTGCAGCACCAGGATGGCCACAGTCATGTGTTGTCATCCACGGTGCCGAACTGCGTATCTTACGATCCGACCTATGCGTACGAACTCGCTGTGATTATCCGCCAGGGCTTGCAGGACATGTACGTCGACAAGCTGGCGCGTTATTACTACATCACCATCATGAACGAGAACTACGAGCAGCCGGCGATGCCTGACGGGGTTGAGGAAGGCATCATCAAAGGGATGTACCTGCTGCAGAAGAACTCGGCGAAGAACTCGAAAAAAGTGGTTCAGCTTCTGGGTTCCGGCACGATTCTTCGAGAAGCCATTGCTGCTGCTGAACTGTTAAAAGAAGACTTCGGCGTCATTGCAGATATCTGGAGTGTGACCAGTTTCAACGAACTACGTCGAGAAGGACTCAGTATCCATCGCTGGAACATGCTGCACCCGGAAGAGCAGCCACGGCAAAGTTATGTGGAATCCTGCCTCGACGGCACCAAAGGTCCTGTGATCGCTGCGACCGATTATATGAAGACCTATTCCGATCAGATTCGCGAGTTTGTGCCGGGTACCTATGAGGTTTTGGGTACAGACGGGTTTGGGCGTAGTGATACCCGCGCTCGCCTGAGAAAATTCTTTGAGGTGGACCGGCACTATATTGCTGTCGCAGCGCTTTCTGCGCTCGTCAAAGATAACGTCATCGAAGCAAGTCAGGTCGCAAAGGCGATCGAGATGTACGGCATCGATCCTGCAAAACCTGATCCCGCGGTGTTGTAGGAGGCGAGATGATCGAAAAAGTCCTGGTACCGGATGTTGGTGAAGCTGAAGACGTCGAGGTGGTTGAAGTTCTCGTTGCTCTCGGTGATGTCATTGCAGCGGACAACTCCATTGTTGTTCTGGAATCCGATAAAGCCAGTATGGAAATTCCTTCACCCTATGCTGGCAAGATTGCCAGCATCGCGGTCAGTGAAGGCGACACGGTGGAAGAAGGGTCCCTGCTGGTTGAAATAGAAATGGAAGGCGCAGAATCCAGCGCCGATCCGGAACCAGAGCCCGCGATGGCAGAATCCGTGCCCGAGCCAGAACCCGAATTAGAAACAGTCGCATCATCAGCCGGTTCAAAGGAAGCGGCATCAGATGCCTCGACCCGTATCGAAACGTCTAAAGTCATTACCGTGCCGGATGTTGGTGATGCCCAGGAAATAGTCGTTGCGGAGGTGTTAGCCCCACAGGGCACGCAGGTTGAAGAAGGTGATTCCGTTGTGGTCCTGGAGTCCGATAAAGCCAGTATGGAGATTCCGGCCGATTTTGGTGGAGTCGTTCAGGAAGTTTTTGTTGGTGAGGGTGATGAAGTAACTGAAGGCGATCCGTTGGTCACCATTGTCGGCAGGGTCGCACCAGAGCAGGTGAATGAACCGGCGTATGACAAGACGCCCGTTCGAGAAACTTCTTCAGATGATCAAGCAGAGGATGTATCGGGAGCGCCCAAGCTCGCACCGCCACCACGGGAAACCTCGTTAGCGACATCAGATAGCAATGTTCATGCGGGTCCGGCAGTTCGAAAACAGGCAAGGGAGTATGGAGTCGATCTTGGGCAGGTAGAAGGGTCCGGCAGGAAAGGTCGGGTCCTGAAAGAAGACGTTCAGGATTATGTGAAAGCTCGCCTGACCGGCTCCGCTGGTGTAGGTAACTCCACTGGAATGGGGATTCCGCAAGTTCCCGAGGTTGATTTCACCAAGTGGGGTGAGGTTGAAGAAAAGCCGCTCAGTCGTATTCGTAAAGCGAGCGCCCGGAATCTGCATCGAAGCTGGTTGAATGTGCCTCACGTCACGCAATTCGATGAGGCTGACATCACTGACTTGGAGCTGTTCAGGAAATCTCAGAATGAACAGTTGCAGAAGGCGGGCGTGAAGCTGACGCCCCTGGCGTTTCTCTTAAAAGCGGTTGTCGATGCTTTGATTCGTTTCCCTCAGTTCAACTCGTCGATCTCGAAAGATTACGACCATCTCGTCCTGAAGAAGTATTACCACATCGGCATTGCCGTTGAGACGGAAGATGGTCTGGTGGTACCTGTGCTAAAGGATGCGGACAAGAAAGGTGTGGTTCAGTTAGCGAACGAATCTGCTGAGCTTGCGGCTCAGGCAAGACACAAAAAGTTGTCCATGGATGCCATGCAGGGAGCGACGTTTACCATATCCAGCCTCGGTGGCATCGGGGGTACGGCATTCACGCCGATCGTTAATGCGCCTGAAGTGGCCATCCTCGGCGTATCACGCTCAACGGTATCGCCTGTCTGGAACGGTTCAGATTTTGAACCCAGGACGATTCTGCCGCTGTCACTTTCTTATGATCATCGCGCGATTGACGGTGCAGAAGCCGCCAGGTTCACAACCTATCTGGCATCTGTTCTGGTCGATATGCGCAAGGTGCTGATGTGAGATGATGACGAAAGCGGCTAGCCCTTTTCCCAGAGGACCTCATCAACGCCTGTGATTCGAGCAGCACTGCGTGCGACGACGAACAGGTAATCCGAAAGTCGATTCAGGAATTCCAATGCCGCCTGGTTGACCGTCTCGTCCTCTGCGAGGGCGGTGACGCTGCGTTCAGCTCGTCGGCAAACGGCTCGAGCCATATGACAGTTGGCAATCAGGTGTGAGCCTCCGGGCAGAATGAAATTCTCCAGTGGCGCCAGATGTTCATTCAGGGCATCAAGGTTTTCCTCGATGGCTTTGACGTGTTCTGCTGTGACGATTTCGAACCCTGGAATAGATATCTCGCCTCCGAGGTCAAAAATACGGTGCTGCAGTGATCGCAGGAAGTGGGCGATATCAGTGAGGTCGGGGTGACTGGCCTGAAGCAATTCTTCGACGACGACGCCTACGATGCTGTTCAGTTCATCGACGCTGCCCATGGCCTCGACTCGTGGGTGAGTCTTTGAAATTCGACTGCCGTCACCGAGACCGGTTTCACCGCGATCACCGGTTTTTGTATAAATTTTGGAAAGCCGTTTGCCCATGTTAGTAGTCTAGCCTCAAGTTACTCGGGTTTAATGTGGTGAACGATGATGGACTCCGTTCTCACAGATTCGTTCAGGTTTCCGATGACGAATTCGATCATCTTGTCTGGGTTTGGTGGTCCGGCATCAGCTGTCGCGGCGCAGATACTCATGCCGATCGTGACCGGTTGGAATCCTGCAGTGGTGGTGTAACTTTTCAGGCGAACACCATCGAAGATGCGCGTGTAGCAATCCGCTGTGCACTGCTCAATGGTCGGTTGCATGAGAACAAGCGCGAAGTGACCGGGCGAAAAGTAGGTCACGACATCCAGGGGGCGCACCAGGTTTTGAATCCTTTCCGAAATACTGATGATTAACTCGCCTGCGACGGTCGTATCGTAGGTTGCCTTCACTTCTTCATAGTTGTGAACTGATAACATCACGAGGCAGACAGCACCGCCACGGGACTCGATTTGTCGAATCGTGTCGTTGAGTGCCTGATCCGCATACTCGCGATTACCCATGCCGGTCAGTGGATCCAGAAGCTGGCCCTTTCTGAGGTCGGTGCACAGCTGGTGCAAAGCCTCGTTGTTTTCCTGCAGACCGTTGATTTGGCGAGAGATGCGGCCACCGGCCAGAACAAGATGTTCGAGTACATCCACACGTTTTGTGCCAGTCAGCGCATCCACAGCCTGATGGAAAGAATCCTGTTGAACCGTCTGGTGCCCAACGGCGCCAATGAGAATGATGTAGGTATAGTGGCCGCGCTCTTCATCGATGTCGCGAATGGCTTCAGCGAGCTCCATGCCGCTCATGTCTCCGACGTCCGTTTCCGTGATCACGACATTAGCGGGAGAGTCTTCCAGAAGCTGCAGCGTGTTCACGGCTCCGGAGCAGACACGGCTGTTGGTGAACCTCTTTAAATTGTCATCAAAGAAGTCGACAGCAGACTGTCCTCCCTTTACGACAACAACCGGTAAGTCAAACATAGTGGTTCAAAAGAGCAGTTGGTATGCTTGAGTCGAATGAAGCCAATGAGTTTAAAGAATATAGGGGTAAAACAACATGCCTTCCTTTGATGTGGTCTCTGAAGTGGACTTTCATGAAGTGACCAACGCTGTTGATCAGGCGAACCGTGAGCTGCAAACCCGTTTTGATTTTCGTGGTGTCGAGGCAAAGTTCGAAAGAAACGATGATGTCGTTCGTGTGACTGCGGAAGCGGAAATTCAACTGGACCAGATGATCGATATACTTCGTCAGAAGTTTGTAAAGCGCTCGATTGATCCGAAGGTGATGGATATCGGCGACGAGGAACATATCGGTAAACTCCTGCACAAGAACATTAAGATTCAGCAGGGTGTTGAGAGTCTGTTGGCCAAGAAGATCGTGAAGATGATCAAAGACAAGAAGATGAAGGTGCAGGCAGCCATCCAAGGAGACAAGGTTCGAGTCACAGGCAAGAAACGTGATGATTTGCAGCAGGTCATGGGTATGCTCAAAGAAGAAGACCTCGAAGTCCCGCTTCAGTACAACAATTTCCGGGACTAACCAAAACCCTTGGGCGCAGCCGACCACATTACCTGGATCGAAACGTTTCGCATCTATACCCACCCTCGGGTTGTGGCGATGGCTTTTCTTGGGTTCTCAGCAGGTTTACCCTTCCTGCTGGTGTTTTCTACGCTCACTGCGTGGCTGACCGAAGGTGAGGTCAGCCGATCAACCATCGGTTTTTTCGCCTGGATTGGCATCACATACTCCATCAAGGTGCTTTGGGCACCCATCATTGACTCGGTTTCATTAGGACTGCTCACCAAACGTTTGGGGCAGCGTCGATCCTGGATGCTGCTGGGCCAGTTGGGTATCGCTCTGGGGCTGGTACTCATGACATTAACGGGTCCTGGTAGTCTACTCCTGCTGTCGTTGAGTGCGCTCCTTGTTGCGCTTTCCTCGGCAACCCAGGACGTCTCGATAGATGCCTATCGAATTGAAGCCGCGATACCTGAACATCAGGGTGCCATGTCGGCTTCCTATGTTTTTGGCTACCGCCTCGCGCTTTTAGTCGCTGGTGCCGGGGCGCTTTATCTGGCGGAATACTTTAGCTGGACCATGGCGTACCTCGTTATGGCGGCACTGATGCTCATCGGCATGATAACCGTATTGCTGATCAGCGAGCCTCAGAGAGAGCGGGGTGCCATACCGCTGGTTCTGTCTGCATCGGGAATGCGGAGTTGGTTTCGAGGTGCCGTCATTGATCCGTTTGTGGACTTCTTCATGCGCAACGGTAAAACGGCAATCATCATTCTGACTTTTATTGGAGTCTACAAATTGAGTGATATCGCCATGGGCATCATGGCGAACCCGTTCTACCTGGACCTGGGATATTCGAAGATACAAATTGCAGAGGTCGCCAAGGTCTTTGGCTTCTTCATGAGTGTTACCGGGTCTTTTCTCTGCGGAGCTCTGGTTGTGAAGTGGGGATTGATGCGCCCGCTGCTGATTGGCGCTGTCGCTGTCGCGATAACGAATCTTTTCTTTGCCGCACTTTCCACCCAGGAGCCAAAAATTTCTTATTTGGTGGTTGTCATCTCTGCGGACAATATTTCGGGCGGTTTTGCTGCCACCGCATTTATTGCCTATCTTTCCAGTCTAACCAACAAAGCTTACACCGCCACTCAGTATGCGCTTTTCAGCTCGATGATGACGTTACCCGGCAAGTTTTTGTCGGGATTTTCCGGCGTGGTGGTCGATGGCTTTGGGTACTTTGAGTTTTTTGTTGTCGCTGCATGCCTTGGCATCCCGTCAATACTGCTTGTGTTGTACCTCGCGCGAATAAAAGATCGAGGTCAAAGCTCCCAGCCATAGAGCTTCAGGCTGACTCTTCCGTTGATCAACGTGACGCCTTCGTCCGTCAGCCGTTTCGCCTGGCGAGTGCGGCCGGGATTGGTGATTTCGCCTTGAGCGTTCACGACCCGGTGCCAGGGAAGTTGGGTATTGAGTGGTAGCTGGGACAGGATTCGCCCGACCAGGCGCGCATGACTGGGCATCTCCGCCAGCCGAGCAACCTGGCCATAGCTTGCCACCTTGCCGTGGGGAATCTGGCTGACCACCTGGAATACCCGGTGTTTTGCTGCTTCCTGGGTTTCCGCCATCGCTAATCTGACCTTTTTACGAGCATTTGCACCAAAATTTACCCGTTTTTAGCACTCTAGCCTTGACTCTGCTAATTGTGGACCTATTATTAGCACTCCCAAAAGGAGAGTGCCAGTTCTCTGCGGTAGGCCGCCATTTTAAAGGCTTTCATGCAGTCTGGCGTTGTTTTTTTAGTCACACCAGCGGGAAGTTATGGACCCAATGGTTGCACAAGACATCAGGAGAAACTCATGAGTATCCGTCCATTACAAGATCGTGTGGTCGTGCGACGCACGGAAGAAGAAACGAAGTCAGCTGGGGGCATTGTGATCCCTGATTCCGCTGCGGAAAAACCTTCCCAGGGCGAAGTCCTGGCCGTTGGTCCCGGCAAGAAGCTGGATAACGGCAATGTTCAGGCTGTAGACCTGAAAGCAGGCGACCGCGTTCTGTTCGGTCAGTATGCAGGCAGCACTGTGAAGATTGACGGTGAGGAACTGCTCATCATGAACGAAAGCGAAATATTCGGCGTTATCGAGTAAACGCACCAGATATAGATAGAGGATAGAAGTTATGACTGCTAAAGACGTTAAATTTGGTGATTCTGCTCGCCGCGGTATGCTGGAAGGTGTCAACACCCTGGCCGACGCAGTAAAGGTCACTCTCGGTCCTAAAGGCCGTAACGTAGTACTCGATAAGTCCTTCGGCGCACCGACGGTCACTAAAGACGGTGTCTCTGTTGCGAAGGAAATCGAGCTGAAAGACAAATTCGAAAACATGGGCGCTCAGATGGTGAAGGAAGTTGCTTCACAAACATCTGACGTTGCCGGCGACGGTACAACAACGGCGACTGTTCTTGCACAGGCAATCCTGAATGAAGGGCTGAAGTCTGTCGCTGCTGGCATGAATCCAATGGACCTCAAGCGTGGTATCGACAAAGCAGTGGCTGCGGCTGTTAAAGAAGTGGAAGCGCTCGCGGTTCCCTGTTCTGACTCCAAGGCAATTGCCCAGGTCGGAAGCGTCTCTGCAAACAGTGACACTCAGGTTGGTGACATCATTGCAGAAGCGATGGAAAAAGTAGGTAAGGAAGGCGTGATCACTGTTGAAGAAGGCAGCGGTCTAGAGAACGAGCTGGACGTTGTTGAAGGTATGCAGTTCGATCGTGGTTACCTGTCTCCTTACTTCATCAACAACCAGGACAACATGAGCGCTGAGCTCGAAGATCCGTTTGTCCTTTTGTTCGACAAGAAAATCTCAAACATCCGTGATCTGCTCCCAGTGCTGGAAGCAGTAGCCAAAGCTGGCAAGCCGTTGATGATCATCGCCGAAGATGTTGAAGGCGAAGCGCTGGCAACTCTGGTTGTAAACAACATGCGCGGTATCGTGAAAGTTGCAGCAGCGAAGGCGCCAGGTTTCGGTGATCGTCGTAAGGAAATGTTGCAGGACATCGCGATCCTCACCGGCGGTACTGTGATCTCCGAAGAAGTCGGTCTGTCTCTGGAAGGCGCAACTCTGGATGATCTCGGTCAGGCCAAGCGAATCAGCCTTACTAAAGAAGCAACAACCGTTGTTGACGGCGCTGGTCAGTCTGACGACATCGAAGCACGTGTTGCTCAAATTCGTACTCAGATTGAAGAGACTTCTTCTGATTACGATCGTGAGAAGCTGCAGGAACGTGTCGCCAAACTGGCTGGTGGTGTTGCCGTCATCAAGGTTGGTGCTGCGACTGAAGTAGAAATGAAAGAGAAAAAGGCTCGCGTTGAAGACGCGCTGCACTCGACTCGCGCTGCTGTCGAAGAAGGTATCGTACCTGGTGGTGGTGTTGCTCTGGTTCGCGCGCTGACTGCGGTTGAAGGCCTGACTGGCGACAACGAAGACCAGAATGTCGGCATCAACCTGCTGCGTCGTGCTATGGAAGCCCCAATGCGTCAGATCGTTGCCAACGCTGGTGATGAGTCATCTGTCGTGGTTGACAAGGTCAAGCAGATGTCCGGCTCTGAAGGCTATAATGCTGCTACCGGTGAATACGGTGACATGATCGAGTTTGGTATACCCGATCCTGCGAAAGTGACCCGTACAGCACTTCAGGCGGCTGCCTCTGTTGCTGGCCTGATGATCACAACTGAGTGCATGGTCACCGACGTGGCTGAAGAAGGCGGAGCGGCGCCGGCGATGCCTGATATGGGCGGCATGGGCGGTATGGGCGGCATGATGTAACGCGATTCAGCAAAGCTGATTCGCGTCCCCGACAGCCGAATCGAAGAATCGTGATATCTCATTACGATATTGATGCGGCGAAAGGGGCGCTCACATAGAAAGAAAAAACCCGCCTCTTTGGCGGGTTTTTTCTGCCTGCTTCTCGTACGTTTTCTTGGCGTTTTCACCCGAATACCAGCCTCAGGTCCCTCACGATTGAGCCAAGTAACGTTGAAGACGCCTCTGTAATCCCCAATTTTTCAATGTTATCATGAGCCTACGAGTGCCGGGGGTCAGGTCTAGCGTCGCTGGACATCAATAATCAAAGCGAGGGGAAATTCTCATGGAAATACCACTATTTACGAGTTACGGTGTCGATTACCTGTTCCGATGGGGCCATGTACTGTTCGGTGTCTGCTGGATCGGCCTGTTGTACTACTTCAACTTTGTTCAGACCGAGTACTTCAAAGAAGCGGAAGATTCTCATCGGTCTGGTGCGATTCAAAAGCTGGTGCCTCGCGCGCTCTGGTGGTTCCGTTGGGCGGCAATGTTCACTTTCCTGACGGGCATTGTTCTTCTGGGTTATCGTCAGGCGGGAATCACCTTTGACATCACCGTGGGCGCCACTCTGGGTACCCTGATGTTCCTCAACGTATGGTTAATCATCTGGCCCAACCAGAAGATCGTGATTGCGTCTGCAACGCAGGTCGCCCAGGGCGGTGAAGCCCTGCCCGAAGCTGCAGGTGCAGCGCCGAAGGCCGCGCTGGCTTCTCGAACCAACACACTGTTCTCAGGACCGATGCTGTTCTTCATGGGGTCATCCGCACACCTGCCTCATGGGCTTGTCATGGATGCAAGCCCTGTGGCGCTTGGGGTCATTATGCTGTTGATCCTCGCGCTTGAAGGTAACGCGATTTTTGGTAAGCCTGGCCCGATGGCCTCCGTAAACGGCGTTATTGGCTGCAGTATTGGATTAACCGCGGTTCTCTACGGATTGATGGTGACTCTGTAAACCAGTCATAACAGGATACTATGGGGCTCCGAAAGGGGCCCTTTTTTTATTAGAGCCGCAGGACTAAATGGCAGAAAACGAAAACATTCCATCCATCAAGCCCGACCAGGACGACGTAGCCAGTTATCGGCGCAGTGGTCGTTCTGAAGCGCCTAAACAGAGTAACTTCAATGGGATGCTGGTGTTCGTGATTGTGCTTATGGCCATCATGATGGGTGTCGGCGGATACACCATTTATGAGTTGCAGGAACGTCTTGCTCGATCTGATGAGCTCCTGGAGCAGAGCAAAGAAAATATCCGACAATTGGACAGTCGTCTTGCCGCGACGGGTACCGATGTATCAAAGACATTCCAGGATCTAAAAGCCCAGGTTGAAACCAACTTCTCTGAAATTGACAAGCTGTGGGCAGTTTCCTATCGACAGAACCGACCCGATATTCAGAAAAACGTTCGGGCTATCGCCGAGTTGAAAGACGATCTTGGTGGCAAGATGATTACCATGGATGCGTCAGTCAAACAGATGACCGGTCAATATCAGATTATGTTGAATGAGCTAACGACGCTGCGTGAAGGTTTGCTCCAGGATAACGAGGAGCTGATCACCGAAATTGCGTTGCTGAGAGGTCAGGTGCAGGATCAGGCCGTTGCGCAGGAAGCTGAAAAACGAAACCTGAATACACTGACCCGCGAGATGAAAGAAACGCAGGAAGCCATTGATTCTATCGACCAGTACCGATTACAGATCAACCAGCGCTTGATCGAATTGCAAAACCAGATCCAGGGCAGTCCGTCACTCTAACCAGTCGTCTATCACGTTGACCCGATAGGCGTATCCTTCAAATTCCAACACGATTCCGGTTTCGGTAATTTCCAGCAGACGAAAATCCGTTGTCAGGATGTCTCCCTCAAATCTTGGGACATCGTCAATGTTCACCATGCGTAGCTCCGAGTCCGATGCATAAATATGAGTGGTTACCTCGATCGCAGGAAGCCTGACTCGAATGTTAGCGGGAAGGTCTTCGAGGGAGACTGCGTCGAAATCAGGAATCGCCAAGCGGTTTTTGGCTCGCGCAGGTGGCGGTGTGATGAGTTCTTCGTCTTCGGCCAATTCAATTTCGGTCACTTCTGTTGCGTTCGCTATCGGCTCAGCAGGGCGACTCGCTTCCACTGTCTCTGGTTCGTGGGGCGTCGTTTTTTGTTCAGTGACCGAAGGCTGATCGAGGATGACGGGCGCAGTGAGACGATTCTCAAACAGCACATAAAGACCGATCAGGTTAACGACAACTACGCCGAGTAAGATCAGCAGAAAGTGCCTCAGTGTGAATGTATTGGATGCTTTGTCGCCATGCAGGGACGTGAGACCTGGCGCACGCTTTTTGGCGCGCTCCTGTTCAGATTTATTGAGGGCGTCGAGAATGTAAGACAAGGCTATCCCCGTATTCCGCTTAACGTCGGGATACTGATGGCCTCCACGCTATTGATATGAATCCATGTCATGGGATCAACCACACCACTAGGAGTTAGACCGACGTTCATCTGGAAATCGCGGACCCGCGCTTCGATGATCTCGTTGTAGGTGAACCCGGTATCCAGAGGAGGAATGTCGCCTTCGATCAGAGACAGCTGCACGACCAACCAATCGACAGCAGCACCTGTGTCACCGTTTTTAAGCGGTGCCTGATAGTCCGGTGGCATTCGCCAGACCATGTGTGCCTCGCCGTTGTAGAGTCTGTTGAACTGATTGTGGCTCAGAATGACTTCTTCAGAAGCCGCAAACAACACGACTTCGGTTTCGTCGAGTCTGGATATGGTCATGTACCGGCCTTGCACGGAAGATGTCGTTAGCTCGACGATGACAGGCCTGTCGATGGTTTGCAGTTCTGCGATGGATAAAAACTCCGTCAGGCATTGCAGGCCGATAGATTCAGCCAGTTCACAGGGATGTGTTTCTCGATCTTCGAACGCGGAACCCCACAGCGCAAACAGATCGTGATAGGCGTCCACGATGAATGGATGGCCGCGTAGTGGCGGTATTGGTTTTTCCGGGGCTCGGGTTGATGGCTTTGGCTCAGCGATAGGCGCCTGACTTTGTTGTTGTGGTGCCCCATTGGTCAGAGGTTGTTCCTCTGTCGGTTGCATGAGCAGAACCAACGCAAGCAAAACAACGGCGGCAGCGGCTGTGAGCACAGGCGCGCTTTTGCGGCGGCTTCTCTGTTCCAGTCCAAGTACTTCTTTTGCGGCTTTACCGACAATAGCCGGTGTTACCTCGAGTCGGTCTTCGACGTAGGTGCCGAGCAGAGATCGATCACAAATCAGGTTGATGACTCTGGGTATACCTTTGCTGATTCGAAAAATTTTTTTCATTGCTGCTCGGCTGAAGACACGCCCGGAACCACCCGCAATAGACATCCGATGCGCGATGTAATCTTCCGTCTCGGGTTGTGTCAGCGCTTCTAGATGAAAGCGTGCGGTTATGCGCTGGCTGAATTGACGAAGATCCCGATTCTCCAGCATTTCCAGCAGTTCCGGTTGCCCCAGGAGAATGATCTGTAGCAGCTTCCGTTCGTTGGTTTCGAGGTTGGTCAACAAGCGTAGTTGTTCTAGGAGGTCTCTTGATAGATTCTGTGCCTCGTCAATGATAAGTACCGCTTTGCGATTGCTGGCGTGACAGTCCAAAAGGTACTCGTTGAGTTGGTCGACCAGCGTTTTCACGCTTGCATCAGCAGGATAAGTCATACCGAATTCATCACAAACTGTTGCCAGTAGTTCGGTCACGGTGACTCGCGGGTTTAATACGAAAGCGGTGTCAACGTCCGTCGGTACCTGTTGCAGCAGACAGCGGCACAATGTGGTCTTACCCGTACCCACCTCTCCAGTCAGCAAGATAAAACCACCGTCGCTTTGCACACCGTAAAGCAGGTGCGCCAGCGCGTCACGATGGCGTCTGCTCATAAACAGGTATTGTGGATTCGGCGCGATGGAAAAAGGCGCTTCCGTCAGGCCGAAATGATCGGTGTACATCCCGGATTTTTGCCCCAAAGATGATGGTGATTTTTCCGCGTAACCATATCAGGGCGGTCTGAAACTCGCTACTGCCGCGTCCTGAGCGGTAAGATGTCCGCCATGGGTAATGTCCGGAAAATGTTGTCTCTGTTGCTCGTGCTGTTTGTTCTCCAGGGATGCGAGTCCGTTCACTTTTACCAACAGGCAATTTCAGGTCAGACGCGCTTGCTCTGGCAGCGCGAGGACATCTCAGTATTGCTTGCTACTGATATAGAGCCTGGATTGCGTCAGCAGCTTGAACTTGCACTCGAGATTCTGTCTTATGCGAAGGCATTTGGACTCGAGGTGGATGGCGTTTACTCGAGTTACGTTGAGACTGGGCGAGATTATGTTGTCTGGAATGTCTTTGCTGCTGATCCTCTCGAGCTTTCGCTAAAAACCTCCTGTTTTCCGGTGGCAGGCTGTGTCAGCTACCGTGGTTACTTCGAAAAAGCAGATGCTGAGCGTTACGCTGCGAAACTTCAAGCTGAAGGATCAGATGTCTATGTGGGTGGCGTTAGCGCCTACTCAACACTGGGATGGTTTGACGATCCCTTACTCGATACTTTTCTTTTCAGGCCGGAAGAATATCTGGCTGCACTGCTGTTCCATGAACTGGCGCACCAGGTTGTGTATGTAAAAGGAGATACACGATTTAACGAGAGCCTTGCCACTGCGATCGAACAACATGTGCTTGAGCACTATCTTCGAGATGTCGGGCGTGAAGCAGCGTTTGAGCGCTATCTTTCGAGCCGCGAAAGACGAGCACAGGTGCTTGCGCTCATTAATGAGATGCGCCAAGCGCTTCGCGACGTTTACGCATCTGATCTCACCAGGAATGAGAAGCTTAAGAAAAAGGAAGTGCTCTTCGAGCAGCTGGTAGGGCGTTACGATGACTTAACAAAGAACTGGTCTGTGGGTTCTGAGTATAGCAGCTGGGTCCGGGGTCCAATGAACAATGCAAAGCTGGAGACAGTCGCGGACTATCATGAGTGGGTTCCGGCCATGTTGCACCAGCTTGAGGCGAGAGGTTACCCAGGTTTTGTAGCCTGGTTGACGATGCTGGCTGAACTCTCTTTTGAGGAGAGACGCGATCAGTTGTTTAAAGCGTCAGAAGTGAATAACAAACCAGGCTGATAACCACTGTGCCGGATAAGTTAAGGACAAATCCTTCTCTTGCCATCAGACTGGTCCGGAACCGGCCGGTAGAAAAGACGATGGTGTTGGGTGCCGTTGCGACAGGTAGCATAAAGGCGCAGCTCGCACTCATCGCAGCTGGGACCATGAAAAGAAGTGGGTCCAGCTCCGCAGCGAGCGCTGCCGCCGCCAATATCGGCATCATCAAGGTCGTCGTTGCGGTGTTGCTGGTGATTTCAGTAAGGAATGTAATTGTCAGGCAGATGACTGCGATCATCAGCAGGAGCGGCCAGTTCGCCACACCCGCGAGCAGATCACCAAGGGCAGCACTGAGGCCTGATACGACAAACGCTTTGGCGATCGCAATACCGCCGCCAAAGAGTATCAGCATGCCCCAGGGAATTTTCGCTGCGGTTTCCCAGTCCAGGAGTCGACCGCCTTTACCATTCGGAACGAGAAACATCACGACCACTGCCAGCAGGGCGACGCTGGCATCGTTAGCGCCCGGTAGGTCTAACCAGGTTTTCCATCCGCCGAACGGCTGACTGCGTGTCACCCAGGCCAATGCGGTGATCGCAAAAACGATGAATACTCGTTTTTCTTCTAGCTGCCATTTTCCGATCTGTGGCATATCAATCTGACCGCGATAGTTGAGTCTTCGAGTCAGCCACAAACCGATGACCGGTACGAACAGAATGACAACAGGCACGCCCCAGCTCATCCAGGTCAAGAACCCGATTTCAACGCCGGTGGTCTGTTCATAAATTTCTCGAAACACCAGGTTAGGTGGCGTGCCGATAGGTGTGCCGATTCCGCCAACGCTCGCCGCGTAGGCGATGCCCAACAAAAGAGGCGTCGCAAGGTGTTTGTCTTCGCTGCGTTCGATGATGGCGAGTGCAACCGGCAGCAGCATCAATGTGGTTGCGGTATTTGAAATCCACATGCTCAGTACAGCCGATGCTGCCATAAAACCGAACACCAGGCGGCGGCTACTTTGGCCACCGAAGAGATTCACCATGGTGAGCGCGATGCGTCGGTGCGCACCACTCTTTTCCATCGCGGTGCTGAGGATAAAACCGCCCATCAGAAGCAGCACCAGCGGGGAGCCGTAGGATGCACCAACCTCAGAGGGCGTCAGAATGCCGAGCATCGGCAGGGCCGCAATTGGGATGAGCGAGGTCGCCGGGATTGGAATAGGTTCAAAGATCCACCAGACCGCGCAGATGGTGGTGATGGCTGCAGTCCAACAGGCAGAAGTCTCCCAGCCCACTGCGGCCAGGGTAAAAAAGATGATCGTTGCGAGAACAGGACCGAGAAACAGAGTCAGGATGTTCCTGTTTAAAGCCACGAGTTGTCCTTGGGTGAATCAGGCAAAGATGCCGATTATGTGAAACGTGGCTCGCTTAGGCAATCGATACGTCGCTTGGTATCTTCATTACCTTGCGCCAAAAAACAGTCTCGGACACACTAGTGCTTTTTCCGTTCGGATCTTCATATGCCTGAATCCCTGTACTGGTATGACTTTGAAACCACCGGTACGGATCCCGTCATTGATCGTCCTCTGCAGTTTGCCGGTGTTCGCACTGACCCGGATCTCAAGGAGATCGCAGACCCTCAGAACTTTTTCTGTCGACCCGGCCTGGATTGTGTGCCGAATCCGGAGGCAATGCTGGTGACTGGGATTCGCATGTCTGAAGTGTTGGCGACGGGTGCGATTGAGCGTCAATTTGCTGACCTCGTCCTGCGAGAGTTCAGTCAACCTCAGACCTGTGTCGTTGGTTTTAACAGCATCCGATTTGATGATGAATTTACGCGGCAGATGCTCTATCGCAATTTCCATGATCCCTACGCCCGGGAATGGAAGTCGGGGAATTCGCGATGGGATGTGATTGATCTGTTTCGAGCTGCCCACGCGCTCCGTCCGGATGGTTTTCACTGGCCATTGCGTGACGACGGAACCCCAAGTTTCAGGTTGGAAGATCTGGCCCGAGCAAATGGCCTTGATCACCTGGATGCCCATGATGCACTCGCAGATGTTCGGGCAACGATTGAGGTCACGCGCAGATTACGTGAAGCGCAGCCCCGTCTTTATGACTTCATGTTCAATCTGAAAGACAAACGATTTGTCGTTCAGCAGCTTTATCCCTTGGGTAAGCAGCCGGTGGTGCATGTGTCTGCCATGTTTCCAGCGTCCCGTGGTTGCACAGGTCTTGTGTTGCCGCTTTGTCAACATCCAACCAATAACAATGGCATTGTGGTTGTTGACCTGGCGCAGCCTTTAGAGAAACTCCTGTCCGTTGGCCCTGACGAGCTCGCTCGACTGGTGTTTTCGCCCTCAGCCGAATTAGGGGAAGATGAAACCAGGTTGGCGCTGAAGACCATTCATATCAATCGCTCTCCTTTTGTTGCGCCGCTGAATACGCTTGATGAAAGCGCACAACAGAGATTGGGTATCGATATAGCGGAGGCTCAGAGTCGCGCAGCACAGCTCTCTCGTTCGTCTGGCCTCGTCGAGAAAATTCAGGATGCTTTTTCGGAAAACCGATTTGAGCTGAGTGACGATCCAGATTTTCAGCTCTACCAGGGTGGTTTCTTTTCCGAATCTGATCGAAGCGCCATGAATGAACTACAGTCAACGCCGCCTGGTCAGTTAGATGTCTACGCGAATCGGTTCCAAGATGATCGGCTGGAAGAGATGCTGTTTCGTTTTCGTGGCAGGAACCATTCGGATACCCTGAATCAAAGTGAACTGGATCGCTGGCGCACTTATCTGCAGGAAAGGATTGGTGAGCGCGTGCCGCAGCTTCGAGCTCGTGCCATTGAAATCATGCAAGAAGCTGATGACCCTTCAAAGGAGATCCTCGGTGATCTCTCGGCTTATTACGATCGCCTGGAAGAAGCGCTGATCAGAAATTAAACGACTCGCAAATTCTGATGAATTGGTGTGCACCTGCAGAGAGTTGTTTGTCTCTGCGGTAATAGAGTCCGTAGGTCAGTGGCACAGTTGAGAATGGGAAGTGGTCAACGATCATCAGCTCAGGATGCTGCGCCAGGATTCGCTCATCGAGATAAGTCATACCTAGTCCGTTATTCACCAGGGATAGACGCAAATGCAGATCTGTGATTTCCCAAATGGTGCCAAAGTTGTCTCGCAGCTTATCTAAAGTTGGTCTCAGGTCTGGATCGTCCAGGTGGGATACGATCAGCGGGTAGTCGTGAAGGAGATCTTCTGCAGAGATGCCCGGTTTCATTCGAGTCTTGTGTAGTACCAGATGCCTTGTTTCCTCAAAGAGGGGGATCGTCCTGAAGCGATCAGGCATTGTCTGCTGAAAAGGGCCGATTCCCAATTCCCAAAGCTCTGAGCTGACAGCAGTAATAATCTGTCGGCTGGGTAATACAGAAATTTTTATTCGAGTCAGCGGATGTTGTTGCAGGAATTCATCGACCAGGCTCGCTCCGAACTGCTGATTAATCGTGCTGTTCATTGCCAGGTGCAGCGTCGACAAGATGCCGTTTTTGATGTTGCTCAGATCAGCCAGCACCGTTTCTTCCTCGGACAACACTGTCTGTGCGTAGTGCAGCAGTCGCATACCAGCTTCCGTGAGCTTTAGCGGCTTTCGGTGAAACAGGAGCGTGTCCAGCTTGTGTTCCAGATTCGCGATGGTCTGGCTCACAGCAGATTGTGTAACAAACAGTTTTTCTGCGGCGCGATTAAAACCGTTTTCTTCGTAAACGGTTTTAAAGACGCGAATCTCGTGTGTCTCGAGATGAACCGGCATACCCAATTCCACCTGTTTTGAATGATGGTAAGTGTACCTGATGGATGCATAAGTGTGCGCAATCCTGGCTAATCCGCGAATTAGTAGAGGTAAGTATCGGAATGAATCTCTCTCAGGAAACAATGTGGCTAGTTTCTTAACAGGAGTAAGTGATGAGTTTTGTTCCCGGTCTAGAGGGTGTTGTGGTTGGTGAAACAGCCATTAGTCACGTGGAGGGTGACATTGGCAGGTTGTCCTATCGAGGCGTTGTTATAGAGGATATTGTCCAAATGACGTACCTAGATGTTGTTCATCTCGTGTTGTTTGGAGAGCTGCCGGACGTCAATCAGAGTCAAAGCCTCTCGAGGTTTATGGCTGAGCATGGACGCCTGGCGGAGCATGAACGAGTGCTTGTGCAGTCTTTGCGTGACGATTTGCACCCGATGCAGATGCTGCAATCCATGATTCCGGCGCTCTCCCCAATAGACGCAGCCGGTGAATACTCTGAAGACGCGTCGCAGGGGCTGGGTATCATTGCACGCTATCCTTCGCTGCTGGCTGTGATCGCTGAACGATGTGGCTATAGCGCGGATCCTGATCTCTACGACCCAGACATGGATTATCTGGATCGCTTTTTGATGATGATGAATGGCGTGCCCCCTACCGAGAGAGAGTCAGAAATATGTAGAGTTGTTCAGTTGCTTCAGCTTGAGCACAGTTTTAACGCGGGGACTTTCTCCACCCGTGTGATTGCATCGACTTTGGCCTCGGTGTCCGCCGTATTAGCGGGCGGTGTCGCGGCGTTGTCTGGGGTGTTGCACGGCGGCGCGGATGAAGCGGCGCTGAGGTCAGCCCGGGAAATGGGTGACCCCAAAAATGCGATGGCCTATGTGGATTCAGTCCTTGCCGCGAAAGGAAGAATCATGGGTATGGGGCACAGGGAGTACCGTGTCGTGGACCCCAGATCGAACATTCTCAAACCGCTCGCGATAGAGCTGTGCACAGGCACGGCGTATGAGAAAGACCTGAAGTTGTTGTTGGCTTTGGAAACCGCTTTTAACGAACGCATGGCAGAGAAAGGTAAACAGGTCTGGGCAAACCTTGAGTTTTACAAGGGTGTGGTCTACCAGGCGCTTGGCGTTGACGTTCCGTTCTTCACCGCAACCTTCGCCATGTCCAGATCCGTCGGCTGGTTAGCGCACTTTCTCGAGAGTCGTGAAAATAACCGAATCGTTCGACCGGCCGCTGAATATGTGGGGCGACTGCCTGCGTAACCCTAATCGAGCAGCGTGCGGGTCCGGTAGAAGCGGGTCAGTACTTTGCTCAATGCGTGTGCATCTTTGCTGCCGGCGAGCTCTCGAATCGAGTGCATGGCAAAGGTGGGCACACCAACATCAAGGGTACGAATGCCGAGCTCCGTTGCCGTAATAGGGCCAATGGTGCTGCCACAGGCCATGTCCGCACGGTTCACGAATTCCTGGCAGGCAACTTCTTCATCGCGGCACAGCGCTTTAAAGAAGCCGGCGGTCTCGCTATTGGTGGCGTAGCGTTGGTTAGCGTTGTACTTGATTGCTGGACCTTGGTTCAGGATCGGGCCGTGATTGGCTTCATGTTTACTGGGGTAATTTGGATGAACCCCATGTGCGTTGTCCGTCGATACCAGTAATGATCTGGAGAACGCTCTGAGTCTCTGTTCCTGATCTGGAGTCATCCGCATCAGAACATCCTTCAAAAAGGTGCCTTCTGCGCCCGCTGCAGAGGCACTACCGACTTCTTCATGATCGTTGCACACCAGTACGCTCGTTAGCGTTTCATCGGCAGCGGTTAATGCCATCAGGCCTGTGAAACAGCTCAGTAGATTGTCGAGGCGGGCACTGGCCAGAAAATCCTCGTTCACGCCGACAAACTGGGCGGGATTACTGTCGTAGAAGAACAGATCGGTTGCGAGTAGTTCATCACCTTCCAGTTCCGCTACCAACAGGTCTTCGAGAGTCCGGGCTTCTTCCTGTTGGAGAAGTACCGGCGAGATATCGGTTTCAGCGTTAATGCGTCGACTGTTGTTGGCATCTCGATCCAGGTGGATCGCCAGGCTGGGAATGATTGCAATGGGTTTCTGCAGGTTGATCAGTCGATTAATGACCTCCCCTGAGCTGTTTCTGGTCGTGATTCTGCCAGCAAGGCTCAGGTCCCGATCAAACCAGGGATTGAGCAATACGCCGCCGTAGACCTCAACACCCAGCTGATGATAGCCATTGCTGTTTTTTTCAGGGACAGGTTTGACCTTGAGGCATGGGCTGTCAGTGTGCGCGCCCACGAGTCTGAGGCCAGTCTGTTCAATCGAGTCTGTGCCAAGCACAAAAGCGATTATGGAGGACTCGTTCCTGGTGACGAAGTATTTGCCCGGATTGAGTTGCCACGGGTCACTTTCATTCAGTTGTACAAAGCCCCGCGTCGCCAGTATGGCTGACATGCTGGAGGTCGCGTGGAATGGCGTCGGGGAGTTAATCAGGAAGTTCCTGAGTTGTTCGTTAAAGCTTGATAGTTCCATGGCGCGTTATTGTACCCCTTCGTTGCGCTGATTTGGCCAGCTGGAGTACAATTCCGGTTCGCGCCGATTTGATGTCAGCTTGCGGGCGCGTTAGAAATGCCGCTAAAGAGGGATGGCCTACTGTAGCGGTGCTCAGTGGGTTTTTTTGTTTTGGAGCACGATCAATGGCAACCAAATCCAGAGGATTTACCTCAACGATCGTTCACACGGATCGTCGAGATCCTATTGAACACGGTTCAATTCACAAGCCTGTCCATACGGCGGTTACGTACTCATACGATGATGCTCGTGACCTGGCGGCGGTGTTTCAGGGCGAAAAGGGCGGTTATACCTATGGCAGGCAGGTGAATCCAACCGTCACAGCCCTGCAGGACAAGATATCGATGATGGAGAACAGCCTGTCGACGGCTGCTTTCGGTACCGGCATGGCGGCGATTGGTACGACGCTGTTTGCATTGCTTCGTGCCGGTGATCATTTCATTTCTTCGTCCTTCCTGTTTGGTAACACCAACAGTCTGTTTAACTCTTTTGCGGCTCATGGCATTGAAGTCACCTTTGTTGACGCAACCAGTCGCGAAGAGGTTGAGAAGGCGGTTCAGCCGAATACAAAGCTCGTGTTTGTAGAAACCATTGCGAATCCTCGTACTCAGGTGTCGGACCTGGAAGGTATTGGCGAAGTCTGTCGCGAACACGGTCTGATCTATTTTGTCGATAACACCATGACAACGCCTTACCTGTTTCAGCCGAGAGAGGTTGGTGCCAGCCTGATTATCAACTCGCTGACCAAATACATCGGTGGCCATGCGAATGCGCTGGGTGGATCAGTGACGGAAACCGGTAACTATGACTGGAGCGACTTTCCGAACATCTACGACAACTATAAGAAAGGTGATCCCTCGGGTTGGGCGATTCAGCAGATTAAAAAGAAAGGGCTGCGAGACTTCGGTGCGTCGCTGGGGCCAGAGGCTGCGCACCATATCTCGGTAGGGTCTGATACGCTGGCCCTGCGCATGGAGCGCATCTGTTCGAATGCTCAGACGCTATGTGAGTACTTGTCGAATCACTCTAAGGTAAAGAAGGTTTACTACCCAGGTGTTGCTGATCACCCAGAGCACGAGCGATCGAGCACGCTGTTCCGGCATCACGGTGGCATCTTCAGTATTGAGTTGGTGGATGATGTCGATTGTTTCGACTTTATCAACAAACTCGATCTCGTGATTTGCAGCAGTAACCTCGGTGATACGCGTTCACTGGCGATTCCCGTGGCGCATTCTATCTATTTTGAGATGGGGCCGGAGCGCCGCGCATCCATGGGTATCGATGACTCTCTGGTACGTTTCTCAATGGGTATCGAAGAGCCCGATGATCTGGTTACGGACTTTGAACAGGCACTTGGAATCTGATGGACGCGCTGCTCACGACAGATCTGCCGTTACCCAACCGTCGTGTCGGCAAGGTGAGGGACGTTTATGATGTTGAGCTGCCCGATGGTGGTGATGGCGTCCTGATCGTCGCGTCAGATCGTGTCAGCGTGTTTGATGTCGTTCTGGCCAACGGCATACCCGGGAAAGGCAAGCTGCTGACCAGATTGTCTCGTTTCTGGTTTGAGTTCCTCACGGATGAATTTGACCATCATCTGGTATCGACGAACCCACGTGATATTCCGGGTCTCAGTGATGCAGACTATGTTGCGCTTGAAGGGCGGATCATGATCTGTCGCAAGACTCGTGTAGTGCCCATTGAATGTATTGTCCGTGGATACCTGACGGGCAGTGGCTACAAAGAGTATCTGGCTGAGGGCAGTGTCTGCGGTATTTCATTGCCTGGCGGTATGGTGAACAGTGACAAAATCGAGTCGCCGATCTTTACGCCGTCCACCAAGGCCGAGGAAGGCCATGACGAAAACATCAGTTTCGATGAAGCCTGTGAACAGGTGGGTGTTGAGACCATGACCGCGATTCGTCAGACCGCGATGAATGTTTACCTGCGTGGTCGAGACTATGCGCTAGAACGCGGCATCATTATTGCTGATACGAAATTTGAGTTTGGCTGGACGGCGGACAACCAATTGCTTCTGATTGATGAAGTGCTGACGCCGGACAGCAGCCGTTTCTGGCCCGCGGACGAATGGCAGCCTGGTCAGGAACAAAACAGTTTTGATAAACAGTATGTCCGCAACTACACCGAAGAGTTGGTGAGTCAGGGGCGCTGGGATAAAACTGAGCCCGGTCCCGAGCTTCCAGATGAAATTATCGAGAACACCCTGGCCCGCTACGAAGAAGCGATCAATCGATTAGCTTCCTAACGGATTCACGCAACGAAGCTCTATAACCGACACGTGTTTGTCTTGCGAGCCGGTAAGCGATTGGCACGTGTCCATAAGGTGACCCAGACGTTCCCGGCAGGAAATCTTGAGCAACCGCAGATGATAGGCGAGTGAGATCATTCTTACGCCATCTTGAGGCTGCAGGAGATCTGGTGGTCCCCCCTTTTTAGTGGAGTAAGCAGATGGATCCTGCCGGACCGTTGCAGTGAGCGCCTAAAAGCAGGGCGCGGCGTATGCAGGGATGATCCAAATACTAACTGCCTGCCATGACGCAGAGTGAGGCGTTCTGCCATGCCAACGCCCAGCAATGTGCCTTCAGCGAGTGCTCTCAGGCGAAGGCAGGTTTGTCAGTCGCGGTAACAGACGCCTGTACCACCAAGTCCGCAGTAGCCGTTGGGTACCTTGGCAAGGTACTGCTGGTGATAATGTTCTGCATAGTAAAAGTCAGGCGCACGAATGACCTCAGTGGTGATGGCTGGGTAACCTTTCTTGGCCAGTTTTGCCTGGAAGACTTCCAGGCTTGCGTCAGCCTGGTTTTGTTGCTCGCTTGAGTAGGTATAAATACCGGATCGGTACTGGGTGCCCATGTCGTTACCCTGCCGCATACCCTGGGTAGGATCGTGACTGTCCCAGAAAACCTCGAGTAGGTCCTGGTAAGAAACGATCGAAGGATCAAATACCACCAGTACCACTTCATTGTGGCCAGTCATGCCTGAGCAGACTTCTTCATAACTCGGGTTCGGGGTGATACCCGCAGCATATCCCGCGGCTGTGACAAAGACGCCTTCTCGCTCCCAGAAGCGGCGCTCGGCACCCCAGAAGCAACCCATGCCGAACATGGCCTGTTCCAGGTGTTTGGGGAATGGACCCTTCATGGGATTGCCGTTCACGAAATGTGTTTCAGGCACGGGCATTGCTTCGGCACGACCGGGTAGGGCGGTATCGGAATTTGGCATTTCCAGTTTCTTTGTAAATAGTCCCATGGCGCTTCTCCTTGGAGGGGGTCTTCTCACTTGATGGGGGATTATAGCGTGATACGCTAACGGGATGAGTTTCGATGAAGTCGTTGATCGATCCGGCAGTGACAGCAGCCGCTGGGGCGGCCGTGGTGATGTGCTGGCGCTCACCATTGGCGATTCCGATTTCCAACTGCCACCGGCTGTTGAAGCCGCGATACGCGCGAGAATGACTGGCATTCTCGGTTATGACACGGTGCCAGACCGTCTCACGGCAGCCATCTCAGAGCGGCTCAATCGTCTTTACCGCTGGCAGGTGGATCCTGATTGGTTCTGCTACCTGCCAGGAGTGATCCAGGGCTTGAACTTCAGTTGTCGAGCGTTAACTCAGGATCATGAATCGGTCGTCACGGAAGTACCAGTCTACTATCCTTTCCTGGATGCACCGCTCAATGCGGGAAGAAAGCGCCATGATCTACCGGCAATTCGGGGCACAAATGGTTGGCAGTTCGACTTTGATGGTTTTGAGAAGCTGGCGGCGGATGCCAATTGTCGTTTGCTGATGTTGTGCCACCCGCACAATCCACTGGGTAGAATTCTGGATCGTGGGTCACTCGAGCGTATCGCCGAAATCTGTACCCGACATGACGTGTTGATCTGCTCTGATGAGATTCATGCCGACATCCTGTTCGATGGCGATGTGCATGTTCCTATGGGAATGATTGCGCCAGAACGAACGGTGATGTTGACCTCGCCATCCAAAGCGTTTGCCATGAGTGGCCTAGGTGGTGCCTTTGCCATCATCCCGAATATTGAAATTCGCGAGAAGTTTGAATCCTGGGCGCTGGGCTTGGTGCCGAACATTAGCGTACTGACACTTGCAGCCATGCAGGCTGCCTATTCTGAGTGTGAAGAGTGGCTGTCTACTGAAGTCGCGTATCTAAAAGACAACAGGGACTATCTGTTTTCTCGCTTCTCAAAATGCTCGAAGCTAAAGGTTCATTTGCCAGAAGCAACCTACTTTCTTTGGCTGGATTTCAGGGAAACAGGGTGGAACGATCCTTATCAGAAAATTCTGGATCATGGTGTGGAGTTAACGGAGGGGGCAAAGTTCAATGGCCCTGGATACCTGCGGCTCAATTTTGCCAGTCCGCGCAGCGTTCTGGTTCAAGCCGCAGACAGAATTGAGCGAGCACTGACGGCTTAGTCAAAAACAATCAATAGAGAAAAGGTGAAAAGAGATGGGTGAATTCAGCAGCGTAAGAAAGGAAGGACCACTCACGATCGTGACGATCGAGCGAGCAGAAGTGATGAACTCGCTGCATCCGCCCGGGAATAGGGAACTTGCAGAAGTCTTTGATGATTTTGCCGCAGACCCGGATCAATGGGTCGCGATTATCACGGGCGCCGGTGATCGGGCTTTCAGCGCGGGTAACGATCTCAAATACCAGGCGTCTGGCGGCGATATGAGTGGCCAGCCCGGTTCTGGTTTTGCGGGTCTCACATCAAGATTTGATAATCCCAAACCGGTGATTGCTGCGGTGAATGGCGTAGCCATGGGTGGCGGATTCGAAATTGCGCTCGCTTGCGATCTGATTATTGCGTCAGAAAACGCCGTGTTTGCATTACCAGAACCAAGGGTAGGCCTGGCGGCTCTTGCTGGGGGTATTCACCGATTGCCAAGGGAGATCGGTATGAAGCAGGCCATGGGAATGTTGCTGACGGGTCGGCGTGTCAGCGCCGAAGAAGGTAAACAGCTTGGTTTTGTGAATGACGTTGTTCCAGAAGGCCAGGCGCTTGAGGGTGCTAAGGCCTGGGCGGCACAAATTCTCGAGTGTGCACCACTGTCAGTTCGGGGCAGCAAACAGGCAGCGATGGCAGGCATGGATGCTGATAACCTCGAAGCAGCGATCAAAGGAAAATACGATCAGATCACCGCGATGCGTAGCAGCGAAGATTTTGTTGAGGGACCTCTGGCGTTTGCTGAAAAGCGCGCGCCGAATTGGCAAGGTAAGTAACGGTAAGCTGCTGTCAGCAGATCGACAGCAGCTTTTCTGTAAATCGGTTGTTGGTATCGCGCAGGCTTGTACTAAGCAGCGATGCGATACCCATTAACACTTTGTTGGCGACCGCGGGCTGCTCCTCATTCAGCTTATTGAAGTCTTCCCGCTTGAGCACAATCAATTTCAGTGCGGTTTTTGCCCGAGCCGTTGCAGAACGGGACGCACCATCAATGAGTGACATTTCCCCAACGGATCTACCGGCACCGAGTTTCGCAATGGTGTGTTTCGAGGTGTCGAATTGCTTAATGATTTCAACTTCGCCGCTTACAATAAAAAACATGTATGCACCATGCGTTCCTTCCTTGAAAACATAGGCGCCAGCGTCGTAGTCGTAGCTGAACATGTACTTCACGATAATCGGATAATCAACCTCTTCGAGGAAGTTGAAGACCTCCAATCTGGGAAGGATTTTCTCGATTGTCGAACTCATGTACTTAGCTATTTTCTTGTTATACGGCAGGTTATCATGGCCTTCTTGGTTGGCCTTGGCAAGATCAGCACAGCGCAAGAGGAAAGAAGATGACAAGCGGTTTACAAATTGCCGTGTTAACGGTTTCAGACACTAGGACCCTGGAAAACGATACCTCTGGGCAGTTTCTGTGCGAGGCCCTATCAGAAGAAGGTCATTCTCTGGCAGCACGGCAAATCGAAATTGATGATATGTATAAGCTTCGTGCGGCTGTTTCGTCTTGGATTGCTGACGAGGCCATTGAAGTGATTTTAGTGACCGGTGGTACTGGATTTACGACTCGAGACTCCACGCCAGAGGCGCTCTCCGTTTTGTTTGATGTGGACATTACGGGGTTCGGAGAACTGTTTCGTCAGTTGTCCTATGAAGACATTGGCACCTCAACAGTCCAATCCCGGGCTTTTGCCGGTATCGCGAATAATACGGTGATCTTCTGTATGCCAGGGTCTACCGGTGCCTGTAAAACGGCCTGGAACGGCATTCTAAAGTCACAGCTTGATATGGATCATCGCCCCTGTAATTTCGCCGAGCTCATCAAAAAAGGTAGCCACTAATCATGCCTGCACTTCGACCGGTGGATGAGGTCGTTGACGAACTGCTTGGCTATGTTGAGGTAACCAGAAAAACTGAATTGAGATCGCTGGACGATGCGCTGAACTGTTGTGTGGCATCTGATATCCAGTCGGAAGTTCATGTCCCCCCTCAAGACAACAGTGCTATGGATGGGTATGCCATGGCTTTCTCGGATGCTGAGTTGAATCGCATTTATGAGATCTCTGATCGAATTCCTGCGGGATATATCGGCAATGCGCTTGTGCCCGGCACGCTGGCGAGGATTTTCACTGGCGCATCGATTCCTGCCGGTGCGGATACGGTAGTGATGCAGGAAAATACGAAGCAGATTGATGATGGTATTGAATTGACCCAATTGCCGCGTGATGGGGAAAACGTTCGTCGCCAGGGCCAAGACATCGAGCAGGGTGCAACGATTGTAAAAGGCGGTGATCGGTTAACCGCGAAAACCCTCGGTTTGGTCGCGTCTGTAGGGGTTTCTAAGCTGGAAGTTAAAACGCCACTCAAGGTGGCCATCATGTCCACAGGCGATGAATTGGTGGAGCCGGGGGAAGCGATTTCGCCAGGACAAATCTATAACTCCAACCGCTTCGCCCTGGCTGGCATGCTGAAGACCTTAGGTTTCGACGTGCTGGACCTTGGCATCGTTGAAGATACAAGAGAAGCGACTCTGGCAGCGCTGGAGCGTGCCGCAGAACAGGCAGATCTGATCCTGACGTCCGGTGGCGTGTCCGTTGGTGAAGAAGATCACGTGAAAGGTGCTGTGGAAACCCTAGGTCGTCTGGATGTCTGGAAAATGGCAATTAAACCCGGCAAACCCCTGGCCTATGGCAATGTTAAGGGCACGCCGATCTTTGGATTACCAGGGAATCCGGTATCGACCTATGTCACTTTTCATGTGGTCGCGCGAACCTATCTCCTGGCCATGCAGGGTTTCAGCAAGGTGCAACCTGATGTTTACACGGTACGCTCTGCCTTCGACTTTAGTGGTGGTGGACGTCGCGAATATCTCAGGGTGAAGCTGCACAATCGTGACGGGGCGACTTACGCAGAGAGATTTTCTAACCAGGGCTCAGGTATTATGACCTCAGTAGTCTGGGCTGACGCACTGGCCGTTGCGGAGGTCGGCCAGCAGATTCATCCAGGCGACGCGCTCACCGTATTACCTCTGACTGGGCTTTAGGCGGAGAAAACATGGGACTCATCGTACTCAGCACAATACTCTCGATCATCCTGGGCAGCTGCGCCTGGCTGGTAATTGGCGATAAGTTCCCGTTGAACGAAGAACGGAAATGGCCTGCGGCAAACAACATCTTCATTTATGCGGTTTGTCTTCTTCTGCCTGTTTATCTGTTTATCTTTTTTACCTTCTGATGTGGACCATAGATTATGGAACTTCCTCTCGATATTAATGGGGTGAAAGGCTTTCTGGACCCTGAAGAAGGCAAAGCGCTATATGAGTACTGCCTCGTCGCCGCTGAGGTTGGTCCCTGCCTTGAAGTAGGCAGCTATTGCGGCAAGTCAACGGTTTACCTCGGCGAGGCCTGCCGCAGCGCGAGTGTGACGTTGTTTGCAGTCGATCATCATCGCGGGTCCGAAGAGCACCAGCCTGGAGAGGAATATCATGATCAGGCGCTGTTCGATGACTCAGCAGGGCTGATGGATTCTTTTCGGGAATTTCGCGCCACCATGCGTCAGGCAGACCTGGAAGAGGTTGTCGTACCTATCGTCGCACCCTCCCTGGTGGCTGCACAGGACTGGCGCACGCCGTTAGGCATGGTGTTCATCGACGGCGGACATTCACTTGAAGCAGCGATGATCGATTATCGAAGCTGGGCATCGCACATTGTGCCCGGCGGTGTGTTGGCCATTCACGACATCTTTCCTGATCCTGCCGACGGCGGACAGGCGCCCTATGAGATTTTTAAGCTCGCGCTCTCATCGGGATTGTTTGAGGAAGTGGAGCGTGTGAAAACGCTGGGTTTGCTTCGCCGAATCTAGATGTGTTTCTAACCCGGGGTATTCATGCTGGTGGTGCTTGATCCGGTGTTGACGATAAGCTCCTGTCGAAACAGGTGAGCGGCGCCGGTTTTATTGGAAAGCGCATCCGCTGCCATCAGTACAGCACCTGCGGTCCAGGTCGGTTTCTCCAGCGGCCACAAAGCGTCATCTCGATGGACGTAGCCAGTCCAGTAAGAGCCATCGTCATCCCTGAATTGATGTAACCAACTGAACAGGTTGACCGCCTGCTGATATTGGCCCGCGGCTAGCAGAGACATCACCAGCTCACAGGATTCCGCAACCGTGACCCACGGTTCATCGTTCACACAAACACAGCCCAGGTCGGAAACGACAAACTCATGCCAACGTGAATGCAGGTGTTGTTTCGCAGCCGAGCCTTGAATGACATTGGTCAGAACAGGGTAGAACCAATCCATAGCGAATCGGCTCTTTGAATCCCAGGTTCGATCAAATACTTCCGGATGATTGCCGATGGCGTGACCGAGTCGGGTTCGGGCCAGCGCCCAGTGAGGAACTTCCTGATCGAGTGTTGTTGCGATGTTCAGTGCACATTCCAGAGACTTGTAGATGCTTGAGCATCCGGTAACCAGGGAGTCTTCACGAATCCCAAGGGTCGTATCTTCGCACCAGTAAATCTGGCCCTCAGGACCCTGCAACCTCAGTACAAATTCAATTGCGCCGGAAACTGTGTCCCACATCTCCTCCAGGAATGCTTTGTCATCAGAGATCAGGTGGTACTGCCAGACGCCAGTCGCGATGTAGGCGACGAAGTTAGATTCGGCGCGTGTTCCATCTTCGACCTCACCGTCTTTGTAGGCAGCCAGCCAGCTGCCGTTTGGCAGTTGGTTGTCCTTAAGCCATCGGTATGCCGCTTTCGCCTCGTCGAACCGACCTCCAATGGCAAGACCCATAGCGGACTCGATGTGATCCCATGGATCCATAGGTCCGCCTTCAAACCAGGGGATGGCACCATCTGCATCCTGGGTGCGGACAATGTAATCAACCGTGCCCGTGAAATATTCTTCCGGGAAAAAGCCCATGGAGACATAGAGTTGCGTCATGACGGATCACCACTTTCCGTGTCCGTTTTCGAGCAGTGGGTTTTCACAAAATACATCACCACACTTTTGCCCATGATGGGGTTCAACAGCCAATCGAGCCATCGAGTAATTCTTGGTTGTTGCATCAGATCCCAGGTCAGAAACCTGTGATACATATCAACGATGGCAGCCTGGGGCTGATCATCGCCACGCCAGAACATGCACTTTAACCACCAGTAGGGCACGTGCAACGAATGTGCGTGATGTTTGTCGTATCGGATGAAGCCAGCAGATTCGACATCTTGTTTCAGTTCACCGGCATCGAAGATTCGAATATGGCCACCTTCAACCTCATGGTAGGCATCGCTGAGTTGCCAGCACACCCATTCCGGAAAGTAGCGGGGTACGCTGATCGCAGCTATACCGCCGGTTTTCAGAACTCTGGCGATTTCCTCGATGACGCCCCGGTAGTTGGGGATATGTTCCAGAACTTCAGAGCAGATGATCTTGTCGAATGATTCATCTTCGAAAGGCAGGTGTTCGCCGTTGGCAACGGATATGACCAGACTTTTCTTGTCGTTCTCCGGTTCGACAAACTGCTCGAATCGTTCCTTGGTTGTCTTAAGGTCTTTGAGGGAAAGATCGATGCCGACCGCTTCAAGATTTTTAACCATGTAGGCGGAAATTGCGTGTCTGCCTTCGCCACAGCCAAGGTCAAGTATGCGCTCGTCGGCACTGAGTTTCATGCGATCAAAGTCAATGGTTTGGAGAGCCATCAGCGTGTCCTGCGAAAAATCATTAGCTAACCTTCTCGACGATGATCTTTCGATAAAGTTTTTCCATCTGTTCAGCGGCAACGGCCCAGCTGAACTTCTCTAGAATTCTCTTTCTGCCTCGCCCCGCCAGTCGTTCCCTCAAATCTGCATCATCCATCATGACGCGGATCGAGCTGGCGATAGCGCCTGCATCTCTCGTGGGGACAGTGATGCCCGCATCTCCGACTACTTCGGGCAGTGCGCCGCCGTCTGTTGAGATAATAGGCACACCGCAGGCCATGGCTTCACCGGCAGGCAGTCCAAAGCCTTCATAAATGGAAGGGACTACAGCGCAGGTTGCCCGCGCATAAAGTTCAGCAACTTCCTCTGAAGTGAGTCCTGAGTGAAATGTGATTCGGTCGCCAATGTTGAGTCGCTTGATTAGTTTGGCGGTGTCACCGTCTTCTTTCAGCTTTCCGAGAACGTTGAGTTTCAGATCCGGGATCTCATTGCGAAGTTGCGCGATGGCATGGATGAGGTAGTCGAGTCCCTTCAGAGGCGCGTCAGCTGATGCAGTTGCCATGATGGTGTAGGGCTCGCGGAGAATATCCGGTATCGGTCGGAACACTTCGGTATCGATGCCATTGTGGACGATCTTCAGCGTGTCTTCGGGTACTGAAAAGTCTGTTGCGATATCAAATCGTGAAGCCTCGGAAACGGTCACCAGGTTCTTTAGCTGGCGAACCACTTTCTTCTGCATGCGAAGGAAGGAATGCCAGCGTCTGATGAGTAACCGCATTTTCCAGTTTTCTGCGCTTTGCAAAGCGATGCGTAAATCGCTGGTGATTGGGTGATGGATCGTGGTCAGAAGCGGCACACCCATTTTTTGTAACTGCAGGGTGCCGTAGCAAAGACTCTGATTGTCATGAACGATGTCGTAATCAGGTTGGTGACGTTTGAAGTAGTCGACCAGTCTTCGGCCGAAAGTGTAAGGTTCCGCGAAGCCACCGGTCAGCATTGACCACCATTCGATAAAATCGGTGTAGGAAGTCAGGTGGTGAGGCCTTAGCGCGGTAACGTGATTTTCTGCCTCGAAGAGATTGAGACCAGGCAGCTTGATCAGCCTGACCCGCTCATCCAGTTCGGGGTAGGGCTCGCCTGAAATGACATCGACCCTGTGCCCGCGCTCAACGAGCGCTTTGCTGAGAAACTTAAGATAAATGCCCTGGCCGCCGCTATATGGGTTGCTTCGATACCCCAGCAGGCAGATTTTCAGTTTTGGTTGATCGATAACCTGAAACTGCGGTGGGCGCTGATCGGCGGCCAACATCAAGAGACTTCCACGGTCAAAAGGACGGGAATTCTACGTATTTTGCGGGTTAAATACTACTGAGCGGAGCGCGAGACGATGTCTGAGATGCGGCGTCCAGACTGCTTTCGCTTATCGTTCTCGGAGACTTCCTTGATCTTGAACACTGATTCCTGCTCGGCACGACGATCACCCTTCTCGCGACGTTCCGGACCATAAGCGGGTGCTTCGTGCTCTTCTGTGAAGACGTTCGCGTAAAGGTTGGCCACCCAGGCCTGACCTTCCTGCGTTCTTCGCAGGTATCTGATGCCCTCGGTAATGAACGGTGTCACGACATCCCAGAAGAAGCGGGGATAACCTTCTCGCAGATCTGCTGCGGTGGTGTAACCCATCTTTGCGGCCTGACCCGTTTCCTTAAACTCCGCAAACAGAGAAGAAATCTTTCGATGATACTGGGGGTCACCCAGCTGCCCAATCAGGTCCGCGGCTCGCAGCAATCCCGGGAAATCAGAAGATTCCTGATGGTCCTCCTCAGTGGGGACGGGGAAGCGGGTGCGCTCGATGTTTTCGCAGATGGTGTCCGCGTCAATCCTGGTCTCGCGTTCGAAGCGCTCGCGGATAAAGAGCTTAGCGCGATCGACGTGGTAAGGCGTTAGAGCTGCATCGGTCGAACCCGGAGGCGGTGCGATTGTCTCGTAGTCCATGTTGATGGCGTAGCGACCGGATCGGTCAGCTCGACAGATTCCGCGAACATAACCAATGTCGTGGTTCAGAAGCGAAATCACAAAATGAACCCACTCGTTTGCGGTGACAGAACCCTCAATGAGGATCTTGCCCCGTAGGATTTCGGTGCCCACCATTGTCACCATGATCGTGTGATTCACGTCATGATAGGGTGCATCGCTGTTGGCGATGACTTCCAGTGCGTTCCTTGCGTTGGCCACGATCAGATGAATGTCTGATTCGTTGCTGCCGTACATGTTGACGTAGTGCTCAACGAGCTCATCAACAAACGCTTCAATGACTACTGACGATGGGTTGAACATGATGGGTCTTCGATATTGATGCTTGAAGCATTGTGTGCCCTGCGGGTCTTGAGTCAAGCCAATTCTGGGTTGTGCCAACGGTCGGCGGTTTTTTCTGCGTCAACGGTCAAATTGAACAGTTTTTAAAGAATTTGAGTATACATTGAAATTCCTTCATTCTGGCATTCTCGTTTGGGACCCATCCATTATGATTGAACTCAGGCATTTGAAGACACTGGTGGCGCTGCGCGACACCGGCAGCCTGGTAGAGGCGGCGGAAAGCCTCTTTCTGACCCAGTCCGCCTTGTCTCACCAGTTGAAAGATCTTGAAGACCGACTGGAGTGCACGCTGTTTGTTCGAAAGACCAAGCCGCCGAGATTTACTTCAGCGGGTCGACGACTGCTCAATCTGGCGGATGAAGTGCTGCCGATGGTTAAAAGTGCCGAGCGCGATATTGCTCGGCTCGCCGGTGGTGAAGCCGGCAGGTTACATATATGTATCGAGTGTCACAGCTGCTTCCAGTGGCTGATTCCCTGTCTGGATCGATACCGTTCCAATTGGCCAGAGGTAGAGCTGGATCTCACCGGCGGATTCAATTTTGCGCCGCTTCCTGCCCTGGTTCGTGGTGACCTGGACCTTGTCATCACCTCAGACCCTGTTGAACTGCCTGGTGTGGCTTATGTGCCACTGTTCACCTATGAAGCGATGCTGGCCCTTGGCAACGAACATGCGCTAGCGGCAAGGGCGATGGTTCTGCCTGATGATCTTGAAAACGAGGTTCTGATCACTTATCCCGTGGAAAGGGATCGACTCGATATTTTCACCCGGTTCCTTGAGCCGATGGATGTTGAACCGGCGGAGGTACGAACCGCCGAGCTCACACCCATGATGATTCAGCTGGTTGCCAGCGGTCGGGGCGTGACCTGCTTGCCCAACTGGGCGCTCACCGAATACCTGGAGCAGGGTACCGTGATGGTGAAGAAACTGGGTGAATCCGGGCTCTGGTGTACGTTGTACGCGGCGGTCAGAGAGGATCAGAGGGAGATGGCGTTTATGCAGGATTTTTTGTCGACGGCGGTGGAAACCTGTTTTGCCAACCTTAGTGGTATCAAAGCTGTCCAATAACACTTCTCTTTAAAATTGGTTTACGCTATAACTTGTTTTACGTGCGGACAGTTCTGACCAGGGGGAACGTCCCAGCACGTCCAGTGGCACCCTGATCGTATAAGGAGGTGATCCCATTAATAGTCAGTCTAGCGGGGGAGCCTCCGAGCTGAATTAGCTTAGGAGTCTCCCAATACGAAGACCAAGCCTCGGCGAGAATCTCGCCGGGGCTTTTTCTTTTTCGGGCTAAAGGCTTTTTTTTGGCTAAAGGCTTTTTTTGGCTAAAGGCTTTTTTCGGGCTAAAGGCTTTTTTTGGCTAAAGGCTTTTTTCGGGCTAAAGGCTTTTTTTGGCTAAAGGCTTTTTTCGGGCTAAAGGCTTTTTTTGGCTAAAGGCTTTTTCTCTTAGGGCATCAGGATGGCTTGTTGCCAGGCGCCGTCATCAAGGGTGTAACGTCTGCGGTCATGCAAGCGCTCCGGATTGTTGAGGTCGAGACATTCGATCACTGCCGCACGGACCAGGATGGCGGCCGCCTGCTCAGAGGTTGTCATGTCTTCTTCAGAGACTTCTTCTCGTAGACCCCGTACAAAATCTACAAGGACATCCCTGTTTTCCAGTTCTGCACTTTGTGATGCGAGCTTCTCGTAACTGTAATCCAGGTATTTGGATTCAATGGGTCTGCGATGCCAATGGGTATCGATGACATCCCTGCCAAGTTCTTCGATGGTTCCGCTCACACGATATTGGCGTTGAACCGATGGCATCCAGATCAAAGCTTCTGCTTGGTTATTGTCCCGGATAATCTGCCACTTTTGGCTGGTCTTGTTGATGAAGAGGGTCAGGCCTTCATGGGTGACTTCTCTTAAGACAAGGGTGCGTACACTGGGCGCGCCATCTTCGCTGAGAGAAAGAAAACAGATGTCTGCGTTGCTGTCCTGATGGCCACGGGCGGTTTGCCGGTCCCTGGCCAGATCTTCAAGCGGGTTCATCATCGTCCACAGAATCTGGATCGAAATCAAAAACGCCGTGAGTGATGCCCTCGGGCGGCGTTTCTCTCGTATCGAGCATCCACTGGTACAAACGGCCGTGGGCGCTGCCCAGCAAAGCATCCCGGATCATCCCTTTGGCGTCAACATCCTGGGCTTCAGCCAGAAGTCGCTCGAAGTTGAAAATGAAGTTCTTGCTGTGCCGTGTGCGGATGGGTGTGCCCCAGAGAAGTTTGTAGGCGTACCTGGGCCCATGACTGGCCCGGATTTGCAGCATCGAGCGGCTAAAACCCTCCGGGTCTGAATTGTTCAGATTTCCCCAGAGTTCTCCGATCTGTTCCTGGCTGACGACCCCGCTTTCGTTTGTTGCCTGGCTGGACAGGAACAGAAAAGCCGCGATGGCCCCCAGCTGTTGCTTCACGCTCTCAGCCACCTGGAGAAAGGCCTGCCGGCTGATGGCATCAGACTGGATGACGGCCTGTTCTGCTGACTTTTGAATTTCCACGTACTGCATCTTGATGGCGTCGGTGTTCTGCGTCAGTTCTTTCTTCTGCAGGAAGTAGCCGATCACCAGCCAGAGGAAGGCGAGTGGTGCGAAGGCACCTTCAAGAAAATTGCCGACCTGCTCAATCGGCGCGTCGTAGATATACCGCCAGCTAATCGCGTGTTCAACGTAAGTGGCAAGCGTTGCGAGCCAAACAAAGGTAATGGATAGACCAAGCCAGATTCGCCAGTCTGGCGTGCCGCCGGCAGCGTGTAAGCCAAAGGGTTGTTCGTGAGCTTTTGCTTCAACAATCCTGGCGTTGTTTTTGTCAGCCAATGGATCCGGCATGTGTCCTCCCTGCAGTCACGTTAACCCGGAGTAAGGTCTCCAGTGAGTGAAGCTCTCTGTGATACCTCGATAAAATTTCCGTCCGGGTCCCTGATGAACGAAATTCTCGCGGTACTGCCGAGTGTTGTGGGCGCTGCACCCTCAGTGGCACCCATTTGCAGCAGTCGTTCATGTTCCGAATCTACTTTATACACCTGTACGGTGATATAGCGGTAGCCAGGCGCCCTGTAGATGTCAGGTACCCGGAGTCCGGGCTCTTCAACGAATTGAAAGACGGTAGTGGCCCAACGGCAATGATTTTCGGAGAGTGGCGTGGCACCCAATGCATCGCAGTAGAAATGCATGGCGCGTTCTACCGATGACGTGGCCATTCGCATGCCGATGTGGTCGATATCCAGGAGGCCCTCGGGTACCCGTAATAGGCGATTGCCGTCAGGATCGATCAAAGATTGTGACTCGGTCAGGTTCGAAGCGATCATCAGTTCGCGAAATCCTGTCGGTTCGACACCGGGCAAAGGGTCCCGCGCATGATTGAGCTTGAATACAGAGCCCTTGAGCGACAGGCGGTGCTGGTGGAAACCTCCACCCAGTTTCAACAGCGCCTCATAGGGCAGACCTACATCATCTCGCCAGAAGGGCAGCGATTCTTCGAGATTGGTCCAGATGCCAATGTCGATGTGGCTTTTCGCCAGCTTCATGACCTGTCTATAGTCTCGTCCAGCAAAGACTGGTTGTTGGCGACCAGGGTCACCCGGATCTGATTTGCTTCGACCTCGAGTGTACTTTCGATGAACTCATGCCACTCATAGTCGGTTTGTACTGAGCTGCTTAACTTCAGGGTTCGTGGATCCTGGCCCAATGCCTTTTTGTCTCTTTCAAGACCGTTGATGTGCAGGCTTGCATCATCGGTTTCGACGATGATGCGGATGACCGCACCGCGGTAGTTAACTTCGAATTCTGACATGCGCGGCAACATAACAGGGTTGGCGGAGACATGGTATGATGCGCGCGATTTTTTCAGTGGAATTCATCATGTCTAACGACGCAAAACAAACCGCACAGGAATTAGCTGATGGACTTAAGCGGCTGGGCCCGAACCGGGTTGTGGCGCTCTCTGTACATAAGTCCAAGGAACTGATCGAAGAGTTGGAAGAAAAAGCCAACCGACTGGTTGAGTTGCTGAACAAGTAAGACAGCGCAATCCATGTTCCAAGTCCGGCCCTACTCAGGAGCCATCGGTGGTTTGGTTGAAGGCATCGATCTTTGTCGTGTTTTGGATGACGCGACCTTTGAACGCCTGCAGCAGGCTCTGCTCGATTACGAAGTGTTGTTCTTTCGTGATCAACCCCTTGAGCCTGTGCATCATGCTGCACTCGCTGATCGATTTGGCCAGCCACAACTGCATGAAGCTTACGATCATGTCGATGGCTATCCTCAGATCACAATTCTGGAAAACGATCGGGAACGTCCCTCCAAGATTGAGATGTGGCACACGGACATGACGTTCCGGCTCTGTCCACCTCTTGGATCGATACTACATGGCGTCATCATCCCCGAGAAAGGCGGTGACACTATGTTTGCGAGCATGTCAGCAGCCTATGAAGGGTTGTCTGATCGCATGAAATCGATGTTGTCAGAACTGACTGCAGTGCACGACTTCAGCCATGGATTCAAAGAGAGTCTTGCTGAAGCTGGCGGCCGAGAGAGACTTGCTGACATGGTGGCAGCCAACCCACCCGTTGAGCATCCGGTCATCCGGACGCACCCGATCTCTGGCAAAAGATGCCTTTATGTAAATTCACTGTTCACGGTTCGAATAAAAGGCATGCACGAGCGAGAGAGTCGCGCACTCCTGGAGTTTCTCTATCAGCATGTCACGACACCGGAATATACCTGCCGGTTTGATTGGCAGCCGAACTCCGTTGCCTTCTGGGACAATCGAATCACACAACACAAGCCTGTGAATGACTATTGGCCCGCGCATCGTAAGATGCAGCGAATTACCATTGATGATGGTGAGCGACCTTATTAGCGAGAAAGCAGGTCGTTAAGCACGTCAATAAATCCTATCGGTTGATCCAGGAAGACATGATGATGGGCATCTGGAATGCCCCAAATACGTGTCTGATCCACCAGCTGCGTCAACTCGGCAATGGCCTCACTCGGGAAGAATCGACTCTTCTCGCCATAAATGATGTTCACAGGAATCGTCAGGTCCTTGATCATGTCTGCGGCCGAAGGGAAATCTTCGGTGTGCTGCATCTTCGCAAACACTGCACTGTCGTACTTGAATTGAAAACCTTGCTCGGTGGTTTTCAGGGAATGAGCCGCGATGTGATCCAGCACGTACTGGTTCTCGCAGGCTTGGGGTGGCCTTAGTCTAAAACGACGCATACCTTCTTTAAGGGAAGGGTAATACCGTTCTTTGATCTTTGGCATTGGCGGCGCGGTACGTGCTCCCTTGTGATGGGGAATGGCCGAGTCGACCAGCACAATCTCTGAAAACGCATCTCTATGTTGCCAGGCGGCGATCCGCGTCATGGCACCACCAAAGCTGTGTCCGACGATGGTGGGTTTTTGCAGTCCAGCGTCTTTTGATACCGCCAGAATTTCCTGCCCGAAGGCTGCGGCGGAGTATGCCGCTCGATGGTCGCTGTCTCCTGAGCCGCTCATGTCCAAGGCAACCAAGTCATATCGGTCCCTGAATGCCGGCGCGATAAAGTCCCACCAATGGGCATGGGCAGCATGTCCGTGCACAAATATCAGAGATCCGTGATCGCGCTTTGTTGTGGCGGGCCAATATTGGTAGTGAATAATGGCACCGTCGACCTCAATGTAGCGGTGTTCTGGCCGTTGATCGAGATGCTGTTGGAACCAGTCGGGCGTCATAGACTCGGAGTATAACGAGTTCCGAGTGAGTGCGTTTCGTCGCCAAAGTCTGCTTCAAAACAGTGCGCCACCCATTCGCATGCGTCAATTCGGTGCGAAATTTGATGCTTTTGTCACCCCAAAATGCACCGAATCAGGTCATATCGCCCTTTTTTCGGGGTGCGTCCATTTCTGGCATCAACTTTGCCTTAAGTGATGGCGTTAGTAGCAACTCTTTAAACCTGGAGGGGTCATTGTGGAACCAACTTTTGAACTTCAATACGCCATGGACACGTTTTACTTCCTTGTCTGTGGTGCACTTGTCATGTGGATGGCGGCAGGATTTGCCATGCTGGAGGCTGGACTTGTCCGGTCTAAGAATACAGCTGAAATCCTGACGAAGAACGTCGCACTGTTCTCTATCTCATGCATTATGTATCTCGTGTGCGGTTACGCCATCATGTACGGCGGGGAAATATTCCTGGCTGGTATTGGTGATGTAGATCCTGACGCTGTACTTGCGGACTTTGCCGAGCAGGGTGATTTCCGAGGCGGCTCAATCTACTCCGGCGCATCTGACTTCTTCTTCCAGGTAGTGTTCGTCGCCACCGCGATGTCGATTGTTTCTGGTGCGGTTGCAGAAAGAATGAAGCTCTGGGCATTCCTGATCTTTGCCGTCTTTATGACGGGCGTTATCTACCCGCTGGAAGGTTCCTGGACTTGGAACGGCTCTGACGTTTTCGGTCTCTATAACCTGGGTGATCTTGGATTCTCCGACTTTGCTGGCTCCGGTATTGTTCACATGGCGGGTGCAGCAGCTGCGCTTGCTGGAGTCATCCTACTGGGTGCTCGTAATGGAAAGTACGGTTCTGATGGTCAGGTATACGCACTTCCTGGTGCCAACCTGCCGCTGGCAACGCTCGGTACGTTCATTCTGTGGATGGGATGGTTCGGCTTCAACGGCGGTTCGGTTCTTAAGCTTGGTGATATTGCTAACGCGAATGCCGTCGCGGTTGTCTTCCTGAACACCAATACTGCCGCTGCAGGTGGTGCGGTTGCGGCCTTGCTAACCTCTCGAATTCTTTTTGGTCGAGCTGACCTGACGATGCTGCTGAACGGTGCGCTTGCAGGTCTTGTTGCGATTACTGCTGAACCATCTACACCGACTGCGCTTCAGGCAACGATCTTCGGTGCTCTCGGTGGTGTACTGGTTGTCTTCTCGATCCTGGCTTTGGATAAGATCAAGATCGACGACCCTGTTGGCGCGATTTCAGTGCACGGTACGTGTGGTCTTCTAGGACTTCTCTTGGTGCCGATCACCAACGACGGTTCAACCTATGTGGGTCAGATCGTTGGTGCGATTACGATTTTTGCCTGGGTGTTCGCGGCCAGCTTCGTCGTCTGGTTCATCCTCAAGCTTGTCATGGGCATCCGTGTCAGCGAAGAAGAAGAGTACCAGGGCGTTGACGTATCAGAGTGTGGTGTCGAAGCCTACCCTGAGTTTGTCAGAACCTGAAACAGGTAACTGTCTCCCTCTGGATTGGGCCTCTTCGGGGGCCCTTTCTTTTTGCCTGAAGAAAATGCTTCAGGATGACTTCGAAGGAACGGTGAAGTCGTTAATCGCACCGAGTATCTGGCGACAGGTGATTTGCCCAACCAGATCGGAACCGCTTACTACAGGTCGTCGTCGACGTTTGCTTTCCAACATGGAAGCTGCGACGGAAATAATGTCATCACCGGCTTTGTTGGTTTCTACGTCTTTGGTCATGACTTCGTAGACGTAACCAGCGGTGGGCTTTTTGTTGACGTAGATGCGATCGACGATCGCACGAAGGCAATCAAGCTCAGAGAGAACGCCAACGAGGTTGTCGTTGTCATCTACGACACAGAGACCGGAAACACTGTGTTCCAGGATGATGTCTACTGCCTCAAGGACTGTGGCATTAGCATTGACCTTGGCAGGTCTCTTCACCATGTAGGACTCAAGGGTGAGTGATCTGGACATGTTGCTTACCTCACTGCTTGCCGATCTCTTGCCACGTTAACACAGTTAACCACGGCCTGCGCGCTTTTGGATGACGGGTGAGTAGAGGCTGATGAGTCCCCAATCTGCAGCGGAATCACCTTCAAAATTGCTCTCGAGGTGTCTCTCGACGGGGCTACCAAAAAGTTCCTGTAAACGCAGATCGACATCAGCGAAGATCACTTTGTGGGTTTCCTCTGAAAAGTCATCTTCTGACACTTCCATTAATCGTTCGATCAGTCCCTCGGCTTCTGGGTGCCCGTTTGCCTGCAGATTTCCACACAAAGCGAGGTAAATATACAGTGGCTCGCGCCGCGCAAACTGTTTGAGCTCAACGGCCGGTAGGCCCTCAAGTGCGTCTGGCGTGACGTTATCAAAGTGAGCCACACCCTGGCTCATATCCGAAAGAAATTTTACGTCCGTTTTGAGTGTCATTGAGACACCCGCGGTTGGTAATGGAACACGGTAAAGCTTGCCTTGCGGTAGCGCACCCACTGAAACAATCATCTCATCCAGTTGATCTGCCGCTGCTACCCAGGTTTTATAACCTTGGATCAAACCTTCGCTATCTTGAGTCAGACCTGGCAGCTCACCTGATCGATCCTCTGAAACCGCGAGTGCACTCCAGCGTTCAGCGTCGACATGAAAGGTCCGTCTTACGGCGGACTGATAACCGGCAATGAAGATCAGAGAGAGGCGATTCGCCAGCCTGCCGCCCATGAGAGCTGTTTCTTCCGGAGACATATCGGGTTTGTGATTGCCCTGCCAGAGCAACTTAAAGTTTGATTCCAATTCGCTCATGTCTTTGCTTCACGATGATGGCTTAAGTGCGGGATTGTATTTTCTTGAGTTGGGCGCAGCAATGCCGCTAGAGTGTTGGCTTTTTGCGGCTGCGAACCTATGTCTGAAGAACGTTTCCTGGATCTGATTACGCCTGGTGCAAGTGTTTACGTTTCAGGTAGCACCTCTGAGCCACGCGGGCTTCTTAAAATCATTGCGGAAAACGCCCGTACGACCAGTGGGATACGCTGGATGCAGTTCCCCATTGGTGCAGTTAATCGATCAGACCTTTCCGCGCTTACCGCCGACTCTACTGAGGAGGCCTTCTTCATGTCACCATCTTTGAAAGATGGTTTTTCAGAGGGAAGGGTGCAATTCCTTCCATTGCACATGCGCACTGTGTTCGATTACCTGCGCGACCAGGATCTCGATGTTGCATTGTTGCAGGCCGCACCTGACAGAAATGGTGTTCTGAGATTTGGCCCCAACATCGACTTCCTTGATGCGGTGACTCAGAGCGCAAAACATTTAGTGGTTGAAGTAAACGATGCCTTTGTCGCGCCCTTTAGTTGCCCGTTGGTGCCAGACAGGGCCATAAAAGTCCCGGTGAAAAGTGACAAACCTCTCTTCCCGACGGTGACGCTGGATGAAACTTCCGAGAAAATCGGGGCGTTGATCGCGTCGGTGATCAAGGACGGTGACTGTATCCAAACCGGCATAGGTGCGGTTCCAGCTGCGATTCTGGCAAACCTAGGGGATTGCAGTGATCTCGGTTTTCACGGCGGGCTCATCGATGATGGGGTTATGAAACTGATCCGAGACGGAAATCTGAACGGTGCCAGAAAGAATATCGATAGAGCCAGGCATACCACCGGTATGGCGCTGGGGTCCGAAGAGCTGCTTGACTGGTTGGCACATGACCCGCTAGCGGAATCCGTTTTGTTTAGGAGCGCAGACTACACCCATGAGTTTCGCGTGATCAGTCAAATCGACAATTTTGTCTCCATTAACTCAGCAGTCGAAATCGATTTAATGGGGCAGGTGAATGCGGAAGTTGCCGGTGGTAAGCAGATTTCAGGCACAGGCGGTTCGGTGGATTTCATGCGATCTGCGAAAGCGTCAAAAGGCGGGCGATCGATTATTGCGATGAGCGCGACAGCTCGAGGTGGAAGTGTTTCACGAATCGTTCCGCGAGTAGAGGTTGTTACCGCGCTGCGAACTGATGTGGATATTGTTGTGACTGAATTTGGAATCGCTGATATTCGCTACGATTCTCTTGGCAGTCGTGCGGAGAAGCTGATTGCTATTGCACATCCGGATTTCCACGATGAGCTTGGGTCAGCACTGTGAAGCCGAGTTACTCTGCAAATTCTTCGGGGCTCTGGTCCTGTTGATCCCGAATCACTCAAGGACTAATCTTTAGAAAAACAATGGGTGCAAAATATGTTGAAAGGCGTTGCTGACAAATATCCGGTCAGCCACCAGCTCGAAGATGGTGCCACGGTCACTTGTTCTCTAATGACCGCGGCCGATCTGGATGCGCTTTCAAAATTCCTGAACCGCCTGACACAAACAGATTTGGCCTATCTGCAGGCAGATATCACGGACCCTGAGATTCAGAAACGATGGCTTAAAACTGCAGTGGTCCTGTGTGCTTATGATCCTGCGAGCCTCGTTGGATACGCCTCAGTGACGGTGTCAGATGACAGGCATCGGGGAGAAATTCGTGTGAATATCAGCAAGGGTTATCGGTCTCGGGGCCTGGGTAGAATCCTGATTGGTGAGATTCTCAATGTGTCAAAACTGATGAGCCTCAAAATGCTGACTGCGCGGATGTTATCTGATCAACATGGTGCGCGAGCAGCGTTTGAGCGTTTGGGATTCGCCCGAAAGGAACTTCTGCAGGATTACGTCGACTTGCCGTCGGTTAAGTGCAAAGACCTTCTGGTGATGTCATCAGAGCTTGGTTAATCCGACTCTTTCTTTGAACACGCCACAGCACCCTATCATTAAGCCATCTTTCGCGGTCGTGTATCACGCGCCAGGCCAGGGCTTTAAGGGCTCTGCGGGTATCAGGTCCTCAAAATCCTCTTCTTTGAAGACTTCAAAGCCTCGTCCAAGGTAGTTCGGTAATGCGTTTGGATGGTCCAGCGTACAGGTGTGCAACCAGATTCTTGTTTCGTTTTCTAACCAGGCGGTATTGATGCAGTCCTCAAGAAAGGCTTTTCCGAAACCTTTACCAACAAACTGAGGTATCAAGCCGAAGTAGACAATCTCGGTTGATCCAGAGGGCTGTCGATCAAGCTCAAAGTAGCCAATGGGTGTCGCGCCCTGGTAGGCGACCCAGGTTTCGATTGTCGGCTTGCTCAGGTACTCATTCCAGCGTTGCCAGTTCCATTCCAATCGCATGTACCAATTCCATGGTGCGCCGACGGTCGCGTACATGAAGCGATTAAGTTCAGGTAGCGCCACTTCCACTTTTTTCAGTTCGTAGAGGCGATCGAGAGGTTCGTAGAACTTGCGCTCTGTCATCTCCACGTGCCAGACGTGAATGTCCGTTTTAATCTTTTTCATTCACTGATGTTAGGTGGTGGTTGCCCAACCGCCGGAGAAGGGTACAACCTGACCGACGATAAAGTCCGATTTGTCTGAGGCAAGGAACAGTGCCAGTTCTGCAGACTCCCAGTCGTGTGCCACCCGCTGAATAGGAACATTTCGCTGTAAGTGTTTTTGAAAACGTTCAGTTGCGACCAAATCGTCTGGATAGTACTCGGGATTGCTGACGTAGTTCTGAGCGACGGCATTGATCTGCACATTGTGCTGAGCATATTCGAGACCGGTAGCCCGAATGAATGCATTCTGCGCGCCTCTCGCGGCGCAATAGGCGGTAGAGCCTGGAATACCCCGCAAAGGAGCAGCACTGGTGACCGCGACAATTTTTCCACCACCTCGTGCTGCCATGATTGGCGCATAATGCCTAACGAGATACATAAGGGGGTGTACGATGGTGTTGAAAAGGGAGAACCAATCCTCGTCGGAAATGTCTGCCACGGGTGTGTTGCAGGGGTTGTGTGCCAGGTTGGCGACAAGGATGTCGATGTCATCACCGGCATCACTGATGTAGTCACTAAATCCATCACCTGTCGGTACGGCGCCGCTTGCTGTAATGACGTTGGCGCCTTCGTTGGAGAAGAGGTCGTTGATGGCAGGACCCATGTAGTCTTCTACCTGCGTAATGAAGGTGTTTTTTTCTGCTAATCTCATAGATATCTCTGGTTCAGTTGATTTGAACGGCATGTTCCTGGAGTAGTGCAAGAGGCACGATTTCCAAGGCTCGGATGTGGGTGTTTTCCAGGAACACACGCGGTGCCATCCCTTTCTCGTGCGCTTCCAGCCAACGCCCTGCGCAGAGGCACCAGCGATCTCCTTTTTTCAGGCCAGGAAACTCAAGTTCCGGGTAAGGCGTAGACAAGTCGTTCCCGGCGAAGCGGGAATACTCCAGGAACTCAGCAGTCACCTCTACGCATACCGTATGAGAGCCAAGATCTTCGTCGCAGGTGTTACAACAGCCATCGCGAAAGAATCCGGTGAGTGGATCGGTACTGCAGGGCTCCAGTTTTGTGCCCAGCACATTAACGGGTTTATCTTTGATGATCGGCATGGTCGTAATGATAGTATTAAAGCATGGAAGATGTAGAACATATTCTCAGTACGGCACGTTCTGTTCGGCGCAAGCTAGATTATTCAAGACCGGTTTCCAAAGAAGATCTGTTGGCGTGTATCAATGTCGCGGTGCAGGCACCCACCGGTATCATTGGTGAAAACTGGCGATTTCTTGTCGTGACGGATCCAGACAAGAAGAAGCAGATCGCAGACATCTATTGTGAAGTGCTGCAACAGATCAGCGTTGATCGCGGTGTGACTTTAAAACCTACTCACAATGCACTCATGGATCGACTTCACGAAATCCCCTGCATGGTTTTTGTCTTTGCTATCGGTGAACCCACAGATGACGTAGGAGGCCAGGTCGGCTTTTTCGGTTCGATATTGCCCGCGGCCTGGTCTCTCATGCTTGCGATGAGGGCTCGCGGCATTGGCACGACCTGGACATCTCTTTTGACCGCGAGGTCGAAGGAAGTTGCTTCGATTCTCGAAGTGCCCGAGGGTGTGACACAAACCGTGATGTTGCCCGCGGCTTATACCCTGGGAGCGCGACTCAAGCCCGCCGATCGACGACCAGCAGAGCAGGTGACTTACTGGAACACCTGGGAAGCAGATTAGTTTCTAGATCTCCGAAAAATCACGGTGCCGACCTTCTCCACGGGCGAATCGCGTTGCACTTTTACTCTGCTCAGTGCATCGGCCGGTGCCTGCCCCGGTTCTGATGATCGGTTCGCGAGACGTGCCATATGCCCTGCTTCTACGCCACTGCTCTGTCGGACAATACCCTATCCAACTCATGTCCGTGGACGAGGAGTTTGCTCAATCCTTTGAGTTACTGGATCTGCTCATAATAGCTGATGGTTCGAGTGATGCGTTCCGGTGACCAGGTGGTGATTGCACCTGGCGCTGATCCAGGTGAAACGGTCGTGGTCTGACCTGCGGTTGTCAGTTCGACCTTACCGTCATCATTGCTGACGATGATGCTGGCGTTGTTCAGGGAGATGATCCTGAGCGTTGGACTGTTTCGGTCATAACCCATCCAGATACTGCCGCTATCTGTGGTCACTTGAGCGATACTGGATCTGATTGTCAGTCTATCGGGCACAGCATCATGGCCTTCGATCATCAATGAGCCTGAGGTTAGGCTGAATCGGTATCGATGCTCTCCCGGTCGTTGCTCGACGCTTGAGATAAGTAGCTGGGTGTTGGGATCCAGATGGACAACCTGTCCGCCCGTAAATTCGATGGTTAAACGAGACTGGTTATCGGTTCTGATGAGGTCTGTTGTAAAGAGTCTCGACGCCTCGTCGAGAATATATGGTCGTGCGTTTCTTGTGACAGAAGGAAAGCCGTCAGCGTGTGTTACCTGGCCAACCGCATCTTGTACAGCGGTAAATGGTGCCTGCTGGACGCACCCGGTGCTCAGCCACAGGATCAGTCCCGCAAGCAGCCACCTAGACGTCATGCAGGTCGTCCATGTCTGAAAAGGTTTTGGTGCCGTCTTCTCGATACATCCGACGATTGATGCGTGGATAGTCGCAGATGTCGATGTTTGAGCGGGTCTCACCCATGAGGTACACAAGATCAGCATCGGAGTCATTGTGTAGGTTGTGTGGCAGGGAGTGCTTTGCAAAAGCCAGGAAGTCGCCTGCAGCCACGCGTACCTGTTCATCGCCGAGCTCAGCGATACCTGTGCCCTCGAGAATGTACAGAAATTCCTCGTCCTGGTGGTGGAAGTGAAATTGTGTGGAATCGTGACCAGGCTCTACGCGAACCAGGTGAACACCCAAATCAGATAATCCTAATTGATCTGTCAGTGAGCGGGTATGACGTATTGTGTTGTCGTTGAACTGGTGGCGATTGGGCACCTCGTTCATTTCCCCGATGTCTTTCGCAGTGAGTAAGGGAAACGACTTGTCCATCTGAGTTATCTCCGACGTCGGTTGCGGTTGCGTCTCGGGGGTGGTGACCCCGGTGGAAGATCGGGTATATCCGCAGTCAGCTCCTCGGGTGGGTTCTCGCAGGGCAGACTGGATCCTAGTAATGCTTCGATGTTTGGCAGCATAAATGCATCGCTTTCGCAGGCGAGAGAGATCGACATACCCTCAGAGCCAGCGCGCCCGGTTCGTCCGATTCGGTGAACATAATCCTCAGGATCTTCGGGCAGGTTGAAGTTGATCACGTGGCTGATGTCATCGATGTGCAGTCCACGGCCGGCAACATCTGTCGCGACCAGTACATCCACTTCTCCCGAACGGAACCGTTCCAGTGTTCTGATCCGTTTTTTCTGCGGGACATCCCCAGCGAGCAAGCCGGTTTTGAATCCGTGTCGATCCAGTTTTGACTCGAGGTCTCGGGATTCGTCTCTTCGGTTCACGAAGATAAGAACGCGAGCTATGTGGTAGTGATGAATGATGTTGTAGAGCACTTTGTATTTCTCATCTTCTGACGTGAGAAAGACTTTTTGCTCGACGGTATCAACCGCAACCTGTTCCGGTTCGATTTCGATGCGAACCGGATCCAGCGTCCATGATGCGGCCAGGCGTTTAATGTCTTCGCTGTAGGTAGCGCTAAACAATTGCGTTTGTCGTGACTGTTTCTTTGGTGTTCTGGCGACGATCGACTTTACATCAGGAATGAAACCCATGCTGAGCATGCGATCCGCTTCATCAATGACCATGATTTCAACTTCTGACAGGTCAACGGTGCCTGATCTCGCGAAGTCCAACAGCCGACCAGGAGTCGCGACGACCACATCGACCGGGTTTTTAAGTTGCTTCTTCTGGCGCTCGTAGTCGATACCGCCGACCAGACAGACAACTTCAATATCTGTGTACTTGGTCAATGCGTCTGCATCAGCCTTGATCTGCATCACCAATTCACGGGTTGGTGCAATGATCAGCGCAAAGGGCGTGCCGGGGTCCCGCTCTTCCAGTCTGGGGTTTTCCAGCTCGTAAGCCAGAATAGAGATCAGGAAGGCTGCGGTTTTGCCAGTGCCGGTTTGTGCCTGAGCAATGATGTCCCGGCCGTCCAGGGAATGGGGCAGCACCTCATTCTGTACTGGCGTCGCGGAACTGAATCCAAGATCGAGAATCGCGTCCTCAAGTTCCTCGGGCAGGTCCAGTTTTTCAAAGTCGTCGGGTAAATCAGTCAAGGGGTGATTACTTCTTCAGGTTTCGAGCGAATGACAAAAGAGCTGCCGTACGCCACTACAAACATCACGACATTTCCCAGTAGGCCCGTATAGTACAGGTCAAACGGGTAATTCACGACATCGCGGGATGAAAGAATTGTCCAGACGGTGTAGATCATTGTGGCCGCGATACCCAGTGCTATGTGTATGGTGTTGCAGCGTTTGCTGAAAAAACCAATCAAATAGATGGTTAAGAGTCCGCCAGCGAGCAGTGCTGTCAGTACCGTTGCCAGATCCTGCAATGTCGTCGTGCTGGTTTCGATCAAGTATAACGCGCCAACGATCATCAGTACCCCAGCAATCGTTGTCACGATCCTGGCGAAGTTCAGGTAGTGCCGATCTTCTTGGTCGGTTTTCATGAATCGACGATAAAGGTCATGGGTAGTGACCGTTGCGATGGCGTTGATGCTGCTGTCCAGGGAAGACATGGCGGCGGCGATCGCCGCAGCAATGACCAGCCCAATCACGCCATGGGGCAGATAGTTGGTAATAAAGTGCGGCAGAATTTCTTCGGCTTTTGCGCTCCCATCCAGAACCTGCGCGGCGGCTTCTGAAGGAAAGTGCTGGAAAAAAACCCACAACGCCGTGCCCAGGAACATGAAGAATGCCCAGGTGGGAACACTGACCAGCGCGCAGATAAACATTGCTTTCCTGGCCTCCTGTTCACTTTTAGACGCACAGAACCTTTGCACCGTATTCTGATTGCTGGAGTACTCGGTTAGCCAGCTGATGAGACCAATCAGAAGCATCATTAACGCGGTTTTCTCAATCAGAGAAGGTTGCCAACTCGCCGGTTGGTAGCCGCTTGTGCTGTAGTCTCCGACGCTGAGTTTGTCAGCCTGCCAGGCCGTCTCAATGATCGTGGGTAAACCGCCCGGCACCTGCAGAATAATCACGGTAATGCAGAAAAGACCACCGCTGATCAGAACAATGGTTTGAATGACGTCTGTCCATACGACGGCTTCGATCCCGCCGAGAATTGTATAAATGGCAACGAACATACCGGCCACGAGCACGCTAAGGTGCGCATCCAGACCGGTGATCGTCTGGATCACCAGCGAGATCAGATAGAGGATCATGCTGACGCGCGTAATCTGCGCGATGATAAAAGCCACCGCGCCGTAGCCGCGGATCGCAGGACCATAACGTTTCTCAAGAAACTCGTAAGCGGTCACGCTGCCATCCCGGCGAAGCTTTGGCAGGAAGTGCCAGGCGGCAATGAGTACTGCGATCGGCAGCATCAGGTTAGGCAAAAATCTCAGCCAGTTGGTTTTGAATGCATCGCCGGGATAGGCGAGGAAGGTAATTGAGCTGATTGAAGTCCCAACAAGACTGAGCCCGATAACCCAGCCGCTGAAGTTTCGGCCGCCCAGGAAATACTGCTCCGTTGAGTTGTTGGTGCGAGAGAAGTAGACACCCAGGGCGAGCATCAGCCCGAAGTAAACAACCAGGACGGTCAGATCTATGGGATGTAAGAGCACCCTAACCTTGTTCCGCGTTCAGCGTCGCTAGCTCTACGCAGGTGACGAAAACATCCATGGCCTGCTCCAGTTCACCCAGGCTAGGGTAAGTCGGTGCGATTCGGATGTTCTTGTTTTCTGGATCTTTGCCATAAGGGAAAGTGGCGCCTGCGGGTGTGAGTTTCACGCCGGCTGCGGCTGCCAGATCCACGATAGTACTAGCAAGATCAGGTTTTGTGTCCAGAGAAATAAAGTATCCACCCCTTGGGCGGGTCCAGGTCGCGATATCTTTACCACCGAGGCTTTCCTCAAGTTTGCTGAGCACCATATCGAACTTGGGCTTAATCAGGTCCCGATGCTTGGCCATGTGGGCGCGAAGCGTATCCATGTCTTCAAGGAAGCGTGCGTGTCGGAGCTGGTTGACCTTATCGAAGCCAATCACCTGATCGGACAGATACTTTTCGAAGCCTTTAAGGCGAGCCTCGGAAGTACTCAGAAACGAAATGCCTGACCCGGCAAAAGTAATCTTTGAGGTGGAAGCCAGCATGATGATGTTGTCCTGAGTCCCGGCTTTCTCGGCTTCGGCCATCAGGCTTTGCAGCTCGTCTGTTGTGTCTTCAAGGTCGTGCACGGCATAGGCGTTGTCCCAGAACACGCAGAAATCAGAGCCTGCTTTCTTTGGCAATTCGGCAAATGCTTTGACGGTATCGACACTGTAAGTATGTCCCGTCGGGTTGGAATATTTGGGAACACACCAGATGCCTTTGATGTCCGGAACGCGGGAGACCATATCTTCAATCACGGACATGTCCGGACCTTCGTCGGTCATCGGTACAGTGAGCATTTCGATGCCAAAGTGTTCACAGATCGTGAAGTGCCGATCGTAGCCGGGCACTGGACACAGGAACTTGGCGTTCTCTCCCCAGCTCTCCAACATGTGATTTACAAAGTTGTACATCAAGGTGAGACTGCTGTTGCCGCCGACCATGGTTTGTTCTGGTTTGCAATCGAGTATTTCCGAGCCAAGCTGTCGCGCCTCGGGGATACCCAGAATGCCGCCGTAGTTTCGAACGTCGGTCCCGTCCTGGAGCATGTAAAAGCCGCCCAGAATGCCGTCCAGGTTGTTAGACAGGTCCAGTTGCTCAGCGGAAGGTTTGCCCCGGGTGAGATCCAGCTTCAGATCCGCTTCCAGGTAGCGATCATACTCCGCTTGCAGTTCTGTTAGTCGTCCGTTGCTCATCTTGATTACCCTCTCAGGATTAATTCGTGGAGAGCCCCTCGAGCTCGCTCACTTGTAACATCAGGTTAAGGTTCTGTACTGCTGCGCCTGCCGCGCCTTTGCCGAGGTTATCGAGGCGAGCAATCAGCACCATCTGCTCTTCGTGACCGAAGACAAACAGGTCGATTCGATTTGTTCCGTTGGCTGCCTGCGGGTCCAGGAAACCCTGGTCCAGTTCGCCTTCTGCGCCAAGCGGTAGAACGTTGATACATGGCTCGGCTTCATAACGCTCTTTCAAGAGCGTCTGAATATCCTGAGGTGTCACCGACCGGTAGAGTTGCGCTTTGTGAATCGGAATGTTCACGAGCATACCCTGGTAGAAGTGACCCACCAGCGGCAGAAAGATTGGTGGCGTGTTCAGGGCAGCATAGTGTGTCATTTCAGGCACGTGCTTATGTTGTAGGGCCAGCGCATAGGGGCGGGCACTCCACAGATCGTTCGGTGCCTCGTCGGCTCGAGCCTCATAACGCTCGATCAACTGTCGACCACCGCCGCTGTAGCCAGAGATCGCATTAATAGAAACCAATGCGTCTGCCGAAAGCAGCTGCTCATCCAATAGGGGTTTGATCGCCGCGAGGAAACCTGTCGGATAGCAGCCAGGATTAGACACATGAGTTGCACTGGCAATCTGTTCACGCTGGTTGCTGCTCATCTCCGGGAAACCGTAGTGCCAGTTCGGGTCAACACGATGGGCTGTGCTGGCATCGATGAACCGTGTAGCTGGGTTCTGATTGTTAGCAACCGTTTCCCTGGCAGCATCATCGGGGAGGCAGAGAATGACCACATCAGCGGCGTTGATGATTTCCTGTTTGGCTTCAGGATCTTTCCGGCGCGCAGGGTCGATCTCGATCAGCTCAATGTCTGAACGATTGACCAGTCGCTCATGAATCTGCAGACCGGTGGTGCCAGCCTGACCGTCAATAAATACCCTGTGCATGTGAGGTGACTTTCTTACTGTCTAAATGCGGGCGGCAATTCTACCACTTTATGCGCCAAACACCCGCTTTCTGCAGGCCCTGTGGAGCATCTCGATGTTGGTGGCGGAAGGCGCGAAAGGGATAGGGCCGGGATCGGTGATCGGCACCAGACCATACTGCAGATCTCGAGCTCGATGAATGAACTGCCGGGTCTTCAACGCGTCGAACCAATCCGTTAAGTGTTTCTCCATAACCGCTTGCGACGGCGATTGTGCCCGTTTGTTTTCGTAGTGCTCGAAGAAACCAAACGCGTCGAGAATTTGCTCGCTCGTCCGATCCTGTAGTTTCGGTGTAACGGTTTGTCTCGCTGCGAGATCTTTCATCCATGAAAGGACTTCTTTTAGTGCGACGTAACAGTCTGGATGCTCAATAGAGGCGGTTTCGCCGGATGCGTTTATTTTCTCGATAGCCCGGCCGGTGCCAATCGGTACCCGCTCTGACACGCGACCTGAGATGGTGATGATGGGGCCTTCAAGGCTTGTGATGGGAGCAGATTTGCGGAGTTTGTTAAGAAGATAGAAATCTTCACCGGTGTTTCGCTTGGGAAAACCGCGCACCCCGGCGTAGTGGTTGGCGGAGAATGCCAGGGTTGAGCCGATGGTCGTATAGGCATACTTGGACTCAGCCCAGCGAATGCCCGCTGCGTAATAGAGCATGCTGAGTTCGTACGCCTGGCAGGCATCTGCATAGGCCGCTTCGGCGACATGACGAAATGGGAAAACCGCAGCCGCGCTCTTGCTGAGCAGGCGCTTAGGAATCTCAAAGTAGTCCGCGGGTAAGGTGACGTCCGCATCCGTAGTAAAGATCCAACTATCCCGAACAACACCTGCTGCAATCAGCGACAGCGCAACGTCGCAACCCACTTTTCTAGCAAGCCCCACACCCTGGCGGGGCGGTATGCGTCTGCTTTCGGAAAATCGGTCAATGACCATCACGTTAGGCAGTGATTCTTTGGCCAGGTCCTGGGCCAATTGTTCGGTTGCCTCGTCGGGTTCCGGGCTGTTGACCACCACGATCACCAGAAAGTTACCCTCAAGTGCCTGCCATGTCCGCGTTACTTCAGCGAGAGTCTCTGAATAAGCCGGTATGACCAGGACGTGGTCGAATTGATTGGGTGCCTGGTTGTGAAAGTCCGATTGACGGGCTTCGGGTTCCGCATATCGCGACAGGTATTTCTCTACCTGGTTCATAATAGTTCAGTGCAAGCGGCTGTGGATGGGTAAGTCCTCCATCACCGTTTGCTCAACCGCGATCCATTCAGCGGTTCTCTGCTCAACCTCGTGGATGGGAAAGTATTCCTTCGCAAGGTCGAGGAACAGTTGATGATGTCCGGCTTCCGAGTTCGCGAGGGCGCTGTAAAAAGCAGCGAGCTTTTCATCGACCAGGGTTTCTGCCAGTAATCTGAATCTTTCTTCACCTCTCGCTTCGATGACCGCTGCAGAAAGGAGTCGATCCAGGAAATAGTCATCAGAACCCTGGCGAACATGCGCTCGTAGATCATTGACATAGGTGTCTTTCTGATCCGGCGGCATCACCAGGTTGCGTGATTGCATGAGTTTCACCACCTGTTTGAAGTGATTCAGCTCCTCCAGGGCAAGATCAACCATTTCGCTGACCAGGCGCTCACGATCCGGGTAGTGGGCAACCAGCGACATCGCCATGGATGATGCTTTTCTTTCGTTGGCCGCGTGATCAGCCAGAAACTCGTCAAAGTTATTGCAGACACATTCCGCCCAGGCAGCCGGGCTGGATGCCAGGGTGAGGGTCATCTCGGCAGGACTTCTGCAAAGAACGCGGCGATTTCTTCAACCTCTTCAAGGCAGACCTGATGACCCATGGGGTAATCAAACCAGCGAACATCAAAGCCCATGCGCGTCAGATTTTCGCGGGAAGTTGCGGCACGCATGATCGGGATCATCGGGTCGTGGGTACCGTGGGCCATCATGATTGGGATTGCGAGATTGGCGTCGTTCAATTCTGCCTGGCTACCGGCGAAGTCATAGAGGTAGGTTGAGATCGCAAGAATACCTGCAAGGCGTTTCTCGTAGCGAATGCCCGTATGTAGTGCGATCACGCCGCCCTGTGAAAAGCCTGCCAGCAGGATGTTCTCAGCAGGAATACCTCTGGCCTGTTCATTCTCAATAAACGCCCGAATCTCATTCATGGATTCGGTGATGTCTTCTTTACCCTCTGACTCTGAGTGCGGCACAAAGTCATACCAGGCGCGCATCTCAGCACCATCATTGATGGTGACCGGTCGCACTGGTGCATGGGGAAAGATGAAGCGAATGCCAGAGTCTTCCGGCAGCCTCAGTTCTGGGACGATGGCTTCGAAGTCGTGACCATCAGCGCCGAGGCCATGCAGCCAGATAACGGTCGATTTCGCGGGAGTCTTTGATTCAATTTCGATGTGTTCAAGCATGTCCGCATGATAGCGCCTATTTGCCCTAGGTCCATCATGTATGACTAAATACGAGGCTTTGTATTTGAAGGTGGAGACTGAATCGTGGGACCGTTAACTGGGACAAGAATAATCGAACTGGCAGGCATCGGGCCTGGTCCATTTTGCGGCATGCTGTTGGCGGACATGGGCGCTGAAGTGATCCGGGTGGATCGTGCCGTTGGACAACCCCGTCGCGCGCAGGACGTTCTCACACGCGGCCGAAAATCCATTGCCGTTGACCTGAAAAGTGACAGTGGAAAAGAAGTGATCCTGAAGCTTTGTGAATCCTCTGATGCGCTGTTTGAAGGCTTCAGACCGGGTGTGACTGAACGTCTTGGCGTTGGTCCCGCCGACTGCATGGGCCGCAACGAAAAGCTGGTCTATGGCCGGATGACCGGTTGGGGCCAGGAAGGGCCAATGGCCCAGGCTGCGGGTCACGACATTAACTACATCTCATTGATCGGTGCCCTGCATGCGATTGGCGATCCCGGCGGCAAACCAGTACCGCCACTGAATCTGGTGGGTGACTTCGGCGGCGGCGGCATGTTCCTCGCCTTCGGCATGGTTTGTGCGATGTTGGAAGCGCAGAAGTCTGGCAAAGGGCAGGTGGTGGACGCGGCCATGGTCGATGGTGCAGCAACGCTGATGGCCATGTTTTTCACCATGCAGGCCGCCGGCGCTTTCTCGATGAATCGTGGGACCAATCTCCTGGACGGTGGTGCTCATTTCTACGGCACTTATGAAACAAAAGACGGTAAGTACATTTCTCTTGGTTCCATTGAGCCGCAATTTTATGCATTGCTGGTTGAGAAGGCAGGTCTGGATGCAGAAAGATTCTCCGCGCAGATGGATCAGTCCAAGTGGGGAGAGTTTAAAGTTGAACTGACCGAAGTCTTCAAAACTAAAACCCGTGACGAGTGGCGCGAGATTATGGAGGGCACGGACGTTTGTTTCGCGCCGATCCTTGCTTTGGATGAGGTGCACACACACCCACACGCGCAAGCACGTCATTCGTTTGTTGAACTCGAAGGTGTCGTGCAGCCGGCACCTGCACCTCGGTTTTCTCGCACCGAACCGGCGGTCACTCATGGCTCGAGACTCCCGGGAGAAGACACCGTTGAAGTGCTTCAGAACGCTGGTCTGGCACAGGGCGATATTGATGATCTGCTCGGTTCTGGTGCGGTGGTGCAGGCTTAAGCCTCAAAATAGGGCTTTTTGACCGACGCTTTTAACCTCATGGGGTGCAAACTTGCTGCACCCCGTTTCTAAATTGCGTTATCATGCCGTCTCTCTCGGCCAGGCTGACGAGTAGATCGAGTTGGGTCGCGAAGTCGCGAATAAGCAAACGAGGCACATGAAGAGATGAGCGTAGAACTACTGGATACGACACGGTTTCACGGATTCCGAGTCAGGCGTCAGATTGCAGGGAAAACCTATCAGGAATATTTCTCGCTGAAGAAAGACGGCAAGCGTTTAAGAGGTGCTGATCGAGCAAAAGTAAAAGCGAAAGCTGAAGCTCGCGACGCAGTGCTGGCAAAGCAACAAACAAAAGCGAAAGCAGAGGCAGCCGAAGCGGCTCTGTTTGATACCAAAGGAAAAGTACGCGGAATTCTTTTCCGAATGAAAACGGAAAAGAGTGGAACACGGACGCCCGTGTTTCAGATCGGTATCATGTCAACGAAACTCGATAAAATCGTTAACACCACAGTGTCCATTAACCTTCACGGTTTAAAGGGTGCGTGGGAGAAAGCTGTCGACTTCTACGCGGAGCACAAAAAAATCTCCAAACGCTCACCGCTCTACAAGAAACTGCTTCGTGCTCAGCCAACCAAAGCGCAGCTGGAAGCCATGAAGCGTAAGCGCAGAAGAAGGTAAAGAATCAGAGAATTGTAAAAAAGGGGGCCGAGGCCCCCTTTTTTGTTATGTTGTTGTTTTATATGTGACTTTTTAGGTAGCCGCGTGACAGATTACAAGAGTGAATTTAACCGGGCGCTTCAGGATCCGGCGGCGTATTGGGCAGAGCAGGCGCAGTCAGTTGCCTGGTACAAAACACCAGAGACGATACTGAGCAAAGACGAAAATGGTAACGACACCTGGTTCAATGATGGTGAACTGAATACGTCTTACCTCGCCCTCGACTTTCAGATCGAACAGGGGAGAGGAGAGCAGACGGCATTGATCTACGACTCTCCTGTTACCGGTAGCACGACAAAATTTACCTTCAATGAACTGCGTGATGAAGTAGCAAAGTTTGCAGGTGTTCTCGATGGTCTCGGTGTCGTCAAAGGCGATCGCGTCATTATCTATATGCCTATGATCGCGGAAGCAGCGATTGCCATGTTGGCCTGTGCACGAATTGGTGCGATTCATTCGGTAGTGTTCGGTGGCTTTGCGCCCCGTGAACTTGCCACACGAATTGACGACGCAACGCCCAAAGTGATCTTGTGCGCGTCTTGCGGCATCGAGTTTTCAAATATCATTCCCTACAAGCCTTTGGTTGATGAGGCGCTGAAGCTCAGCGAGCACACGGTTAAACACTGTGTGGTACTCCAACGCGATCAATCCTTGGCGGAAATGACCAACGATATCGATCGAGATTGGAGGGAATTACTCGAAACTGCGGAATCGTTAGATCCTGTCCGGGTTTTGTCCAGTGATCCGCTTTATATTCTTTACACCTCAGGAACAACAGGCAAGCCGAAAGGCGTCGTTCGGGATAACGGCGGCCACGCGGTCGCGCTCACCTACAGTCTGCGCAATATTTATAACGTCGAAGCGGGAGAGGTTTTCTGGGCAGCCTCTGATGTTGGTTGGGTCGTTGGCCACTCCTATATTGTTTACGGTCCTTTGTTCGCTGGTTGTACCACGATTTTGTTTGAAGGTAAGCCGGTCAGGACACCAGACGCCGGTACCTTCTGGCGAGTGATTGCCGATCACGGTGTCAATGTGTTCTTCACAGCCCCGACGGCGTTTCGGGCCATAAAGAAAGAGGACCCGGCGGCCTCCTTCCTTAAAAACTACGATGTCAGTTCCCTGCGCTCACTGTTTGTCGCCGGCGAGCGTACCGATCCGGCAACCTATGATTGGCTCTGTGAGATCCTTGGCATACCGGTTATCGATCACTGGTGGCAGACAGAAACTGGTTGGCCTGTCGCGTCGGTACCGATGGGCCTTGAGTTTTCTGAGCCCAAGGCTGGCTCAGTCGCATTGCCGGTGCCAGGATTTGATGTGCAGATCCTGTCTGAAGACGGTGAGCAGCAGGTACCCAATCAGGAAGGCGATGTTGTGATCAAATTGCCTTTGCCGCCTGGATGTCTGCCGACGGTCTGGGGTGATCACCAGCGTTACCTGGACGCATATCTGTCTGAGCATCCCGGCTTTTATCACACCGGGGATGGCGGCTATGTGGACGACGACGGTTATCTCTACATTATGGGTCGCACCGATGATGTGATTAATGTCGCCGGGCACCGGTTGTCTACCGGCCAGATGGAGGAGGTGGTTGCCGCGCATCCCGCTGTTGCTGAGTGCGCAGTTGTCGGCGTCGAGGATCGGGACAAGGGTCAGGTGCCGGCGGGCCTTGTTATTATCAAAGATGGGGTCAACGTCGAGCTGGCGAGTTTGAGGGACGAACTGGTGGCCATGGTTCGTGCTGAAGTTGGCGCCTTCGCTAATTTCAAACAGATTGTGCTGGTACAGCGTCTACCCAAAACGCGTTCCGGGAAGATCCTCAGGCAGGTGATTCGCAAGATAGCGGACTGCAAACCCTACGAGCTACCGGCGACGATTGATGATCCGGTGATTCTTGATGAAATTGCGGGCGCTTTAGAGGAAGGAAACATTGGCTTTATTGGAGAAGGAGGAGCTTCTTGAAAACGGTACTAATTACTGGGGCCTCTTCGGGTTTTGGTGAAGCCTGTGCAAGAAAGTTTGCGGATGCCGGTGACCGCGTTATTGTCACAGCCAGGAGAACAGAGCGCCTTGATGCACTCGTTGGCGAACTGAGTAAAAAAACACCCTGTCATGCGGTGACTTTGGATATTCGCGATCGAGAAAGCGTCGCGGCGGCGGTTGCAAGTCTGCCAGCGGATTTTTCCGCCATCGATGTCTTAGTCAATAATGCCGGACTCGCATTGGGTCTTGAGCCCGCTGAAAATGCTGACCTGGATCACTGGGACACCATGGTGGATACGAACATCAAGGGTTTAATGTACTGCACGCGTGCGGTCCTGCCGGGCATGGTTAAACGTGGCGGCGGCCACGTGGTGAACATCGGTTCCGTTGCTGCGACCTGGCCTTATCCCGGCGGCAATGCCTATGGAGGCAGCAAAGCTTTTGTTCAGCAGTTTTCACGCAACCTTCGCACTGACCTGCTCGGTAAAAACATTCGCGTATCGGTTGTAGAGCCAGGTATGTGTGAAACCGAATTTTCTGTCGTCCGATTTGAGGGGGATGCTGATAAAGCAGCGGCGGTTTACGCGGGGATGCAGCCGCTTTCTGGTGAAGACGTTGCTGAGATTGTCTATTGGACGACCAGTCTGCCGCCTCACATCAACGTTAACCAGCTGGAAGTCATGCCTGTTGCTCAGGCCTGGTCTCCGTTTGCTGTACATCGGGATAGTTAGTGCCAGTTCATCTGGTACCAGTTCATCGGCCTGAGGCTGAAAGGGTCACCAAATAGCGCTATACTCTGCTGATATCTTCTGTTCTCCCGAGAGTTGTATCCCCATGATCATTGTCCATGGCACCTTCCCCGTAAAAGCTGAAGTCCGCGAAGAGGCACTTGAGGTGATGCGAGAAATGGCGGTCGCCAGTCGGGCAGAAGAGGGGTGTATCAGTTACGAGTTCTATATTGGTCTTTCCGACCCTAACCAGCTTTTGCTGTTCCAGGAATGGGAATCCGTCGATGCGCTCCAAGGCCATTTCGAGACCGACCATATGGAAGAGTTCCTGAGAGTACTACCGGACGTTCTTGATGGTGAGGTTGCGACCCGGCGATATGAAGTTCGCGTCAGCGAAGAGGGTTTCGAATCGGTGGATTTCGAACCGGAAACCATTCCTCAGTCACAGGAACGCGAAAAGATCATTCACTGATCTGTCTCTTTTCTAAAGAATTGCCAGAACGCTTTCCGGCGGTCGCCCAACTCGCGCCTGATTCCCACAAACAACAATGGGCCTTTGCAGCAATTTTGGTGCCTTGACGATGGCTTCGATGGCGTCCGCGTCGCTCGCATCTTTGCTGAGACCCGAGATTTTATATTCGTCTTCACCAGTGCGCACAATGTCCATCGCTGCAACACCCAGCTTGCCCACAATGTCTCTGAGGGTGGATTGATCTGGCGGAGTTTCAAGATAGAGAACGATATCGACATCCAGGTCCCTTGATTCGAGAATCTCCAGTGTCTGTCTTGATTTGGAGCAGCGGGGGTTGTGATAAATGGTTACTGCGGTCATAGTCCATCACTCAAATTTTAAGCCGAAAAGTTTATCAGGAAATGATTCAAGACCGAGCTGAAGCGGTTTGGGATTTTTTTAAGCTGCTCGTCAGAAACTATACGGAAGACCGTTGCCAGTCGACGGCTGCGGCGCTGACCTACCAAACGTTGTTTGCGTTGGTGCCTGTGCTCACGATTGTTTACGCGGTTTCCATTGCTTTTCCGTCGCTACATGGTATGGGCGATCAGCTACAGAATTTTGTGTTCGCTAATGTGGTGCCGGAGAGTGTCGGCGTCGTTCAGGAATATCTGCAGGAGTTTTCTTCCCAGGCGCGCAGCCTTTCGATTCCCAGTCTCGGAGTTCTCGCCATCACTGCTTTTGTGATGATGTTCACCATCGAAAAAACCTTTAATGAAATCTGGAACATCAAGGAACCCAGGCACGGCTTCCAAAGAATTCTCATGTACTGGGCCATCTTGTCGTTGGGTCCGGCTTTGATGCTCGTCGGTATTGGTATTACGGTCTATTTGTTCTCATTGCCGCTTCTGACCGACGTGACAGGGACCTCCAATGCGCTGGCGCTACTGCCGATTTTCCTGAACGGTCTTGTATTCTCCCTGATGTACATCACGGTACCGAACTGCGTTGTACCGCTTAGACATGGTTTGATGGGCGGCTTTGTTGTTGCGATCGCCTTCGAACTGGTGAAGCAGCTGTTCGGTTCCGTGATGTCTCGAAGTGATATGGCGGTGATCTATGGCACCTATGCTGCCGTGCCTCTGTTTCTGATCTGGCTGTATGTGTCCTGGACAATCGTTCTGTTCGGCGCGGAGCTGACCAAGAATATGGGACTCTTTCGCTCCGAGCGCAGCAAAGAAAGGGAGCCACCACTGGTCCAGGTATTGATCATCCTGAATGAATTTTTCCGCTGTCATAAGTTGGGGGAAGTGGTGACCGACAAGAGTATTACCAGGCTGAACCAGCGTATCGATATGCAGAACTGGCAGGAATACAAAAGCCGATTGCTGGGGATGGGGTTAATTCGTTCAGTGGATCGCGGTGGTCTAGTGCTTTCTAAGGATCTGAATGAAGTGACGTTCTGGGAACTTTACCGAGAGTTGCCCTGGCCGATGCCACCGGGTTTCACCGTTCAGAAGGAAGCCTGGGAAGAAGTGATACACAACAAACTGTTGGAATCGTACGATGATAGACGCAGCGCATTCGATCTCGATCTGGAGCGCCTGTTTCGTGGAGAGCTGATTTGAAGAAGTTGTTGGTTCTGGTTGTTTCGCTCCTCGCGGGATGCGCGCAGCCAGATTTCACGGATACCCAGGGTAACGGATACCGTTATGCTGACTACCAGGGAAAAACCATGGTGATTAACTATTGGGCAACCTGGTGTGCACCCTGTATCAAGGAAATTCCTGAGTTGATTGCCCTGGGTGAAAATCATGAAGACATCGTCGTGTTTGGCGTGAACTTCGATGCACCGCCGCCAGAAGAAGCGGTCGCTCAAATCGAGCGCATGAAGATTACTTTTCCCGTCTACTCGACTGACCCATACATGGCACTCGGCATTGAGCAGCCGCAAGTGCTGCCAACGACCATTATTGTGGGTCCTGATGGGCAGGTGAAAAGGACATTAGTCGGTCCGCAGACCGAAGATACGCTGCTGGAAGCGATCCGCGCTGGTTAACTGATCAGCGCGGCAATTCCATCGACCGGAACATCCTTGGATTCACCGTCACGTCGATACTGATACTCGACGACGCCTTTCTCGAGGCCACGATCACCGATAACAATCCTATGCGGGATACCAATCAGTTCCGCATCAGCGAATTTTGCGCCGGGCCGAACGCCCTCTCGGTCATCCATGAGGACTTCTACACCTGCAGCCATTAACTCGCGATAGAGTTTCTCTGATGCCTCGGCAACAGCTTCTGACTTGTGAGCGTTCACAGGGATAATGATGACACTAAATGGGGCGATCGCTTCTGGCCAGATGATGCCGTTGTCATCATGGTTCTGCTCAATGATGGCACCCACCAGTCGTGTCACACCCATGCCGTAACAACCCATCTGCATGACCTGTGCTTTTCCGTTCTCATCAAGCACCGTGGCATTCATGGACGCAGAGTATTTGTCGCCCAGCTGGAAAATATGTCCAACCTCAATGCCGCGTTTGAACTGGATTGTCCCTTTGCCGTCAGGGCTGGGGTCACCTTCAACCACTTCCCGGATATCAGCGACTGAACTGGCTTCGGCATCACGCCCCCAGTTCATATTGATCAGGTGATAGTCGTCTTTGTTGGCGCCTGCGCAAAAGTTTTTCAGCGCTGCAGCGCTCCGATCCACGATGACGGGAATGGGCAAATCTCTTGGGCCGATGGAACCGGGCGAACAACCCAGTTTGGATTTAATCGCTTCGTCACTCGCCATTTTTAAGGGCGCAGCAACACCGGGTACCTTTTCTGCCTTGATGGCATTCAGCTGATGATCACCGCGTAGCACCAGAGCGACCATGTCTGCCTCACTTCCCTCAACGATGAGTGTTTTGACGGACTTTTCGATAGGTAGCTTCAGGAACGCCACAACCTCATCGATGGTGCGCACGTCTGGTGTGTGCACTTCCTTCAGCGCCGTCTCTGCCTCGGTATCGTTTTCCGGTGCCAGTGCCTCTGCCATCTCAACATTCGCGGCATAGTCCGATTCGGAAGAAAAGGCGATTTTGTCTTCGCCACTTTCTGCGAGCACATGGAATTCCATGGATGCGCTGCCACCGATGCTGCCGGTGTCAGCCAGAACGGGTCTAAAGTCCAGGTCCATTCGTGCCAGCACGTTGGAGTATGCGTCGTACATATCTTGGTAGGTCTCTTCGAGAGAGGCCTGGTCCATGTGAAAGGAATAGGCATCTTTCATGACGAACTCGCGGGAACGTAGAACACCAAATCTTGGCCGGGTTTCATCTCGGAACTTTGTCTGAATCTGGTAGTAGTTCACGGGCAGTTGCTTATGGCTCTTGAGTTCGCCGCGTGCCATGTCCGTAATGACTTCTTCATGGGTAGGGCCAAAGCAGAAATCTCTTTCGTGTCGATCGGTTAACTGAAGTAACAGCCCTTCGTCGTAATGGCTCCACCTGCCGGACTCATGCCAGAGCTCTGCTGGCTGAATGACGGGTAGCAAGACCTCCTGTGCGCCTTTAGCGTTCATCTCCTCCCGGATGATCGTCTCGATTTTCTGCAGAATACGTAGACCCATGGGCATCCAGGTGTAAATGCCGGAAGCCAGTTTGCGAATCAATCCTGCCCGGATCATCAATTGGTGGCTGATGATCTCGGCATCGGAAGGTGTCTCTTTGAGAGTGGCGATGGTGTATCTTGAGGATCTCATGTCGTTTACTTCGTTCGTTTCTGTATGTGTGTCTGTGTCTAATGTGTTGAGGTTTGGCTATGTCTCTAGTTCTCACCACGATTCATAACGGAGCGTGCCACTGTGGCCGTGTCCGTTTTGAGTTCGAATCAGAGCCCGATGTGAAGATTCATGAGTGCAACTGCTCTATCTGTTATCGAGTCGGCTTCCAGCATCTTATCATCCCAGCGCGTTCTTTTAATTTGCTGACTGACTGGGATGAGCTCGCGCTTTATACCTTTAATACCGAATTGGCGAAACACTACTTCTGCAAAACCTGTGGCGTTAAGCCTTTCTACGTTCCCCGCTCTAATCCGGACGGTATCAGTGTGAACTTCCGGTGTGTGGGTCAATCGTCCTTTGGGCATGTGACCTATGAACCGTTCGACGGGCAGAACTGGGAACAGAACGCAGGCGCTCTTTCGCACTTGAGCGCGTGAACAGCCCTGAGCGGATAAACAGCCCTGAGCGGATGAACAGCCCTGAGCGGATAAACAGCCAAAAAAAAGGCCGCTAATGCGGCCTTTTTTAAAAGAGCTGTTCGAGTTTAAACAAACTCTTTCAGGCCTTTCAGAGGCAGCACTTTGACTTTCGTGCTAGCCGGCTTGGCTGCAACGTCCATCAGCTCACCCGGACGGAATGGGTTAGGTACACCCTTGCGAGCCTTGCGAGCAGGCTTTTTAACCGTCTTGATCTTCAACAGACCAGGCAGAGTGAACTCACCGGCACCACCTTTCTTAACGTGACGCTCGATCAGATCGGACAGTTCGTCCAGTACGGCACCAACCTGCTTTTTGGAAAGTTCGGTGTTGTCCGCAATTTCCGCGAGGATCGCACTCTTGGTGTACTTAGCCTTGATCGCAGGTTTTTTCTTAGCAGCAGGAGCTTTCGCTTTTGCTTTCTTAGCAGCCATTCAGTAATCCTTATGTGTGTAATGTTGTAAATCTGAACTCAAAAAAAAGAAGAAGGCTTTTCGGCCCTCTTCTCTTGGGTGTGCTTTATAGCCGATTGAAAAAGGCCATTCAAGAAAAACCCTTTATTTCTCGATACATGACCTCATATTCACTTGACTGGTGCATGTCGCCATCGCGAAAGTTTGGTATATAATGCGCAGCCGCTGGTTTGGAGGTACCGGCGGCAACCAACGGATGAGGACCAAGATGCCTATTTACGAATACCAATGCGAAGCCTGCTCACACAAGATGGAGAAGCTTCAAAAAATATCTGACGAACCGCTCACGATTTGTCCTGAGTGTGGCGCACCGAAACTCACTAAGCTGATTTCGGCTGCGGGATTTCGTCTGAAGGGCAGCGGCTGGTACGAAACCGATTTTAAAACTGGCAAGAAGAAGAACGTTTCCGGCGACTCCAGTTCCGGTTCTTCCTCGAGCAGTTCCTCCAGCGACTCTTCTTCCACGTCCGCAGCCTCAAGCTAGGACGGTCGGTAAAAGTTTCGGAAACCGTCAGAACAACGCTCGCCGTTAGGGGTAAAACATGCGTAGCCACCTGTGTGGCCAACTGAGAGACACTCACATTGGTGAAGAGGTCTCTTTGTGTGGTTGGGTTCATCGTCGTCGTGATCACGGCGGGGTTATATTTCTCGATGTCCGGGACTACACCGGTATTGTTCAGGTCGTCTATGACCCGGATACCATTAACGCGTTTGCGCTGGCGGATCAGGTCCGTAACGAGTTTGTGATCCAGATCGAGGGCAGGGTTCGAGCCCGAGATGATGAGGCTGTCAATCCAAAGATGGCGACGGGCATGATCGAAGTGCTTGGCCTTGAGCTAAAAATACTGAATCGCGCTGAGACGCCGCCATTCCAGTTGGATGAGTATTCCAGTGCCGGTGAGGACGTACGTCTGCGCAACCGATCCATCGATCTGCGTCGACCTGAAATGCAAGAAAAGCTAAGACTGCGTTCTGAAGCAACCCATCTCGTTCGTAACTTCCTGCACGAACACGGGTTCGTTGATATCGAAACACCTATCCTGACGAAAGCAACGCCGGAAGGTGCTCGCGATTACCTGGTACCCAGTCGAGTTCATCCGGGGAACTTTTATGCGTTGCCCCAGTCGCCCCAGATTTTCAAACAACTTTTGATGATGTCCGGCTTCGATCGCTACTATCAGATTGCGCGCTGCTTCAGGGATGAAGACCTGAGGGCAGACAGACAGCCGGAATTCACGCAGATAGATATTGAAATGAGTTTCGTTGATCAGCAAGAAGTCATGAACCTCACAGAAAAGATGGTCCGTGAGCTGTTTCAGAAACTCATTGACGTTGATCTGGGAGAAATCCCGGTGATTGCCTACGCAGACGCGATGCAACTTTACGGGTCAGATCGCCCGGATCTGCGCTTCGGGTTGCCTATGTTGGACGTCGCCGACTTGATGAAAGATGTTGAGTTTAAGGTGTTCAGCGGTCCGGCTAATGACGAGAGTTGTCGAGTGGCTGCGCTGCGACTGCCCGGCGGTGATCGTCTGACCAGAAAGAACCTGGATGATTACACCAAGTTTGTCAGCATCTATGGCGCTAAAGGCCTGGCCTATATCCGAGTCAACAGCCTGGATGAAGGTACAGACGGTCTTCAGTCACCGATCTTGAAGTTTCTGCCGGAAGACGTCGTCAAAGCGATTCTGGAAAGGGTTGGCGCAGAAGTGAATGACGTGATTTTCTTCGGAGCTGACAAAACAGGCATCGTGAACGATGCGCTCGGCGCGCTAAGAAACAAGCTGGCCGAAGATCTGGATCTTTACGAGCGGCCATGGTCTTCCTGTTGGGTCGTTGACTTCCCGATGTTTGAAGAGAACGACGACGGCTCCATGACCGCGGTTCATCATCCATTTACCTGTCCTGCCGGTGACCTGGATCGCATGGAGGAAGATCCGCTGTCTGCGTCTTCGCTGTCTTATGACCTGGTCATTAACGGCTATGAAGTCGGGGGCGGCTCGATTCGTGTGCATGACCCGGTCATGCAGCAGAGTATTTTTAGGGTGCTTAAGCTGTCCGACAACGAAGCCAACATCAAATTTGGTTTCCTGCTGGACGCGTTGAAGTACGGTGCCCCACCTCATGGGGGGCTCGCTTTCGGTATGGATCGTCTGGTCATGTTGCTTTCCGGCAGCACAGCAATTCGTGATGTGATTGCTTTCCCGAAAACCCAGACAGCCACCTGTCTGCTGACCGCCGCGCCCAGTGAGATTGAACCCGAGCAGCTGAAAGAGCTGGGGATTGCGGTTACCGTAGAAAAAGCTGAGGAAGAGTAAGGCATGGCTGGCCATAGTAAGTGGAGCAACATCAAGCATCGAAAAGCGGGGCAGGATGCCAAGCGCGCGAAGGTCTTCACGAAGATCATCCGTGAGTTGACGGTTGCTGCTCGTGACGGTGGCGGTAATCCGGATGACAACCCCGGTCTCAGGACGGTCATTGATAAAGCCAAGGCTGCGCAGATGCCGAAGGACACGATGGAACGTGCTATCGCTCGAGGCGCGGGTGGTGATGATGGCGCCGATCTTTCCGCAGGCACTTATGAGGGATATGGTCCAGGCGGTGTCGCGATCATGGTTGAAACCATGACGGACAACAAGAACCGTACGGTGGCAGAGGTTCGGCATGCTTTCTCCAAGGCAGGGGGTAACCTTGGCACGGATGGTTCAGTGGCTTACTTATTCGACAAGAAAGGGCAGATTCTGTTCGAGCCAGGAAGCGACGAAGAGCAGGTGATGGAAATCGCTATCGAGTCTGGTGCGGAAGATGTGGAAACCGGGGATGACGGTTCCATTTCCGTCGTCACTTCGCCAGAAGATTATCTGGCCGTCAAGGAAGCGTTGACCGAAGGCGGCCTAGAACCGGCAGCGTCAGAGCTCGCCATGATCGCGCAAAACTACAGCGATCTGGATGTCGATACCGGCGAAAAAGTGATGCGTCTGGTCGAGGCGCTGGAAGATCTGGATGATGTGACAGATGTCTTCACGAACGCTGCCTATCCTGATGAGCTCATGGGCTGAAACCCCGAAGAATTCAGGCTCGATTCAAGGTTTGACCCCTTCGCTGTGCTAGACTACGGGCATGGCAATGATCCTCGGAATTGATCCCGGCTCTCGGGTTACCGGCTATGGTGTCATCAAAACAGTCGGAAATCGTCAGACCTATATCGCGAGTGGTTGTATTAAAACCACGGACAAAGCGACCTTGCCGGAACGACTGGATGTGATCTTCCAGGGTGTCTCACAAATCATTTCAGAATATGCACCGGATGAACTCGCCATTGAGCGTATTTTTATGGCGCGTTCCGCTGAGTCTGCATTGAAACTTGGGCACGCGCGTGGTGTCGCTGTCGTCGCAGCAGTGCAACAGAATCTGCCGGTTTATGAATACGAAGCACGAAAGATTAAGCAGGCAGTCGTGGGCAGTGGTTCAGCAAATAAGTCTCAGGTACAGCACATGGTGATGACGCTGCTTAACCTGCCATCGAGACCCCAGGCAGATGCGGCTGATGCATTGGCGATCGCCATCTGTCACAACAATACACAGCTCAATCTTGCGCGTATGGCGAAGACCAGTGCCAAGATTGTTGGTGCAGAGCGATTTAGGCGGGGTCGTCTGACCCAGACGGGTGATAAGTCATGATTGGCAGACTGATGGGTTCTGTCATCGAACGAACACCCGGGGTGTTGCTGCTGGACGTGTCCGGTGTCGGGTACGAGGTAGAAATCTCTCTCACAACCTCCGCGCTGCTATCGGAGGTTGAAGGGCCGGTAGTGATTCACACACATCTCGTTGTGCGAGACGATGCGCATCTGCTCTATGGATTCGCGACTCTGGAAGAACGTGAGATGTTCAGAACCCTGATTCGGGTAAACGGGGTTGGACCGAAAATGGCGCTGGGCATACTGTCCGGTCTTGATGCGGAAGCGTTTGCCAGGGCGGTTTTGAATGACGATCTGAAATCGCTCACCGCGTTGCCTGGCGTAGGGAAGAAAACCGCGGAGAGATTAATCATTGAAATGCGCGACAAGGTGGAAATGCTTGATGCCTCTCTCAAGGATACAGCCAGTGTGGCACCTGTCGACATCAACGAAGACGCAGAGTCCGCGCTGATTGGGCTTGGATACAAGCCCCAGGAAGCGGCGAGGGCGATCGCTCAGGTGGAAGACCCGGCCGAAGATGTTGAAACCCTGATCAGACAGGCGCTGAAAGTGTTGATGAACAAGTAGACCGCGAACAACTAACGAGAACGACATGATTGAATCTGATCGAATTGTCACTGCCAATGCGACAGAGGTGGAACAAAGCCAGGACTGGGCAATACGCCCTCAGACTTTTGACGAGTACTGTGGTCAGTCAGAGGTTAGTGAACAGATGCGGCTATTCATTACTGCTGCGAAAAAACGTGATGAAGCTTTGGACCATACGTTGATCTTCGGGCCGCCGGGTCTGGGTAAAACCACCCTGGCAAACATCATTGCTAATGAGATGGATGTCGAAATTCGAGGCACCTCCGGACCGGTGATTGAAAAGAAAGGTGACCTGGTGGCATTGCTGACCAACCTTGAGAGAGGGGACGTATTGTTCATCGATGAGATTCACAGGCTGACACCAGCTATCGAAGAGGTGTTGTACCCAGCCATGGAGGATTACCAGGTCGATATCACCATCGGTGAAGGGCCGGCAGCCCGTTCCATCAAGCTGGACCTGCCACCGTTTACCCTGGTCGGCGCAACAACACGTACCGGACTGCTGACCTCTCCATTTCGTGACCGATTCGGCATTATCCAGCGCCTGGAGTTTTATAATGTGCAGGATCTGACCACGATCGTTGAACGGTCTGCGCGCATGATCGGTGTTGATTGCGAAGCGGCGGGTGCGCGCGAGATTGCAGTGCGCAGTCGTGGCACGCCGCGAATTGCCAATCGGCTGCTACGCCGCGTTCGGGACTACGCCGAAGTGGAAGGGGACGGCGTGGTGACCCAGGAAGTCGCAGATCGAGCGCTTAACCTTCTGAAGGTGGACGTTAACGGTTTTGATCAGATGGATCGTCGTCTTCTGCTCGCGATGATTGAAAAATATGACGGTGGCCCCGTTGGTATCGACAGCCTGGCTGCAGCAGTCGGAGAAGAAGGTAGCACCATTGAAGATGTCTATGAGCCCTACCTGATTCAGCAGGGTTTTGTCATGAGAACGTCGAGGGGAAGAATGGCGACGCGGCTAACCTATGAACACTTTGGCATGCCGGCGCCCGCAAACACGAAAAAGGATCTATTTGACGAATGAATGAACCGCTTTCCATTCTTGACCTGATACTCAACGCGAGCATCGTCGTTCAGGCCGTCATGGGCCTGCTGGTTCTGGCCTCGCTGGTCTCCTGGGTAATGATCTTTCAACGTGGTTTCGCGCTGTCCGCGATCAGGAGGCAGGCCACCGATTTCGAAAACGAGTTCTGGTCCGGCAAAGATCTGGGTGAGCTTTACCAGGAGCTTCACACGGAAGAAGCGGATCCGATAGGGCTTGAAAACATTTTCGCCTCAGGCTTCCGCGAGTTCACTCGCTCCAGCCAACAATCTGGCATTGACCCGGATCGAGTGATGCAGAACGTGCAGCGAGCGATGCGAGTGGCCCTGGTTCGTGAAGAAGAGCGTCTTGAGACTCACTTGCCTTTTCTGGCGACGGTAGGTTCAACCAGTCCCTATATCGGTCTCTTCGGTACGGTCTGGGGGATCATGAATTCGTTCCGCGGCCTGGCCACGGTTAACCAGGCCAGCCTCTCGGTGGTTGCGCCGGGTATCTCTGAAGCGCTGGTCGCGACCGCGATTGGACTGTTTGCGGCGATACCCGCGGTGATTGCGTACAACCGATACTCTGCGCAGGTAGAAGTCATCGTGAATCGCTTTGAAGCGTTCACCGACGAGTTCAGCAGTATTCTCTATCGCGCCAGTCACAAGAGCTGAGTAAACAAGATGGCAAAAGCATCTCGTCGCAAACCCATGTCGGAGATCAATGTTGTCCCTTACATTGATGTGATGTTGGTGCTGCTCGTGATCTTTATGGTCACCGCGCCACTCATGACTCAGGGGATCAAGGTAGATCTGCCCGAGGCAGCCTCCGGTCCGCTGGAAGTAGACGATGATGAACCAATGCTGGTGGTGTCTGTCAAAGAAGATGGAACCTACTACATGAATCTCGGGGAAGAGGAAGAACCCGTACCGCTTTCGGAGATTGGATCAAGGACTCAGAAAATCTTAGCTGCAAACCCCGACATTAAAGTGCTGGTAGAAGGAGACAAAAATCTCGCTTACGGCGTCATTGTTGATCTGATGAATACCCTGCAGGCTTCCGGTGCTGACAGTGTGGGCCTGATTACCCAGCCACCTCAGGCCTGAATGAGTTCTCGATGAAACTCTCCTTCGTTGATATTTCATCCTACGGCATCGCCATGTTGTTTGCGTTGCTCGTGCATGCGGTGGTGATAGGTCTCATGTCATTTAACTGGAATGATCCGACCGTGAGCCACATGGATATTCAGCCTTACTACATTGAAGCGTCTGTCGTTTCAGAAAATCCTTACACAGCGGCACAGGAGCGGCAGCGAGATCGACAGCTGCAGAGAATTGAAAACAAACTTCGTGATCGACGGGTAACTGAGGCACGATTGAAATCAGAGCAGGAGGCCTGGGAAAAGGCGAGGGCGAATCGACCCGAACCCAAACGGGTACTGCCTGAACCCATTGTTGAGCCCGAATCGGACATAGAGCAGAAAACAGAAACGAAACCCAGCGAGGCAGAAGCCAGCGCCGCCTTCGCGGAGGAACTGGCGCTGGCGATGAAGCAGGAAGCCAACGCGCGCAAGGCCGTCACCGATGATGAAAAAGCGATGGTCTATGTGGCTCAGATCCAACGGGAAATCATTCAGAACTGGTCGCGTCCCCCCAGTGCGCGAAACGGGATGAAAGCTTTGCTCAGAGTGCGCCTGATTCCAACTGGGGAAGTCATTGATGTAAAGGTTGAAGATTCGAGCGGCAATGACGCCTTTGATCGATCTGCTGTACTTGCCGTGCGCAAAGCGAACCGTTTTATTGTCCCGTCTGACTCACGGCGTTTTGAAAGAGACTTCCGGGAGTTTACGGTTCTGTTCAGACCGGATGACCTTCGGTTGTAATGAAAAAGGAATTCAATTGATCAGATTATTCTCCTGTCTGTTTGTTGCGTTGTTTTTTGTGAGCTCAGCGAGCCATGCAGAACTCCGGATCGAAATAACAAAAGGCGTCGACAATGCCGTGAAAGTGGCCGTTGTGCCATTTGCCTGGCGCGGTAAACGGCGGCCACCGATTGCCGTCGATGAGGTGATTTCATCAGACCTCGGCCTATCCGGAAGATTCGATGCCCTGCCGACTTCACAAATGCTGAGCCTGCCAAACCAGTCTTCCGAGGTGTTATCCAGAGACTGGCGGATGCTGGGCGTGGAATATCTCGTGATGGGCTCGCTCGAACCAAACGGGGTGATGGTTCGGCTCCGGTTCGAGCTTTATGACGTGCTTCGACAGACCATGGTTGCATCGCAGACCATCGAAGGGTTACCGGGCGAACTGCGAGACATGGCACACCATGTCAGTGATGTGGTGTTCGAAGCCCTGACAGGTATCGAAGGCGCTTTCTCAACGCAGATTATGTATGTGACTGCACTGGATACCGAAGAAGGCAGGTTGTTTCGGCTCAATATTGCAGATGCTGATGGCCATCGCGTAGACACCATCCTTGAGTCGAACGAGCCGATCCTGTCCGCCGCCTGGTCGCCCGATGCTTCCATGATTACCTACGTGTCCTTTGAACAGGATGGACGCCCGGCCATCTATCTTCATGAGCTGTCCACGGGTAATCGACAGATCCTGACCAGCTTCGCTGGATTAAACGGCGCACCCTCATTTTCGCCTGATGGTCTGCAGCTCGCGCTGGTGCTCTCTAAAGATGGCAACCCGGATATTTACATCCTGGATCTACAAACCCGGCGGCTGAGGCGAATCACTCGCCATTATGGCATTGATACGGAACCCTCCTGGACACCGGACGGTGAGGCACTGATTTTTACCTCCAATCGAGGCGGTCAACCTCAGATTTATCAGATGCGCCTTTCAGATTTTCAGATCCAGCGTCTAACTTTTGAGGGTGATTACAACGCCAAAGCCAGTCTGCTCAAGGACGGAAGCGGTCTTATCATGGTGCACAGAAGAGAAGGCATCTTTCATATTGCCCTGCTTGACTTGAATCGCGGCCGTTTGATGGTTTTAACAGAGACCAGTCTCGATGAGTCGCCGAGTGTGGCCCCCAATGGCAGCATGCTGATCTACGCGACTCAAGACCGTGGTGAGGGGATTTTGGCCGCTGTTTCCATAGATGGTGGTGTTAAGTTCAACCTTCCTTCTACAGAAGGTGATGTTCGAGAACCTGCCTGGTCACCGAAAAAGACTAAGGTATTTGCACCGATTGATTGATGAAGCGCAGCGATAGTGCGCCTTAGCGACGTTTTTCTTTGTCGAATTTTTGATCTGGTCAGTAAATTTTTACCACGTTTTGTGGTTTAATCCATGACTTGAAGCCACACCGTGTGTAAAAAGGAGCAAGACATGGGAATGAAAAATGTACGCAGTCTATTGGTGCTCTGCCTTGCCGGCCTAATCCTGGGTGGATGTGCAAGCAGCGAACCGGCTGATTCTGGCCCGGATTTGGAGCCCATTGAGCAAGCTCCTGACACGAGTTCTACGGAAACCTCCGAAGCGGCTGTAGGTCCTGTCGTTGAAAACGGCAAGATTGTCCTGCCAACGGGCGATGGCATGGGTACGACCGAGATGCTGAACGGTGTTTTCTACTTCGACTTTGATCAGGCCATCGTAAAGCGTGCCGGTCATGAAGAATTGGACAAGCACGCTGAAGTGCTGGCGTCGGATCGTTACCTCAGGGTTAGGCTGGAAGGCCATGCGGATGAGCGCGGCACTCGTGAATACAACCTGGCGCTGGGTGAGCGTCGCGCGAATGCTTTACGTGCCTACCTCGTCGCACAGGGTGCCTCGCGTTCTCAAATCGAAGTGATTAGTTATGGCGAAGAGAAGCCGGCTAACTCTGGTCACAGCGAATCTGCCTGGGCCCAGAATCGTCGTGTTGAGATAGTTTATCGCTAAGCGAGTTCATGAAAACTAAACACCCGCTTTTGAGTGGTGTGCTGATTTCTGCAATTACTGCAGTAATGAGCACGCCACTCTTCGTTTACGGCGTTGATTCTCCCATTGTGGTTGAGTCGCGGGACGCGGCTGTGACGTATCAGCCACCCATTGAGGTTGATGAAGGCGCAATGGGCGCTTCTGGTATTGAAGCTCAATACCAACTGCAGCTTCTACAACAAGAAGTGATGGAGCTTCGCGGGCAGGTAGAAGAACTGCAGTATCAACTGGACCGCCAGAAATCGATCCAGGATGATCGCTACCTCGAACTGGACGCCCGACTTCAGCAGCTGATACAGAGTCAAAGCGCTCCTGTGGTAACGGAAAGGGCACTTATTGATTCAGGCAGCGGTGAGACAGCAGAAAGTCTGGTCGATGAAAGCCTGGGAGAGCAGGAGTTGTACGAAACCACGCAGCTGCTGATTCGTAATCGTCAGTATGATCTGGCGATTAGTCAGATGGAGTCTCTGATCGCCCGTTTCCCCGATGGTGATTACACAGCCAACGCATACTACTGGCTGGGCCAGGTCTATGCGGCGAAGGCCAATCCCGACTTTGAAAAGGCAAGACAAGCGCTCGCTCAGGTCATCAGCTACTTTCCGGAGCATGGCAAGGTACCCGACGCTGCCTATGCGCTGGGCAAGGTCTATCACACACTGGGAGATTGTGAGCGGGCAACCGAGTTGCTTCAGCAGGTGGTCGACCAGTACCCGGGTAAGTCTGCAGCCAAGCTGGCTGAAACCTATTTGCGAGAGTCGGTGGACTGCGGTTCCTGATCTGACCTCATGACCAGTCTACGTATCACTGAGATCTTCCACTCGTTGCAGGGAGAGGCCAGAACGGTTGGCCTGCCAACGGCGTTCGTGCGCCTCACGGGGTGTCCGCTGCGTTGCCAGTATTGCGACTCTGAGTATGCGTTTCATGGGGGTGAACAACAGGCCCTGGAAGGGATTCTCCGCAAAGTCGCCGAGCGAAAGGTCCGATATGTCACCGTGACAGGTGGTGAACCATTAGCCCAGCCCGGATGCCGAACACTTTGCCAGAGATTGTCAGACGAGGGTTACCACGTCAGCCTGGAAACCAGTGGTGCGATGGACATTTCCGGGATCGATGAGCGTGTTTCTGTGGTTCTGGACCTGAAAACACCGGGTTCTAAAGAATCCAGTCGCAACCTCTATGAAAATATTGAGCTTCTCAAGAAGATTGATCAGGTGAAGTTTGTCATCTGTGATCGTCAGGACTACGAGTGGGCACGATTTAAGGTGCAGGAGCTCCGTCTGATGGATCGGGTCTCTGATGTGCTCTTTTCTGCCAGTCATGAAGAGCTCTCTTCGACGGAGCTCGCCAAGTGGATTCTGGAGGATGAACTTGAGGTAAGACTGCAGGTTCAGCTGCACAAAATACTCTGGGGGGACAAGCAGGGTGTCTGATAGAAAAAAAGCAGTCGTTCTGCTCTCCGGTGGACTGGACTCCTCCACAATACTGGCGATCGCTAAAGCAGAAGGTTTCGACTGCTATTGTCTGAGTTTTGCTTATGGACAGAAACACAGTGCGGAACTGAAATTCGCAGAGAGGATCGCCGCGATTCTTGGTGCCACGGAGCGCCGCGTGGCGACGATTGATATTGGTGCATTTGGCGGATCTGCACTGACCGATGACGATATTGAGGTGCCTGATGCGGTCAATGCGGGCAGTGACATCCCTGTGACGTATGTGCCGGCGCGCAATACGGTCTTTCTTTCCTACGCGCTTGGCTGGGCAGAGGTGCTGGACGCCTCGGATATTTTTATTGGTGTGAATGCGGTGGATTACTCCGGCTATCCTGACTGCCGACCCGAGTTCATCAAGTCCTTTGAGAAGATGGCCAATGTCGCCACTCGAGCTGGTGTTGAGGGTAATCTACTTCAAATTCATTCGCCCCTGATCGACCTGACCAAAGGGGAAATTATCCAGCTCGGAACGGCTCTGGGGGTAGATTACAGCCAGACAGTTTCCTGCTATCGCCTTACCGAAGACGGTAAAGCCTGTGGCGAATGTGACAGCTGTGTTTTGCGTGCTGCTGGATTTGAGGAAGCGGGTATGCCTGATCCAACGGTGTATCAAAATTAGCGCAAACATTAACCTGATCTTTACTTCCGCGGGTTAACAACCAGGGCCGTTTGGATTATCGTTAGCGCTATCGAAAAGCAGCGCTTTTCTGCCTCTTCAGCGGGTCCGTTGAAGAGTAAATTCTACTTTTGGGGAGATATAAATGAAGAGTCGAACAAATTTCGGTGGGTTCCTTTCTGAACCACTGAAAGTCGTCGTGGCTATCTTTCTGACGACCTTGCTTGCAACTGCGTCTTATGCCAATGAGACGTCGTCTGCCATTCGAGGTGTCGTCACAGATGGTGGTGGCGCAGGCATCGAGGGAGCGCAGTCACGGTTGTCAGTGACTCGACTGCGCTCACAAGAACGGTGCAAACCAACGACGAAGGTAGCTTCTATGTAAGAAACCTTCCGATTTCAGGTACCTATACGGTCACTGCGAATAGCGGTGGTTTTTCTGCGAAATCATTCAGCGAAGTCAGTCTGGTTCTCGGCGAGACCACGGACCTGATCTTTGACTTGTCCGCAAGTGTTGCGATCGAAGAGCTGGTTGTGACCGGAACTCGAATCAAAACTCAGGTCGCAGTTGGTCCAAGCGCTTCCTTTGGACTTGAGACGCTGGAACGTGCACCTGCCATTAACCGAAACATTTCTGATGTCATTCGAATCGATCCACGTATCTATGTGGATGAGTCTCGAGGTGATATCAACGCAGTTCAGTGTGGTGGTAAAAACTCGCGCTTTAACAGTCTGACCGTAGACGGTGTTCGAATGAATGACTCATTCGGTTTGAACTCCAATGGCTATCCGACAGAGCGTATGCCGTTCTCTTACGATGCAATTAACCAGGTAGCGGTAGAACTGGCACCGTTCGACGCCAAATATGGTGGTTTCACGGCCTGCAACATTAACGCAGTGACCAAGTCTGGTAGCAACGAATTCTTCGGTGGTGTCTTCTACGATTACACAGACGATGATCTTCGAGCTGACAGCCTGGAAGGTGATGACATCAACACAGGCAGCTTCGACGAAACCCGTTGGGGTTTCAACGTTGGTGGTCCGATCATTCAGGACAAGCTGTTCTTCTTCGCAGCTTATGAGAAGCTGGAAGGAGCCAACCTGTTTGACCGAGGTCCTGCAGGTTCTGGTGCAGTGAACGAAATTGAGGTTACTCAGGCGGAGCTCGATGAAATCGTCGACATAGCTCGTAACCTCTACCTTTACGATCCAGGCCCGATTCCACAAAGCCTGGAAAATGAAGACGAGAAGATCCTGGTGAAACTGGACTGGTACATCAGCGATGCACACCGTCTTGCATTTACCTACAACTATAATGACGGTAACAACTTTACCCAGTCAGATGGTGATAACGATGAGTTTGAGTTCGAAAACCACCTCTACGAGCGTGGTGCAGAATTGAATTCTTACATCGGTACACTGTACTCTGACTGGTCGGACAACTTCTCCACAGAAATTCGTCTGAGCCACCTGGAACTGGATAACCGCCAGATTTCGGTCGGTGGGACTGACTTTGGTGAAATGCGAATCGAGCTGGACGACGTTGATGTCTATATTGGTGGTGACGATTCTCGTCAATCCAACAAACTGGACTACGAAATCGACTCGATTTCATTCCGAGGCAACTATCAGTGGGGCGATCACCTCCTGTCTTTCGGTATTGAACGCGATGAGCTTGAGGTGTTTAACCTCTTCATTCAGCACACTGAGACAGAGATTCGTTTCGAAGGTATCGAAAACTTCCGCAACGGTTTTGCTGACGCGATTTACTACAACAACGCGCCATCTCACAACCCGAACGATGCGGCAGCTGACTGGGGTTATGAAGTCACAACTGCATTCATCCAGGATGAGTTCGATCTTGCAGATAACCTAACGGTGGTTGCCGGTCTGCGATATGACCGATGGACAACTGGTGATGAGCCTGTGGTTAATCCGGACTTCCTTGCTGACTACGGCTTTGGCAACAATGCCACACTGGACGGTGAGAGCCTCCTGCAGCCAAGAATTGGCTTTACCTACTTCTTGTCTGATGCCATGACGGTTCGTGGCGGTGTAGGTAAGTACTCTGGTGGTGATCCCAACGTCTGGTTGTCAAACAACTACTCCAACAACAACGTTCTGCAGTTTGGTCAGCGTGGTCGTAACTTCGGCTATACCGACGGTTCGCGCTCATTGTTTGATGCAGACGTGGTTTATCGCGACATCGAAACCAGTGCACCAGCTGGTGCAGGTCCCGGATGGGGTATCCCATCAGAGCTGCATGATGCGGTTTCTGGTGGCACAGGTTCCAACTTCGAAATCAATTATCTGGACCCCAGCTTCGAAATTCCCTCGGAGTGGAAGTTCGCTCTGGGTGTGACCTACGAGTTCGAAAACAACATGACGGTTACAGCCGATCTGTTGTGGACGCGTGGTCAGGACACAGCCATTGTCAAGCGTGGCGATCTTGAGCAGGTTGGTACGAATGCTGATGGTTACCCACAGTACGATAGCGTTCGGGAATCTTCTTTCGTTCTGACGAACAGCGATGAAGGTAACGAGTCATTTGGCGCTTCTATCTTCCTGACTCAGTTCTATGACAACGGGATGGACTGGACGGTTGGCTATGCGTATACCGACGCTGAAGATGTCAGCCCAATGACCAGCTCGGTTGCTTTCTCAAACTATCAGAACCGTGCATTCTTCGATCCACAGGAAGAAGTCCTCTCGCCTTCAAACTACAACGTAGAGCACCGTTTTACCGGTACGTTTAACTGGCGCGCAGAGTGGTTTGGTGCGGAAAACCCGACCATTCTGTCCTTCTTTGGTCAGTTGCAGTCAGGTCAGGCCTATAGCAACACGGTACCGGGTAACCCAATCTATCGATTTAGACCTTTCCTCGAGGGTGAGAATGTCCTGGAACCAGGCAGCTCTCGGAACTCAGAAGACGGAGAATGGTGGTTCAAGGTTGATATGAGAATCGAGCAGCAGTTCCGTCTTGGACCAGGCCAGGCAGCAGCCTTCCTGGTGGTTGATAACTTGACCAACCTGTTGAACGACGACTGGGGTGTACTAGAGCGGGCGAACTTCCCGTTCACGGTTGGCCCAGGCGATACCCCCGAGTCTCGGATTGGTGATGCGTCACGATATGAGATCCGACTGGGCGCGCGTTACTCGTTCTAATCGGGACGACGCTCAAAGCACAAAAAAAAGGCGACTTAAGTCGCCTTTTTTATGCCTGTCTTGAGGGAATCAAGCGACCTCTTAAGCGACTTCGACGCGCGTATGAAACTCGCCGTTTTCTCCGAAGGTGTCAATGTCCTCGGACAGAGAATCGATGAAAGCTTGATCGAACTTTTCACCGATTCGACCTTCCAGTTCGGGATGCGTTACCGCGGTAAGGACGCTGGTGACGCCGCTTTTCGAAAGATCTTCCAGTAGCGTTTGATAAGGCACCTGCCAAAGCGGAAAGATGAGTTCCAGCTGGCGAGAATGAACTAACTCCGAGAATGCTTCCTCACGCCAGTCACGAATGTGCTCAAGGTGAAGATCTCCAAATGCCAATCTTTTGAGTCCGGCAATGAGTTCAAGGCCGTCTTTCACTTGGGTCACATAATCGGCGCCGGTCGCAAGTGGAATGCCCAAAAGAGGACAGCCGAGAGCTGACGCCTGGGCAACGATGTCTTGAAGGTGTATTTCCTGGTGCGCAACAATGCGATTACCCAGATCAAAAGTAGTCACGAGGGTGATACTTTCATTGGGTAAGTCTCGCCGTAAGGCACGCAAGGCCAGGAAACTGTCTTTACCACCGCTCCAGAAGAGCGCGATGGATGACTTTGTGTCTTGTTCAGTCAGCCAGGCAGGTTGGTTAATTTTCTCGGCACGTTGCCCCATGGGTACCGACTCGTGCTGGAAAGGACAATGCCTGCAACCACAACCACAACACTTGCCCCTTGCCTGAAGACCGAGTGTCGTAAAGACGTGATATCCCGTTGAGGGGTCGACATAGGTGAATTCACCCCTGCCTACTGCCTCATCATGGGCTAACTGACCCGTGTCCACCGAGCTCACGCGGCCTTAACCGCCTTGGCGATTTCGCCCCATTTGCCGATGTTCTCTGGATGTTTGTGAATGTCTTCGCTGGCGAGGTAGGTGATCATCCTGGTTGCTGTGCCTTGATACCGTTCGATCAAGGCGTCAGCCATGTCATCCCACTTTGCCACCAGCGCAAAGTGCTCCAGCATCTCGTCGGTGACAAGATTCATCATGCCCTGGATATCACCCTTCTTCATGAGCGCACCCAGTTCCGGGGTTGTACCTTCGAAACCCAGATCATCAAACTGGAAAGCGTAGTTGGGTGTCGACCCATAGAAAGAGATCTGCATCCGGGTTCGGTTGAGCATATCTTCACGTTCTTCCGGCGTGTCTCCAGGAACAGCGAACACCGGAATCATCAGGTCAATATCTGAAGCCGAGCGACCGGCTTTTTCGGCACCTTTTGCGATTTCTGGTAGGAGCCGGTGTTTGATGTAGGTCATCGAATGCATGGGGTGTACATGCACGCCATCACAGAGTTCACCTGCGACACGACACATGTAGGGACCAACCGCTGAAATATCAATTTTGATGTCTTCGAATTCATGGCGGCCCGGTGCCCACTGTCCTGGAAGCAGCGACAGGTTGTAGTAGGGACCTTCGTGATGCAGCTTTTCCTCATGTCTGAACGCACGGATACAGGCTTTGAAAGCGCCGATATAGTCGCGCATTTGTGGTGCAGGTTTGTCCCAATGAGCGCTATAGCGACGTTCTATGTGTCCCTTAACCTGGCTTCCGAGACCCATTCTAAATCGACCCTCAGTATTCTGAGCGAGTTCCCAGGCGATCTGAGCAGACATCATTGGGCTGCGTGGAAAGGCGACGGCGATTCCGGTGCTGAAACTGAGTTTCGGTGCTGCCATCGCGGCTGAGGCGATCATCATCCATGGCACCTGGCCCGCTTCGGTGAAGAGCATGCCTGAAAACCCTGCATCTTCGAGTTTCTTCGCAAGTTCGCCAGTTTTTTGCCAGGTGCTGGCGCCAGCCATCAAATCAAATTCCATGGTGGATCTTTTCTTTATGTCTTCGATGAATAGGACATATTACTACGGCTGGTTTGAAGTGTGTCGCCGCCGCATGTCATGCTCGATCTTATTATTGAAGTGAATAAGTGAACGATATGCCGATGGAGCTCTGGACCTCGCCGACACCGAATGGCTGGAAGGTCAATATCATGATCGAGGAATTGATCGAAGCGGGTGTGGACGTTGGAGAAGTTGAGATACGAATGATCGACCTGTTGAAAGGTGAGCAGTTCAGCGGCGACTTTACGGAACGTAACCTCAACAACAAGATCCCCGTCTTGCGTGACGGTGATCTGGATATCATGGAAAGTTGCGCCATTCTCCAATACCTTGGCGAAAAGTATCCATCACCACTTTTACCGGATGGCAAGAAGCGCTGGGAGGTGATCCAGTGGTTAACCTGGCAGGCCGCGAACCTTGGTCCGGTCTTTGGAAACAAACTCAGTTACACCCGCTACATGGAGGACGTTCCTCCTGAACAGAAGGCACATCCTTTGGCACGGTTTGGTACAGAGGCTCTGAGACTGGTGAAAGTGCTGGATAAAAAGCTGGACGATCGCGACTGGATCTGTGGTGATGAGTTCACCATCGCCGATATTGCGGTGTACCCCTGGATCCGGGGCTGGAAATGGAGCAAGGTGAATATTACGGACTACCCACGCATTATGGCCTGGGTAAACCGGGTTCGAGCAAGACCTGCCGTAGGCAGAGGGCTCGCCTTCGGAGTGCCTGAGGATGAAATCGATCAGTGGAGTGAGCAGCGTAAGAAGCAATACGCGAAGAGCGGGGCGTCAATCGCCAGCACTGACAACCTGGCCCGAAGCTAACGGATAGGAATCAGCGGAACCGGAAGTCCCGTGTAACACCGTACCATTACGGCGTGCTTTCTAACGGCTTCATCAATATAACCTCGGTCCTGTGGCAACGCGCTGTCTGGCGTCTGGGCGATCAATGATCAATGGTTTAGGGCCTTCGATTGCCTGACATAAACCTCACGACATATTGACAACTTTTCTTCAACGGCAACCTCAGGTGCCCGACCTTCTGCGGTTCCACATTGGCTTTCAACGTCTACTGAACTCATGTGAGAACTTTAGGTCAGCCCGCTCAGTGTTCAAGGGTGCCGAGTTCACAACCTTTGCGCTCCAGGATCGGTTTCATCTCTCTATAGGCTGCCGGTGTTTTGGACAGCGGTATACGAGGATACAGGTGATGGATGATGTGGTACTGCATACCCATTGAGAGGATGTTCCCCCAGTAGCTTTTAAATGCGCGTGTATCACGATATCGACCCTTTTCATCGCCTGGGTGATGTGGTGCCCAGCTGAGATAGTACTCGATATAGGTGATCGCGATGTGTTTCGGTAACCACCAGAGTAGCGCCGCTTCAATTGCATGACCGGTCCAGGCCAAGGTGAACAGGATTACCAAGTAGATCGCCTGGTAGATGACGCCATCCAGGATCATGTGTCCGTTGCCTGTTCTTTTCAGTGTCTCGGGATAAGCGTCGGAGCGCGCGGACTCAGGCTGGCGGTTCAGTATGCTTTTGCCGAGAAAGTGCCAGTCTGAATTCGCGTGCACATTAAAATCTGGGTCGCGGTCCGGGTCGTTGGTGTGCTTGTGGTGCTCATAGTGTGTGTACCTGAGCATTCGGTAGGGATAAACCAGCGGAATGGTAGAAACGTGACCTACCAGCTCGTTCAACCAGCGAAGTGGTTTGCCCTCGCCAGCGATGATGTTGTGTTGCGCTTCGTGTGACGGCAGGTAGCTTAAAGCAACGTTCAAAGTCGCTATGATGAATCCCAGCCAAAGTGGCAGGTAACCGACAAACACCAGCGGCCACAGCGCGATCCACACCAGGCAGTTGCCAAGGCCCCAGGCAACTGCGCCCCATGGCACCATGTGCATATACTTGCCCGCGATCCTCCGTTCCATAACATCGAGCTCTGCATCGGTCATGGCATCCCAGTCAGCAGCAGTAAGTTCGCTTGTCTTTATGACTTCAGCCATAGCCAACTCCCCCTGAATTGAGCCATCAGCCCGAAGCCGATCGCGATTATAAAACCGAGGCTGTATGCAATCGGTGGATGGTCAATCCATGCCATTGCGAGGCAGACCTGTGCGATGAGCGGCGTAAGAAATCCGATTGCAAAGGCGATCGGAGAGAAAATCAGGGTGATCAGTTTTTCCACGTGGGATCCTCGCTGACGAGATAAATGTAGACACTATCTACATCGGAGGGTAGCCTTGTCATGTAGACAGTGTCAACAGACTTTTTCAGATACATCAGCATGTCGGAAGCTCGCCAATATCACCACGGAGATCTAAGAGCCGCGATCCTTGAGCGGGCGACTGAAGTGATCGAGCAGGATGGTATTGAAGCGCTAAGCCTTCGTGGGATTGCCCGAGACCTTGGCGTCTCCCATGCGGCACCTAATCGACATTTCAGGACTAAGGCGGACCTTTTGTCCAGCCTGGCAAGGGTCGGTTGGGAGCAGATCACGGAAGCTACTCTGCGCGCAGCAGAAGACGTTCGACCGAACGATTCGCACCATCGTTTGAATGCCATGGGCCGCGGCTTTCTCAAGTGGGCTCTTCTGAATCGCTCGATGTTTGCGGCGGTTACCCACCCCGATGTGGAGCGACATGCCGATGATGATCTTAAGCTGGCGATTGATGATTTTCAGCGATCTGTCCGTGACGCAGTCGTCGCTACTCAGCGAGAAGGGCGCCTGACGCATTTGGATCCCGCCATCGCCACTCTCTATACCAATTCGGTGCCTTTTGGTCTTGCCATGTCTTTGAAGAATCCGCTGTTTGGCACCGACCTTTCAGAAAGAGACATTGATGAACTGGTCGCTAATCTCATTGAGCTGGTTGTACCAACCAGCTGACCGGGATCATTTGCCGGTTATTCCCGAAAGCAGGATACTAGTTGTCTCGACATATTAGAGGGAAAGTCATGTCCAGAGCTCAGCTGATCGCAATGGCGAGGAAGGATCTGGAGCACGGTCGGCAGGGCACGCAGGACCAGGCCGAGGGCATTTATAAGGTGCCGGTTTCCAAATACTACGACCCTGACCACTTCGCGCAGGAAATGTCACAAATTTTTCACCGGCTGCCACTATTGATGGCAACGACGGCTGAGTTGCGTGAGGTCGGTGACTATAAAGCCATGGAGGCAGTAGGGCGTCAGGTTCTGATCACGCGAACCAAAGAAGGCGTCAAGGCGTTTTTGAATATGTGCAGTCATCGTGGTGCGCGCCTCGTGCATGAAGGTTGTGGCTCTGCTCACCGATTTACCTGCCCTTATCACGCCTGGACGTTCAGTCCCTCCGGTGACCTGGTGGCAGTTTATTCAGCGGATGACTTTGGCGATCTCGATAAAAGTGAGTATGGTCTGACCGCGCTTCCTTGTCTGGAAAAAGCGGGTCTGATCTGGGTGACCCTGGCACCGGATTCAACACTCGACATCGAACAGTTTCTCTCTGGTTACGACTCACTTCTGGCTGAGTTCGGTTTTGCAGACTGGCATTTCGAAAAGTCCCAGCGCGTTGAAGGACCAAACTGGAAGGTGGCCTATGACGGATACCTGGATTACTACCATCTGCCGATTTTACATCGTGAAACCTTTGGCACCGAGATTGGCAATAAGGCGAATTATTACAGTTGGGGGCCGCATACCCACATGGGTCGTCCGGACGCGTCGTTCGAAGAATTTGAGAATCTGCCCGATGAAGAGTGGCCCGATGAGCGGGTGCTGGCGGGAGTCTGGACAATATTTCCACACATTTCCATCGCAAGCTTCTTTGGTGGCGGTCGCTCGGTTATGATCTCCCAGCTGTTTCCAGGAGAAACTCCGGAAACGTCTCATACAAATCAGATCTTCCTGATGCAGCGTGAGCCCGAGACCGAAGAGCTGAAGCGCGAAGCCGCAAAACAGTTCCAGTTCCTGGAGTATGTGGTGCAGGAAGAAGATTATGCGACAGGCATCGCCCTGCAGAAAAACCTGAGTATTGGTGCACGTGATCACGTGTTGTTCGGTAAGAACGAGCGCGGTGGTCAGTATTTCCATCAATGGGTCGATCGCATCCTGGAAACTTCCGATGAAGATCTGCCCAAGTTATTTCAGACTGGCTGAGTAATTTGAAAGCATACATAGTTGTCATTGGGCTGCTGATCGTGATTTTTGGTGCGATCGGCGGATACCTCTATCAGAAATTCAGTGCACTGGCGGCGATGGATTTTTCGCCTCCACCGGTGACGATCGCAGCCTCTATCGCGCAGGGGGAAATCTGGGACGAGCGCTTAAATGCCGTGGGTACCGTTCAGTCGGTTCGCGGTGTGGAACTGACGTCAGAAACCAGCGGTGAAATCACCCGAATCCTGTTTGGATCCGGAGATGCCGTCAAGGCCAATCAACTCTTGGTCGTTCTTAATGACGAAGTGGAACAGGCAAGTCGACGCAACCAGACTGCGGCCCTGGAGCTGGCGGAAATCCTCTTTGAGCGAGATCGCACTTTGATTGAACAGAAGTCGATCCCGCAAACCCAATATGATCGATCTCGTGCGGACCTGGAACGCGCAAAAGCCCAGCTTGCGGAAACCGAAGCGAGGTTGGCGAACAAACAGATTGAAGCCCCCTTTTCTGGCACGATGGGCATCGCCCGGGTAGATATCGGTGATTATATTTCTCCGGGTACGCTCATTGCGACGTTGCAGGATCATAGTGAGCTTGAAATCGACTTCACGGTGCCAGCGCGCTACGCACCAAGATTAGAAGCTGGACTCAGCGTCGCCGTTAAGGTCGATGCATTCCCTGATCAGGTGTTCGATGCCGAAGTCATGGCGGTAGATTCGAAGATTGACCCCTCAACCCGAAATATTCTGCTTCGCGCTCGCCTGGCTGAACCAGGAGGATTACTGCCGGGTATGTTTGCTTCTCTCGAAGTTGATTTAGGTCTTCGTATCGATGTGGTCACCATTCCCGAGACCGCCATGACCTATGCTTTGCAGGGAAATACGGTGTATGTGATTGAAGACACAGAAGACGGTGGTCAAACCGCGGTTGCCCGGGTCGTTCAGGCTGGGCAGGTCCGAGATGGCAAGGTTGCCGTGCTCTCGGGCCTGGAAGCCGGTGAACAAGTCGTGAGTGTCGGGCAGAATAAACTCTTCCGCGGTGTCAAAGTTTTGATTGATGAGTCGGTGAGACTCTAGTCATGCGATTCACTGATCTATTTATTCAGCGACCGGTTCTCGCGATCGTCCTTGCAGCGGTCATGCTGCTCCTTGGCTTGCAGGCAGGCAGTCAGCTTTCCTTAAGAGAATATCCGGAAGTCGAAAAAAGTGTGATCACGGTTTCCACCTTTTATCCTGGCGCCAGTGCACGAACCGTTCAGGGGTTTGTGACGACGCCACTGCAGCGACGTATTGCCGCGGCCAAAGGCGTTGAGTACATCACGTCGGAAAGTAACCCAGGTCAGTCTCAGATTTCTGCTTACGTGCGCCTCGGAGAAAATTCGACGGACGTGATGGCCGAGGTGATCACCAAGGTCAACGAAGCCAAGTTTGAACTGCCCCGTGAAGTGGAAGATCCGGTTGTGACAAACCGATCTGGTGGTGACGCGATGATGTATCTGGCGCTATTGAGCGATGAGATGTCGGTGCAGCAACGTGCTGACTACGCGATGCGCTCGATTCAGCCAGTATTGAACACGGTCGAAGGTGTCGGTGAAGCACGTATCCTCGGCAGTGGCCTGTTTGCGATGCGCATTTGGTTGGACCCTGCCAGAATGGCGGCCTTCGGGGTGACTGCGACCGATATCAATGACGCGATTCGCAGGGATAACTTTATCTCTGCGGCGGGTACAACCCGAGGTGATCTGGTCAGGGCAAGCGTCGATGCGCAAACCGATGTGCAGGATCCTGAAGAGTTCGCTCAGATTGTCGTTCGCCAGGATGGCGACCGACGCGTTCGTCTCGGTGATGTGGCGGAAGTTGAGCTTGCACGAGAGTCTTACGAGTTTGCGGTGTATTCCAGTGGAAAAGAAACGGTCTTTATTGCGATTTCTGAAGCACCTGGTGCAAACCCATTGGAGATGGCGGCTGCAGTTAAAGCCAAGTTGAAAGAGATTGAGCCGACTTTGCCTGCAGACCTCGAAGTCTTTATGGACTCGGATCTTTCGATCTATATCGGCGAAGCTTTGGAAGAGGTTGCGGCAACCCTGATTGAAGCGACCATCATTGTGATCCTCGTAATCTTGTTGTTTCTGGGATCTATCCGAGTGGTGACGATTCCGATCATTGCTATCCCCCTGTCTTTGATCTCGGTGTTGCTTCTGATCTGGATGATGGGCTTTTCCATTAATCTGCTGACGTTGCTGGCGATGGTCATCGCCATTGGGCTGGTGGTGGATGACGCCATTGTGGTGGTTGAAAATGTGCATCGTCATATCGAGGAAGGAAAAACACCTTTCGACGCCGCCATCATCGGCGCGCGCGAAGTGGCGCTGCCCGTCATTGCGATGACGTTGACGCTGGTTGCAGTGTATCTGCCCATTGGTTTCCTCGGGGGACTCACGGGCGTGTTGTTCAGTGAGTTTGCACTAACTTTGGCGGGTGCTGTGGTGGTTTCCGGCGTGGTCGCGCTGGTGTTGAGCCCGATGATGTGCGCCAAGCTGCTGAAAGATCACGATCATCAGGGTAAAGCCGCAGACTGGCTGGATGAACAGTTTGACCGTCTGCATCATGCTTATGAGCGGTTGCTGGTCCACTCTTTGAACAACCGCGGTGCCGTGATGCTGTTCGCGGTGGTGATCTTTTTGAGTCTTCCGCTTTTCTACGTGCTGGCGCAGAAGGAGCTGGCGCCGGATGAAGACAGCGGCAGTATCTTCGCAGTTTCCCAGCCTCCGGATTATGGCACGTTGGAGTACACCACGTATTTCCTGGATGAAATGGTTGATGCGTGGAAAACCATTCCGGAAGTGACTCACTCCTGGCAGGTCAATGAACCCAGCTCGGTATTTGGCGGTGTTGAGCTGAAGCCATGGTCAGAGCGAGAAAGAACGCTGGAAGACATTCGTCAGGAAATGCAGACCAAGTACAACCAGATCAGTGGTCTGGAAACGTTCACCTTTGCCGCAGGTGGATTGCCAGGTGCCTCCAGCGGCTTGCCAGTGCAGTTCGTGATCTCAGCTAACGTGGGGTACGAAGAACTGGATCGGGTATCCGAAGATGTGCTGCTCAAGGCAAGACAGTCGGGTTTGTTTGCGTTTGTGAACAAAGACCTTCGATATTCCAGACCGGAGGTCAGGGTCAGTATTGATCGTGAGCTCGCGGCTCGCCTGGGTATTTCCATGGCGGACATCGGTGAAACCCTGCAGGTGATGCTCGGCGAAGGTGAGACAAATCGCTTCAGTCTGGAAGGGCGCAGCTACAAAGTGATACCCCAGGCGGATCAGGGCTTCAGACTGACGAAGGAATGGCTTGAGCGTTATTACTTGAGAACCGACAGTGATGATCTGGTGCCGCTCAGTACGGTGATATCTCTCAAGCAAACTGTGGAACCGAACACCTTGAAACAGTATCAGCAGTTGAACAGCGTATTGATTCAGGGTTTTGTTTTGCCGCCCAACAGTCTTGGCGACGCACTGACCTACCTGGAGGAGACCCTTCTGGAAGTGGCGCCCTTAGGATATCGCGTTGGCTATCAGGGTGAGTCGCGAAGATTTATCCAGGAAACCCAGGGTTTTCTCCTGCTGTTCGCAACATCCCTGGTATTCATCTACCTGGTGCTGGCGGCGCAGTTTAACAGTTTCCGTGATCCATTGATCGTTCTGATCAGTGTGCCACTGTCTATCTTTGGTGCCGTGGTACCTTTGGCGCTGGGTTTTACGACACTGAATATCTATACCCAGGTTGGTTTGCTGACTCTGATTGGTCTGATCAGCAAACACGGTATCTTGATCGTGGATTTCGCGAACCATCGAGTACGCGCTGGCAAGGAAAGGAAGCAGGCAGTCATCGAGGCTGCAGGTCTGCGATTGAGACCTATCCTGATGACCACCTTCGCAACAGTGCTTGGTGTTGTGCCTTTACTGTTGGCCTATGGCGCCGGTGCGAACTCTCGATTCGCCATCGGTCTTATGATTGCTGCTGGTATGACGGTGGGTACCCTGTTTACCCTCTTTGTGTTGCCGGTCTTTTATGACCTGGTGGGTCGCCAGGCCATGTCAGAAGAAACTTCGATAGATCCTTTGACAGGTATCTCTACAGATAGTCAGGATCCCGGCCGTCAGGGAATGGCACATCCCGCGTCATAACGGGGCTGTCGCCTGGCTTCAGATTTTCATGGGCACGTTTCCAGGTTGCGAAGGTCCCAAGAATATGGACAGGATCGCCGTGGATTTCTGTAAATCCGCCGTTCACGGATCGAGTATCAAAGTAGGCCGCATTCACATCATCAGCCCATAGCTCGCAGGCATTTTCAAAACCCAGATCCAACATGCGCTGGCGGGCTGCGGCGAAGTCATTCACCAGGCACCCAACGTGATGGAAACCTTCTTCGCCATCTCTGTACATGTCCCGATAGATAGATGCCGTGTCATCGTGTTGTTGGATGAACTGAATCTGGTTGTTGCCGAGATAACCGAATCCGTATGACACATCAGCTTCCTGATTGGTGCCCCGGTATTGGAACTTGTCCGTCTTGTGGTGGGGTACCAGTACAAACGGTCCGGCGCCGTACAGGCGATGCCACTTGTAGGCGGCTTCTTCGACGTCGTTGACGAAATACGCGTGCTGGAAGATCGGGTAGATCATGAAGGTTCCCTCAATCTCATTTTTATAGTGGGCTACAAAAATAGTGTTTCATGACCCTGTAGGCCCCGTCAACGGCTGTTTTGTGGTTCAATCGATGCCCAATGAAAAAGTATGACGTCATTGTAATTGGTGCGGGCGTGTGCGGCATCTATATGCTGTATCGCCTGCTCAAACAGGGTTTAAATGTCCTGGTGCTGGATAAGGCTGATGGGCCAGGAGGCACCTGGTACTGGAATCGTTATCCCGGTGCGCGGTTTGATTCGGAGAGTTATACCTACGGCTATTCCTTTTCGGAAGAACTGCTCCAGGAGTGGGACTGGTCTGAACACTTTGCGGCTCAGCCAGAGACACTCCGGTATTTGAATCATGTCGTCGACAAATTCGATTTGCGTGAACCCATGCGCTTTGGCGCGCATGTTCAATCCGCGAAATTTGATGATGCTTCGAACGAGTGGCATGTGGTTCTGGAAGATGGTGACATCTTCTCATCCACATTTTTATGCACGGCCATCGGGATGTTGTCTGCAGCAACACCGCCAAGAATTGAAGGCATTGATCGATTTCAGGGGCAGGCGTTTCACACCTACGACTGGCCGCAGGAACCTGTTGACCTTAAGGGGCAAAGAGTTGGCGTGGTTGGCACCGGCGCAACTGGCGTCCAGGTCATCGGTGCCATCGCCGATGAGGTGGGTGAACTCACCGTTTTCCAAAGACGACCCAACTGGTGTGCACCTTTGCACAACAGCAAGATCTCTGCGGAAGACATGGCGGATATCAAAGCCCGGTACGATGAAATTTTTGCGCAATGTGCCGCCACCCCAAATGGATTCCTGCATGGGCCTGATCGGCGGGAGCTGAAGGAAGTGCCAGAGGCTGAAAAGTATGCCTTCTGGGAAGATCTCTACAATTCACCCGGTTTTGGGGTCTGGTTGGGTAACTTTAGAGATGTCCTGACGGATATGGACGCGAATGCGGAATTCTCTAACTTCATTGCAAACAAAATTCGCGAGCGGGTTAACGATCCGGCAATCGCGGAGAAACTGATTCCCAAAGACCACGGTTTTGGCACGCGAAGAGTGCCAATGGAAACCCGGTATTACGAAGCTTACAACCTGGACCATGTCAGTTTAGTGGATATCAATGAGACGCCCATTGAGTGTATCGATGAGACCGGAATCCAGACGACGGAAACCCGCCACGAATTTGACGTGTTGATCTTTGCGACGGGCTTTGACGCCATTACGGGCGCGTTCGATCGAATACACATTGAAGGAACCGGCGGGCAGAAGCTCAGTGACAAATGGCACGATGGCCCAATGACCTATTTAGGGATGCAGGTGGCGGGTTTCCCTAATCTTTTCACCTTAGCAGGGCCTCAGGGTGCGTCTGTCGCAACCAACTTCCCGCCGGCCATTGAAACCTGCGTGGATTGGGCGTCTGACTTTATTGAGCATTTGTTCAAAGAAGGTGTCACCAGGGTTGAAGCAAAGCAGTCAGCGGAAGACGCCTGGGTAGAACACGTGAAATCGTTCTACGATATGTCTCTCGTGTCGAACACCCAATCCTGGTTCACAGGCTACAACTCGAATGTCGATGGACACGACAAGCTTCGATATATGATTTATCTCGGAGGCTCGCCGACCTATCGAGAGAAGCTCGCCGATGTGGCGAGCTCCGGTTACAAGGGGTTTACCACCAGCTGACTGACTCAGGCTGCGATACAGGTCTCCGCGATACCCTGAAGTTTATCCATCAGGTCTCCGCCACCCATCATGGGCAAAACGGCCCTGTGCACACCGGCTTCTTCAAGCTGACCCAGGAAGTCAGCACCACCCATGCCTGGCCACATACAGGTGATTTCGATCTCACTCATGTCCCGACCTTCTGCATCGCAGGCTGCTTTGAGTTTTTCCAGATGAACTTTCAGCTTTTCGGGATCACCTTCTGGGGCATACCAACCGTTACCGTACTTAGCGATTCGCTCAAAGATTTTTCCTTTGATGCCACCCATGACAACGGGGAAGGGGGTTTGAACGGGCAGCGGATAACTTTTGAAGTTGGACCAGTTGATGAAGTCGCTCTGGTGTTCGACAACGTCGCCAGACCAGATCTTGCGCATACCCTCAACATAGTCATCGAACCTCGCGCCACGTTTTTCAAACGGCACACCGAGGGCTTCGAATTCTTCCCTGAGCCAGCCGATACCGACGCCTAACATGAACCGTCCGTTCGACATGAAGTCCAGGCTTGCTGCCTGTTTTGCCATATAGATGGGATTCACCTGGGAAAGGATATTGACGCCGGTGCCCAGGCGAATGGTTTTGGTAGAAGCGGCGATCGCGGTCAGCGCAATCAGTGGATCTACAAAGTTGGTTTCCGGTGGCGCGCCCATCTTGCCGGAGTCGTTGTAGGGATACTTCGACTCATAGTCCACAGGAACAATCACGTGTTCGAAGGTCCAGACTGATTCGTAACCCATGGACTCAGCGGCTTGAGCCAGACCGATCATGTCTGCTCCCTGTTGAACGCCAATATTGATCGGAATAATGCCAAGCTTCATAGTAGTCTCTCTGTCAATTGATTCAGGGCTGCATTGTGACATGAAAAAGCGCGCAACAAGTATGGCGGAGCTTGGGGAAATTCACGCGAAGAGTTTTAACCCCGAAGGTATCGCAAGAAGCATCAAGTCTTATCAGCCCAGAGCCAGCGACGTCATCATTACGCCCTACGGCAAGTCAGGCACAACCTGGACTCAACAGATCTTTCATACGCTGCGAACCCGTGGTGATATGGACTTTGACGATATTTCGAGGGTTGTGCCGTGGATTGAAATGACGGATCTGCTTCAGATGGACATCAACGCGGAACAGCGCGTTAATCCTCGGGGTTTCAAGAGTCACCTGGAGTGGGAGAAGCTGCCAAGGGGTGCGAAATACATCAATGTGATTCGTGATCCACTTGATGTGGCCTATTCCGCGTTTCGTTTTATGGAAGGCTGGTTTGTCGAGCCCGACACGATTCCTGCGGAGGTTTTTATCAGTGCCCGGGCCAAAGATGCGTCATATCACAAGCACTTCGTCAGCTGGTGGAAACATCGCAACGATGACGATGTGCTCTACCTGGTCTATGAGCACATGAAGAAGGACCGCGAAGGTGTGATCCGGCGCATTGCCGACTTTGCCGGTATTGAGCTGGATGATGAACTGCTGGCGCTCACCCTCGAACATTCATCTATCGATTATATGAAAACACACAAGGACCGGTTTGATGATGCGATGCTTCGAGCCAAGTCTGAGGAGTATCTGCCTTCTGGCAGCGACAGTGCAAAGGTTCGTGTCGGCATGGTGGGGGAGTTCACCTGGCCAGATGAAATCGTCGCCATGTATGACGAGCTCTGGCAAACACATGTCGCACCAGAGACGGGATTCACAAACTACCAGGATTTGATTGCGAGCCTGGCTTAAGCTGGAGCCCCTCCAGGAGAATCCGTCGTTTCATGGGGTTCGAACTCGCTTTGGGATAAGCTCTGCAATGAAGCTGCATTGCCAGTATTTCGACATTCCGGGAGGCGAGAGATGGCATTAGAACCAGGTCCAATGAAAGTCATCCATAACTTTCATACAACGAAAGAAGAGGTGCTTGAGGACATTAAAAAACTGGACCTCTGGCCCACGGTGTATGTGTCAGAACGTATGGATGAGTTGCCGCTCCATTGGCATGACGTAGATAACTGCGGCTATGTCATGGAAGGTAAGAGTTACGTGGTGAACGAACAGGGAGAAAAGATTCCGCTTCAGGCTGGAGACAAACTTCACATCCCGGCAGGCGCGGTTCACGCAGAGGGAGAGGTCGAGGACCGGATGGTCTACATTGTGGGTATCTCGAAACCTGAAAATCTGCTGGATGCTCTGTTGCCATTACATCCGCCGGAAGAGAGCCCTTTGAGCAAGCGCTAAGGGGTTCATTTGTGACACATAAAAACGCCCGCAGAAGCGGGCGTTTTTATGTGTTTGGTGGGTCGTGCTGGATTCGAACCAGCGACCAATTGGTTAAAAGCCAACTGCTCTACCAACTGAGCTAACGACCCCAAAAGAAGGCGGCTATCATACCGATTTAGTCCTAAAACACAAGGGAGTCTAGGGGCGTGCGGCCAGCACTGCGTTCACGACATCTCCAGACCAATCGACCCCGGTAAGATCATCAATGGTGCCGATGCCACCGGGGTTTATCACGTTCACTTCTATCACCCAGGGGAAGACCAGATCGACCCCGCAGAACCATCCACCTTGCCGCAGCAGGTAGCCTGCCAGCTCTGTGCAAAGATTATGTTCCTCTGGTGATAACTCGCACGGCTTGGCCACGCCGCCCTGAGTAAGATTGGTTCGATGATCTGTCCCTGCCAGGCGCTGATACTGATTGATAACCTTGCCTCCGGCGATCAGCACACGCTTTTCGCCGCGCTCAATTTCAGGCAGGTACTGCTGCAGCATCGCGAAGCCGGTGCTCCCGGCGAACACCTGCTCCACCCGTTCCTTGATGTCATGATCACCGGCGCTGACTTTGAAGACATCCTGGCCGAGGCTTCCTGCCGGTGGCTTCAATATCCAGTCGCCGCCTTTATTTTCAATGATCCTGATAAGAGGTTCCGCTCGAGTATCCGCATGTGTTTCAGGAACCTGGAACAGGCTCTGTGACGCCAACAGGTATTTGCTTTTCAGATGCATGATCGCATTCGGTGAGTTGATCAGCCTGGTTTGTTGAGAAACGACAAAGAGCAGCTGCAGCTTATCGAGGAAAGTAGCGCGATCGCCCAATCCGAGCAGCCAGACAAGATCATGATCCAGCCTCATGAAAGTCTGTGTTGGCCATTCGGCGCCAATGTCGAGGTTCGTGACGCCGGGGCAGCCGTTCGCTTCAACCTGATTCGCCTGCATTCGGAGCGTATCGATAAAAAGCACGTCCACCTGAAAACCGCGCGCCAGCAACTTCGGCAGAAAGCGAAAGAAGTTGTCGTCTTCGACAAACGGGGTTTCCTTGATCAGTAGGGCGATTCGTTCCATAGCTACGCTATAATAACGCTCCCTTTAGGGTATGAGAGACCCACTGCAAGCAAATGACCAGCATTGCGTTTGACGTACCTTTGCATCAGAGCCACATGATGAGCGATGCGGAGGTGAAAGAATATAAGGATCGAATCCGAGCACTCCTGCAGGAAAAAAATGCAGCGATCGTTGCGCATTACTATACGGATGATGCGATCCAGGAATTGGCGGAAGAAACCGGTGGTTTTGTCTCTGATTCGCTGGAAATGGCACGTTTCGGTGCGCGCTGTGATGCGGAAACGCTGGTTGTCGCCGGTGTAAAGTTCATGGGTGAAACGGCCAAAATTCTGAGCCCGGAAAAGCGTGTGCTGATGCCAACACTGGAAGCGACCTGTTCTTTGGATCTGGGATGCCCGATCGATGAATTCTCTGCATTCTGTGATGAACATCCGGATCACACCGTGATTGTCTACGCGAATACATCAGCCGCCGTTAAGGCACGATCTGACTGGGTTGTGACCTCCAGCATTGCGCTGGAAGTGGTCGAACATCTCATGGACGAAGATAAGCCGATGATCTGGGCACCGGACAGATACCTAGGCTCCTACATTAACAATGAGACTGGCGCGGACATGGTGCTGTGGGATGGGTCCTGCATCGTACACGAGGAATTCAAAGCCAAGGGTCTGCAGGATCTGATGCATGTCTATCCAGAGGCGGCAGTCCTGGTACATCCGGAATCACCGCCCTCGGTCATTGAGCTTGCCGATGTTGTTGGTTCAACGACCCAGATCATTAAGGCATCACAGCAGATGCCCAATGAGCAGTTCATTGTCGCAACGGACAAAGGCATTTTTCACAAGATGCGAGTGCTGGCGCCGGACAAAGTGTTTATCGAAGCGCCGACCGCAGGAAGCGGCGCTACCTGTCGAAGTTGTGCGCATTGTCCCTGGATGGGCATGAATGCCCTTGAGAATCTGGAATCATCTCTCCAAGACGGTACCAATGAAGTGCTGGTGGATGAGGAGATTCGTGAGAAGGCAATGACTCCCCTTCAGCGCATGGTGGAGTTTCAAACCAGCGGGGACTTTAGGGTCCGCACCTAAAGCGTAGCTTTATGGTGCGAAAGGGCTAGGTAGCCTCTTTGGCTTACAATGAAAGGAAGCTAGCTTCCTTTCATGGCCCAAATATCCTCCAATCTTTGCTGAATTCGCGCGCTCTTCTGGAAGTTGTGTCTTACCAGTGGCAACGCATAGCCCAATTGCTTGATTGCGAGGTCAAAGGCGCCGTTTAACACAAAATATTCAGCACGCGCTTCATGAACCCCAGGGATATTGTTGGCAAGACCATAAGCCTCTGCCAGCAGATACCAGATGTACTCATCATTGGGTCGATCGACGCTGAAAGGCACAAGGACATCCAGTGCAGCGTGAGGTTTGCGCGCCGCCAGGAATGCTTCAGCATAGTTAACGGAAAGCGGGTAGTTGCCGGGAGATAGAGCCAGTGCCTCTTCGAGCAGTTCCAACGCGATATCGGGCTGCTGTGCTTCTTCGTAGGTTTCGGCCTCTGCAATTCGAAATGCGATGTTGAGCGGGTATTGCTCCCTTAGTCGGTTGATATAAACGCGGGCTTCATCAAACTTCAGCTCCCGTGTGAGCAGGAGGGAAAGACCGTACATGTTGGCGATCCGTTGTTCGTTGCTGCCCTGTGTCAGTTGAGCACGGAAGCGAGTGATGTCATCTGGCACATTGTTGGAGGTCAGCGCCCGCGCCCGCGCCCGCATGATCTGATAGTCGAGGCTCGCGCCGTAGATTTCTTTTGGATAGTTGCCGGCCTGGTTATAGGAGTCAGCGACTCGATTCTTGGTCACCGGGTGAGTCCTCAGGAATTCGGGTATGCGATCGCCATCGCTGTAGCGACTGGCCCTTTGTAATCTTTCGAACATGTAGGCCATGGCGCGCGGGTCCATGCCTGACTGCGCCAGCGTATCGATACCCACCCGATCCGCTTCAGCTTCCCGTTCACGTGAATACTTCAGAAATTCATTCTGGCTGTAACCCTGCGCACCCGTAAAAGCAGCCAACGCGGCATCGCCCCCAGCAGTTGCCGCGAGGATGATCGCACCGATAAAGCCTGCGATGTTGATCGCAGAGTTTTTCTTTCCCTCCGCCAGTTTTCTGGCGAAATGACGCTGGCTGAGGTGAGCGATTTCGTGAGCGAGAATGGCGGACATCTCATGTTCGGTCTGTCCGTAGTAAAAGAGACCGTGATGAACCCCAATGATCCCTCCGGGTGCAGCGAAGGCGTTTAAAGTAGGGTTTTCAATAAGAATCAGATCGATACGACGATCTTTCAACTGGCTGTTAGATGCCAATTTGTAGATGAGGTGTTCCAGATAATCCTGAAGGATCGGATCATCCAGGGTAGGGGCCTGCGCCCGGATGGAACGCAGAAATTGTTGACCGAGCGCGCGTTCTTGCTCCAGCGAAATAATGCCGGAGGTACTGTCGCCGAAGGTCGGCAGATCGTTGTCAGCGGCTTGGGCCTGGCCCATTGCCGTTACGACAGACGTTGCGACAGAGAAGATGGTTGCTGTAAGCAGCCTTCGAAGCATGTGATTAAAGGTTCTGGCTCAATCTAGTAGACCCATTATCGCATTAATAGGTTCCGCAGTTCGTCTGGGCAGTTTCCGCTATAATCCGCGCTATGGATAGTGATCAGAAAGTGGACGCCTGCGGTTTAACCTGCCCATTACCGCTGCTCAAGGCGAAGCAAACCTTAAACAAGATGGACAGTGGGCTTGTCCTTGAAGTGATTTGTACTGATCCCGGTTCTGTCAGAGATTTTCAGGTATTCGCGAAGCAGAGCGGCAACGAGCTGCTGCGCCAGGAAGAAGAAAGCGGGCAATATACGCACTGGTTGCGCAAGGCCTGAACCAGTAATATGAGCCACTTTTGTTTTTGGTCCCCGATATGATCACCGGTAGCATCGTAGCACTTGTCACTCCCATGTATTCTGATGGCGGGATCGACTGGGCGAAACTTGGTGAACTGCTCGAGTGGCATATCGCCGAAGGTACGGCCGCTATTGTCCCCGTGGGGACGACCGGCGAATCGGCGACTGTGTCCGTCTCCGAACATTGCGACATTGTTAAGTACACCGTCAACACCGTTGCCGGTCGAGTTCCTGTCATTGCCGGCACCGGTGCCAATTCCACAACGGAAGCGATTGAGCTGACGTCTGCTGCGAAAGAAGCAGGTGCCGATGCCTGTCTCCTCGTCACACCTTATTACAACAAGCCAAGTCAGGAAGGACTGTTCCAACATTACTCGGCAATCGCGAATGCGGTGTCGTTGCCCCAGTACCTTTATAACGTTCCGGGAAGGACCGCCTGCGATATGGTGCCGGAAACGGTAGCGCGGCTTTACCAAAATGACCTGGTTGTGGGTATTAAAGAAGCGACTGGAGATCTGAAGCGAAGCAAGGATATTCAGTCCCTGTGTGACATCGCGATTTATTCCGGTGACGATGCCACCTCCTGTGATTTGATGTTGCAGGGCGCCAGAGGCACCATCAGCGTGTCGGCAAACATTGCGCCCGGGCAAGTAGTCGCCATGGCTAAGGCCGCGGTCGCTGGTGATGAAACTCTCGCTAAAGAATTGGATGAAAAGCTACAGGGTATCCATAACAAACTGTTTCTCGAGTCGAATCCGATCCCGGTGAAATGGGCGCTCACAGAAATGGAGCGAATTGGTGAGGGTATCCGTCTGCCCATGACAACCTTTGATACCCGCTTCCATGATGAACTGCGGGATGCCATGCGTACTGCCGGAGTGATCAGTTGATTAGAGTTGTTTCTGTTCTGTTGTTAACGCTGCTGCTCAGTGGTTGTGGCTGGTTGGGCTGGTTCGGCAAAAGCGACGAACAAAAGCGTCTGGAAACGGGTTCTTCTGAGCCGACCCAGGTTCCGGAACATTTGGATCAGCCAAGATTTGTTGATGCAATGCCGATTCCCGAAGTGGTTGATTATCGGGGGCTCGCAGAACAGGAAGTGGAGCTGCGATTACCGGATGCGCTGAGCACGACATTCGGCGTCGATCAGGTTGTGATTCGAAGACTGGGTGATGACCGATGGGTTTTCCTCGATCTGCCGGTTGCGACGATCTGGCCGCAGGTTGTCCTGTTCTGGGAGGAGCACCATTTACCGGTTGCGCAGCTAAACCCGCGCCGCGGGACCCTGGAAACCGAATGGATCCTCGGTACCAGCGGTAACCCGGACGAAATCTATGAAAGCATGACGTCGGGTTCCGCGTGGGAAGAGCGGGGCATGGCGCAGCAGTACAGATTCAGAGTGCGCGTAGAGCCAGGTGTGCGTACCGGCAGCACCGAACTCTATATAGAACAGATCGAGCGACCGTTTGGAGGATTCGATCCTGATGCAGAGCCAGCGTGGGACGGTCAGTCTGATAACCCGGAGCTTGAAGGCAAGATGCTCAGTGTCCTTGCTTACTATCTCGGTGATCGCATGGCGGAAGGTCCAACGGTCTCGCTGTTGGCTGCTGGATTGCAGGAAAGTAAAGCCTCGTTGGTCGCGGAACCTGAAGGTATGGTGCTGAAGTATAAGCTGGACTTTGATCGTGCGTGGGCGACTGTGGGCAGTGCGCTCGAAAATGCCAAGGTGACTGTCGAAGACCTCGACCGAACCAGCGCGATTTACTACGTCTATTACTCGTCTCGCCATGATCCTAATCCAGGATTCTTTTCTAGAGTGTTCGGCGGTGGCGAAGACGCTGAAGAGGACGTGGATCCAGGGCACCGTTTTAGGGTTCAGCTGGCACCTGAAGCGGAAGAGGTTCGAGTAACGGTCGATGTGGAAAGCGAATTGGCCAGCAACACCGAGAGCCTCATCCTGAAAGAGCGTCTATTGAAACTCATCAAAGAGTACTCGACCTGATCTATGGGGATTCGCTTCGCTTCACTGGGTAGTGGCAGCAAGGGGAACGGCACACTTATCGATGATGGAAACACCTGTCTCCTGATCGATCTCGGTTTCACCATTAAGGAATCCGTTCGTCGCCTTAGTCGTCTCGGCATGTCACCGGATGATGTGGATGCCATCCTGGTCACTCACGAGCACGCTGACCACATCCATGGCGTAGCCGGATTCGCACGAAAATTTTCGACGCCGGTTTATCTGACGCCAGGCACTTATCAGGCGAAACTCATGGGTCAGTTGCCGGAGCTGCGAAAGATTAACTGCCATTTCCCTTTTTCTGTCGGTTCTTTTGAGGTGACGCCGGTTGCGGTTCCCCACGACGCTAAAGAACCTTGCCAATATGTGCTTTCCTCAGGTGATCTGAATATTGGTGTGCTGACAGACCTCGGTCACATCACGCCGCATGTACAGCGTTCTTATCGGGATTGTGATGCGCTGCTCCTAGAGTGTAACCATGATCCTGAAATGCTGGCGCAGGGACCTTATCCCTATCCGCTGAAGCGCCGGGTCGGCGGTGACTATGGTCACCTCAACAATGCCCAGGCGGCGGAATTGCTGGGTAGCGTCGATCTGGCTCGTCTACAGCACCTGGTCATTTCTCACATCTCGGAGCAGAACAATCAGCACGATCTGGCCCAGAACGCAGTCAAACCGCTGCTTACGGACTGGCAGGGGAGCCTCATAATAGCCAGCCAGAAAGAGGGTTTTGACTGGATCAGTCTCGGCTAGCCCGAGGCTCGTGAAAACGCCGTTTGCATGCTGTTTGGATATACAGTACTGTATGAATGATCAGTAACTGAATATCTATACAGGAGAACGACATGAGGGTTAGACACATCAAATCCCTGGATATCTGGTTCGTCAGCAAAGGAAATCGCGTGCTCTATCGCGGCCGTGAAAATCCTTGGCATTCGTCGCGCGCGTTACAGAGTGCATTACGCCGTGAAGGTCTCCGGCTGGCTGCCTAAATCTGATAGGCTAGCCGTTTTTTCGAGCGCGCAGCTCAATCAAATGAGAGGAGACGGCCGGTGGAAACAGGTTCTTTGTCAGTCGAGGTAAATGCCGAGAATTTTCAGGCTGAAGTCGCAGAAAAGTCTCAGCAGGTACCCGTCCTGCTTGAGTTCTACGCTGAGGGGGCAGAGCAGTGTGAATCAACCAGCGCACTCCTGCAGAAACTTGCCTCCGAGTACCAGGGTAAAGTGTCCCTGGCGCGCGTTGAAGTTCAACAGAACCCCCAGCTGGTGCAGCAGCTGCAGATCCGTGCACTGCCAACCATTAAGATTATTTTTCAGGGCCAGATGGCCGGTGACATTGAAGGTCCTGCTGACGAGCAACAACTGCGTGGTGCGCTCGAGCAGTTGACCATGAGCCCCCTCGAGCGGGTGCGAGAACAGATTGATTTCCTGGTGCTTCAGGGTGAGCGCAAGCAGGCGATTCAGATGCTGCAACAGGTCATCGCAGAGGAGCCGAATAACTTTAGTCTGCACGTTGAGCTTTGTGATCTGCTCATCATGGAAGGCGAGGTCAATGACGCGCGTCAGATCCTTGAAGCCCTGCCCGCGGATACCGAAGGTCTCGATAGACCAAAAAGTCGGTTGGAATTTATCGATCTTGCCGGAGAGCTGGGCAGCGTGGATGAGTTGACCAGTCGTGCAGAATCCGGTGATCTTCACGCGCGATTTGATCTGGCGATTCGCCTCATTGTCGAAGATCAGGTAGAGCATGGATTGGAAACACTGCTGGAAATCTTAAAAGCCGACAAAACCTGGGAAGAAGAAAAAGCCCGTCTGACCATGATCAAAGTTTTCAACATGTTGGGGAAGGGTAACGAGCTTGCCACCAGCTATCGCCGCAAGATGTTTACTTATCTTCACTGAGACAAAGTCTCAGTGAAGAGCGACCGTGCAATTGCACGATTCGTGCTAGATCTGCACGAATGGGTTTTTGCTGGGAGCAACTCTCCCTCGAGAGTCGACTACGCGGACTCTCAGGACTATACATCCATACAGTGCGGGTCTAAACTTAAGGGGTCAGTTCTTGAATTGAGGTGTCCCCTTGATCACTCCGGATATCCTTGCCGCCGCACTGGGCGGCATTATCCTCGCCACCGTTGTCACTTACATCGTCGTTTCCCGTGCCGAGAAGAAAGATGCTGGCGCACGCAATGAACACCTGAATAACCAGTTCCTCACGGTGCAACGACAACTCAGTGAATTACAGGTTGTGAAAGCCTCTCTCAGTGAAAGACTGCACTCCCGCGAACTGAAAATCGCGGAACTCGAGAATCAACTGACTTCTGCAAATCAGGCGCTGGAAGATGAGCGAGCCAGACTGGTCCATACCCGTCAGGAAATTTCCCGACTGGAAACGACCCTCACAGAACAAAAGCAACAGGCCGCAGAGAAGCTTGAGCTGATCAAAGAAGCCAAAGTTTCCATGCAGGATGGCTTTAAGAATCTGGCAAACGAAATTTTTGAATCCAAGCAGAAGGAGTTCAAGGAACAGAGTCGTGAGCACCTGAGCGGTGTGCTGGATCCGCTTCAGGAAAAGATCAAATCCTTCGAGAAGCGAGTAGAACAGACTTACACCAACGAAGCGAAAGAACGCTTCTCCCTGGTGAAAGAACTTAAGAGTCTGCAGGACTTGAACAGTCGAATTGCGCAGGACGCAGTAAACCTGACCAATGCACTGAAAGGTGAGAACAAAACCCAGGGTGTCTGGGGTGAAGTTGTCCTTGAGAAGGTACTAGAGAAGTCCGGTCTGGAAAAAGGTCGCGAGTACGAGACCCAGGTGTCTCTGAAGAACGAAGACGGCAAGCGAATGCAGCCCGATGCGATCGTTAGGTTGCCTGAAGATAAAGATGTGGTGGTTGACTCGAAAGTGTCCCTTACTGCGTATGAAAGATTCTGTTCTTCTGAAGACGAGGCGGAGCGTGCTGAAGCACTGAAGTTACATATTGCCTCTTTAAGGCAGCACATCCGGCAGTTGTCCGACAAAGACTATCAGGCGCTGGAAGGCATCCGTACTTTGGATTTTGTGTTGTTGTTTGTACCCATCGAAGCGGCTTTTTCAGTAGCAGTCACAGAGGATGCAGAGCTTTTCTCAGATGCTTTCTCAAGAAACATTGTTATCGTGGCGCCTTCCACGCTTTTGGCGACGCTTCGTACCATTCAAAATATCTGGCGTTATGAGCAGCAGAACAAAAACGCACAGGAAATTGCGACTCGTGCCGGTGCGCTCTATGACAAGTTCGTGAACTTCGTGGGTGACCTGGAACTGATTGGTAGCCGTTTGGATTCGACTCAGAACGCTTACCAGGATGCATTTAACAAGCTCGCATCGGGCAAAGGTAATCTGGTTAAACGCGCAGAGGATATGAAAGCCTTAGGTGCGAAGGTGAGTAAGTCATTACCCCAGAACCTCGTGGAAATGCCTCAGAGAGATGGCACCCGTGCAATCTCATCAGCAGAAAGCTGATTCCTTATTCACAACCTGACCCAATTGACAGGAATTCCCGGTTTCGGGGAAACTCAGGTGCATATCACCGGGCGTAATGCGTTAACCGGCTGATTTTAAAAGAAAAAGAACAATAAACTCTGTTTATCGGTGTCTTCGAACCCATCAATAATGGTCTAAGGGCACGATTTACCCCCAGAGTTATCCACAAGCCACTCAGTTGTCCCAGGGAGAGTCCTTATGTCTGAGGAAAACAATCGCGCTTACTGGCGTGCCAACATCAATCTTATGCTGGTGTTGCTGGCAGTCTGGTTCACGGTGTCCTTTCTGGCGGGTATCGTGTTCGTCGATTTTCTTAACCAGTATCGCCTCTTTGGTTACAAACTTGGCTTCTGGTTTTCACAACAGGGCTCTATTTATTTCTTCGTGGTGCTCATCTTCATATATGCCTGGCGAATGAATGCGCTTGATCGTCAGTTCGGTGTGGAAGAAGAGGAGTAACCATGTCAGCACAAGTATTAACTTATCTCTTCGTCGGGCTTTCCTTTGCGCTGTACATAGGAATCGCTATTTGGAGTCGTTCTTCGTCGACCAATGAATTTTATGTTGCCGGTGGTGGGGTCAACCCCGTTGCTAATGGCGCAGCGACCGCTGCGGACTGGATGTCGGCGGCGTCCTTTCTTTCCATGGCAGGAATCATCGCATTTGAAGGTGCCGACGGTGCGCGTTACCTCATGGGATGGACCGGTGGATATGTGTTGCTGGCGTTGCTGCTGGCTCCTTACCTGCGAAAGTTTGCCAAGTTCACCGTGCCTGACTTTGTTGGCGATCGTTACTACTCGCAGACCGCGAGGTTGGTCGCGGTTATCTGCGTGATCTTTATTTCGTTTACCTATGTCGCGGGGCAAATGCGTGGTGTGGGCATTGTGTTCAGTCGTTTCCTTGAAGTAGACATCAACAGCGGTGTAATCATCGGTATGGCGATTGTTTTCTTCTACGCGGTGCTTGGTGGCATGAAAGGCATTACCTACACCCAGGTCGCACAGTATTGCGTACTGATTTTTGCCTACCTGGTGCCCGCAATATATATATCCATCATGTTGACCGGGAATCCGCTGCCGATGTTTGGTCTCGGCGGCACCATGAATGATGGCAGTGGCACCTACCTTCTAGACAAGTTGGATGGCCTGACAACGGAATTGGGCATGGCGGCGTTTACCTCCGGTAACAAGTCGACCATTGATATGTTGTTCATTACGGCGGCCCTGATGGCGGGCACTGCCGGGCTGCCGCATGTGATTGTTCGTTTCTTCACAGTGCCCAAGGTACGTGACGCGCGGATATCTGCAGGCTATGCACTGGTGTTTATTGCTCTGCTCTACACGACTGCACCTGCGGTAGCTGCGTTTGCACGCATGAATATCATTAACAACGTTGACGGTATGGTGTATGCGGAAGCGCCTTCCTGGTTTGCGAAGTGGGAAGATTCAGGACTGATTGCCTGGAATGACAAAAATGAAGATGGCGTGATCAAGTACCGTGGTGGTGACGCCCTGAGCCCTGCTAAACCCATTTACTCAGAAGAGCGAGGCGCCAGTGGCCAACGTCTTCTTCAGAACGAAACCACCGATAACGACAACGAGCTTTACATTGACCGTGACATTATTGTGCTCGCGCATCCCGAGATCGCTCAGCTTCCGAACTGGGTGATTGCACTGGTTGCTGCGGGAGGTCTGGCGGCTGCGCTTTCCACTGCTGCGGGTTTGCTGTTGGTGATATCGACTGCGGTTTCACATGACTTGATGAAGAAAACCTTCCTGCCTCAGATCACAGACAAGCAGGAACTCCTGGCGGCCCGCATCGCCGCTGCTGTCGCTATTGGTATCGCAGGTCTGTTTGGCATTTACCCGCCGGGTTTTGTTGCACAGGTGGTGGCTTTTGCATTCGGGCTTGCGGCAGCGAGTTTCTTCCCGGTGATTTTGCTCGGCATCTTCTATAAGCGGATGAATAAAGAGGCTGCAATTGCAGGAATGATTACAGGCCTCGCGTTTACCTTCAGCTATATTGTTTACTTTAAATTTGTCAGCCCAGGTGATAATAATCCGGAACACTGGTGGTTTGGCATCTCACCGGAAGGTATTGGCACACTAGGTATGCTGCTCAACTTTGTGGTTTCCCTGGTTGTCTGCCGATTCACACCACCCCCACCGCCTGAAGTTCAGGCGATGGTGGATAACATCAGGGTTCCAGGAGACAAGTAAGATGGTAGAGGCTGATGACCTGATCAAGCAGTATGAGCAGGAAGGAATTCCGCGAGTGAAACTTGGCTTCGCGGATGTTGACGGTGTCTTGCGAGGTAAATACATCAGTCTCGAGAAGTTCCGAAACATCGCGGCAGGCACTTCAGGTTTTTGCGATTGCGTGCTTGGTTGGGATGTAGACGATCAGTTGTATGACAATGCCACCTTCACGGGCTGGCACACCGCTTTCCCCGATGCGACCTACCGGTTGGATTTATCCAGTGAACGTCGGCTGCATGATGAAAATAATATTCCGTTTTTTCTTGCTGACTTTGTCGGTGACGACGATGGTCCTCACCCGATTTGTCCACGAAGCAGACTCAAGCATGTGCTGAAAAAAGCTGTGGACATGGGTTTCGAGCCTCGTATGTCTTTTGAGTACGAGTTTTTTATCTTCAATGAGACGCCCCAATCCATCAGGGATAAAAAATACCGGGACCTCGTCCCGCTAAGCCCTGGGAACTTTGGTTACTCCGTGTTGCGGACCATGACGCATTCCGATTTGTTCAATGAGTTCATGGACTACTGCGTTGCTCATGACTTTCCATTGGAAGGCTTACACTGCGAAACCGGGCCAGGCGTTTGGGAGGCAGCCATTGCTGTTGATGATGCGCTGGCGGCTGCGGACAAGGCGGTGTTATTCAAAACCTTCGCCAAGTCGTTTTTTCAGAAGCGTGATATGACAGCGACGTTTATGGCGAAGTGGTCCATGGACTACCCGGGACAAAGTGGTCATGTGCATCAGAGCCTGCTCGATCGCGACAGCGGCGAGAATGTATTTTTTGATGCTGATGCCGACAACAACATGAGTGAAACCATGCTTCACTATGTGGGTGGGCTTAGAGAAAACATGAAGCCTTTATTGGCCATGACGGCACCCACCATCAATAGTTACACGCGCCTGGTTAAAGGTGCCTGGGCTCCAACGGCTGCGACCTGGGGTATCGAGAATAGAACATCAGCGCTCCGAGTCATCACAGGCTCTGGTAAAGCGCAGCGGGTAGAGTTCCGTGTAGGCTCTGCTGACAGCAACCCTTACCTGGTCGCGGCGGCGAACCTCGCTGCGGGATTAGCAGGCATTGAACAGAAGACGGACCCGGGGGCGCCGGTTGCTGGAAACGCGTATGACTTGCAGGATTCATTGCCAGAGGCTTATCAACTCCATGGCAATCTTCGTGACGCGACCCGTGCGTTTGAGCAATCAGAGGTGGCGCGACAAACGCTTGGCGATACTTTTGTTGAGCACTTCACGGCATCCCGGGATTGGGAAGTGCGTGAGTATGAGCGAGCTGTGAATGACTGGCAGCTTTCTCGCTACTTCGAAATCATCTGATATGAAAATCGGTATTCTCCAAGCGGACTCGGTGCTCGACCAGTTCCAGGCTAAACATGGCAACTATCCCGGCATGATTGCCGAAGTGCTGGGTGACGCGGCTGGGGTTATGGGTGTGGATGTGACTTTTGTCACCTACGACGTTGAGCATGGCCACTATCCGGAATCCCTCGATGAATGTGATGGTTATGTCATCACCGGCAGTAAAAAAAGTGTCTATGACGATGAGCCATGGATTGGAGAACTCATGGCTTTTGTTCGGGAGCTTCACGCGGCAAAAAAGAAGACAGTGGGTCTGTGTTTTGGACACCAGCTGATTGCGGAGGCACTGGGCGGAAAAACCCTGGGCGCTGAGGTCGGCTGGGGGGTCGGTATCCACGACAGTCGGTTGATTGAGCAGCCGTGGTTTGTGGATGAAGACGCCGACCACTACACCCTTGTGGTATCTCACAAAGACCAGGTGGTGCGATTGCCGGAAGGTGCGCAATTGATCGCGACCAGCGATTTTTGTCCAAACAGCATGTACACCATCGGTGATCATGCCCTGGCAATGCAGGGCCACCCTGAGTTCAAACCTGAATACTCAAAGGACTTGATGGACATGAGAGAAGACATTCTGGGTCCCGAAACCTATGCCCAGGGTGTTGCTTCTCTTGATACGCCGCTAATGCGCGATGACGTTGCGCGCTGGGCAGTCCGTTTCCTGCAGGGACCGGTCAGCTCGAAGGACTAGCTTCTAGTCATCCTTGTCCTTTTTCTTTTTCTTTTTCTTTTTGACCGACTTGGTCGCGTCATTGTTTTCTGGAAGGTAGGAAGACTGTGTTGATATCCCGATGTTGGTGCACTCGCCATTCGCATCCCAGCGGAAGTTAATGTACGAACTGCTGCTTAGTACTGACAAGGTGCTCATCAATACTGGGTCAGTAGTTGTGCAGAGTCTATAGTCATCATTGGCGGTTCTAGCCTGGCAGAATCCAAGACGTGCACCTGGAGGGTTAAAGATACCGCAGCCGATGAGTTCAATGTCATTGTCTGAGTAGCGAGCTGAAGTCAGGCTTCCGAAGGCCTGTCCGCTGCCATCATCACCATCGATAACTTCGATCGGGAAATCACCTGAAGTTCCGGAAAGGGCAACCAAAGGTAAAGTCAGAAGAAAGACGAATACTGATTTTTTCATTTAGCGATACTCCAAGCTGTTATTGAAATTCCCCATCCAGCGCCCCGCTATTCAGTGATTTCACAAGTGAGCGTAATGCTATTTCGCTATCACCTGAGGGTAGACTCAAAATGGCTGTTTTTAAGTTTTCCATTTCTTCCGGAGAAATACTACCTACATTCTCAAAGTAGCTTATCTGATCAATCACGGAGTCCAGAGTTGCGTTCCCGGCGTTGCTTTGTACTACAGGGGACCTTTTCTCTGTTTGGAATTCAGTCTCTGCTAGTCCTGCCGCAAGTTCTTCACGAATTATTCTTCGAATCTGTTGTTCGCCTAAGTTCTGATCGGACTGGTTGGACTGTGTCCTCGTTTCAACGTCGACGCTGTTGCTCATTGGAGGATAGTCTCGGCTTTGCAGCAAGAGTGCGATGGTGAGGGAGATCTGGATCATTATCAGGATGCAGATGATTTTTAGCATGTTTCTTTTGTTGTTGAACGACGGCCAGCATAACTTGCGCAGTTAGGCAGGCTAAGTCAATGCTGTTTGTGCCCCAATAGCTTTATACTCCCGCCTTTTTCTCAGAACAGGGGCGGGCAGTGATATGAGTATTTCCTATCAGGAAGTGCAATCGCGTTTCGAAGCCATTATCAAGAACAAGGTCTTCGAGTTTTTTATTATCTTCGTCATCATGGCGTCGGCACTGACAGTGGGTGCCAAGACCTACAACATTTCACCATTCTGGTTGCAGGTGTTGGAGATTGCTGACATTGGTATCACGGTAATTTTCATTATTGAGATATCCATTCGTTTCATGGCGACTCATCCCCACTCACACTTTTTTAAGAGTGGCTGGAATATCTTTGACACCTTGATCGTGACGGTCAGCCTGATTCCGATCGACAATACGGACATGGCGCTGGTGGCAAGACTGGTGCGTGTTTTCCGTGTGCTCCGAATGATCAGCATTATTCCTGAACTGCGTATGCTGCTTAACTCGCTGCTGAAGGCATTGCCCAGGCTGGGCTATGTGATGGCACTGATGTTTATTATTTTCTACATCTACGCTGCGGTCGGTTCCCTGATCTTTGAGGACATTAACCCCGTTCTTTGGGGTGATATCAGCATCGCCATGTTGACCTTGTTCCGGGTCATGACGTTCGAGGATTGGACGGACATCATGTATGAAACCATGGCTGTCTACGGCTGGTCCTGGGCGTTTTATGTGTCCTTCATCTTCCTGACGGCTTTTGCCTTTCTGAATATGGTGATTGGTATCGTCGTCAATGTGCTCGAGGAAGAGCACGCCAAGATTCAGGCGGCTGATCCGAACATTGTTCATCTGGACGATGTTTACGAAGAAGTGAAAGCGCTCAGAGCCTTATTGGAACAACAGAGTGTTTCACCACAGCCACGCGGCCCCACGGACCCCTGAGGAATCGCCGTGCTCTGCCTGGACGATTCGGGTTGCGACGTGATCTGAGAACACGCAGTCATCCAGACGTCCGGGTAACTCCCGGTAAAGCTGATCGATGTTGGATAACCCGCCCCCCAACACAATGGTATCGGGATCGATGATGTTGATGACCAGGGAAAGAGATGCAGCCAGGGTATCCAGATATTTGGACATGACCTGTGCAGCGGCTTGCTCTCCACTTGCTGCTCGTGCTGAAACCTTTTCAGCACTCAGTTCCTCGCCAGTCGCTTCGCGATAGGTTCGGGTCAGAGCGGGGCCGGCGAGCCACGTCTCGATGCAGTCTTTTCGCCCGCAGAAGCATTCGCGGCCTCGTTCCATCCCTTCAATGAAAGGCACAGGATTGTGTCCCCACTCACCGCTGATGCCGTTTACGCCATTAACCAGTGTTCGGTTAACAGAAATACCGCCACCGACACCGGTCCCGAGAATGACGCCGAATACCACACTGCCGTTTTTTGCTGCGCCGTCTGTCGCCTCGGAAAGTGTGAAGCAATCCGCATCGTTGGCCATCCTGACCGGACGTTTCAGATGGTTGTTCAGATCATCCAACAGGGGTTTGCCGTTCAGGCAGGTGCTGTTGGCGTTGCGCATCAATGGCGACACGCGCGACTGAGAACCAGGCGTACCGATGCCGATCGGTACCGCCTCGTTCGTTGAAAGGGATTGGGCAACCAGGTGAATCACGTCAAGGGTTTCGTCATAGTCACCTTGCGGCGTCGCTCGACGTTCACGTTTCAGCTCCTGGCCTTCGGCATCTATCAGAATGCCTTCGATTTTGGTGCCTCCGAGATCGATGCCGATCCGGAGGCCAGTTTCATTTACATAGTCAGTCAGTGAATTCTTCCCGTGGAATAACCTCGTCGTAAACGTCGGGGGCTTCATCCAGAATGATGTACGCCAGACCATAGGCGATCAGCACACTCGGCGCATGGATAAACAACCCGATCACAGTGGCTATCCTAACCCAGAATCGTGGAACGTCCAGATATCGTGCAACACCCGCGCAGACGCCACCAATCTTTTTATGGACTGGGTCCAGGTAAAGTTCGTGGGCCTGACTGTCGTCAAACAGACCTTTCATTGTCGGCTCCTTATTGTTTGCCTAGTGAAAACGGATCAGCGTTTTGGGCTGATCGGAATTACTTGAACTGCAGTATCCGGCATAGGCCTCGGCACTGTTTGCATTTTTACGAACATGACTTTCAGCGAAGATTCCGAAAGACAGGACAAACAGTGTTAACAGGCCCGCCGAGATCCAGTTAGAACTGGGTCGAATTTTTCGCATTGATTCGTTCATGACATTCCCCAATGTTGCATTTATCTCGAGTAATTCAGGTTTCGTGCCAGTTTCTCGAAAAACACGTAACACACTGAATTATATGGACAAAAAATCTTCCTCAAGAAAACGCTTGTGAACTGTTTGTGGTCCCATTGAATGTTTTGGCGAACGAATGGTGAAATTGACTACCGGTGTATACTGGCGGCTTCAGATGTATGGAGGTACCCCCAATGCAGGGAATGAACGGTGCAATGAGCCTGCTTCAGACGCTCACAAATAACGATGTTGAAGTCTGTTTTACTAACCCCGGCACGTCGGAAATGCACATGGTCGCAGCCATTGGGCAGACCGGGGGTATGAGATCGATATTGGCACTGTTCGAGGGTGTTTGTTCTGGTGCAGCAGACGGTTACGGAAGAATTGCCGGTAAGCCAGCCTGCACGTTGTTGCACTTGGGGCCGGGTCTCTCAAATGCCTCAGCCAATCTCCACAATGCCTACAAAGCGAACGCACCGGTGATCAATCTGATTGGTGATCACGCGACCTATCACAAGAAGTACGACGCGCCACTAAATTCCGACGTGATTGGCTTGTCTCATCCCATATCGCATTGGGTCAGGTCCGTTGCTGACGCGAAATCATTGCCCCGGGATGCGGCTGATGCGGTTGTGGCCGCCAATGTAAAACCCGGTCAGATTTCCACGCTTATTATTCCGGCGGATTGTGCCTGGGACGAATCTGTGGATCCCGTCGCGGCGCAGTCAATGCCTGAAACACCGCGGGCCGGTGAAGAGACCATAAAAAAAGCAGCGGCCATGCTAAGAAACGGCAAGCCGACAGTCATTCTCATGTCGAACATGGGGCTGAGTGAGAGAGCGCTGCAGTTTGCCGATCAGGTATCGCAGCATGCCAACGCCAAAGTTTTCTGCGATACGTTTACGTCACGACTCCCTCGTGGCGAAGGGCGATGCGCGGTGGAACGTCTCGCTTATTTCGCTGAACAGGCCATGCCGCAGATTGAACATGCTGAGCAGATGATCCTGGTTGGCACCAAGGCGCCAGTGGGATTCTTTGCCTATCCCGGCAAGGCGAGTGAGTTTTATCCGGAAGGTTGTGATGTACACCTGCTTGCGGATGTAGGCGAAGATGCTGAGCAAGCGCTCGAGGACCTGGTTGCGGAACTTGGTGCCCAGAATGTGTCGCTGCGCAAAAACCCCTTGAGTAAACCAGGACTGCAGACTGGAGAGATCAGTCCTGAGAGCGTCGCTCGTGCCTTCGCTGAATTTCTCCCGACCGATGCCGTGGTCGTCGATGAAAGTGCTACCGCAGGATTTCTGACGTACCCGCTGACCGAGCATGCCGAACCACATGACTGGTTGTCACTTACCGGTGGTTCGATTGGTTATGGGTTGCCAGCATCCATTGGTGCCGCGGTTGCCCGTCCCGAGGGTAAAGTCGTTTGTTTGCACGGTGACGGTGGCGCGATGTATACCATCCAGGCGTTGTGGACGATGGCCCGTGAGCAGTTAGATGTCTGCGTCGTGATCTTCGCTAATAGAAAGTATCAGATTCTGCAGATTGAGCTCGCCCGGGTAGGTGCCCAATCCATGAATAAAAAGACGTTAGATATGCTGGACCTCTCAAATCCTGATCTCGACTTTGTCGGGCTCGCTCAGAGTATGGGGGTCAGTGCTTATCGATCAACAACGGCTGATGAGTTCAATCAGCAGTTTGAAAGAGCCATGAAAGAATCCGGTCCCGTCTTGATTGAGGCGATGCTGGATGTAGATGTCACAGGGCTCGGTTAATGAAAGCTGATCAGTTATTTAGAGCGTCACAGGATGCCATTGGCCAAGAAGTCCGGGGTGAGACAGTGATCCTGGATCTCGCCAGTGAGGAATATTTTTCGTTAAATGAAGTCGGCACGCGCGTCTGGCAACTGATTCAGGAGCCTATGAGTCTTAATTCTTTAAGAAGCCAACTGCTTGAGGAATTCGATGTTGATGAGTCAACTCTGGAATCTGATCTCGCTGAGTTAATCGACGTGCTGACCAGGGAAGGTCTGGTATCCATTGAGCCTGCCTGTGATTGAGTTGCAAAAACTCGGACGACTGTCGCTGCATGAGTTTTTTTTACTCGTGGTGTCTACCATGGCGCTTCCCGTCGTGGCCATGCTGCTCAAATATCGTGGTTTTCGTAGAACCGAACAGTTGCTGTCCCGATTCAGTCGCGGGCCCATATCGGTGGATGCGACGGAAAAAGTTCACAGGGCCGCACGAATGGTGAGCATTGCAGCTCACAAAGGGCCCTTTAACGCGCAATGTCTGGAACAGGCCATCACCCTGTGGTGGATGCTTGGCCTTGTGGGTATTGAAACCACGATAAGAATGGGCATATACAAAAGGGGTGATGCGGTAGAGGCCCATGCCTGGGTGCTCTACCAGGAAGAAATTGTTCTAGGTGAATTGGAGCGGCTGAGCAACTACACACCGCTTCTGGACGTGAATATTGAACGCCCCAAATGAGTTATGAAGATCCTGTCAATCAGGGTGTTATGGCATTGGACGAATATCGCAATGCCTTTTATGAGCGCGCCCTGAAGCAATTCGTTAATTCGGATTCCGTTGTGCTCGATGCCGGTGCAGGCATCGGTACCCTTGGTCTGATGGCTGCTAAGCTCGGTGCTCGGCGAGTTTACCTGATTGAACCAGTCACCCAGCGTGAGGCGATTCTTCAGCTCATTGATGAAAACCAGCTGACAGACAAGGTTGTTCTTCTCCCCGAACGGATTGAAACGGCTTCTTTGCCAGAGTCCGTCGATGTGATCACGTCTGTTTTCACCGGCAATTTTCTTCTAGAAGAGGACCTGTTGCCTAGTCTTTTTCTCGCAAGAGATCGTTGGCTAAAGCCGGGAGGCTTTCTTCTGCCTGGGCAGGGTTCCATGATAGTGGTGCCAGTCGAGATAGAGACCTACTACGAAAAACAGATCTGCAGTTGGCGTCGCAGACCCGCGGGTGTTGTACATGAAGGGATGCATCGCTATGCGGTCAATACGCTTTACTATGCCCACTTTAATAAGATCGCCCACGACATGCTGGCTGAGCCAAAGCAGTTGACGACTCTCGACTTTTATACAGCGAGAGAGGCTGCCTGTGACGCAAAGATTGAGATTGACGTCACTAAATCCGGCGACTGCCATGGGTTTCTATGTTGGTTCGATATTTCGTTTGAAAACGATTGGTTGTCGACTGGGCCTCGTGTGCCAGCGACTCACTGGAGTCAGGTTTACCTCCCTATCGATCCTGTTCTCAGCGTGAATGAAGGAGATCGTTTGAAGTTTCAACTCAAGCGGCCGGAGTTCGGCGACTGGCATTGGCAATTAGAGATTCGCGGACAATGTCATCGACATTCAACATTCCTCTCACGACCGATTTCACCCCATCACCTGGCTGTTCGGTCAAAAGACCACAGGCCTGTTTTGAATGAGGAAGGGACCTTGATGAAGGCGCTACTGCAGCTCATGGATGGTGATCACACCAATGGTGAGATTGCGGGATTATTGTTCCAAAAGTTTTCAGCTCGCTTCGGTTCGATTGATGAGGCGGTTCGATTTGTTTCATCGAAAGTAGCTGAGATGGGCACAGGAAAGCTTGATACATGAGTCAGACCTTTTTCCACTATCGAATTGAATCTGATTTTGGGTTGCCACTCCCTGAATACGGAACAACATCGACCGAAATAATCCGGGTCACTCTTCAGAGCTTGGAGTGTCAACCAATGGCCGAAAGACACGAGTGGGAAGGCGACTCGCCGTTTATGTACTGCGAGAAGTTACCAACAGAGTACGATCTGGTTTTTGATCAATATCTTAGAGCGCGCATTTCGCCGGAAGCCTTGGATGTACAGCTCCATCAGGAAGGTACGGACAGCAACGCCACTGTTCACTTTCTGCTTGATCAGATCTTGCCGCGAATGCTGGGCGAGAGAGGAGAGTTGGTCCTGCACGGCGGCGCGATCAGTGAAGCAGCCTCTGAAGCCAGCACGTTGGTTCTTCTTGGTGCAACCGGTTCAGGTAAATCCACGCTCTGCGCGAGTTTTCTGAAGGATGGCTGGTCGCTGCTGTCAGATGACTGTGTCTATATTGACCCCGACACTTTGAGGGTCTCAGGAAGTTACCCGGGACTCAGAATGTATCAGGACAGTATTGATTCCATTCTGGGTCAGGAAACGACGACCAGCTTTATGGCGGGCTACAGTGACAAGCAACGCGTTTGTACGCAGCTGCCGATTATGGGCGAACGTGGACTGGGCGCTTTCGTCGTGCTTGTTCCTGGCGATGATCAGCTGAAAGTTGAGTTGCTCGGAGGCTCTGAAGCTCTGATTACGGTGATGCAGGAAACCTTTTGCCTCTGGCCGAGCAATGCATCAGCGGCTGCTGCCAGATTGTCGGCTTTAACCAAGGTGCTTAGTCAGAATATCCCGGTTTATCGTTGTCAGCTGCCTCACGACTATCACGGTCTCGATGAAGTAAAGACGGCCCTGCGTGAGCTGCTGTGAGCGGCATAGCCGGCATCGTTGATTTCTTTGGAGAGCAGGATGCCACGTCTTCTGTGAGGAAGATGTTGGACGTCATGTCTTACCGTGGACCTGACGGCAGGGCCCTGCAGTCTGTGCTCCGTGCTTCTTTCGGTTTTCTTAAGCTGGACTCGTCGGGATTGGTCGGTGATCAACCGTTACGCGATGCTGGGACTCTCCTGGTTGCGGATGTACATCTCACGGAGCGCGAGACGCTCTGTGCGGCTTTGTCCTGTGATCTGGCGGTGACGGATTCCGTGTTGCTGCTTAAGGCCTATCGCAAGTGGGGTAAGAATTGCGTCGGGCATCTCAAGGGGGCTTTTGCATTTGCGATCTGTGATGCCGATGGTCTGTTTATGGCGCGAGACCACCTGGGTGTGAAGCCGCTTTACTATTCGGAGCTCCCAGATCGTCGGGTGATCTTCGCGTCTGAAGCGAAAGCGGTAGCCAGGGAAGCGAAAACGCCTCTAAGCGCGACGAGAATTGCTGATGCTCTCGCGTTTCCGTTGGAACATGTGGATAAGGTTTGTACGCCTTGGCGCGGAGTTTATCGGGTTCCACCCGGCAGTTTGCTGACTGCGAATCGACAGGGTCTTTCACTTGAGCAGTATTGGGATGGCAGTAAGGTTAGTCTTGCTGAAATGGAAGACGCTGAGTGGAACGCAAGCTTTCGCGAAACTTTGCTCACAGTTCTCAGAGAACACCAGAGAGGTGATGAGACGCTTGCCATCACACTCAGCGGTGGGGTGGATTCGAGTACGCTGGTTTGTGTTGCTGCGTCCGCCGGACTTCCCGTTCAGACATTTTCTACTGTGCAGGATGATGACCCCGGATGCCTTGAAACCCGACATATCCGATTTGTAACAGAAAACTATGAATTGCAGGCCTGCAAGTTAAACCCTGAGGACATTGACGACGATGCAGATCTGTTGATGGATCTGCAGTCTTCCCTTCAGGAACCCTTTGATGCTCACATGATACAAATGTTGATCCTGAATCTTGCAGCGAAGCGCGCTGGTCATGCCGCTTTGCTCGATGGGGTTGATGGCGAAATGATCTATTCGATGCCCTCAAGTTACCCCAGTTTCCTGCTGAGAGCAGGAAGAGTGACTGAAGGTCTTAGAGAAGCTTGGCAAGGTGCAATTGTGCAAGGGGACAATCCGCTGACTGGTATCTATCGGTGCTTACGTGGTTTAGGCGCGCCGAGGCTGCTTCGAACTTTGAAAGGTTTGGCGCAAAGAGACCGCGGACTGCGTGACGCCATCCAGGATGCCTGGATATCGAGACATTTCGCAGAAGAGCAGGAAATTGTCGAGCGGTTATCAGAGATGCGTAATCGGCTTTATGGTCGCCATGACTCAATGTCGGAGATGCACAGAAGGTCGGTCACCCATCCCGCTATCTGTGCCGCGCTCGAGCGCTACGATCGAATTGCTGCCTTGTCAGGCATCGAGAGCCGTCATCCTCTTTTAGATCTTAGGTTAGTGGAACTCATGCTGAGTGCACCGGATCACTTGAAAGTGCGCCATGGTTGGAGCAAGTATCTGCTACGTCTGGCGGGCGCACCTGATGTGCCATCGGAGGTGTCGTGGCGCCGGGACAAAGATGAAAATGGCTGGCGGTTTGCGGCGCGCCTTATTGAACTTCGAGGTGAATACATACAGGACTACCTTGCCAATCATCGATCGGGACTTGAAGCCTGCGTGCGATCCGATGCCTTGCAGGCAACAGATGAAACATTGCTTGAAATTTATGGGATCTGTCACTGGATGTTGACTCAGCTTGAGGAATTCGACCTTGCTTAAAGACGGTGAGCTGGCTGAACTGGTGCTTGGTCAGCGAGAGCTTCAGGCCGCAGACATCCCTCAGGTGGCGTGCGAAAGGCTGTTGGGTCTGGTGCCGATCTGTGCGTCAAACCTCGAGCAGCAGCTAAAGCAAGAAACCTACAACGCTGTGGCCTGGGAAGCGGCGCACCGGCGAGTTGTCTCATGGGCACTCAGGTTGTTTGCGGAGAATGCCATCGACGCCTTGGTTATCAAAGGGACTGTGCTGGCGTATACCCTTTATGCCGAACCCTGGCAAAGATGTCGTGTTGATACCGATGTGTTCATTCGTGAATCTCAGATTGATGCGGCAGTCAAGCTGCTTGAAGGTGCCGGCTTTGAATCAGGAGTGTCGTTACCGGGCAGGTTAGCGACGGCGGAGTTGGCATTTTCGTTAACCGATGAGTTTGGCGTGGTTCACACCTTAGATTTGCACTGGCGCTTAAACAATAACTGGCGTCTGGCGCAAGCCATCAGCTTCGAGGAGCTTTGGGCCCACAAAAAGTCGTTTCCGTCTTTATGTCCCGAGGCCCTTTGCCCTGCCGATACCGCATCTCTTCTTATAGCGTGTGTTCATCGAGCAGCGCATGCAACAGAGATTGCCTATGAACGGCCATGGGGTAGTAAACCGGAATCAGACCTCACGCTCTGGATTTACGACATTCACCTTCTTTCTGAGGGCATAACAGAAAGAGACTGGCAATGGGTCTGTGAAGCCGCGGAGAGAGCAAAGCTGTGTCTGATCGTGGCTGATGGGCTGCAGACTAGTCGGAATTTGTTCGGCACAGAAATTCCCGTAACCGTGCTGAAAAGTTTGATGGATAAAGACAACCAGGTGTCGCTTGAACAGATGGCACAGCAGGCAAGCGGGGAAATGACCAGTCTGCGCGCGATTCCTGGTTTTCGGAATAAGTTGGCGTTTCTTGTGGAGCAGTTGTTTCCTGCCGCCAGCTATATGAAAGCGCGTTACCCAGGGGATGGGCTCCTCTGGGCGTACGTGAGGAGGATTGTGTCAGGACTGCTCCGCAGAGTCAGCGCCTGACACGTTCATCTGGCGCTTGAAGCCCTAAGAATTCGAGGTTGGGATCTCGTTAAACGGCACACCTTTATCAACTCGTATATCCTGGGGTAGTCCCAGCACACGCTCGGCGATGATGTTGGCCATCACTTCGTCGGTGCCACCTGCGATTCTTAATCCAGGGGAGGCCATATAAGTCAGCTGGAACATGCCAGCGGCCTCCGACAACTCAGAATCCCAAATAGCACCGCTGGCTTCCATCAGGTCCAGGGCAAAAGAAGCCATGTCCTGTTGCTTGGGCGCGCCCACGAGCTTGCCGATCGAGTTTTCCGGTCCGGGAATTTCTCCCCGAGACAGCGCGGTCATCGAACGGTAACCGGTATACTTCAATCCTGATTCCTGTGCGTACCAGGTGGCTAGCTGTGCACGCACACCTTTGTCGTTGATGGCAGGTTGGTCATTCAAGTTAACCTTGGTGGCCAGATCAAACACGGAATTGAAATTACAGCCGCCGCCACCGCCGCCAATCGATGCGCGTTCGTTCATCAGGGTTGTCAGCGAAACCTGCCAGCCCTGGCCGACGGCACCCAGGCGTTGTGCGTCAGGAATGCGGACGTCTGTGAAATAAACCTCATTGAAGTTTGCGCCTCCGGAAATCTGTTTGATGGGTTTGATCTCAATACCCGGTGACTTCATATCAACGAAGAAGTAGGTCAGACCCTGGTGTTTTGGCGCGGTGGGGTCCGATCTTACGACCAGGACACCATAATCGGAGTAGTGTGCGCCAGAGGTCCAGATTTTCTGGCCATTGATGACCCAGTCGTCGCCGTCTTTCTCTGCCCGTGTCCTTAGCGCGGCAAGATCTGATCCCCCGGCAGGTTCACTGAACAGCTGGCACCAGACTTCTTCGCCACTGGCGAGCTTCGGCAGGTAACGTTTATTCTGCTCTTCCGTTGCCCATGTCATCATTGTCGGTGCACACATGCCGTGCCCAATCGCAAAAATAGAATCCGGAGTATCGAACTTTGATTCTTCCTGGTTCCATATCACTTGTTCGATGGCATTGGCTCCGCGACCGCCATGTTCCTCAGGCCATCGTATACAGGCCCAGCCCGCATCGTACTTTTTCTTTTGCCAGAGTTTTGCGCGATCGTTGTAGTCCAGTCCATCGAGTTCTTCCGCTGCAGGCACGTTATCTGTCAGCCAGGCGCGAACTTCCTCTCTGAATGTTGCTTCTTCTGGTGAATCTTTAAAGTCCATGTTTGGCTCCTATGCTGCGCGATCTGCTTCGACGGCAGAAATCAGTTTATCCTGCCAGGTGGCTTCACTGCCGATGTTTGTGGCGAGAAGTTTTGATCGTCGGTACGGGAACTGGCAGTCAAATTCCCAGGTAAATCCCATGCCGCCATGTGTCTGTACGTTTTCCTTTGATGCAAAGTAGTAGGCCTGAATTGCAGATACCCTTGCTGTGGCAGCGGCGATGGGCAGCTCAGGTGCTTCCGTCGAAATTGCCCAGGCACCGAAATAGCAGTTAGATCGGGCCAGTGTGTTTTTGACATAGATATTTGCAAGCTTGTGCTTGATCGCCTGGAATGACGCAATTGGCCTGCCGAAGGCGAAACGACCCAGTGCGTATTCTTTTGCCATGTTCAGCGCGGTATCAGCGCCGCCGACCTGTTCCCAGGCAAACAATACTGCCGCACGGTTGAAGACATTTTCGAGTAGTGTCCAACCCTGACCTTCTTCACCGAGCAGCTCTGCGTCTGCACCATCGAAAGTGATGCGTGCATGGGATCGACTTGGATCGATGGTTTTCACGGTTTCTCTGTTTACACCAGCGCCGCTGAGATCGACGAGATACGCACTGGCGCCATCACCACGATCTGCACTGGCGATAACGACGGCGAAATCCGCAATGTCACCATCCGCGACGGGCAGTTTGGTGCCCCTTAGTTTACCGCCGGATACTGAACACTGCAGGGACTTTGCCGTTGTTTGACCGCCACCTTCACTGAACGCAAAACAGCCGATGCTGGATCCTGCAGCGAGCTTAGGCAGATATTCCTGTTTTTGTGTTTCAGACCCTGCCCGCATCAGTGCCTCGGTTGCCAGGTAGACAGAAGATGAGAAAGGCAGGGGGGCCAGTGCTCGACCCAGTTCCTCTGCGATCACGCTCAGTTCCAGATAGCTCAGTCCCAGACCTTCGTACGCTTCCGGGATAACCGTTGCCGTCCATCCCATTTCAACCACATTCTGCCAGAGGTCTGCGTCGAAGGATTCGTCTCCTTCCAGTATTTTCCTGACCACCGATGGCGGGCAGTTATCGGTAAGGAAGCCAAGCGCCTGCTCTCTCAGCAGGTCCTGTTCCTCGGAAAACTCAAAGTTCATGTTTCTCCTCCAGGGTTCTTGTTGGATTTATTGTCTTGAATTAGTCGTGGATCATGACCGGCAGGTCAGTAATGCCGTGAATGAAATTGGATTTGAGATAGGTGGGGTCGCCAACCACTTCAACCTTGTCGAAGCGTTTCATGATTTCTTCCCAAAGCACATTCAATTGCATTTCACCGAGTCGGTTTCCAACGCAGCGATGAATACCGAACCCAAAGGACAGGTGTTGCCTTGGGTTTGGTCGATCGATAATGAACTGGTTGGCGTTCTCGATAACTTCTTCGTCGCGGTTACCGGAGATGTACCACATCACCACCTTGTCACCGGGCGATATCTGCTTTCCTCCCAGTTCAGTGGGTTTGACGGCGGTTCGGCACATATGTGCGACAGGGCTCTGCCAGCGAATGATTTCCGGCACCATTTTTGGAACGAGGTGGTGGTTAGCTTGAAGTTTTTGGTACTGATCAGGATTCTGGTTCAGTGCCAGTACGCCGCCGGTGATCGAATTCCTGGTTGTGTCGTTGCCACCAACGATCAGGAGCAACATGTTGCCGAGAAACTCATTGGGCGGCATGTCTTTCGTTGATTCGCCGTGTACCAGGGTCGAAATCAGATCGTCGCCAGGTTCACTCATCGCCTGTCGCTCCTTCCAGACGGCATCGAAGTACTCAAAACACTTCCAGAGCTCCTGGAACCCTTGTTCCGGTGTTTCGAAAACTTCTGGATTGCCAATGTTCTCGACAGTATCTGACCAGTGAATCAGTTTGTGCCGGTCTTCTTGCGGCACACCAAAAATAGTGGCCAGCATCTGACCGGTTAACTCCACAGAGACCTTACGAACCCAGTTGAACTCCTCGTTCCTTGGCAGGTCGTCGAGAATTTTTGCGGCGCGTTCTCGAATCAGCTCTTTAAGTTCCTGAAGACGCTTTGGGGTGAAAGAGGGTGCAACAACGGCGCGCTGCTGATCGTGGACCGGTGGATCCTGCATGATGAACATCGGCAGATGGAACATGGCGTTTTGTTCTTCAGGGTTTTCGATAGGTCGACCGCCCATGCGAATACCACCCTGATTGATATCTGAAGAAAAAATATCGTGATGTGTATCCACGTGCATGATGTCGTGGTACTTGGTGACTGACCAGTAGGGTCCAAACATGCTGTCCGGCGTCAAGTGTACTGGGTCCTCTTTTCTGAGCCTTTCGAAGTAGGGCCAGAGCTTGTCGTGTTCGAACAATGACGGGTGACAGGGATCCAGGGTTTCCAGGGGAAGGGTATAAGGGTCGACGTTGATGTCGATGGCATATTTATCGCGGAATTCCGCATTATTCATGTACCGGTCTTCGCGTGGACCGTCGTTTTGGTTGTCTGACATACGGCTTCTTTAAGAACAGAAAAGAGCTCAATACTAGGCAAAGTCTGACCAACTATCCAGAAGACGGCGGGCCTGATCAGTTGGACGTTTGACTGTCTGAAAGTGAGCAGTTAGCTTGCTGATCTGTCGCAACAAAAACACAACGGACAAGACAGTGAATTTCGATTTTTCTGATGATGAAAAAATGGTGCAGGACCAGATACACCGGTATCTGAATGACAACTGCGACTTCAGCCGCTTTCGGTCGGTGCTCGAGGGTAACGAACCTTATTCTGAGCAGGTCTGGCAGGGGCTGGCGGAGATGGGGGTACAGGGTACGGCGATTTCTTCAGAGTATGGCGGTGTCGAAGCCGGTTATCTGACGCTTTGTCTGGCAGCGAAAGAAATGGGCGCGCATCTTGCGCCAGTGCCTTTTTCGACCTCGGTTTATCTCTTTGCTGAAGCGCTGGCTAGATATGGATCTCAAGCGCAGAAAGAAAAGTGGCTGCCTCTAATTGCGAGTGGACAGGTGAAAGGCACCATTGCGGTGAGCGAAACTTTGGAAGAAGCTCGCGCCGACAACATTGCGACCAGCTTTAAAGATGATCAGGTCAGCGGCAGCAAGCTGGTTGTGCCTCAGGGTATGGTGGCGGATGTTGCGATTGTGCTGGCAAGAAAAAGTGATGCGCTCACCCTTGCCATTGTCGAGCTGGAGGGTGTCAGTCGCACGCCTGTGGAAATGGTGGATCCGACGATGGCCACCTCGACACTGGTGTTTGACAACTCAGCGGCAGAGGAGTTGGGTGAGTGTTCTGATGGTTGGGATGCGTTGGCGGACGTCCATAACCGGGCAGCAGTCCTGATTGCGTTTGAGCAAATTGGGGGCGCAGAGAAAGCGCTCGAGATGGCGGTGGACTACGCCAAAGAGCGTTTTGCGTTTGGTCGTCCCATCGGTTCATTCCAGGCTCTCAAACACATGATGGCGGACATGTATGTCGCGTTGAAGCTGGCAGAGTCAAACTGCTACTACGCAGCGTGGGCTCTGCAGAATGACTCTGTAGATTTTGCATTGGCCGCAGCGACAGCGAGAGTGTCTGCAACACAGGCTTTCCAGCTCTGTTCGCGCGATAACATCCAGGTGCATGGCGGTATGGGATTTACCTGGGAGTTTGATTGCCACCTCTACTACAGGCGTTCGAACTACCTGACGCTTATGCTGGGTGGTCTGGCTACCTGGGAAGATAAACTTATTGGCGCACTGCCAGCTGCAGACGCGGCATAAGGAGTCGACGATGGATTTCAGCGATACAAAAGAAGAAGCCGTATTTCGTGAAGAAGTGCAGGCGTGGATCAAAGGCAATGCGCCGGAGTACCTTTATGAACCGCTATCGACCAGCGGGTTTGGTTCTACTCGCACCGGTGACTACGATCCACTGGCAGAAGCCAAGAAATGGCAGAAGAAAAAGGCAGATGCGGGTTGGGCCTGTATCCAATGGCCAAGCGAGTACGGTGGCCGTGGCGCAACACCTATTCAGAGTGTGATTTGGAATCAGGAAGAAGGCGTCTACGGATCACTGAGTCGTACCTTCATCATTGGTCAGGGCATGTGCGCGCCGACCATGATGGCTTATGCCAGCGAGGAACAAAAACAACGTTACCTGCCCAAGCTAGCCAGTGGTGAAGAAGTCTGGTGCCAACTCTTTTCCGAACCTCATGGCGGATCGGATCTTGCGGGCTTGAGGACGCGCGCAGAAAAAGATGGTGACGACTGGGTCATTAATGGTCAGAAAATCTGGACATCGGGCGCACACTACAGTGACTTCGGCATCCTGATTACTCGTACTGATCCAGACGTGCCGAAGCATAAAGGCTTAACCATGTTCTTCCTGGACATGCGCAGCGAAGGTGTCGATATTGTGCCGATTAAGCAGGCCAATGGCGACAGCGGATTCAACGAAGTCTACTTCGACAATGTCCGCATCCCCGATGTGCAGCGCCTTGGGGAAGTTGGCGAGGGTTGGAAGGTTTCGCTGACGACCCTCATGAACGAACGACTCGCGATTGGTGGCAGCATTGCAACGGGTTTTCCAGAAATCAAAGCCCTTGTGGATGAGCTTCGTGTTGCCTCGGGCTCAGCCATTGAAGATTCAGCGGTACGTTCCAAGCTGGCGGACTGGTACGCGAAAAGCGCCGGTCTTCAGAACACGGCGTCGCGCGCAATCTCTGCGCTATCTAAAGGGGAAACACCAGGGCCGGAAAACAGCATCGGCAAACTGGTGGCTGGTGGCATGATGCAGGACATCGCTAAATTTGCGTTGGACCTCCAGGGTCTGCCTGGCGCGATCATGGATCCGGAAATTGCGTCCGGATCTGCACGCCTCCAGGCCATGCTCATGCGTTCCCCGGCAGTGCGTATTGAAGGTGGTACCGATCAGATACTGCGCAACATTATTTCAGAGCGAGTGCTTGGGCTACCGGAAGATATGCGCGCTGATAAAGGCCTGCCCTTCAACAAAATTCCAACGGGAAACTAATCCAGGCGATTAAAGGTGTTCAGCTGCAGCGGCTTTGTGCTGCTGCCGTTCCTCATCACTGAGGTCTGTCAGTTCATAAGGCAACACCAGCCAGTCACGGGTGGTCGATTGATAGTAGTCCGGTTCCTTCTTGACACGCCTTGCGTCGGGTTTGTACCAGAGTGATGCAACGCGAACGTCTTCAGGCATGTTCCGTTTCAGCCGGGAGCGAAGACGTTCGAGCACGGCCTGAACGTTGAGGCCGGTACTGAAGACGTCATCGACGATCAGTAATGCGTCATTCTGGCCCAAGGTTTCGAGTAGATACTGGGTCCCATGTACGCGAATCTGCGGGTCCGGTTTATTGACCCTGTCCGCATAGTCGCTCTGGCCCTCGTAAGAGGTTCGAATGGCGATGTGGTCCGTTTCAACGCCAAGGGTTTGCAGACACTCCTGAACGTAGATGCCGACGGTGCTACCGCCTCGCCACAAACCAACAATAAAGGTCGGGCGAAAGCCACTTTTGTAAATTTGTACGCCAAGTCTAAAGCTGTCTTCCATCACAGACTGTTCGGTCAGGAAGGTTTTGGTTGTCTCACTCATGGGATCATTCTAGTCTCTGCCGCATGACAATTAAAAAGTATCTGGACGCGCAAACCCTCCTTGAAGACAGCTGGCGTCTTGGTGCCATGGTGGCTGATTCCGGCTTTAAACCAACGTTCATTGTGGCGATCTGGCGCGGAGGCGCACCCATTGGTGTGGCGGTACAGGAGATGCTTAGGGCACGGGGTATCGTTTCGGACCATATTGCCATTCGGACCGCCTCCTACTCGGGGATCGATGGCCGGGAAGATGAGGTCCGGGTTTACTCCATGAACTACCTCATCAAAAACGTGTGTCATGACGACAGTCTTCTGATTGTCGATGATGTCTTTGATACCGGAAGAAGCATTGAAGCCGTTATCCATCATCTAAAGGAAAAAGCGAGGCTGAATACACCGGGGGATATCCGGATAGCCGTGCCCTACTACAAACCTACGAGGAATCTGTCAGGCCGTGCGCCTGACTATTATATGCACGAAACCGAGGATTGGTTGAAGTTTCCTCACTCGCTGGAGGGCCTTAGCTGGGAAGAGATCAGCGAATATCGGCCCAAACTGGCGGCAATTCTGCAGGAAGCGAAAAACGTTTAGTAGATGTCCACTTCGGAGAGAAGCCAGTCAACCTCCCCATCTGCCAAGCCCACTCTCTGTTTTCGCAAATAGTAATTCACCTGGGGTACCTCTCGACGCACTGCTTCAAGCTGGTCCATCCTGAATTTGATAAAGCGGCAGTCTTCCAGACAAACCACTGATGCACAGTTGTCCGATGCAAAGGGTCGCCATCCATATTCTGCTGATGGTCCTTTGACACCTTCGTCATCCTCGATCTTACCTTCGGCAAGAATATACCAGGCGGAATCGTCGAAGCGGCGCGTGTCATTTTTTTCGAGGTTTTCGAAACGCGCGATGTTGCCGACTCTCTCGAGAGCGTTAGATGTCATCATGTTGAACTGTGGCAGCGACTTGATGATTGGGCGCAGCGCCCAGCGGTTCAGCAATTTATTGCTGAAACCTTCAGCTTTGATAAATGCGGCAAATGTCTGTTCCGCAAATACGCAGACGGTAACAGGCGTTCTTGCCACGACTGATGCGTTGCGGGTACCGACACCTGTGATCACGGCCATTTCACCGATGACATCTCCGGCCTGTAGATTCGCGACGGTATTGAACTGCTGGCCGTCGTGCTGCACGACATCGCAGTAGCCGGTAAGGATCAGGTATACAAAACCGCGTGTCTCGGAATCTTGAACGATGATCACATCATCGGTGTTGTACTTACGAATCTCTTCCTCTGCCAGGAGGCTGCGCATCCAGCGATTTGGGAAAGGTTCTCCAAGCCAGCTCGAAAGGTAATGGTTGACCTGTGAGGTGTAGACGCTCGGGTCTCCGTCAATTACGGTGTATCGTTTGCCGGAACTGGCGAGAGAAAAGGTTGTATCGAACTCGTTGGGTAGCTGTTCAACGTGTACGAATACCACTCGGTCTGCACTCGACTTCAAGGCATCAGCGGGATCTCCATGGATGGCGCCTGCGCCACCGTCGGCAACCAGCAGGCTGAATCTTTCGGTGTAAAGGCGTTCGAGATTCTCCATCGTCTCATTGCGAACATGCCCCTCTTTGTGCAGGTCGCGAATGGTGGTCATCGTATGGTTATCGCCCACGATACAGATCTGTCTTTCGTAGCCTCGATGGATCGTGCTGAACGTGGCGCCAATCGTCGGAATGCTGTGTACCGTCACGTGGGGCAGGATTTCCATGCCGTAGTAGTTCAGAGCTTCCCCGGGAACAACCTCAACCAGCTTAAAGTGTTCATCAACGGCTTCAACGCTCCAGCCCAGGCTGCAGGCCAGTTTTTCCATCGCCATGTTATAGATTTCACGCGTAGTGATCACTTCGACGCGATGTGGCATCAGCATCAGTGGGAACATGGCGCAGTGATCATCATGCAGGTGGGTCAGGAATACAGCGGACACCTGGTTCTTGGAAATTCCTCGTGCAAAGAGATGTTGGTCCAGGAAAGGTATGGAATCGATCACGATGTAGTCGCCGTTGTAACACAGGGCAAGACCCGTGCAGGGCTCCTCCGGTGTGAAACCGCTGGCGCCTCCCAGGATCTCCAGTCCCATTTTGACCAGGCCGCCGGGCACATAGTCTCGTTGCACTGGGTAGCAGGGCTGTATTTCAAAGTCTTGGTTCAGATTGACCGTGACTTCACCAGCGCCGTTCTCGACCTGATAGTGATCTTGACCGATGTGCCGAATGGTCAATTCACCAACGGTTGTTTCACCGTTAACAAATGGTTTGGCGTGAAAAAATTCTTCAACGGGAATGATGTCGCCGTTTTCATCTTTGAGTGCGATGGCATCAGCGACTGCAAGCCATTCGTCTTTGAGGGCGTTGCCCGTTTTCCAGGCGTCCAGCTCATCTCGAGTAGGACCCATGAGTGTGAATCTAAGGAGGCGTAATACCTGGCTAATGTCTTCCTTTTCACCGACCAGGTTGAGCTTTTTGCCCTGTCCCAATCCATTCATGACGAAAAGGAAAAAGTAGATGGGGAACTCGAGATTGTTCATCAGGGAACCGTCTTTTTCACGAACGTCTGTCAGAACGAGAGTTTCAAATCCGGTGACATTGTTGACCAGGAGTCCCTTGAGAACCTCCGGAGGTTGGCCGAACAGGATGACCTCATTGCCGCTTTTGACGATACGACTGCCCTGAGCCGGGGTTTCTACAACCGGTGCGTTCATGGAGACTTCGAAAAAGAGGATTCAAAGGAGTGTACGGAGAAAAAAAGCTTTCTTAAAGGCCTTTCATCGACGGGATCGTTCAAAGTCACTACAATTGCGGCTCCCTATAAATTGCGCAGTGCAATACCAAAAATAAAAGCTGCTGGGGTGTGTATTCTCGAACTAAACCGAATCGTCTAAATCTGCAGAGGAATAAATGGAAAACAATATTGGTCAGATGCTAACGAAACGTGCGGAATTGAGTGCTGAAATCGAAGCTTATGTCGATAGCCAGTCTGGACTTCGTCTATCTTTCCGGGAGCTTAATGAGCGGACCAACCAGGTAGCGAACCACTTGCTCAGTCTGGGCGTGAAGAAAGGCGATCGAGTCGGCATCATGATGATGAACAGCGCCGAATTTTTTGAATCCTACTTTGCGATCGCCAAGATTGGTGGCGTAGTAGTACCACTTAACTGGCGCCTGGTGGCAGATGAACTTGAATTTATTCTCAAAGACAGTGGTACGACGACACTGATCTTCGGTGATGAGTTTGCAGGTTTGGCAGAAGACCTGAACGGTCGCGGCGATAAAACAGATATTCAAAACTGGCTTCACTCCCAGGGTGAGTCGGCCTATTCCGTCAGTTACGAGGCGGGTCGAGATGGCGCCTCCGCAGCAGAACCTGAGGTTACCTCGAAAGACGATGACCTTCTCTACATCATGTATACCTCTGGCACCACTGGATTGCCCAAAGGGGTTGTGCATACGCACGCCACTATGTTCTGGGCGCTCTCAACCTTGACGCCGCTGGTCGACTCAAGGGAGCGAGATCGATACCTGGCGGCTTTGCCGTTGTTCCATGTGGGTGCTCTGACACCGGTAACCTCGAATGTCCTGCTCGGCGTGACCAGCGTCGTGATGCGTGAATTCGATCCGACGCGAGCGTGGGAGCTTATTGAAGAAGAGAAAATTACCTCAGCACTGCTTGTGCCAGCGATGTTGAATTTCATGATTCAGGTGGATGCTCGCAACAGCTGTGATTATTCCAGTCTACGTTGGATTCAGAGTGGCGCTTCACCTTTGCCTGTGAGCTTGATCCAGCAATACGCAGACATCGGTATTGATGTTCACCAGATTTATGGTCTGACGGAAAGTTGTGGTCCTGCGTGTTTGATCACCGGTGAAGATGCCATGACCAAGATTGGATCCACCGGTCGAGGTTTCTTCTTCACGGACATCAGAGTGGTGACAGAAGATGGGTCTGACGCTGAGCCTGAAGAGCAGGGTGAAGTCTGGGTAAGTGGCCGCCATATCATGAAAGAGTACTGGAACCGTCCGGACGCGACCGCGGAAACCATTACCCAGGATGGCTGGCTTCGTACCGGCGATGTGGCAACTCGAGACGTAGATGGCTTCGTCTATATCCAGGATCGAATAAAGGACATGATTATCTCGGGCGGTGAAAATGTTTATCCCGCAGAGATCGAAAACGTCCTTTTAACGCACCCTGACATTGCTGAGGTTGCCGTTATAGGCCAGCCCAGTGAAAAGTGGGGTGAATCCCCTTTTGCGGTCGTGGTCAGCAAAAACGCCGATTTGACCTCAGAAGACGTGTTGGCTCATTGCGACGGCAAGTTGGCGCGATTCAAACAGCCCAAGGGTGCAGATTTCGTTGAAGTCATACCTAGAAATGCGAATGGCAAGGTCCTCAAGCGAATGCTGCGAGAGCAGTTTCCAGGACCTGCGCCTGCCTGATGAGAGGACTAGATTGTTTAGAAATATTCCTGTCGTACTGGGAATCCTGTTTCCTTCGCTAGCGTTCTCCGCCAATGACCTGGTTGTAGAACTTGGTGAAAATGAATCCATAGAGGTGCGTAACGTCGCAGACAGCGGCGTGCGCATAGACGGTGTGCTGGACGAAGATGTCTGGGTCACCTTGCCTGCCTACGACGAGTTCGTGGTGATCGACCCTGATACGCTAGCTGACACCAAGCATGCGACCAGGGTTCGTATTTTCTACGACGATACCGGATTGTATTTCGGTATCGATATGGATCAGCCGGTGAACACACTGATTGCGCGATTGTCCGGTCGAGACAATCGTGGTCTGAATCGAGATTCGATTAACATTACCCTGGATACGTCAGGCGAGGGTCGTTACGGTTACTGGTTTGGTGTGAACCTCGGTGATTCATTGTCTGACGGTACACTGCTGCCCGAGCGACAGTTCTCCAATGAATGGGACGGTGCCTGGCGTGGCGCCAGCTCGGAGACTCCAACCGGCTGGTCAGGTGAATTACATATTCCCTGGGGCACGGTGGCAATGCCGAACGTCGAGGGTGCTCGGCGTATTGGGCTCTACATGTCACGAAAGGTGGCTTATGTGGATGAGCGCTGGGGTTGGCCGGCGTTGCCCTCAACGGTGCCAAGATTTATCTCCGCGTTGCAGTCACTTTCGGTAGACGGCGTAAACCCCAAACAGCAATACAGTATCTATCCCTTTGGCGCGATCACTCAGGATCGAGTTGAGAACGATGTGGAGTATCGTGTAGGCGCGGATTTCTTCTGGCGTCCGTCATCGAACTTCCAGATGACCGCGACCGTGAATCCGGATTTTGGCGCGGTTGAATCTGATGAGGTGGTGATCAATCTTTCTGCAACGGAAACTTTCTTTCCTGAAAAACGTCTTTTCTTCCTTGAGGGTCAGGAGATATTTCAGGCAACCCCGAGAGCGGATCCGCCGCGCCGCGGTGTGGGGCGAACTGGACCTCCGACCACGCTGATCAACACGCGACGAATTGGTGGTCAGCCGTTAGAGCCTGAAACGGAGCCAGACGTAGTGATCGAGAAGCGGGATACGTTGCGACCTGTTGACCTCGTTGGTGCAGTCAAAGTGACGGGTCAATCCGGACGTTTTCGCTATGGCGTGCTTGGTGCCTTTGAGGATGACGTAAAATTCAATGCGACTCAAAACGGCGATCCGTTTCACCTCGAGGGTGAGTCCAGCGATTATGGTATAGCACGGATTTTGTTTGAGGACTCACCCGGCGGTGCCTATCGCGCAGTCGGTGTGATGTCTACGGCAGTGCTCAATGATCAGCGTGAAGCCAAGACGCACGGCGTTGATGGGCACTTTCTCTCTGAAGACGGCAAATGGAAGATCGATGGCCAGATCTATTCGTCCAACATTGACGACCTCAACGAAGATATCGACACAGGTTATGGTGGTTTTGTCGACTTCGAGTACACGTTTCGGCAGGGGGTTATCCAGCGACTCGGTATTGAGTATCAGGACGAGCATGTCGACATTAATGACCTTGGTTTCTTAACGAGAAACGATGCGCTTCGAATTCGAACAGCCCACGTTCGCACCAATTCGGATATCAGTTGGGCCCGCGACAATGAATTTGATATCCGAGGCTTTGTGCAGAGGAACGACGATGGGCTCTTTACTGGTGGTGGTGTCTTCCTGGCAGATCGAATGACGTTCGATAATCTTTCCAGCCTGACACTCAGGGCCAGTTTTCAGCCGGAACGGTATGACGATCTGAACAGCTTTGGAAATGGAACCTACCGGGTTGAGGAAGAAGCGTTCTTTGGTTTTGGGTGGGACTCTGACGATACAAAGCCGCTCAGCTTTGAAGTCGGTGCAGGTTTCTCGGAAGAACGGTTGGGGGATGATACCTATATTGGACGATTTGAGGTGAATTGGCGTCCCAGCGATCGGTTTTCAATGTCGACAAGCATCAGGCATGTCAATCGAAGTGGCTGGCTGCTGCATCAGGAAGATGAAAACTTCACGAGCTTTGATGCCAAGCAGTGGGAGCTTAGATTCAATTCCGATTACTTCCTGACGGCGAAGCAACAGTTCCGTGTCTCGTTGCAATGGGTTGGCATTCAGGCTGAAGAAGATAAGTTCTATATCATTCCCAATGAGCCCGGAGACCTGATTCCGGTTGAAAAGCCACCAGGACCCTCTGATAGTTTCAGCCTCAACGACATGAGCTTTCAAGCCAGATATCGCTGGGAAATTGCGCCTCTGTCGGATCTATTCATTGTGTACAACCGTCTGGTTGATGATTCTGGTCCGCTAAAGAGCTTCTCAGACGCCTTTTCAGATGGGTATGATAGTCCGCTTGGCGATTCCCTGGTGGTTAAACTCAGGTATCGCTTCGGATCGTAGACGCGTACGAAGGAGGATTCGAAAAGGTGCCACGTTACGACTATTTGTGTGATGACAATGGCAGAACCATTGAGGTTGTGCACCGTATGAGCAACAGCGTGAAGAGCTGGGGTGAGCTCTGTGAGCTCGCATCGATCGATCCTGGTGATACACCATTAGATGCTTGTGTCCGCCGGGTCATTACCACACCGCCGATGGCCAATACCCCCGCAGGAAATGCCCACCTTAAAAATCTCGGTTTTACAAAGCTAGAGAAACGCTATGACGGCACTTACGAGAATGTCACACGTACCGGTACTGAAAAACGTTTTCTCGACCCCAAAGATCCGAGTTCTTTGCCACACGTTCACAAGAAAGTCAGTGATTAGGCTGGCGATACACTGGCTCTGGACCTGGACGCTGCTTCTTGTGAGTACGAGCGTTGGTGCAGAAGATAAAGCCAATTACTTTCTGTTGATCTACACCCCAGGGAGCTCCTGGAACGAAGCCCTCGGTTATGAGCGACAGCCTGGCCTTAAAAAACACCATGAATACCTGCGGGAACTGCACCTGAACGATCAGATCGTTATGGGCGGTGATGTCATTGAAGATGTCAGCTATGACGCGCTCAGTGTGATGCTCCTGCGCACCGGTTCACTCGAAGAGGCAGAAAGTCTGGCCGCTCAGGACCCTGGCGTTCAGATGCGACTGGTCAGGACGCAGGTTTTACCTTGGCAGGTTGACATGTCGTCGATGCGTTTCGTTCGACGCCGGCCTTCACAGCCCATCGAAGATCCGGATAAAAGCTTCAGCATTAAACGTGTGGATCCCGAAAGCCGGTTGAATATCAGCGATTAGCCGGAAGTTTCCTGCGCCTTCTCCAGACCCACCAGGTGATCGATGACCTGCAGCATGCGACGTGGTCCGATATCGGATGTCGTTCGCACCAGGTACTTACCCTGCACGATGATTGTCGGCACCGCTGCCACCCTGAGGCGACGAGCCATCTGGTCTGCTCGATTCAACGCGGTGCTCACTTCAGTGGAGTTAAAGGCCTGTTCATAGGCTCGTCTGTCGAGACCTGAAGACTCTGCGAACTGGATCATGCGCTCCGGTCCATTGAACACTTGCCTGGCGTCATGAATGGCTCGAAACGCTCGCATGTGATGTTCTTCCAGGGCATCCATGTCTTCGAGTGCATAATAGTGTCGACCGAGCAGTCGCCAGTATTCGTTTGCGATGGCAGGCGTCTGAACAAGATTGACGTCGTCGCGTCCCTCGGCCCACGCTTTAATCAGTGGGTCAAAGTTGTAACAGTGAACACAGGCATAGCTGAAGAATTCCATGACCTCGATCTCGTCTCCCCGAATTCGCCGGGGATTTTCAATCAGCCTGTAATGTTCGCCTTCAACGAACTCTCCGATATTTGCCTCGATGGTTGTCTGGTAGGACAGATACGCCACAATCGCGAGCACCACAACGGCTAGTGCACCCACAGCAAACTTTTGCTGTTTCAGAAACTTCGACTCTTTCTTTGCCATAGGTCATGTCAATTTGAATTCAATCGGTCATTATAATGATCCGTCCTTCTGCTGAACAAGAAAGTGCGATGTCTGAGCTTATTGCTGAATCTCTCGAATACCTCGCGGACACCGATCTAGATGTTTACCAGCGAGTTTTTGATGCGTTCTACCGGGAGAGCCCCGCTGCGGAGAATCTGATGCTTCATATGGACGAGCTGACAAAAGGACGCATGCTGGAGGAGGTCACTCGTCTTCTGATGAGCGTCGATGTTGAGCTTGAGGCGGCGTATCTGGATTTCGAGCTGCGCAACCACGAACAAGCCTATGGCGTTGAGCGCCATATGTATCGGCAGCTGTTTAATGCGTTTGCTGCCGTCGTCCGTGATCTTGCGGGCGATCGATGGACCCCTGAGTATGAGCAGGTTTGGCACAGCCGCATCGACGAGCTCAGCAGTGCCATGGAAGCTGCATAAGGGGCTGGCAATTCGGAGCTGGATTGCGTACCGTGCGGCCAAATTTGATGACAGAATTCTTTCATGACAAAAGTTACAGTCCTTCCGGGCGACGGAATTGGCCCTGATATTGTCGACGCGACCATTAAGGTGCTCGATCACCTCGATTGCGATCTTGATTTTGAGTACGCCATCGCTGGCGGAGAGGCCCTGAAACAGGGGCTGGATCTGGTTCCTGAAGAAACCCTGGCGAAAATTGCGGAAAACCCGGTTGCCCTCAAAGGACCGATCACCACGCCTATCGGCCGTGGATTCAGCTCCGTCAATGTTTCCCTCAGACAACACTTTGACCTCTTTGCCAATGTTCGACCGGCTTTGTCCATTCCTGGCGCCACACTGCGTTACACGGATATCGACATCCTGGTGGTACGGGAGAATATGGAGGGGCTTTATTCTGGTGTTGGACACAAACGCAGTGAGGACGGCGAACGGGCTGAATTGACCAGTGTTGTGACGAGAAAAGGCAGCACGCGAGTGATTCGGCATGCGTTTAAGCTTGCCAGGCAGCTGAAGCGAGAGAAGGTCACCCTGGTGCACAAAGCCAATATCATGAAATCAACGTCCGGTTTGTTTCTGGAAGTGGCCCGTGAGGTGGCCAAAGAGTTTGATGACATCGAGTTCGAGGAAATGATTGTCGATAACTGCGCCATGCAGCTGGTCATGAATCCGCATCGCTTTGATGTCATGGTGACCACGAATCTATTTGGCGACATTTTGTCAGACCTTTGCGCCGGTCTGGTGGGTGGTCTTGGCCTTGCGCCCGGTGCAAACATCGGCGACGACCGCGGTATTTTCGAGGCTGTGCACGGCAGTGCACCGGATATCGCGGGCAAAAATATTGCTAACCCCACGGCGCTTTTGCTGGCTTCTGCCATGATGCTGGATTATCTTGAGTTGAATGATGCCAGTCAGCGAGTTCGAGCGGCGGTTCGCAAAGTGATTGGCGAGGGGAGAACAACGACACCGGATCTCGGTGGTAGCGCCTCTACAACAGACTATACACAGGCGCTGATAGACCACCTCTAGATTTCTCCGGTATGGGGGAACGATTGGCGCTTCCGAAGAAGACGCTCTTTTTCTACTCGCTGGCAGATCTGCCAGTGACGATGGCTTTGTTTCCGGTCATCGTTTTTGTACCCCAGTTTTATACCACCGAACTGGCGGTCCCGATGTTTATTGCCGCCAACATTATGTTGGCGGTACGCATATCGGATGTCATCACCGATCCGTTTTTTGGCTACATCACTGATAAATACCCAACGCCTTGGGGACGCCGCCGGTTTTGGATAGCGCTGTCTGCTCCAGTCATGATGCTCGCGGTTTATCAGCTGTTCTTTCCGCCAGAGGGCGCCGGTGCTTGGCATATGGCTCTTTGGTACTTCCTGCTGTCTATCTCTACCACGATGATGATTATTCCCTACTACGCCTGGGGTGCCGAACTTTCGCCTGATTACAACGAGCGATCTCGTATTACCGGGGCCAGGGCGATGATGGGGGTTGTTGGAAACCTTTGTGCGCAGCTCGGTCCAGCTGCCGCACTGTTCTTTTTTGCCTTCGGCGGCAGTAGTGCGGTGCTGCAAGTTGTCGGCACAACTATGCTGATTCTGATGCCCATCTGTGTGTTTCTGACGGTGACCCAGGTTAAGGAACCCACGGCTTACGTGAATTCCGGCACACCCATCATGGAAGGTTTGAAGTTGATGGTGGCCAACAAGCCGTTTTTGAGGTTAATCCTGGCTTTTATGGTGAGCTCCACCGCGCTGGCTGTGACGACTCCCCTGTATCTTTTCTTTATTACCTTTGTATTGGGTGCTCAAGAACAAGCCATCTACATGCTGACCTTTTTCTACCTGTCGAATCTTGCGGGCGTACCTTTCTGGGTCTGGCTGTCATCAAAAATTGGCAAGCACCGGGCTTATGTAGGCTGTTTCCTGCTCATTGGGCTGGCTCACCCGTTCTACCTGTTCCTCGGCTGGGGTGACTTCTGGTACATGTTACCGATTACGATTGTGACGGGCTTTGCTGCGGGAGGGTTCAATGCGCTTCCAAATTCAATGAAGGCCGATGTCATTGATCTGGACACCCTGCGGTCAGGGGAGAATCGGGCGGCAGTATTTTTTGCAACCTATTCTTTTACTTGGAAACTGGCAGCTTCTGTTGGCAGTAGTCTGGGTCTTTATGGTCTTTGGATTATTGGTTTTGAGCCGTCAGAACCGGAAACCATTACGATGATGAATCTATGGTGGTTGAAGTTCCTGTTTTCGATGTTCCCGACAATTTTCTATCTCGCTTCATGCGCCATCATCTGGAACTATCCTATTACGGAAGAACGCCAGGCAGAGATACGCAGGGATCTGGAAGCGGAAAACAAAATGTTGGGCACAAGGGCATAAACGGTTAAGGCGCCGCGCTCTTTGCTGCTGAGTCTTCAGGTACCAATCTGAAAGTTCGGATGTCAGGCAGTTCATTGCGCGGCAGACAGTTATCCAGAAATGGTTTATCGTCGACGGAGGTAGAACGTCGCTTACCCGGACCTGACAGTCTATTCTGGCCCTGTTAACTGTAAGGAGTTTGTCATGAGTCGAATGCCCGCGCTGAGTCTTGCTGCTGTACCAGGCCGCAGAAAAGCCACCATAGAATTAGCCACCGAAATCGAGAATCGTGGATTCTCCGGTATTTATGGCCCGAGTCTTGGCGATGCCATGGCCCTCATGGAAGCGTTGGCATTTGCGACCAAAGAAATCTCTTTCGGTACCAGTATCATGCCCATCTACTTTCGGCAGGTGATGGATCATGCGAGCACCGCTTCGTTTATCCATGAAATCAGTGGAGGCCGCTTCAGGTTTGGCATCGGTGTCAGCCACGCGCCTGCGCTTCAGGCCAGAGGTCTCTCGGCCGGTAAACCACTGACGGATATGCGTAGCTTTGTTGATGATCTTAAGGCTGTGCCAAGAGCAGGAGAGTTACCCCCTTTGGTGCTTGCAACACTTCGAAAGAAAATGATCGCTCTGTCAGAGGAGATTGGTCAAGGCATGGTGTTCGCGAACGGCGCCCGGTCTCACATGCAGGAGTCGCTGACGGCGCTATCCGACGATGCCAGAACAAACGACTCCTTCTTTATTGGCGACATGATTCCAACCTGTATCAGTGACGATATTGAAGCTGCTAAGGCCGTGAATCGAAAAACGCTCACTGGCTACGCGATGCTGCCTAACTATCGCAACTACTGGAAAGAAGCGGGATATGTCGAGGAGATGGAAGGCATCGAAAAGGCCATTGAAGATGGCGAGATGGAGAAGATTCCACATTTCCTCACAGACACCTGGCTCGCAGATACAACCTTGTTCGGGACCGCCACCCAAGTGCGTGACGGAGTCGAAGCCTGGTTTGATGCGGGTATCAAAACCCCGATTCTGGTGCCTTCGTCTGCCAATGGTGGACAGATGGTAGCCTTCGAGGAACTGTTTGCCATCTACTAGGTGTTTATGAAGACGCCCTTGCAGGGTGCTTCTTAAATAATCCCAGTTGCTGGTCGGCATTTGCCATCAGACGACGTCGTCAAAGCCGAATAAACCGCCTGCGCGACCCCGTCATCCGAGGCGAGTTTTCAGTCACTATAAGCAATGGTGCTGAGACCCCGTTGCCGCCCTCCGGCATACATGGCCAGTGTTTAAGCGACGATATCACTGAGGGTCTTTGAAGGAGCACCTCTGTTTTTGTTTGTTCTCAGGCTGATGGAAACGAGACCGTTGCGACGTTTAGGCGTGGTCTAGAAGGAATCCTTTTAGCAAGTTATAGAGCTGATCGAATTCGTCGTGGTGTAGCCAGTGTCCTGCGTTTTCAATCACCTCGAGTCGGCAGTCCTTAAAGTAGCGGCTGGTGTCATGGTGCCCTATGCGATGTTCATAACCCTCAGTGGCGTTGATCAGCAAAACCGGGCAATCGATCGTAGTCCAGAAGTCTCGCATGTCACTACGGTTGTCCATGGCGAGCCAGCCAACATAACTATAGGGGTCGAACTTCCAGCTGTAGGTACCATCCTCGTTGCGATTGCTGCCGTGTATCGTCAGATGGCGTGCCCGTTCTTCGCTGAGATGAGGGTTCGAGGTCTGCATTCTTGAAAATGCCGCCTCGAGGGTCTCGTAGCGTTTGGGTACTCGACCCGCCTGGTCGCGGGTTGCTTCGAACAACGCCGTGACACGCTCTGTAGTTGATTCGCTGCTGGCCATGTCCCAAAATTCCGCGCCTACACCTTCAATACTCACCAGGCTGGCAACTTTTTCCGGGAACAGGCCTGCAAACAGTGTTGCAATGGTGCCGCCCAGTGAGTGACCCACCAGATGTACAGGCGCCAGCGCCTGCTGCTCGATCAGCTGCGCAATGTCATAGACGTAGTTGTAGATACCGTAGACCGAGCCCTTAGCCCATTCTGAGTCACCATGACCTCTAAGATCGGGTGCGATAACGTGATAGTCCTGGCAGAGGAGCTCGCTGGTCCAGTCCCAGTTATGGCAGTGATCCTGAGATCCGTGAACAAGCAGCACAGAAGGGGCGGTCTCGTTTCCCCAGTCCAGGAAGTGAAGTTTAAGACCGTGGGAAAAGTAGGAGTGTGAAGTGGGCCTCGCCTGATGGGCTTCGTTACCCATTAAAATGCAACTTCCCTTTGCACGATCTTGTCATAGAAGTCGCTGTCAAGGCGCGAATAGACTGAATCGCCTGGCTTCATCACAAACAGGTGATCGGTCACCTTATCCAGGTGGAATGCCTGGTCCCTCAAATCGTTTTTCTGAAGTTTGTGAGTCGTCGTGGTCGGCAGGTCTTCCAGAAGTCTGAGGAAAATAGGTCGCGCGTAACCGGGGAGGTTATCTGCGATGTGCTCTGAGAGAGTCTGCACATCAACGGAATCAACGGTGACACCTTCTCTAAGTACCACTGCCGCCATGCCCGCTCGCCCATCGGTACCAGGTATCTCGACGCCATAAACATTGCTGAAAATGATGTCGTTGTGCTGATTGATGATTTCGCCAACCTCATTGGTCGAGACGTTTTCGCTCTTCCAACGGAATGTGTCTCCAACTCGATCAACAAACTGATAGTGTTTCCGGCCGAAGGCAAAGCCAACGTCCACGGTTTTCATCAGATCGCCAGAGTTGAAGTAAGCATCTCCATCCTCAAAGACATCTCTCAGAATTTTCTTGTCAGTCGCGTCTTCGCTGGTATAGCCCTCGAACTCTGAGGTCTGAGTAATCTCGATCAACAACAGGCCCGGTTCTCCATCGGGTTGTTCAATGCAGAATCCCTGATCAGTTTTAATGATCTCATCGTTGGCGATGTCATACGCGACAATCTTGCAGGGTGCGATACCCAGTCCAACGGTGCACTCTTTGTTGAAAACATTAGCAAATCCGCCGTTTCCCTCACTCGCGCCATAAAACTCACCGATCCTCTCGATATCGAACCGTTCTTTGAACGCTTTCCAGATATCGGGCCGGAGACCATTACCAACGATTGAGCGAATGGGGTTCTCGCGATCTTTCGAAGATTCAGGTTGACTCATCAGGTACCGAAGGAACTCTCCGATATAAACGAAGCAGGTGCAGTTGTGCTTTCTGATGTCGTCCCAGAATGCACTGACTGAGAGCTTGCGCCTGATCACCGTAGATGCGCCCACGGTGAATGCGGCAGTTAGCCCGACCATGAGGCCGGTCCCGTGGTAAAGCGGAAGACAGTTGTACATGCGGTCAGTCTGTTTGATGCGCAGCAGGAAGTTCGCAGACATCCCGGCAGCCGGCAACATGCGGCGGTGTGAAACACGTGCAGCTTTAGGTAGCCCGGTGGTGCCAGAGGTAAAAATATAGAGCGCAGTATGACCAATCTGCAGCTGGCGTGTCTCGATTGGGTCAGTAGGCAGAAGCGCTTCATCGTGACTATCGAGTTCTACCGACCAGTTGGGCGCAGGTCGATGGCCACCATCTCTGACCAAAAGATAATCCCGTCCATCTTCGAGTGTCAGATCCTCTCGCACCTCGTTCAAAGGTTCTGTCAGTTCTTCGCCGAAGATAATCTTCTTTGATGCGGTGAGATTGATGCAGTGGGTTAGTTGCTGTCTGGTGAGGTTCGTGTTGATCAGACCAGCGACGGCGCCAAGCTTGCAGATGGCTACGATCTGAACGACGAATTCTATTCGGTTCTGCATAAAAAGTGAGACACAATCACCGAGTCCGATGCCGTTGGATCTCAGGCAATGAGCCACGCGGTTCGCTCGAGCATTCAGGCCTGACCAGGTTTCTTTCTCGCCCTCACAAATCAGGGCGATTTCGTCGGGATAGCTTTTTGCATTTTGTTCCACCAGCAGGGAGAAGGAATTGATGTCGTCTGCGGCTGGTGGTTTGGTGGTTGCGGCTGCGGCCAGAACCCGAAGGTCGCCGAAAAAATTCCTGATTGTTTGCATACTTTGGCGATGTCATTCGTAGATCGATGAATGGGCCTGGAATGATATCGAGTCCTTTTCGATGGGTACAGATATGTAGGAAATGGCTGACAGGCCTATATCTGTCAGCCATGTAATTCGAGGCTTATTTATAAAGATTTGAGCGGGGTCAGTTTTCGATTTTCTGCACTAGCAGACCTGTTGGACGCTTAAATACAAGGGTTTACGTTGCCCGAACGGTCGACTTATTCACATTTTGTGGGGTCAGTTCAACGCTGAACTGACGTGTTCGACGTGAGGCTCTTATGACAGCCTTAACAGGCTAAGTGATTGAAAAAAATAGATAAATTCAAAATTGGTCAAAATTTGTCCAAAGCGATGCGCATCGAGAGTAAATCGGTATTTATGGGAGAAAAGTGACTTATCACCAGAGTTATCCACAGAAATTGTGGAAAACTGAACCCGGATGACCTGCAGACCATCGCCTGCACCCTTCTGGCGCCTGTGTAAAGATGAGGCGGCAGCCTTTACGCCATGAAATTGTGCTACATTCGCTGCCTTTCTGAGGGTGATAGTCTGAGTGAGCAGGGTGGAGGACAGAAGTATGGGTGACGTGAAAGTCTTCGGGAAATTTGATGAGAAATTCACAACCGCGATCGAGCAGTTCGCGGAAAATATCGCCAAGGACGAAGACGTTGGCGCAAGCTTTGCGGCTTCCGTGGACGGTGAGATGGTCATCGACGTCTGGGGTGGTCACCTTGACACCGAACGAACCATGCCTTGGCAGGAAGATACCCTTGTTAACGTCTGGTCCTCCACCAAAACAGTATCTTTCCTCTGCGCGCTGGTTCTAGCGGATCGTGGTCTGCTGGATCTGGAGGCCCCGGTGTCGGACTATTGGCCCGAGTTTGCGGCCAATGGCAAAGAAGGGGTCCTGGTCTGGCACTTCCTCGACCATGCTGCAGGGCTGTCAGGATTGGATGTATCGGTCAGTCAGGATGATCAGTACGATTGGGAAAAGATGACGTCCCTCCTGGCGGCTCAGAAACCCTGGTGGGAACCAGGCAAGGCGGTGGGTTATCACGCTCTGACACAGGGCTATCTGATCGGTGAGTTGGTGCGCAGGACGACCGGAAAGACGTTGGGCGAGTTTACCCGTGAGGAAATTGCTGGCCCCCTCGGCGCGGACTTTCACATCGGGGCTCCCGATGATGTGTTACCCCGTATCTGTGATCTGATTATTGCGCCGGAGACAACTTCCAATAATGATCAGTTAGATGATGATCCAGAATCGATCGCTCGAAAGACGTTCAGTTCCCCTCGTGCCCAGGCAGAAGCCTGTAACACGCTGGCCTGGCGTAAGGCAGAAATTCCTGCTGCGAATGGTCAGGGCAACGCGCGCTCGCTGGTTCGTCTCCAGACCCCGCTTGCCTGTGACGGCAGTGCTTTCGGAGTAGATCTGGTGTCGAAGAAGACCGCAGCGGCCATTATGAAAGAGCGGATATCAGGCACTGACCTGGTTCTGAAGATGCCGGTGGTTTTTGGTCTTGGTTTCGCGCTCAATCGAGGCCCGCTGCCGCTGACGCCAAATCCTAACTCCTGTTTCTGGGCAGGTTGGGGCGGTTCAAATGTGGTGATTGATCAGGATGCCCGTGTCGTTACCGCTTATGCGATGAATCGGATGTTCCCTAGTCTTATCGGAGACACCCGTTCGTTCCTGATTCGTCAGAAGTTCTACGAGAGTTTGGCTGCTTGAACGAGTTTATTGTTCGAGCGCGCGCCGCTGCGGTTGATGCAGACAGCTTCCTGGCCCAGATTGGTCAGGGGCAAGGTGTGGAATACCTGTCTGACATACTTCGGCATGCGTTATTCGTCAGTCAGGGTCATCGGGAAGACGTAACCGTCAGTCTCGTGCTTGAGAAGAGCCAGGACTTCTCACGAGTGGTCTCTGTGTCTGGCGACTGTCTTGGTTCACTGGACAATATTCATGAAATGGCAATGCTGGAAGCCATAGCTGGTGCACTGCGCGAAGCGGCTAAACTGTCAAAGCATGAAACATGCACGGACAGCCGTGGAATCAGCGTTACGGCAAAGAGTTTTGAACAACGGGTCCGGGAGAGCGCTGAAGCGGGTACTGTGTTCCTGCTTGATCCGGACGGAGAGGACATACGTAGTAAAGAGGTTTCGGGCGAGCTTTCAGAGGCAGTGTTTGTCATGACGGATCACACACCGATGCCAAAGAACACCTTTAAATCCATGCAGCGACAGGGGGTAAGGAAGGTTTCCTTGGGCCCTCGAATGCTTCACACCGCTCAATGCGTAAGCATTCTGTTGAATGAGCTGGATCGATTAAGGAATAATCCCCCCCTTTTGAACGATTAGAAATTAGAGAGAGTCATATGACGGAGACGGTCAAATCAATTGCAATACTTGGTGGCACAGGTGATCTGGGTGGCGGTCTTGCCCGCCAGTGGTCTAGAGCCGGTTACCAGATCCTGATTGGATCACGCACACTGGAGAAGGGTGAAGCTGCTGCGAAAGCACTGCTTGATGAATTCCCTGACCTGAACGTCACGGGCCATGAAAACCTGGAAGCTGCGACGGCGGCTGACCTGGTTGTGCTGACGGTGCCTTTTGAGCATCAGTTGAGCACACTGGAGACAGTTAAGTCGGGTCTGGCTGGCAAAATTCTGATCGATGTCACGGTGCCCCTGGTGCCGCCTAAAGTCGGTACGGTTCAGCTGCCTGAATCTGGTAGTGCGGCGGTTCAAGCCCAGGACTTCCTGGGAGAAGACGTGCAGGTGGTTTCGGCGTTCCAGAATGTCGGTGCGATGCACCTGCAGGAAGATCATGCCATTGAGTGTGATGTGCTCGTGACCGGTAATAAGCGCGCGGCTCGCGATACGGTGATTGAACTCGTAAAAGCAGTCGGCTTGAAAGGCTGGCACGCAGGTCCGCTCGCCAATGCCGCGGCTGCAGAGGCACTGACTTCTGTTCTGATTACCATTAATCGACATCATGGCGTTGAAGGTAGTGGTATCGTCATCACTGGGGAACCTACCAAATAACGCCTACTCAGTAACTGAAGCCTGAAATGAAACTGACTTACTTCGGCGTCGACAACATCCCCATGGTGGAACCTGGGGATGACCTGGTCGATCTCATCAGCGAAGCTCTTGCGGGCATGGGTGAGAGTCTGCAGGAAAACGACGTCGTCGTGATTGCCCAGAAAATCATTTCGAAGGCCGAAGATCGATATCTCGATCTTCGGACTGTTGAGCCCGGCGAGGAAGCGATCCGGCTCGCGGAAGAGGTTGATAAGGATCCGCGAAAAGTCCAGGCCATTCTGGATGAATCCAACGATGTCGTTAGGGCGCGGCCCGGTGTGCTCATCGTAGAACAGAAAGGTGGCTTCGTTCAGGCAAACGCGGGGATCGATCAATCCAACATCATGCAGGGTGATGGCGACCCGGATGAGCTTTGTTTGCTTCTGCCCGTCGACTCTGACGCCAGCGCGGAAAAAATTCGACAGCTGATAGCGCAGCGCCATAATGTTAATGTTGGCGTTATCATCAATGATTCCCTTGGTCGCGCTTGGCGGATGGGCACGCTTGGTTTAGCGATTGGTGTTGCCGGATTCACGGCGCTGGAAGATTACATTGGTGGTTATGATATCTATGGCCGCGAACTTCAGGTTACCCAGGTGGGTGCCGCGGATGAAATGGCCGCCGGTGCTTCGCTGGTCATGGGTCAGACCACAGAAAAAACGCCAGTGGTGATCGTTCGTGGTTATCTCCCCGCGGAGCCCGACGACGAGGCTTTGCGCGGTGTGAAGCCCCTGATTCGTCCACGTGATATGGACATGTTCCGCTGAGTCGCCCGTGATGATTCCAGAGAGCAACCGTTACATCGCCTTAAGCGGCGGTGTGGGCGGTGCAAAACTGGTGCTGGGGCTATCTAAACTTCTATCTCCTGAACAGTTGACCGTTATTGCCAACACCGGGGACGATTTTGAGCACCTGGGTCTGTCGATCTGTCCGGATATTGATACGGTGCTTTACACCCTCGCTAATTGGAACAACAAGACGCTGGGATGGGGCCAGGAAGGGGAAACCTGGAACTTCCTTGAGGCGCTCAAGCGACTTGAAGGCGAGAGCTGGTTCAACCTGGGCGACAGGGATATGGCCACGCACATCACTCGTACCGAAAAGCTGAAGGCAGGGCAATCACTGTCAGAGGTGATCGCTTTTCTGTGCGATCGAATGGGGATTAAACATCCTGTTGTCCCCATGACTGATGAGAGGGTGAGAACCATCGTTCAAACACGCGATGCCGGTCCGCTCGCCTTTCAACATTATTTTGTGCGAGACCGTTGTGAACCCGCGGTGGACGGTTTTGAATTCAGCGGCATTGGTGATGCAAAACCGAGCCCTGGGTTCTCTGAAGCGCTTGATAACGACCTGACGGCTATTCTGGTTTGCCCTTCGAACCCCTTTGTTTCCGTCGATCCCATTCTGGGTATTCCCGGCGTGGTGGACAGGATTCGAGAGAAGATGATCCCGGTGGTCGTGGTATCGAATATTGTTGGTGGCATGGCGATCAAAGGGCCAGCGGCAAAGATGATGACGGAGCTCGGAATGCCGAAGACCGCTGTCGGGGTCGCGCATCACTATATTGAGAAATATGGTGACCTCTTCACAGGATTTATTCTTGATGAGACTGACGCCTATCTCGCCCCAGAGGTAGAGGCACTGGGCCTCTCGACTATCGTGGCTCCCTCAGTCATGGTAACGTTGCATGACAAAACTGAACTGGCAGCCCGGGTGCTGGACTTTGCCTCTGAGTTGAAGTCCAGCCTCTAAATCCACATTCATTTGCGGGCAAATGGTCACAACGACTGCGGTAATCCCAATCAAGCAACTGGCAGACGCTAAACAGCGTCTTTCAGGATTGCTTTCAGCTGAGGAGCGCAAGGCGCTGTTCACTGCGATGGTCGCTGATGTGCTGACGGCGGTTGAAGCCTGCGCTTCGATAGAGCGCATTATTATAGTGACCGACGATGAGGAGGTTGCGGAACTGGCGACCGGGTTTGGCGCAGAAATCAGACCGGAGCCAGAGGATCCCGGATTGATTGAAGCCGTCACCGAATCGGGTCGGCAATTGGCAGCTGAAGGGGTCCACTGCATGATATTCCTCCCCGGAGACGTGCCCCTGGTCTCGCCGGACGAGCTCGAGGTTGTCATGGAAGGTTTCGGCCTCTCGGATCAGGCAGAGTTTTTGATCGTGCCAGCCAGTGATTTGGGTGGTTCGAATTGCGTGGCGGTATCGCCGCCGGATTGCATGGTGTTTGGCTTCGGTGAGGACAGTTTCAGGCGCCATCTGGGGCTGGCGAAAGAGCAGGGCATTGATCCCCAGGTCGTCAAGCTGCCAGGTCTTGGGCTCGATATTGATACACCGGAAGATTTGAAGCTGCTGCTGGATCAGGTGTCTGAACAAGCGAGAGATGGGCAGGAATCCGGGCGGGAATATAGTACAGTGCGTTTCCTGGTATCGAGCGGAATTGCCGAGCGTTTGGAAAGCCAGGAACTTAAAGTATAGGAGCCGAAAGGTGAATAGCGAACAACTTCTCGCAGAAGCAGCATCGCGAAGACTCGAGGACGAAGAGATCCTCAGGTTCGCCGATTTTGAAGACACGCGAGCCCTGATGGATGTCGCCGGTGGCATCCGCGATGCGGGTCACCAGAACACGGTCTCTTATTCGAAAAAGGTTTTTATTCCTCTGACACATCTGTGTCGTGATGTCTGTCACTACTGCACCTTTGCCCAGGTGCCAAGGAAGCTCAAGGCGCCTTACCTGACGCCGGAAGAAGTGCTGAAGATTGCAGAAGATGGCGCCAAGGCGGGTTGCAAGGAAGTCTTGTTTACCCTCGGTGACAAACCTGAGCTCCGATACAAAGCTGCGCGCGAAGGCCTCAAAGAACTCGGTCAGGAATCCACACTGTCTTATCTGCGTGATATGGCACAGCTGGTGCTGGATGAGACAGGTCTCTTTCCACACCTGAACCCGGGTCTCATGGACAAAGGTGAGCTTGATGAGTTGCGCAAGGTGTCCATCTCCATGGGCATCATGTTGGAGAGTGCTTCAGAGCGTCTGACAGAAAAAGGCATGCCGCACTATGGCTCGCCGGACAAGGTTCCGGCTCGACGTTTTAAAACCCTGCGTGCGGCGGGTGAAGCACAGGTGCCTTTCACATCCGGAATTCTCATCGGTATCGGCGAGACTCGCCGAGAGCGATTGGCGTCTCTATTGGCCCTGCGCGATGCCAATGAGCCCTATGGTCATATCCAGGAAATCATCGTTCAGAATTTTCGGGCGAAACCGGAAACCCTGATGGCAAACGCACCAGAGCCTGATATGAATGAGCTGCTCTGGACCATTGCCCTGGCTCGCATCATCTTCGGGTCAAAAATGAACATTCAGGCACCGCCAAACCTCAGCCCGGGCATCTTCGAGCAAATTGTGGATGCAGGGATCAATGACTGGGGCGGTGTCTCTCCGGTGACGCCAGACTTTGTTAATCCAGAAGCCCCATGGCCGCATCTTACTGAGCTGGCCAACAAAACCGCGGGCGCCGGCAAACACTTGATTGAACGTCTGGCGCTCTATCCTGACTATTCGATGGACCTCAAGCGCTGGGTGGACCCGGGTATCGAGCCGCTCGTACGCCAGGCCATTGACGGCGGGGGTTTTGCTCGAATGGAAAACTGGTCAGCAGGCGATGTGATTGATCCCCCTGAAGTTGACCTGGCTCGCGTCACAGCGATTCCGAAACTGAAGCCATCCGCCGATCTCCAAGACGTCTTGGATAAAGCGGCTCAAGGTCGGCGATTGGCTGAGCAGGACATCGTGCGATTGTTCCAGGCGAGAGGAGATGACTATACCGCCGTGTGTCAGGCTGCTGACAAATTGAGACGGGAACTAGCCGGGGATGAAGTCACCTACTGTGTGAATCGGAACATCAATTACACCAATGTTTGTTACTTCAAGTGTCAGTTCTGTGCTTTCTCCAAAGGCAAAATGAGTGAGAACTTGCGAGGCAAACCCTACGACCTTTCTCATGAAGAAATCATGCGCCGCACGAAAGAAGCCTGGGATCGAGGTGCCAGTGAGGTTTGTCTGCAAGGCGGTATTCACCCTGAATACACGGGGCAGACTTACGTGGATATCGTCCACTCCATCAAACAGGTTGTGCCAGACATGCACATCCATGCGTTCTCGCCTCTGGAAGTCTGGCAGGGTGCGAAGACACTCGGTAAGCCGATTCGTGAGTATCTTAAAGAATTAAAAGACGCTGGGTTAGGTACGCTGCCCGGTACCGCGGCGGAAATCCTGGATGATGAAGTTCGAGCGACGCTCTGCCCGGACAAGATCAACACGGCTCAATGGTTGGAAGTGATGGAAGCGGCTCACGCAGAGGGCTTTAACACGACTGCAACCATTATGTACGGACACATGGAGCAGTATCACCATATCGCGCGCCATCTCCTGCGAATCAGAGATCTGCAGGAGAAGACAGGCGGCTTCACCGAGTTCGTGATACTGCCGTTCATTCATATGGAGTCGCCGATCTATCTCAAAGGCAACGCGCGCAAAGGTCCGACGTTCCGTGAAGCAGTACTCATCCATGCGATTTCCCGATTAGTCCTTTATCCGCACTTCAGAAACATTCAGGCGTCCTGGACCAAGCTCGGTCATGATGGCGTTCGCGCCTGCCTGCAGGCTGGCGTGAACGATCTCGGCGGTACCCTGATGAATGAAACTATTACCCGTGCAGCGGGTGCGTCACACGGCCAGGAAACCTCTCCGGAAGAGATGGAAGAAATCATCCGCAGCATTGGTCGCACGCCTCGTCAGCGTTCCACCACTTACGGTGAAGTGTCTGATCTGCAGAAACAGAAATCGTTTGGTGCAGTAACCCTCGCTGAACCGATTTATACCTCAGCTAAAAAATACGAGCGTAAACAGGGCAAGCATGACCTTGTTCGCAACGTCGTGGATCAGTCTTCCGATGAAGAACGACTATCCAGCCAAGATATCATCTAGAAGGAAAAACCTATGGCAGTGCCGCAAAGAACCGCATTGACGCTCCCGGACCCTCGGGGCGTGGAAAACACCATTGAAATGGCGAAATGGGCAGAAGCCGAGGGCTATGATGACCTTTGGTTTGCGGATTCAGGCGGTATTGATGCGCTGACGACTACCGCAGCGGTTGCCATGAACACGGAGCGCTGTCGAATCGGCATCGCCATTGTCCCCGTTTACACAAGAACCCCAGCGGTTTTTGCTTCAACCTGTCATGTGCTGAACAAATTGTCTGGCGGGCGGTTCATCCTTGGGCTTGGGTCTTCCAGCCAGACGATGATGGAAAACTGGCACGGTATAGATTTTGACAAGCCGCTGACGCGAGTGAAAGAAACCACTGAGCTGGTCAAGCAGATGCTGAGAGGCGAGAAAACGGCTTATGACGGTGACACCGTTAAGAGCCATGGTTACCGGCAGATTCCGCTGGGTGAGGGTGAAGAACAGCCCATCTACATGGCAGCCCTTAGGGCAAAAATGCTCGAAGCGGCGGCTCAACACTCAGACGGTGTCATCCTGAACCTCTTTCCCAAGGGGGCACTGCCGAAGATGATGGAACACGTTCGAGCTGGCGGCGCTAGTGCCGGAAAAGCACCGGAAGACATCGATGTGGTATGTCGTCACATGGTTGTCGTGACTGACGATAAAGAAAGCGCGCGTAACGCTTTTCGTGCAGCCTTTGCGCCTTACTATGCGACGCCGGTTTATAACAATTTCCTTGCCTGGTGTGGTTACGAAGATGTGGCCGCAACCATTCGAGAGGGCTGGGCGGAAAAAGATCGTGAAAAAACCACGAACGCTCTGACCGATGCATTAATCGACGAGATTGGCATCATTGGCACCGAAGCAGAATGCCACGATTTGATTAGGGAGCGCGGTGAGATGGGTATTACTACTCACATCATCTCCAGTCCGTCACCGAAAGACGCGATGCGTACCTATGAAGCCTTCACGGCGAAAAATTTCTCGTTCTAAGAATTTTCTTTTTTAAGGGGTATACCAATGAAAGTTGATGGTGGATTGATGGGAGACCTGTCCGGCGCGTCGCGCCATGCACAGCGTCTGGAAAAAATCGGATATCACGGTGCGGTGACTGCGGAGACTTCTCATGATCCGTTTTTCCCATTGCTCCTGGCCGCTCAGGAAACTGAAAACATTGAGCTGGTGACTTCGATTGCGGTTGCCTTCTCAAGAACGCCCATGAACCTCGCGAATATTGGCCACGACTTGAACAGCTTCTCTAAAGGGCGATTTGTTCTCGGTCTTGGCTCACAGATTCGACCACACATCACGAAGAGATTCAGCATGCCCTGGTCGAAACCCGCGGCCAGGATGCGTGAGTTTATTTCTGCGATGCGTGCCATCTGGGATTGCTGGCACAACGGTACGCCGCTCTCCTTTGAAGGCGACTTTTACACGCATTCGTTGATGACGCCGATGTTTACGCCGCTTGATACCGAATACGGCGCACCAAAAGTATTCCTCGCCGCTGTTGGTCCCCTGATGACTGAAGTCGCGGGTGAGGTTGCCGATGGTGTCATCATCCACGCGTTCACGACTCAGAAATACCTGAAAGAAGTGACTTTGCCAGCGGTGGAAAAAGGTCTGGCCAAGGCGGGACGCTCCCGTGATGACTTTGAAGTTTCTTACCCCGGATTTATTGTCACTGGAAACACAGAAGAAGAGTTCAATGCCACCAAGCAGGCGGTCTGTAAACAGATTGCGTTTTATGGATCGACGCCGGCCTACGCGCCAGTGCTTGGTGTCCATGGCTGGGGTGATCTGCAGCCTGAATTGAACGCGCTGTCCAAGCAGGGCAAATGGGACGAAATGGGTACCCTTATCACTGACGATATTCTGGAAGAGTTTGCTGTTGTTGCAGAGATCGATAATGTCGTCGACAAGTTCCGGAATCGATACGACGGGCTGGTAGATCGCACCATGGGCTCACTGCCTGCCAGGGACGATGATCACGCAAAAGAGCTGCTGGATAAGCTGAGCGCCTAAGAAGAATCTAAAAAAGAGGAAACGATATGAAACTTGGAATATTGAATGGCATCGGTGGCAAGCTCATCGGCATAGATATTGATCGCATCAAGGCAGCGGAAAGTATGGGTTACGACTCTGTCTGGACTGCCGAGGCTTATGGCTCGGACGCAGTAACACCTGCTGCCTGGATTCTGGCACAGACAGAAAAGATTAAGGTGGGTACGGCGATCATGCAGATGCCTGGTCGAACACCAGCCTGTACAGCGATGACAGCGATGACGCTGAACCAGCTGTCTAATGGCCGTTTTATTGTCGGTCTTGGTGCCTCCGGTCCTCAAGTTGTTGAAGGCTGGCATGGGGTTGCCTACGGTCGCCCAATGACACGTACTCGTGAGTACATCGATATTCTTCGAAAGATTTTTGCTCGCGACGCGCCGGTTGAACACGAAGGTTTCCATTACAGCTTGCCTTATTCCGGTGACGACGGTACGGGTCTGGGTAAGCCGCTGAAAAGCATCATGCAGGCTGACGAAAGTATCAAAATCTACACGGCCTCCATTACGCCAAAAGGGCTCGAGACATCCGCGGAGTGTGCGGATGGTGTGTTCCCAATCTGGGTGCCACCTGAAAAAGTCGACGTACTGCTGGGCAGTGTTCAGAAAGGTCTGGATAAAGCCGGCAAAACAATGATGGACTACGACGTGGCACCGTTTGTGACGGTCGTTATGGGTGATGATCTGGATCATTGCCGTATGCCGATTAAGGGCAACATGGCGCTGTACATCGGCGGCATGGGGGCTCGTGACAAGAACTTCTATAACGACTACGCGAAAGCGCTTGGCTTTGAAGATGCCGCGGTGAAGATTCAGGATCTATACCTGGCGGGCAAGAAAGATGAAGCCATGGCGGCGGTCCCTGATGAGCTGGTCGACATGTGTCATCTGGTTGGCCCAGCGGAACGTATCAAGGAACGTCTGCAGGTGTGGAAGGAGGCCGGTCAATCCGGCAAGGTCGGCAGTATGCTGTTAGGTGCGGGCCAGATCGAAGCGCTCGAGCTTGTTGCTGGAGAACTCCTGTAACCCTGCGTTGTCGTTACTGAAGGATTGCGAGGCGAGGTATCTCAACTCATAGCTATACCCTGAAAGCCTGTGCCGGGATTGAAGAGATCGGCCAGCAGAGTTGGGATGCCTGCGCTAATCCTGCGGGGTCGACGATCCCTTTCGACCCCTTTGTTTCCTATGCCTTTCTGAGTGCGCTGGAAGAAAGCGGCTCAGCAACCGGTCAATCCGGTTGGGCGCCTTATCACCTGGCGCTTGAACATGACTCCGACGGCATCGTCGGCGTTGTGCCTATGTATTTAAAGAGTCACTCCCAGGGTGAATACGTTTTTGACTACTCCTGGGCAGACGCCTTTGAGCGTGCCGGTGGTCGCTATTATCCGAAGCTGCAGGTTTCGGTTCCGTTCACCCCGGCCACAGGGCGCAGGCTGCTGGTCAAAACCGATACCGGCGATCCTGATCTCGAGAAGTATTTACTGTCCGGAATGATGCAGGTCTCTGAGCAGATGGAGGTTTCCAGCGTTCACGTCACCTTTGCCGACAAAGATCAGTGGCAGATCATGGGTGATCTCGGGTTCCTGCAGAGAACACACAACCAGTTTCATTGGCAGAACGATGGCTACACCAGCTTTGATGACTTTCTTGCCGCTTTATCTTCGAAAAAGCGCAAAAACATCCGCCGAGAGCGTCGCGGTGCGGTTGAAAACGACATCGAGATCGAGCGTTTAACCGGAGACGCCATCGAAGAGCGGCACTGGGACGACTTTTACCGGTTTTATATGGACACCGGATCTCGAAAATGGGGTTCCCCTTATCTGACCCGTCAGTTCTTCTCCATTGTCGGCGAGACGATGGCGGATGATATTTTGCTGGTCATGTGTCAGCGTGATGGTCGTTATGTGGCGGGGGCGATTAACTTTATCGGGGGCGAATGTCTGTTTGGCCGTAACTGGGGGTGCGTGGAACATCACCCGTTCCTTCATTTCGAAGTCTGCTACTACCAGGCGATCGAATTTGCCATTGAGCGTGGTCTCTCGCGCGTCGAAGCTGGTGCCCAGGGTGAACACAAACTGGCCCGTGGCTATATGCCAACACACACCTACAGTGCTCATTGGATCGCCAACGAATCTTTTCGCGATGCCGTCGATCACTATCTCAAGAACGAACGTCGTTATGTCGGCGAAGAGATAGATTACATGGCCGAACAGGGTCCCTTCAAAAAAGCGTAAGACATCTCTTACAGACATTGTCAGCGGACTAATCTAGGCTACACAGAGATGTCGTATTGAAGGAGCGCCAGTTTGACCGAATCTAAATCCCTGAAAGCACGCGTCTGGCCTCTTGAGTCCGGGATCGATTCGCGAGAAATGAATGCGGTATCTGAGCGGTTTGGTCCACCTTGGATTGGCGTTTGTATCTCTGGTGGTGGTTCACGGTCCCTGTCGGCGGCGATGGGTCAACTCCGTGGTCTGCAGCATCTTGGTTTAATGGATAAGGTTTCCTGGCTATCCTGTGTATCTGGTGGATGCTGGGCATCGACACTTTATACCTACCTGCCCGACAACATTTCTGATGAGACCTTCCTCGGTGGCGTTGCCGATCCTTCATCGCTACATTGGGATGGTAAAGCAGGCGATCCTGCCAATCTTGACTATATGAGCCCAAATGCCCTCGGTAGCGTGCCGCAACGATTAGGCTGGCTGGAACTGCTCGAGAAAGCCGTTGAGTTTCATGAGCAGGGTGTCCCTGAGAACCGAATGTGGGCTCATGCGATAGGTGCTTTGGTCCTGAGTCATTTTGGGTTGGGAAATCATCCGTCGAAATACTTTTCATGGACCAGTAGCTGGCTGCAACGTGAAATTCTTGACCTAAATGAGGGGCTATCCGTCGATGACTTTGTGCTGACCCGGGAAGGGCGGCCTTATCTCGTCACAAACGCAACACTTTTTTACCCGCCGGATGCAACCCATGGTCCGTTTAGGCCTGACCCACGAGCCAATCCCTATCTTATTGAATCGACGCCCCTCGGCGTTGGCATTGCGCCAACGTTTCCTTTTGCCGGTAGTCCTGATCCTGGAGTACCGGGCAGCCGCGATATCGGCGGAGGCTGGGTCGATTCTTTCGCGTTCGGTGGTCCTGCACCAGAGAAAGTAGAAGGTGATATTGTCACAGTGCCGACGCCCGCCACACGTTATCGACTGTCAGATGCTGCTGGTAACAGTAGTTCAGCGTTTGTCGCCACGATACTGGATAAGTTTGGTTCCCAGTATAAATGGCTTGAGGACCTCGTGCCGGTGTTTGACTACTGGCCGGTGAACGATCCTGCTGACAAACATAATTCGGCTTACCCATATTTCTTTGGCGATGGAGGTAACTTTGAGGACACCGGTATTGCCGGTCTGATCAGGCGAAAAATTCCCAGGATTGTCAGCTTCGTTAATGGAAATACACCGCTTGGATACGATGATGCTGTGCAACAGGTCAGTTGCGATTCGCAGATCGCGGTACTGTTTGGTTACGCACCTAAAGAGACTGGGAAACCCTGGGAGCGATTTGGACCATCTTCGACATCTCCGCATCGTTTCGCGCAAGTATTTGAAGCAGACCGCTTCATGCCTTTACTGGATGATCTCTGGAAGGCTCACACAGCGGGAGCAAGCGCACTCTCCGTGCAAGACGCCTTACCTGTGGTGAAAAACGCTCGCCTGGGTATAGAGGGTGGTTACACAACTGATGTCTTGTTTGTCGTTAACACCCCGGTACCTGCCTGGAACGAGGCGCTTCCTGAAGCAGTCAAGCTGCTGATGCATGAACCGGGTTATACGGAGTTCCCTAACTATGACACGCTAGAACAGCTCCACCTTAGTGAGCGCCAGGTCAATCTGCTAGCGCACCTTTCCTGCTGGAACGTCATGGGTGAAGTGAAAGTGGGTGATCGACCTGCGAATAGCGCAGTGTTTACCGATTTTTTCGGAATGGGGTGATGGATATCTGCTAAGGTGCATTGACTCCAATGCCTCGCTATGGCCCAAAAATATGGCAGAAATCAAAATCGATGTAGACTCAGTTGGCGGCATTGCGATCGGTGTGTGCACTGGGACGCTTCGGGAGTCTGATATTCGATATGCGGTAGACCAGATGATCCAGGCGTTGAATAGCGTCGACAATATAGAGCACATGTTCTGGGACCTGGGAGATGCTTCACTAGACTTAAGTGGTGGTGCCGTGAAATCGCTTGTCGAGTATGTTGGGCGAGTTGCGCCGCCGGCTTCTGGCGGGAAAACAGCCTATTTCGTGAAAGACAATTTGAGTTTCGCCACGATGCGTATGTATGCGTCTTACCGTTGGGAAAAAGATCCTCTGGTTCGTGTGTTTAGTGAACGGTCAACTGCGTTTAAGTGGTTGTTAGAGGAAACTATTCTTGGGCGAACATCATAAAGGCCGTTACATCAGCCGCTCGGTTAAGACGTGCCAGGACCATGGGATCAGTAAGCGTTTTGGACTTCGACACTCTAGCGATTGCCTCCTCGTAAAACGATATCGCGCCGCTGTAGTCTTTCCTCGAGCGGTACCATTGCGCGAGCGAGGTGATGCTTCTAATGGCTTCCTCGCTATCAAATCCCGAATCTTTTTGCTCAAGAAAGACGATAAATCGTAGAAATTTGCCAATCTGAAGAAAACTCTTTTGATCGACAGCGCATCGAAGCTTCAGTTTCACAACTGGGATCTGTCGGCGTGAGTGGACTCCGTATCTGGACTGAATTTCGACGATGGCCTGATAGAAGAATTTCTCCGCTTTTTGGCACTGCCCTGTTGCAACCAAACCTCTGGCATCGAAGTAGTGAGTTGGGTCGATATCGGTTGATCTTATCAGCTTTGCATCACTGGACTCCTCGCTGTAAAGCGTTGAGCTGAGCCGATCTAATTCCATCTCGAGCATAAGATCTCCCGCAAAACTGTGCTTTGCAAGCAGTAAGAAAAATATCACGAACACCAATCTCACTCTGTTTGCCTCTTTTTTGAACGCTGGCTAGAGTGCCATGGTCGATAGAAAAGAGTTTGTTCGAACAGTGATGTTTCGTGACGTTTTGTAAGTGAGAGGATCAAAGTGATATCAGCACTACGGTACTTAATGTCTGCTAATTCTTTCACCGATGGTGTGAATTTTTGGGTTCACCCTTTTTGTGGTTACAAAAAGTTACAGCCGAAAGTTTATATTCGGTTATCTTATTGCTGGTCTGGTTACAGGATAGAATTGTGGACGTAGAGTTATTGTTTGAGTCGCTGCCCCAATATCAACTTCTGATCGTGCACAACGATCAAGCGACTCGGATTCTAAAGTCTAATCGGCACTTTCTTGCCATTTCGGGTTTTGATTCGGGCGACTTACAAGATAGAGACATCTCACTCGTTATTCCCGGTTTCCGCAAATTGAACGATTGGATTAAGGTTCAGCGAGATAGTCGATTGCCACACTTTCAAGGGCCTGAAGTATCTGTGGTTTTTGGTGCCAGATCGGCTTCCATGAACATTCAGTTTTGCTTTCTGCGTCGCGAATCCGACGGGGACATCTATCAGATTTTTCTCATACCTGTCGTGACCACATTTTTAGACGTTCGAGATCAAGTCACAGAGGCAAGCGAGCTCCGACGTTTCATGGATACCGCGAACGCTCCGATATTTGGCGTGGATTCAGAGTGTCATGTGAATGAGTGGAATCAGAAGTGCGAGCAGATAACTGGATACCCAAAACTGGAAATAGTCGGGAAAAATCTTATCGACTCTTTGATTTTGGAATTTGAACGGGAAAACGTTAGCGAACTGATTCGTAACGCACTGCATGGCGTTGAGACTTCAGTTCATCCGATTCGATTTCTTGCTAAAGACAATAGTGAGGTTGAAATGCTCGTAAGTGCGACCACCAGACGAAGTAAAGGGGGAGATGTTGTCGGTGTTTTGTGTGTCGGCCAAGATATCACAGGTCTGCGCCAAAAAGAGGTTGCTATCCAGCAAGCGCAGCGAATCGAGTCTCTTGGACTTCTTACGGGCGGGGTAGCTCATGATTTCAATAACCTGATGACGGTAATTAGTGGAAATTTGGCGCTGGTTCTAGAAGATCCAAGCATCAGCCCTGACGGGATAGAGATCTTAGAAGACGCCGTGTCTGCTGCGAGAGACGGTACCGAGTTAACGAGGCAGCTGCTAAGTTATGCTCGAAAGCAGCCGCTAGAACCACAAAGTGTCTCTTCCCGGGAGATGCTTTCACAAGTAGCACGTTTGCTGACTAGGACCATCAGTCCGGCGATTACCATTGAACTGCAGGATTGTTCTGAGGAGTTGTTCTGCCTTGTTGACAACGCTCAGTTGGAGTCGGCTCTGATTAATGTCTGCCTAAATTCGAGGGATTCGATAGCCAATGAGGGCCTGATCCGTCTTGCGGTCAGCAGGAAAACGCTTTTCGGTGAAGAGGCGGAATCTCTTCAAATTAGCCCCGGTAAGTATGTATTGATTTCTGTAGAAGATTCCGGCTGCGGCATCGAAGCGGAAACCATTGATCGAGTGTTCGAGCCTTTCTTTACGACGAAGGACACTGGCAAGGGCACGGGCATGGGGCTGAGTATGGTCGAGGGTTTTTGTCGTCAATCTGACGGAACGGTTCTGATTGAAAGCGAGCCTGGTGTGGGCACAAAAGTTAGTCTCATGTTGCCTGAAATCGCCTCAAGCACAGTTGAGGTTGCGCTGAAACGGTCGGTGCCACAAAAGGAAGAAAGCACGGTACTTGTCGTGGAGGACGATGAGAGAGTGAGAAAGTTCGCTGAGCGTTGCCTTATGGGCGCAGGTTTTTTTGTTATTTCGGCTTCTTCAGCTCATGAAGCGCAGCGGGTGCTTTTGAATCATTCAGAAAAGATAGGATGTGTTTTTAGTGACGTTGTGATGCCTGGGGGACAGAACGGTCGTGAACTTGCGACAGAAGTAAGCAAGAGCTATCCGGAAATCAGAGTGATACTAACAACTGGTTTCGAGGACAAAGAAGATAATGAAGATACGAGATTTCCGCTGCTTCGCAAACCTTATACAAGGTATCAGCTTGTGAATTTCGTCAATGATATCTTTTCGGCTGATCCTCCAGAAATCACAGGTATGAAAACTCATGATGATTTCTCGAAGATCTTGTTTATTGATGATAACGAAGATTTTCGAAGAACATACTGCCAGCTGATAGAGGATTTGGGTTTTCCCAATGTGATCGAGCTTGAGTCAGCGGAAGAAGGACTTTCATATGTACTTGAGCGCGGTGCAGATCTGATTGTTTCGGATTTGTATCTTCCGGGAATGAATGGTGACGAGCTTTATCAAACGTTATTGGAGTCAGGGCATCAACTGCCTTTTATCGTTATCACAGGTTCCAATATCGAACGAGAAGGGATCAATGTTCCTGCAGACGTTCGAGTGCTGCGAAAACCCTTTGGGGTTCAGTCTTTTTTGGACGCAATAGACGAAGTTGAGGTTGGATTTGAAGCGAGATGAAATTTCAGCGTTACATCCTCATAATGCTTCTTATATGTTTTAAGGTAGCGCCAATCGCTGTTACAGACCTGCTGATATGTTCAGTGTCCTCACTCACTTTTCTGTAGTTCATCCGCGAAGCGTTTGTGCGAATTTTGTCACCACAAGCTACGATAGTTGCAAGCGGATCGTTAAGATCATCGAATAGCCTGTCATATCTCCCGAAGCCTGATCTTTCAGAACGTTCAATGGGCACGATGTGAGCCAGTACAACACCAACCGAGTTCGCAGGCCTTGATGTGGCAAAAATTGATACTCTGCGAAAGCCACGTCGTTTGTGTCTGAGTCTTATATTGACTAACGTGAGCGCCTCTCCATTGAAGTATTCGTCTCTGGCGACATTCAATCTGGCTAAGTCTGCTTGAATGACAAAGTCCTGAGCCGGTCGGCCAATGCAATCCGACGACGTGTAGCCTGTTAGCTCCTCCCACTCTAGGTTGACGGCCAAGATTCTGAAATCTCCGTCCACGAGAACAAGACATTCTTGGTTTTTCAGGAATGTTTCCTCGTAAACCAAGTCTTTGATGCTTTGAGACGAATGATGTTCTTTCATGTTGAGAGACACTTACCTGTTCACAAAGAGATATCCCACTGATCTTATCGTCTTGATATACCTCGGTTTGTTGGGTTCATCTTCAATTTTTTTCCTAATCTTGCCGATCAGAACATCAACACTCCGATCATTCGGATATGCGGTTCTGCCAGAGAGATGATCGATAATCTGATCGCGGGTTTTGATCGTCCCACGTTCGCAGACAAGAAGTTCCAGCAGATTAAACTCGTGACTTGTGAGGGTTATTGTTTCGTTGTTTTTAGTGACCTCTCGCATACCGAGGTCAACGATTAGGTCGCCAATCGTTTCGATCCTGGATTTGTTCTTTTCCTGGCCCTGGCGTCGACGCAACACACTTCGAATTCTCGCGAGTAACTCGCGTTCATTGCAGGGCTTAACCACGTAATCATCGGCGCCACCTTCCAGGCCAATGATCTTATCTGCTTCATCTAGCGATGCGGTCAAGATGATGATCCCAAGGTCTGGGTAGTTTCTTCTCAGCTCCCCGGTAATGCTTAGCCCATGCCCATCAGGTAAGGAGAGATCGATTAATGCGCAATCCGGTGACAAGTGTTGTAACGCACTCTTCATTTGTTCCTGATTGGCGCAGTATGCGCAATCCATTCCGGCTCGATCAAGATAGCGCGTAAGCAGCCTGCCAATCCTTGGATCATCATCGAGAATCATTACGTTAGGTTTCATTGGGAATTCGGGAAAAAGTGAAACGAAGAAGCATTAACCTAGTAAATCCATTGTTTTTCAAGCTTATGCAACCTGACAATTACATTTCGTTACATTGCGGTTGAACAGGTTTACACGGTTTTAACTAACCTATCGGTGTCAAGTCGAGCAGAAAGTACATAAAGCACATGTAGTAGGAGGTTGTGACCATTTTTAAGGAAGCCATACTTTTAGTTGACGATGATCAGAGGGTACTGAGACAGCTGCGATTCGGGCTTAAAGACTCAGACTTTGACCTTTACTTTACCCAATCTCCCATCGAGGCGATGGGGATTATCTTGTCCTACCCAATAGACGTTCTGGTTTCAGATCTTCGAATGCCGCTTATGAATGGTTGCGAGCTACTCCAGTATAGCGCGTTGGCGTCACCCCAAACATCCAGGGTGGTCTGTACTGGGGCTATGGGTAATTTTTCCAGTGAGCTGAACAATCGGGAGATTGATGTTTTGCTTCAAAAACCAATTCAGCCGCACCGTTTGCAGCTAGTCATCGAGGATCTATTAGAGAAAAAACTGTCCATTAAGAATGTCGTCAGAGTGGGTGAAAAAATCTCGCCTGAACCTGATGAGCTCTTTGAAAATGAGCGAAGAGAAGCTTTGCTTGCTACGCTCAAGGTATTGATGTCGCGAGACGGTACAGATCTCAATCAAATCAATTTTTGCAGAAAGCTAATGAGGCTGCTTTGTGATCGACTCTCATCCCCCGACAGAGTTACAAAGCATCTAGAGTACGCCGTGTTAGTCTCGCTACTTGATGAAGCAGAAATCAGTTTTTTGAGAGCTCATTTATCGAGCAATATCTTCTTTACGGATAATTTGACGAATTACTCGCTCAAATTTGGCGGTTGCAGGGAAGCTCAGATCATGGTGCTTCTCATTCGAGACTGTTGTTTCCTGCATTTAGAGGAGCAGGACACCTGGGAGATCGTTAAGGCGAGACTTTCACACAAAAGACAGTACTTCGGCTGTGAGTTCCTGAATAGTCTTGAGGAGATTGATGAAGATGACTTTCAAGGCTGTATCGCATGATTATCGATTCGGGCCAAAGAATGTTATAAAAGGTCACTCTTTTCGCGGGGAATAGTCGCTCGATATGGCCAACGTTATTCACGACGATGAGTATCAAGGATTGATTGTCCGTTTTGCTGGTGTCTTAGAAGGGGCTGCAGCTGTCGACGCAATACAACAACTTCTGTCCGAGATTGAATGTGGGCAACGAGAGAAGATCCGTAATCTACGCTGGATACTGTTTGATTATCGTGATGTCGCGGCAGCTGACCTGAAAGATTCTGATTCCGCGTACCAGCAGGTTCAGCGCTCCCGCATGCTCACGCGCCTCACTAATATTGGTAGGGTTGGATTTCTTGACGATCTAGTTGTGATTCGATTGTTGGAACAAGAATCACCGTCTACGCCCAGTATACTCGATCGTTTTCGGCGAACGCTTCCTAAGTCAGATGAATCCACCATTGTGTTTGATCGAGCAGAAGCACTTTCAAGGCTCAAACTACCCTTGGATTACTCTCACTTTTAGAGCCATGTCCGCCTATGCGGCCTCTTCCATCTGAACTCGATTTCGACCGGCATTTTTTGCTTTATATAGCTCTGCGTCGGCTCGGTCCAGCCAACTGTCTGTTGTGTCCTCTGCTTTAAGCATCGTAACGCCCAAGGAGATGGTCAGGTCGCGGCCTGGAATGATGTCCGTTTCCTCGACAGTCTTTCGAATTTTCTCGGTGAGCTGAAAGGCCGCCTGGCGATCAGTGCCGTCAGCGATAATGACAAATTCGTCGCCGCCGATACGAAAGACACGGTCACTCTCCCTCAGCATACGGGTAATGCAGTTCGCGAGATTTTTGATGGCGATATCCCCGATCGCATGACCGAGCGTGTCATTGATAGCTTTGAATCGGTCGATGTCGATGCAAACCAGGCAGGCGCTGACTCCGTATCGCTTGTGGAAGCCAATTGTCTCAGTCATTTTCTCGGTGAATGCGCGACGGTTTCCAACGTCCGTCAGGTCGTCTTTCAGGGAGAGCGAGCGTAACAATGCCTTGTTGCGTTCTTCAGTCAGCGCGAAGGCGAAAGAGAACCCGTTGATTAAGCCGATGGTTACGAGGAATGAATAAAGCTGAAAGTTGCTGTAATCGACACCCCAGAACACACCGCCAACGCCAATTAACATCAGCGTATTGATGACAACTGCCTGTCGGATTGGGACAAGGTAATAGATCACGATGGTGGATGAGTAGACCCAGTAGATGCCTTCGGTGTCGAACATCTGCAGAAATACCAACGGGCCGATGGCAGCGACGGCTGCGCTGGAGGCTCGCGCCAGGGCATCTTTACCTGTCCTATAGGTAAAGATACCCAAAGACAGGAACATGAACGCGATTACGAAGTCGAATGCCGCTAATAGATAGTCGCCGGTAATCAGCCGATGGATACCAAAACCACCAATGGCACTGCTGCCAAGCACCGAGAAAATCACCATCGTTTTTGCTGGATGTTCTTCCCACCTAAAGGTTTTCTCTCTCATTCGTATTCTGCTCAAAGGGTCTTCAGAAACTCAATGATTGCTGAAACTTCATCGTCAGATAGTGCCGGACCAATCCTTCCTTTTACCTTTTCGTCTCTGAATTCATGTCCGGCGTTGCTGTTACCAGCGATGCTGGTGTCGAGAATAAATAGGCCGTCTGTGGTGTAGTTGTGATCGGTGTTCGGCACGGCTCCGACGGCGACACCAACATTTTTGGTATCGAATGTCGGATCGCCAAGAAGGAACTTCGTTGGTCGTTTATCAGGATTGCCGAGTAAGTGTCGCAATGATGGTACGGAGCCGTTGTGCAGGAAAGGCGCTGTTGCCCAGACACCGTTTAGGGGTCTGGCCTTATAGCCCGCGCCTGCCTGTAGACAGTTCGGCCGATCCGTTGTAATCGCTAATCGCTCCGCTTCGGAGGCGCGCTGCCTGTCGAACCATTGATCAATCCCAAGCTGCACCACCGCACCCAGGGCGTAAGGATAGGGCAGGAAAGGGTTATCTGTTATCCGTGCCTGTTCAAGCTGACTCTTCTTGGGATTCAGAAGCGATGCTTGATCAACGCATACGTCAATGTCGATCCCCATCGCGGGGGTGTTATTAAGGTTGCTCGCAGCAGTGTTGATCGTCCTTAATGCGAGTACATTGCTCTGTCCGGGATCTGTTCCCATGTAGTCCTGGTGAACAATTTTTACGTTCAGGAGCGATTCTGTTGTTGTTCGCCGTGTATCACCGTCATACCAGGCTATCGGAGCAAAGTGGCTCCAGAATTCACTGTTTGGATCATTGCCTCGCTCCACGGCTTTGGTGAGGGCGGGGAGATGACAGGCTTGGCAGTGTTTGTCGTAGAGCTCGGCACCGGCTGCCGCCAGTTGCTCGTCAATGTCTCCGAAGGCTTTAGGCCATGCAGGCGAATGCAGTCCACTGAATGACTTTGTATCGAGAGGCTGCTCTGGACCTGCCAGGGCGGATTCAAGCCAGTGCAGGTTCATCATCGGCACGGCATTAGCAAACCTGCCTTCGTTGATGGGGGCACTGTAGTTGGTCAGGGCAGCCGTGCCCATGGCTTCACCCGCGTTGCGGATCAGCGGTTGCATGATAGATCCGTCGTACTGGACCCAACTGAACCAGGATGACGTCCAGATGTGGGGATAGTTCACGGGTGCGCTGATGTTGACGTAGTTTTCAAACCTTCCCGTATCCAGAGCGAACACCTGGTTACCAATACGATTCAGCGCATCAAGTCTTGAGTATCCCTCGACCACGTCGATGCCATTCGGTTCTTTCTTGAGCTCGTTGATGACGTTGGTGAGGTCCGTATTGAGTTTGGCGATGCCTTCGTCGGTGTATTCAGTTCCCAGTACGCCTTTAGCAAACCTAAGAAACTTACCGTTAAGCACAGGCAGCTTACTGGACAAGGCGGTTTGACCAAGCGCAGCCTCGATCGCGAGGGTGAGTTGACCAAGATCAACATGGGCAGGTCCGCCTTGTATCAGATAGCGTTCTCCTTCATGAATCAGCTGGCCTGTATGACAGGCGGCGCAGGTGAAGCCGATGGCCGTCTGTGCGTTCTTGATGCCGATAACATTCTGGTAGTGTGTCGTGGCGAAGCCGATTGGCAGACCCAATGGATTTTCCTCGCTGGCTTCCTGGGGGACAAACCCGAAACGGGAAAGATAGGCGCCTGAGGAGAATTTTGCCCCTCCAGAGAATAGAAAAGAAAAAACACCGTCACTTGGTTCCTCCAATGCCATGAACCAGGAGGAGGGGATGTTTAGGGTACGCGACCCTTGCGTCTTGAAATGAAACTCCTCTGTCATTGCTTTTGACCAGTTCTGTTTGCTGTCCCAACTGGCGACAGGAGTCAGGTTTGGTGCGGGTAGCGTGGGTGATCTAACGGCTTCAAGCAGGACGGACAGTTGAGAGCCTGCGCCAACGACAGCGGCGACAACAAGAAACAAGACGAAGCAAAGGAGGGGTTTCATCCATCCCAGGTGTTTAGCGTTCATGCCAACTCCTTTTGACAAATCATAAAATAAAAAAGCATAGTGATCGCATCTGGAAAGTGCCAGAAAAAAGTTGCCGATTTAACGTAAAGCCTCGGAATCTGACTGGCATTCGATGCATCGAGGAGCGTCTGGGTAGGCATGCAATCTCTCGATAGTGATAGGTTCCTCGCAATCCAGGCAAAACCCGAAACTCCCGTCTTCCAATCTTGCCTTAGCCTGCATTACGGATCGCAGACGGTTTTTTGCAACATTTCGGTTGGCGAGAAGAATGCTTTGGTTATGCAGTTCATCCATTCGAGAAAGACGGCCCTGATTGTTTTTCAGATTCACTGGCTCGGTGCCCGATTCTGTGGATTCCAACAAAGACTCAATAGCCGCTTTGAGAGCATCCAGAGTTGACGACATTGCCTTCAATTGCTGTTTTGTCAATTCGTCAGTCACGAGCGGTTAGTCTCGATAAGAAGGGTCGATCCGATCCAGTTTGCGGAGTAGGGCAGGCCAGATGAATTCACCTCGCTCGGCCAATTTTACGGTGCTGGTGTCTCCCGCTCGTGCATCGATGATGTCTTGAGACAGATCGTTGATCGCGCTGCCGCCTGATTGAGCGAGAATCTGGTATTGGCAGGCTTTTTCGAGTCGATACATCGCTTGCCAGACACCACCAGGGTTTGGTCCGCATGCCATAGTGCCGTGATTACGCAGGATCATCGCGTTTTTGTCACCGAGGTCCCTGACCAGTCTTTCCCTTTCAGCAAGGTTCGTCGCTACCCCTTCGTAGTCATGATACGCAAGATCGGAATAGACGGCGATCGCTGTTTGATTGATTGGTCTTAGGCCCTCTTTCTGACAACTGACCGCAACGCCATGATCCGTGTGCAAATGGATGACGTACATGGCGTCCGGGCGATGCATATGAACTGCGCTGTGAATGGTGAAGCCTGCGTGATTGTAGGTGTGGTCGCTCTCAGTCAATTGGTTCCCATCGATATCGATGGTCAAGAGCTCGCTTGCCCGGATTTCCTCGAACAACATGCCGTATGGGTTTAATAAGAAACGGTGGTCATCGCCGGGTATTCGGGCAGAAATATGCGTGCCAACCAGATCATCCCAGCCATTCAGTGCAACCAGCCGGTAAAGTGCCGCGGTATTGATGCGTGCCTGTTCTTCGCTCATTGTTTTGCCTTTCTTGCAAGGTATCGATCCAAAGCATTGGCGAAAGCCTGCTTCTCAGCGTTTCCGAGTGGCGGTGTCCCCCCCGACTGCACGCCCGAGGCGCGCATGGTGTCCATGAAATCTCTCATGTTCAGCCGCTGGCGAATGGTATCTTCGGAGTAGGGTTCGCCGCGGGTATTGATTGCTTCGGCTTTCTTTTCCATCACCTCGGCTGCGAGCGGAATGTCGCCGGTGATGACCATGTCTCCCTTAGCAGTCCGTGCCGCAATCTCGTTGTCTGCGATATCGAAGCCCTTCGGTACCTGTACGAATCGCACATGTGGGGACGGTGGCAGTCTGATATAGCTGTTAGCAATGAATACGGTCTCAGTTTTTGTCCGATTTGCTGCCTTACAGATGATCTCCCTAATGACACCCGGACATGCATCTGCATCCACCCAGATGGTCAACTAGAAAGATTCCTTATGCGTTCGTAAATCCAATTCGTGCGTCCAAGCGTTCCTCGGCTGACGATAAAGATACATGTAGGCTTCAGCGATACCCGTCAACCCGATCAATCCGTCTTCTCCGGCAGCTTCAACAAACTTTGGGTACGCGGTTTTTACTTTTTCTCCGAGTATTCCGCCGTCGATCACAATGTGTCCCACATGTATGCCCTGTGATTGGAACTCTCGGGCGAGACTTTGTGACATGGCTCGAAGACCTGCTTTTGCCGCAGTGAAAGCAGCAAAATTCGGTCGGCCTCTCATGGAGGCACTGGCGCCTGTAAATATGAGGGTGCCTTCATTGCGCGGCAACATAGCCTGGATGGCGGCCTGGGCAAACAGGAAGCCACCCAGTGTGCAAACACGCCAGGCTGATTCGAAGTAATCGGCCTTCATCGTGACAAACGTGCCTGGAAAATTGTTACCGGCGTTATAAATGGCGAGATCGAGCGGGCCGATGGATTCGGCTGCTTTAAGAAGCCTTTGTATGTCATTTTCAAGGGTGACATCAGCGACACAGGCGGTTGCTTGCCCGCCTTCGGCTCTCACGACGTCGCAAACAGCGTTGAGTGAGCTTTCCGTTCGCCCTGACGCAATGACATGAAGCCCTTCCCTTGCTGCGTGCCGGCAGAGATAGGCACCCGTGCCCTCCAGTGATCCAACTCCGGCTATGACTGCTGTTTTGGTCATCTAAGATACTCGTCATTATTTTAGATGGGACCTATCATAGCCTGCATGCCAAAGATCATGCACATCGAACCGTTGATTCAGGACACTGGAACGTTGGTTGGCGGCGTAGATCTGAAGCAGCATTCGTGGAACAAAGGGTGAGTGCTTGAGCCCCTGACGTACCCTGAAACTCTTGGCGGAATCCCAGTCACTGGATCCGGTGACAAACCCTTTCCTTCAAGATAAGCCATTTTTCGAGGTCAGATGATGAGTAGACACTATTTTATAACTGACGTATTTGCAGAAGGACCCTATTCTGGGAATCAGTTAGCGACTTTGCCGGACGCTGCAGATCTTTCTGGGGAGGAAATGCAAAAGATAGCGCGGGCATTCAACTTTGCTGAGACGACCTTCATTACCGGCGGTTCTGTTGAAGATGGATTTGATGTACGGATTTTTACACCAACCGAGGAACTGCCTTTCGCGGGGCACCCAACTCTGGGAACCAGTTATGTGATAAGAAATCATTTGCTTGAATCGAACAGTAAAACCGTGACGCTCAACCTGGGTATCGGTCCTATTTCCGTCAGTTTTGCAGAGGATGGCGTGTTATGGATGGCTCAGAACGAGCCTGAGTTTGGAGAAATCGTATCTCATGATCGTGCCGCCCTGACCCTTGGATTGGACGTCTCAGATCTGGATGCAAATTTTCCCTGTCAGATGGTTTCCACCGGTCTCGAGTTTCTGCTGATACCGCTTCGCAGCTATGAGGCGCTTAAAAGATCTTACGCCGGACCTAATGATGTTTCGCGAACCGTGTTCACGTTCTGTGAGGGTGGTTATACACACAGTCAAGGAATCCAGGCAAGGATGTTTGCGACGGAACTTGGTGTCTCGGAAGATCCAGCCACAGGTAGCGCTAATGGTTGTCTGGCGGCCTATCTCGCTGAGCATGCGTACCTGGGCGATCACGTCGTAGACACTTGCGTAGGGCAGGGTTACGAAATAGCTCGTCCATCACAACTTTACCTCAGAAGCGAGAAGCGTTCATCCGGGTACAATATCCAGGTCGGTGGTCGGGTCAATCTCGTTGCTGTAGGTCAGTGGCTGGTATGAGTGGTCGGAATTTAACGATTCGGCCGACAACTTCAGATGACGGTGACTATGTCGCTTCGATCGCATTAGAGTATTTCGGCTCAACGCAGGTTGTTTCCAGAGAGAGAATGCATCAGATAGAAACCCTGTCGGGATTCATTGCTGAGTCAGGTAACGAGCGGGTGGGACTTATCCAGTTTGACGTGCACAACCATGAGCTGGAGGTTGTCACCCTGGTTTCCCGGTTGCAGGCTGCCGGTGTTGGTCGGCGTTTACTTGAGCAGACAGTTGATCATGCGCGACAGCAAGGGAATCTAAGTCGCTGTTGGTTAATCACAACAAATAATAATCATAATGCGATCAACTTTTATCGGCATGTGGGGTGGAGGCTTAAAGCCACACATTATGGTGCGGTAAATGAAGCACGAAAATTAAAACCTGAGATTCCGCTTCAAGACGACCGTGGCATTCCAATTAAGGATGAGCTGGAATTCGAGCACCTGCTCTAAAGTCAGGTTTCGTTTTCCTCGATGATAATTTCAATTTTGGCGTAGATGTCGATGAATACTTTCAACTGTTCAGCGATCGCAGCTTCATCGCCACCGTCGATGACCGCCTGCAACTGGTTGGCAGCTTCCACGACTTCGACGAATTTGATCTTGGTGCCATACCTGTTGATCCACTTGCACAGCTGCGTCATCTGCCGCGTATTGTCAGAGCTGGCAGCGACTTCAAGTTCGAGCAGCTTGGAACCCAGCTGAGAGACAAAGTTTTCGTAAATCACCGCGTTCTTCGCATGAGCTGGCACGACATACTGAATGGGTGCGTCGGGCGATCCACTCTGTTTGATCTCGATACGCTCTGTCATGTTTCGAAGCTCTGACAGGTGCGTGATGATTTGACTGAACTTTTCACGACGTAACTGCAATTCGATGGAATCAATGGGTTTAATAAGAACCTGGAAGCCCAGAGTGTTGGCTTCACCTCGAACCCAGTTACAGGAAACCACGAGTTGAAGATAGTCTCGACTTGCCAGTGCCTTCTCCATCTCGTCAATGTGGTGTGAAAGCTGCTTTACGAATCGCTCGATCATGGAATGCAGGACAGGATTGTTGATCGGACGAGCGGAGCGAATCGGCTTGTCGTCGAACTGGATTTCGTATTCGAAGTCTTCTTCCTCGTCATCTTCCGATTCTTCAGACGCCTCTGTGAAAGAGAACTGTTCTTCGGAGGACGCTTCTTTAACTGGTTCCTCAGCTGGTGGTTCCCCGGTTGGTGCGAGTTGGAGGTTTTCAACCTGTTCTTCGAGTTCTTCGATTACCAGAGAGAGTGGTTCTTCTGCAGGAGGTTCCTCCTTAACTTCAGTGTCATCTCCGAAATCGTCCAGAGAGAAGTCGGCGTCATCATCAATCTCGTAGTCAGCGATTCCCGACTTGGTCGTGGCCTCTTGATCCTCCTCGTCCTCTTCCCCAAGCATGAGCACCGGTGCCTCGTGCTCATCTATCTCCGCTGAAGGCGCTTCGATTTCCGCTGAAGGCGCTTCGATTTCCGCTGAAGGCTCTTCGATTTCCGCTGAAGGCTCTTCGATTTCCGCTGAAGGCTCTTCGATTTCCGCTGAAGGCTCTTCGATTTCCGCTGAAGGCTCCAGCTCTATCTCAGGAACCAGCCTGAGGGAAGGCGCCTCTGCTTCAGCTTGAGGCACTTCTGCAACTTCAGCTGAGGGCTCTTTCACCATCTCTGGCTCGGGTCGTGCTTCGAGTTCTCCGACCTGGGATTCCAGTTTTTTGATCTTGGCTTTCAGGTGCTGCGTTACCTTGCGTGCTGCTTCACCCAGCTTATTGGCACCTTCCGCGTCAGACAACGCCTGCTCTAGCAGGACAGTCTGGTGTTGGCCGAATGCTTCTGCACGGTCCGCCTGTGCTTTCAGCGTTTTATGCCTGGCTTCCATCTCTTGAAGCCGTGTTTCCATCTCGTTGAGGGTTTCCTGTGACTGGTTTTCGAGTTTGGCTCTTTCCTTCGACAGATGTTTGGCATCACTTTTCACGAGGTTCAATTCATCGAGAAGTTCCTCGATTTGTTTTCCGGCGGAGGCTTCCGCGTTGTTCCTGCGATTGAGTTCGTTTTCGAGATTTGCTCGAGCGACGTTCAGTTCAGACCTGAGCGATTCCACTTCATTGTCAAGCACGCTGTCCTGCGCGGCTTCCATCTGTTCCTGAAGTTGTGATTCGGTTTCGCTGAGTCTGCTGGTCAGTTGCTCGATTTTGCTGTTGGCCTCTGCGATTTTTGTCTCGTTGGACTCAAGATCGTATTGACGCTGCGATTCAGCTTCCGCCAGTTTTTGTTCCAAACTGGAGACCTGTTCCTTGGCGTTACTCTCAGCCCGACTTCTAGCCAGCTTTTCTTTCTCTATGGCTTGCGTTGCAGCATCAAGTTCCACCTGCAGATCGTCAACTTTTTCCTGCGCGCCGGCCGACGCCTTTTCCAGGCTTTTCGCTTTGTCTTCGAGCTCAGTGCGGGCCAACGTCAGTGCTTGGGTAGTCTCTTCGAGCTGGCTTCGCAGCGAAGATCTATCACTCGTTGCCTGCTCTGCAAGTTCCCTGGCGCCGTTCAGCTGCTGCAGTAAATCTTTAACCTGGCTGCGAGCATTTTCCTCTGCGCTCGTTCGCGCTTCTGTTTCTCCAGCCAGTTCTTGTTCTGCTTCGGTCAGATGCTCCCGCAGCACCTGCAATGCCTTCTTGGACTCGGAATCCATAGCGGATTGCATGCTGGTCAATTGTTCTTCCAGCTGCTCAACTTGTGCACGAGCAGATTCTTCTCTTGCGCGAAGTGTTTTCCCTTCCTGATCAATCCGCGCCTGTTCGCGTTCGAGTGTCGTCTCCAGTTCTCTGACCCGAGCCTGAGCTTCTGCTTCCTTTGCGTCTCGCGCATTGACTTGCTCTTTCAGTTCGCGCTTGGTGGAAGCAAGTTCCTGGTTAACTGACGTCAGTTGAGTGTTGAGTGCCTGCAATTGCTGTTGGACTTCTTCTTTCTGCTGCTGTGCCGTCGTCAGCTCGCTGGATTGTGCGTCGCGCGCTTTTTCCAGTTCGCCGCGCAATTCAGCGATCGCGTTTTCTGAATTCTGCAGGTTTTCCGCGGCTTCCGATCGGGCGCGATCAATTTCAGCTTGCGCTTGTTCTATCTGTGATCTGGCATCAGCGGCTTCTGCTTTGGCCAGTTCCTCCCCAGCAACAAGATCATCAATCGTTCGACCTGCCGGCAGGCTTGTGCGCGCGGAGGGTGCCACGGTCGCCGGTAGTCGGACCTGTATCAGCGCTTCGCCTTTGTCCATTTCGGTATCAATGCGGCCACCGAGGACTGCGGCGAGTCGGTTGGCCACGCCGAATCGGATGCGTTCAGCCATCGATACAGCGTCGTTGGATTTTGCAGGATTTGTTATGGCGTTAAGTTCTTCCCTGGCTTCTTTACTGTCTGGGTGGTAGCGGATTTCTGTATTCAGTTGTCCACTATCCAGGAATTGGTGAATGTCGATGACCCCTGAGGGCGTTTTCTCGATAGCGTTCTGGATGAAGATCGACAGGATGCGATTCAGTTTGGTCGCATCCATCAGCAGCATGGTGGGGAGTCCATCTGAAGGGCTGGACTTAAGTGCCGCTGTGCCCTTTGGGTTTTCCAGTGAAAGCCTGTCGATGAGATTGTCGATTAACGAGCGAACGTCAAACGCAAAGGTGTTAAGGGCTTCTGTCTTCTCTTCGAGCCGAGTTAACAACAAAAGATCATGAATGAGTTCAGTGATCCGAGTGTCTTCTGTGCCGAGAATCGCGAGACTGCGTGAGCTGCCATGTCTGCCCTCAAGTATGGCTTCGGCATAGTCGTAGAAGGCTTCCGGGTCCGCCCCCACATTGATCTCTCTGATCTGTGTGGCGTCTTCTGTACTGACCGGTTTTGGTTCTTCCTGCGGTTTGGCGGCTGGTGCTTTCGCGACTTCCGCTTCCTCACCAGCTCGTCGTTGCAGGTAGTAGTAGGTGAGGGCACCGGCAATGATCAGGAAGATGCCAGCGAACAGGAACCATAGCCAGCTGGCATCCTCGGATTGAGTGGGCTGTGTTCTCACAACGGCAGGCTTGGCTGGTTTAGCGGGTTCTGTGTTCGGTTCGTCGATGACCTCGGTTTCTGTTTCTGCTGATTGACCTGCAGGCTCTGTCACTTCAGCTGAAGGCTTTTCTATTTGAGCTGAAGGCCTTTTTGTTTGAGCTGAAGGCTTTTCTGTTTGAGCTGAAGGCCTTTCTGTTTGAGCTGAAGGCCTTTTTGTTTGAGCTGAAGGCTCTGACCGATCCAGCAGTTCTCCGGTCAGTACACGTTCGAGCTCATCGATCGTCAGTGCATCCCGAATGACCACGGCTCGAGTGCCGAGTGTGCGGAAACGTTCGATGACCGAGAAAGAAAATCCTCGTCGATTCAGACCGTCAGCGCGAGATTGGGCAGATTCTCGAGTGCCAAACACGCCTGCACTGATTCGGTTCTCATAGTCGCCTCGTGCGACGAACAGGTAATCTTTGACGCCCGCATCAGCGAGGCTTCGAAGGTCACCAGCTGCAGCTGGTTTACTCGGGTAGGTTCCGGTGACAACGATGAAACCAAGTGACCGTCGGTAGCTCGAGTCCTCGACTCGGTAGTCGATGAAATTGTTGTCGAGCAGATCCTGCACTTCACGAAGCGCCTGCTCCGATTCGATGGGTGTTATGTTAAGTGCGCCATCGGCCTGGATGACGTTGTAATCTGCCCTGGCAAAGGAACAAAAGAGAATCAGCGCGAAAAGGCTGATAATCCTTCGCGGACTCGATAATGTTAGCGTCCCCACGTGGTTCATGGACCCAGTATTGGCTCTGGTTCAGGTCGACAGGATAGCTTACCTGTCCCTTTTAATCGACTCAATTCAGGTGGTTACGAGACAATGTTGAAAGGTTTGATGAAGTTATTGAGGAGTTTTGATGTCCCTGAATGATCCAATCTCAATGGTTCCGGCCTTTGGCGAAGCCATTGGTATGAGCGTGGACAGCGTTGACGGTTCGCGCCTGACGGTGAAAGTGCCTTACGCGGAACATCTTGTGGGTGATCCCGACACTGGAGTGATTCATGGGGGCGTGATCACGGCGGCGCTCGACAACGCCTCTGGCTGGGCGATTCGACTGAGCGAAGATTGGGAAGAGGGCAAGAGCATGGCCACTCTGGATCTGCGCATTGACTACATGAAACCGGCGACGCCACACATTGATCTGTTGATTACTGCCGAGTGTTTTAAAGAGACCAAGACCATTGCCTTTGTCAGGGCGACGGCGTACCACGACTCGCCGGATGATCCGGTAGCGACCTCGATTGCAGCCTTTATGAAAGGCACACCAAACGAACCGAGGGCGTGACATGGAGATATTGAAACAGTTGCGTGAAGAAGGTCGCGCAGAAGACATGCAGGCCCTGGTTGATCACATCCCCTACGCAAAGTTCATGGGGATCAGAGTAGATCGCAAAGGAAATGAAATCACCATGGTGCTTCCCTTCAAAGAGATGCTGATCGGTAACCCCGTGTTACCGGCACTACATGGTGGTGCGATTGGTACTTTCTTGGAACTCACCTCGGTGATTCAGCTGATGTACAACACGCAATGCGAGAGACTGCCAAAGACGGTCGATATCTCCATCGACTATCTGCGTTCCGGACGTCCGGTAGAAACTTATGGGCGGGCTTTTGTCACCCGCCAGGGGAGAAGAGTCGCGAATGTCCGCGCCGAAATCTGGCAGGAGGAGATCAATAAGCCGATCGCCGCCAGCCACGGACATTTTCTGTTGACGCCCGTCTGAGGCATAGCTGTCTACTGTTGGCGCACGCTAGTTTGCAAAGATGATTCCGGTATTCGGAATTGTTCCGTCTTCGAGGTTGTTGCACCAGTCAGAGGTCTTACATGAACGGGATTATTTTGGGACGAAGGGTGAGTCTTTTGTATCACGGGCGATTCTGATCACACTGAGTTACCTGGCTCGCGAAATAAAGGCGGCCTCCAACCATTTGCGAGGCAGGTCTCCAATGATCTGTAATCGCAAACTTTCTAGACGGCGTCAGTTCGAACCTTCGGCTAAATTGGTCGCGAGATCAATGCTGGCGATCTAGCAGCCGCGGCGGTCCTTGGGTTTGTGCATCATTGTGAATGCGAATTGCTTTCAAAACCTGAATGTTAAAGGTGGATGACTCAAAACCAATTGATGTTGGGTATGCGCGGGAAGTTTTGAGCTCGGTGACTCTTGATGATGCATAACTACCATCTATGCCGGTTGCGGACTATGGTTCTGGGCCCTATGCTTGCGCGGTTATTTCACACTCTTGTTTGAGGAAAACTCATGTCTGATGTCTACATTGTAGAAGCTTGCCGAAGCCCGATTGGTAAGCGTGGAAAGGGTCTGGCGGGTCTTAAGCCCGCGGATCTTCTGGGTAAAGTGCAGAAAGCTGCTCTGGAACGCTCTGGAATTGCGCCTGAAAACATCGACCAGGTGGTTGGTGGTTGTGTGTCACAGGTTGGTGAGCAGACTTTCAACATCGCCCGTATCGCCTGGTTGTCCCAGGGATTGCCACTGGAAGTACCAGCAACCACGGTGGATGCTCAGTGTGGTTCCAGCCAACAGGCCACCACGATGGGTGCCACCATGGTTGGTTCCGGCATTGAAGATGTTGTGATGAGCTGCGGTGTCGAGATGATGTCTCGCGTGCCTCTGGGATCCGCTATGAAAGACGGTAACCCAATGGGTGAAAACTATGGCGAGCTGTACCAGCCCACCAGTCAGTTCATGGGCGCGGCGATGATCGCTGAGGAATACCAGATTACTCGCCAGGACACCGACCAGTTCGGTCTGGAAAGTCAGCAGAAGGCGATCAAGGCCTGGGAAGAAAATCGTTTCGAGCGGGAAATTGTTCCTATTGAATCGCCGATCCTGAATGAAAAGTTTGAGCCAACCGGCGAAACACGCATGATCACGAAAGACGAAGGTCTTCGTGAAACAACCCTCGAATCTCTATCCGGCCTGGAACCTGTTCCCGGGCAGGAAATTCACACAGCAGGTTCCAGCTCTCAGGTTTCTGATGGCGCAGCCTGCGTGATCATGGCATCCGGTGACGCGTGTGAGCGTCTGGGTGTGAAGCCTCGCGCAAAGATTGTCGCGACGACTCTGGTTGGCGTTGACCCGGTCTCTATGTTGAAAGGCCCGATTCCTGCAACACGCAAAGTGCTGGATCGTGCTGGTCTGACCATGGATGACATCGACCTCTTTGAAGTGAACGAAGCTTTCGCTTCCGTTGTGTTGGGATGGCAGAAAGATGTTGGTGCAGATCCTGCGAAGGTTAACGTTAACGGTGGTGCCATTGCACTTGGTCACCCCACTGGCAGCACGGGTGCCCGTTTGATCACAACCGCTCTGCATGAGTTGGAACGAACCGGCGGCAAGTACGCGCTTATTGCGATGTGTTGTGGTGGTGGTCTAGGCACCGGCACCATCATCGAGAGATTGGAAGACTAATCGCTCAGGTTTCCCTGCTGGGTTAGCCACCCATGTTTGTCACGGAGTCGAATGATCACTATCCGGTGATTATCATCGGCTCCGGTCCAGCGGGTATGTCTGTTGCCAGTGAACTCGTTGGCAAACATGGGGTGCAATCCATACTGCTGCTGGAAAGTGGCGATCTAACCTACGACGCTGAGCTGAACGAGCTTTCTGAGGTCACTGCTTCGGGTGACCTTCCGGCGTCTCACTACGCTATTCATGCCATTCGTGCCTTTGGCGGTACCAGTCTCGTCTGCGCCGGTTTGTGTGGTGTGTTGGAACCCATGTCCTTTGACAATGGGGAGTGGCCATTCAGTCGCGAAACACTTCTGCCTTTTTATGAGCGCGCGATTTCCATCCTGGAGTTACCAGCGAACAGCGTTGTCGATGATGTTGCACCTATCAACAGTGACTCCTTCATTAACTATCGACCTGTTGATCTCAGCAAGCCCGTAAAGTTTGGTGAGAAGTACCTGCAGTTTGCCCGTGAATCATCGAAGCTCGATGTGATGTTGAGAGCTACCGTTTCGCGAATAGATCACGATGGCAGTGCTGTCAAAGGCGTGACGTTAGCCACTGGGCGGTCGATCCGCGCCGACAAGGTGGTTTTGGCTTGTGGTGGGGTTGGCAACCCCCGGTTGTTATTGCAATCCGGGTTAGATGCGGGTCGACTTTCTTTGTCGGCTTCGGTTTCCGAAATTTCTGGCGGCTTACCAGTTGGCGGGTAAACAACTTAACGTAACGTCATCCCGTTCCGGTTTGAGCTTTGACAGGTTTGAGATGTCTGATGGTCTTGATGCGCAGGGAGAGCCAATTGCGACTTATAAGATTCAATCCGGATCAGATTATGAGGCGCTCAACGCCTGCATCCAGATGTGTGACCACAATGACGCTTGTAACAACTTCACACTAGCGAAGCAAAATCATCACATCGAAACCAAGCGAAACATCTGCTGGCTGGTTGGCGATGAAGTGAACGTCGTCGGGAATCGCTTCTATTTTTCGGGACGAAAGATTCGTTAGCCGACCTTATCGAATGCCAGATCGAGTCCGGTCAAACCATGCAGTAGGGCATTGGCTGAAAATTGCGGTTCGCTGGCACCTTCCTGGAGACGGAAGTTTTCCATCCGCTCGAAGATCACTTTAAAACCAACGTTCATTTCTCTGCGACTCAGCGCAGCGCCCAGGCAGTGATGCACACCTTTTCCGAAGGCTACCTGCTCGCGGAGGTTGTCGCGCATCAGGTTAAACTTTTCAGGCTCCGGGAAACGCTCTGAATCCTGATTCGCGGATGCGAATCGAGCGAACAGTACGGAGTTTTCGGGAATGGTGATGCCGTGCATCTCAACGTCTTTCGTGGTTCTGCGGAACATGTTGGATGATGGGCTTGAATAACGGAGTGATTCCTCGACGAAACGAGAAATCATGTCTTCGGAGGGGTCGTTTTTGATCAGCTCATACTGGTCGGGATTCTGGATCAACAACCAGATTCCCTCGGTCAGCGTCGCACTGGTGGTTTCGTTTCCGGCCACCAGAATTTGTGACAGCATGGAAAGACACTCAGCGTTATCCAGTGGTTTTTCGCCATCAAAGCTCGCGTTTACGACCTTGGACAGGATGTCGTCCTGAGGTTCCGCGCGACGTTCTTCCATTCGCTCAACAAAGTAGTGCTGGAATTCCACCATGTCTTTGGCTGCCTGAAGCAGGCCATCTCTGTCCAGCTGTTGGCTCAGGTTGCCAATAAAGGCGTCAGTCCACTTTCTGAACAGTGGCAGATCTTCTTCTGGAGCACCCAACTGGCTAACGATAACGCGAAGGGGTAATGGAACACCGAAGTCGGACAGGAATTCGCACTTGCCGTCGTCGATAAAGTTATCGATCAATTCGTTAGACAAAGATTCAATGTACGGTTCCAGCGCTTTCAAAGCCTTTGGAGAAAAGGCGCCGTCAACGAATTTTCTATAGCGACGCTGTGCGGGAGGATCCTCGGTCAACATGGTTGGCACGTTGGGATATCCGCTTTCAACGACTTCCTGTATTTCTTTGTCTGCGGTTGCCGTGAGCGCTCTGCTTGGCGTGAGCATCCTTGAAGAGAAAGTCTCATGATCCATCGCCATCTTTACGACATCTTCGTAACGAGAGATGAAGAAGATGCCGGAATTTGGATCCTGGAACACTGGCGCTTCTTTTCGCAATCGACGATTCATCATCCACGGTGACTTCAGCACCTCAGGATGCATGGGGTTGATCTCATGGACCGGGCAAGTGGCAACGCGTGCGACTTCTTCTGACATAATCGAATCTCAGGGGCTCACAATCAGGGCGCCAAGGATAGCATGGAAAACCGTCAGAGTTGATTGTATTCAGCTATACTCAGGACGAATAATGGGGGGAATAATATCGTGAGTAATACCCAGGTAGTACTGGCTAGAAGACCCAAGGGACGGCCGCTTCCGGAAGACTTTGAAGTTGTGCAAACCGAGGTACCGGAGCCAGGGGAAGGTGAAGCTCTGATGCAGAATCTGTTTGTTTCCCTCGATGCTGGCTTCAGAAATTGGATGGACGAAGGCGCCGGTGATGAGGTCCTGCCGGCAATGGAAATCGGTGCGCCTGTTATGGGTCTTGTCGCAGGAAAAGTGTTGAAGTCCAACCGCGATGACATGCAAGAAGGTCAGGTACTGGTCGGGCGGCTTGCCTGGGAAGCCTATTCAATTGCGACCGCCGCTGACCTGATGGTACCGATCGAAGATAAATTTGATCAGCCTGCGAATCTGTTTCTTGGCCTACTCGGCGACACCGGTCTCTCTGCTTACTTTGGACTGACCCGGGTTGCCCATCTTCAACCAGGTGAAACCGTGGTCATTTCTGCTGCTGGTGGCGCTGTGGGCAATGCTGCCGGTCAGATTGCGAAAGCCATGGGTGCAGGCAAAGTGGTTGGTTTTGCCGGTAGCGCAGACAAATGTCGCTGGCTTGAAGACGAAGTGGGTTATGACGCCACCATTAACTACCGAGAAGACAACGTCGATGAAGCCCTGGCGAGCGTCTGTCCTGATGGTATCGATGTCTACTTTGATAACGTCGGTGGTGACCTTCTTGAACCCGTACTTAATCACATCAACTACCAGGCACGTATTCCTTTCTGCGGCGCGGTCGCAGATTACGCCGATGAAGACGGTACTGGTCCGAAGAACTTGTTTCGGCTGGTGGCTAATTGCGCTCGTCTTGAAGGATTCATGACGCACTACTGGGTTGAAGACTACGAAGCTGCTCGAGATGTTCTGGTTGGCTGGCTGAACGAAGGCAAGCTCAAGAATTTCGAAGCCAGTTACGACGGTGTTGAAAACTGCGGTGTCGCGTTTAGCGATCTGTTTGCCGGTAAGAACTTCGGCAAGGCAATCGTTAAGGTCTGATCAATGAAAAAATACTCGGACTGGACCCTCTGGTATGTGGTCTTCCTGCTCACCGTTGCGTCAACCCTGTCATTTATTGATCGGCAAATTCTTAATGTCATGATCGGGCCGATCAAGCGTGACCTTGGTGGGCTTTCTGACACAGAAATCTCCTTGATCATTGGCCTCGCGTTCTCAACGGTTTATTCCCTGACAACGTTACCGCTTGCGCGAATCGCGGACCGTTACAACCGGCGCAACGTGATTGCCGCGGGTATTTTTAGCTGGAGCCTGATGACGGCTCTCGCCGGTATGGCAAATAACTTCTGGCAGCTGTTTGTTGCCCGCATGGGGGTCGGCGTGGGAGAAGCATCACTTGGGCCGGCAACCACCTCGATGCTCGCTGATTACTATGAAGAGCATCGATTACCTCTAGCTTACGGTATCGTCGCCACCGCGCCTTTTATTGGTTCAGGTTTGGCGAGCCTCGTCGGAGGGCCGTTGATTGACTATCTTGAGGCCCAGCCCCAGATGGTTTTACCGGTCTTTGGAGAAATGTATTCCTGGCAAACTGTGTTGGTGGTCGTCGGTTTGCCGGGGATCCTGCTCGCATTAGTCATGTTCACGATCCGTGAACCTGAGCGCACAGGCGCCAGTGCTGAAAAAACGGAAGGCTACTCTTACGCTGAGCTGTGGGAATTCTGCATGCAGCGTAAGAAGTACTTGTCTTATCACTTTATTGCGTACTTGTGTCTCTCCATCCAGGGTTTTGCTTTCCTAACGTGGGTGGTCGAATTCTTTGTTCGAACACACGGTTGGACACGCACGGAAATCGGTATCACCTATGGTCTGATAGCACTGATTGTCGGCATTCTTGGCAGCGTCTGGGCTGGTTGGTATGCCGGTAAAATGCTCGCGCGGGGCAGAGCAGATGCACCCATGCGATTGTGCATGTGGGGAACCATTGGGCTTGGTCCGCTGGCGGTCGTGATGCCTTTGCTCGACAACGCCTGGTTGGCCGTTGGTTTGATTATTCCGATTACCTTTTTCATGGCGATGCCGCCGGGTTTGTCTAATGCCGCTCTGCAGGCGATTTCGCCCAACCGATTGCGGGGTCAGATGATTGCGGTGTACCTGATCTGCGTGAGTTTCCTGTCTTACCTGTTTGCGCCTCTCATCATTGGTCTGATGAACGACTATGTCTTTGGAAGAGAAGACGCGATTCACTTGTCGCTCTCCACGTTGGCTGCCGTGAACTACCTGATCGCTGCCATCTGCCTCGCCTTGAGTTTGAAACCACTTGAAGAAGCGACAGCGAGAATGAAGAGGGAGTTTGCGTGATGACCAAGCTGGGTTATCTCGTACCGACGCGTGAACAGATCATGCAGGAGGCGCATGGCACCGATGAGCTGATCCGGCGAGCACAATTCGCGAGGGATCAGGGTTTTGATTCTTTGTGGGTTGGTGACTCACTTTTTGCCAGGCCCCGTCATGATCCATTGACGCTACTTGCTGCCCTGGCGGTTGCTACACCCGGCATGGAACTGGGCACGGCGATACTGCTGCAATCACTTCGTAATCCTGTGCTGCTTGCCCAGCAGCTGGCGACCATTGATCAATTATCAGAGGGCAGGTTAATTGTTGGTGTTGGAATTGGTGCAGACGCACCATCTATCAGGGCAGAGTTTGAAGCGGCCGGTGTGCCTTTTGAGAAACGGGTTGGTCGGCTGGTTGAAAGCGTCAATCTCTGCCGCGCGCTCTGGCGAGATGAAGCGGTGAACTGGAACGGCCGCTGGCGGTTGAGCGACGTGCAGCTTGCACCGAAACCGTTCCAGGAGGGTGGGCCGAAAATCTGGTATGCGAGCATGGTCGATGCCGGGGTAGAACGAGCCGGCAAGCACTTCGATGGCTGGTTTCCGATTGGACCTGATGCCAAAACCATTGAGCGACAGCAGAAACTGTTTAAAGCTGCTGCGGCTGATAAGCCGGTTAACACAGCGGTTTATTTGACCATCTGTGTTGATGACAATCCTGAAAGAGCGGAACAGCAGATCGATGAATATCTTGAACATTACTACGGCATGCCTGCATCGGTTCTGCGTGGTATCCAAGCTTGTGTTGGTGGAAGTGCGGCAACGGTGGTCAACTGGATGAACGAGTTCGTCACAGCCGGAGCGGATCACTTGGTCTTGCGCGTGGTTGGTGATTACCAGCGCGCTTTACGGTCGGTCGCCGAAAAATGGCGCCGGTGACATTCGAGGGTTGATTTAAGACAATACAAGTTCTTGTCAGATGAACTGGTCTTCCAGATATGACCCGTTACGAAGAGCAAAAGCCGGACGATGGTGATGTACTGTATCTTGAAGATACAGACAATCCCTTGCCGGAGAAGCTCAATCCAAGCACTCGCTATATTCACTTCAAAACCATCGCACGTGGTGGCAAAGCGATCATTCAGTCCTGTCGTGATCGCTTTCTTGGCAGGGTGGTCTGCTACAAGCAACTCAGGTCGGAATTTCGGGACAATGACATTGAACAACTGCGCTTTTTGCGGGAGGCGCGTATCAGCGCGTTGTTGCAGCATCCTTCAACGATTCCAACCTACGATCTGGGGCGCGACCTTCGGGGTGATCTTTATTTCACGATGAAGCTGGTTCATGGCTATACGCTGCGGGAAGTCTTGAACTATCGGGAACGATACGATCTGGGCCAGATGCTCAACATTATCATTCAAGTCGCCCAGGCGTTGGCTTATGCCCATACCCACGGTGTCTTGCACAGGGATATCAAGCCGGAAAACATTCTTGTCGGACCTTATGGTGAAGTTCTGCTGATGGATTGGGGGTTAGCCAAGGTTTGGGCGAGAGAAGATGACCCTCCGGTCCATGAGAGCCGCACCAGACTCGTGTCCAACAGCGCTTTGGATACCAGTGTTACCGGGCTCGGCGGTCTGGAAGGCACCGTGACTTATATGTCGCCGGAACAACTGGAGAAGGCGATGGATATTGATGGGCGCAGTGATATTTTCAGTCTCGGCGTTGTGCTTTATGAAGTAGTGACAGGAAAGACACCAGCGGAGGCGGAGACCGTTCGAGAGATGCAGGAAAAGGTGCTGACCGAGCCACCTGCGCCTCCGTCTTCTCGAGTGACTTTCAAGGTACCAGTGCTCTTGGATAATCTCATCATGTCCTGCCTCGCCAAATCGAAAGAAGATCGACCGGAAGACGGTCTGGATATCGTCAGACTGCTCCAGGAAATCGACTGATTCAAGCGCACCAATATAGCGCATATCTGTGCCTTGTTTTTGGGCTCAGCCCTACATCGGTGCATTTTTTTTGATCGCAGCCAATTCGATTTCCATAGCAAACTGCTACTATGGTCGATGGCATTGCTCTGAAATGCCTGAAAATAACGAGCTTCCGCTTCGTCGCCACTTATCCTGTGAGATTGCGTTAGGTTTCGTTAAAGTAGGAACACTTATTGCACCATTATTGCCTCGAAGCCCCTGGCTAGGGGCGGTTGATCAACCTTTATTTAAAGATATCTGAGTTTTTAGGAGCGAGAAAAACCATGAAGAGTAAGTTGGAGTACATCTGGCTGGACGGTTACAAGCCGACGCAAAGTCTGCGAAGCAAAACAATGATCCGGTCGGATTTTAGTGGAAAGTTGGAAGACTGCCCGATGTGGTCATTTGATGGCAGCTCAACCGAACAGGCTGATGGAAGCAGTTCAGACTGTTTGCTGAAGCCCGTTGCGATTATCCCTGATCCGGACCGCAACAACGGTTATCTCGTCATGACTGAAGTTCTGAATCCAGACGGCTCACCGCACGAGTCCAATGGTCGTGCCACCATTGATGACGATGATGATGACTTCTGGTTCGGTTTCGAACAGGAGTACTTCTTGTGGGATCCCGACCACGATCTGCCCCCTGGCTTCCCACGTGCCGGTTACCCACGTCCACAGGGCCCTTACTACTGCTCTGTCGGTGCAATGAATGCGTACGGTCGTGAAATTATTGAAGAGCATCTGGATCTTTGTCTGGAAGCAGGTCTGAACGTTGAAGGCATCAATGGTGAGGTTGCTGCGGGTCAGTGGGAATTTCAGGTATTCGCAAAAGGTGCCGCAAAGGCAGGTGATGAAACCTGGCTGGCGCGTTACCTGCTTGAGCGTACTGCTGAAAAATACGGCTTTGCGATCAACTGGCATCCGAAGCCTCTCGGCGACACAGACTGGAATGGCTCCGGTATGCATGCGAACTTCTCTAACTCCCCGATGCGCGAGTCTGGTCAAGAGGATGTGTTCACCAAGATCTGTGAAGAGTTTGGCAAAAACGTTGCCCGACATATCCATGTTTACGGCGCCGACAACGATCAACGTCTGACGGGTAAGCACGAAACACAATCTATCGATGAGTTCAGCTACGGTGTTTCTGACCGTGGTGCTTCTATTCGTATTCCGATCGGCACGGTTGAGGACGGCTGGAAAGGCCGACTGGAAGATCGTCGTCCTGCTTCCAATGCAGATCCCTACAAGGTGGCCGCGGCGATTGTTCAGACGACTAAGGAATCTGGCGTCTAAAGCAGTCTTATCCAGAGCAACGGAAAGGCCGATACCCCTGGGTACCGGCCTTTTTTTGTGCGGTAGGAATATTTGATGAAGTACATTAATTTCGGTTAATCTATGGGTATGAAAGAGACGCGCAAAACCGTTGGCACTACGCTGGGACTGTTAGCCCCTGTCGTGGCAATCGCCACTTTCCTGTTCTGGTTCTATACCAACAATTCAGTCGGCATTCCTGAGAACCGCGGTGTGTTTATTGCAGTCTTTGTCATTGCCATTGTTATGGCGGTTGCATCGTTCATTGTGGGTACCCGGTGGTTTGGTGGCGTCGCCGCCGTCATCGGTATTATTCCGGCAGCCTTTATGCTGTTTACCGTTTCCATCAGTAAGCAGGTGGTTGCCGAAGATGCTATTAAGGTCGGCGACACCATTCCTTACTTTGCAGCCCTGGATGACCAGGGTGAGCGTTTCACCTCTGATGCACTGGCAGGCACGCCGGTACTCATCAAATTTTTCCGCGCACACTGGTGACCTTACTGTGTCGCCGAGTTACGGCGATGGAACGACGAACTTCAGGGTGAGTTCGAAGCGCGTGGCATTCAGGTGCTCACCGTCAGCACAGATTACCCGGAAGTCATTCGTCAGCGTCGAGGCGCGCATCGATTGCAAGCGACGATGTTGTCGGACCGTGATCTTGGCGTAACCGATGCCTTTGGTTTGCGTAATCAAGGAGCGCATTCAGGGCCAGTGGGTGAGGATCAGGCTGAAGCTTTGCCGGTCCCGACAACGCTCTTGGTGAGTGCGGATGGCGTAGTACTTTGGATGGATCAGTCTGAGAACTATCAGAATCGATCCGGACCTGAAGTCGTGCTGGCAGCGATGCAGCAGTACCTGGATGTTGGAGAGTAAGCGCTTATTGGCTCGTCTTGTCTCTTACCTTGGCTTAGCACCACCACCCACGCGAATTATTTCCCCACTGACCCAGGATGCCGCATCTGAAGCGAGGTAGATGCACGCTGAAGAAATGTCCTCGGGTGTTCCGAGCCGACCCAGCGGAATATTCCATTCCTCAAGGATCTCATCGAGTTGAGACTCATCTTTCCCAAGCGCGGTGAGCATCACCTCAGTAGGAATGGCTCCAGGGGCAACGGCGTTGACACGAATGTTCGGTGCGAATTCGGCCGCAAAGGTCCAGGTCAGTGAGTTGGTGCCAGCTTTAGCAGCACCATAGTGAGCACTGCCAGGCACGGGGCCGGACCCTGCCCCAGAGGTGATGTTAATGATGGAACCTTTTTCCATATTGCGGGCGGCAGTGACGCAGCCGACATAAATGGAAGTGAGGTTCAGGGCAATGGTTTTGTCCCATTCTTCCCGGGGCATATCCAGAACGGATGCGCGATAGGTAGATCCGCCGGCATTATTGACCCAGTCAGTGAGTTTGCCGAATTTGTCGATGGCAGCTTTGGCCAGTGCGGCCATGGCATCGTCGTCGGTCACATCGGTGGTGACGGCAATGGCTTCGCCGCCATTGTTGATAATTTTCTGGGCGACTTCTTCGATCTCGGTAGTGCGTCTTGCGGCGACCACCACTTTGGCGCCAGCCTTGGCGAAGTCGACCGCTATGCCTTGCCCGATCCCTCGTCCCGCACCAGTAACAACCGCAACGTGACCTTCCAGGCTATAACGGTCGAAAACATTCATTCAGGCGGCCTCTTGTTTTGCCTCTTCCAGGCGCTGCTTGAGTGCAGCAAGTTCGTTGAATAGTTCTTCGGGCACTTTGCCCTGGAACGTATTGTAGTAGTCCTCGATCAGCGGAAGTTCGGACAACCAGCCATCAATCTCCACTCGCAGCAGGGTAGCAATCTCGTCATCAGAAATGTCGAGGCCGCTGAAATCCAGCCCGTCGATACCGGGAAGGTTACCGATCGGCGTTTCTATCGCGTCTGCGGTTCCGGCGCAGCGTTCGAAAACCCATTTGAGGATTCGCGAATTCTCGCCGAAGCCAGGCCACATGAAACGACCTTCGTCATCTTTACGGAACCAGTTGACATAGTAGATGCGTGGCAGCTTAACGCCTGCTTTCTGACCGATGTTGATCCAGTGATTCCAGTACTCCGCCATGTTGTAGCCGCAGAAGGGCAGCATTGCCATAGGGTCGCGTCGAAGTTCGCCAATGGCACCTGCCGCAGCGGCGGTCTTTTCAGAAGCAATGATGGAGCCAAAGAAAGTACCTTGCTGCCAGCTCTGAGCCTCGTTTACCAGGGGTACGACACTGGCGCGTCTGCCTCCGAAAAGGATTGCGCTGATGGGTACGCCTTTCAGTTCTTCCCATTCTTCTGCAATCGCCGGGCACTGAGCAGCAGAAACCGTAAAGCGTGCGTTGGGATGGGCTGCGGGTCGATCCATATTTGGATTCCACTCGCGTCCGGTCCAATCAATCAGGTGTGAAGGCGGTTCATCGGTCATGCCTTCCCACCAGACATCACCGTCATCGGTTTCCGCGACGTTGGTGAAAATGCAGTTGCCGGTCAGGGTATTCATCGCATTGGCATTCGAATCCATGCCGGTGCCTGGCGCGACGCCGAAGAAGCCCGCTTCAGGGTTAATCGCATAAAGCTGGCCATCGTCGCCAAACTTCATCCAACAAATGTCGTCACCAACGGTTTCGACTGTCCAGCCGGGAATGGTTGGAATCAGCATGGCAAGATTGGTCTTGCCGCAGGCGCTTGGGAAAGCACCGGCGATGTATTTGGATTCACCTTCCGGGTTCGTTAGTTTCAGGATCAACATGTGTTCCGCCAGCCAGCCTTCGTCGTGGGCCATGGCAGATGCAATCCTGAGTGCAAAACACTTTTTACCGAGCAGTGCGTTACCGCCATAGCCGGAACCGAAAGACCAGATCTCGCGAGTCTTCGGGAAGTGGGCGATGTATAAATTCTGCGGATTACACGGCCAGGGTACGTCGACGGTTTCTTCATCGAGTGGCATACCCACTGAATGAACACAGGGTACGAAATCGCCGTCTTCACCGAGTTCGTCCAGTACAGCCTGGCCAACTCTGGTCATGATATGCATATTTGTAACAACGTAAGGTGAGTCTGAGATTTCGACGCCAATGTGGGCAATGGGTGAACCGACGGGTCCCATGGAAAAGGGGATCACGTACATGGTTCGGCCTTTCATGCAGCCGTCAAACAGGCCGTGAAGAGTCGTGCGCATCTCGTCTGGTTCGATCCAGTTGTTGGTTGGACCGGCTTCTTCTTCTGTATCGGAACAGATATAAGTTCGACTTTCGACTCGGGCGACGTCGGCAGGGTCTGATCGAACGAGGTAGCTGTTAGGGCGTTTTTCGTTGTTGAGTTTCTTGGCGACTCCTGCGTCAACCAGCAGATTCCACATGCGGTCGTACTCTTCTTTGGAGCCATCACAGATCACGACCTCATCCGGCTTGCAAAGCTCTTTCATGTCTTCGAGCCACGCCGCAAGCTTCTTGTTTTTCAACATCTAAAATACCCTTATTTTTCAGCTACTTATGCCCCAAGGGGTCGACTTCTGTCGCGGGGCGCGAAAGGCCGAAAGGATATCACGTGCGCGTCTCTGTTAACATGCGCGCCATGAAACTTAGTCCAAACAAATCTCTCACAGACTATCGGCCCTATTGGGCCGAGTGTTTTGGTATCGCGCCTTTCCTGCCAACCACCCGGGATGAGATGGATGCGCTAGGCTGGGACTCCTGCGATGTCATTATCGTGACCGGCGATGCCTATGTAGATCACCCCAGCTTTGGGATGGCGGTGATAGGTCGTGTCCTGGAGGCGCAAGGCTTTCGGGTGGGTATTATCGCGCAGCCGGATTGGCGTGATACCCAGGACATCGAACGTCTGGGCAAGCCAAATCTGTATTTCGGTGTCGCTGCCGGAAACATGGATTCGATGATCAATCGCTACACCGCGGATAGGAAGATTCGGCACGACGATGCCTATACGCCCGGCAACGAGGGCGGCAAGAGACCCGACCGGTCTGTCATCGTCTATTCACAGCTGGTGAAGCAAGCGTTTGGTGATGTGCCTATTGTGATTGGCAGTATCGAAGCCAGCCTGCGCCGGATCGCTCACTTTGATTACTGGAGTGAAAAGGTCAGGCGCTCGATTCTGTTGGATAGCCGGGCGGACCTGTTGCTGTATGGCAATGCAGAAAGAGCTATCGTCGAAGTGACGCACCGACTTGCAGACGGTGATTCCATTGAAGCGCTTCAGGACATTCGCGGTACAGCCTTTGTGACGGACGCCCCATTGGCGGGCTGGCGCTGTGTGGATGAAAGTCAGCTACCTGAAGAACGTGAAACCCAGGACGTCAAGCTACTGGATGATGGTCCTGAGTTTGTTCGCCTTCCTAGCTTTGAGGCGGTTCGGAATGACAAAGCGTTATACGCTCATGCCTCTCGAATCCTGCATCGTGAAACCAACCCAGGCAATGCGAAGGCACTTGCTCAGGAACATGGCGACAAGATTATCTGGCTGAATCCTCCGCCAATACCCTTGGAAACGCCTGAGCTGGATTGGGTTTTTGAAAGACCCTATCAGCGGGTACCACATCCCTCTTATGGGGATGCGCATCTCCCGGCATACGAAATGATTCGCCATTCCGTGAACATTATGCGCGGCTGTTTTGGTGGCTGTACTTTCTGTTCGATCACGGAACATGAAGGCCGAATCATTCAAAGCCGCTCAGAAGACTCTATCCTGAACGAGATCGAGGAAATTCGAGACAAATCGCCTGCGTTTACTGGTGTGATTTCTGACCTGGGTGGTCCGACCGCGAACATGTGGCGGTTGAACTGTAAAGACAAGAAGATTGAAGAGAGCTGCAAGCGACCTTCCTGTGTTTACCCGAATATCTGCAAGAACCTCGATACGGATCAGACGCCGTTGGTGCAGCTCTATCGGAAAGCGCGCGATGTTGAAGGCGTCAAAAAGATTCTAATCGCTTCAGGGCTTCGCTACGATCTCGCCGTTGAGACACCGGAGTATGTGAAAGAACTGGTGACAGAACATGTTGGGGGTTACCTGAAGATTGCCCCTGAGCATACTGAAAAAGGCCCGTTGACCAAGATGATGAAGCCCGGCATCGGAACCTATGATCGCTTCAAGGCGATGTTCGACAAATACTCCCGGGAAGCGGGTAAGAAGCAGTACCTGATTCCCTATTTTATCGCCGGCCATCCGGGCACCACAGATGAGGACATGTTGAACCTTGCCAAGTGGCTCAAAGATAACGGTTTTCGGGCTGACCAGGTGCAGAATTTTTATCCGTCACCCATGGCAACGGCGACTGCCATGTATCACTCAGAAAAGAATCCTTTGAAACGGGTAGGGCGCGACTCAGAGCGGGTGAATATTGTTCGCAAGGCGAGGCAGCGTCGCCTGCACAAAGCCTTCCTGCGTTATCACGATCCGGACAACTGGCCGATGCTCCGCGAAGCGCTCCGCAAGATGGGTCGTAATGATCTAATTGGTAACGGCAAAGTTCACCTGGTGCCAAGAACCCAGTTTTCGAAACCGCATCTTTCCAAGCGGAAATCTTTCAGGACCCAGCACACGGGATTACCCAAGTGATGTTAAGAGCCCTTTTGCTGTCGGTTTTACTCTCGCTGAACTTTTCGGCTATTGCAGGTGAAACAGTTCACGTAGAAATGGTGACATCTGAGGGCAGTTTCACCCTGGAGCTCTATCCAACGAAGGCGCCGGTTACTGTTAAGAACTTTTTGAATTACGTAGATGGTGGCCATTACGAGGGCGCGACCTTTTATCGCACTGTCACTTATGCGAACGATAACGGTAACCCCAAGATCGAAGTCATACAGGGCGGTATTGGTGACGCAGCCGATAGTCTCTTCCCGCCGATCAAGCATGAGTCCACAAAGGAAACCGGCATCCTGCACACCGATGGTGTGATCTCCATGTCTCGGTTTACAGTTGGCAGCGCCAGCTCAGAGTTCTTTATCTGCATCGGCGATCAGCCGGGACTGGACTATGGGGAATCTCGTAACCCAGACAAGCAGGGGTTTGCTGCCTTCGGGCGTGTTGTTCAGGGGATGGATGTAGTGCGGGCGATCAATAAGTTGCCTGCAAAGTCCGCCTCGGATGATCCCTACACCAAAGGTCAGATGATCGCAGAGCCTGCCGTTATCTCGAAGGCGTTAAGAAAGTAACGATTACAGTTTTACCGCATGCCAGTGCTCGGCAATACCGTAGCCCGTTCGGTCTCCCCAGGTAAACTCTGCAAGTCCTTCGTTAACGAACGTAGCGCCGCCCGGCATGGGTATCTTAGTTGGGCACACGCAGGTGACAACACCAGTGATCCTTACTTTCTCACCACCTTCAATGTCGCCGGTCAGCACGACGTTTTTGTGAATGATGGAATCGGTTTCGTAATCAGTCGTAATAACGACGTTTTTCAGAGCGCCAGATTTGCCGTCACGTTGAATCCAACCCTCGCCACGCATGACGCCATCTTTGTGGCGAAAACAGGATCCTCCCAGTGCAGCGTGATCACCGAAGTTCATAGAGAACCAGTTTACAAATGGGGTGGGGCCTTCTGTTGCATCGTTGGATTCGCCGCTGGAAGAACCATCGGATGATGTACCGGCGCCCCAATCCCTCGGACCCCAGGATTTGTCTCTGACTCCAAAGCCATCGACGTCGAAAGTCTCATCGCCAATCTGAATTGAACCAGAGACTTTTCCAGACTGTTCAAAGTGCCCACGTTCACCACTGGCAGCATAGTGAGGTTCGGTGATGCAGTCGAAGGCGAGATCCATCTTCAGCGTTTCTGGGTTGAACCAGCCGTCGGGTCGTTCTTTGCTGCGTGTCAGCAGAATCTCAGCATTCTCAATGTCCTGAGCTGGACCGTCGTAGTGGATACGCCATTTCTGATGGGGATCTTCGCAGGTTAGTGTGAGGTCTCCGGCACAGAGGTCGCCGTCGTAAACGGAAAGATCTTTGCCGATATCCCGCCGACCGTAAGTAAACGCCACGCGTTTGCCGCCGAGGTAAATCACATGCAGTGCATCAGCCCAGCCATTGTTGGGTCGAAAACCCATGCGCGTGAACATGCCGATCTTTTTGTCGGGATCGACAAAGTTAAAGTAGTAGCTTTCGCTCCAGGCCCGGTCTTCGCCGACGGGGTGCATTCGTTCGTTATTGGTCTTTTTGTTATCGGTCATCCGGTTATTATGGTGAATCCACGGTAAGCGTGAAAGGTGAAGGATGGCCGAACTGAAGCTCAGTTGTCATTGCGGGAAGGTGAGAGGTGTTGCTCACGATGTATCGCCAAGTATTGGTAATCGCCTGATTTGTTACTGCGAGAGCTGTCAGCAGTTCCCGATCAAGCTCGGGAAAGGGGGCCAGGTGGTGGACGAGTATGGCGGCACTGATATCTACCAGTTACCGCCAGGTCAGTTGAAGATCACCGAGGGTGTTGAAGAGATTCGATGTCTCCGACATACATCTGAAGGTTTATACCGATTTTATGCGGGATGCTGCGACACGCCTTTTGCGAATTCTCCGGGTCCTGGCATGCCTTTTATTGGCTTGTTGCATGTTGTGGACTCGCAACCTGAGCAGCGTGATGCGCACATTGGTGGTATTCGAGCACACGTAAACACCGTAGAAGCGACGAAACCGCTGCCTAAAGATCGAAAGTATGGGCTCGCCATGGTGATAGTCCGCATCGTGAGTCAGATGATCTGGTGGCGAGTGACCGGTCGTGCAAAACCACATCCTTTCTTTACCGATGACGGACTGCCGATTGTAGAGCCGGAAGTTCGCTAAGCACGAGCTTCGCCATGTTCTTCTGGTAGGATGTTTCGTTTTGCATTTTGGAGAACACATTGGAAATCACTCTCGACCCTGAATTGCAGGCTGTTGTTGACGCTGCGGCGGAAGCCAATCCGAATCCGCCGGATGTCACTGAACTGCCGATCGAAATGTTTCGCGCCGGCTATGTCATGGTCAGTCAGGCTCAGGCGCTTGCTGATATTCCTTGCGATGACATCACCGATCTTGAAGTACCGGGTGCGGCAGGAGCCATTGGTGCAAGACTTTACGTGCCTGAGGGTGCGGGTGATGCGACGCTGCCAGGACTCATCTTTATTCATGGTGGCGGCTTTATGATCGGCAACCTGGATACCCACGACAGTGTTTGCCGACAGCTCGCCAACGGCGCTCATTGCCGGGTGATTGCGCTCGACTACCGACTGGCACCAGAACATAAATTCCCAGCTGCTGTTGAAGACGCCATTGCTGCTGCGACGCATATCACTCAGAACGCCGCTGACTATGGCATGGATGGGTCGAAGATGGCGGTTGGCGGTGACAGTGCCGGAGGTAACTTGTCAGCGATTGTATGCAACCACTTCGCGGAGAAGGGTGCCAATCCATTTGCGATGCAACTTCTGATTTATCCGGCGACAGATGGTTCTGTCGAAACCGAATCAAGACGAGAATTGCAGGAAGGCATCACCCTCGACAAAAAGGTTCTCGACTACTTCTTCGAAGGATATCTCGGTGGTCTTGAGACAGACGACAATGATCCGCGCCTGAACCCGGCCAAAGCCGCCAGCTTTGAAGGCGTTGCTCGGGCGCATATCGTCACAGCGCAATATGATCCGCTGCGCGATGAAGGCAAGGCTTACGGTGATCTGCTGGAAGCAGCGGGCGTTCAGGTCAGCTACAAATGTTACGAGGGTCTGATGCACAACTTCATTCTGCAGACCGGTGTCGTCTCCGCTGCAAAGAATGCTGTTGATGACATGGCGGCAGCATTGTCAGACGCCTTTTCTGCGTAGTGAGTTCGTCGTGAGGCAACAGGTGCTCGTGCTATATCTGGAATCGTCCGCCCTGGACACAAGAGTGGTTGCCTGGGCACATTACGACGGTACTGGTCAGGCGCGGCACATGTCCGGCGACCAGGATGACCCCCCTTACAAGACAGGGCTGCATGCGCTGAAGGATGGTTGGCGGTTGATCCAGGCTAGCCCGCTGGTGTCTCACACACCGGGGGCGGAGTTCCGAACGGACTATCTTAAGTACGAGTTCTTCTTTGAAAAACTGGTGGAGACTCAGTCGTGACGCTCTTAAATTCCGAGCAGATGGCATCGTTTGCCGCCAGGGGTTTTCTCAAGATGGAGGCAGTTGTCCCGGAAGACATTAATCGCCAGTTTCTGGAAGAGGTTGGCAGTGTGCCTGAAGACGGCACACCGGAATCGTTTTACGGTCATTTGTTTGCTGAAGGAAACGTGCCGGTGGTAGCTGCTGGCACGCCGCTATCTGAAACCTATCAGGAAGGGTCAGCCATTCACCGTTTGATCAACCTGCCTGAAGTAGCTGGTGCGATACAGTCCCTGGTCGGGAGTCAGCCGACCTTTGACCATCACTTTCTTCACGTGACGTTTCCACCTCGCTTCTACAACGGTAATGCACCTCGTGCTCAACATACACATCAGGATTCCACCATCGATCCCCGTTCAGCATTCGATGTTCAGATCATGTATTTTCCGCATGAGGTGACGCCGCAAATGGGCGGGACTCGCTTTGTACCCGGTACTCACCTGCGGGTTGTCAGCGAAGCCAGTATCAGTCGTTACCAGAATATTGCGGGTCAGCAGCACATTGTTTGCCCGGCAGGAACTTTGCTCTTCATGCACATGGGGATCTGGCACGGTGGTGGCGCAAACGAAAGTGATGATCCTCGGTTCATGTTCAAGATCAGATTGTGCCCGACGGAGCGACAAGCCCGGCTATGGGATGACAGTGACTTGCCCGATGACCACAACAAGCAGGACCCGATCTTCTGGACTGGTGTAAATCCGAAACAACCCATCCACGAGATCCTGACTCGCCCCGAACCCTGGTTTGAAATGGACACAGGGCGACTGGAGTACCTGAATCGGATCCGCTTCTGGCGTTACCTGCTGGGCGACAGCAGCTTTGATGCAGACTATTGGCTCACTCGAATTGAGAACGAATACGTCTGACTGGCTCAGATAAAGGAAGCAATCTTCTCGAGAGGTTTCTTGATGGTGGCAGCCCGTGGAATCTGTGCATCTTCTGCTGCATGCCCAGCAACCAAAAGAATATAAGGTCGTTCGGAACTTGGGCGTCCTAGAATCTCATTCAAGAACTTCATTGGGTTCGGCGTGTGCGTCAGGGTCGCAAGGCCCGCCCGGTGCAATGCATTGATCAGAAATCCCGTTGCGATGCCTACGGATTCTGACGTGTAGTAGTTCTTGGTTTTGTTGCCTTCTTCATCCATACCGTATCGTTCGACGAAAATGGCAATCAACCACGGTGCTGTTTCGAGAAACGGTTTGTTCGCATCTGTGCCCAGCTTGCTCAGATCGTCGAGCCACTCGTCACCGGCTTTGCCGCCGTAAAATTCTCTTTCCTCAGCTTCGGCGGCCTCTCTTATTTTTTTCTTAGTGTCAGGGTCGCTGACGCAGGCGAAGTGCCATGGTTGATGGTTAGCCCCACTGGGTGCCGTTCCCGCTGCACGAAGGCAGGTTTCGATCACTTCTCTCGAAACCGGCTGATCGGTGAAGTCCCGGATCGTATGTCGCTGTTGGATAAAGTCGAAATAGGCTTTCGCTTCTTCCAAAGACTTTTCGTCGCTGAGGTTCTGTCGATGAGGTAGGGGGATTGGGTCGTAGTGGAAGTCCACTGACATCTCCTTCAATATGCCGCCATGGAATCTTATGGTGAACGAATACCCACATCAAACATCCTGATCTATAGCTCGCCTGTGCTCGGCGTGTTTATGGCGAGTATGTTGGTGGGTTTTTATCTGCTGAAGTTCTCAACGGATGTGCTTTTGATCGCACCGGCGACCATCGGCACGCTGCTGCTGGTTGCGCGCATCTGGGATGCGGTGACCGATCCCGCAGCTGGTTGGTTGTCTGATAGAACCAATACACGTCTCGGGCGTAGAAGACCCTGGTTCCTCGGCTCGGCGCTGCCGCTGGGTTGCTCGATTGTGATGTTATGGAGCCCGCCTGAGTCTCTGGAAGGTGGCTATCTGACCGCCTGGGTTGGATGTTCGATCATCCTCTTCTATACCGCCTACACCGCGTTTCGAGTCCCACACATTGCGATGGGTGCGGAACTCTCGCGTGGCTACCATGATCGCACCAGGGTGTTCGGCATCATGCAGGCAACTGAGAGTTTCGGCATGTTCGCTGCGGCAGGTGTCCTCGTCTTTCTGGAAAACGCGGAAAATCCGCGTGAGTTTGCACGTCTGCTTTCCATTGGTATGGGAATTTTTGCCGCGGCACTGATCATTATTGCGGCACTCAATATTCGCGAGCGCGCTGATTTCCAGGGTAGGGGTGGAGAAAGTCCCTGGCGTTCCTTCAGGGATGTTCTGGTTAATCCACACGCGAGAATTCTCATCGTTGTCTTCTTTCTGGAACAACTGGGTTTTTCGGCACTGGTCGCGCTGGTGCCTTACTTATCTGACTATGTTCTGGAAACACCAGGTAGTACTGGTCTTTATCTCTTCGGAGCCATTGGCGCGACGCTTGTCTCAATTCCTGCCTGGGTTTTTCTTTCGAAACGTTTCGGTAAGAAAAGCGTTTGGCTGGTTTCTCTATCCTTGAAAGCAGCGTTATTCGGTGTGATGTTTTTCCTCGCTGGCGGCGGATTCGCCACCATGGTTGCGGTGTCCGTCGGCTTCGGATTGCTGAATGGCTGCGGTGCTGTAGTGGGTCCATCCCTCAAAGCGGATGTGGTCGATTGGGACGAAGGCGAAACCGGAGAGCGCAAAGAGGGTTCCTACTTCGCGGCGTGGAATTTTGTGCAAAAAGGTGCGGGCGGAATCGCCATCTGGGTGATTGGCGTGACCCTTTCAATGACAGGCTTTGTACCTAACGTTACTCAAAGTGAAGAAACGATTTTTGGCATCATGCTGATTGCCTCAATCGCGCCCTGTCTGCTTCATGTGCTCGCACTCTTTATGATGATGCGCTTCTCGCTCAGTGAGGAGGAGCATAGAAATGCGATGCAAAGAGCAGCGAATGGCGAATTCACGAGAGGTGATGCCTCATGACAAACGAATCTCTGATCGCCTCGCTCTCTGAACTCGTTGGTGTATCCAATGTGCTTTATGGAGACCCGATCAGCAATCAAGCGACTTCCTACTGGAACCCGGCGCCGATACAGACGATAGCGATTGTTAAACCTGGGTGCACTGAAGAAGTCAGTCAGCTTCTGTCGCTTTGCCATGAACGAGGACAGTCCGTTGTCATTCAGTCGGGTGGTACGGGCGTCTGTGAAGGCGCTGATCCGTCCTCCGAAGATGTTGTGGTCTCTCTGGAACGCATGAATCAAATCATTGACGTTGATCGGAACGAAATGGTGGCCACTGTCGAAGCAGGCGTCATTCTGCAGAACCTCCAGGAAACCCTGGCTGACCAGAACCTGCTGTTCCCTTTGGATCTGGGTGCGAGAGGTAGTTGCATGATCGGGGGTAACGTTGCCACCAATGCTGGAGGTATCAACGTGCTTCGGTATGGCATGGTGCGAAACCTGGTTCTCGGGCTGGAAGTGGTATTGATGGACGGCACCGTATTGTCTTCCATGTATCCCATGTTGAAGAACAATACCGGCTACGACCTGAAGCAGATGTTTATTGGCAGTGAAGGGACTCTCGGTGTGATCACCAAGGTGATGGTTCGTCTGTTTCCCCTTCCGACCAGTTGCCAGTGTGCGATGGTAGCTGTGGATTCCTTTGATGCTGTATCGGCACTGCTCCACCGCTTTCGCGCGCAACTTTCCGGCACGCTCAGTGCCTTTGAAGTCATGTGGAACAACTATTATGTGGGTGTCACGGGCGAGGGAAAACATCGTGCGCCGCTTTCGCGAGACTATCCCTTTTATATCATCATCGAAGCAGAGGGGTTCGATGAATCGTCTGACAAACTGAGATTCGAGCGCCTGTTATCCGAGATCCTGGATGACGGTCAGATACTGGATGCGGTTCTGGCGTCATCGGAAAGAGAGCGCCGGGAAATCTGGATGGTCCGAGAAGAATTTGATGCACTGCTGCCCGCCTATCTTTATGACGTCAGTTTGCCGCTCGGTACGATGGACGAGTATGCAGAGGTGCTTGAGGCGAGATTTAACGCTGAGTTGCCTGATTGTCATCCTGTGCTGTTTGGTCATATCGCTGACGGTAATCTGCATATTTTTGCAGGGCCCTATGTGGATGAGGCACATCATTCGGCCGCAGATGAGATCGTTTACAGCGCACTGATTCCTTTTGGAGGGTCGGTTTCTGCGGAACATGGGATTGGCTTAAACAAAAAAGCCTGGCTGAGCCAGAATCGTTCAGAAGATGAATTGGCATTGATGCGCTCGATCAAGCAAGTGTTGGACCCTGCCAATCTGTTGAATCCGGGAAGAGTCATCTAGTCTTTTCGGCTCAGCCAAAATGCGAATCCCGACAACAAGACCGCCAGCTTCATGGGCAGCCACAGGGATGCGTGAAAAATCTCTGGCTGGTGTCTCAATTGGGTTTCCGTTGCGCCTTTAGGTACCTGGAGCATCAGCAGCCCAATTTCGGGATTCCTGATGAGCACTCTTTCACCCTTGGTCACGATCCCATTCGTATGAACACGCTGATGCATCAGGCATGACCATCCAGAATCGCGTTCGATGGGAGTGGTCACGCGAATCTGGTTTGGTGAGATCAAAGCGTCAGGTTCCCCGGAATCGACGGTGACTTGTGCGATTGGCGCGCCTGGTTGTCAGGATTTTTCGATCACTGGATCGGGTCTGTTCGAACGGCTCTATCTACCCAGATTGACTGGGAAGCTTCTACATATCTTGCATAGAACATGCGAGGCAAGTTACGGCAGTGCTCACGCATCGTCAGGCGCGCGTGATTGAGTGACTTTGCTGCGAAGTAAATCGGCTGGTATTCAGTGATTGGAAAGCCCTGTTCCGCGGCGGCGTCGGGCACCCAGTCTCTTATCTCCGGTCTATCCTTAGTGCCACCAGCGGGGCGGTAGTCTGCGCAGGCATACTCTAGTTCTCCAGAGCTCGACAAAAGTCCGGCGCCATAGGCTTTGATGCCGTCGTTAGTTCGGATTACACCAAACTCCACGGTGTGCCAATAGCAGCGGGCTAGTCTCTCGATCTCGGCATCGGATGCACCAAGACTGGCCAGACCGATTTCCTGGGAAAAGTCTGCGAACGCAGGGTCAGCAAACATAGGTGCGTGACCAATCAATTCGTGGCAGACGTCTGGTTCAGGTGTGTAGGTCGGTCTCGAATGATGCCGAAGATATTGTGTCGAGAAGAACACTCGGAAGGCCAGGCCATTCAGAAAGTCTCGGGAGTTGAGCAGCCCTGCAACGGGTCTTAATCGAAATCCGGTTCTCGGATACAAAAAATTGGTCATGTCCTGTGCCTGCGGAACTTCATCTGCACGATACAGGCCCTGATGTTCCAACTCTGCCATGATTTGCTGGTACTCATCACAGGCGAACTCCTGGTGTTCTGCACGGAGTGCTTCGTACACCGTTCGCCAGGTTTCCGCTTCTTCTGTGGAATATTCAACCCTGGGAATAGGTTGGCCATGGCGGTAGTTGCGGGCGAGCTGATCAATGCGAGCTCGCTGCTCGCGGTAAGCCTGATCAGAGAAGCCAGGATGGTCTGACTCAAGACCCGCGCCTGCGTCGAGAGTTCTGTTGGCGATCTGATCCAGCTCCCAGACATGCCGTGGGAACCAAGGAACCGTTCTCTCATCCAGTATGGTCAGACTACTGACGCTTTCTTTGAGTTCATGTAGCAGCGCGGTGACGTTCTGGTCTTCAGGTCTGCCAATAAAGTCGACGTAAAAACTCATATCGCCACCCTGGGTCGGGCGAGATTCAATGTGCGTCAGATCGATACTGTGGGCCAGAAAGTAGCCCAGTAGCTCGTGTAAAGCACCAGGATGATCGCGGAGCTCGATGAGAAGTGACAGTCTTTCCATCGATCAATGCTTGTGGATGTGTTGGTGAACCCGCATGGGAGTATTTTACTCCTATGTTGTCGTCACGCCATCACGCCCCGGGTCTGCTGAACCTCCCGATGGCGAGAGTAGAAACCCAGATCAATGGTTTTGCTGATGTGTCTCAGCGAGAGTTGTGCTGGCGCATCATCATGATCGCCTTTCAGCACAATCTCGGCCATGACTTCCCCGACCAATGGGCCATTTTTAAATTGATTGCCGCTGGTGCCGATCGCGACATAGAAGTTTGGAAGTTCGGTTCTGTCATAAATGGGAATCCAGTCAGTGGAGACGTCGTAGACGCCGACGGTGCCCCTTGCCTGATTCGGAATCTGGTAATGGGGGAACCGTTGGGCTGCTCTCATCGCTTGCCTGGTCCAATGGCTGGTCAGATTCATGTTGACCTCATCGGGGTCGATTACCTCTTTACCGTCGCAATCCGGGTCCGTGGTGCCGATTAACATGTCGTTGCCATCCGGTCTTTGGTAAACGCCAGCATCCACATCGACGATGAGGCAGGGGCCCTGCTCAAAGTGCGCGACTCGGTTTGACATATAGGCCACCTCGTGTCGCATGGCTCGAAGCTCGATATCCAGTTCAACGCCGGCTATCTTATTAATCTTGGTGGAATGTGGACCCGCTGCATTAATGACTTTTCCACCCCGGAAGTCGCCTTGATCTGTTTCGATGACAAAGGCATCGGCTTCCTGTCGTATCTGTTGAACTGCTGATCTGAATTGAAACACCGCGCCGTTATTCTGGGCCGCCAGGAACAAATTGCGAGCTGCCAGTTGCGGGTCGTTCACGTATCCCGCTTCGTCCACGACAATGGCATGGGTAATCTTTCCGCTGGAGGGCATGCCGAATTCCGGATCATCAAAAGCGCGCGGTGGTCCGTAACCTTTGAGCACGATGTCTGGAAAACGTTGCTCAATGTCTTTGTCGCCGATGACGTTGAATGTCACGCCAGCGGATGCCATCGCATCCATCATCGACTGTCTCTCAGCAAGTTCACCGTCACGAAGCAGCATGATGCCGCCGCACTCGTGATACTGCGCGAGCGGTTCTTCACTTGCTAATCCAAGGTAGTCAGACCACTTCTGCCAGATGAACCGACACTCATGAGAAATACAGGCAGAAACCTCGTGGGTGTACATCGGGCGAATAATCGCTGAAGAAGCGCTGGTTGATCCGTAACCGGCAGAAGGCAGGGCATCGATATTGAGCGTGCTTAGTCCGTGTTTTGATAGTGCGAAGGCCGTTGAGCAGCCAACGATACCGGCGCCGACGATGATAACGTCGTAATGATGCATAGACTAAATCTGTGCGACACACTTCATGACTTCCGCCTGAAAAGCCTTCCCTCGCTCATTCATAAAATCCAAGGCGTGTAAGCGTGTAGGAACGAAGCCGAAGCCGATTTTATGTTCCGGGTGCCATTGGAATATGGAACCGCCCAGTCCCATCCATCCCCAAAAGCCTTCTCTGCCTTTGTTGCCGGAACGATCTATGTGAGAGGAGGTAGCGGGTAGCTGAAACCGATTGACGCCACCTTGTGAGAAATGGGTTGTTAGCATCATGAACCGACTGACTGGATGTGCATGCATATCATTCCATGCCTGCTGACCCATGATCTGCTGGTCACCCAAGCTGCCCTGTGCCGCCAGCATCGCACCCAGACGAGCTAATCCACGTGCCGACGCATGTGCATTGGCTGAAGGTGTTTCACCTTGTCTCACGATTGGATTGTTAAACAAGTTGCCGAGATCGGCCATCGTCTCCATACCAGTAAACGGCGGTGTTTGGTTGCCGCCGCCGTTTCTTCGAGCTCTAGACACCATTGGCATCAGGTTCCGCATTAAGCCCAACGTATTGTGCTTCACTTTCCTGCCAAGAAAGTCGGGTCTGAAGGTGTGACGGAAGTGCTGTTTTAAGGATAGAAGTTTGACGGGAGACACTCGATCAAGTTCCTGCTCAGACAGCCCGATGCGGACATCGACATCCAAAGGGACAAAGACTTCCTCTTCAAGTATTTCCCCGATGGTTTTGCCGTCAGGATGAACCCGTCTGACAATCTCATTGGCGATCCATCCTCTGGTGAGTGCGTGGTACTCACGTCGATACTTTTCATCCTGTTGAAAGGCGGCAGGGTGCTCGGCAATGATCTCTCCGATCTTGTTTTGCTTGAGGTTATCCCGATGAAGAAACTCCGGCGGGATACTGACGTTGAACGACGGCAGGCCTGCTTCATGACGCATCAGGTCGGCGATGGTGATGTCTTCTTTGCCGCCGGAGGCAAATTCTGGCCAGTATTCAACGATCTTTGTGTGATAGTTCAGTAGCCCCTTTTCAGCGAGTAAAGCTATGGCAATGGATTCTAGGCTCTTGCCGCTGCTGAAGATGTTGACCAGGGTGTCAGCGTTAAAGTCATTGTTTTGACTGTCGGCGGCCCAAAGGTCCACCACCTTTTTTTCGCCAACATAAACGCAAAGCTGCGCCTCGTCCTCTGCCATCATCGACATTTTGCTCGCAAAAAGTCGCCTGACAGGCTCGAATTGCTCTTCTACTTTTCCGTGAATCTCTCGCACTTGATGATATCTACCTAAAAAACACTTTGAAAAACGAACGGGTCGAAGACATCCTCGTCAGCGACAGCTTCATACATTTGATCCAGCCAATCGGAGTTCTTTTGTCTTTGATCTCCGTAGCTGAACAGTAGGTCGATCGCCATGACTGCCTGTTCCGCTGCGACGTAATCGCTGAAGTCTCCATCTTTTGCCATTGCAAGGATGTTGCTCAGGAGTTGTCTGTCATCAGGTCTGTCTTCGAGCACCCGGCGGTTAAGCTTGTCCATAAGGTGACGAAGTTTAGCAATGCTCTGCGATTTATTCCTGTTTTGGTAAGTGGTCAGTTGCAGTTCCCGGGCGGCATTCTCAAATTCATCCGAAGAACCTGTTAAAACCTTGCTCAGGGGTATCAGCATGACTAACCCTGCGTCGTTTAGTCTCACTGCGCCAGGAGGGAGGCCAACGCGCTCCTGCGACTGCCACTTGAGGTCAGACATCGGGTGGTGGCAGGAATGACAATCAAACAGACTGAGCTCCGGGAACAAATTTCCAGTGTCCAAGTGAGTTTCGATCAGGCGTAGTGATTGTCGCCCTGCTTCAATCTGACCGAGGGCCCAGACAGTCACACTGTCAGCGTGCCATTTGGCTTTTTCGTAGTCTCCGTCGACAACGAAGTGCGCAGGCTGGAGTATGGTAAAGGTGTCGAGCTCGAATCCGAGCCTGGGGTGACCGGCTCCCATTATCTCGTGAGAAGCGATCTTGTCTTCATGACCGACGTGGCAGGAAAAACACAGTGAAGCTCGTGTCTCAACCTGATCAGTTGGATAGAGTCCGTCTGCAATGTTGTCCTCGTGTGATTGACTTGGGTCCGTATGGCTCATCAGATAGTGCTCAGCGCCGCCATGACAGGCCTCACATCCAATACCGTCGCTGATCTGGAATCGGCTGTCACGTTTATCCGCAGCCACGTTATCTGCATGACAGTCCAGGCAAACATCGGCTTCATGCGCATTGGGTAATCCAAGATTCTTGGCGATCCACATGGACTCTTCTGACAGCAGTGTCTGGTAAGCACCTTGGTGTGCATCAAGCCTCGACCAGACGACATATTCGTTTTGCAGAACTTTGGTTGATTGGCGCGGCTTAATGGAGCCGTGACAGGTAGAAGATGCACAGCTCGCGACACCAAGATGCATTTCATCGGCATACTGAGGTAGTTCCGGACTGGCGCCAGATGTCGCGGCGAAAAATCCCATACTCAGCAATAAAAGTAAGCGTCTAATCTTCATCTTGTTCTTCCGGTTCATCAATGACAAACCAAGGTTTGCCATCTTCATCAAGATACAGCCCGCGCATATCTTCTTCAGAGAGTGGTCCTGAACCCAGGCGGCTAAACACGGCAACTTGCCCACCGGATTCGTCCACTGCTCGATCTCTCTCCAGTCCTCGCGACAAACTGAGCGCGCGTCCTTTCATGGGATAGCTGGCAATGAGCTCCGGTACTGGCTCCGGGCTGAAACCATAGTAGCGTGGCTGAGATACGGGAGACGTCAGCTGCACGATTTTCAAACCATCCATGCCGTCAGCGACGTAGGCGTACAAGCTGGCGTTGGTTGTGGCGACGACGACATCCTGAGCATCGACGATGCCATCATTGAACTTCTGGTGGACTTTCATTGATTCGGGTTGTGTCACATCAACGATGACGAGTCCGTCACTACCGGCGGCTACATAAGCGTACGTTCTGGCCACGAACACGCGTCGCGCGTCGCGCAGTTCTATTGTGTTGTTATCCACCAACTCAGGCTGAGTCGGGTCGGAGATATCAATAGCCTTAAGACCATCGGCATCTGTGGCAAATAAATACCGAAACTGTTGAAATACATCGCGTCCGTCGTTGAGCGCAACTGTGGTGACATGCTTGGGTTCGAGTGGATTATCCAGATCGATAATGACCAACCCGGCATCTGCGATGATGTAGGCGTAATGTCCACCGATTTCGATATCGCGTGCTCCTGCAAGAATGTTCCCTTTGTTCCAGGTCAGTGAACGGGTCAGGAAGTTGTTTCTTGGTTCTCCGTCTGACAGCGTGTTGATATCCGTCAGAATGATGCCTTCAACGGAATCTGTGATCACCGCGTAGTTATAAATCGGGTGGAAAGGTTTTTCCTGATTGGTCACACGCATCAGCTCGCCTTCGTTTCGGTAAGGCGCAATGGGTTGGGTCGTGCTGAGTGACAAGCAGGTGGCGTTCTCAGACTTTATCGTTGTGTCATGGCCAAGCGCGGAGAAGGGTGCCGTAATGATTTTTTGGCTGATGCCTTTGTTGCCAATGCCGGCAACGTCGTAAACGACCATGCCTTTCTCTCCGGCTGCTGCAAACAAGTATTCCCCTCGAAGCTGGAGGCAACCGACTTCTCCGCTGTTGTGCTTATGTCCGGTTTCAAGCTGTTTCTCTGCCTCGGTATGAGCTTTGAAGAAGTCAGGGTAAACCACGCTGTGTAAGTAGCTGCCGATGATCGTTTGAGGTTCGGTCCATTCTGTCACCTGCACGGCCTCGACGGCGTCGGTGGTGCCGACCCAGGCGTGATAGCCAACGAAGTCAATAAAGTCGGTACCGTAGCCAAGAGTTTGGGCCATGATTGCGTTGTTATCGCCGGACTCAGAGAGGTGACAATCTGAGCAGACTCGTGTCTCTTTTTTTCTCACGGTATGTGCAAAATGGGGATTGATTGCCTGAGAGCTATAACCACTGGCTGAAATAGGTGGTTGTTGGATGTAAATTTTCTCTCGGTTGGCGTTGGTGGACGAAAGCACCAGTGCGGAAGTCGACCTAAGCGGCGCTATGCGGCCACCGTTAATGTCCCCCCGGCGACCGAGCATGAATATCTGATCGCGAGCGACCTGTGGGTTATAGGTCGCGTAGTTTCGGGTGATGCCGCCTTCGTAATGGTTCAGTGGTGTTTTCCAGTTGGCCTCGATTGGCAGGTGACAACCACCACAGCTTGTCGTCCATGACTGATGACAAGCGTAACATTCTATTTCTTCATCCCTGTGTGCTCGATCGTCGGCGGTGACGTCTTCACCCCAATGCTGACTGTCTGTGTCTGTTGACATGAGTTTCGCTCGCGCCGCCTTTTCGTTGTAGCCGGGGTGACCTTCATTCACAGTGTCTTTAACCAGACTCATTTGCCATTCCCGGTCTGGCCACAGAAGACTTCGCTGGAAGAGTTTGCCGTCTCGCCATTCAAAGCGTTTCTGACCATCGGGGTTTCTGATCAGGCTGAGATCTGTCCCTCCCGGAGGTGCCGCAGGTCCGCTCGTCCTGAGCGTCGGGTATTCATCTGCGGTGCCATGACAGTCGACACAATCAATCTCAACGGCGTTCGCAACCTCTCCGTAGATATGACCATTACCATGACTGTCCTGAGAGAAGTGACAGTCAACGCAGTGCATACCAACATCGAGGTGGATGCTGGACATGTGCACAGCTTTGTCGAACTTCTCAGGATCGTCGTGAGCAACAATATTCCCCTCTTCGTCGAGTAGATTGCCTTTTCTGTCTTTCTTGAAGATGGCGCGGAAGTTCCATCCATGGCCGTGGTAGTCGGCGAACTGTGTGTTTTTGAGCTCCGGATTCATTTCTGAGACCTGGCGAAGAAACTTCTGATCAGACCAGAGCCCCAGTGCAGCAGCACCCTCTGGATTGTATTTGTTACTTTTGCGGATCTCTTCGGAGGTCGGGTATTTCTGCGCTTTGGGGAACATGCTTTCGGCATCAGATTCATAGTCCCACATGGTGTAGCCCAGATAGGTATTCACAAACATATTCGGTTGGTGCATGTGACAAGACATACAGCTTGCCGTGGGGATTGCGCGTGAGAAGGTATGCTTCAGTGGGTGACCTTCCTCATCTTTCTTGATAGTCGGGTCAGAGGTCTGTGTCAGACCGGTGTGTCCAAACTCGGCGTATGGGCCAGAGTGTCTGGGGTCTCTGTCATTTGCATACACCACGTGACATGCGCCGCAACCAGAAGTTCGAAAGTCACCGGGGTTGTCGTTAGTGCCCAGGAACCACATCAGCGGATCATTTAGACGAGTTTTGTGTGCGTTGAGCACTGGCACAGAGATTCGCCCGCCAGTTCCCGGGCCGCGATTTGACTGACGAAAATCTGGGCGACCGGGTTCCTCTATTCGTTGTAAGAGTCCCAGCGAATTCGGCAAACCAGTTTCGGGAAACAGATTGGTGATGTTCCGTCCGCCACGCTCAAAGACTCGAAAGATATCGCCCGGTGGTGTTGTCTCCCAAGTCGGCAGTGGGTAGAGCTGAGGTAATACGCCATACTCTTTTTGTGCTTTAGCAGCATCTCTTAAAGGCGGGCCAACGATCGCACTGGGTTCTCCGTCTGGTGTGTAGGCCTCGCCCAGAAGGTAGTTCTTAAAAGGGAGAATGTTATTTGCATAAGTCGCCGCGCCAAACAACATGGCGCCCGTTGCCATAATGCTTCGTTTGGCTGCCTGGACGATAGGCAGGTGACACGCCCCACACGCCTCTTCGGCGACTCTCAGATCAGAAGGATTGATAAACCTCACATACTCTTTGGCTTCACGATTGAGCAGGGTGTAACTGGCTTTTGGGTTTCTGCTGTCCGGAAAATGCCAGTCATCGGGATAGCTGGGTAAGACATGCGCCTGTTCGATCAGGGACAAGTCGTGCATCGCTTCGGTCGAGCCGAAAATCGACGAGTCACCGCCGTGACAATCTGTACATCCAAGGATGACGCCGGGACTTTCGTGCATGGATTTACTGTCGGTGGCAGTATGACAAGACACACAGCCGGCACTTTTGGCATCTGCTTCGGCGACGGATTGAAACCTTGGCGCGGCAGGAATCTCGGCGTAGTCACGCTCGATGTATAAGCTCTTTTCGGCGCCTATGACGTGATGTGCATGAGTCAGGCAAAAGAGGCTGAGCAGAATGGTATAGCGTGCAGATTTCATCAATAAGTCAGCGTCAGGTTAAATAGAACGGAGTAGGGTGATTTCGCCTCATCGCCGAATAGATCATCAAATCCGTCACCGGCGATGAGTTCCGCCACAGAAAGTCTGACAACGACGTTCTGCGACATAAAAGGGCGATAAATAAGGGATAACGAGACGTCGTGTCCGAGCTCCTTGTCAACTGGAGCTTGTTGGCGAAGCCGCTCGAGAACTTCAGTTTTCGCGAACCGAAGGTAATTGTAGTTTCCTGAAAGCCGCAGTTCGGGCAGCAGGTCGGCATCAAACCCTACGCCAAGCAGAGACAGGCCCGGATTGATGAAGTTGGATTGCCCTTGTTCTTTGCTCGATCTGAGAGAAGGGAGAACGCCATTTCGACCAGAGAGTACGATGCCACCGCCACCAATGAGGGGAACGTTCTGGCGGACCCAGAAGCTGGTGTCGGCACCGGCGAACTGGGGGTTCTCAAAGATGGCGTCAAATCCCTCTGCTTTCCTGTCGAAAGGATCGTCATCACCGGAAGCAAACAATAGGGAAACCCTTGGCCTGAGCCAATCCAAATCCATGGAAAGTTCAGCAGCAGCGAACCAGGCCCGGATTTCCTCTTCTTCCCCTTCAAGCCTCGTGCTGGACTGTTCTCCGAAGGCGTAATACGTGGACCCCGTGACGTTCAGGCGGCCATAGTGCCCATCGGTACTGTATCCGACGTAGGTCACATCGTAGTCACGAGCCCGTTCTTCAAACAGGGAGGCGGGCCGCTGAATAAAGCCGTTTTTGTCGTACTCGAACTGGCCTTCTTCCCGATTCCGGTTATGAATCACCGTTGCCTGGCTGAATACACCAAGGTTAGGAAAATCCTGCCAGTAAACGTTGGCCACAAAGACATCATCGTCGCGAAGAGACTGCGTAACGTCGTTTAAGCCTGAGTTAGTATCTTTTTCAAGACGTCGGAACCATCCAAGGTTGTATTGGAATTGGTTGTTGTCCCGTGTACCGAATAGTCGGACGCCAAGCTGTGCGTCCTGAAAGAGAAAACCGCGCCAGTCAGAAGAGAAGGGCTGGATACCCACCCGAATACTATCGAAGTCGTAGCGTTCACCGACGTTCCTGAGGTGCTTATCAATAAACAGTGCCTGGACCCCGGTGAAGGTATCTTTTCTTCGTCGGGAAGATCGCCCACCATCGTCTGGGTCAACGTTCAGAATGCCAATCTCATCTGCATGCACCTGGTTGATGTTGAAAACGGGCGTGAAACGAAATTCCCAGTCTGGTGGCTTAAAAACGGTCCGACCTTTGTAGACCACGTTCTCGATGATCAGGTTTTCCGCGAAAATGGTTGTCTCGCCTGAGCCTATCGTGTCGAGGGCACCAGGACGTGATGTTGTGGCGACACCAACCGGGATCGGAAAGCGTCTGGGTTCAATAATCGTGTCTGAAATCGCGATGACGCTATAAAACCAGTCTTTACCCCAGGCAGGCAAATCACCCTTCAATACGTTCTGACCGTTGTAGGGATCCCATAGATTCGCCTCTACACCGACGGCTCGCACGATACGCCAGCGATCAGGGATCATTGGACCCAGGTCAATCCGAGCTTCCCAGGGTACGATCCCTTTTTCTTCAGAGTTTTCATCGCAGAGTGGTAGCTGATATCTATCCACTGGCACGCCCGGTCGTCGCCGTGGTGGCTCGGAACCAGGTTCGGCGCAGAGTGTATCTACCTGAGGCACGCCGTCTTGTTCGTCGGCATGTGCCATTAACCCGGCAAGTAGCGCGACGCTTGTCAGCAGTGCCTTATAACCCATCGCAGACCTCAGTTTCCGACGAATCTATGAACGGCAGTTGTGGGCAGTTGACATAGCGCAGACGGGACGTCTGGTTGGGAATATCGATCCGATCAGCCCTGAGTTCCGCCGGAGCGTTTCCAAGACCTGTGTTCAAGCGCAACCCGGCGCGGTGTACGCCGAGAAAGGAAATCATATCGTCCTGGTCTACGCCATCACCAGAGACACCGATTCCGCCGATCAGGGTCTCACCCCTAAAAATCGGAACGCTGCCAGGAAAAATTTGAATACCGTTGGCGAGGTTAAGGAAGGTCCCTGACTGTGAGAATGCGGGATCGCCGAATCCGGTGTTACCCGTACAGTTGTTTGGCACATCGGGAGCTGCGCCCAGGATGAACGCAATATGATGAATGACTGCGTTGTACACGAGGTCTAACTGAAGACCTACAGAGAAGACGCTCCACTCACCCTGGGGTTTGCTCAAAGGACCGGGAGGACCATTTGCAGGACCGTCAGGGTAGTGCGGTCTGGATAAATTCCCGCCAGATCGGTCTGCAAAGGCGATAACTGCGCCTATTGATTCGAGTGCATCCCCTACGCCAAGGAACTCCTGCAATGCAATGACATAGTCACCGATAGTAGGCGAGGGTGACGTTAAGACACTTAGCTGAGAGAGATCGCTTGGATCAGCTAAAGGCGCCAGGTAGGTGGGCGCAGGCACCCCTCGCAGTAGATCTGCTGGAGATGGACCGTCAATTTTTCCTGTTCCAGAGAAGAAAGTAGCGGTCCTGGCTTTCTGAAGTGAGACGTCTGCGCCAAAAACCGGACCATCACGGGTTCTGGCCATGCCCAGAGTGGTTCCGTTTGTGTCGACGACCGAAACAGTCACTCTTGCCTGGGCACCTGCAGGTATTCGGATTTGCGCACGAGACTGATTAGCGAGGTTGATGGCTTCATTCAAGAGCATCTGAACTTCGGCAGCCGTCAAACGGTTTGACTCAATTCCTCCCGGGTTATCTGTAGCGTCTCGGGCTGGATACCGATTGTTGTTGTCCTGATCGACGAAGACAAACGCGTCCAGATCCTCACCATTTTCGTTGAAGAAAATGGTTGGGTCGGCAGGCCTGATGCCAGACGCGGCGGTGCCAAAGGCTGTGCCAGCTCGTACAGTGAGTCCTTTGTAGTAACCGGTTACCTCAACCAGACTCCCTGTGTCGTTGTTGTTTAGTGTCGATAGTGGCAGTGCATCTGACGGTGTTGACTGGAGATCGTCGACAAAGGTGTCACTGAATCGCGCGGTCTTACCGACAAGCGTAATCTGGTCAGCTCTGATTTCTATTGGTGCTGCGTAGCCGACCATGCCAGCAACGGCGATGATCTCGTCGATATCGTGATCGAAATCTATGATGTTTTTGTCGAGGTCGTAGACACCATCAGCGACAACGCCGATTCCGCCCACCGCGATACCGTCTCTATATAAAGGAAAGCCGCCCGGATCCGCTGAAAGTCCCAAGGGCGATCGGAACGGTCCTACAGAAATGTCGTCACCCGCACGTTCTGAGAAGTCTGAGCAGGGGAGCTGGCTGAACTGAACGCCAAACAAGGGGCCGGAAGGTACATCCTGTTCACCTGGATTGAAGTTCTCCTGGATGATCTGGCTGGCAGTCCTTGTGCTAAACGCGTTTCCGCCGGTAGACAGATAGGCACCAGTCATTGCTTTGGTAATTGCAGCCAACGTCGATGGAATGAAATTTAGCTGCTCCAGCCCGCCAACGACAGGTGTTCCTGAATCGGAAGTTGATGTGATCCTGACGACCTCGGACGCGCCCGTCATCTGATAGACCGCAAGCACGTTGCCCACTCGATCAACGACGGCAATCGTTGCTGCTTCGCCACGGACTGAGGCTTCTGCAACCGCTTGGGAAACGATCTGCTGCACATCACTCTCGCGAAGGGCGCAATCTGGTGCGCACTGGTCAGAACCTTCCCCTTTATTGACCGAATCCTGTTCAGCCTGGAGTGTTGATCCGCCACCACCACCGCCGCCGCAAGCAGTGATGAGTAAAAGGGAGAGGATCGGTAAAACACGTTTCATCAATTGCTGCCGCTATCGCCGTCGCCTTCCTCGGAGTTGCCATCCTCCTCGTCGTACTCTTCGTCTTCATCGTATTCGCTCTCGAAGTACTCTTGATCTTCGTAGTATTCTGCTTCGATTGCGCGTACTTCTTCTTCGATAAGAGCAACCTCCTCCGGTGGCAGGATATTGCCTTCCTCGTCGACATAATTACCAAACTGATCGATGAGGAATCCGTACTCATCAATCGCAAGAAGAACACCCATTGGACCCTGGGTATCCAAGTGGAATTCGTGGCAACTGATACAGGTACTCTGCAACTTACCCTCAGCGTGTTCTCCGCCATGACAGGTCCGGCAGGATCCAATATCCGGCATCAATACATCGCCTTCCCAATCTGACCAAGCAGCTTCGTGACAGCCTTCACAGGACATGTTGATGTGACTATCGTGTGAAAATTCCGCTAAGGGCATCCAGTCTGGGGTCAACTTTACAGGCAGCACGCCCCAATTCAGGGATTCGTTCTGTGGTTCAACAACCTCGTGGCAGACGACACACGTTCGCTGTTCGAACATGCGCTCTGCCGCAGCCGCAACCTGCTCATCTACGAAGTCTCGCGCCTCTGCGCTGCCGGTATCATTGGGAATTTCCATCTGAAATTCAGAGACTGATCGCTTGCGGCGTCCTGGCCGACGGGCCTCCCTGGCAGGCTCAGGCGCCACATCGACTGTCGTAGAACCAGGATCTGCACTTTCCTGAAAGTACTGATAGGCGTAGTAACCACGCAACAGAACCATCAAGTCATCAGGGGCACCATGCGGCACGACCCGTTCCGGTGCTGATGGATCAAACGTCAACTCGTGGCAGCTGGCGCAGTGTTGTTCCATGGTGACGGTCTTCATTCGCATACCGCCTTTTTCAACGGCATGACAGTCCATACATTCCATGACAATATCGCCTTCCGGTCCGAGGACGCCGTCGGGGTCCATATGAACGTCATGGGGAAACTTCAAGTTAGAGACTTCTTCAAGCTCATCATCCCAGATGTCAAATCGATTCAATTCCCATGTCTGGTCTTCCTGCATTTCAAGCATGGAAACCTTAAAGGCGGGGTGATCTTCTAGGAAGTCAGTTGCGGCTTGCAGATCGCTTTCATAACCAGCGTGGGCCAGATCGGCATGGCAAGCTGTGCAGGATTCCTGATCCGTTCGAGTAATTGCTTCAGGACCGTTGTGTTCGCGGTGACAGTCCTGGCAGGTGTCGCCAATAAAATAGTCTCGGCCTAGGGCATCCGTATCGAAGTGGTGGTTAACGCTCAAGTGGCAATTCAAGCAGTCAACCTCCTGTGCAGGGACAAAAGGCACCGTGTGACAGTTCTCACACCGATCACCCATGAAAGCATGAGTGCCATGTAATTCGCCCGCGAGCCAGATGCCGTCGTCAGGCAGCGGACTGTCTCTCAGCGGTTGCATGCCCGTGAAGAATCCAGCGGAAGGAATAACGATGCCAATGATGATGATCAGCAGGAAAAAAGCCCAGCTAAAAGTCCTTGTGGGTATGCTGAGTTGCCACAGTCGGGTAGTGAACTTATCGCGCAGCGCCTCTTTCTCGACATCACGGAGATGAATTTCCAGCACGAACTGGCCAGCTTCCTCGAGGACGTGAATTTCGTGGCCGAGTACATCCACGATATCACCTGCTTTTAGATCTGCCCGACCTTTGGTCTGGTTGTTGACGGCGAATTTGAGCGAACCATTGGCTCGTATATGGATGCCGTCGTCCTTAAAGGTGAGTGTTGAATGCTCAAGGGGTACGCGTTTGTCTGCGATCTGTATGCTCTGGTCTGTACCGCGACCGAGGGTAGCGTTGTCCGTGGCGACATTCAGGTTTCGGACTTCACGGCTGGGACCCTTTGCTTGGATGATTCTAACGAGATGAGTCACGATGGGTTACCAGTAAACAAAGACCGCGAACACATGCGCGATAAGAGATGCGATGAGTGCAAAGGTGATCGGGATATGGAAGAGCAGCCAAACACTGGTAACGGCGTGCATTCTGATGTCATCTCGGATAATGCTCAGCAGGCGTTTACGCGTGTTGAAAATCCGAATGATGTCATGCAGCAGCTTCAGTTGATCGCCCTGTAGTTCGCGAGCGCGACCGAGCAGGTAGTCGAGCGCTCGCTGCTGCTGCTTGTTACTTTCCACGCGACCGTTCAGTTCGACGACGGAATTGTCTCGGGCTCTGACCTGGTCCAGGAATCCACCACCAACGACGGTTCTTTCAATAGCGCTGTTAAGAATATTTCTGATGTCTTCGGGCGCGTCGCTTGCCATTCGCAGCAATTGTGCATCGACTTCTTCAACCTGGAGAAAAATGTCATCCAGGGATTTGGTTTTCTTTAGTTCGTTGCGAGCACCAGGATAGGTGCGATATGCCACTACGCCGAAAATCCCGCTCAGAATGACACAGACCATAAGCACATAGGCCAGTGTATGGATGTTCCAGCCGAACTGAAATCCGGTATGCAGAGTTGCGATGACTAATAAGGCGCAGCCCAGATAAACATGCGCAGAAACCCATCCAACCGTCGTACCCCAGCCCTTAACAAAATTTCGTTTACGCCGGCCAAGGTAAGCCAGCCATAAAATCATAATTGCACCGATGGTGCCCAGCGTGTAGCCGAGTGGCGTTCCCCCATTGGGTGGTTCAGTTGGTTCATCAAAAATGAAAGCGAGAGAGGACAGAATGGCAACCAGGACGGCGATCCAAAGATATCGACCTTTCGCGTGTGTTAAAAAGGATGTGTGCATCGCCATGATGGATTTCCTAACTCATCAGGTTCACGAAATCTTCAGGACTGACCCGTGCCGCGGCGCCGGTTGGGCATGCCCGGACGCATGCGGGACCACCATTCTGGTCGATGCACATATCGCATTTCACTGCCCGCTTGATGGTATCGCCGTCTGATTTTGCAGCGGCCTTAGAGCCGGGTTTTTCACCCCATCCGAACAGAAGCCATCGCCAGAAATTGTCTGACGCCTCTGTGCGATAGGCCATCTGGATCACCCCGTAGGGGCAATTCTGCTGACAGTTTCCGCAGCCGATACAGTTATCACCGATGTAAACCTCGCCCCCGACACCGCCACGCTGAATCGCATCTGGTGGGCAGTCTTTCATGCAACTGGGGTCTTCGCAGTGTCGGCATGATGTTGGAATATGGATGCTGGCATAGGTTGGACCCGCCTTTCGATTGAGTCGCGACGTACCGTTGTGTGTGGCCGCACAGGCTTGCTCACAGAAGTCGCAGGCGACGCAGAGGTTTTCGTCGATGAGCAGCACGTCGGTGGCTTCACCTAGACCCTGGCCGATCAGGAAACCCAGAAGATCGTCCCCATCTTCCGTGGACTCCTGAGTTGATACGTTTTGCCGACTTCGTTCATCGGCCATTTTTTGCATGGACTCTCGTAGGCCATCCACGGAGTCCATGAGCGTGTTGAAAGATTCGCCATCAATGGATAGCGTTTCTGTTTTTACAGCCGCCCTGACGGTGGCGGAACGAACCGTATTACCCAGCAGTGCCATCTCACCGACGGACTGGTTGGCAGGGACATAACTCATCACGACTTCATGACCATCCACATCGATGGATACCGTCACAGAGCCGCTTCTGATGAAGTGCAGACTGTCCCCTTCATCACCTTGTGAAAATATGACTTCGTTCGGGGCGTACTGATTGATCTGAGTTTTTTCTGCAACAGGCTCAAGCGCTACGAGTGGCGTATTTGGCGCAAATTTTTGCTGAATGGTGCGAACGATAAAGGTCTTATCCAGTACTCTCTGAACGGCTTCGACCGAGGCTCTTAGTTTGTTCATCGTACGGCGAGGCGTTTCGATGACAATGCAATCGTCACCGGCAACGACGGTTGCCGATCGTCTCCTGCCTGAAAGCAGGCTCATTTCGCCAAAAAAGTTTCCTTGGCCGGATGCGACCGTCAGGCTTTCGTTGATCTCGATATCAACGTCGCCGGAGAAAATGGTATAAAAGCTGTTGGTGTAGTCGTTCTTGGCGAATATGACTTCACCTTTCTTTGGCATATGCACGTCGCTTTCAAGCATCAGTTCACGGAACTGCAGCGCGTTCACGTCAGAAAACACGGGAATTCTCTCCTGCATCTCATGCAGAATGTCGTCAACGTCGAGCGCTGGGTTTACCTTGCTGACTTTTGCGGCAATCAAGTCGTGGTCAGCCGGTCTAACATCTCGCTCTTCGATGTACTCGACAACCTCGTAACCCTGATTCATGGCCTGTTTGATCAGCGGATAGCCGCCAAGTGCGCCGATGATATAGATGCCTGGAATGTTACTTTCATATTGGCTCGAAAGGGCCGGGATGGAATTCGGGTCGTCATTGGGGAATTCAATACCGAACGATTCAACCAGACCTCTTGGAGGAATCGCACCGAGTCGAGCGATGATGCGATGTACCGGCACATCAGCCTCACCGGTTGGGGTGCTGAGTTTGAATATGCCGGGTGTTTCGCCATCTTCCGTCATCTCGACTGCGCTTGGATTGGTGCCATAGAAGCACTCGACATCACCGGAATCGATGTTTGCCAGAATGAGATTCAGGTTGCCCTCTTTGGCACGAGCGAATTCATCGCGTCGGTTGACGATATAGACTTTATTGTGCTTCGCCAGCGCCACCGCGTTTTCAATCGCGGCATCACCAGCGCCAACCACAACGATGGTCTCGTCCTTATATTCATCGGGATCGTCCAGTTGATACTGAACGAAAGGCGCGTTTTCCCCCGGTACCCCTAACTGTCTGGGATTACCCTGCATGCCGATACCTAGGATGATGTGTTCGCCCTGAATGGTTTCACCGTTGCTCAGAGTGATCGAAAAATCGCCTTTTTCTCCTGTGATTGCAGAGACCTCTGCGCTGTATTGAATGTTGACGCTTTGGTCTAGTATGCCTTTGTGCCAGGCTTCGAGAATTGCTTCTCGGGTTCCTGCTTCAAACTCGATGGGGCTTCGAAGTGGGAGAATGCCAGGCTCAGCCATGACATGCTTACCTTTCTGGTAGCTTTGGATCGTGTTGGCAATTTTGGGAGAGCTTTCCAGCAGGACATGTGAAACATTGCTCTCGGCAGCTCTGGCGGCGGCACTCAGCCCACCAGGACCTGCGCCAATGACCACAATCTTGTACGACTCACCCACTTGTACAACCCACTCATTTGTACAATCAACACCATCAGACGTTGTTCAACGTATCGGCCTGAATGGCCAGCCTGATCTCAACGTAGAATCGCTCAACTCGCTTTAAGAAACAAGCGCTCTGTGGGGTTTACCATTGGTTGCGATGCGTTTTTACTTCAGCAGGAATTCTTTTTACCGGACCAAAGTTGCCCATGGGCCAACCGATGGGCATGGTGACAACAACACCGTAATCGGTCGGGATGCCCAGGAACTCGTGGAGCTCGTCTTCAAACACCTGGTGCATAGTGGTAAGGGCGGCGCCCAGGCCAACGGCGCGACAGGCCAATAAAATGTTCTGAACGCAGGGGTAAATCGCGCCGTAGTTAGGTGGTGCCATACCAACACGATCTTCTTGTGCTACTTTGAATGGCCAGTCTCGTTTGCCGCACACAAATAATAGCCACGGTGTCTCATGCATGTGCTCAATCTGGTAAAGCACAGCCTGAAGTTGTCGAGCGAGTTTGTCGTTTCGCTCTCCGATGTCGGTCGAGGAGATGCTAAAACGGCTGTGCATGGCCTCGCGATAATGATCAGCGAACCATTGCTTCTTCGCCGGATCATCAACCAGCACGAACGCCCAGGGTTGCAGATTCTGTCCTGAGGCAGCCTGCACACCTGCATTGAGTACCTGGTTAATGAGTTCGATAGGAACCGGGTCGGGCTTAAGGCGACGCATCGCCCTAACGTTCCCCACCAGATCAAAGAACTCCGGGTGGAGTTCCGCCATAATTCAGCCGAAGTCTTTGGTCATTACTCGCCGAACCATGGGTTCGAAGTCTGAGAGTGGCATAGTGTCGTAGTTCTCATCAAAAGCCGGCATGTCGTACTTCTCGATGAACTCTCTGGTGTGCTCGTAGTGGGGGTTGTCCTTGTGGACCTCTCGAGCATTTTTGTCCCCTCCGAGATGATCGAAGTAATAATAGCCCTGGAATACCGTGTGATTTTCCAGCATCCAGAGATTTGCTTCGGAAACGAAAGGTTTCAGGATTGCGGCGGCGATGGCGCCATGGTCATAGCTGCCGAGCGTATCGCCAATGTCGTGCAGCAGACAGCAGACGACGTATTCTTCATCACGACCGTCTCTATGTGCGCGAGTGGCTGTTTGTAAACTGTGCGCCAGCCGATCGACGTTAAACCCGCCGAAATCCCCGTCCAGCAGTTTTAGATGTTCCAGAACCCGGTCGGGCAGAGCCTCAGCGAATGGCCTCAGGTTTTGACCGATGATTTCCATATCCTTTTTTGTGCATTCGTCGAAACGCCGGAAAGTCGCTCGCTGTTCGGTAACCGATTGTTCACTCATTCGCTTGTATCCTTGGCTTATCTGGCCAGATAGTGAATTGCGCAGAGGAATTCTGCAACTGCTTTACGGTTGTATTGCAATGTGGGTATATGCACGTATTATTATGCGTATCTACCCCTACCTGGTTCGATATGAAGAGTGAACAAGCACTGGAGACCTGTCTGTGTATGGATCTGCGAGCTGCTGCGCACAGGCTTACCCAACTCTATGATGAGGCCATGGCGGCATCAGGGGTTTCCGTCACCCAGTTTTCGCAGCTGCACAAGCTGCTGACCATGGACAACCCAAACCTCAAAGATCTGGCGGAAGTCACCGGGCTTGATCGAAGCACCCTCGGTAGGAATATTCGGGTACTCGAGAAGAAGGGTCTTGTGACGATGCAGGTTGGCGAAGATGCCAGATCAAAAAACATCCAGGTCACAGCAAAAGGTAAAACCGTTTTTAAGGAAGCGGCACCGCACTGGTATGCCGTTCAAGCCAATCTAAAAGATAGAATCGGCGAACAAGGTCGGAATCAACTCAATCACCTGCTCGGTGAACTGACAGGAGCTGCATCATGACAAAAACAACCAAATACTCTGTCTGCACAATTTGTGACATCGGTTGTCAGGTTCGAACACAAGCTGAAAACGGTGAAGTAACTCGTGTTATTGCGCACGACAATCCGATGCTCGCGAAAAACATCTGTTTCAAGGGTGTCGCTGCACCCAGGATCCACAATCACAAAGATCGTATTCGTAAACCGCTGAAACGTGTCGGTGAGCGTGGCGAAGATAAGTGGGAAGAAATCTCCTTCGAGCAGGCGATGGACGAGATCGCAGAGAAGCTGAAGAAGGTGGTTGAAGAATATGGCCCTGAGGCATTCGCGGTATCTACCTCCGGCTGGAACACTCAAACCACGCATGCTTTGGATCGACGGTTTATGAATCTATTGGGATCGCCCAACTGGACCAGCGGCGTGTCGCTGTGTGCGGGTAACACCGCCGCGGTTAACAAGCTGACCTATGGTTGGTTCCCGATGGGAGACTTTGGTGCGACCAATTGTATTGTTCTGTTTGGTCATAATCCGAGGAAGCATTCCTGGACGCCTATCTACAACCAGATTAATGCCGCTCGTGAACGTGGCGCCAAAGTGATTGTTCTGGATCCGCGTGTCTCTGATCAGGCAGAAGTTGCGGACCTGCACCTGCGCCTGCGTGCCGGAACTGATGCAGCCATGTGTCTTGGCTGGTTAAAGGTGATTTTCGATGAGGAACTCTACGACAAAGAGTTCGTGAAGACCTGGTGCAATGGTTTTGAGGAACTCAAAGCCAGGGTGGATGAGTATCCGCTTGAGCGTGTTGAAGAGATCACGGGTGTTGACCGTGACCTGATCGCGGAAGCCGCACGTATGTATGCCAGTGCTGACGGCGCGATTATTCCCTGGACACCGATCACGGATATGCAGATATCTTCGACATCTGCCATTCGATTGCACTCGATCCTGAGAGCTGTGACGGGCAACCTGGATGTCGTCGGTGGTGAGACGTTGGGTGGATTCAACCCAGACTATATCCCTGAGTCAGAAATCGGGTTGCACGAAGAACTGTCCCTGGCACAGAAAGCCAAACAGCTGGGTTATGAAGACCACCCGGCGTATACCTATCGCGTTGCGGAGATGTTAAAGGAGCCCTGTGAAAAAGTCTGGGGTTATCCCTATGCGGATCAGGTTATGGGCTGTCATATGGCTAATCCAACCAAGATATTCCGGGCGATGGCCAAGGGTGATCCGTATCCGGTCAAAGCGTTCTTTGTTTTGGGCAACAACGCGCTTATGAGTTATCCGAATCAGCAACAGATTCTGGATGGCATGATGAACCAGGATCTGATTGTCACTCATGAACTCTTTATGACACCGACAGCCATGCTCTCCGATTATGTGCTGCCGGGAGATGCTTTCTCGGAACGCAATCACATTGCAGACAGCTGGAGCTGGACTTCACGTCTGACCTTGTCGCAGAAGGTCGTAGAACCACCGGAAGAGGCCAGCAGTTCCTTCCAGTTCTGGACTGAGCTGGCGCGTCGTTTTGGTTTCGACCGTCATTTCCCCTGGGAGACGCTTGAAGATATGTTGGATTATCGACTGTCTCGTTCAGGCCGAACTTTTGCGGAGTTTGAGTCACAGGGATTTATGGAAATGCCAACGCCGGAGTTTCGTAAATATCGCAAAACCGGTTTTGCGACCCCATCCGGCAAGGTGGAGCTCTTTTCTTCAGTACTGGATGAGATGGGTTTCGATCCTCTGCCCTATCACCGTGAAGGCCCAGCGGTGAGTGAGGAGTACCCATACCTGGTGTTCACCGGCGTTCGAGAGGATCCATTCTTCCAGACCGGTCAGCGGAATATCAAAGAACTGCGTGATCGATGTCCTTTACCGAGTGTGTTTATTCATCCGGAGGATGCTGCGAAAGAGGGTCTCGATAATGGCGGTTGGGTTGAGCTACAAACGGACCACGGCAAAGTCACGATGCAACTCTCCATTCAGGCGTCCATGAAGCAAGGTCACCTCAGGGTGCCTCACGGTTGGTGGTACCCGGAGCTTCGTGGTCAAGAACATCTTTCCGGTGCGTTCCTGTCGAGTGATGCTGTGCTTTGCTCGGATGATGAAGGGTTAATTGATTATGAGCAGGGAATACCACATTTCAAGGGTTTCCCTGGCCGTGTAGTTGGGGTTGAAATGCCTGAGTCACTGGACCGTGAAGCGTCGTGACCAAACGGACCGAGTTTCAGCACAGGAACGCCGAGTTCAAAGCGCGGATGATGACGCGAGTGGCTAACCGTCTCTTTTCGTTCAGAGAAGATGGCTTGGATGGTTTTCTGAAACGCCGGATGCTCAATCCCAAGCAACCGGCGAAATCAGCAAAGGAAGGTTAGACGGCTTCTGCCAGATCCAGTGTGTCTCGCAGTTCTCGCTTAAGGAACTTGCCGTTGGCATTGCGGGGCAGGGGATCCTGACTGAACCAGATGTAGCGCGGCACCTTGTGCTTCGCCATATGTTCCAGACAAAACGCTCGAATATCGTCGGCAGAAACTGAGCTACCTTCCGTCAGGTAGATAGACACGCCAACTTCTTCGCCCAAGCGATCATCTTCTACACCGAATACGGAGCATTCTGCGATGTCGTCCATTCGATGTAGGGTGGTTTCCACTTCGGAGCAATAGATGTTTTCACCCCCGCGCAGCACCATGTCTTTCACGCGGTCGACAATGAAAATGAACCCATCTTCGTCAATAGTGGCGACGTCACCTGTGTGTAGCCAGCCATCGGTAATGGTCTCGGCGGTCGCTTCTTCTCGGTTGATGTAACCTTTGATGACCGGTGCGCCGCGGACCCAGAGTTCACCTGCTTGACCCGAAGGTAGTGCGTTATCGCGGCCATCAACCACTTTAGCCTCGAACACGGGCATGGCAGGACCGCAGCTTGCAGGTTTGTCGATGAAGAAGTCGCCCGCGATCGAAGTGATGATACCGCAGGTCTCGGTCATGCCGTAGCCGGTGTTTGGTCGCGCCTCAACAGCGTCGTCAATTTTTTTGACGAGATCCGGTTGTAGCTGTGCGCCACCGCCACCCAATGTCAGAAGGGTTGACGTGTCGTACTGATCGAAGTCCGGATGGCTGATCACTTCACGTGCCATAACAGGGACGCCCGTCATGGAGGTGACTTTTTCAGCTTCTATCATCTTCAGCGCGTCGAGAGGATCCCATCGATACATAAAGGTCATCTTGCCGCCAGTCAATGTCGTGCCGTGAGCAACACAATTGTTGGCCGTCACGTGGAATAGAGGCGTTGTGACGAGCGCTGATCCGATAGGTGCATCCTCAGGATTCGGCGGTTCTTCGCCGTTTGCCAGGGCAGTGGCAAGTCCGGTCACCTGGCCTGCGAATGCCAAGTTCATGATGTTATGAACACAACCTCGCTGTGTCAGCTGAGCACCTTTTGGAAAACCGGTTGTGCCGGAAGTATAGAAGATGCATGCATCACTGTCCGGGTCGACATTGATGTCTGGCAGATCACCACCGGTTGCTTTGACGTCAGCATAGTCAACGACGTTGCCCACTGTGGCAGGCAGTCGAATGCCGACCACCTTGGTTTCCGCGAACTTTTCTCGAATGTTCTGGAATCGATTCAGGCGTTCCTGGTCAGCAAAGATAACTTTCGGCTGAGAATCGGAAAGTCCGTATTCTAGTTCGTCTTCGACCCACCAGGCGTTAACGCCAACCACGGTGATGCCCGTTGAGACACATGCCCAATAAATGAGCATCCATTCGGGGTAGTTCCTCGCCGCGATAGCGACTCGGTCACCTTGCTGCACACCTTGTGCGAACATCCAATTGGCGATCGATGCGACTTCCTGGTGTGCCTCGGCATAAGTCCAGCGGTCGTCCTGGTAGACCAGGTAATCTCTTTCTGCAAAAGCCGCAGATGCTTGCCACACTTCGCGCAGGCTGGGTGGCGCAGCTTTATAGATGCGCATGGGGTTGCCACGCACTTCCATCTCGCCAACTTCGAACGGCTGACCTTCGGCGGTCAGAACATTCCAAACCTGCTTGTAAGCGTCGTACATATCGACCATCTGAGCTTGCTCCCTCAATGCAAAGAAGCGGTAAGATAGGGATTCTGAAGGTCCGTTGCAAATCACGGAGGAAGTTTTGTGACCCATCTATTGGAAGAGATAAAGGTAGTTGATTTGGCAAGTTTCCTTGCCGGTCCCGGCGCTGCGACCCTGATGGCGGACTATGGTGCTGAGGTGATTAAAGTCGAGCCTCCGGGGGGCGACGGCTACCGAAGACTTCACGGCCAATGGGAAACTGACTACAACTGGCAGCTCACCAGCAGGAATAAGCGAGGTATCAGTGTGGACATTCGAAAGCCTGAGGGACATGGCGTCCTGCTCAAGTTGCTCGAGGACACCGATGTGCTGGTGACAAACTTCCGTAACGACCAGCTGGAAAAATACGGTATCTCTTGGGCGTCCCTGCATGAAAAGTTCCCGAAACTGATTCTTGCGCAGCTGACTGGATATGGGAATGTGGGGCCTGACAAGTTGCGACGGGGTTACGACTCAACGGCTTTTTTCGCGCGCAGTGGCATGATGCAGATGATGAAGCCCAAAGACAGCGCGCCGGTGTTTCCTCCCGGCGGTGTCGGAGATCATGCATCCGCCATGTCGCTCTTCGCTGGTGTGATGATGGCCTTGTTCAAGCGTGAAAAAGAAGGCGAGGGGAGTTTTGTAGAAACCTCGTTGATCGCGAACGGTGCCTGGACCAATGGCATGCAGTTGCAGGGTGCCATCAGCGGGTTTGACCTGGGAGAACTGTTGCAGAAAAGTACGCGAAGTCCTCTCGCCAGTGTCTACAAAACCCGTGATGATCGGTTCGTCATTCTGGTGTTCACAAATCCCAACAAAGAGTGGCCTGAGTTTGCCCAGGCTATGAAACACCCTGAATGGCTGGAAGAGGATCGATTTAAAGATGTTCGCAGCCTGCTTAAAAACCGTAACGATGCGCAAAAGGTTTTTGCCGATGCTTTCAGCACGATGACTCTGGAGGAGGTCAGCCTGTCGCTGGATGAGTACCACCTGACTTTTGGCGTCGTTGAAGGACTGACGGATGTTGTACACGATGCGCATCTTGTAGAAAACGGAGTACTGGTGAAAACGGAATCTTCGGACCCGGCCTTCGAATGGACCATCGCCAATCCGATCAAGATTTCCGGTGAAGTATCAAAGAGTGTTGGAGATCCTCCTGGGTATGGGGAACACACGCGGCAGATATTAACTGCTCACGGTTTCTCAGAAGATGAGATCGCGACTTTAATTGATGTCGGGGCTGTCTTTGATCAAAAGGGCTGAAGCGCGAGCCTGAAGTCAGGGCTTGTACCCATTTGCGGTAACGACCACTTTTCCAACAACCTTTCTATCTACCAGCATGTTCATTGCATCGATGGCTTGCTCAAGCGGAAATGATGCGCAGATGTAAGGGTCGATGGAGCCTTCTGCGAGAAGCCGATAGATATCATCCCGAGTCTGCTTACCCAGTTCCGGGTCCCTTCGGCCGATCTCTCCGGCACGCACCCCGATAACGCTGATCTGTTTAATCAGGATGTGATTGACCGCAGCTTTGGGCCAGACGCCAGAAGTAAAGCCAATGGTCAGGATTCGGCCATTCCAGTTGATACAACGCATGCTCTCGTCGAAAACCGTGCCACCCACTGGATCATAAATGACGTCTGCACCGTTGCCATCAGTGAGTTGTTTTACCTTTTCCCGGAATCCACCGAGGCTGCCGTTCGCCTGTGTGTAGTTAATGATGTGGTCAGCACCACGTTTTTTAACGATGGCCAGCTTCTCGTCAGTGCCGCCAGTGGCGATCACTTTCGCACCCATAAACTTGCCGACATCGACGGCAGCAAGGCCTACGCCACCGGTAGCACCGTGTACCAGTAGTGTTTCGCCAGCCTGCAAGTGTCCGCGAATCTTTAGTGCAACATATGCGGTGAGGTAGGCCGTGCTGTAGGAAGCGGCTTTTTCATACGGTACGCCCTCAGGAATGTGGCGCAGAACACCGGCGTCGGCATTGATCGCTTCTGCAAATCCGCCGTATCGGTTGCCGCCGCTGACCCTGTCTCCGGGTTTGAATTCTGTCACGTCATCAGCGACCGCGATAACATCCCCGGCAAACTCGCCACCGGGTGCGAACGGCAGGGGCGGTGCAAACTGATACTTGCCCTGGATCATCAGAATGTCTGGAAAGTTGACGGCGCAGGCCATGATCCGGACCTGGACCTCTCTGGGGCCGGGTTCAGGTAAGTCGACTTCATCCAGCGTCACCGTCGTAATGTCGTCAGCAATCTCGTGGCAACGTACCGTTTTCATTTTTCCCGCCTCAATAAAAGCGACAACTTAGCATAATATTGATAACCTCAGCGCTAAATCACGCAGTCACGGGGAAGATGTCTAATGGAACAGCTGACTGGCCAGGACGCGTCCTTCTTATACGTTGAAACACCCACCAGTCCGATGCACATCGGCGGTTTGATGATCTATGACCCGTCAACGGTGAACGGTGAAAAACAGCGCTTCAAAGATATTCTTGGGTTCGTCGAAGAGCGTTTGCACCTGGCTAAAACTTTTCGCCAGAAGCTGGTGGAAGTGCCATTTAATCTCGACCATCCTTATTGGATCGATGACAAAGATTTCGATCTCGAATTTCATGTTCGTCACATTCGCCTGCCTGAGCCTGGAGACTGGCGTCAGCTTTGTATCCAGGCTGCACGATTGCATTCCAGACCACTGGATCTGACCAAACCACTTTGGGAATTTACGGTCATCGAAGGTCTGGATTCCGTGCCCGGTCTGCCCAAAGGATCTTATGCCATTGTTTCCAAGATTCATCATGCCTGTATTGATGGTGTGTCAGGTGCGGATATCACTGAGGTGATTCATTCGCTGGAACCCTATCCGGAGCCACCACCACCGCCGTCCCAGCCTTACACGGGTGAAAGCGTGCCAAATCCAATGGAGCTGGTGACGAGGGCTCAACTTGCTAATCTGACACAGCCAATGCGGTTTGCTGAGGTGATGACCCGAGCCATGCCGGCCTTCTCGAGACTGCAGGCAGGTCTTTGGACTCGCGAGTTCGAAATGAATGCCGCCATTCCCAAGACGCGGTTTAGTCATAAGATCACGGCGCATCGTGTGGTTGATGGTCGAAACTTCGACCTGGCAGAGGTCCGAGCCATCAAGACCGCGGTTGAGGGGGCTACTGTGAACGATGTGATCGTCGCCGTCTGTGGCGGCGCTCTGCGTAAATACCTCGAATCCAAGGATGAGCTGCCAGCAGAATCTATGGTGGCCATGGCGCCGATTTCTGTCCGCCCCGCGGAGGGTCGAAAAACCATGGGTAATCAGGTGGCTGCGATGACGATCAAGATCGGCACTGACGTTGCCGATCCCGTGGAGCGTATCAGGGCGGTGCATGATAATGCGGCCGGCCAGAAGGCGATGACCAACGCGGTCGGCGCAAAGTTGATGACGGACTTCCAGCAGTTTATTCCGTCTACCACGGCTGCGATGGCTGCGCGACTGTATACTCAGCTGGGACTTTCGGAATCCATGTCACCGCCGTTTAACTGTGTGATCTCCAATGTGCCGGGCCCGCAATTTCCCCTGTTCTCTGCGGGTGCCAGGCTGGTGACCCAGTTTGGTCTGGGGCCGCTGTATGACGGCATGGGAATTTTCTTCCCAGTATTCAGTTACAACGGTCATATCACGGTGTCTGTGAATGCGTGCCGGGAAATGATGCCTGACCCCGAGTTTTTCGGGCAGTGCATGCAAGACAGTTATAACGAGATTAAAGAGGCGACAATAGGGGAAGCAGCGTAGTGGTAGAAGGTATTCACGAGGAGAACGTAACGCAGTGGCTCAGCGAACATGTGCCGAGTTTGACGCCCCCGTTGAATTTTTCACTGATTGCAGGCGGGCATTCGAATCTCACCTTCCGTTGTGAAGACAGCGCAGGTAACGCCTATGTGCTTCGACGCCCACCGCTGGGTCACGTCTTGGAGTCAGCGCATGACATGGGGCGTGAGCACAAAATCATTGATGCCTTGAAAGACTCGGATGTGCCAGTAGCGAAAAACTACGGTCTTTGCAAAGACAAATCGTTCAATGAAGCCGATTTTTATGTCATGGAGTTCATCGATGGCATGGTGTTGAACGACTCGTTAACCGGCGCCCTGGTGCCTGAGACGGAAAGACCGACAATAGGTCGAGATGTCGTCGATATCCTCTGCAAGCTGCACGCGATTAACCCTGATGATGTGGGTCTTGGAGATCTTGGTCGAAAAGAAGCGTATCTGGATCGGCAGCTGAAGCGCTGGACCAAACAATGGGAGGCATCGAAGACTCACGAGATTCCAGCAATGGAGGAAAGCTGCCGCCTTCTCATTGAACGTAAACCGGAACAAATCGGTGCTGCGATTGTCCATGGCGACTATCGCCTGGGTAACATGATTGTTGCTGACGGGCATGTTAAGGCGATCCTGGACTGGGAACTTTGCACTCTTGGAGATCCCATGGCTGATGTTGGTTACTGCCTGAATAACTGGGTCACCATAGATGAAGTTCCCGAGCCAGGGGAAGGGGATCAGTCACCGACGGCAGCAGGTGGGTTCATTACCCGTGATGAGTTCATCGATACTTATGCCAACACGACCGGACGAGATCTCTCTGGCATCAACTACTACCGGGCGTTTTCACATTGGCGACTGGCCGCTATCGGTCAGGGGGTGTACAAGCGTTATCTGGTCGGAGCGATGGGCGAAGATCGCGATGTGGATCTTGAACGCCAGAAAGCATCGGTTGCGCGCCGCGCCGAAGCGGCTCTAGAACTTCTTAGCTGAGGGCGCTTGAGCTGAAGGCTCGATAGCGAAAGATCAGTGAATGGTTTTTGACCGGCTTTCGAGCGCGAGCAGGCGTTTGGAGGCCAGGTCCCTCACCTGATCATCCGAAGCACCTCGAAGCACCTCCGTATAGGTGTATTGGGCAAGGCTTGTATTGCCCTGCATCTCATAAACTGCACCCAACTGGATATTGAACTCTTCCTGGTCTGGGAAGAGCAGCAACTGTCGATCAATGCACGCTTTGCTCTGGTCCCATGAACGCTCGCGCCAGAATATCTGCTTCAAGTTATCCAGCATGCGTATCAGGACATCTCTTGGAGAAGCTGGATTAAAGTACTCATCCCTGAGCGTTGCTTTGGGCCCGGCGATTTGTCGAAGCAGAGTTTGGCAGTCAGCTTTGCTGAGTTCCCTCCCGGAGAAAGGATCTACAATGGCGCTGTTGTGACCGCCATAGCGGACCAGGAAGTGACCGGGGAACGAAATACCACCCACAGGAATGTGGAGTCGATTGCCGATAGCGATGTGGATGAGGGCCAGGCTGATCGGGATGCCTGTTCTATAATCAATCACTCGATTCAGATAACTGTTAGCGGGGTCGTAGTATTCGTTGATATTGCCGCTGAACCCCAGTTCCGAATGAATGTAGGTTAGCAGTGTAGGTAAAGGAACTCCGAAATCTGTCTTGAATCGCTGATCTTGTTTGAAGGCGATGGCGAGCTTGTCCAATTCACCGAGATAGTGATCGACGTCGATGTCTTCCTCCGCCTCAGCAGCGATTAAGAGCGCAGCTTCATCAAGGGGAATGTCATCATCAGGCAGTGCCGCGATTTCAGTGAACCGGGCCCTTATCTTGCTCTGGCGATCTGACTCTGTCATAGGCGATGTTCCTTGTTCTCAACTTTACAAGGATCAGGTGGATATGCAATCTTCGCCTTGTGAGTGAGATAAAACCCCCGCATGCATTTTTGACGCTGATGGAAGGCCGTGTCGTCGTCGAGGCAGGTGCCCTCATGCTGGCTCTGCCGCTCCTTCGGTTGACCGCGCGAAAAGGTCATGGAGAGCCGGTAATTGTCCTGCCGGGATTTATGGCTGACGATCGTTCAACCAGCATTCTGCGCAACTACTTGAATCAGATTGGCTATCAGGCCATACCCTGGGGTCTTGGAACGAACAGGCAACCCATGCTGAGCATGTTGCCGAAGCTTCAGAATAAGATCAGTGATGTCTCCAGCCAGACTGGCCAAAAGGTTCGCCTGGTTGGTTGGAGTAGGGGAGGCATGATTTCCCGGGAGCTTGCGCGAGACAATCCAGGTCAGATTGATCGCGTGATCACCATCGGTTCGCCGGTTCGTGGCGGTATAGGCGCGTCAGCGATAGGTCGTTGGGTACAGCGTGAAACCGGGCTCACGCCGCTGCAGATGTCTCGCCTGACGGAAGAACGATCGCGCTTACCGATCAAGGTTCCGGTCCGAGCGATCTACAGCAAAAGTGACGGCGTGGTTGCTTGGAAGGCGTGCATCGATGAACAGACAGAAGACATCGAGCACCATGAAGTCATTGGCAGCCACATTGGGCTGGGCAGTAACGTGGAAGTTTTCAGATTACTTCCACGTTTATTGAACGAGTGGTAGGCGTTACCACTCGTTAACGTGCATCACCGTCTCAACCGGTGGCCGATAAGCCGGTTTGAAGTTTGTGCCTTTGGTATAAGCCAGGGGAATCAACGCGACCTGAGTGTACTCGTCATAAGGAATACCAATCAGCTCTGCAATTTCTTTTTCATGCATGAGGTGCAGGGTGGTCCATGCTGAACCAATACCGCGTGCCCGTGCAGCCAGCATGAAGTTCCACGCCGCCGGAATGATGGAGCCAAGCGTTGCCGTCTGTGAAAGCACATTCATACCTTCCTCGTTGTCGGTTCGGCCCGCGATACACGGAATGAAAAGCACGGGTGCGCGACCCATATTTTCACCTAAGTAATCTGCAGAAGACGCTGATCGGGTCTGGCTGTCAGTTAGGCTCTTGTCACCGCTCTCCATGTGAAGTTTATGAATCGCCATGGGCATGTCTTTATAGATGCTGAACGCCTGTCGGTAGAAATCACCGATCTTCTGGCGTTTTGCCTCGTCGGTCACGAATACAAACTGCCAGGCCTGGGAGTTGGAACCCGTTGGCGCCTGGACGGCCAGCTCCATACATTCCTTGATCACGTCCATGTCCATGGGGCGATCAAAATCCAGTCGTTTGCGTACAGCCCGTGTGGTGCTTAGCAATTCATCGTTAGTGAGTTCCAGTTGTTCGTGAGCCATTTGCTGATCCTTATTGGTGATTGGTTTGTTTGTTTATCTCGCGCTGCGCCTGGCGAGCTTCTTGTTTCTGTTGAGCCCGGTGTTTTTGTGTATCTCGTGCATCCATGCCCATGTGATCTTCGCCGCGTTCTTTCGACAGTTGAATCTGCCTCTGTCTTTCGCGAAATCTTTGTCGATCTTCATCGGTTTTCTTGTCAATGCAGTGTGGGCAGCTGATTCCTTTGACATAGGCATCGCTTTGCATGTCGGTTTCATTGATGGGCATCCGGCAGGCGTGGCACTGACCATACTGACCGGGTTCTAAATTGTGATTGACGGTCACTCGCTCGTCGAACACGAAACATTCACCGTGCCACTTGGATTCTTCCTCGGGCACTTCTTCCAGGTATTTCAGGATGCCACCTTTCAGGTGATAGACCTCCTCGAAGCCCTGTGCTTTCAAGTAGGCCGTGGATTTTTCGCAGCGGATGCCTCCTGTGCAGAACATCGCGACCTTTTTGTGTGCCTCCGGATTCAGTGTTTCTTCGACGTAAGCAGGGAAGTCCCTGAATGTCTCCGTATGAGGATTGATGGCGCCATCAAAGGTACCGATGTTCACCTCGTATTCGTTTCGCGTGTCGATCACGGTGACGTCCGGGTCTGAAATGAGATCATTCCATTCTCCGGGATCGACGTAGGTGCCGACGATTTGCTGAGGGTCGAGATCAGGCACGCCCATGGTAACGATTTCTTTTTTGAGTTTGACTCGGCTGCGCAGGAACGGCATTTCATCAGTCAGTGATTCCTTGTATTCCATTCCTTTGAACCGATGATCGCTGTTCAGATGTTCAAGTAGCTGATCAATAGCTTCGCGGCTACCAGCCACCGTGCCGTTAATGCCTTCATGGGCAACCAGCAGAGTGCCGCGGATCTGCTGCGCCAGCATGAGGTCCAGTAGATCCTGGCGTAACGTCTTGCAGTCCTCTATCCGCACGAAATGATACAGGGCACAGACAATGAGTTTGGCCTGGTCTGACAAGCAAATCTCCAGAAATTGTGAAACATGATCGTGTATTATCGCGCATCTAGAGCCTAAGTTCGCTAACGGAGACCGGTAATGCTGGATGTAGGAGATCAGGCGCCTGATTTTGCCCTCATCAATGATCAGGGTGAAGAGGTGTCTCTGGACGATCTGCTGGCTGAAGGGCCGCTGATACTCTACTTCTATCCGGCAGACTTTACGTCTGTCTGTACGGCTGAAGCCTGTGAGATTCGTGATCATTTTGAGGATATTCGCAGTGTGAGTGCCAATGTGGTTGGGGTGAGCCCGCAGGGGGAGGCGAGTCATGATCGGTTCAGAAAACGATATGAGCTACCGTTTCCGCTGCTTGATGATCGTAAGAAACAAGTGATCAAGGCATATGGGGTAAACGGACCTATGGGCATCGGGGTCCGCCGCGTCACCTATCTGATCAACCAGGAAAAGACAATAGAACGGCGCGTTCTGGCGGACTTTGCTGTTAAGCATCACGTGCAATTTATTGAGCAGGTGGTGGAAGATCTCGGCGGTTACTAACCCCTGCTGACATAGGGGTGTCAGCAGCAGGCGGCTACACTGACGCTTTTGAAGCAAGGAGGTCGCCATGGAAAATCCATCCATCATGAATCATGTTTCTCTCGCCGTGACCAACGGCGAGACTTCTCTGCGGTTTTACGACAGGGTGTTAGCCACAATCGGGGCCTCCCGAGTGATGGAACATCCCAACGCAGTGGCCTATGGCAAGATGTTTCCCGAATTCTGGGTGCACACGGTACCCTTCGATGGTGGGAAGGCAGAAACGGCAAATGGCGTGCACTTTGCGTTCTTCGCAACCAGTCAAGAGGAGGTTCAGGCCTTTTATGACACAGCGCTGGCAGAGGGCGGTGACTGTGACGGATCGCCTGGTCCGAGACCTGACTATGGCGCTCCTTACTATGGTTGCTTCGTCCGTGATCCGGATGGCCACAAGATTGAGGCGGCCATGTGGGATGAATCTTTAGCTTGATCCGACACTTCCGTTGAGGCGTATACTTGGAAAACACATAGACAGAAGAATATGAATAAGAACGTCATTTGGATTACAGGGATTGTCTGCGCACTTTTGCTGGGATCGGCGATTGCCCTTGCAGGAAGCCAGGGCGGAACCCTCTGGCGCGGATTACCGCTGTTTGCACTCTGTTGCGCTGCTGCGTTCGCCATTCAGTGGATCATGTTTGTACCGGCCTGGATCTACCAGACTGAACACTACTTTGATCTGACCGGTAGTCTGACTTACATTTCACTTGTGGTGATTGCCGTGGTTCTTGGCCAGGGTGATGTTCGATCACTGCTCATCGGCGCACTCGTGGTTGTCTGGGCAATACGATTGGGGTCTTTCCTGTTTGCTCGTATTCGGGCTGCCGGTGAAGATCGCAGATTCAGAAGTATCAAGACCGACTTCCTGCAATTCCTGATGACCTGGACACTGCAGGGTGCCTGGGTGTCTATCACCCTTGGTGCGGGGCTCGCTGCAATGACGTCAGCGAAGGAGGTGCCGCTTGGTGGGTTCGCCTTAGCAGGGCTGATGCTCTGGCTCGCAGGGTTCGCGATTGAGGTGCTTGCCGACAATCAGAAATCGAGGTTCAAGGCTGATCCTGAGAATCAGGATGCCTTTATCAATGTCGGTTTGTGGCGCTGGTCCCGGCACCCGAATTACTTCGGCGAAATCGTCTTATGGATTGGGATTACCATCATGGCCTTTCCAGTGTTACAGGGTTGGCAATATGCGACATTGATTTCGCCAATCTTTGTCGTGGTTTTGCTCACGAAGATCTCGGGTGTTCGAATGTTGGAACACCGATCGGATAAGAAGTGGGGAAGCGACCCGGTGTATCAGGCCTATAAGTCTGATACCCCGGTCCTTATGCCGCGTCCGCCGCGGAGCTAGCAGTTCGTTTCAGCTGAGGGCTCTATTTTTTCGGGTGCAGAACGACGGGCAGAGTCGAGTAGCCTTTGACGAAGGAACTGAAGATGCGCTCTGGCTCTCCGACGACTTCTACCATTTCGAAACGCTTCAGGATTTCTTCCCAGACGATTCGCAGTTGCATCTCTGCAAGACGATTGCCCATGCATCGATGAATGCCAAACCCGAATGAAAGGTGCTGTCGAGGTTTGGCGCGGTCGATGATGAAGTCGTAGGGACGTTCAATCACATCTTCATCACGGTTACCTGACACATACCACATGACCACCTTGTCTCCTTGACGAATCTTTTGGCCGTTCAGCTCAGTGTCCTGCAATGCACGGCGCCGCATGTGAGCCAGCGGTGTCTGCCAGCGAATGATTTCCGGCACCATGCTGGGAATCAGGGAGGGGTTGTCACGCAGCTTGTCGTACTCTGCAGGGTTCTGGTTCAGTGCCAATACGCCGCCGGTTATTGAGTTACGTGTTGTGTCGTTACCACCGACGATCAACAGAATGATGTTTCCGAGAAGTTCCAATGGGCGCTCAGGCAGGTCTTTGGTCGCTTCGCCATGAGCAAGCATGGTGATCAAGTCGTTTTCACCAGGGTTCTTCTGTCGCAGCTGGAACAGCTCAGTGAATGTGGTCAAACACTCGATCAACTCCTCGCGACGCTGATCTTCAGAATCAATAATGCCGCTCTCCGGTGCTGCGGTTGCAACGTCAGACCAGCGCGTTAATTTACGCCGATCCTCAAATGGAAAGTCGAACAGTGTCGCGAGCATCTGTGTGGTTAACTCGATTGAGATGTTATCAACCCAGTCAATTTTCTCGCCGACAGGCAGTGCGTCCAGAAGTCCGGCGGCGCGTGTCCGGATGGTGTCTTCGAGTTTCACCAGGTTCATCGGTGCAACAACCGGGCTGACGACGGCGCGTTGTAGGTCATGCTTGGGTGGATCCATCGCAATGAACATGGGCAGTGTGAAATCTTCGTCTTGATCACCGATGGTGATGCCACCCTCAGAGGAGAAGATGTCGTGATGAGTATCGACATGCATGATGTCTTTGTACTTGGTCACTGACCAGTAGGGCCCGAAAATTTCACTGCTGTCGCAAAAGTGAACCGGTGATTCCTTCCGCAGTCGGTCAAAATACCCCCACTGTTTGTCCTGCTGAAAAATGCTGCCACGAGCAACATCAAAGCTGCTGTCCATGGGCAGGGCATAGGGGTCTGCGACTGCATGATCAAATTCATCGTGTTGCACTGCTTCGCTCATTCTGGCTCTCCGTGAAGGCTTATCAGAGTCTAGTACTGAAACTCGGGTATGTTTACGACCAGACCATCCAGGTCGTTGGTCAATTCAATTTGGCAGGAAAGGCGTGAGTTGTCCTGACGATCAGGGTTCAGATCCAACATGGAGTTCTCCTGTTCGCGGGCGATGCCAACTTTCTCCAGCCAGACCTCTGGGATCAGTACGTGACAGGTAGCACAGGAACACTCGCCTCCGCAGTCCGCATCGATACCGGGAACCAGGTTGTCGGTTGCTATTTTCATGACGGAGTCGCCGATGGTGCCGTCAACAGTGGTTTCTTCGCCTGAAAACTGGATAAAAGTTACGTTCGCCACGTTATGCCCCCGCATAAGGAATGGGTGTAAAGGGCGCGAAATTAGCAACTCCCGGATATCACATAAAGGTGAAATCAGGCCATTTTGCAATCATTTTAGGACAGCGCTCATCTGATGTGCTGAAAGCAGCGTCTTACCTGGTCTACGAAGGTTTCGGGCTGTTCGAAAGCGGCGAAATGTCCACCTTTTTCGAGGATTTCAAAGTGAACGAGATTGGAGAAGCGCTTGCGTGCCCAGCGCTCAGAGGTGCGGAAGATCTCTTTTGGAAAGATGGAACAGCCGACGGGTATATCAATAGGGTCTCTCCCTGTGCTACCGAAACTCTCCCAGTAAATGCGCGCCGACGATGCACCGGCGTCGGGAAGCCAATACATCATGACATTGTCGAGCAGTTCGTCTCTTGAAACGATGTTCTCAGGGTGACCGTTACAGTCCATCCATTGGTAAAACTTTTCTAGAATCCAGGCGGCCTGGCCGATGGGTGAATCAGCGAGGCCGTATCCCAGAGTCTGTGGTCGCGTGCTCTGCTGTTTGGAGTATCCACTGTCATGTTCCTGGTAAAACTGCATACCTGCGAGTGCGCTCTGCTCCAACTCGGTCAGATCGTCCATGGTATCCGGGTCTGGTAGTGCCAAAGCCATGTTGACGTGTATGCCTTTGCAATGCCCAAGATTCTGTACCCCCATTTCCTGCGTGATGATTGCGCCCCAGTCGCCGCCCTGGGCAAAGTAATCGTCGTATCCAAGTTTCAGCATCAGTTCATCCCAGGCTCTGGCAATTCGTTGAATGTTCCAGCCTGGTCTGCTGGGTTTCTCAGAATATCCGAATCCGGGTAGTGTCGGGACGACGAGATGGAATGCATCAGTATCATCACCGCCATGAGCGCTTGGGTTAGTCAGCGGATCAATGACTTTTTGAAATTCAACGATAGAGCCTGGCCAGCCGTGGGTGAGGATGAGCGGTCGAGCATGTTTACTTTGAGATCGAATGTGCAGGAAGTGGAATTCGAGGCCGTCCAACTCAGTTTTGAATCCTGGCCATTGATTAATTTCTGCCAGTCGGGCTGTCCAGTCGTAGCTGTTTGACCAGTACTCGTGGATTTCTTTCATATAGGCAAGGGGTATGCCCTGGGACCAATCTCCCGGAGTTTCTTTGTCAGGCCACCGTGTCAGCGACAGTCTTTGTTTCAGATCCTCGATTTCCTGGCCTGCAGTTTCGATCGTGAAAGGATGAATGTCGCTCATGGTTTCTCCCGTTTCGTGAGTTGGATTACTGTTGTGGGTGGATCACCACTTTGCCGATGGCCTTACGATTCAGCATCTTCATCATCGCCTTGCCGGTGTCTTTCAATTTGAACGCTTCGCCAGACCTGGGGCTGATTTTGCCTTGGGATATCCACTGCATCAGGGTATTTAAGACTTCTTTAGCAACAGAGGGGTTTGCCGCGATATGCCCGCCCCAGTTAACGCCAATCACAGAGCAGCGTTTTAGCAGTGTCAGATTGACTGGAAATTTTGGAATGTCTCCTGAGGCGAAACCCACAACCAGGAAGCGGCCATCGGGACCCAGCGATCTTAGTGCGGGTTCCGCATAGTCACCGCCCACCGGGTCGTAGACCACATCTAAATGCTCTCCATCCAGGATTTTTTTCAGATCGTCGCGCCAGCTTCTGCTGTTGTAGTTCACAACGTCGTCGGCGCCGGCTTCCAGGCACGCATCGCGCTTCTTTTTTGATGAGGCGGCCGCAATGACTCTTGCCCCCATGGCTTTTGCGACATCGATTGCTGCGACACCAACGCCACCGCTGGCTCCAAGGATGAGTACGTTTTCTTTCTCTTTCAGTTTGCCGCAGTAGTTGAAGCCGTGGAATGCCGTGCAATAGTTCACCAGGAAACTTGCTGCATCGTCAGAGCTGAGGGAATCCGGGATCGGGGTGCACCGAGACTCTTCAAGAACCATGTATTCAGCCAGGCCGCCGTTAGAGGGCGTGGCAAGTACTCGTTGGCCGGCTCGCAAATGTTTGATGTCATCCCCGGCTGCTTCGATGACACCTGCGACTTCGTTGCCAGGGACAAAAGGAAGTGGTGGTTTAATCTGATAGAGCCCGGCGACCATTAAAGCATCGACGTAGCCGAGTCCGGTCGCTTCAATTTTGATCAGTACCTGGTTCGCCGCAGGTCCCGGTGTTTCTACTTCAGAAACAGCCAGTCCATCAGGGCTGGCGAATGATTCACAGACAATTGCGCGCATGCTGAAACGGTAATTCCACGGTCTTAGTTAACGGAGTCACGCATATTAAGTGAATTCGGTAACCTGCACCACATGGCGAATGTGTGGATGCTGACTTATGATGCGGGGTTATCCACCATGCGAATTAATCTCAAAACCGAGGGCAGCGAACACCTTTTGTTACCTAATTACGAGGTGTCTTCTCTAAAAGTCGGCATTCTTCATATAGGTATTGGGGCATTCCATCGCGCGCACCAATGTGCCTGTTTTGATCGGCTCGCCGGTCTCGGTGAATCAGGTTGTGGGGTGTTTGCCGTTTCCCTGCAAAGCGCAGATGTGCATGAAGCATTGTGCCAACAGGACCATCGCTACACGCTGACGACACTGGGCAGCGATGAACCGATTAAGGTGATTGGCTGTATCAAGGCCAGTGCCGGACCGGAGGACCTGGACGAAGCGCTCGAAGTCTTTCGAACGGAAGAGCTTAAACTTGTCACCCTGACCGTTACAGAAAAAGCTTATCAACCCGGTGCCTCGATGGTGGAATTCCTGGTAGAAGGTCTTCGTCGTCGACGCCAGGCCGGCTTAAAGCTTGTTGTCGCCAGTTGTGACAATCTGGCAGATAATGGCCGGCGGCTCCGGAACCTGATTCAAGAAAGTGTAGGAGCCGAGACTGAACTGCAGCGCTGGATTGAAACAGAAGTGCAATTCCCAAACGGTATGGTTGACTCGATCACACCCAGGGTCACGAAGGAGCTGATCGAACAGGTGGCTCGGAAAACGGGCATCAGAGATGAGATTCCGGTGCAGCGGGAACCCTTTACGCAATGGGTGCTCGAGCACTGTGATCTGCCCTTTGATCTTGCGCAGGGTGGAGTAGAAATTGTGCCGGATGTTGCGCCTTATGAGCTTCTAAAGCTCCGCGTCTTGAATGCATCACACAGTTTGCTGGCGTATGCAGGCGTCCTGCTTGGTTATCAGACCGTGCATGAAGCCATTTCCGATGCCAAGCTAAGCGTTGTTGTCGAGAAGTTTATGATCGCCATGGTGTCGACCATGTCACTCCCGCCTGACCTTGATGCGACAGATTATGTGTCGACAACCCTGAAGCGATTTGCGAACCCAGGCGTTGCTCATGAGTTGCGTCAAATTGCAGAAGATGGAACGTCGAAATTGCGGGAACGTGTGATTCCTGCCCTGTCTGCCGGGCCAGATTCTGCTCTGATATGCTTGCCGATTGTCTTCTGGATCGCCTTTGTTCGTCTAAAGATTGCAGCGGGTGAAACATTGATTGACCCACTATCCAGCGAATTGAGTGATGAGGCTGCAACGTTAACTGAACTGCTTGGTGTGCAGAACGCGCAAGTACTTCGGCATCATGAAAGGTTGGAGCTGAAGGGCATCGAAGATTTTTTGGGAGAGATGGTTTAATGAGAGTGATCTTCGCGATGGCGTTTATTGTTACATCAGGATGCGCTGCGCAGTCCCACATGGGAGATCGGCCGCCGATAGGACCCTCACAACCCTCGACCGACGTAACCGTAGAAATAGAAGGGGTAGATACTGTGTGTGTCACAGAAAACGGCATTCGGACCTGCGTACCGAGAGTGGACCAGACGATTACCGAGGGTAACTCATGACCATCGGATTGGGATTGGGTATTTCAAGATTCCCTTTTGACAAGGCGAGGGACTACTTCCAGTGGGTAGATTACTGCGAAGACAAAGCCGTGGACTCTATCTGGCAGACTGACCGCCTGGTTTCCAAAGAAGCCATGCTCGAGTGTATGTCGGTGATGGCGGCGCTGGCAGGTCGTACGGAAAAAATTCGGTTCGGTATGAATGTCGCGTCCATTGCGTTGCGTGATCCGCTGCTCATGGCGAAGCAATGTGCCACCGTCGACTTTCTAAGCGATGGACGGATTCTGCCAGCCTTTGGTTTGGGGAGTGCCTTTTCGCAGGACTATTCAGCGACAGGAATCCCCACCAGACGCAGGGGAAAAAAAGCCGATGAGGCATTGGCGTTGCTGGCGCGATTGTGGACAGAAGACAGCGTTACCTTTGACGGTGAATTCTTTCAGTACGAAGGTGCCTGCATTTCGCCTAAACCTGCTAATCAGCACATTCCTCTGTGGATTGGTGGCTCCAGCGAGATCGCCATGAAGCGAACCGCGAAATATGGCACTGGTTGGCTTGGTGGAATAGACACGCCAGAGCAAGCCAAGGTGGTTGTTGCCGGGATCAAGGCAGCGCTGAAAGAAACGGGTCGCAAGATCGACGCAGACCATTACGGTGCGTCGTTTCTTTTCCGCTTTGGTGGACCCGAGGATGAAATCGTTGCAGCGACGGCAAAGGGTTTTGCCACAAGAATCAAAGAATCGCCGGACCGTTATCTGGTTGCCGGTGATGCTGGTGACATCATCAAGCGAATCCAGGAGTTCCTGGATGCTGGTTGTGAGAAGTTCGTCATGTTGCCAATGGCGAATGGCACCGCTGACGTGATGGCGCAGACACGACGATTCGTTGAGGAAGTTCAGCCAGAGTTTTAGTGTCCGCTGCCACGATGAACGAGTCTATTAGCGAGCGTGCCCTGTCGCACGAGGCAAAGAGATAGAGTTTGAGCTTGAGCTTTCAGCGTTACTTGGCGGATCGAGGGGGAGCAAGAACGGCGAAAAGGGGAGAGCCGCGCAGTAGACGGCCATCAAAGATTTTCGATGATCTCGCCAAACTCTTCATAGATCTCGTCATCCAGATAGTCCCGAAACTCTCCGGCGTCAAAATACACACCCTTACACTTGGGACAGCACTCAAACTTGATCTCGAAAGGGTCAGTATGCAGAACCTGCTGCATCTTGTTGGTTTCACACTTGGGGCAGGGGACATCCAGAATTTCGTTTAAACGTGCGCCAACGAAGTCGTCTCCGATATCCAGGATATCCGCGCCTTTCATATCACGAAGGGTTTCTTTTTCGAGATGATCAAAGAATAGTCCGTAACACTTGGTGCAGCGATCCACTTCAACCTCGTTAAAAGTGATGGGTTCCATAGCAGCAAAGCACTTGGGACACTTCATCACGTATCTCCTTCTTGTTTATTTTTGGAATGAAGGTCGGTAGATTATTTCCAGGCCATTGTATCTTGGCTGATTGTACTCTGTAGAGGTGATCAGACTCGGGACAACGTTGCGTCCTTCAACCGGCAGGATGTTGGTCTGTGTGATCTGATTGACGTTCTGTGTGTATTCCTTGTTCTTGACGTTGTTGCTGAAGATTCGGAATAGGAAGTCTCTCCACTCATAGCTGATGGCAACATCCCAGGCGGTCCAGTTTTTTACCTCACCCTCTGGCAGCGTCGGGAAAGTCTGGTAGTCGCTGAACAGTCGATACCCGCCATAGACGCCAAACCGTCCTGGGCCCAGTGGGAACTGATAGTCGAGACCAACAAAAAGGTTATCTTTTGGTGCCCTGGGTGGTGTCAGGTTGGCGAGGTTGATGATTTCGCCAGGGGTGACCAGATTGGGAATGTTGTACTGGTTGTAGTCAGAGTTGAGGTGACTGTAAGCGGTATGAATGTAGAGGCCTTCAAGCGGCATGGCTTTAATTTCGACTTCCCAGCCGGAGATTTCCACTTCTGCCACGTTATCCAACAAAGATTCGATCACTCCGCTGTCGACGTAAGCATCGAATCGCTCAACTTTGTTGTCGAGTTCTGTTTTGTAATAAACGACATTGACGCGCAGACGATCACCCCACCAGTCGCTTTTCAAACCGATTTCGCCAGTACGTGATGTTTCTGACCCATAGGAATTGCCGGCAACTGCAGACATGGCGTTTTCATCAAAGCCGCCTGGGATAAATCCCTCGCTGTAACGGATATAGACCATGGCTTCTTCGTCAACCTTGTAAGAGATGCCGGCGTTTCTCAGCAGTTCTTTTGAGGTTTCATCGCCAATAAGCTGAGTGCGCAGTGGGCTTAAGGCATCACCAAGTCGAATGCGGGAAGGGATATGGTTGAAGTTTCGATCAACTTCCGACCAGCGAATGCCGAGATCCGCGATCCAACGGTCGCTCAGGATGTATTCGGCATGGGCGAACACAGAGAGCATTTCTGAGTCCTGTGCGGATGACAGCTCCTGAATGGAGCCTGGTGCGCGACCCTCCGAGAATCCTGCGTTACCAAGTTCCGAAAGAATGTGAAACTCTCGTTGATAAATGTTGTATGCGGTGTCCAGGTAGTAAATACCTGCGGCGTAATCGAGGTTCTCCTGCCATTCGCCGCGCATAGTAATTTCCTGGCTGAACTGCTCGTAATTCTGATTCTGTTCCACGTGATAGAAATCGGAGTTAGAGGCATCCAGATCCATGTCCATAGACTCATCATTGTCTCGAACACCGGTAATGGCGACAAAGTCATGTCCGAAAGCGTCAAAGGTCACCCTGAGGGTATGGTGTTCTCCTTCATATTTACGGTCGTTGCTGAAGTTCTGTGCAGTGAGGCGCAATGAATCAAGTTCGGGGTTCTGAAATCCTCGGCGACAGTTCGGAAAAGGCGTGTTCGTTGTTATTGAACACAGCAGATCTGCTGGACTGCTGATGTTCAGAATTGCCGGGGTTGTTTGGTCACTGGATTCCGAATCGAAGGTATAGGTCGCTTCGAACAGGTCCTGGAACTGCCAGTTCAGCGTCAGGCTTGCGAGCTGATAGTCCTCGGTGTTCTCGTCTCTGCTCTGATAAACATTCTTCATGTACTCGCCGCCGCCGTCTTTCCAGAAGACAGCGAGCTTTCCGCTGAGCGCGTCGATGATCGGGAAGTTAATAACCGCATCTACTTCCCTTCGATCATCAATACCGACGCTGGCCCTGACATCCACGTCCAATTCCCCGGTGGGTTTGGTGCGTTCGATGTTGATCGAGCCAGAGAGGTTAGGGTTGTTTTCGAAGGTGTGGGGGCTTCTAACGGCTTCGATCTGCTCAAAATCGAACAGCACCTGTAGACGATTGGTATGGGTGCCGACGTAGACGCCGTCAATGTTGACGGCAACAGCCGGATCGAACCCTTTGGACGCGCCAGATGAACCAATGCCGCGCAATGCAATCGCCGCACCTCTAGGTGTCGTGTTCATGCGATCGATAATGAGTCCTGGGACGATACTTTCTATGTCTTCCAGGTCTCGCTTAAAGCTCGACTCGAGCTCGTCTCGCTTAATGACGGTGACAGAATGAGGTGTCCATTGAACGTCTCTGTCTTCTTTCAGAAAGTGTGTCGTGGCATCGCCCAGTTCTTCTGGCGATTCCTGTCCGGACACTGACAGACAGATGCACGCGAGCAATATCGCAGCGGGTATTCTCAGGTTCATGATACAGCGGGACCAGGGTGCAGAATTCTTCTATGGCCCATGGTAGGCTGGTTTCAGAGAAAATCAACCGCGAGTCTCGTGCCATGGCAGATCAGTTAGCCCCTAAAACCGGGCTGTTTCACCGAAAGTCTTCTGACGACTATGTTGTGCTCTGGCAGGACAGGGAAATCTGTCGGTATGCTTCCATGGCGGCTTTTGTCGCAGCTCATGCGGAGGGTCTAGAATCTCTGGAAGCCAACCAGGCCGAACTCCTCGCGAGTTTTTACAAAAGCCCTTAGCCGTTTTTGATAAAAGCCCTTAGCCGTTTTTGATAAAAGCCCTTAGCCGTTTTTGATAAAAGCCCTTAGCCGTTTTTGATAAAAGCCCTTGCTGGTTCCTTCACATCGGTGTCTCTACATAGTAAAGTAAAAACTTTTCTAATTAAGAAGGGTGCTTCCATGAGTTCAGCGTGCCTGCGTGACTTATTGCGCTGTGGAACCAAGTTCGCGCCCAGGTACGAACCCGTCTCCAATAGTGATCACCTGCCGATGGTCTTGGCTGCGATGCATGGCCTAGGCGCAGATGATTTAGCGCTCCAGCAGTTCCAAGATCGCTATTCGAAACGACTCCAGCCCTGGGCGCTGAGTGACTTAGTCACAGATTGGCGCTCGAATCTGGGCAATAGGCGGGCTTACCCGGCGCTGCTAGAGCTGTTTAGCAGGCAGATAGAAACGCGTGGTCAGCAGCAGGTTATCCGGGAGGTTCTTGCAACGACATTGCAGGGTGTCGCTCTGGATGCGTTTCATCCCATCATTCGCCTCGGCTATGCGGTAGAGTTTGATACACCGGAGGAAGTCGCGGCAGCACTTGCCTACATGGTCACCGCACACCGTGATATGCCGTTCAGTAGATCTTCCGTTGATCTTCGCTCGCAGCTAGATGCGCAGGTAAGCCAGGGCCCATTGGCATTGGAAGGCAATCGTTTTACCGTCTCTCTCAAGGAATTAGTAACGAAAGGACTCTATCCAGCAGGTTGTTCTTCGGAACTCGCGGAAGTGGCTGCGGTTGCCCTGGATGTCTACCTCGCGACCCGTAATTTCTTTGCGTTGCACCTGGTGACTTCAACCCAGGCCATGAGGTGTGCTGTTCCTTTAGATCTTCAAGCGTATGCGATCGCCTGTCAGACCGGCGCCATTCTGGCATCTCATCTGGTGCTTCAAAGTCCATCAATCAGTCAACCGCTTCCGATTCCGGACCAGCTGGACCCTGAACATGCCCTTAAGTATGCATGGTCCTGTGTTTCAGAATTCCGGGTCTATGGTGATGGTCGTTACGTCGATGAGATTCGAGGGATTAGAGACAAGGGGCTTGTGCCGAAGTGGGTCGCTCGTGACCTACTCAGCGAGACCGATTGAGATGTTGTCTTCATCCGTGCGCACGGAATAGGTTTTGATGTTTTCGTAAGCAGGAGGCGCCAGAACCTCACCCGTCTTCAAGCGGAACTCAGCACCGTGATAGGGGCAGGTGATGCAACCGTTATTTATGGTGCCACCCTCCAAGCCGAATTCTTCATGTGAGCACATATAGGCGATAGCGTAATATTCGTCGCCATCTTTGCACAGCAAAATCTGTTCTCCATTCAAGTCCACATGCATCTGCCCTGTGGCATCGAGCTCTGATTTTGCGGCGACGACGTAAAATTTCTCTTCGTTGATATCTGTCATGCGGCACATTAAAGCAGTTTCACTTGGTTAGTGCTTCCGTTAATGTAGCTGACCTTATGGAACGTCGATTCGCTGAACAGGTTATTCGCTTTCGCTGGTTGATCATTGTCCTCACGCTGGTTGCCTGTGGATTCGCCGGTTACGGCGCCCAGTTCCTTACAGTTTCAGCCGAACCTCGCGACAGTTTTGGTCCAAACAATCCGCAGCTACAGGCCTTTGAAGAACTGGAAGAAACCTTCTCGCGGGTGGAAAACCTGTTCTTTGTCGTCGCCCCCAAAGAGGGCGATATCTTTAATCGCGAGGCGCTCACGGTTATTCATGATCTGACAGAAGAAGCATGGACCACGGACTATGTGAATCGCGTTGATTCAATTACCAACTATCAGCACACCGCCGTCGATGAAGATGATCTGCTGGTTAACAACCTGGTTGAGTTTCCCGAGGAGTTGACCGACGAGCAGCTAGCCGAAATTCGCGGGATTGCCCTGAATGAACCTCTTGTGGTGAACCGCCTTGTGTCTGACGACGGTCGGGTGGCCGGTATCAACATCGATCTTCATTTTGATGGCGATAATCGGTTTGCGGTACTAGAGAAAGCGCATTGGGCCTGGGATAAAAAAGCGGCAATCAATGCGGCGCATCCCTCGTTAGATGTTTATGTCACCGGTGCAAACATCATCAGTGCCAGCTTTTCGGAAGTTGCTATTCGAGACCTGAAACTGCAGACCCCTTTAATGTACCTGTTCGTTGTGCTGCTGCTTGGTGTATTGCTGCGTGCTCTGGGTGGGGTTGTCGGTATTGTGCTCACGACCATGCTTACGATTGTTGCTGGCATGGGCTTGGCTGGCTGGTGGGGCACTGAGCTTCAGGCCCAATCCGCACCCATACCTGTGATCATCCTGACGGTTGTGATCGCTCATGGCGTTCATCTGATGGTCGCCTACTATCAGGATCTTCGAAAAGGAATCCCCAAATATGATGCGATGGTGGCGGCCATCGAGGTGAATCTACAACCTGTCTTTCTAACGAGTATCTCTACGGCGATCGGGTTCTTCAGTTTGAACGTGCTTGCAGATGTGCCTCCGATCCAACAGGTCGGGAATATTGTTGGGGCCACGGTTTGCATCGCGCTCGTTACTTCAATGACGTTCCTTCCTGCGTTGGTGTATGTCATGCCCAACTGGGTGGGTTCCGGTATCTCACATACTTCTTCTGTGATGGGCAGACTGGCTGAATGGGTCATCCGTCGACAGAATCCGCTGTTGGTTGGAATGTCGGCAACGGCGATCGTACTGATGTCCCTGGCGCCGTTGAATGTCATCAGCGATCAGTTCAGCAAATACTTCTCAGAAGAAACGCCGATTCGCGCTGACACTGATTTCTCTGATCAAAATCTCGGTGGTCTCTACCGAATCGAGTATTCGCTGGACACGGGTGAGCCTGATGGTGTTACTGATCCGAACTACCTGAATACCATTGAAGCCTTTGCTGAGTGGTATCGCGAGCAGGAGTTTGTTTCACATGTCAGCACCTACACGGACATCGTTAAGCAGTTGAATCAACGTCTCCATGGCGGTGACCCGAGTTATTACGACATTCCTGAGTCAAAAGAGCTCTCAGCTCAGTACCTCCTGCTCTATGAGCTCTCACTACCGCTAGGACTCGATCTGACCAATATGCTGAGCTTCGATAAGGCCGCGTCTCGCTTTATTGTTTCGGTACCCAGTTTGAACACACAGCAGTTCATTGAACTCCAGCACAAAGGCAAGGCCTGGCTGGCAGAAAATGCGCCATCGATGGTGCAGGAGGGCTCGTCCCTGTCCCTGATGTTCACACACATGGGTGCACGAACCATGATCGGTGGTGTTCAAGGCGCGTTTCTAGCGCTTGTGCTGATTGCTTTTGTTCTCATGTTTTCCTTCCGGTCTATCAAAATGGGTGTGATCAGTGTGGTGCCAAACCTGTTGCCTGGTGCGACAGGATTCGGCGTCTGGTATCTGCTCTCGGGTGAAATCGGTATGTCTCTCGCGATGGTGCTGGGTATCACCATGGGGATTGTGGTTGATGACACGGTGCACTTTCTCAGTAAGTACCTGCGAGCGCGTAAAGAGCAATCTGCAGAAGATGCCATTCGTTATGCGTTCAGAAACGTCGGCGTCGCGCTCTGGATTACGACGTTTATCCTGATTGTCGGCTTTATGATTCTTTCCACTTCAGATTTCAAGATGAATAACGACATGGGCATCATGGTCAGTGTGATTATTGGTATCGCGCTGATCTTCGATTTTTTGTTGTTACCACCGCTGTTGATTAAGCTGGATCGTTGGATCCATCCTGAAGACTATTTCCAGGCGAAGAGCGGCTGATCATAGTGCAAGACACGGGTATCTGAACCTCTTATTGCGACCTCCCTGAACTGGTAAAGCATCGCCGCGGTTGGCGCATAGATCACTTCATCAAGATAGTTCATCGACAACACCTCCCGATCACTTTGAGGTATGCGCTCGAGATTTGGAGAATCGGATCTGGCGAGTTCGGTAAAGGTAAACGCATGAATAGAAGCCACTTCATCCGGGTTAGGTTTAAGCGCCTGCTCGACGACGTCAGCCCAGACGACCACGGGTGTAATCACGTAACCAGATCGGGTGACATAGTCATCCAGGCATCCGAGTATGTGGTCTTCGGAAAGCGCCAGGTTGATTTCCTCTTGGAGTTCTCGGAGGGCAGCCTCGGTGGCGGTTTCACCTACATCCACGCGTCCGCCGGGCAACGCCCATTGGCCACTGTGTTCTTTCAACCTTGGTGATCGCCGTGTCACGATGACAGAAGCTTCCCCCTCATGATCCATGAGGGTCACTGCGACCGCAGCATGGCGTTTATCTTTGAGATCTTGACGGTAATCTTCGAAGCATGAAATGTTCTGCTGAATCTGTTTCCTGTTCTCAGGCTCGTATTGGAAATGATCTAGTGGTTGCATAGCGCTCAGTCGATAACGATGACCTGGTCAGCGGTTTCGGCCAAATATGTTTTATGAGAGATGAGAATAATGGTTCTTGAGGTTTTGAGCGCTGCCAAGGTCTGCATGAACGCCTGTTCTGTCTCCGGATCGAGATTACTTAAAGACTCATCAAGAATAAGGACCGGTCGATCCTGTAGCAGCGCTCTTGCCAGCAAAAGACGCTGCCGCTCTCCAGCAGATAATCTGCTGCCGTCCTCTCCGATCCGAGTGTCCAGACCACCGGTAAGATGAAAGACGAAGGACGCAGATGCAGATTTGAGGGCTGTCTCTAATTTTTCATCGGACACTGGATAATCCAGAAGCAAACAGAGATTTTCCCGGACGCTGGCATCGATGAGAAACGGTACCTGTGGCACATAGGTGATGTTCCCTCTCCAGGCTCTCTGATTGGATGGGTTAAGCGTTTCTTCACCGGAGAGGATTTTGCCCTCTTGGGGAAGAATCAGTCCGGCGATCATATCCGCGAGTGTGGTTTTTCCGATACCGGAAGGACCAGAGACAAGAATCAGAGATTTCGGGTCCAGCGTCAAACTGAGATCCTTCAAGACCCTCTCGTCGCTGCCCGGGTATCGATAGCTTACCTCGTCGAAAGTAATTGGACGATTCAACTCAATCCGCTGATCAATGGACTGTTCTGCTTCCTGATGAGTTTCCAGGCTCCATATATAGTTTGTGACTTCTTCGAGGCTTGGAATCATGAATGCGAATCGTTGAGACAGAGTCTGCAAGTTGGCGACTAGTGGCAGCGTGCGTGAAAATATGATGGCAATGACGACCAGGGTCGCTGCATCAGTTTGCAACACGTTAATAGAAACCCAGGCCAGCAGGCAGAAAAACATGGCGGCGATCGTGCCATTGAGCAGGCGGGTCAAGGCGCTGAGTTGCGTATATCGTTTCTCCTCTCTGCCCAGATTGTCGACGGTGCTGACGAACACGTCGTTTTGTTGTTCCTCTGATTGATTCGACTTGATAACTCGAATCCCGTGGAGCTGTTCGCTGGTGCGACGATAGAGCTCTTCGGATGCCGCCAGGTGTTTAGTGCCGGATTCGATGATCTTCTGATGCAGGGGATAAGTCACCAGCAGAAGGAAAGCTGCGAAGCCGATCGCCAGCAGCGTGACTGAAGTGGACAGATAAAGGCAAAGTAGGGTGTAAACCAGCAGTGTTGCCAGCACCGTGGTAATCTCCATCGAATATCGAAGCAGACCGCTGACGGCATCCACCTCTTCGGTCTGAATCCTCGTATAGTCAGCCCGATGTATACCACTGACATGCTGCCATTCTGCGCCGAGCGTCAGGCGAAAGATCTCTTTTCTGACGCTGGCGATAAGATCCTGTTCGATCTGCTCTTCCAAAATGCTGTTGTAGTAACTAATCGCATTCATGCTGATTAAAAGACCAAGAAACAGAACCAAGATGCCGGATATCGTGGAGACGGGTAACAGCGAAAGCAAAAACTGCAGTTCTGGATCTCTGGTATCCATGGGTAGATGCATGGTCTGGAGTGCTGGCACAACCAGCATAAATCCTGTGCCGCCGAGTAGTGAGCGTATCAGTACCAGGAATTGAAACAGTGAAAGCGTCGCCCACGAATTTGAGACGTGCCTGCGCAGGAGACGTAAGGCGTTCACAGGAGCGGGATCAGGGCTTTGATTCGTGCGGTTCCGATGAGCTGGAATCACCGTAGCCGTGGTAATCGTAGTAATCCTGGTACTTGGCGTAATAGTGCACAGCATTGAAGTCAATTTGATTGACCAGAACGCCAGCAATCTCCACATCGATGTTGGCAAAGCGACTCAGGCAATTGCGTATGACTGGAACGGCGACCTGATCACTCTTGGTGACGAAGATCATTGAATCGGCGAGTGTGGCGATGATGTAGGCGTCACTGACTGAAACACACGGTGGTGAATCAATGACAATGGTCTCGTATTTTTCAGAGAGTTGCGCCATCAGATCCTGAAATTGCTTGGACGCCAGCAGTTCAAGCGGTCTCACGGTTCTTGAGCCGGAAAAAAGGACATCTAATTCGGCCTGCGGGTGCCTGTAGATGGCTTCGTTGAGCGGCACACTGTTCGCAACGACATCTGATAGCCCAGATTGCTTGTGGTGAGTCTGCATAAGTATGCGCTCCAGGGACGGTTTGCGCAGGTCGCCGTCGATCAGCAGGACCCTGGAGGTTTGGCCGATGGCCGCAGAGAGCCCCAGTGCAACAGAGGTTTTTCCCTCAGAACTCTGACTGGAGGTCACCAGCAGTCTGGTGCAACCTTCAGCCTGAAGCGTGCTCAAACTGATGGATGTTCTGATGGTTCTTAACGCTTCCGAGAATCGCGATTCAGGGTTCTCCAGATACTCATAAAAGGTAAGACCTTCTACGTCAGTGTTTTTGCCATCCACGAGAGGCAGGTAACCCAGTAAGGTTTTGCCGAGTTTTCTTTCTACATCTTCACCTGTTGACACCGTATTGCTCGAGAGTTCTCTCAGTAGGCCCGCCCCCAGCGCAAATCCAAAGCTAAGAATAAACGCAACAATGCCTGCCTGTTGCAGGGAGGTCCGCTGCCCCACCTTGGGCACCACCGCCGGGTCTGCTACCCAAATATTGTCGTTTCGAACCGGTCCTGATGCGCCATCCTGATTCAGGCGTTCAAGAAATATGGCGTAAACCTCACGCTTTGTCTCTACATCCTGAACCAGGTCGTTGAGTTGAAACTCTTTGCGACCTAATTGCTGTCTGCGGCCTCTCGCTTCGTTCAGCGTCTGCTCTGCGCTGCTTTCAATTTTTTCGGCCAGCTCGAACTCGGACTTAATCCCTGCAATGACATCGTTGACCTGCTCGCTTAATGCATCTTTGGCAGACTGAATCTCTGATTCCAGCGCAATCATGGTGTTATGGCGGCGACCATATCGCTTGCTGAGTTCGCTCTTGCGTCGCTCAAGACTGAAGAGTTCTGATTGGAGTTGCGTCAAGGCCCGGTGGTTGGCGATTGCAGGAATATTGTCCCAGCCACGATTATTGCGGCCCAGGTTTTCCACCTGGCGATAGGCACTCTCCTGACGAAGTCTGGTTTCTCGTGCCTCAAAATATCGATTGGCGAGCGCGGTGAGTTCTTCGTCGACTTCTGTAGCCCCCGAACCCCGTTCAACAATGTCTTCTGCTTCGCGGTAATCCTGGAGGCGGTTTTCAGCGATACGTAAGTCTTCACGCAGTACGGTGAGACGGTCAGTGAGGAACTGTTGGTTTTTTGTGGCGCTGTCGATCTCGTTTTCGAACACCATTGCCATGTACTGTGCCGCAATGGCGTTAGCAGCCTCTGCTGCCATTTCCGGATCCGCCATGCGAACGGTAATGTTCAGCAGATTCGAGTATTCCCTGTTGGGCGGCTTGGCAATGCTGATCAGTGAGGCAAGTTCTCCTGCGGCGCTCCGGATCTGATCTTCCTCCTCCGCGATGACAGTCACAGGTTCTTCCGTTAACCCGTCAAGCCAGGCACGCAGGCGACTCGCGAGACCTGCATCAAAAGACGCTGGCGTCAGCTTGCCTCTTTCATGCAGATTCAAGTCCTTTACCACACGACGCATCAGCTTTTTGCTTTGCAGGATACCGATTTGCGTGTCCTGGAATTTGTCTTCATCCTGCCAGTAAAACTGCTCGAAGCTGAAAACGCCCATGTCCTCGGGGGCGATGTGCATGGTGACTGTCGAGACGTAAACGGGTGCCTGGGATTGAACGTAGAGTACCGAGGCAATGATACACACGACACAGAAAACCATAATCCACTTGTAGTACTTCAGTAGGGTAGTGCGAACGAGTTCCAGGTAGTATCGATAGTCGATGACGTCGTCATCGTAAAAGTCGTTCTCGATGGACATGATCTAGAAAAGACCTTCGAGAATGGTGATGGTATCTCCCGGGTAGACCAGGGTGGCGTTGTTGGCTGATTCAGGTCTCTTTGAACCTTCCCGCAGAATTTCAAACTTGGATGATGAAGCCCATTCCGTGAGCCCGCCTGCCAGTGTGATGGCCTGCTTGACCGTTAAGCCAGGCTGGTAGGGATATCCCCCGGAGCTTTTTACTTCACCGCCGATATAGAAGTCGCGATAGGTCACCATGGAGACATTGACGCTGGGACTGACGAGAATGTCCTGCAGCAGACCATCAGTGATTTCAGTCTTCAGTTGATTGAGGGTTTTACCTTTTGCTGACACAGTGCCGAGGTACGGATAATCGAATGTGCCCGATTGATCCAGCCGCAGGCTCATGGAGAGATCTGATTCCTCATAGACCTGAATTTTGATCTCGTCTCCCGGGCCAAGCCGATAGGTGTTATCTGCGTTTGATACAGCGGCCATCAAAGATAGGGACAGCAGCAGAAGTAATTGTGGCCTGCGCGTATTCATGAGGCTAGTTTAACTGAAGATGATCAAAGGGAATAATCGGTGCGAACAGTGAACGTCCTGCGTGACAGGTCTGCTCCGAGATCGTCTTCTTCCTTGGTGTATGCACCGTCTAAGGCAAAGCGCCATCGATCAGTGAATTGATAGGTCGCAGACACCATAAACTGCACGGCGTCTTCGTTGCTGTTGCGTCCAACCCGTTCGGTGTCGCGAAGCGTGAATGAGGTTTCCGTTGAAAGGCGATCCGTCCATCGTTCTTTCCAGGAGGTTTTTACCCATTCCTGAATATTGAAGTTGCCGGTATCGATGGGGCTGTTCGTGGTTGCCAGTTCGAAGATGCTGCGCGCAGTTTCCAGTTTGACGTAGGTGCTACGGCGCAGTGCCCACTCAACCATGCCTTCCCAGACAGGTTCGCTGATACTGTCATTGACCAGTGAACGATCGAATTTCTTTTCCTCATACCCGAGGCGCACATTCGCGCGAATTCGTCGCCCAAGAATCATATCTGTGCCAACCAGTGCTCGGACATGCTTGTTGTCGCGATACGTCAGATCATAGTCAAAGTCGTTGTAACGCAGTTCTCCGACCAGTGACATCTGTCTGCGTAACTGCCAGTCGTATCGACCGCCGACACCAAGGCGATCAAGATCATAGCCAGTCAGGAACAGATCGGTGCCATTCAGGTCGGACACCTCTTTGTAGGCATAGACGTTGTAACGAGTGCGGTCGCGAAGGGTGCCGCGACGGTACGTGACATTGACAAGAGAGCGTTCGTACTTCAGGCGCTCGGATTCCAGGAGCGAATCGAAATCTTCGATGGGATCTCGGGTATTCCGGTCGTGGGTATCCTGATAGAGGCCCGCGACCTCAACTTCCTGCCCCTTTTCAAGACGTCGTGTCCATTTAACGTCTACCGTGTGATCGCTGATGGTGTCATCGCGATTATCAAAGTAGCGACCTTGTTCATAGTCATAACGTGCAAACAGGCGCCACTTTTTTCTTTCCTGTCGATATTCAAAAGTGGGATTCACAATGGCAAGCACGGTGCTGTAGTCATCATCGATGGGGACGTCGTTATCGTCGGTTCGCCCGGTGTCTTCTTCGATGTCATCGTGACGAACATAAGACGCGATGTTAGGCACATACCTTGGGGCGTTGTCAGCGAAAGACATCACACCAGCCATCACGCGTTCTGGCACCGTCGCCTCGACAACATATTGCTCTGGGATTTCTTCGGACGCCTGGTCAAAGGGGGGCAGCGCCTGGTAGCGTTTTTCCAGTTGAACGAAAAGAGGATCAGGATGGCTTTGGATGAGACCGTTTACGGCGAGTCGTCCATCGAAATTATCCGTCTTCGCATCAGGTTTGCTGGAGATCGCATCATCCAGTGCCAGTCGAATCTTTGCCCGGGGTGTGGACTCGGCGTAAGCAGAAGAAACTGCAACGGCAATCGCCGTCGCAATGGCAGATTTGACGAGCACAGGAGTGCGTCGTTGTTGCCCTTTGCTGTTAGTGCTGAACGCCATGTCGTTGATCTTTCATAGGTTCTTACAGAGAACGCGTTTTATCCGTTAGTATGACGAAGTTAGACCGCTCTGAACGGTGCATTCATCGGGTGATTTCCTACCCTTATCCAGTAATTCCTCCATGAAAACGGATGTTGCGGCGCACAAATATCCACGGCGCGCGTCAACTGTTGCTATTCTAATAGAAAAGAATGCGACAAATGTATGAATTTGTGGGGATTGTTTGCGGAGATTTCTATGATTTATCGCATAGATCTCTCACACGTAAGCAAGCGGTTCTCTTAAATCACGCGAATTGGTTATGGAAATATAAAAATCCATAACGAAAAAGAATTATGGGAGGACCTCTTCCCTCCAAATACGAAGCTCGCCCCCTTCCCTGAGCAGGAACAGGCGCTTGCGTACCCGGTCCTCGTAGCTCGCTGATCGGTAGTGTTGTGTGAAGATCACATCAAAAATGCCGGAATCTTCGAGCCCCATACTCTCTAGCTTGAGATTAATCTCGATCTGTTTTTCGGGCCCGATTCGAGCCCGGCGATGCGCTTCCCACTCGGAACGACTCAAATCGTTCCGTGGTGAACGCGCGCTGGTATAGAGGGCAAGGTAGGTGTCGATATCACCATTTCCCCAGGCCTGTACCCAGCGTCCCAGAAACGCTTTTACCTCTGGTGAATAACACTGGAGCTTCTCCTCAGTGCTGCCATTACATGGCGTAGCAGCCCAGGCAGGGTTGCCGCACAGAAGGAAAATAAGAAAGAGCGTTCTCTGAATCATTAGGCTGTTCTTAGATCCGGTAGCTGGTATTGAGCTTCGCCCAACTCGGCACGGATGGTTTTTTTGTCAATCTTACCAGTGGAAGTCAGCGGAATCGCGTCTATAAAAATGACGTCGTCTGGCAGCTGCCATTTAGCGAAAACTTCAGAGCAATGTTCCAGGATCTGTTCGCGGGTCACGTTGGACCCCTCAAGCAGGATGACCATCGCCACTGGCCGCTCGTCCCACTTTGGGTGAGGCTGGGCAACGACGGCGGCCTGCTGGACACCTTCCAGTGCAACGATATGGTTTTCCAGATCGACCGAGGAAATCCATTCGCCACCTGATTTAATGAGGTCCTTGGATCGATCAGCGATGATAAGATATTCCTCTGAGTCGATCTTGGCAACGTCGCCTGTGACCAGCCAGCCATTGTGAAATTTCTCTGGTTGCGGGTCATTGTAATACTCGGCGCAGATCCAGGGTCCGCGTATCAATAGTTCTCCAACCGCCTCACCATCATGTGGAACTGGCTGCCACTTTTCATCAACGATCTCAATTTCCAGACCGGGCATCAGCAGACCGGCTTTACCGATGTTTTCGAACTGTTGTTCTTCTGTTAGGTTCAGATGGGATCGCTTGGCAACTTTTCTGGAAAGGGTGCCGAGCGGATTGGTTTCTGTCATACCCCAGCCCTGAACCATCTCGACATCGAGTTGTTCTGAGTACCAGCGCATTAGTGAGATGGGTGGGGCGCTGCCGCCACAGGTGAGGCGCGTCAGTTTACTTAAATCGTATCTGTCCGGTGACTCTTCGATCAGTGCTTTCACGCCTTGCCAGATCGTTGGCACACCGGCGGAAATGGTGACCTCTTCCTCAGCCATCAGACGGATCAAGCGAGCCGGGTCCATGTACTTGTGAGGCATGACCTGTTTGCAGCCGAGCATGGATGCCGTAAATGGCAGGCCCCAACCCATGGCGTGAAACATAGGTACGATCCCACAGACCGCATCTATGGCTGACAGGCTCATTGAGTCCGTCATCGCCTGTGTGATGGTGTGCAGATAAGTCGAGCGGTTGGTGTACATCACACCCTTCGGTTTACCAGTGGTGCCGCTGGTGTAGCAGAGCCCCATGGGTGAGTTTTCGTCGATCTCCGGCCATGCGATTTCAGCGGATTCACCGCCAATAAAATCCTCGTAGTCCACCTGGTTGGTAAAGGATGTTTCGCCGCCTTCCCCATGTCGTGAGATGACCAGAAGTTCAACGGTTGGGATCTTGTCGAGGATCGGCTCCAGCAACGGCAGCAAATCTTCATCAGCGAAGATCACGCGATCCTCTGCATGGTTAATGATGTATTCCAGATCCGTCGGGCTGAGACGAATGTTTAGGGTATGCAGGACGCAGCCCATTGAGGGCACAGCCTGATAAAGCTCCAGGTGACGGTAGTTATTCCACATGAAGCTGGCGATTCGATCACCGGTTCTGATGCCGTGCTTGGTCAGTGCATTGGCCAACTGAGCTGATCGATTGGCGGTGGCTCCCAGGGTTTGCCGATGCGTACCTTCTTCCTGAAGCGTCACAATTTCGATGTTCGGATCCAGTCTGGCACCTCGCCCTAGAAGTCGTGACATAAGAAGAGGTGTTTGCTGCATGGTCATAGTGTTTTCCTGAGGCTTTCTTGTTTCAGAGGGGTGTCTGCAAAAGAAGCGACCAGCATAATGAATTACGTCTCCGAAGCAAGGGTCAGCTTCAGGCTACACGGACTCAGGCGTTTATATGTAATTGAATTGTAAAGAGAAAGTGAGTTACACGGGGCGCCGCCGGTGTTGTGCCCACGCCTCAAAAGTGAAGATTGCCAGCGCAATCCAGATGCAGATAAAGGTGATGGCTCGGCCGGGATCAAAATCCTCATGGTAGACAAAGATCGCCAGGACCAATGAGATGGATGGCGCGACGTACTGGAACATGCCCAGGGTGGTGAGAGATAGGCGTTTTACCGCTGCGGCGAAACAGAGCAGAGGGAATGAGGTAACGAATCCACCCAGCATGAGGAGCAGATCCGTTGGCATATGATCACCAAACGCCAGTTTCTCCTGCCAGCCGGTCCAGATAAGAAATGCCAATGCAAAGGGAACGACGAGCAGGGTTTCAATGGCGAGACCGCCGATAGCGTGCAGCCCCAGGTTCTTTCGCAGAAGGCCATAGAAACCAAAGCTGAACGCGAGTGCCAGGGCAATCCAGGGAACACGGCCAAACATGATGAGTTGACCGAGGATACCCAGTGCGGCGATGGCTACAGCGATCCACTGAAGGGGTCTCAGGTATTCCCTGAGAATCACTACCCCGAGGAAGACGCTGACCAGTGGGTTAATGAAGTATCCCAGCGCGGTTTCCGCGATGTTGTTGTTTACGACCGCATAGATAAACACCAGCCAGTTGATCGCTAACAGAACGGATGTCACAAGCAGTTTCGGTATCAATTTCAGGGGAACACGAAGTTCCGACAGCTGCTTTGTCCAGAACAGGATGGCCAGTAACAGGATCAATGCCCAGATAACACGGTGGCTCAGTATCTCCCAGGGAGAAACATGGTCGACCCATTTAAAGTAAATAGGTACCACGCCCCAGAAGATGTACGCGGTGAGGGCGTAGTAGACGCCCTGTCTGGTGTTGTCAGAATTCATTACCTTACAAGGAATTGTGGTGCATGTGTTTGCCGGTTTAACTGAAGCTGATTGTTATCAGTAACCGGAGATACCTGATGAAACTATTTTTTCCCGTCTGTGCCATTCTTGGCGCGGTCGTCACTATAGATTCTTTCTGGCTTTCTTTGCAGAGCAAGGCGTTGTGGTGACGTCCTTTATCACCGCGCTTTTTGTCACCGGGGCTGCTGGTGGCTTCACCGCTGATCTGCTGATTTTCAGTATTACCTTCTGGACTTTGCTGTTCTTCTCAAGCGGACCGAGTCGCGCTCTATGTGCTTGTAAACCTGACGTCGGATTTAGCTGTGCGCTGCCGCTCTGCTGTTACTTTGTTGCCGCTAAAGAAGCGGTTAAGGCGCAGCCCTCTCGATAACGACCGCTGTTCCTGTGGCGCTTACCATCATCATGCCGTTGGTCTGTCCGAAGCTCTCGTAGTCGATGTCTACTCCGACCACCGCGTTGGCGCCCAGTTCTTCAGCCCAGTCCTCCAGTTCAGCCAGCGCAATTTCTCTGGCTTTACCAAGCTCTCTTTCGTAGGAAGCAGATCTTCCGCCCACGATATCCCGTACTGAAGCGAAGATATCCCTGAATATATTGGCGCCGAGTATCGCCTCGCCAGTAATGACGCCCAGGTATTTAGTAACTTTCGCGCCTTCGACACTTTGAGTCGTCGTAACAATCATGAATGTTCTACATTGGTTAGTCCGGTCGATGATATAGCAAGAGGCGACATGAAGACCACGTTGCTTTATTCGTTATCACGCGACAAAGCGATGACGCTGACGTGGCGCACAACATGACTGCCGGGCATGGAGACGGCCATGGGTTTGAGATGATGTCGCCGCCTTTTTTGGCGGTTTAATCATGACGGCGGCGGGTATCCGGTTGGCCGCCGAGCCCATTCAGCAGTTGCGACTTGTACCCGGAACGTGCGTTAAGGACGCACGATCAGAATTTCACCGGAAGCGTTGACCGGTCGTTTCAGGAATTTCTCAACAACTTCAGCGTTATCCAGTTTGTCCTGACACTTTGCAGCGAGATCGTTAAATGGCGGGCGACAAGGATCTGAGATCATGATCTGTTTGACGCCTGCTTTCTTTGCCCGACCCATCAGTGCGTACAGCTGTTTGGTCATCTCGTCCCAGAAGCAGATATCGGCGCCGAGTATGACATCGAAGTCCTTCAGATAGTCTACGGTCAGTTGATTGAAGGTCTTCTTCTCGCCGGTCATCTTCGCCTTGTTCATCTCGGCATGTAGCTCCAGGTAAGGCAGCACATTTTCATCTGCGTCGATCCCATGAACCTTGTTGCCAAACTCTTTCGCGCAGAACAATCCAAGCAGACCCCAGCCGCAGCCGATCTCCAGAACCCTGGATCGCTTGGGTAAAGGGTTCTTCTTCAGATGGCTCATGATCAGGTAGCTGGAATTCCAGAATTTGTTGCCATGGATTTCTGCCACGTGTCCGTCGCGTTTTAGTTGTCGGACCCTTGGATGTCTTCCATTGAGGATTTTTAGGCCAAATGCCTGACGATGCGTTCTTACTGCCATAGATCTAGTTCTTCAGATTGATGTTTTTGCTGTGGGCGAGTCTATCAGTCAGCGGCACCAATATCTGCCGGCATGTAGGCATCCCGGTCGCGCTGATAGTTAAAAAATGTTTGTTCAGCGTTTCGGTTGACCAGTCTACGCTGGTACATCGGATGATGCAGCGATCTGACTTCATGTTCGATCTCAAAGAGTGGCGTGCCGGATGAAGGATCGACAATGGTCTGAAAGCGATACTGGTTCTCGTCGCTCTCCTCCGTAATCAGCCCGCGCTCGTTCAGGTACTGATGTGGTCCTGAGAATTTGGAGACGTAGATTGCGATGTGGTGCCCATCATAGTCTGGTGGAGGGCGGTGGGATTCTTTGAACCTGATGAGTTGCTCGAGACCAACGTGAACTTCACAGGCCGTTTTCTGTTTATTGAGTTTGGTATTACACCCCATCACTCTCTCATAGAACCGACCAATGCCGCTGGCAGCGCCCTCCGGCACATGAAACTCGATGTAAGGCATGCCTAATTGCATCTCGCCAAAAGACCGGGGGCCGTGAGCCCGAATTTTGTTTCCCCAAGGACAGATGATGTTTGTGAATTTTTTCCTTATGTCGAAGTCAAAACTTGTATCACTCAGGCGTTTGCGCATTTGCTCTAGTCGCCGATTAAGATTGTGCAGGTCCGGGACGACAACACCGATTAAGCCTCGTAGAACCTGTGGTTTGCCCGTTGGTAGATGGAACTGTTGTCGACCAGCGTTTACCCAGACGTTGTAGGATCCCCAGTCCATATAGGGGTCACGGGTAAATCCGAGGACGCTGACGTAGAAGAATGTCGCGAGGGCCTGGTCCGGCACAGTGACATTGACGTGCTCCATAGCAATGATATTGCCGACATCTACCGCAGAGCGATCAAACTGTCGTTTGGGCATAGATTTGTTCTCATCCCGGACCTTAAGGGCTGATAAAATGACTGATCTGTGGGATGTTTGCAAAAGTAATTTGAAGTGAGCGTATGAAACGACAATTCCTAAATTTTTACAGCGTCAGTTTGGTTACGGCTGCTCTGGTTTACTGGACATCCTGGGCGCATGCAACACAGTTCCAGCTTGACCAGGGTGATCGCCGATCCCTTGCCTTGACGGTTTACAACAACAACCTGGCGGTCATTGATGATCGCCGAGTTTATGAATTGCCAAGAGGTGACATAGAACTGCATTTCTCGGATGTGGCGATGACATTGCTGCCACCGACCGTGTCTCTCAAGTCTGACGATCGAGGATTCACAGCGACGCAACAGAACTTTCGCTTTGATCTATTGAACAGGCAAACTCTTTTGGAAAAGTTTGTCGGAAGGAAACTGAAATACAGTCGGTTTCTTCTGAAAGAAGATGCCATAGAAAAGGTGCTGCGAGAGGGCATTCTGCTTTCGCTCAATCCGGAGATTGTTCAGTTCGGTGATGTCATTGAAGTGGAACCTGAAGGGACCATCTCTCTGCCTTACCTGCCGGAAGGATTGCAGACGTCTCCAACGCTTGTTTTTCTTGGTAAAAACGGCAAAACAGGAGAGCAGGAAATCAATGTCCGTTATCACGCCAGTGGGGTGAGTTGGGAAGCAGACTATGCGTTGACGCTTGATAAGAAAGCGACACTCGATGGCTGGGTTACGCTGCGCAACCAAAGTGGTTCAGACTTTGATGTGCAGGATCTGAGATTGGTCTCCGGTCAATTGAATCAGGTGACCAGTCCGCAGCCAATGATGATACAGGAAAGAGCTTTCGCGATGGATGCCGCGGGCGCACCGGCGATGAAGCAAAGTGCTGTGGGTGACTATCATGCCTATGACTTTCCTGATGAAGTCATCATCAAAAGGAACGACACCACACAGCTTCGCCTGATTCAGGCAGAGGGGATTTCGTTTCAGCGCACCTACAAAGTTCGTGGGGTGACCAGTAATTATGGCAATCAGGGCGTTCAGGATGTCTCGCCGGAAGTTTGGGTCAGCTTTAAGAATGCTCGGTCCAACAATCTGGATGAGCCCATGCCTGCGGGCACGGTTCGGGTCTATGAGGTGGAAGATGGTCGTGAAACCTTTGTGGGTGAAAATCGCGTTGGTCACACCCGCTCAGGCAGCACAGTCGATGTATTGATTGGTCGAGCCTTTGATCTCTCAGCGACACGAACGCAGACGTCGTTTCGTCGCCTCGGCGAGCGAACGGTTCAGGTCGCCTATGAGATTGAAGTCTCCAATTCTCGAAAGTCGAGAGAAACGGTGATTCTGGAAGAGAAAATGACCGGAGATTGGGCGCTGATGAATCAGAGCATGAAGGGTAATAAGGTTGATAGCGCAACCTACGAGTTTGAGCTTGATGTGCCTGCTAAAGGTTCTGCCTCTGTGAGCTATGAGCTGCGCATCAACTGGTAGATCCTAGTAAGCCCGGAAGTCGTTCAAGCCCACAAAGGTACCACCGTTTCGTGCGCAAAGTTCTCGCATCAGAATCGAGAATTTGATGCCAGTCTCCTGGTATCTTGGAGGATTCGCGAACTGAACAGGAAAGCCCACGCCGTGAATCCTGACCAGTCTCTCTCCGTCTGCGTTTGCGCGATTGATACGATCGACTGTGTCTACCACACGTTGAATGGACCGTCCGCTGAATTCGTCGCCAAAAACGTACAGGCTTATTTTTCGGCCGGGTCGGTAATAGGTGCTGATGGCTTTTGTGATGCCTTCGACCGGTGATGAGTTGGAGAACACATTCCATGACCGCAGTCGTTCAATAATCGCGCGCCGTCGCGCGTCGGTATCTGGTATCCAGGCTCCGGCATACTGGGTAAACATGTAGTTCCCCATGTCGTTCATCACCTGAATGCCTTTCAGTCTGGGGTAGACCTCTAGAGTTTCCGCAACTTTTTGTAGCACCAGTGGCCAGGCATAGTTGTACATGCTGCCACTGGTATCGATGATAAAAATGACATACTCGCTGTCGACTGGAATACCGCCGATCTTGTCGTCATCCGCAGCTCGCTGATAATCCGCAAGCAAGGTCGCCATTTCCTCTGTAAGGGACTGTTTCGCCTCTGCGAGCTGCCCTTCGATTTCGGTGGAAATCCGAGTCTTGTCCAGCGTCTTTTTGTGTTCGGCTTGCATTGCAGAGAGTTCGGCTCGCAGTTCAGCGAGTCTTACGATCTGTTCTTGTTGCATGTCTTCCTTGCGAATCATCTTTCTGTTCAGATCGCGCGCTTCACCGCGCAGATCAAACAGATCCTGCTGCAAATCTACCAGGTAGCCCTCAAGGTTGGTGATGGAGTCCTCGATAACCACTGGCTCAAACACTTTGGTGAGAACCAGCAACAGGATGATGGCACCGAAGCCACAGCTGATGACGTCCAGGAAAGACAGGCTGACGCCTTCAATTTCTCGTCGTGACATTCTCATGGCCAATCCTCAGGCGGTGACAGAAAAGAACCGCCGGTTACCTGAGCAAGCTTCCAGTAAGAAGGTGCGGCTACAGGGTCACCTTCCATCGGGAACAGGATGACGTTCACAGGGCTGGCGTTGGGTAACAGTTCCAGGCTTCGACTGAACAACTCAACCCGATCTCTGGATTCGATCACAGATCTCCTTGGCGCCTCGACACCCATCGTGGGTAAGCTGTCGACGATCAGGAATATGTTGTCAGGCTGAGGTTCGAGATTGCGTGCCAGGGCAAAGGCATTGTGCAGGGAAGTGCCTCCTGTCGGCACGGTTTCGCTGATGGATTCGATCACTCCGTCGGTATCTGCACGTTCTGTAGCCTTGAGCCAATCGCTTTCGGTGCCTTCAATGGCTGGCTGTGTGTCAGCGTTAAAGGTGAAAAGCTGAAAGTTGGCGTCTTTTGGCATGTTAGCGGTAATCCACTCAACGGTCGCAACTGCGCGCTGCCATTTCGGTGAGGCCAGCTTTTCTTCCTCTGAGAGATTTCGACGCCTGATCACGTTAACAATGGTGTTGTCTAACATGGAGGCTGACGCGTCCAGCAGGATCAGAATGTGCTGGCCGCCTACCTTCATGCCAGTTAGATACTGACGATCGCCTTCGCCCACCACGGTGCGAAGTGCGGTTCCTACCGTTTCGTCGGCAGACACTGCCCCCTCAAGATTCGCCGCTTCGAGTTCAAGGTCCTTCAGCTCGGATTTGAGGTCTTCGATACTTTCATTCTGGCTGGCGCCATCTTCTAGTAACAGAGCGAGTTCTGCTTCAAGCGCCTTGATTGTCTCGATAAGTCGCACAGCCATTTCTTCGGTAGTGACGATCTCATCTTCCTTTTCCTCTGCTGTATTTTTCAGGACGATCAGGTTTTCCTGGGCGTCTTTAACTTGCTCCTCGTAGCGTTTGATCTCCGCCAACAGTTGCGTGTTGATTTCCTGGCTCGTGGTTTCGGTCGCGTGATTGATGATGATGTAAATCAGAATGACCGCGCCGAACCCGCACGACATGATATCCAGGAAGGAAAGACTGAAGACATTAAAATCCCGTCTTTTAGCCATCGCCTGCGACCGCGATCAGGGAAATGGTTTCACCGGATATCGTAATGACATCTCCCAGTTTAAGGTCTTGGGTGCCTTCTGCAGCGCTACCGTTGATCTCAACACTGCCTGATGTCGGCGTTTCGAGGACCATCTGATCGTTTCGCTTGTAAATGGTGCACACTGGATTGTCACTGTTCCTTGGTCCCTGACTCAGGTCTTCACCGATTTTTAGACCGGAGCCAACCGCAAAAGCCTGGTGCTGCCAAAGCAGGTGAGACGGTTTGTTTGTCGCCGGAGAGGCTGTTGCCTGCGCCTGTTCATTGCCCGTGCTGATCTGCAGTATGTGTTGTACGGCCCCATCACGACTGACGATTTCATCCCGATGAACTGCCGTCGAGCCAATGGCCTTCAATTCTGGGAGATCAAGGATCTCGAGGTTATTGATCAGTCCAAGAGAGCTTTTTAAACCTGGGAAACCCGCAAACCGGTGGGAAACGAGCAGGGTGGCCGTTTCCCCGGCGGGCAATTCGTTTCTGATCGCTTGCACGACCTGCGGATAAATAGATGCGCAAGCTTTGAGCAGGCTGTCATTGGAAATCGAGACTGAGTGTTCGGTGTCTCCAGCGTTTAATGTAAAGGCGTGAGCATTCGCTTCACCCAGCGATCCGATCCAGTCGGGTAGTTTGTTAAACAGTTGTTGCTCGGTATCCGCGTTGTGCATTGGATCGAAGCGCGTTGTCTGGATAAACTGATCGGCGATGATGTTTGACCAACGGTCCTGGAGAGTAAACAGTCCGCTCTCGATCACCGTTTTCACATCTCTTCTGGCCAGTGTGCCGGTGTTGCTGATGTGAGTCAGCGTAATGCTGTGTAGATGAATATCCAGATGCAGTACTGTTTTCCGGAGCGGCAGGTCAGCCGCTTGCACGATAGCGCTGTCTACAATGCCACGTACGGGGATGGATGCTTCCTGAGACATACCCAGCAGTAGTCCAAGATTGTCACTGCCGTAGTATCCGGGCACCACAAACACCGCAGTTTCTGCACTGCTGGCAATGGGTTGCCAAAGGGCTTCCAAGTGGGCGAATGCCAGGTCAGCATGATGGCGAATCTGATTGTTGCCGTTGGCCAGGGGATTGACGTTTAGCTGGCTCCAAAACCGGTTGTTGGTCCATCTGGGTAACAACTTGGCGTTTTGACTTGCCTCCTCGCCGGTTAAGAGATTGTTGCCGTCCAGCACGGCATAACCGGGACTGGTTCTGACCAGGTCACCCTCAACGGAAACCTGGATGCCGGCATCATTGATGTTGAAAACTGCAATGCTCACAGAATGCTCCAATCTTAGGTCTGCAGGTGACGAACGAGTCGCACGTCACAATACTCTTCTGCATCCAGCGCGAGTCTTTCCTGAGCAAGCTGCAGCTGGTGCATCAGAAACATGATCACAATACTGATGAGCAGAGCGACAAAGGTTGAGTTAAATGCGACGCCCAGGGATTGGGTGACGCCAGCGATGTCTCCCTCTACCGCCTGATGTGCCTGGCCAAGTGCCTGACCAATACCACGAACCGTGCCGAGAAATCCGATGGAGGGGATTGCCCACGCAATGTATCGAATCATCGACAATTCGGAATCCAGTCGTTCGGACTCCGATTCCACGATGGCTCTGATTGAGTTTGAGACATCTTGGATGTTTCGGGTGGAACGGAATCGATGAAGTGCCGTCAGCAGTGCCCTCGGCAGCAGGTAGCCCTGTTGTTCCTCTGGTAGAGCCTGAATAGGGCGGGAGTACTCGCGAGTGTCTTCAGGCAGAATGCTCGTTCCCGGCGTCAGCGGGACCAGGTCAAGCTGAAGAACCTGGCGTTCTCGGGCGTTCAGCCAGGCTTTATAACCCATGAGTGACATGGCCCAAAGCATCAAGATCAAACAGGTTTCTTGCTCAAAATCCCTGATGACCACGTAAGCGGACCGCTCGGGTACATATTCAGGATTCACACTCATTTCGACGGCTTGCTCTTCGAGTATCGCGGTAGCGTTGGGACGGACAATTGAGACGTAAATCGCATGAACCAGGATGATCGCGATGATCAGAGAGAACAGCTGGTAGATAAACTCGACGGGTAGTTGCTTGTTCATGTCGTTCCTTTAGATATCCACGGGAAATGATACAGCGTTGTCTGCGCTGATTTCTTCGCTTGGTTGAAAGTTACGGAAGGCCTCACCCAGTTCACGGGCTCTCAGGTTACCAGCCTCGGGAGCGGGTTCCGCTTCTTCTTTGGCGGTTGCCTCTGTTGTCGTTGCGGAGGATTCCGCTTGTTGCCGAGATGATTGCTCCTGTTCTTCTGCTTGAAGCGGTGTGATGAAGAGCAGCAACGTGATAAGGAGGCGTCGTTTCATTGTTACTCAGCCTCTGAAAATCGCGCGATACGGAAGCCGACATCTGGCCTCGGGTCCAGCCCATAGTCACGGAAGGTCCAGCGCAGTTCGCTGAAGCGTCCATGCGTATAGTTAGATCCACGAATCACATAGTAGTCACCGTGTTCAGGTCCGAGCGGATCGATCAGAGGCTTCCGATGCAGCTCAACCGAATACAGATCTGATATCCACTCCGAAACATTTCCGGCCAGATCGAAAATGCCGAGATCATTGGCCCCGTAGGTGCCCGACGGGGCAGGGCCTCGATAATTGTCGTTGTAACCTTTGATGCTGTACGGAACCATATTGGCGGCACTTTCGTCAGCGAAGTTACCGAAACCGGGTGAAGGAGGCATGTTATCACCCCATGGGAACCTGGTTGGCATGCCGTCGGCATAGCGTGCCGACCATGCCCATTCGGCTTCTGTTGGCAGACGATAGCCGGTGGTCACAGGTGTCCTGAGTTGCCACTTACCATCCTTTTGTTCGTAAGCGAGGGGCAGGCCGTCCTGTTCACTTAACCAGTTGCAAAACCTCACAGCATCATTCCAGGAGACGTTGACGACGGGCCGCTCGGGGTCACTGAGCAGCGCGCGCCCGAGCAAGCCGGAGTCATGGCCCGGATCGAACGCTTTAAAAGTCTCGTTGCTGATTTCTTTTTCGGCCAGATAAAAAGCGCGGGTGAGGGTGACGTCTTTCTGTACCTCATTTGACCGTCTTCCGGGTTCACGCCGACCTGCGCCCATTTGCATCTCGCCTGGAATGATAAAACGCAGGGTGTCCCCCAGGCTGGTTGTAATTTGCTGCGGAATCGCAGACACCCGGGCTTCTTCCTCGGTCTGCAGAACGATGTTCAATTGTTGAGGCAGCCCCGGCTGTGGAATCACTCTGGTTTCAAAGGTGGCGTATCCCTCCAACTCAACTCGCAGGTTATGACTCCGAGCGGTCAATTCTAGCGTCTGGTTTGCGGATCCTCGGGCTTTGTCGTTGACGAATAAGTTTGCCCCCGAGGGAGACACCGCGAGCTTCACCTGTCCCAGTATCGGTTTAAGAGAAAGGTTGAGGCTCTGATCTTCATCAGGCTTAACGGACAGGCTGCGGCTGAAGTTCTGGTAGCCGGCTTTGGTTGCCACCAGCTCATAGCGATCCTTTGGTGGTAACGCCAGCGATAGTGGTGTCTGTCCGTAGTACCTGCCTGAGATGGTGACGTTGACACGGCTGGGTTCGCTGTCGATGTTCAACTTGCCATCTGATTTGATCAGGATGATGGCAGGCACCTCGAGGTCTTCTTGTGCGACAACTGATAGGGTCGTTTCAAAGGACTTAAATCCTTTCTTCCGCACCAGTAACGTTCTCGTGCCCTCGATCACTTCCACAGTTTTCGGAGTTTCCCCAAGTCGCTCGTTTTCAACGAAAATTTCTGCCCCTTCAGGTACCGTACTGACACGGACATCCGCCCAAGAGGGCTCCATTTGCATGGTTTCTGTCTGGCGCTCGCGCAATCCAATGACATCAATCTCTGTTTGTGCCGATCTAAAGCGAGGATGGTTCACATAGAGGTCGCGTTTTCCTGCCGGGACTTCATCGATAACCAATGGCGTGACACCAACCAATTCCTGGTCGATAAACACTTCTGCACCTTCAATCTGGGTGTCGGCATACCATGCTTCGACGGTGACGATACCCGGCAGTTTTGACAGCTCGAAACTGTATTCCTGATCGGGATCTTCACCGACGGTAACGGTTTCATCGAGGCGGTAATAACCCTCGGCTTCTGCTGAGATTTTGTAGTCTCCACGAAGCATGAGAAAGCGCTCGCCAAGCTGATATGTGGGGAGTCCGCCTTTGATTCGAAACTCCGCTGCGTCTGGTGTGAGAATGAACTGCACCGCACGCGCGTTGAACATAAACAAGGCGACAGTTGCCAGGGCGATGAAGACAATGAGCACACTCACCTTAAGTGGACTGGGTTTAAAGAAGGGCGCTTTAGTCGGTGCATCAGCACGGGTAAACGCCGATGGTTCGATGATTTGGTTGTCGGAATTCGCCATTTATCGGACCCGATCTGTGCTGGCGATGTTGATTTCGGGAACCGGCCGGCCGGCGATCAGTACCAGATCCCGCCGAACATCCTGGTAACCTGGTCTGATGCCGACAATCGCCCATCGCCCTGGGATCAGGTACACAATCTCAGAAGTGATGGTGCCCAGTGCTTTGTGGCGACGTACAGTCACGTCAGTTTTGCCATCCGACGTGATGGTTACAGGGATTTCGATTCGTGCGGTTGAAACCATTTGCGCCAGCGTGTTTATCTGTTGCTGCAGTTCACCGGTCACACCGGAGAGGCGACTCGCGTCTCTTAACAATCTGGACGCTTCATCCAGATTGTCATCAGACTGCAACAATGTCGGGTCCCTTAGAAAACGCAGTATGTTCTGATCGATTTCCTGACGTCGCTTGGCTTCAGCCAAACCGGTCAAAGCGAATTCAAGATTCGGTGTGATCGCAAGAGCTGCTTCGTATTCTTTGATGGCAGCAGGCCAGTCCGAGGCGTTCTCATGCATCGCTGCCTGCTTTCTATGCCCCTGGATCAAGTCGTTGCGCTCGGCTTGCTCAATTTGCAACAGGCCGTCTGCGGGTTCGCTGGAATTTGGCAGGATAGACTGGGCATTATTAAAACCTGTTCGGGCAGCGTCATAGTCCTTCGCGGCAATCGCCTGGAAACCCTCTGACATGGCCGCTCTGAACCTTCTGAGAGTGATTGCCTCCCGGACGCTGCGATAACCTTCTTCCGCCGGTCCCCACAACGAATCCAGGTCCCTGGCCTGCTTAAACAGCTGGGCCGCACCGTCGAGATCGCCGTTTCGCTCGGTGGCTTCCGCTTGCTGCACCAGGTAAAGCACCTCTTCGAGATTGACTGCACGGTCAAGTTTGCGTTGCAGGTCAGCGTTCCCCGGTTCTATGGCGGTAGCGATGCTGAAGGCGGTAAGTGCCGTGTTGGCGTCGCCCACCTCCAACGCTTCGTCACCGATGGAGATTTGCTCGGACAAGACCGCAGTCGATTCATTGATCAGATTCTGTAACTGATCGAGTACCTGTTCATAAGATGCCAGGGCGGCTTCAAAGAATTTCTCTCGATACAGTGAATCTGCAGTATCTAGGTTCGCTGTCAGTTCGTTGTACCGCTCCGCTGCCCACAAGGTCACGCCCAGGTCTTCCAGTTCAAGCTGCCGTCTCAGAATTTCCCGGGCAATTCTTTCGCCCTCCTGTTCCATGAATTCGAGGGCTGCTTTCTCTCTTGGCGTCAGCGTTGGTACGGCGGTCAACGGCGTCTGGGGTGTGATCTGACGCTCGGGACCTGAGGCCTCAACCATGGGCTGTGAGGCAGAACCGTTCACCGTTGCTTCCTTGGGTAATAAAAGAAACAGCAGGAGGCCAAAAATAGCGAGACCGGCGCCTGCGAGTAATACTGTTTGCAGGGGCAATGCGTTCCCCTGGCGGATCGGGGCTGCGGGTAGAGGTTCGGCTTGCGTGTCCTGGGCGCCAGGTCTGGAAAAACTAACCGATGTAATGCCTTCGGTTTTCTCCTCAAACTCGGCGCGTAGAGATGCCTGTATCTCTGCGAGGGATATCTGTCGATCCACTGCGGTAGCACTCAACATTCTTTTGATCATGCCGTGAACAGCAGGTGGGAGTGGCGCGTCCAACTCCACACCAGGTGACCAACGTTTGCCGGTGAGTGTTTGGAATAAGATACAGCCGAGTGAGTAAACATCATCACTTAGGTCTGGTATCGCCCCTTCACGAACCTGTGGGCTGAGATAATCGAGTTCCTCGGTGTCCCGAGACAAAGGGGTGCCTAAACCGAAACCAGTGAGGTGCAGTTTGCCACTTGTGTCAACGATCAGGTTAGCCGGATGCAGATTCCCGTGTGGAATCCCAAGGTTGTGTGCATAAATCAGGGTTTCAAGGAGCTGTGATAACACCGGCCAGTTGTTATCGGCTGTAGGATTGAATGGTTGGCCGCCTGAAATATAAGGTTCGGCCAGGAAGCGGACGTCTCTTTCGGGACCCTGGTCCTCGCGACTAAAGTCGGAAACCAAGGTGATGTTTTCATGAAGCAGGCCTTGTAGGCTCTCGATGCGATTCTTCAGCCCCTGCCAGTCAGCCTCGTTGATTGACTCAGGCAGGATCTTCAGGACCAGTCGGTCGCCGGTCTCTTTTCGGGTGACCACCCACGCCTCAACGCCCCCCGAGGAAAGGTCGGGGATTTTCCGATCAAGACTGTAGCGTTGGGCAAAGGTCTGCCCCTCTTGGTGATTAGACGTCATGCATAAAACCGAAGTTTTGCGAACTTCAACAGGCTATTGTACTGGCAGGCTGGTCTCTTGTGCGTAAATCTCACTCAGAAGTTCGCGCCACTGTTGATATTGTTCCTCTGCGGTGCCGGTAAGTTCTATGGTGCGGCCTTCGATGTCCAGCACATACGGTGTAATTTCGGTGCCGAGGGACTGACTCAGCTCTTTCAACGACGCTGCGTGAATTTCTGCTTCCTTGCGACGCTCCAGTCCCGCTCTGACAGCGCCAATGCCGCCAACGACTGCGCCCGCAGCCGCGGCATCCCCCGCCCAGGTATTGCTTTCGCTGCCTGCGTAGATGCCACCGGCAATCAGCAGGGCGCCTGTAGCGAGCCTGGCTCGAGCCTGTCTCTGGATTTCCCGAAGACGAATCGCTTCATCGTAGGTGGCGTGGCGCCATTCATCGTAAGACGGGCGCATGTCGCGATAGAACCGGGAGTAATAGTCATCCAGGGTGTCGACGAACAGGTATTCCTGCTCTTTGATGCGATTTACCCGGAGCAACATACTGTCGGTTTCAGCGGGCAACTGGATAACCTTTACCTGGCCTCGATTGTTTTCCTGCAGGTAACCGTCAAAAGCCTCCGGGGCTAAATCTCTGGCGTACTTGAGATTGGCGACGGTTTTTATTGCCAGGATGTCCTGTCGGCCCATCTGCTCTTGCGCCGTCAGTAAGTCGTTAGCGATATCGTTATATAAATCTTGGAAAGGATCTTCGCGCGGCTTTTCGTAAGAGAATTTACTTGCCGTATCCTCGTAGGTGCGGTCGAACCAGACTCGACCACGTGCATCGACAGCTCGCATCTGAACTTTGATTTGTTCGCCGTCTGACATGACGATTCGACCCTGAAGTTCAACGTCGACAGACTTTGCCGATTCAGGCGTGACCCTGACTGCGCCCCAGTTACCCGTAAGCTCGAGTGTGTCCTTGAGGTGGTAAGCAATGTAGCTGGACTCGGCGCGTCGAACGTCAGGAACGATCAACTTTTTCTCAATCTCTTCAAGATCAGCTGGGATATTTGGATCAATCGGCAGAATGCCTATGTCCATCAATTCGTCAAAAGCGATGGGTGTTGTCGCCTGTCTTGCCGGTGTTGAATTGGCAGTGACCACGGTAGTCGTCGCGCAACCGCTCACGCAGAGACACAGAAAAAGGGAAAACCAGTATTTCATACTACAGCCCTGCCTTGTATTTTTTGTATTCCTCCCAGAGTTTTTCTTTCAACTCCGGGTCGGTTTCGGCAATCGCAAGTTCGCGCAGCTGTTTCGCCACGATGTCGTCACCCTGTGCGTCGGGAATATCATCCGGTACAGGTGGCGGTGGTGTACCGACCTGACCGCTCTTGGCAACTTCTCCGGGTGGCATCTGTCCTTGTTCGATGACGCCAGGAATACCGGCTTCCAGCCCCTGTTGATCGTTTTCTTCGAAGGAGCCATCTTCCTCGAGAGCGCCAGAGCCACCTAATACGGCAACACCCGGCACGTTTTCTGAAGAAGTGGGTGGTGGAGCGCTGCCAAGAACTTCGTTTCGCGCATCCAGAATCTTGCCTTCGAAAATGGCGATGGATTCGTTGAGTGCTTTATCGAGCTGGCTGGGTTCTCCTCCGGGGAATCCACCCACGATGCCAGGTGTGCCTGACTGCCCGCCTGGGATACCGCCACCGCCTGACTGGCTGCCCTGTGATTCGCTGTCACCTGATGGCCCACTTGGTTCGGATGAGGGCATGCCGGGTATGTTGAGCGCTGGCAACTCAAAGTTCGGTAAGTCGAGGATGGATTCAGTCGCAAGCACAATAGCGACGTTACCCTCCTGCAGCGATTCGTCAGCTTCCTCATAAGTTTCCTCTCCGCGGGGTACGGTTGGATCAGTGAGTACACTTTGAATGTCCAAGAGGTCCTGGCCGGCGACGATGACAGAAAGTCGTGCTTTCGCAATTTCCTGTTGGGCGGCTGCGATTTCTTCATGGGTTCTGGCGTCTTCGAGCAGTTCACCGGCCTGTTGTAGATCTAATCCGGCCTGTTGCATGGCCTCGCGCGCCGCCTCGATGTCATCCTGCATCATCATGTCATCGGGCTGACCGCCGGAGGCCGATTCCTCGGGCATCATCATGTCATCGGGCTGACCACCAGAGGCTGACGCCTGCTGGCGTTGATCCGTGCTTTCAGAGCCTTCAGCGGATTGAGCGCCTTCAGCGGATTGAGCGCCTTCAGCGGATTGAGCGCCTTCAGCGGATTGAGCGCCTTCAGCGGATTCAGACGAGCGGGAAGCAGCGGTTTGTGAAGCCTCTTCTTCCATAAAGTCATCGCTTTCGGATGGGCTTGTCTGATCACTCTCTGGCATCAGCGGATCCCATTCACCCCCAGCCTGCTGGCTTGGTTCTGAAGGCATGCTTGGATCGGAACTGCCGCTGGGTAGTTGCTGCGCCGCTTCGGCAATCTGTTGTCCTGCTTTCTTCAACGCTTCTGCTGCTTCCTGCTGGCTTTGGCTCTGGCTGTCACTCTGACTGTCACTGGATGCGGTTTGCGGCTCACCAGAGGGTGGACTGCTGGAAGGCGGCGATGATGAACGCTGCTGGGGCGACGATGGTGAGCTCTGCGGTGCAGAAGAAGGCGAAGAGGGTGACGAAGACGGTTGTGAAGGCGGTGACTGAGACGGTGTGCTCGGCGCAGAGGGCGGTGGTGACGAAGATGGTGGCATTGAACTGGGTGGCATCGTCGGAGGCGATGAAGATTGCTGCTGCGACTCACAGGCGGAGAGCAGCAGGCCCAAGAGCCCGACCGTCAATAACTGGCTGATTCGTCGCATAAAATTTCCCGTATGTTTGACGAGATTGTCCTGTCAGATAGCTGAAGTTTAACTGAATAGTCCCGTCAAAATCCCGAGACTCTTATTATTGGACCGTCTGCACGGCAGAAATGTTCAATTGCAAAGGACATTTTCAGGATGTGGCGAATCGTGAGGCCTGGTGAAACTTTATTGTCACAGGCAGGGCGAGTAGGATTATTGTTCCTGAATGTTTGAGCTGCCTTTTGGCGCAGGGATGGGTGGTGCGAAAATTTCTAGTCCTGATGATGATCTTGGTCGTCCCTGCCTGCACGACCAACGTTGTCGTTGAAGGCACGGTACCCTCGCCACTCGTGGTGAAAATCCCAGCGCGCGTGGGCGTTTATTACTCGGAGGATTTCCGCAATTTCCGTTACCAAGAAGCGATTCGGGATGCTGGTACCTGGAACATAGATCTCGGCGCCCAAAATCTGAGCTTTTTTCGAAATCTGACCAGTGCGCTCTTTACCTCCGTACAGGAAGTGCGCGAACCACCCCTGACGACGGAAGAGATGAGGGATCTGGATGGGATTATGATCCCCTATATCGAAAAATATGGGTTCCTCACACCCTCTATCTCAGGTCTGAAGTTTTATTCAGCGTCCATCGAATATCGGATCGTGCTGTATAACAAAACGGGCAAAAAGATAGGGGACTGGAACATTGTAGGCTACGGTAAAAGCGAAGGCGGCATGTTTACAGGTGACGAAGCCATCAATGAAGCAACCGTGCTCGCCATTCGTGACGGCGGTGCTCGCATTGCCATCGAGCTGATTGATCAACCGGCAGTTCAGGCATGGTTGCGGCGAGAGGCTGGCCAGCCGGAAGTAACAGCGGAGGCAGAATAATGAGTCGGTTAATCTCATTGATCTTGGCTTTTGCTTTAACGGGGTGTGCTTCGTCTCGGATTGAGCAGGTGCGCGAGGCCTCCACGGGCATCAAGCAAGATGAAGCGATGGTGCTTTTGGGGCGAGCCAGCTACAACGAGAAGCAAACCGAGGAGAGTTTTACTGAGTGCATCGCCGATGCCCTGAACGAGGGAGAAAACCCGATTCGCCTTATCCCAGAGGAGCAGTTCAAGGACGATCTCTATCCATGGTTCGAACCGAGGACTGCGCCCACGTCTGCCGATGAGTTGGGACGTTTGTTTGCGCAGCCCGGGGTTCAACAGCGAATCAACGATGCCAACGTGCGGTACCTGGCGTGGATCGATGGAGATACCGTGACCATCGATAGCGGGGGTTCCATGAGCTGCACAATCAGTACATTTGGCGGAGGCTGTTTCGGTGTGAGCTACTGGGAAGAAGACGCCTCCTATCAAGCCAGTATCTGGGATTTACAAACGCTGACGTCAACGGGACAGATTAGCGCAGATGCGACAGGCACGTCTTACTTAGCCGGCTTGGTGTTACCCATTCCTATCCTGGCGCGCCCGGGTAACGCGGCCTGTAAGGGGCTAGCGACTCAGCTCAGAGCGTTTATTGTGGGTGAGAGTTAAGCATTCGAGTCATCGTTCATGGTGCGGGGCCGGAGCAACTGGAAGAGTTGCCTGAATTCGACAGCCTCCGTCTGCACCACTTCACCTGCTTCAATCCTCGGACGATAGCGAAGATCCTTGACACGCGTTCTTAGCATCCTGACCTGCTCATTCGGAACGTTTCTGTCGACGACTCGGATTCCCTCAACACGACCACCGGTCGTAATGTTGTAGGTAAGATCGATGTAAAGCGCATCACCGGGTTCTGCTGCATCCGGCATACGATCGATAAACAGTACTCTGTCTTCTCGTGGAAACAGCCTGATCGGTGTATCAAAGATCCGGTTAGCCATTTGTCGGGTTTCAGGGGAAGCCTGCAGAATTTCCCAGGCGGCCAGGTACGTATCGGTTGCACGTGCATCTGAGGTGATGATGTAGAGGTCTCCAAGGTCAATCAGAGCCTGAGCGTGATCTCCTGGATCAGAGTCAGGGTTGCTCGACACGATGGCGAGTGATCGCTGCAAAGCTTCCTCGGCGTATCTTCGACCGGTGATTTGAAGCATGCGAGCACTGGCGAGTCCGCGCAGGGGCTGGACAAGCCGAAGGTCATTTTCGCCGTAAGTCTGCTCAAGGATATCGATCGATCGGTCATACATGCTGATGGAATTTTTAAACAGACGATCGCGCTCCATTCTCATTTCCGAGCTAAACATGATGGGCAGCGTCGAACCCCGGCTCGCGAAGTAGCTGCCCAGGCGCGACAATATTGGCAGCAGGTCCTCGGAATTTGCCCCGTAGGCCTGTTCAGCGACTTTCAGGCTGAATAACTGTTGCGTATCAGCATCTCTTGGAGCGCCCCGACGCAAACTGGTTGCCGTGAGATAGTTAACCATGATCATCTGTTCTTTTGAGTAGACGCCATCCTGTCGATGAGTGATGTGTTGTGCTCGTCGGAAGGTGTCTTCCGCAGTTCCCATCTGGCCCATGGACATCTCGGTAATTGCTTTTGCCATGAGCGCATTAATCAGTTTCTTGTCGAAAGGGTTGGCTTTTTGCTCGATGTAGCCAAGACCTCGATCGATGATGGAAAGCCCAAGCTCATACTGCAGGGATGCGGATTGCACGATGCCGTGATTCACCATGATTTGGCCGTACAACTCCGGATCAAGTTGCTGCAGCGGTTCGGCGCCATCAAGCAAAGTCTGTGACAGAGTCAGGGCTTCTTCGAACTCCGCATTCCTGGCGTGAAGGAACATGCGGTTCATCATGTTCTGCGCGTCGTCACTCAGGCTGGGGCGATAGAGATAGTTCAGCGTGTCCTCATCTGATTGAGCCTGTACGCTGAACAGTAGAGTCAGGCAAGCCAATAGTTTGAGCGTTCTCATAACTACTCTCACACCCCCGGAAACGTTGGGCTAAATGTTTGAATCATTCGTATGTCGGTTCGTTCGACGGGAACACCATTCTCCAAGGCAGGACGATAGTAAACTCTGCGCAAGGCGTCCATGATCAGTCGGTTAAGCTTTACCGGTGCAGTAGATTCCACCACCTCGATGTCAGCAAGGTCACCGTTGACTTTCACGGTAAACGAAACCTCGACGCTCAATGTATGTATGCGCCTCTGGGCACCAAAGGGCAGAAGGTTGAACAGCTGTTCTTCGCTGAAGACGAGGGGATATCCAATCAGGTTTTCCATCTCTTTCGTAGGATCCGAACGCTCGTGACTATCAGGAATGGTGAAACCTCGCTGTGTTTGCTCCGCATCCAGCAGGAACCATTGTGGCTCCAGATTTTGGTCCTCCAGGGCCTCCTCTGTGGTCATTTTGTCGAGTCGTTGCCTGCCAAAAAAATCTTGGTCAAAACGATATCGCTCAGTGTCTGCTCGAAGTTCGCTTAGTGAGCGTCTTATCGTAATTGGCCGCGGTTCACTGTCCCCATCTACAGGAGACAGTTCAGCCGCCATTTGAAAGTACTCTGCAGCCTGCTTATCCTTTCTGTAAACCAGCAGCGAATCAGCAACATCAAGGTAGGCGGTGACCAGTGTGTCGCGATCGCTTCTGTCGACACTTTCCAGCGCGGCGAGGAGTTCCTTGGGATTGCTGCTCAAGCCTTCCATACGCCTTGCTTTATTCATCAGTATCGCAAGGGGCAGGGGGTTACTTCCCATTCGGCCTGCCATCGCAAGGGCTTCCCTAAGCAACCTGCGGGCGCGTCTCGATTGGCCGGTGTTCATGTACCATGTGGCCATATCGGCGTACGCAAACAGAACTTCAGGATCGTTTTCGTCGAGGTGATGTTTGGTGACGAAAAAACGGAACTTTTCCTGGCGGTTGGCATCAGAGTAATTGCCATCGGCAAGTGCCATATTGGTTAGCATAGTGATGACTGAAAGTTGCTTGGGAGTGTAGACACCTTCGTTTCGGTGACTGATGTTCTGCGCCCGATGAAGCGTGTCGGTTGCTGTCTCGAAGTCACCTTCGGACATGAGAAGTTCGGCCAGAGCGATCAGCGGTTCAAACAAATGTTCACTAAAGGGACCCCCCTCTCGCGCCAGGCGTTCGACCTCTGCCTTTAATCGGTCGATCTGAGCGAAATATTCCTCGTTCGTCAGAGCGTCAGAAGGCGCTGAGGTCAGCAGCACGATCACGGTAAGTACGATGCGGTGCAGCATGAGAAGTGTCTAAGTTTGTTGAACCGCTACAATTTAGTCATGTCTAGTAGTATTTGACCAGAGATAAAGGCTGGATATTCCCATGGTATTCAGCTTGACTTCACTTCAACCCGGTAGGATTCGCTCATGGTACGAAGAATTGCCCTGATGCTTCTGTTGCTGCTCCCCTCGAGTACGCTCCTTGCCTTGTCTTTGGAAGAAGAGATTAAGCTTGGTCAACAGGAACACCAAAAAATCATTGCCAAGTTCGGGGTCTATCGAGACCAGGAGCTTCAGAGTTACATTGAACGAGTTGGCCAGCGAGTGGCTGAGCAAAGTTCTCGCTTAGAAATCGACTACCAATTCACCGTCCTCAATGACAACATCATTAATGCGTTTGCCTTACCCGGCGGTTTTATCTACGTCACCCGCGGCATGTTAATGCACATGAACTCCGAATCTGAATTGGCGGCGGTTCTTGGACATGAGATTGCTCACGTCACAGAAAAACATGCCCTTCGGCGGGAGAGTCGAGGCAAAGGCATCAGTGTTTTGAACACCGTACTCGCGGTTGCCTCTGGTCAACCGGCGCTGGCCGAACTGGGCAATATGTTCGGCGGTGTTTTGCTATCGGGTTACAGCAGGGAATTCGAACTTGAGGCGGATGAGGTCGGTGCTCGGTACATGGCGAAAGCAGGTTATGCACCTGAGGCGATGCTTGACACCATTGAGATTCTGAAAGCCAAGGATCGAATTGAAATCGCGCAGGCCAGATTGGAGAAACGTCAGCCTGCGGTTTATCACGGGTTTCTGTCGACTCACCCGGACCATGATACCCGTTATAAGGAAGCGATTAGGGCGTCAGAAGCGCTTAAGGCCGACTATGACGAATACATCAAGACAGACGAGTTCCTGCAGAAGTTAAATGGACTCTCCTATGGCCCAGCGAGACAAGCTGGCATTGTCCGGAGTACCACCTTTTTTCATCCGCGGCTTGGCATAAAGTTTACTTTTCCCTCGGAATGGCGAATTGAACCTGCGCGCCAGGGCGTGCTGGTCGTGAATCAGGTCGGCGAATCCAGCTTCAGTGTGACGACGTCAAGACTGTCCCGGGGAGCATCACCCGAAAGTTTCACCAGAGAGCGACTTGGGCTGAACGTGCGTGAAGGCAGGGAAATCACGATTGCCGGACTACCTGCTTTTCTGGGTGTCGCGGACAAAGCAGATTCACCTTTCGGGCCGAGGCCCACCCGATTTGCGGTCATCTTTGATCAGCGCAAGGGCCTCGCGTACGTGCTCCGGGGGTCAGGCAAACACGATCTGAGAAAAATCAGCGACGACAAAAACTACATTGCAACGATATTCAGCTTTGACCGGATGACTCGTGATGACTTCCAGAATGCAAAGCTGCCAAAAATACAGGTGGTGCGTGCCGAACAAGATACAACGATGGAAGCACTTGCCGAGGAATCGCCGATTACGAACTACGCGTTGGACAAGCTCAGAGTGATGAACGGGTTGTACCCTGCCGGTCAACCTGAAGCTGGACAGCTAATAAAAATCGTCAACTGATCGAATCGGCCAGGGACATCAACATCTCGTGGGAGCGGACTTGGTCTGTATCCTCAACGCCCTGGATGCGGCCTCTGGCGATCAGATAGTTCAAGCCAAGTTGTTCCTGATACTCGCTTAATAGATCCTTCACCTTTACGGGGTCGCCGACAATAGCCCATCGATCCAGTTCGGTAGATTGATCTCGAAACTGGCTTGCGGATTCTTTTTCCAGTGCAGATCTGACGTCTGCCTCCAGCCGGGCATTTTCGGTAATAAAAACGGTGCGCATGATTGGTACCGTTTCTATGGCGTCGTGCCCGGCTTCGCTCACGTGCTCACGGTGTGCGCTGATGTTTGATGCCAGACTCTCCATCGATTCCACAGGTGAAGCGATGTAGGGCAAACCCAGTGACCCCGCCTGCTTGATCGCGAGCGGTCCAAATGCCGCGACCCAGAGAGGTGGATGGGGTCGCTGCACCGGCAGGGGCGAGAGAAAAATGTCATTGTCGTCATGTTGCGCGATCGCTTTTCCCTCCCAGGCATCAATCATGCGCGAAAGATTTTCTTTGAAGCGTTTGCGCTTCTCTTTGGTTGGGATATCAAAAGTCTTAAACATGGCGTCAGCAAAGCCTCGACCAATGCCAAGGATGACACGTCCTCCTGAGAGACGATCCAGCACGGCAACCTCTTCGGCCGCAAGAATCGGATTTCGTATCGGCAGCAGGTAAGAGGTTGATCCCAGGCGAATCCTGGAGGTTCGACTCGCGATGGCGGCCAGTAACATCAGGGGTGATGGAATAGCCGCAGGTCCGGTGAAATGATTTTCTGGTAGCCAGAATGAGTCAAAGCCCATGGCTTCCGCGACCTCACCTTGCGCAGCGAGATCCTGACCGAGACCCTCTGTGCTAAACCGCCAGGCGGTCACTGCGACTTTCATGGGTGCCCCCTTGGTTTGTCACCCGCCAAACTGATTCTCAGCATTCGTCTCTGGCTCCCGTGGTAATCGTTGATAGGGTAGTGCTGACAGGCTCGGTTGTCCCAGAAAGCGAGGCTCCCTGGCTGCCAGTGGAAACGGTATGAGAATTCAGGCTGTTCAATCCGCTCGAATAGGAATGATAGGAGCTCCTGACTTTCTTCTCGGGTCATACCGCTGAAATGTGTGGTGTGCGCACGGTTCACGTAAAGCAGTGACTTGCCGGTTTCGGGGTGAACACGAACAGCTGGATGTTCCGCGATCAGTCCTTTACGGCTGTCTGCGGGTCTAGTTGCGGCGATCGCTGCATTGTCTGCGTCATTGACCGCGCTGAGGGTTGCAAGGTACGCCTGCATGCCGGGTGAAAGAGAGTCGTAGACCGCGTACATATTGGTGAATAGGGTATCGCCTCCTTTTTCCGGTACTTCAACACCATAGAGCAGACCGGCCATTGCAGGTTTGTCGAGATAAGCCGTATCTGAATGCCAGACGCCACCAAAGTTCAGTATGTCCTCTGGTCGCTTGATGACTTCAACAATCTCAGGAAATTCTTTCAGGCCCTCGACATAAGGATATGGCGTCGGCTTACCGAATTGCCGGCCCAACTGGTAAAGAGCAGATGCATCAAGGGTTTGGTTTCGAAAGAACACTACCAGGTGTGCGTTGAGCGCTTCACGAATGAATGAGATTTCCTCTTCCGAAACGCCGCGAAGATCGATGTCGTGGACAAATGCCCCGATGCGCGGACTAAGGCGTTCGAGGGTTGGCATCAGTCCTGGGATTCGTGCTCGCAATGATCTTCGCGGCAACACAGAAAATTTCTGATGTGTGCGGCGGCAAGGATAAGCCCGCCGACCGAAGTGACGATACGTTCGCCGGTGACACCTACCACGTCATGACCGAAAAGCGCCATGGTCGTAAGCACTGAAAGACCGATCGTGCCAAGCACCATGGTTAATGCATCCCGGTGTTGGCGGCAGCCGATAGTTAGGGCGATGACGCTGATCGGTAGGATGACGATGATCATAATGCTGTGGAAGATCTCCTCATCCAGCAGAACCGTGTTCACAATGGGAAGACCCGTTAACACCAAAGGTAGCGCCAGGCAGTGTAATAAGCAGATGCCGGACAGGACAACGGCGATGGAGTCCAGAAAGCTCCGGTGTTTGTCAGATGAGGGTAGATTCATGAGGTTAAGCTTTACACAATCTTGAAAGTGTCGCGATCAGATTTTTTTCGAAATTTTGCTTCTCAATGACCTTGAGAAAAGCGATAGTCGCTCTCACCACAAAGCGAATTCTCGTTAGTCATGGGCGTTATTGAAGACTTCGGCAGCACGCTGCTGATCCTCACGATTTTATTTGGCTTCTTCATGGCTTGGGGTGTTGGCGCAAATGATGTCGCCAACGCCATGGGTACGTCCGTTGGTGCCAAAGCCATAACCATCCGGCAGGCCATTGTGATTGCCATGGTTTTCGAATTTGCTGGTGCTTATCTGGCTGGCGGTGAAGTCACGTCGACGATTCGAAAAGGCATCATTGATCCTGAACTGCTCTCCGATGAACCTGAACTGCTCGTGTACGGGATGATGTCCGCACTATTGGCTGCCGGTATCTGGCTGCTTGTTGCAACGACATTTGGATGGCCAGTATCCACGACCCATAGCATCATTGGAGCGATTGTTGGCTTCGCTTCTGTTGGCATATCCGTTGATGCGGTGAACTGGGGGAAGGTGGGTGAGATTGCTTCCAGCTGGGTGGTTTCGCCTGTCATGGCTGGCAGCATCTCCTTCATGCTCTACATGAGTGTGCGCAAGTTTGTATTTGATACCTCAGACCCGTTTACCGCAGCGAGGCGCGCGGTACCCGTCTACATCTTCCTTGTTGGGTTCATCATCTCGATGGTCACGATGGTCAAAGGCCTGAAACATGTCGGGCTTGATCTCACCTTTCAGCAATCGATTTTCATGTCACTGGGCGTAGCGACTATCGTGTGCTTGATCGGTGTAATCGCCCTCAGTCGAATTAAGCGGGTCGTGACATCCAGCAGCCATGAGATCGTCAACATTGAACGAATGTTTGGTGTGCTCATGCTGTTTACGGCGTGCTCCATGGCATTTGCCCATGGCTCCAACGATGTGGCCAATGCGATTGGTCCTTTGGCTGCAGTGAACAGTGTGATTGAGGCTGGTGGCAATGTGATGCAGTCCGCGCGGATGCCAAATTGGATTTTGCTCCTCGGCGCGGTTGGTATCGTTTCGGGCCTCGCCCTTTATGGGTATCGGGTGATGCGCACGATCGGAACCAACATCACCGAACTGACACCAAGCAGCGGTTTTGCTGCAGAGCTTGCGGCAGCGACCACGGTGGTCGTGGCTTCTGGTTACAGCCTGCCGGTCAGTACAACCCATACATTGGTGGGTGGCGTGCTGGGCGTCGGTCTGGCAAGAGGGCTACACGCACTCAATATACGCGTGGTTGGCACCATCTTTGTGTCTTGGCTGGTAACGCTGCCCGCAGGCGCGATTCTCGCGATTATCTTCTTCTTTATGTTTAAGTCGATCTTCGGCTAAACCGCGGCGACGTCTACAGGGACGCCGGTCATAAACGCCTGGTTGCTGACTTTCTCGTAAGAGCCGACACCGGAGGGCAGCAGGTCGTTGGCATTACATCCTGAGAATTCGCTCGCCGTTTTCATCTCTTTGCCCCGGTAGCCCCAGCCGTGGGTCATGGCAACCGTTCCAGGTTTTAAGCCATCGTCCAGGGACACCGTGGTGGTCACTTCCCCATAGTCGTTATGGACCTTCACAGTTGATCCGTCTCCAAGGTTTCTGGCCCTGGCGTCGTCGGGATGAATGAACAGGGGGTTGTCCAGCTGTCCGGATCGCTTCAACGATTTCACATTGTGGAACCAGCTGTTCACCATGTAGTTGGTCCGACGAGAAATGAGCTTGAGCTGGTCGCTTTCTTCTCCTTTAAGTTCTTCGAAAATTTCTGAGCAGCGTGAGATTGCTTCATCGAAAATTTCGGGGAAGCAGTCAACCCGACCATTCTCGGTTTGAATCACGTTGCTGAAGAACTTTCCTGGTTCGACAGGATTCAGGACGACGGTGCCTTCTTCTTTGACGTCGTCGAGTGTGAGGTCCGACTGGCTCATCATATGACCGAACCGATTGAATAAACCGAGCTCATCGATGGCTTTCTGATAATCGTCCAGATCATGGTTCTCGGTTTCGAATCCCTGGGCGCCCTCGATCGATCGAAGAATCCACCACTCTGGTCTTCGCTCTGCCTTTGGTGGCACAACAAAATCTGTGTACTGGATAAATGGCTGTTGCTGCATGCCGAGACCGCAGATGTTGATGTCTGCCCGCTCGTACATATCCGTCGCCGGTAGAACATAGTCTGCGTAGTCTGAGGTGGCGCTCGGATAGATATCGATCACCATCAGGAATTCCAACTTTTCGAACGCACGTCTCAGCTTTTCACCAGAGCCCATCGAAAGCAGGGGGTTGCCGGAGATGACAACCAATCCTCGGATCGGATTGTCTTCCTGCAGAATCATGTCAGCCATGAGATTGCCGGGTAGCGAACCACGAATCCGTCTGACGTCACCGTACTGGGTTTCTTCGTAATTAACCTCGCCACGAATTCGACCGGCTTTTGCCGCTGGGTAAAAGCCTCGGGAATAGATGTTTCCGCCAGATCTGTCCAGGTTCTCAGTAGCCAAGCTCAACATGAATAGCAGCCAGTAAGCGAGCGAGCCCTGTCGGCCCATATTGACGCCAGTGGACATATAGAACGCAGCGGTAGGTGCGTCGGCGATGTCTTTCGCCAGTTGTTCGATCTCCGTGGATGTCACCCCAATGACGTCAGCGACTGAATCTGGAGAGTAGTCTTTGATGAAAGCCTTAAGTTCAGCAACATGGTCAGCATGTTCGATGAGTCGATCTTCATCGACGTGTCCGTCTCGGAACAGTGCGTGCAGCAAAGCTGCCATCAGGTAGACATCCGTGTCTGCCTTAACCGCGAAGTGGCGACCGATCCCCTTGATGGATTCGTTGTACCTTGGGTCAACAAAGCAGATGTCGGCGCCTCGCTTTGCGGCTGAGCGCAACGTATGCATAGGATCTGCGATGGAGATAAAGCTCATGTGTGAGATGCGAGGATTGGCGCCAAAGATCAACAGAAAGTCAGTATTCTCGATGTCAGGGATCGGATGAATGGTGCTTGACCCGAAAACGGCTTCAGACGCTGCAAATTTGTTCGTGCAATCCTGAGTGCCGGAGGAAAAGTTTCGACGAATGCCATTGTTCAACACAAAAGAACCGATGGCGGGGCCTGCCAGTGAATTAAACGCCAATGGATTGCCGGTGTAAGAAGCGATTGCCTCTGGACCATACTTTTCTTGTATAGCCGTCAGGCGCTCGGCGATCTCGGCGCTCGCGTTCTGCCAGCTGATACGCTTAAGGGTGCCGTCAGCCTGACGACGCTGCGGATGGTTGAGTCGATCTTCATCTTTGTGGATCTCAAGAGTTGCGATGCCTTTGTGGCAAGCGAACCCTTTTGTCACGGGATGCGATTTGTCGGGCTTCAGTGAAACGATTTCGCCATCATCAACCTCTGCGACCAATCCGCATGAGGGTTCGCACACTCGGCAAAAGGTTTTTACGGAATCCATGTCGGCGCTCTCCAGTGACATCAGTTTTAGAAGATTCATCAAGGTAATGGCAGATGTCCGGCAGGTCAAACCCTAGCTATACTGGGCGCCTCATTCTGTTGACGAGCTTTTGGAGAAATTTTGTTTACTGGAAAAGTTGTTGTGGTTACCGGTGCTGCTGGCGCCTTAGGTCGTGCGGTCTTCACTCATTTCTCGGAGCAGGGCGCACAGGTGGTTGCGCTGGATTACAGCGATGAGCTTCTCGAGTCTGCTTTTCCTGAAAAGGACGAGCAGCACAGATATTTAAGCGTGGATCTCACCAGCGCCGAAAGTTGCAGCGAGGTTCTGAGTGCGGTGATCGCAGACCTGGGCCGAATCGATGTGCTCTGCAATGTCGCAGGAGGTTTCATGATGGGTGAAGCCGTCCATGAAACCACGGATAAGACCTGGGACTTCCTGATGAACCTGAATGCCCGCTCCATGGTTAACACGGCTCAGAGTGTGGTGCCGCAGATGTTGGCTCAGGGCGGCGGCAAAATTATCAATGTTGCTGCCGGCGCAGCGTCGAAAGGTTTTGCGCTCATGGGCGTCTACTCCGCTTCGAAAGCGGCGGTTATGCGAATGACAGAAGCGATGGCGGGGGAGCTGCGGGAACAAAACATTAATGTGAACGCGATTATGCCCAGCATGATTGATACACCTCGTAATCGGGAAGATATGCCCGACGCGGACTACAGTAAGTGGGTACCCCCAGAGCAATTGGCTGATGTCATCGGCTTTCTTGCCTCCGATGCAGCGGCTGCGGTACACGGTGCTTGTGTCCCGGTTGATGGACTAAGTTAACGGCAGAGTTGGAGAAAATATGAGCGACTGGATCCTTTACGATGTCGAAGACGGCGTCTGCACAATCACCATTAATCGGCCGGAAAAGAAAAACGCGATGGGATTCGCCATGTTGGGCGACTTTATCGCGACCTTTGACCGAGCGGGCAAAGACGACGATGTTCGAGTCGTCGTGTTGAAAGGCACGGATGGTGCCTTCTGTGCAGGCACTGACCTGTCTGATCTTTCGACCATTCCCGGCGAAGAGCGCGGTCTCAGAGGAAGTGCGGAAGAGAAGGGTAAATGGTGGCCGATCATTGCCTGCCCCAAACCGGTCATCGGGGTTATCGACGGCCCGGCGGTGGGCATGGGCGCAGAGTTTGCCTCCCAATGCGATATTCGTATGGCATCTACCCGTGCTCGCTTTGCCTGGAATTTTGCGCACCGTGGATTGGTACCAGATACCGGTGCTGGAAGCTGGCTGCTGCCCCGCTTGATTGGCACTTCCCAGGCATTCTGGTTGCTGTACTCCGGTGAGTTTATTTCTGCGCGTGAGGCCCATGAGCTGAAATTTGTTTCCGGCGTGTTTGAACCGGAAGAACTGGACGATCGTGCAAACGATATAACGGAAGCGATACTACAGGGGTCTCCATTCTCACATCAGCGAATCAAGTCATTGGTTTACGAGGGGCTCGGTGCTGATGTGGGTGAGCACATGGTTAATCATACTCAGGCGATGGCGGAGTGCTTCAAATCTAACGACCACAAAGAGGGTGTCGCGTCGTTTCTTGAACGTCGTGCACCTGACTTCACGGGAACCTGATCATGTCTGAAATTAGACCCTGGGTGCGAAAAGAAACCCGAAAGCTGGCTGATTGTCGAGTGTTTACCGTCAGCGAGTCCATCTCGATGTGTCCGAGGACAGATAATGCGCACAGTTTCTATGTCATCGATACTGCGGACTGGGTCAACATCGTGCCGATCACGATCAATGATGAAGTTGTGTTTATCCGTCAGTTTCGTCACGGCACGGAACAGATCACGCTCGAGATTCCGGGAGGTATGGTTGATCCGGGAGAAGACCCAGGCACAGCAGCGGTAAGAGAGTGTATGGAGGAATCCGGGTTCACAGCAGGCGATGTGGAATCGCTCGGCATTCTCCGTCCGAACCCAGCGATTTTTCCAAACAAGTTGCACACTTTCGTGGCGACCGGTTGTGAACGGACCGGAGAAATTGCCAATACTTCAACAGAGCACACGGAAGTTGAACTGGTGCCGCTGGCTGATCTGCCTGGGCTGTTACAAGAGGGCGCCATTGATCATGCGTTGGTTGTCGCGACCCTTTGGCGAATGCTTTACCTCAAGCAATCAGGAATGTGAGACCAGGCCCTTTTTTTGGTCATGCACCGATAGCATCGTGGCGATGGGTCTGGCCTGCCTGGTCAGTTGATGGCGACGCAGGAAGTTGTCTCTGGAGACTTCTGGTGGGTGTCTGGAAGCCTCCCAAACGGATAAGTCCTTGTACCAGGTGATGAGCAGCATTTGTTCCGGTGTTTCGTCTTCTTCAACGAACAAACCTTGTACCCTGGTTTCGAAACTATTTTCGAATTCTGGCCAGGCGGCGTTCGATAGCTGCACAATTTCGTCGACATCTCCTGGATATACGTTGAACCAGCGAAAGACATAGATGCCAGGTGTCTCTTGAGCTTTGTGCTCTTCGGGTCTGACTGTGGGCAGGCAGGTATGGGATTCCGACAAGGACATACCCTCCGGCAGTTGCGCCTTGGATGTGTCTGATCCACATGTCACAACATAGAGCTCGTTGCTGGCCAATCCGAATAGAGACAGGAAGGTGCCGTACACGAACTCACCATCGTGCAATTGATTGGGTAGAGTTCTTTGGCAGAATTCGATCAGGCGGAGAGGGCCTGGTCGTTCGTGGTCTTTTAGTAAGCTAACCTGGTATCGCATTGTCGCATCTTATCGCGACGCACGAATTTTATCAGGGGACGTCAATCTCTCCGTCGACCCCGCGATGTAGAATTTGCCCTGAACCTTTATTGACCACCTTGAAGCTGCCCGCGATCTCCGCAACGTCGATACTGCCGCTGCCATCAGAAGAGATTTCAATGCTGCCGCTCACGGACTCAACGTCGATGTCGCCGCTGCCATCTGACCCCACCAGGACATCGCCAGTAATGTTTTCAATGTCAATGTCACCGGATCCGTCGCTTTCGATCGTGACATGGCCCTGGACCTGGTCGATTTTAATATCGCCGGAACTGTCTGCTGGAATGGTAATGTCGCCCTGGACGTCGCGCAGATCGATGGGCCCTGAACTGTCATAAATGCGGATGCCTCCGGCGTGCTCCCGGACAGAAATTTTGCCGGAGGAATCTCGGATGGCCAGATCAGATGTCGTGTTTATAAGACGGATGTCACCGGAAGAATCGTCTACAGATAACACTCGAACATCTTCAATGAGCGTATCACCGCTGGAATCTTCTACTCGCACTGCGAGGCTGCCTGGTACCTGCAGTTCAATGTCAATGCTTGCATAAGATGGGTCAAAGTCATCCCGGTGATGAGGAATGATGGTTTGGAAAATCAGGCGATCGGCTTCTTCGCTGACGATGACGTCCATGCGTTCAAGATATTTGGGTTCGCTGGTGCAGGCTTTACCCCAGAAATGCAACTGATCATCCTCAGACGCAGTAATTTCCAGTGAGCCTGCCAGTGCTTGCATTTGTAGTTCGGCAAGATCCTTTGGCGCGAGCTGGTGCTCAATGATTTTGCTCTCGGCGCAATAGTCTGCCTGGGTGTGGGTGACCACCAGCAGGAGGGAAAGAAAGGAAAAAATTCGGGTCATGGTCCGCGTCCTTGGCTTCACAGATTTGAATCTCTGTTAGACGCAGATGTCATCCAGAAGGTTTAAGCCTGGATGGGTGGCAGGGTGTACTGATGGAGATCGTTCACCCGGATCATCATCTGGATTTCCCTGACGTAGTCTTCGCCACGTTCAGAGTACCTGCGCAGACCTTCTGCCAGTTCGTGACCGGTAAAGTGTTCCATTATTTCACGCGAGTTGGCGCGAATGTCTCGTAACTCAACGTAAGCAGAATTGGTGTTGAGGGTTCGAATATAGGCGTCGATGCTGTCCTGCACGGAATCATACTTCGCCACCTCGTGGGTTAAGCCCTCAGTTCGTGCCAGAGGTGTCAGGCCACAGCCTTCTGTGAAACACCAAACGCCGAACATGTTGTTAGCCTGGCGGGCGAAGCGAGAGCTGCCCCAACCAGACTCATTAGCGGCTTGGGCAAGGATAAGAGAGGCCGGAACCACATCGACCCGGATAAGTAGTGCACCGACGGTCGCTGACAGGTCGTACTGATTCCGGATCCTGTAGTGCCGCTGAAGTCCCTCAATAAAGTCGAGTTCGCTGGAATCGAGTGTGGCTCCGGTCACAAGCTTGTCCGCGATGCGGCGCAGGTCTCTTCGATCAGCACGAATCTTGTCATTGGATTCGCGGATCATGGGCAGCATGTAGTGAAAAAACTCACGCTTTTTGGTCGCCGTGTCTCGAATGGCGGCGAAATCGGGCAGCTCTGAGGCATGCTCGGATGTGGCAGCAGCTGGCGTAGGGTTCCTCGGCAGGGTGGTGGATGCGTCGTCTACTGATTGGATCTCAGCGGACGGACTGATCGCGGCGGAAGCTGCTTGCGTCGTGGGCTGGGTGGCGGGACCTTTCACGAGGGAAAGGCAGAGCAGAGCGGCTAAAAGGCCCAGCATTAGTACATCGGTTCTCAGTGCCGATATCTCCCTCATGTCCCTATCCTGTGTGCGGCGCACAAAATGGAATAATCTTCATTATATTCATTATTCCTCCATTATCAATCGAAACACAGACCACTCGAAAGGTAGCCCCGGCGGGAGAGAGTCAGTTTTTTGTCAGGCTTCGAATGAACTCAAAAGCGCGTTCGCCCCGCGGTTTAGCAGCCTTCTGAACGCAATTTTGTTGTGGAAGCGGGTCATTTTCCTGGCCGCGACTGACCATTTGGCGGTCGTCGTTAGCGCCCAGAACCGCTTCACGATTATCGGTGACAGCGAATTCGCTCTCCGCATCCTCGGCACCTTCTGAATAGCAGGTATCAGAGGGATAACGGATGTGTCGGTCGTCCTTGGGAGCCGGCAGATCTCGATCGGTCAGTGACGGATTGATCAGCAGGATAGGTCTGCCCGGTTTCTAACTAGACCTGAGGTTTCAACCTGACCCAGCCATTTTCGACATCGGTCAACGCATCGTCATACCCCGCTTCACCGGGCATCACGATGATGCCCGTGTCCCGATGTACCCGCGCCTGTTCATCCAGGGGATTTTTTTCAACGGATTCGATCACCTGCGGCGCAGACTGAAAAGCCGCGAGGTTTTTTACCATTCGAAGTGTGGGTGACATCAGCACCATTTCTTCTTGCTCAGCGCGCTCGAGAATGTCTTGGGGAGACATCCAAGTCGAGTTCACCAGTTCCCCGTCATCGTGAATCGGAATTTGTTCGCTTGGGATGCAGGCAATGAAAAAGCGCGCGTCAAATCTTCTGGGTGAACCGAGCGGGGTGATCCATCGAGCGACGTAGTGCATCTGGCCAACGTCAGCGAGCAGTGATTCCTGCTGGAGAATACTCTTCAGAGTCGTGTCGCCTGCGTTCAGTTGATCCCGGAGACTCTCGAAACGCTGCTGATTGCTTGAGTTAAGACGGAGGGGGCGTTCATCGTGACGATGTAGTGCGAGCAGGATGCCCGCCTCTTCGAAGGTTTCGCGAATCGCGGCCATGTAGTAGGCGAGGCCACCAGATTCCAGACCCATGAGAGCGCTGGCTTCTGCATCGGTTCGATGAGTCGCGATGTTTGCGTAGTAGCTTGCGTCATCCTGATGATCAACGGCGCCTCCGGGGAAAACCCACATGCCACCGGCGAACACCGTATTGGCGTGTCGTTCCATCATAAACACCTGCAGATCCGGACGGTCATCGATCAGCATGACGGTGGCGGCAGGTCTTATGGGAACGTCTTCAGGGACAAAATCTGTCATTTCGAGGTCAGTTTACCTTTTTCTCCAAGAGAAAAAGGTAAACTGGCCTCGAAAAGTGGTGATGTACACGGGGGTGTTCATTTGAACTTTAAGAAATACCTGCTTGCCGGAGCGCTGGTAGCGTCATTTGGCATCAGTGCTGAAGAAATCGTACTTCAGGATGGCAGTCGCATTAAGGGAAAAATTCTTTCTATGAACGGCGGCAGCTACCAGTTGCAAACCGATTCGATGGGTGTCATCACCATCGACAAAAGCAAGATTATTTCCATCAGCCAGGGTGGCAGTTTACCCACGATCGCGAATGATGCCGCCATGGAGACTGGCCAATCGGCTGTGCAAAGTTTGCAAACAAACATGGCAGCTGATCAGGGATTAATGACCAGTATCCTGCACCTGCAAAGCGATCCTGATATGCAGGCGGTGCTCAGTGATCCTGAGCTGATGCGGGCTGTGCAATCTTTTGATCTTCAAACATTGAAGAACCACCCGAAGATCAAAAAGTTGATGGCCAATTCAAGGGTTCAGTCGATTCAGAAGAAAGTTTCGCCCTAAATAAAATTCGAACGGCACCAAGGGTGAGCAGAATAGAGGAATCCTATCCATAAAAAAGGCGACCCAAGGTCGCCTTTTTCGAGGTGGCTCAAAGAGTTAGAGGGTGAACCTGTATTGCAGAGAAACGGTTCTACCTAGCGGCGTTGTAGCAGCCTGATCCAGTGTGTTCGCACCAGTATTGTCAATTGGGGTTCTGCCAGGGATGGCACCACCACCAACAACATAGTACTCATCACCAAGGTTTCTTCCGATCAGGCTGAACTGGTGCCTTTCGTCGCCACTGTAGACGCTGATCGCTGCGTCCCAAACCCAGAAAGAGTCTTGCTCAAATGGGTTAAGTGTTGCTGTCCACGAATAGTCGTCAGTGAAGCGCGCATCGGCCGAAAGACTGTATCTCCAGTTATTACCCAGGCCGCGATCAAGCGTGAAGCCAAAGTAACCAGTGATATCTGCATTGCCGGCACCGTCTTCACCTTTGAGGTTTTCCCCGGTCGCATTGATGAAGTCTTCGGAGTAGGTAGTATCAGTCCAGGCCCACGCTGATCTTACCGTTAGACCTTCAATGTCGGTTTGCCAGAGCATATCAAACTCAACACCTTGAGTTTCCAAAGCTGACGCATTGAAGGTGCTGAACTGAATGGCGGTTGAATTGAACAGTTGAACCTGAAGGTCAGAATACTCATAAGTGAATGCGGTAGCGTTCAGGCGCATGGAGTTGTTCAAGAAATTGCCCTTCATACCAACCTCGAAGCCATCAGATTCTTCTGATTGGTAAACGAGGAAGCTGAAGTCACCGTCAGGGGGGCTCAAGCTTGCGGTAGGCAAGGCGCTATTATCGATACCGCCTGACTTGAAGCCTTCCTTGTAAGCGGCGAAAACGCTGATGTCTTCAGTCAGGTAGTAGTTGATGGCAAGTTCCGGGGAGATGTTGTCATCGTCGAATTCCAGGCCCTCGATAACAGGTGGTGCACTAAAGGAAGCTTGCAAGAACAGGTGGACGTAAGGAATTTCAATACGGCCCTCCTTTTCTTCATCCGTGTATCGTGCGCCAAATGTGACCTCTGTCCTATCGTTGATATCCCAATAGAACGCGAGGAAGGCTGAGAAAACCTCCGTATCGAGGAAATGATGTTTGTTATAGTCATAACCCCAGCCGGTGATCGGGTCGGGCGCGATCAAACCGATGTTTGCGGCATACTGATAGGCATCAAATTCCTGTTCGATGTCTTGCCAGTAGATACCTGCTTGAAAATTCAAGGCGCCGTCAAGTTGGCTGGCGATTCGAATTTCTTGAGATAAGCTTTCGTAAAGATTGTTGTGTAGTCCACCGAAGACGCCAGCTCCATAACTGTAATCATCGAGCTCCCAATGATCCAAATCCACATACCCTGTAATAGCCGTCAGGGTGTAATTTTCGTGAACGTCCCAGTCCATCTGTAAAGAGAGGAAATCTGTTTCCTGTTCAAGACCTGGCTGGCCGTCATCATATCCCTCTGGAAGCCCCGCTCTGAGCAATGGGTTTAGGCCAATCTTGGACGTGTTCCCGTTGATTTTACAATCATCGACACCCTGGAACAGTTGCCCGACAGCCAGAGTTGGCTGATGGGCGCCCTCGGGGCAGACTTCCTCTGCGTAAGCGGTACCTGCGCCGTCGTTGTCGAATTCAGAATAGTTGTATTTAAGCCTGGCCCTAAAGTTGTCGGTGGGTTCCCAGACCAATGTCAGCCGCATGTTCAGGGATTCATCGCCGTAGTACTTTTCTGCACCGTTGATTGCCGCGTTAGGATCGTTTTCGGCGGAGTAATTTTCGAACAATTCGTCGTTTTTCGAGCCGCCGACAGCCAGACGTGCACCGAGTGTATCCGTTAGTGGGCCAGAGACGACCATTTCATAGAAAGTGCCATCGTACTCTGTCTCAACGCCACCGCTGAGTTGGAATTCAAACTCATCACCAGGGTCGTTGGTCATGATGGATACAACACCTGCGGTAGCAGATTTGCCGAAGTATAGAGACTGAGGCCCCTTCAACACCTCTAGCTGGCTCATATCCATATAGGAATTGTGTATAAATCTGCCCCTGTTAACGACGACGCCATCGAGGTTGATGGCGACGGAGTGATCAAAGGCTGCGGAAATTGAGCTGGAGCCTATTCCTCTCAGTCTTAGGCTCGAACCATTACCTGAGCCGCCTTGTGCGATTACCATGTTCGGTACCATCTTCGCGGCATCGACAAGGTTGGTGATATTGTATCTGTCGAGATCCTCTTCGGTCAGTGCTGCGATTGTCACAGGAACATCCTGCAACCCTTCCGCCTGCTGCCGAGCGGTTACGATGATTTCCTCCATGGAATCGGAAGCGAAAGCAGCACAACTGCTTGCAACGATAGCCAGACCCAACGCGGTTTTCTTGATTAGGTGCATGTGTATTCCCCTAGTGTTGTTTTTTCTTTTTGTCCGCTTAATCGACAGTAAATGACCCTCACTGATAGGTCAATGAATAAATAGGCCCCTTTTGGCTCGAAGATTCTTGAGGAACAGCAGCTCTCAGTGAGCTCTGGTTTTCTTGATTGAGCGCTTTTGGGGCAGCATCTGCTTAAGGTATCGGCCGGTTTCTGACTGTTTTGTTTTCGCTATTGCTTCGGGTGTCCCAACGGCGAGCACTTCGCCACCCGCTGGTCCGCCATCGGGCCCGAGGTCGATTATCCAGTCCGCGGTCTTGATCACATCCAGGTTGTGCTCGATCACCGTGACCGTATTGCCTGCCTCGACAAGACGGTTGAGGACCGCGAGCAGTTTTTTCACATCATCAAAGTGAAGCCCGGTGGTTGGCTCGTCGAGGATGTAGAAGGTTTTTCCAGTCGCGATCTTGGAAAGTTCGCGTGCAAGCTTTATGCGCTGTGCCTCGCCACCAGAAAGTGTTGAGGATGGTTGCCCCAGATGCAGATAGTCAAGACCGACATCTGCGAGCAGTTGTAGTTTCGTCACGATTCTCGGATGCTCCGAGAAGTGTTCGATCGCTTCGGCAACCGTCAGCTCAAGGACATCAGCAATGGATTTGCCTTTGTACTTCACCTCGAGGGTCGCATCGTTGAATCGCTTGCCGTCACATTCGTCACAGCGCACGTATACGTCTGACAAAAAGTGCATTTCGATCTTGCGTACGCCGTCGCCCTGACAGTCTTCACAACGTCCACCTTTGACATTGAAAGAGAATCTGCCTGGTTTGTAGCCCCGCATTCGTGATCCTGGCAACTGCGAAAAGAAGGTGCGAATCTCATCAAAGACTTTGATGTAGGTAACGGGATTGCTTCTGGGCGTGCGGCCGATAGGTTTCTGATCGATAGCGACGACCTTGTCGAGTTGATCCAGGCCGGTCACGCGATCGTGTTCGCCAATTCGTTGCGTTGATTGATGAAATTGTCGAGCCAGCGCCGGATGAAGAATGTCATTAACCAGAGTGGACTTGCCAGCGCCCGAAACGCCGGTCACTGCCGTCATGACGCCCAGGGGAAAATCGACGTCGATGTTTTTCAGGTTGTTGGCGGCGGCGCCCTCGACTCGGATGTGTCCAAAAGGCTCTCGGCGAATTTCAGCGACTTCGATCTGCGTTCTACCTGAAAGGTAGGCGCCGGTCAGGGAGCGCCGACTTTTCTCGAGGCTCTTTGGCGTGCCTGCGTGAACAATGTCGCCGCCATGAACGCCAGCCGCTGGACCAAAATCCACAACAAAGTCTGCCGCGCGGATGGTGTCTTCATCATGTTCCACTACAACGACGGTATTGCCAATATCGCGCATGCGGCACAGCGTGCTGAGCAGTTTTTCGTTGTCCCGTTGATGCAGGCCGATGCTCGGTTCGTCGAGAATATAGATCACGCCTGAGAGCTCCGAGCCGACCTGTGAAGCTAATCTGATTCGCTGTGATTCGCCGCCAGAAAGCGTCGGACCCAGTCGATCCAGCGACAAATAGGAAAGACCGACGGAATTGAGGAAGCCGAGACGATTACAGATTTCTTTGAGTACCTCGGTGGCAATCTCGCCAGCGGCACCTGGTAGTTTGATGGTGTTAAAGAAATCGTAAGTGCGATCAATCGTCCAGGATGACACATCCACGATGGTGGCATCAGCCACTTGAACAGCGGCGCTCTCTGCGCGCAGTCTGACGCCGTAGCACGTGGTGCATGGTGTATTGGCCAGAAATTGGGAGTACCAGCGCTTCATGCCCTCAGAACGGGTGTTTTTAAAGCGACGCATCAATCGATTCAATAAGCCTTCGTACCGAGACTGTGTTGTGCCATGTGATCCCCAATTGATTTTGTATCGCTTTTCTCCCGTTCCGTAGAGAATGGTCTCCTGCTGTTTCTTCGTCAGTTTCCGCCAGGGTTTATCTAGCGAAATCTTCAGGTATTTGAAGATCTGTCGATGAAAGACCGCACCCATCGCATTTCGATCGTCATCGATTCTGCCAATGGGTTTCAGTGCACCTTCCCGAAGGGTGAGGTGTTTGTCCGGGATGACGAGATCTTTATCGAACGCAACCTGCGTACCCAATCCGTTGCAGTCGTGGCACATACCCTGGGGGCTGTTAAATGAGAATGACTGAGGTGTCAGTACTGGGAAGGAGATGCTGCAGTGGCTGCAGGAGAGTGATTCAGAAAACAGCTGATCTTTGGTGCCGTCGATGGACGCAATCATGGCGCCTTCGCCATGTCGCAGCGCTGCTTCAACGGACTCGGTCAGGCGCTCCTCGATATCCGGTTTGACAACAAGCCGGTCAACAACAGCTTCGACGGTATGTTTCTTTCGTTTATCCAGAGCTTCAATCTCATCACTCCGAACCATTTCGCCGTCGACACGCAATCTAACGAAACCCTGAAGGCGCGCATCTTCCAGCATCTCACGATGCTCGCCTTTACGATTCACGAGCAGTGGCACCAGCAGGAAGATTCGGGTGCCTTCAGGTTTGCTCATCAGTTCCTGAACAATGCGCTGGGCTGTCTGCCCCTGCACTTCGCGCCCGCACTCGTGGCAGTGCTGTTTGCCTACCCGTGCAAACAAGACCCTCAAATAGTCCGCGATTTCTGTAATCGTGCCCACGGTGGAGCGGGGATTTCTCGACGTCGTTTTCTGCTCAATCGATATGGTCGGAGACAAGCCTCGAATGGTGTCGTATTTCGGTTTTTCCATCTGACCCAGGAACTGGCGAGCATAGGCAGACAGGGATTCCACATATCGCCGCTGGCCTTCCGCATAAAGGGTGTCGAATGCCAGGGATGACTTACCTGAACCAGAAACGCCGGTCAGGACAACCAGTTTTCGTTTGGGAATTTTAACTTCGACTGACTTAAGATTATGCTCGCGGGCGCCCCGTATGAGGATGTGATCGAGTTCTTCAGATGCGGTTTTCATGCGACTTCTTTTGGTAAAAGGGGTACGTGGACAAATACTGAATATCTGTATATATATACAGCTTCTTTCTCCAGATCAATATTGATCTGGCTGTGTTCAGAGTTTAGCCATGTGCGACTGACAAGGTGGTGTCTAGAGGGGTCAAAATGCGCCGCGCGGATCGTCTTTTTCAACTCATGCTCCTGCTTCAGGAGGGCAAAGTCAGGACCGGGAACTACCTGGCGGAGAAGCTGGAGGTTTCCACGCGGACGGTTTACCGGGATATCGGTGATCTGGTGGGTTCGGGTATACCGATTGACGGGGAAGCAGGGGTCGGCTATCTGCTTCGGGATGAATATCGCTTGCCACCTCTGATGTTCAATTCTGAGGAGCTGAAAGCACTGGCGCTGGGCGCTCAGATGGTCAAAGCCTGGTCGGACAGTGAGCTCGCCAGCACCGCTGCAACCGCAATTAGAAAGATTGAATCCATCCTCCCGCCCAACCTGAAACAGGAGATTCACCTGAGCCGCATAGAAGTGCCTGACTTTCAGATGAGCAAAGAAGTCAGCGATAAGCTGCGCATTGTTCGCAAAGCGCTGGATACTCAGGAAAAGCTGCAAGTGAACTACGTCTCGATCGGCGGTGATTCGACGGACCGTAAAATTAGACCGCTGATTCTCTATTTCTGGGGCAAGACCTGGACGCTGGGTGCCTGGTGTGAGCTACGGAAAGGCTTTCGCGCCTTTCGGGTCGATCGAATGAATAAGGTCGCGAGTTTGTGTGAGCACTTTGAAACCACAGACGAGTGCAACACGCAGGCTTATGTGGCTTACCATATGAGGCAAGGGTGAGCTGGACAAATTTAGAGCCTTCAGCGTTCCTTGGTTCAGTTTCATGGGACCTGTTATGGTGCGCGGGTAAAGTCATCAGTAGACGTCCATGAAAAAAGTCACCACCGGTTGCCTGATCATTATCGGCAACGAAATTCTCTCTGGTAGAACCCAGGATACAAACCTTCAGCATCTCGCTAAAGCACTCAACGAAGTGGGTGTGCGTATGGTGCATGCGCGTGTGATTCCAGATGTTGAGGACATCATCGTTGAAACCGTTAACGAGTGTCGTAAAGCCTACGACAATGTGTTTACGACCGGGGGAATCGGTCCAACCCATGACGACATCACCGCGGACTGTATCGCTAAAGCATTTGGCAAAGCGCTCTACCTCCATCCCGACATTGAGGCCATCATTCGAAAACGTGAAGCGCCGCCGGAAGTCATGGCTTCGCGATTGCGCATGGCGCGTGTCCCTGAGGATTCCGTCCTGATCGATAACCCAACCGGCGGTCCTCAGGGGTTCCAGATCGGCAATGTCTATGTCATGGCTGGTGTCCCGATGGTGATGCAGGCCATGGTCAGCACCCTGACCAAAGAAAGGCTTGGTGGCGGCGAACCGGTGCGTTCGCGTTCCGTTGGTGCCTATTTGAGTGAAGGACAGGTGGCGGTTCCTTTAGGTGAAATCCAGGATCGTCATCCCGATGTGGACCTGGGTAGTTACCCTTTCTACCGTCAAGACGGTTACGGAACGAACCTCGTGATGCGTGGAACGGATGAAGCGGAGCTGGACGTGATGCTCGAAGAAGTCCGTCAGATGATCGTTGGATTTGGCCAAGAGCCCTTCGAAGACTAGCCAGATTCACTCGATGTGTTTCTCGTGCATCGCAAAGCTTGCTCACCAGGGGGGCATGGAGAAGGGAGGATCGTAGAAGTTGCGCATCCGTTAGCCCTCGTGGGACCCAGCTGGGGGTTCAAGTGCAGACAGCAGATCTGCGACTGCTTGCCAGTGTGCCGCTCAAAGATTTCGGTGTTCCCTCCGAAGTGCGTGTTCTGCGCCATGCCGAAATTATTGCGAACAGAGGGATACATGTTAATTTGAAGAGATGAGCGTCGCGCTGACAAAACCCTGGATTCCGCTTGAGCAGAGTGCGGTCGCCGCGCTGCCCGGTCAGCTGGGTGTGTTTGAGATTGCCGATGAACACAGAGAGGTCAGCTATATTGGCTTCGCCGGTAGTAAGAGTCTGTTTGGTCTGCGAAGTGAGCTCAGCGAATGGCTCGATCGGGGCAGCTACTTTCGAGTGGAAGTCACTACCGCCTACCGAACACGCCACCTGGAATTACTGATGGATCATCATCGACGTTGTGGCTGCTATCCCGAGCAGAACAGCGAGTCTGAATTAGCGGGATTGGGGCGTCTTTCATGAATCTTCAATTGACCGAGGAACAATCTATGATTGTTCAGATGGTGCGGCGCTTTGTCCGAGAAGAAATTGTTCCGTTGGAACTATCCCTGGACCCGGATACCGATCAGTTGCCACCCGATGAGTCAGAGCGCCTCAAAGATATGGTCAAGGACATGGGGCTCTATGGTTTAGGCATTCCCCCTGAATACGGTGGTCCTGAACTCGATATGGTCACGATGACGCTGATTGCGATGGAAATGTCGCAGCATCGCGCTGGTCTTTATGCCCCCTGTTACGGCGTTTTCGGCGGTGCAGGTCTTGCCCAGCTGTTTGAAGCCAACGAGGCGCAGAAAGAGGCCTACCTGTACCCGACGCTTCGCGGCGAGAAGCGCGGTTTTTTCGGACTCACTGAACCCTCTGGCGGTTCCGATCCTGCTCGGGCGATCCAGACAAAAGCGGTGAGAGACGGCGACGACTGGGTCATTAACGGCGGAAAAATCTTTATCTCGGGAGCAGATCGCGCAGACTACGGTCTGGTGTTTGCCCGCACTTCAGCGGACAAGGGTAGGGGGGGAGTAACCTGTTTTATCGTCGATACCAATACACCAGGATTCCATGTTCGACGGGTCGTTCACACTCTGCGTTCCGCACACTATGCCACGGAACTTCAGTTTGAAGACATGCGTGTGCCTCATGGCAATGTGCTCGGTGAAGTGAACAAAGGTTTTGCTATTGCCAATGACCGACTCTCCAGACAGCGTATTCCCTACAGCGCCGGTTGTATCGGTGTAGCCATCAAAGCCAATGAGCTTGCGGTGGAATATGCTCAGGTTCGTGAAACCTTTGGCGCACCACTGGCGTCTCGTCAGTCTATTCAGTGGATGCTCGTTGACAACGAAATCGATATTCAGCAGGCGCGCTGGGCAACACTCGAGGCTGCCAATCTCTCTGATCTTGGTGAACCTTTCCGTAAACAGGCTGCTATGGCGAAACTGATTGCGTCAGAGGGTGCTTCCCGCGTGGTTGATCGATGTATGCAGATACATGGTGGGTACGGCGTGACCAAAGACTTTCCATTTGAACGTTGGTACCGGGAGATGAGGATTCGCAGAATCGGCGAAGGTCCCTCTGAAGTTCAGCGACACATCATTGCCAGAGATATTCTAGGCAGCAGTTTGAGGTAGCTGTGTTTGAGATAGGTATGGCCGAAAACCTAACACTGCCCCCCTTGTTGATGTTGGCGGGCATTGGCCTGCTGGCGGCGATCGCACAATGGAGTGCCTGGCGCGTCAGGTTGCCAGCAATCTTATTTCTCCTCGTCTTCGGCATTCTGGTTGGACCCGTAACGGGTGTGCTGGATCCAGATGAGCTCTTCGGCGATTTGCTGTTTCCGATTATTTCCTTATCCGTTGCCGTGATTCTGTTTGAAGGTGCCATGACCCTTAAGCTATCTGAACTGCGGGAAATCGGTAGCATCGTTCGCAATCTCGTCACCATTGGCGCACTAGTGACGTGGCTGATTACCGCGGTGATTGCCTACTACGCTGTGGGATTCGAATTTGATTTGGCGTTGCTGTTCGGGGCTATGGTGGTTGTCACGGGACCGACAGTGATTGTGCCCATGCTGCGTACCGTGCGGCCAGTCAAGAAAGTGGCCGACATTCTGCGCTGGGAAGGTATTGTCATTGACCCGATTGGTGCGCTGCTGGCCGTCCTTGCGTTCGACTTTTACCTGGCTTCGAGAAAGCTGGAAGCGTTCGATGAAATCTTCCAGCTGTTCCTTCTGGTGGTTTTTGTGGGCACGGCCATCGGGCTGGTCTTCGGTTTTGGTCTGTCCTTCATTCTGCGAAAACACTGGTTACCGGAATACCTTCGCAGCCCATTCACCCTGTTGATGGTGTTTGTCGCGTTTGCGCTGTCGGAATCGTTGGAACATGAATCTGGACTGCTGGCGGTTACTGTATTTGGCATGGTCATGGCGAACCGTCCGGGTATCGATGTGGATGACATTCTTGATTTCAAGGAGAGTCTAGCGATTCTTCTGATCAGTGGTCTCTTTATTGTGCTCGCGGCAAGGATCGACGTCGATGGACTCATTGCCGTCGGCTGGCCGTCGCTGATCGTGGTGGCCGGTATTATCTTCATCGCTCGTCCGATCTCAGTCTTTCTGTCGACCTGGGGCAGTGATCTCACTTTGGGTGAGCGCTTCCTGATTTCCTGGATTGGACCTCGCGGCATTGTCTGTGCCGCGGTCGCTGCGATCTTTGCGCTTCGCCTTGAGCAGGAAGGCGCGCCCGGTGCTGAACTGCTGGTGCCGCTCGCTTTCCTGGTGATTATCAGCACCGTTGTGCTGCAGAGCCTCACCTCGAAACCACTGGCACAGTGGCTGGGTGTCAGGGAGAGTGCGCCATCTGGATTTCTTATTGTGGGCGGTGGCAGGGTGGGCCGCATGCTGGCGAAAACCCTGAAAGACAATGATGTGCGCGTCATTGTTTCCGCCAGTGATTGGGATCATGTCAGCCAGGCTCGTATGGATGGTGTTGAAACTTATTTCGGAAATCCGATCTCCGATCATGCGGACCGTTATCTTGATCTGTCTGGCATCGGGAATCTGATCAGCCTGTCCGGTCGTGCCAATTTTGATGCGCTGGCCGCCCAGCACTTTCGTCGTATGTTTGGCGCGGAACATCTCTATGAGTTGCCTACATCAGCAGAAGGTCACCAGGATGCCAAACACCGTATTACGGGAAGGCTACGTGGGAAACGGTTGTTTGGTGAAGACGTCAGCCACAACCAGCTTCTGGGCTGTCTAATCAACGGCTGGGAAACCAAAACCACAGGTCTCACAGAAGCGTTTACCCTTGAACACTACCTGGAAAAGTACCGGGAAAACGCGGTTATTTTGTTCCTGGTAGACACATCTGATAGATTGCGCCTCGTTACTGACGAAGACCAATGGCGGCCTGGCCCAGGCTGGCGGGTCGTCAGCCTAGTTAATCCGCAAGTTGGAGATCCATGAGCGAAGCTGTTCAGGGGAAGCCTGCAGATAAAGATTTTCACCGCCGTCCATCAGGAATGCGCACGTTCATCATTATCTTCCTGCTCCTCCATATACCGCTGTTTATCTATCCGGTACTGAGAATCTGTCAGTGGTTGGGTGTGGATTTCCTGGTCACGATGGCCATTCTCGTTCCCGTCGCCAGCAGCCAGGTGATCAGCCGTTGGCTGCTGCGTGACGCCAAACATTTTTTGACCCGTCGCCTGCGTTACCTGGCAGATTTTATTCTGGGATTGTCACCGGTACTGGTGATGACGCTGCTTGTATTCGAAGTTCTGTTGTTACTGAATGTGGTTGATGCGCGATCCGCGGCTTTTTACACCCTTTTGATTACCGGCGGTGTTTCTTTCGCAGGATTGCTTCTGGCGATCGTGCCGTTTGTGAGAACCATCAGCTTTACGTCCGAGTCGCTAAGAGAGCCGGTACGCTTTGTTCAGATCACCGATGTACATATTGGTTCCAGATCGAAAAATTTCCTGGAACAGGTCGTTGGCAAAATTCGTGATTTGGATCCCGACTTTCTTTGCATCACCGGCGACTTTATAGACGCGACCGGAGTCCCGGTCTCCGATCTTGAAGCGCTATCGACGCTGGAGTGTCCGATTTATTTTTCTCTGGGTAATCATGAAAAATACGAAGACCTGAATGACATTATCCATCGTCTGGAATCTCTGGATGTCAACGTGCTGCGTTCGCAAAGCATTCAACATCGCAATGATATTCAGGTGATGGGTATCGATGATCGGGATGATGCACTTCAGGTTGAAAGGGAGCTCGCCAAACTGGAAGTCCGTGACAACGCCTTCAGCCTATTGCTCTACCATCGACCCCGTGGGCTGGAAGCAGCCCAGAAAGCAGGGATCGACCTAATGATCAGTGGGCATACCCATAACGGTCAGATATTTCCATTTAATTTGATTGTGAACCAGGTTTTTGACCAGACCGTTGGCATGTATCAGCATGGCAACGCCAGACTTTATGTTTCCCAGGGCACAGGTACCTGGGGTCCGGTTATGAGGGTAGGCACCCGATCGGAAATTACACTCTTTGAAATTTACCCGACTTAGGAAAGAAAGATGTCTCTAGATACATTCAGAGAAGAAACCCGAAGCTGGCTCGAGGCGAGCTGCCCCGAGTCCATGCGAACGCCCATGCCGGCTGATGAAACACCCGGCGGTGGCACAAAGATGACCTATAAGAATCCTGAAACGAAAGTCTGGATGGACCGTTGTGCTGAGAAGGGTTTTACCGTACCGACCTGGCCAAAAGAGTATGGCGGCGCTGGCTTAAATCCCGCTGAAGCCAATGTACTTCGCCAGGAGATGTCGCGGATCAATGCCAGACCGCCGCTGACGGGTATGGGCATTTCGATGATTGGTCCCGCGCTGCTTGAGTTTGGTACCGATGAACAAAAAGAAGAGCACCTGCCCAAGATCGCGGACGGTTCTATCTGGTGGTGTCAGGGTTACAGCGAGCCAAACAGTGGCTCGGACCTCGCAAGCCTGCAGACGAAGGCAGTTCTCGACGGTGATGAGTATGTGATTAACGGTCAAAAGATCTGGACGTCAGGGGCCAACAACGCCGACTGGATTTTCTGTCTGGTTCGCACGGACTTTGAAGCAGCCAAACACAATGGCATCACTTTCATCCTGTTTTCCATGGATCAGCCGGGTGTCTCAGTTAAACCCATTAAACTGATCAGTGGACTGTCACCTTTCTGCGAAACTTTCTTCGAAGATGCGCGCGCGCTGCGAAAGAATGTGATTGGTCAGGTGAACGATGGCTGGACGGTGGCAAAACGATTGCTGCAGTACGAACGCACGATGATTGGAGGTATCGGAGGCGGTAGCCAAAGACGTCGTTCGGTTGCCGACATCGCCAAAGAATATGTGGGTGTTGATAACGGTCGTTTGTCGGACGAAAGCCTGCGTCATGATGTCACGCAACACGCGATGGATGACCGTGCCTACAGCCTGACCATAAAGCGTAACGCAGAAGAAAGTAAATCAACGAAAGCACCAAGCTTCGTGTCCTCCATGTTCAAGCTCTATGGCACAGAGCAGAACAAGAAACGCTATGAGCTGATGTTGTCTGCCATGGGTGGTCAGATGCTGGGGTGGGAAGGCGGCGGCTTTTCTGACTTTGAGCTGACAGAAACCCGCGCCTGGCTTCGAACGAAGGCTAATTCTATTGAGGGTGGTACCTCAGAAGTTCAGCTCAATATTATTGCCAAGCGGGTACTGGGACTGCCGGATTAACCAGTAGCATCCAGGACTCGTCGTACACTACTGGCGAGCTCCTGGCGGTTGTAAGGTTTGCTGAGGATGTTTTCTGAGAGGAGTCTGGACTCCTCGTCAACAGGTTCCATGCCTCTGAACTTTGAAAAGCCGCTGGTTAACAACACTTTCATCGGCCGAATTTTGTTGACGGCTTTGGCAAATTCAAATCCGTTCCTGTCGTCAGGCATAACAACGTCAGAAAAGATCAGGTCAATTTGATCATCGCTTGAAACCAAAGTCAGCGCATCTTCGGTGTTGGTTGCAACTCGGGTTTCGTAACCCAGCTCGCTGAGAATGCCAGCTGCGACATTCGCCACCATTTCCTCGTCATCGACGATCAGAATGTATTCTTTAGCCAAACCTTCCCCGGCCAAGACTTCGGTGGTACCGGTCTCTTCCTGGCTGCTCGCGCTGACTCTTGGAAGATACATGTTGATCGTAGTCCCTTCTCCCTCGGCTGAGTAGACCAGCACCTCGCCACGCGAACGCTTCACAAATCCGAAGACCATGCTCATGCCAAGGCCTGTGCCTTTGCCTTCTGGTTTTGTGGTATAGAAAGGCTCAAACAGTCGTTCCTTCGTTTTGCCATCCATGCCAATGCCGCTGTCAGATACAGACACCAGGACATAGTCTCCCTGGGTCAGAGAGGGGTGAATACGTTGTGCGGCTTCGTCGACAGATTTGTTTTCTGTTTTGATCATGATGGCACCGCCATCCGGCATGGCATCTCGCGCGTTGATGCAAAGATTGATGATCGCGTCTTCAAAATCACCCGCATCAATCTGTGTTGGCCACAGATCTTTTTCTTGTGAAATACTGACGGAAACACGGGCACCGACTGACTGGGAGATCATGTCGCCCATGCTGTCGATGATGCCATTCACGACGGTGAGCTGATCACCTTCGGTGTTACTCCTTGCGAATCCAAGGAGTTTCTGCGTGATGGCAACGCCTCGTTCCACACCCTGCAGCGCTGCCGAGATGTACTCCTGGCTGTCCGGATCGCTGGTCGTGTGTTTTGCGAGCTCCAGATTGCCCATCAAAATCGCGAGGATGTTGTTGAAGTCGTGCGCGATACCGCCGGTCAGCTGACCCATGGCCTCCATCTTTTGCGCCTGGCGAAGTGCCAGCTCAACGCCTCGAAGTTCAGTGATGTCGGTGAGCAGTCCGAAGAAGCCACGCATTTCTCCATTTACACCGATATCCGGTGCCATGGTGTATTGCAGCTTTTCGATGCCTTCTTTTTTGAAAACCGGGGTCCGCTCGAAGGTGACGCTTTGCCCACTGGTCACCAGATCTATGTAGTGTTCGAAGTCATGATAGGCGTTTTCACCAATCAGGCTGGCGATGGACTTGCCCAGATAGTCCGCCGGGTCGATATCAAACCAGCCGGCATAGGTTTCGTTGATGAACAAATATCTCGCAGAGAGATCACAGTAAATAAACCCTCCAGGGAAGGAATTGCCCAATGCAGAAAAACGCTCTTCTGTCGCTTGAGCTTCCAGTTCTGCAAACTTCTGTCGGGTGATGTCTCGACTGGTGCCGTGGATTCGAATCACCTCGTTGTTTGAATCAACCTCCGGTACCCCGGTTTCTTCGAGCCACAGCAAACCGGAGTCAGTGCTGACTCGATAGGTGATCTGGTAACTCTCTCGGGTTCGGATGGCTTCAACTTGCGCCGCTTTCAATCGACCGGCGTCTTCCGGATGGGCGAGGGCGACAATCGGTGTCTTTAGGGGGTTGCCCTGCTTAAGTCGCAGTAGATTTCTCAGCTCCAGAGAGCATTCGGTTTCGTCGGTGGTGAGGTCCCACACCCAGCTCCCAAGACGAGCGATTTTTTGTGCCTGAGACAAGAGCCTTTCACTGCGTTTTAGTCGATTCTGAGCGTATGCGGCTTCGGTAACGTCGCGGAAGACAACCTGTATCGCATCCTGACCATACCAACGTTGTGCCGAGGCGGTGATCTCAAGTGTAATCTTAGTGTTGTCCCACAAGGTGAGCCGATAGTCACTGGAGTTACGATCTCGCTTGGTATTTTTAACGTCCTGTGCCCATTCCTCAAATTCCCATGCCTGACTATTCGGTAATACCTCAGTTAGTTTCATGCCTGTCAAGATTGAGGCGTTGTCGACTCGAAGCAGATCAGCGGCGCTTCGGTTGGCGAACACGATTTCGCTGTCAACGATGACAACGAACCCCATCGCAAGTTCTTCAACCAGAGAGCGAAATCTCTGCTGCTCCTCGCGCAGTTCAAATTCAGTAGATCTTCTTTGGTGCCGTTCACTCGCGATGGTAAGCAGACTTGCCATGTTGGAACAGAAGTGCTGCTCCGCAACCGTCCACTGGCGCGGCGCCCCCACGTGTTCAAGGCAGAGTGCGCCCGCAAGCTCGCCATTGAATTCATAGGGTGCATCCAACATGGAGCTGATGTTGTTCGATGGCAGATACTCTTTATTAAGCTCAACACAGCGGGGATCTGACTTAACATCATCCATGACGAGCAGGCCATCCACTGACAGTGCCTCTAGATAGGTGCCTGCGGCTTCTTCTCCCAGTATGGCGCCGCCAGCGGAATAACCGTCTTGCGCGTCGTATGCTGCGAGACAACGTATGTATTTGCCGGAACGGTTGGTGCTTCTATATGCCCAGATGCTCGAGCGTTTACAGCCGAGCACCTCGGACGCTGTTTTTACGATGTACGAGAAAACCTCATCCAGTGATACATCATTGAACTTGGGATCATGCGCGATCTTTTTCAGGGAATCCCTGAACTTGATCTCCATGATCTCCGGATCACTTCGGAATGTTTCAGTGGTGTTGGTAGGGTTATCGGTCATTGGTCATTGGATAGTGAGTAGCTCGGCGACCAGCTCTTTCCATCGCTGGATGTCGGTGTCATCAGATTCGAACAGCAGAAAACCAATTCGATAACCACCGGTTTCTGCGTCCGGCCGTTTCCATTTCACCTCTCCAACCAGAAAGATCGGTTCCGCATCTTTCAGGTCGATACACAATCTGAGGATGGAATCGATGGATATTTCCTCATCGAGGATAACTTGTAAACCATTGGCCGACAGGTCCAGTGAGTTGCACATGATGACGCTGCCTGAGGACGAACTGTCGGAAGCGATAATCTCAATAAGGATGGTCGCTTCCAGTTCAAGCCTGGTTTCTACTCTATGATTCTGATCCTGTGAGGTCGTCATAGCTCTTATCCCGATCTTGTCTGAGTTTGCTGACCACTTGGGCCAACGTGTCTTCAAATTCAACACCTGCATCGTCGATTTCGCCCTCACCGGCGACGAGCAGAGTGGTCAGTTGTTCTGATGTGTAGTCACCGACTTTGATGCCGGTTCGATTTACAAAGATCATTTTGTCAGCCGCGGCGACTCTCACTGCCAGCTTACATTCCTCAAGCTCGCCATCCGCAGCCGGAAGTTTCAAGCGCGCCCCGATGTTGAGATTGGCAACCGCCTCTGTGATTTCAGCAACGCGCTCCCGGTTTTCGGATTTTGCAGCTTCCTCTCGCGCTTTTTTAATGCGCTTTTCTTTTTCTTCTTCCTTGCGGCGTTGATCTTCCTCTTCCCTGGAACGAGCCAGTGCTTTGGCTTCTTCTATCGCTTTCTGGCGCGCGGCTTCACGCTCTGCTTCTTCCTGATCTGCCTGTTTCGCAGCTTTCAGTTTCTTCTGATGTTCTTCAATCAATCCTTCATAGATGGTGGAGAAAGTAGAAGAAAAAACCGAGGCATGGTTTAGAGGTTTAATGACCCCGGAAGACAGGAGGTAAGCCATCTCGTCGTAGTTTTTTTCAAGTGCTTTCATACCATTGCGGTTGGTGAACAATAACTGCTTTACGTCCTCCAGCTTCAAGACGAGTTTGATGCGAGCTATTTTGTCGTTGTCTTCGTAAGTAAACCACTGGCCAGGTTCAAGATTGTTTACTTTCTTAAGCAGAATCCGTGAGACAGCGGGTCCTTTAGCGATCCTAGTACCTTCCACTTCAAATAAGTCAAAATCCACATATTCCAGCTCCTGACCGGAAATAATGTTGACGTGATCTTCCTCGATCGTTTCAAGGGTGGCCTGCGCGGCATCGCTGCCTTGCTCCACGGCGAGCAAAAGATCTTCGATTTCTCCGGGCAGGTGTTCCATGATGCGATACAGCCGCTGTTTGGCGGCGTTAGCTTTTTCCAGGTCTGCCTCTGAAATAGGTTGTAACGTCCAGATGATGGTTTCCGTCAGCTTTGTCGCACGAATCCACTCGTCGCTCTCAACACCTTTAGTAATGGCGATGAGTTGCAGGGATTCGTGCCAGGGCCCCTTGAGAAAGTTGACCATGTTCTGGGTTAACAGCTTTCCTTCAAGCGCGTTATTCATGGACTCCACAGCGATGGTGCGGCCCCGCTGAGAGCGAAGCTTTCCGGATTCAGATGCGGCAAGTCGCTCTTCAAGTTTCTGAATTCGGCTTTTTTCTTTTCCCAGAAAGTCATTCAGTGAGTTCTGCAGGACAACGTAGTCGGGCGTGTCTCCTGTTAGCCCGGTGAATACCTCATCAACTTGCATCAGCAATTTTTCACCAGCCCTACCCTGATCCGCAGACCAGCCTATGGTGGCATCCATCAGTAGATCCACGATGGTAAAAATGTTTTCCTTGCCCGGGTTTAGTGGAGCGCACGGGTCCTCCAGCAGGTCTGCAGATACCAATGGCGTAACTTGTCGCAGGCGTACTGCGATTTCCTCTTCAAGGTCGACCAGGCGAAACACCATAGCCATGCAGTCTCGAATGGAGTGCAAGATAGCAATGTCTTGCCCTGCAAGTACCCACTCCGTTTTTTGCGCGGCAACTGTTTCCAGGATTCCGTGATCCTTGGGTATTTGGTCGGGGTTCAGGTTTCTTAGGAATTGGGTAACGTCTTCCGTGTTGACGTTTACAGACGCAGATTCTTTAACTGCGTACCGACTTTTTAGCGCCTCAATAACCTGGCGAGCGTTTACAGACATTCCGTTTCTTGTAATGCACCGGGTCGTCGATGTTACCACGATTGGGCCGCTTCAGAAGTGGCAGGGTGCTATAATGCGCGTCCTTTCAGCCGAACGGATGTACTGACAATGGCAGACCGGGGTAGGGCCAGCCCGACTTCGCATACTTACTTTTCGCAACGACTTCGCCTGCATTACCTGGACTGGGGCAATCCGAATGCACCGCCGCTTTTGCTGGTGCACGGCAACCGCGACCACTGTCATAACTGGGACTGGGTGGCCCAGGAGCTTCAAGATGATTACCACATCATTGCGCCAGACTTTCGTGGACATGGAGACTCTGCCTGGGTTTACGGCGCCCCTTATTCGCAGAGTGATTACATCTACGATCTTGCCCAGATCATTCATCAACAGGAACTGGCACCGGTTACCATCATTGCGCACTCCCTAGGAGGCAGCGTGGCGCTGCGATATGCGGGGATCTATCCGGAACATATTAAGAAAATGGTGGTGATAGAGGGCACCGGCGGGCCTCCTGCAGAGTTTGAGCAAAGGCCGGTTCATGAACGCATGCGTGAGTTCATCGAGAACACGAGAAAGGCCTCCGGTCGTCAGCCCAAACGGTATCCCAGTCTGGAAGCTGCCTATCAGCGGATGCATGAGGAAAACAGTCATCTCCGTGAAGATCAGGCGAGACATCTCACGGTTCACGGCAGTAACCAGAATGAAGATGGCACCTACAGTTGGAAGTTCGATAACTATACGCACGTGATGGCGCCATTCGGGTTGACCCGAGAACACACAAAGGAACTCTGGGGGCGTATCGATAAACCGGTATTGCTGGTTTCAGGTAGTGAATCTTGGTTCAACGATCCTTCTCGTGAAGATCCCATGCCTTACTTTCAGAATGCTGAGCACGTCATGATTCAAGATGCCGGACACTGGCTGCACCATGATCAGCTGCAGGCGTTTATGGATATCACCCGTAAGTTTCTCGCGGACGATTAGGCGTCCAACGCCAGCGCAGGGTTAAACCAGTGCAAGAGCGCATCGTTCTCGTTTCGCGCATAGGTGTGTGACAAGCCCTCGATAGGTCTAAAGGTCAGGTTAGCACCTGCGGCTTCCAGCTCTTGCTGAGCCATATAGGCAGTTTCGATCGGAAACATCCAGTCGTGGGTGCCGTGCACCAAATAGATAGGTCTGTCCTTTGCGTGCTTGATGTTCCCGTTCATGGAAATTTCTGGATGTAGAACGCCGGAGAACGGAGCCAGGTGGGTAAAGGGGGATTCTTCTCTTAATCCCGCGAGCAGGGTATAGGTTCCACCGTCGGACATCCCGGTCAGTAGAAGGTGTTCGCGATCAACGGCGAAGTTTTCTGCGATAAATTCGATGGTATGAAGCAATACTGGTAGATCTTTGTCTGGGTCACCCATTAGCGACCAGGTGTCGTCTTGGGAAGTTGGCGCCATTAAAAGAAACCCCCGAGATCGGGCCTCCCTGAGCCAGGCCCACATGAAATCGCTGCCGTGACCCGTGCCACCATGAAGTGCAATGACAAGGGGTGTCGGCTTACTGGTGTCCAGGTACTCAGGGACGTACAAGTTAAAACCGCCGCGGGCGTCTCGATCATTGGCAGCATTCAGTATGCCAACGCGCTGACCTTCTCGTTCCTCCAGAAAAGATTCGAGTAAAGCTTTGTTGTCTCTCTTTGGTAATTCCAGGAAATACTGACTGATGGGCGTCAGCACGCTGGCAACCGGATACAGCATCTCTTGTGCTCGGCACTGTGCCCGCATGGCTTTCATGGCAGCCATGGTATCGCCCCCGGCATTGAGGATCCCGTCGCTCGCTCGCAGGCTGTAGGTGGCGGCGCCTTTTATGTGTTCACCGAACTTTGCGATGTGTTCTGGAAAGACCAGCTGGTCAAAGGGCTCAAAAGCAGCGCGCAGTTCTTCGTCAAAGGGGCGAATAAAATCTGCCAGTTGATCCAGTCGCGTCGGATGCATGTTCCTCTGCACTTGCTCGAAGGCTTCCATGGCGGTAAGCAGTCTCGGAGTCATCTCCGATATTCCCTGCATCAAATCTTCGTCGTTGGATGTCATCTGCGTGCCTGCATTCGACCGATCATTGAGGCACTATACGTGAATGTCTGATTCCGACGAACAAAAGTTTACGCATCATGTACCTGACCCGTGCTTCGAAGAAGTAGAGGTCCTGCATGTGGACGATCACCTGATCGTTGCAAACAAACCTTCGGGGTTGCTCAGCGTGCCGGGCCGCTATGTTAAAGATTGCGTTGTACATCGCCTGCAGTTTGACCATCCCGACATCCGGGTGGTTCACCGGCTTGATCTGGATACATCAGGCGTCATCGCTTTTGCGAATTCGCAGCACGCCACGTCTGATCTTAATCGACAGTTTCGGGAGCGGACGATCGGAAAGGAATATGAGGCGCTGGTGTTTGGGCATGTTGAACCGGACGAGGGCGAAGTCGACGTCCCCATGCGGCCAGATCCTGAGAACCGACCGAGGCAACTGGTGGATCCTGAAAACGGAAAACCTTCACTGACAAGATTTCGGGTGTGTGAACGACTGGTGAATGCAACGCGAGTTCAACTGCTGCCTGTTACTGGTCGGAGCCATCAACTCCGAATTCACATGACACATATTGGTCATCCCATTCTTGGTTGTGACCTGTACGCGCACCCGGAAGCATTTAATGCGGCAGAGCGATTATGCCTCCATGCGAAGGTGCTTGAGCTGGATCATCCCAGATCTGGTGAGCGGATGCGGTTTGAAGCAGGGGTGTCGTTCTAGTGGACCCGAAGCGCACCGGTAAAAGTTACGATCAGATTTCGGATCTGTGGCGAGGCGATCGATTTGATCATCAAAACGGCATTGCTTTGCATGAAAAAGCGCTTGATTTTATGGCGTCAGGTGGCACCTGTCTGAATGTCGGTTGCGGTGGTAATACCCGCTTTAATCCTATTCTGCGCGGCAAAGACCTCGACGTCATCGGACTCGATATCTCCGAACGTATGCTGGTACTCGCGCACGAAAGTGACCCTTCGATGACGCTGGTTCATGCTGATGTGTGTGCATGGCAACCAGAGCGAAGGTTCGAGTTCATTACCGCGTGGGATAGTATTTGGCATGTGCCTCTTTCTGAACATGCGAATGTGATGAAGAAGTTAATGGGTGCCCTGTCACCGGGCGGCGTCTTTATCTTTTCTGCGGGTGGTCTTGAGATGGAAGGTGATCACTATGATTCAACCATGGGTCCAAAGATGTACTACAGTGCGCTCGGCATTCCCGCGACCCTGAGGCTGATAGAGGCGTATGATTGCATTGTGCGTCACCTGGAGTTTGATCAGTGGCCCGAAGCACACCTGGCGGTAATTGTTCAGAGAAACACCGACTGAGTTACTATATGTAGATGACGGACAACTTAGACAATCTTGTTCAGAAGGCGGAGGATGACATCCACCGGACGGTGGTGCGTAAACCAAAAGGCGACTCCAAAACACGTCTGCCCAGATTGTCTTTCCCAATGGCCACGTGGTTGTTGGCCACTCTTTTAGTTGCCTTTCAGTTTGAACAAATTGTATCGACGATCAGCTCCCCGGCTGATTCGCAGATTGAAGAGGACCTTGGGAGTCTGCTCTCGCGAACCTCAGATAGCTTGCAGGCATACCAGAAATTAAATGGCGTTTTACCACCGCTGTTACCCAATCCCCCGATTCGCGGCTTGGTGAAATACGAGAGACATTCAGATCTTAGCTTTACGCTGAAGGCGACTATCGGGGATGTGACCATGGTCATGCGGTCATCGAGCACAGCGCCCTATCGGGAAGATGAGGAGAAAACGTGAGCTGGACCAAATTCGAGCTCACAATGATATCCCTTGCACTATTGCTTGGGTTTTCCATGATTTCCTATCGAAGCTATCAGCATTATTACTATGAGAGTGCGGCAGAACAACTAGTGGCTAACATTGGAAAAATCGCATCCTCAGTTGCTAACTACGAAAAGCGTACAGGTCGGTATTTTCCAATCTCTGCTGATGGTGAGGCCTTCGTTCGGCTTTACCCCGATCCCTTTGATTCGGTCTCCGTGGATTTTCAGGGTGTGGATGCCGCTTTATTCGACCGAGGAAACAACAATGGAATCGTTCTTCAGCTGGTTAGGTTTGATTTAGCGAGAGACAGACCAGTGTCGGTTCATCTCTTTGAGACACCCTACCAGGTAGGTGAACCCTATCTGCGCCTTCTGCTTCAGTATGGCTCGCAGGGTCAAGTAGAGTCCGAGATTCTGATTCGCGCGCAGAGTCGAATGCCGTTGTTTTCTCTTGGAGAGATAGATGACCACTACTACGTCGTTGATCTTCGGAGGTTTCTTGATGGTTGATAGCGGAAACGGCAATGAGCTGTCCGAGCTGATTCGTCTCTCAGCGACCGAAGACTTTTCCGCTGAGCTTCATGAGTCGGAACTGGCCCAGGCGCCTCATCTCATAAATCACTTACCTGCCTTTGTTATTTCCTGGTTCTTCTGCCTGGCTGTGGCTGTCTTTTTTGTGATTGAACCCCTTCCAAAACAGCATGATCTTGGTCTTCGGAGTGTCGAAACGCGGGTTTCTGTCGCGATGTACCACATGGCTCACCGAGTTGAATCTTATCGTAAGGAGATGGGGGCATTGCCTGTTTATCTGGAAGAAGGATGGCAGGAATCTGACGACGTGCAGTATGAGATTACAGAAGCGGGTTATGTGATTACGGGTAGATCCGGTGAATTTGAGCTTATCTTTCGGGAAGGCGACGATCCGGAGAAGTTAATCCACTATCTTTTTCATCGGTTTGAATCACGATGAGCTCTAAACACTGGTTGATATCTGCCGCAGAAAAAATACCGGGGGTCGATCAGGTTGCAGATGATATCCATTTGCAGGGCGATATTTCTACGAAGTGGGCTACGGTTGCCCGTACATTTGCCACCACAGAAGAGCAGCTGGCCGATGCGTCTGCTGACTACCTGGGGATACCCAGAGCAGATCTAACAATAGTCGAGCCTGATTATGCGAGCCTGATTCCCGAAAATGTTGCTCGCACAGGCCTGACACTTCCGATCCTGAAACAAGGCGCGCACAATCTCGTTGCGGTCGCTGATCCATCGGACACTGGCGCCCTCGATGAGTTGGCGTTCTCGCTGGGTGGTCCCGTTGATGTGTGTCTCGCTTCACCGTCAGAGATCGATGCAGCGCTAAATAATCTGTTCGGTGCTGAAGGTGACGATGCCAGTGGCTGGGGAAAAGTTTCAACCTCGCTATTGGCGCAGGAACTCACCCTTCGTCGTAAGAATGGGGCTCTGATTGAAACCGACAAGAGCGCGACGTCTAAGCTTTTCGCAGAGTTGCTAAAGAGAGGGTTTCATATCGGCGCGAGCGATACGCATATCCAACCCTATGGTGACGGCGCGATCGTAAGAAATCGTGTCGACGGTATCCTCTATAAGACTCTGGAATTACCCGTTTCTGTTCATGCGCACTTGATTCGACACGTGAAAGCCGTCAGCGGAATGGATTCGACCAAGAACATGATTCCACAAGACGGTGAGCTTCACATGGAGCTCGAGCATCGAAGCGTGGATCTGCGGCTGTCGGTGATTCCTGTTAGTGGTGATGAGCGACTGGTGGTTCGTCTGCTTCCCCAAGACCAGGTGAGGTCGCTTGGCATGCTAAGACTCGAATCTGATGATCAAAGTAAGCTTGAGCGCCTCTCTCAAAACGCGGATGGCATGATCCTAATGACGGGACCAACCGGCTCGGGGAAAACTTCTTTGCTCTATGCGATGCTCGCTCAGAAAAATACGCCGGATATCAACATCATGACGGTAGAAGAGCCGGTGGAGTATCGTTTGAGAGGTGCGTCACAGATTGATGTTGACCCCAAGACAGGATTGACGTTTGCGAAATCATTGCGATCCATTCTTCGTCAGGACCCTGATGTGGTGATGCTGGGAGAGATCCGTGATGAAGAAACGGCGGAAATTGCGGCACAGGCTGCGATGACCGGCCACTTTGTGTTGTCTACCGTACACACTCTTGATGCTCTGCTTGCCACAGTGAGAATGCAGGACCTTGGAGTGTCTGCTGTTACGTTAGCAGATGCTCTTCACGCCGTTGCATCGCAAAGGCTTGTGCGGTCACTTTGTGAGTCCTGTAAACAGCCGTTGAGTTCAGATGAATGGAATGAAGATGAAAGAATGTTTTCCGAGATCTGGGAAGATCCGGTCTGGAAATCGACGGGCTGTGATGATTGCCGTGGTACGGGTTTCAGTGGTCGGGTCCCTGTTATAGAGATTGTAGAGATAGATGACACCATGAAAAAAGCGCTTCGTGCGGGACGTCAGGACCTCGAGGGCCTTGAGCTGATTGCAGCTGAATCCGGTACTCGATTTCTGGCCGAAGGATTTGCGCAACGAGTGACCAGCGGACAGACAACGGTAAAAGAGGTGTTGAGAGTCTATGGGAGAACGTTTTTCTCCAGATTGACGAAGTTTAGGAATTTGAGAAATACATTGCAGGGGCGTTGATGATGAGCAGGCGAAGCTGGCGGAAGGAGCAAGGCGGCTACACCGTTATCGAGATACTCACTGTTGCAGCGGTGATTGCTGTACTGCTACTCATCGCCGTGCCTGTTTATCGCGACTATCTGACGAATACGCGTACTGTGGACGTTGTGAATGCACTTGAGGCGTTACGCCTGGAAATCAGAGCACCTGCAAAAACTCGCATTGGTTTACAGCAGTGCAACGATACGCTGGTGTTGGCGGAAAATCTCAATAGCGATTACCTGGCTCTGCATATTGGCAGCGCACCCAACGATTTATCGAATCCCGGTGGTTCTCAGGGATATGGCGTGACCATGGAGGTTTTGGCGACTATCGATAACCAAGGTGTTGATGGCATCGCGGTCGCGAAAGCGTTTTATAAAGAGCTTCAGGCTAAGATGCCGGATGATCTGGTCGCTGGGGTCGTTACGGATTCTGCCGTTGCGTTTGGCGTCCGACTATCTGAAGCAGGTCAGCCATTTTGTGACCCTGCCGGTGCCCTGATTTCCAGCAGCAATGGTGCGCTGGGTGCTTCGGGGGTGGCGAATAGACCTCCGATTGCCGGCGACAACGTCAGGCTTGGCCGTATGAATGAGGATGCATCGCTTACGATTGATCCAGCCATGCTTCTTGCGTCAAGTTGGGATCCGGACGGCGATGCGTTGATCATAGACAGTGTTCAGCCTGGTGCGGGCGGTGGGAAAGTTACCGGTAACACTGCCAGCGGTTTTGTATACACACCTCCGAAAGATTTTTACGGTGATGATGTGCGACTGCTTTTTTTGGTGAACGACGGTAGAGCGGTATCGACTGGCGCCGCGTATGTTGATGTGCAATCCGTGCTCGATCCGCCTAACGTCTCCCTGACGCTGTCCGCGGCACAGCAAATTCTCGATACCGGTACGGATGGCCGTGCGATCGTCGATAGACTCAATACTGGCGGTGATATGCGTGAGATGACGCTGGAGTTCAGTGTGGTGGGAAGGCAGGGTGGCAGTGCAACTGCAAGCACAGGGCCGGTCATTTTTAACTATGGTACTAACGGCAACAACAACGTGATCAGTGCATGGCGACCCAGTAACTTCACAGTGGCCATTCACGGTAAAGACTATGCAACGGGCATTAATATTGCCGACGGTAACAACCATCGCGTCACTGTCAGCTGGGAATCTGCCACGGGTACTTTGAGAGTGTTTGACAACGGGAAGTCGGTTAAAACGTTCAACGATGTCGGTACTGGAGCAAGCGTTCCTGGTAATGGACATCTCGTCATTGGCCAGAAAATGAATAGTCCGGGTAGTCGAAGTGGCTGGAATGCCGGTGAGCACTACAATGGACAGGTTTTTGGTTCGACTTTTTCGAATCACCATTACTCCGAGCAGGAAATTTCCAGCGCACCCATATACGCACAGGGTCAAGGCATCATTGCCGATTTGCGAAGTCAGGGAGGAAGCATGCGTGATCTGACGGGCAACCATCAGGTGGACATGCAAGGTCGTTATCGCACGTCGACGGTAGACGTCGATACCGCATTGGCACTTATTCCGCCCGGGTCTGAGGTAAAGATCACAGTGAGTGCGTCGCCACATCAATCGGATGGGAAGATCGCTTCCTTAACGTTGAATGGTTTGGGCAGTCTGACGTTAACGGATGGCACGAATTCAGGCCGCGGAAATGTGAATATTACCGGCTGGGACCTGTCTCAACTTCGAATTAACTTGCCGCCCGGTTTTTCAGGGAATCAGGATCTGACGTTGAAAGCCGTCGCTGTAGACGGGAGTCAGATGGCTGAGTCCAGTGTCATCAGTGCACTGAGAATGACGCGCTGAGTTCCTGTGCGAATGGCGCCTGTCAGCCATTGACGACAATGCTGACTTCCTGATCTGCACGGTCGCCACTTTCACTGATGGCAGTGACCGTAAACTTTTCTTCGCTGGCCGACCCGGCTGTGATTGAAGCCGAGCGGGAAGGTTCAATTGAGTAGCTCCAGGATCCGGATGCATCAATGCTGAACGAACCGAACTGTCCCCGGAGTTGCTGTGCCTGAAACTTGGGAGAGTCGTCATGATCAACATCGGTGACATTCAGCTTACCGGTAACTCTGGTTGCACTGCCGACGGTGACAGCCCCTAAGCCTGTAGCTGATGAGCTGACAGCGATGGTTGATCCGCTGACACTGACTGTTTGCGGGAGCGAAAACTGCCCGTTGACCCGAGTCCGGATTTTGTGGTCGCCGTCGCCCAGTCGACCGGTGCCAAGTGCCCAATGCCCCTGCCCATCAGCGACAACTGTTCCCATCGGTTGATTGCCTTCGAACACCTCCACGCTCTCACCGGGGCTCGCCTGTCCAGATAGTACCGATACACCTTGTGTCGCATCCACGCCGTCAATCCGCTTCATGTAGATGTAATCTTTTTCTGAGCCATTTCCCTCGCAAACTTTCACCAGACGAACCACTGAGCCATCATCAAAAACAGCAATACCACCATCCCAATTGTTTCTAACGCTGGGAGGGAGTGGATCAAAGTTCAGGTTTCCTGGAATGTTCCGTGAGAACCATCCACTTTCTGACAGGTAGACGAAACCATTGTCACCAACCTGGCTGTAACTGGTGTGTACTGGCGGAATGGCGCTGCTCGCGATGCCGTCCAGTCGGTTCGTTGTTTCCCCCGGCATGTAGAGCGCTGTCAACCGAGCGCCTGGTGCAACGCCTCGCTGAGCCTCCTTGAACATGGATAGGTCTGCTGCGCCATCAATGGTTACTTCGGGCAGAACTGTATTGAGCAAGAGCGTCTGACTGCCTCCCCCGGATATCCTGGGTGCGTCACTTGCACCTGATATGGTGACAACGAATGTTGCCTTGATGCCATCCGGTAGTGGTATCGAAAAACTATCCTGCACCTTTTCTCGAGCGCGCAGAGACTGGACTGAAGGTGAGCTGTTATCAAGTGTATAGATCCAGTGACCAGTTGTACGGACATCGAGCTTGCCGTAACTGCCAGACATGACGTGATCTCCAAGCGAAACCGGGGCACTGACATGTAGTCTGTCGGTAACGTTGAGATCGCCAGCGACAGTGGTTTTTCCATCCTCAGAGACCGAGGCGGTCAGAGAGCCTCGCACGTCGTACTGTGAACCTGGTGCCACTGCGGCGGCTGGTTTTTTTGCTGCCTGCGCCGTGAGTGTTGACCCCATATCACAGAAGGGCCGGCCTTCTGGGGTGAGACGAACCGCATAAGAGACCAGTGAGTCGCCGTCGACGTAGACCTGGACTGACTTCTGAAGCCCCTTCAATTCTTCGAGCACAGCTTTTGCGACCAGTATGCCGTCGCCGCCGTGAGTATCCAGTTTTGCCGTGATTGAGAGTGCCGCTTCTCCCGATGATAAAGGCGCGATGCTGTGTGTCAGATATTCGTTGTCCAGCCCGCCGTTCGCTAACAGGTCATCGCACACATGCAGTTGTCCTTCCCTGGTCGAAGCGAGAATGGTCAATTGTTCTTCAAGGACAGCGATTGTCTGCAGGGAATCAGTTGCCTTGGAGGAATTAAGATAGTCTCTGTACAGTGGAATAGCCGCTGTGATGATGACTGCCACCAGTACCAGGGTGGCGAGTAGTTCTGTGGCTGTATATCCTTTCATCGTCTTGCCAGTTTCTTTTTCTTGTTCTGGACGTAGTCCACCAAAATATATTCACCCAGGTTGTGCGGCTCCGCGTAGAAGATCCGGCCGCCGTTGATTTTGCTCATCTGCTCCACAAAGGCCTTCAAGTAGTAGCTCTGGTCAAGCATAAAGGTATTAATGGTGATGTTCTTAGACGTACAGCTTCTCACAGCTCGGAGGGTTTTGCTGATGGTTGTCGGTGTTGGTGGATAAGCGAATACCGGACGGCCACTCTCCAGATGGGCCGTTGGTTCACCGTCGGTAATCATAATGACCTGTTTGGTGCCCTGCTGGTGCTTCGCCAACAGTTTCTCGGCAAGTATCAACGCATGCTGCATGTTGGTGCCAAGCAGGTAGTCGTCGTACTGCAGGTAGGGCAGGTCGTGCGCTTTGATTTCCTTTGCGTAGGCAGAGAATCCAAGCACATACAGACTGTCTCTCGGATAAGCCGTTGTAATCAAATTATGCAGCGCCATAGCAACTTTCTTTGCAGACTGGAAAGAGCCTCGCAGAGCCATGGACCACGACAGGTCAACCATCAGTACGGTTGCCGTTTGGGTGATCATTTCGCTGCGATAAATCTCGAAGTCATCCATCGCCAGTTTGATGGGTGATCCTGGCCCCTCTCGATCGAGCGCGTTGCGAATGGTTCGCGGCATGTGCAGGTGGAACGGATCGCCAAACTCATAGGGTTTGGATTCTTCGATACGTTCACCGAAGCGGCCTTCTTCCGGGACTGCGTGATTGCCAAGGTTCTGCTTCTTAAGTTTTGCGTAGATTTCGGTGAGTGCTTTCTGGCCCAGGCTTCGCGTTCCTCGGGGTGTGAGTTCCCACTTGCTGCCGTCTTTGGTGACGTAACCGGCTTCTTCGAGAATCTCGAGCATCTTTTTCATTTCTTCGAGATGTTCCAGCGCTTCGTCGCCAAGCAGCTCCTGCAGTTTGTCGGGATCGATGTTGTCGACCTTGCCGTCGTACTGCGCCCGCTGCATCTGTTGCTCCAACTGGTCCAGTTCCGCCATTTCACGCATCAGTTCCATGGCGGCGAGTAGATCAATCTCCTCGTCACCAGAGAAGTTGTACTGCTTACCCTGCGGATTCAGGAAATCGAGTTCTTTTGCGAGCTTGGCCAGTTCAGCCTCCAGCTCAGGATCGCCAAACTTACCCTGCATCATGTCCTGCAGCTGTTGCTGCTGATCCGGAGACATGGAGTTAAACAGTGACTGTGTCGCTGCCATCTGCTGCTGCATCTGTTCCAGCAGTTCATCCAGATGTTTCGGTGGATCATCACCGAACATGTCGCCGTACTTGTCCATGAACTCATCAAAGCCGGGGTCTTCACCCGCGATCTTCTTGACCAGCATGTCGTTCAGATCTTTCACCATGTCTTTCATGCGCTGGATGTCGCCTTCCGACATCTGGTCAACCATGTTCTGAATATCTTTAAAGAACGACTGGGTCATGGCTTGCCTGAGTTGATCCATCAGTTTCAGGAATTTTTTCTGGGCATCTGTGTTGAGGAATTCATATTCCTGCAGTGCCTTTACCTGGCCCGCGGCATCATCCGGCAGGTTCTTGATGAAGTCTTTGTTCTTTTCACCAATGTCACTGAGCACTTGACCGGAAAAATTTTCGCCATCCTCTGAGTCGCGATCAGTGTACTGAGTGTCATAAGATTGGCTGGTGCTTTTGCCATCCAGATCGCGCAGCAGGTCTTCCATGAACTTCCCGGCATCATCCGGGTCGTTTTTCTTATCAACCCAGTCGTTGATGGTCTGCCGTTCCATATCGAGGATTTCTTCAAGCTGGCGCTTGATGTCTTCCATGACGCCGCCCATGTCGAATCGCTCCAGGCGTTCTCGTCTCTCTTCTTTGAGCTGCCGCAACATGTCCCGTAGACCACGGATATAGCCGCCGTCGGAAGTATCCATGCCCCGCTGCATGAGGTATCTCATCGCCTGCTGAAGATCACCGAATTCCATCAGGTCTTCTGAGAGCGCGCTCAAAATGTCATCGGCATCCAGCTCTATCTTCTGGGTGCCGTCCCATCTTGAGTAACGCAGCAGTGATGTGTATCTAAGCGACATGTCAGCCTCGATAGGTAGCCCGACCGCCGACGCGATCTTTGTTCAGCAACTGGTTAATGTGCAGGCCTTCGAGAATAAATTCGACCGCTGATGCACGCTGCGCCGAGTTACCACCCGGTACGAGTTTCTCAAGCGCGCCATTTAAGCCATCGATCTTCTTGATGATGTCTTCGTATTCGGCAGAGGCGAGTGATTCCCCTGTGGTCACGTTGATACCTTCAGCAAACTTGAGCGCGATGGTTTCCATGTCCATGCCTTCTGTGAAGCGGTTGTAAACAGCACGTGTTGCTTCCTGGAAAAGTTTTTCCATGATTTTTTCTTCGCGACCTTCTTCCATGGCCTCGAATTCCACCTTGCCCTGTAGTGAAGGCATGATGAATGGCAGGTCGGAAACCCGTGGCACCACATCCTGCTCGCCGATTTCGATAGCCCTGCGGAGGGCGTTTGCCAGCAGCGCTTCGTAGTTGGAGACCGAGGCACGAACCGAGACACCTGAACGCTGATTGATGTCGGGTGACTTCCGTGCCTGTTGTGTAATTTCCGCGACGATCTGCGACATAAATGGAGGCACGTCCTCTTTATACTCGCCCAGGTCCAGCTTGCGTTGTTCCTGTTCCATGATCGCGATCTCTTCCAGGATGGTTTCTGGATAGTGCGTGCGGATCTGTGAACCGTAGCGATCTTTCAGTGGCGTAATGATGCGGCCCCGGTTGGTGTAGTCCTCGGGATTGGCGGTCGCAACGATCATGATGTCGAGATCGAGTCGGATTTTGTGCCCGCGAATCTGGACGTCACGCTCTTCCAGCACGTTGAGCAGGCCGACCTGGATACGTTCTGCCAGGTCGGGCAGCTCGTTAATGGCGAAGATGCCGCGATTGGTATGCGGAATCAGACCGAAATGCAGCGCTTCTTCATCAGAGAGGTATCGTCCTTCAGCGATCTTGATCGGGTCAACTTCACCAATCAGGTCTGCAATGGTGATATCCGGCGTGGCGAGTTTTTCGCCGTAGCGAGTGCCCCTGTGAATCCATTCAATCGCAGTGTTGTCTCCCTGTTCCTCGAGAATCTTTTTTCCCTGGGCGCTGATGGGCTCAAACGGGTTTTCAGGGATTTCTGCGTCTGCGAGGACCGGGATGTATTCGTCGAGCAGTGAGGTCAGGCTGCGAATAATCCTGGATTTGGCCTGGCCGCGTTCACCGAGCAGGATGATGTCCTGGCCGGACAGGATCGCATTTTTAAGTTGGGGGACGACTGTGTCCTGATAACCGATGATGTCCGGGAAAACTTCTTCGCCTTCCTGGAGTTTCTTCATCAGGTTGCGGCGCATCTCATCTCGAACGGGGAGCACCCTGTAATTGCTGGCCTTGAGGTCACCCAGGGTTTTGGCTTCGGTCACAAATACCTCCGTAATAAACCGCCGTTTAGTCATATAACCAGTTTGAAAGGCTCCTGTCGACCTGACCGAACGGGTCTACCCAGCGAAGCAAAGTTCCCTCATCTCGACCGAACAATCCCCCTCATCTCGACCGATCGAAGCGAGCGGAGAGATCCCTGCGCGACGCAGCTGCGCTGCTTTGGTCGGGATGAGGTGGTTAAGGCTTTTTCGCCAGTAAAATGGCTCTGGTTGGTGCGGGATATCCTTCGATGGTGAGGGATTTGTCCTCAGGGTCGAGGTAGTCGATCAGGGACTGGAATTGCATCCAGTCCGTGGCTCTTTGCTCTTCCAGGCTCGTGACATTGATATCCACGGTTTCAATGTCTTTGAAGCCGAGCCGGTCCAGCATGACCTCCAACAGGTCGGTTGAGGGGATAAACCAGACGTTACCCATCTTTGCGTATCGATCTTCCGGTATAAGAGCGGTCCTGACATCACCCTCAATCACCAGGGTTTCCAGTACGAGTTGCCCGCCAGGTTTCAGAAAGCTGAAGAGCTCCTGCAGATGGTCCAGGGGTGAGCGTCGGTGGTACAGCACGCCCAGCGAGAATACGGTGTCGAACAGATTGAAAGCGGGTAGATGTTCGCTTTTGAGTGGCAACAGATAAGCCCTGTTCTCAGGGCAGAGTTTCTGCAGTAGGGTGAACTGATAGTTAAAGAGAATGGTGGGGTCGATACCCAGGGCCATTTTTGCGCCGTCACCCAGCATGCGGAACAGGTGATAGCCGTTGCCACAGCCGATATCCAGCACCAGTTGATCACTTAAGTCTGGCACGTGTTCCCGAATGCGCTGCCATTTCCAATCGCTGCGCCATTCCGTATTAATAAAGGTATCGCCAACCTGGAACGGACCCTTCCGCCAGGGAAGTAACTGGCGTAACGCCACTTCAAAATTTTCTTCAGGGTTACCGATTTGCACAGTGTCCTGATTAAACTCAGCGAATCGCTTTTCTGGAGTAACGCTGGCCAGCACGGCATCCCACTCTTCTTTTCTTCCGTGATCACGAACTTCGACGGCAAGAACGTCACGTAGCGCGTCGTGAAACGGCTCGAGAGGACCTGATTTGGCGTCCGCGAGGAAACGATCGATTTCAGGCTGCATGTTGTTCGAGTTCTATCTGCTCACACAACATGTCGTTGGCATTGTAGGTGGTGTGGATCAGCTGCAGCAGGAAAGTCTCGGCGATCAGCCCGAGACACAGAGCCGCGAGACCCAGTGCAAAAAAGAGTAGGGCAACAACTGTTGTCTTGCGACCCCGCATGGATATGCCGGTCATATCGCGGATGTTTCGATGGCCAACATTAGAGAAGAACTGGCGCGCCAGGTTTCTGGAAACGCCGAGGCTGGACTGGCCCTGCTCAACCTCTTTGAGTAGATCCTGGTATTGCTCGGGTGTCAGGTAGCCGGCCATTACTTGATGCCTAGAAACGCAGAAAAGTTCAGGCAATGCATGCAGCGCATGACGGTGGCAAAGCCAGCAGTGTTTAATCGCTCAAGATGTAGTGCCTCGCTGTTGGGTACCAGCACATTCTCGATTGCCGCTCTCTTTTGCGCGATCTCGAGATCGGAGTAGCCCTGCAACTTTTTGAAGTCGTGGTGAAGGTCAGTCATCAGCGTCTGTTTGTCTTCGTCATCGAAGCGAACTTTCTCAGCCAAAAGAATGATGCCGCCGTCGTTTAACCCCTCATACATCCGATTCAGAATCGTTTGGCGCTCATCGTCATCAATGAATTGCAAAGTAAAGTTCAAAATGATCACGGAGGCATTGCTGAATTCGGTATCGCGGATATCCTGTTCCAGGATTTCACAGGTTGCCGCGGAATGGTCTCTGCCCATGTTTGAGCGGCATCGTTCCACCATCGCAGCCGAGTTGTCTACGCCAATCGCGTGGCAGCTGGCGGGGATGTGTCGGCGCAACTGCAGGGTAGAAGCACCCAGCGAACATCCAAGGTCGTATACGTTTGTACTCTCTTGAGCGTAACGTTCAGCCAGCAGGCCGATGAGCTGTAGGACCAATCCATAGCCCGGAACACTGCGTTCGATCATGTCGGTAAACACATCCGCGACATTTTCATCGAACTTAAAGGCGCCGACGGATGTCATGGGTGATGCGTAGACCGTATCTTTTTTATCGGAAGAGTTGTTCTCTGGCATGGTTCTATTTGTGACAGATGCCTCATTTGAGGGCTGCAAAGGTTAGCACAATCAGGAAAGACTTGACCCTCTTTGCGGGATCGCTAAGATTTAAGGCATTAGGCATATATATAGAGCCATGCGTGTAGAGGATTGTTTAGTTACCGTAGGAACCGTAGGAACCGTAGGAACCCTCAGCTCCATGATGACCATGAGAGCCATGCGCGCTCCACGCTTTCAAACCCCGACTTCGCTCGGGGTTTTTTGTTTCAGGACGGTCAAAAAGTCGGTGTGTCATGAGCCTTAGCATCTTACGAATCAATACAGCTGGGACTCCGGTCGAGTGGTTGTCGTGGCAGGAGGCGGTATGCCTGCATGCGCGCGAACTGGTTAGCTGGACCTATGGAGAAGAAGTGATGGAAGTGCACGGTGGCACTTCCCGGGAAACGGGCGAGCAGACGGTGCTGACGTTAAACAGCATCATCGCCTGCAAAGGAAAGGTTTATGACAAGGTGCGTCACGAACCACCGCTCACAAACCGCGCGCTGTTTCGACGCGACCAGAACATCTGTTTGTACTGCGGGAACGAATTCAAGGAATGTGATCTCAGTCGTGATCACGTCATACCGGTATCCAGAGGCGGGCAGGATTCATGGACAAACGTCGTAACGTCCTGCAAACGATGTAATGCTCGCAAAGGTAATCTGTTGCTTGATGAGTGCAGTTTGGAACTCCTGGCACTGCCTTATCGTCCGAATCATGCTGAGTATCTTGCCTTGTCTCACAGCGGCAGGATCCTGGGTGACCAGATGACGTTTTTGCGGCGGCAGTTCTCGTCCAACAGTCGACTGCTGGACGATGGTCCGATAAAGTTGACGAAGAAAGCGCAATACTGACCTGCTCGTTTGAAACAATCTCTTAAAGTCCTGCACACGTCGGACATTCATCTCGATAACAATATCGGTGCCGGTGAAGACATGAGCCATGCTCAGATCGGCTTTCGGTCCGTGATTGATTCCGCGTTGAATCATGATGTTGATCTTTTTCTCCTGGCCGGTGATCTCTTTGACCACAATCGGGTGAAAGAGCCGTGTCTGGAATTTGTCAGTGAACAACTGGCGAGACTCTCCTGTCCAACGGTCATGATCACCGGCAACCACGACTGCATGGCAGACTATTCGATTTATCACAAATACGACCCGCGAGAAGCGGGGAGCCACATCACGTTCCTCAATGAAGAAGCAGGTAGCACCCATCGCATTGATGAGCTGGGCGTGACCATCTGGGGCAGGGGTATCGTCGACCACCATCCTGATCACAAACCGCTCGAATCTGTACCAGACCACGAGCACGAGGGCTGGTACCTGGGGATGACCCATGGCTTTTATATTGATCGCGGCATGCAGGCGTTTTCATCGCTAATCACACCGGAAGAGATTGAGCAGAGTGGTTTTGACTACCTGGCGCTTGGTCATGTGCACGTTTACACCGTCATGGAACATGGCAAAACGACTGCTGTTTACCCGGGTTCACCCAACCACGCCCAGGGCGCAAAAGAAATGACGGCGGCGTTGGTAGATCTGGACCCGGAATCAGGCGTAGGCGTTCAGAAAATTCTGCTCACTGCATCAACTGCATGAACACATCCATGGCATCGATAAAGACGCGATAGTCTTTGACCTTGCCGTCTTCAACTTCGAAGACACTACAAATCAACCTGGGTGACACCGGGGAACCCTTGGTCGATACCGTGCTTGGATGAGTGGGTTCGCCGCTCCACCGCCAGATACCCACCGCAGTGTTGTCTTCAGCGAAAATTTTGATAACTTCGATTTCAACGTCCGGTGTGTTCTGGCAGAACCCTCGAGCATGAGCATCGAGTGCATCGGGTCCTGTTTTCCCTGGCTGGGTCGAATCAACCAGATCCTCTGCGGCGATATCCGCAATCAGATCAAAGTTGCGGTTGCCCAGTACCTCTTCGAGATAAATCCTCATAAGTTCTTGGCTTGTCTGGCTACTCATCGGTTGCGTTCCTGGGCTGTTCTGTCATGGTTGATATCAACATGATGAAAGGAGATGCGGCGTTGAGCAACCCGGTTTACATGATTGGAATAATTGATGTGAAAGACTTCGAAGCCTACGCAGCGAATTACGGCATGCCGGTGGGTGCCATGTTTGCGGAGGTGGGCGCTGAAATTGTTGCTGCATCCACAGAGGCAGAAGTGCTTGAAGGTGAATGGAGGGGCAACTGGTCTGTGATCGTGAAAGTCCCCAGCGCTGAGATCGCAAGGACGCTCTACGACTCAGAGAAGTATGCTCCCTTCAAGAAAGCCAGACAGGATTCGCTGGCAAACAGCACGACCTTAGCCATCATTCCGGCGCTTAGCTAGTTCACCAGGGGCGTCGCGAGCCTTGCCAGTCAAACGGCTCAACGCCATGTTCTGTTAACTGCAGGATTTCCGCGCGGGGCTTGGGTTCATCCAAATACAGAAAACCAATTGTGCCAAACTGCAAAGAAAGGTTGTGCGGATAGGTTGGTGAGCCAGGGTTAATACAGAGCGTGTCATCAATCAGGTCGATCTGTTCGACATGCGTATCGCCATAAATCAGTACATCCAGATTGTGATCGGGGAACAGACGCTCTTTCCAGGCCGCCACTGTGTGATTTGGTGGAATCTGTGGCATGGGCACATAGTGCGTTAATCCAACCTTGAAGTCGGCCAGTTCCAGCATCCAGGCTTCTCGAACTCTTTCATCATCTGGTTGTACTTCCCGGCCGCCTGAGCCATCTTCGCCATTGCCGCGAGCTGCATACACGGGCGCGATTTCCTGTAGTCGATCCAGGACGGAAAAATGATGAATGTCCCCTGCGTGTAGGATGCATTCGACACCATGGAACTGCTCATACACATGGGGCCAGAGCTCGGGCATGGCTTCCGGAATATGCGTATCTGAGATGAGACCAACTTTCATACTGCGTTACCCAAAGGTGGCATAGGGCACTCAAGACAGTCAGCAACGGTTCTCAAAAGTTCGAGCTCTATGTGGCTGATCATGTTGTCTGCGCTCACCGTAGCAATGCAGGCTTTGATGAGTTTTGGTTTGCGCAGCGGATGAAGCGAGTTAAGTTTCTCTAATGCTTTGTTCATCGCTTTGAAACTGAGCGCCGCCTTTTCCTGAAGCTGAATGTCGAGTTCAAGGGTTTCAGCCCCTTTATTGAAGGCATCTGCTGATGGAATGTTGGATTCCCGATCACAATGTGCGAGCAGGGACAGCAGAATCTGGCAGGCGTCTTGAACCTGCTTGAGTTTGTTGTACTTCACCACGCTATGTTTTGCCTCGAACACCTCCTCGAGATGTTTGCTCATCATCTTCTGCACGGCCCACTCTGACAGACCGACGCGACCGTCGGCACGGATGAGCACATCCATATTCGCCATAAACAGTTTGTACTGCTTGTAACTCAATTGCCTGAGCATGGGATACGCCATTTCCAGAAGAGGCAGTTTCATTCCAGTTTCAAGCTTTGGTTCAGACAGGATGAGTTTGGCGAGCGCGTCATATACACCGAGGTCTGCTTCGTCTTTAAGATGCGTGAGTTGTTCCGTTCTGACTTCAGCGTCGCCACTCAACAGAAAGAGGTAAACCAATGATCGAGCGGTGTACGGATCATGCGCAGCGTCTGAAAAAACGTCAGGTATTGAGGCGATGAGCTGTTGTGCGAACAGAACCTGAGAAGGTTCCGGGTTTCCGATTTGACTGACCACCTGGTCCGCATCGATGGGAACGCCACCAGAGACTCCAGCAAACCCCATGGCGCTATCGGTTGGTGCCATGCCTGCGGGTTCTGGCGTTTTCTCCCAGAGAAACTTTTCATCCCAGCCGGGTTGGATGCGTCTGATGCGTTCTTCTAGGGGTGGATGTGTCGTCATCAGACCGGAAAACGAAAACGTAATGCCCTGTGAGAAAAACAGGTGGCTGATCTCCGCACTCTCTGGATGTTCGAGTATTGATCCTGGTTCATACCCCCCGATGCGCTTTAGAGCATCGGCAATGCCATCGGCATTTCGCGTGAACTGTACAGCAGATGCGTCCGCGAGAAATTCGCGCTGGCGACTGACCGCTGCTTTGATCAGGTTGCCAAAGAACTGACCAATGGCGCCGATCGCCATCAGTCCAATGCCAACCGCTATCACTGCCGCATGCGATCTGTCGCGGCTGGCAGCGACATGGTGGCTGGGTGAAACAATCATTCGACCGATCAGATAGAGCATCAGAATGCCGTAAAGCACACCCATCAGACGGATGTTCAGGCGCATGTCGCCGTTAAAAATGTGACTGAATTCGTGTGCTACGACGCCCTGCAGTTCGTCGCGATTCAGATGGTCGACAGCGCCCTGGGTGACGCCGATCACGGCATCGCCCGGCGAGTACCCCGCAGCGAAGGCATTGATGCCTTGTTCGGGAATGATGTACACCGACGGCACAGGTGTGCCTGAGGCGATGGCCATTTCTTCCACCACGTTGAGCAGTTTGCGTCGGTTGAAGTCACCTTTAGGGTCGATGACCAACTCGCCACCCATCAGCTCTGCGATGGACGCGCCACCTCCCCGGAGCGCGATCAGGCGAATTAAACTCGCGATCGCGATTAACACGAGGATAGCGATATTGACGGCCCAGAAAATTTCCCAGGTGTAACGGAAATCGACGGCGGTGGAGGTGGTGTCCTGGAATTTAACGAGCAGGTATACCAGGCCATTGGTCAGCAGGGCGAGGGAGATGACCGCCAATGCAAAAAGGAACAACAAAAATTTGGTGTTCCTCCGCGCATTGTCTTGCGACTGGAAGAAATCCACAGTGATTTACCGAGGGATTAAAACGAAACGGAAGGCGCTTCCTGAATCGCCTCGCTGTCTTCGAATTCCAGCAGTTCTGCATCGGTCGGGTGTCCAAACGTTGGTGCCAACACAACGTTCGGGAATGACTGACGGTAGGTGTTGTAAGCCATGATCTGATCGTTGAAGGCCTGTCGTGCAAACGCAATTTTGTTTTCCGTCGTCGTCAGTTCTTCCGTCAACTGCATCATATTCTCGTTAGCTTTGAGGTCCGGGTAAGCTTCCACCGCAATATTGAATCGGCTAAGAGCGCCCTGAAGTACACCTTCCTGGCTGACGAGGCCTTGAATGGCCTGCGCATTGCCTGGGTCACGTGCTGCCTCGGCAAGCACAGAAGCGGCAGCGTCGCGAGCTTCCGTCACCGCCTGCAAGGTCTCTCTTTCGTGATCAAGGTAACCCTTGGCAGTTTCGACGAGATTGGGAATCAGGTCGTAGCGTCGCTTCAGCTGAACTTCAATCTGTGCGAAGGCGTTTTTGTATCGGTTCTTTAAGGCGACCAGCTGGTTGTAGATCCCAACGGCCCAGAAAACCAGACCCGCAATGATTGCCAAAGTGATAATCGTCGAGACATCCATGATTCGGCCCTTACTAATTTGCTTAATTGGGTTTTAATGAGTCTGAGTGACTAATGCAAATCGGGTTTGCTAATATTGACCATTATTTCCCGAATTCTTCCCTGATCCTTTCACTTTCGGCGCCGATGGCCGGTATTTTCAATTTGGTTTTCACTTTTCCTTCAATCTCAGCGCCGCGCCCGAGCGCCTCAATGGTGCCGTTTTCAGTCTCTATTTGACGAAAGCGGTTCTGCGGATGCGCTGCCAGATCGCTCAAATCGCTGACTCTGCCGTAGGCGATATTGGCGGAATCTAGACGCTCAATCACATCTTCACGGTCAGTCCTTTGGAACACTTTAGTAATCAGGGTTTCAAGGGCTTCGCGGTTCTCTAAACGTTTTTCATTGTCGGCGAAACGAGCGTCTGTGGCGAGGCGCTCATCGCCCAGCACATCCCGGCATAACCACAGCCATTCCCGCTCGTTCTGGATGCTGAACAGCACCTGCTTTTCGTCGCCGCAGGTGAACGCGCCATAGGGCGCAATAGAAGGGTGTTTCAATCCATGATTCTGCGGCGTGAAGCCGCCATATCGGTGCTGCAGGTAAGGCACATTCATCCAGTCTGCAGTTGAATGATACAGAGAGACGTTGATCAATCTGCCTTGATTCTCCGGGTCCCGCGCACGAGCGAACAACGCAAGCAGAATTTCCTGATAAGCCGTCATCCCCGCAGAAATGTCAGAGACAGACACCCCGACTCTGGTGAGTTCTTCACCGACGCCTGTGATGGAACAAAGGCCGCTCTCTGCCTGGATTAAAAGATCGTAAGCTTTCTGGTTTTTGTAGGGGCCGTCTTCGCCGTAACCGGATATCGAACAGATAATCAGTTCAGGATATTCGGCTCTCAGAGACTCAGGCGCGAAGCCTAATCGAGCCAACGCGCCTGGAGCAAGATTCTGGATAAACACATCGGCTTCTTTGAGCAGGTTGCATAAGAGCTGCCGGTCGGCTTCTTCGCGAAGGTTCAGTGTGACGCTCTCTTTGCCTGCGTTTAACCAAACGAAGTAAGCGCTTTCGCCTTCGACCATCGAGTCGTAGCGTCGTGCGAAGTCGCCCTCGTCACGTTCGATCTTGATGACCCGTGCGCCTTCCTCCGCGAGACGACCGGACACATAAGGTGCGGCTACCGCCTGTTCAAGTGTAACGATGGTAATGCCTGAAAGATCTGTCATGTTTGATTCACACCCGGTAGCGCCAGTTTCGTCCAATGCAGGATTCCCCCTGGAATGTTGGCCACTTTGTCACGACCCACAGATCTTAAGATTTGCGTCGCCATGGCAGAACGTTTGCCTGACTGGCAGATAACGACCACCGGTCGATTAACGGGTACTTCATGCAGACGATCACGGAGTTCACTCAGAGGAATCGAGAGCGAACCTTCTATGTGACCGAGCTCGCCGTTGTACTCCTCTTGACTGCGGACATCGAGAATACAAACAGCCTCACCCTGTCGTGCGACCCAGTCCGGTGCGACTTCTGGTACGCCTGCAAAGGTGATCGTGATAGGTGCCCAATCAGGTAGAGTGATGGATTCGTCGGCCCTGCCGCACTTCAGGTTTGCTGGTAATGCAATTTCCAGTTGCCTTGGGTGGGGTAGACCGAGATTATTCATATAACCCACAAAATCTTCTTCTCGCGCGTCTCCGCCGATTCTTGGGTTGTAGCGTTTTTCTTCTGCGACCGTGGAAACGGTGCGACCCATGTAATCGTGAGCTGGGTAGAGCAGGCAATCGTCGGGCAGACTGAAGATTTTGTCTTGGATGCTTTTCCACATGGTGTGAACATCACCCGCCTGGAAGTCGGTGCGCCCGGCGCTTCTGATCAGCAAGCAATCGCCGGGAAAAGCCATCTGCTTGTCGTTGGTCACAAAGGTGAAACAACCATTGGTGTGGCCGGGTGTATGCATGGCGGTCACCGAGGAGTCGCCAAAAGCGAGGACCATGCCGTCTTTGAGCGCAATGTCGACACCATCGGCTTCGTAATCTGCGGCAAGCGCGATCTCGGCGCCTTCCTTCTCCTTCAGCAACCAGGCACCGGTCACATGGTCCGCGTGGACGTGGGTATCCAGTGAGTACTTCACGTTCAGGCTGAGTTCGCGCAACAGGGCAATATCCCGAGTGTGCTGTTCAAATACCGGGTCAATGACCACGGCCTCATGAGTCGTCTCACACCCGAGAATGTAGGTATAGGTAGAAGAGTCGGCGTCGAATAATTGGCGGAAGATCATGTACGAGAGCCCGTAAAACTGGCCGTGAGTATACTAGCTTCGGAACAACCAGGCTTTCTGCGCTTCGCTCAGCAGTTGGTTAACTCGAGCGTCGAGCCTGTTCAATTGCTCCTCAGTCATCTTTTCTCGCCACTGCGAATTTTTGCCGGTGGCGAAGAATGAGTTCTCGTGCTTCCACAATCCGGTACCGGCCGCTGGAGCGTACTGGTCACCTTTCTTCTGCATGTTCTCGAAGGTACCGGCGTCGGTCATCTCGTCCAGCTGTTGACCATCGAGACTTACGTCTAGGATGTCGCCGAGTTTTGCGATATGTCCACGGAGGTCCTGTTTCAGGTCGTAGTAGTGGAGCAGATGAACGTTTGGTAGATCTCGGTAATCCCAGTAAGTTTTTAAGAAGTGGGTGTGGGTTTCTATCGTCTGATGATCAAAGTAGGTGGGGTCGAGAGAGCCATCGATCCAGTGGTCAATCTCGTGACCGTCACGAGTCAACAACGTGGCTGCAATTTCTTCGTTGGACATGTTGTCCTGGTGATTCATCATGGAGAACAGCGCATCTCTCGGGTCTCGCATCACAACCAGGTACTGGCACTCGTTGTGGTGGGGTATGCCATCCAGCGGTGTGTGCGTTTTGATAAAACGGCGATGTGTTTGATTGTCAACGAGTCGCAGATACTCATCTAAAGGCGCCAGGTCTGCATCAATCCAGGGAGAGATCACGCCGGGTTTCTCTCCGTGATCGGCTCCTTCGAAGATCACCATGGCAACAAGCGCCTGGGTCCAGGTGGTGCCACATTTGGGTGGTGTGCAGATGAAGATGTCGTCGGGCCGGTATTGAAATTTTTCCCAGCGATCCGTGTCTGTGACTGGACCTTTGTAGGTTGCGCTCTTGCCGGGTAGTGCCATCAGTTTGCCCTTGGTGGTTTTTCATGTGCTCGAACCCTACCAAGGTGTGATAGTTTCGTCATCACGTGACGTCAGGAATTCATGATGAGTGTTTTGTTTGGTCCAGTTGTTCAACAAGGATATGTGGTGCCAGATGTTGATGCGGCTATCCAGCATTGGCTTGCCAGAGGGGTGGGTCCCTTCTTTCTTCAAGACATCCGAGGTTTTTCTGGCAGCTATGACGGCAAACACATCGATGCTGATATGCGCGCCGGCTTTGCCTACTGTGGTGATCAGCAGATCGAAGTGATTACACCGGAGGGTTCACATCCTTCAATTTATAAAGACTTTCTGGAAGACCGTCCCGAAGGCGGGCTGCAGCACCTCGCGTATTGGGTTGATGACGTGGACGATGCCTTGGCTGGCATCGAAGCGAAAGGGTGCAAGCACAAGGTCTGGCAACGCTATGGTGAAGCGCCGAGTTATAAAGCACATGCCTATATCGATATCGAAGATCAGCCGGGTGTGATGATTCAGCTCATGGCGCGTAGCGACTTTTATGACATGTTCTTTGGTTTGATGAAGAAGTCAGCGGACGAGTGGGATGGTGTGACCGAACCGATTCGCATGCTGGATATGTCGACAGGTTCACCCAAAGCTGTGCCCTATGAGCGTCGCGTCTAATTTTTTGGCAGCAGATTCGGCATGCAAGGTGGCTTAAGGCAAAGGTCTTCGCCACCCGCTGGGATTTCACCGGTTTTGTCGAAGATGCCCGTCATCTTAAGGTTGGCAATATGTGCGCCCTTTTCATCTACGGTAACCCAAACTAGTTGATCCATCGTTGGTCCGTTCTGCGGTAAGAATACGCCGCCGGTTGTGGCCAGCTGAATGTAGTCTCGGTCATTTCGAACAGTGTGCTTGTAGGCATGTCGGTGACCGTGGAACACGGTATAGGGTCTGTCAGCTAAGACAGCTTCGACAGCCTGCCATGTTGGCATGTCATCATTCGCCCAGGGCGCTTTGTGCGACAGAACAAACGTCCATCGAACATTGTCGTTGTTTTGCAAGGCTTGCTGCATGTACGCGGACTGTTCGGCTGAAATCATGCCCGTCTGATCTTCGGGGTGATTGGCGTAAGCTGTTTCACCAAAGGCTCCCCAACCTTCGGTCATGGCGACTTTGTAGGCCTCGGTCCGCATTTTGATGATTTCCTGCATGCGCTCGTCAGTGTGATCATCCGTATCCAGGATCAGGAATAGGATGTCCCGGTATCGAACGTGAAAGTACCGGGGGCCCAATCGCTCTGCCCAGACCTCTCTCATGGTTTGACCCATCAGATCGTGATTGCCGCCGGTATAGATAACGGGCGCGCCAGCTCGACTGACTCGTTCATCGAAGGAATCCCACTGGTCGATCAGCTCTTGTCGATCTTCGCCGCCCTCGATCAGGTCTCCAACATTCACAATGAGTTCCGGTCGAAGTAGATTTAGCTGCGCGACGGCAGTTTCGAACACGCCTTCGCGTTCCCCACCTGTTAAGTCCGAAAAGACGGCGAACCTGACGGTGTCCTGATCGTAGTCAGGTACCTGGGAAGACCAGGGGAGGGGTGAGTCCGCTAGATCATGCTGAATGGTTGGTGGACTGCTGCAGGCGGTTAGCAGAAACATAAGTAATAGGAGTGCTGAGTTTTTCATCGCGTCATTGTACTAATATGTCTCGAGAGAGGGGGTTAGATATGCCTGAAGAATTAGAAGCCCGGATACAACGGCTCGAGGACCTGGAAGCAATACGCCGGCTAAAGGCGACCTACTGCGACATTTGTGATGACGATCATAATGCTGAGCGAATCATCACGATCTTTACGGAGGACGGGACCTGGGAAGGAGAGGGCATCGGCACCGCGAAGGGACATGAGGCGATCAGAAAGCTGTTCGATCAGTTCAGCGATGCCATCAAGTTTTCACAGCACATGGTCCACAACCCGATCATCGACGTGGATGGCGATGAAGCCATAGGCCGCTGGTATTTCCACGGTATGTTCACCATGCGTCGTAATGACAAACCCATGTGGCAGGCCTGCCGATATCATGAGGTATACCGCCGGACTCCCGATGGCTGGAAGATCCATCACCTAAAGATTGCAGAGCCGAAGTTTGCGGCTAGTTATGACAAAGGATGGGCGCTATAATCGCGTCCTCTTTGCCCGCGCATGCGGGTTCTCTGTCCGCCCATAGCTCAGCTGGATAGAGCACCAGGCTTCGAACCTGGGTGTCGGGAGTTCGAATCTCTCTGGGCGGGCCATTTCTAAAGGGCTGTAGCGTCTCTCGAAAACCGAATTGTCTAGTATTTCTCTGATTGTCTAATATTCTTAAGCAAGCTCCGTCTAGCTTTCTTTCTTCTCGTCTTTAGGTCGTGGCTGAATTGCTACAACCCTCTTGTTGACTTGATATACGCGGCTGGTGATTTCGGATGAATGATGATCAAGCAACTGTTGGGCGTGCGGAGTGCTTGTCGCGGATGCAGGTGTCTTTCTTAGATCGTGTTCGGTGAAACGTTCGTTTCCCGCCTGAACCCATTTAGCCATGGACCGATTCCATATGGAGTTGAAACCGCTAGGCTTTCCCAATGCATGCCCATGTTGATCAAACAATTCGCCGTTAACCATAGGCAGATACGGCTGCCCCCGTCGGTTTGCGAATAAGTAAATCGAGTTAACCGGTTGGCTTTGCTTGTACACAAGAACTCGCTCCAATGTGTCTTTGAGCTGACCCTCATCATCCCAAGGGTAGACTTTTGGTTTGGAATTATTCTTTCTTCGGACTGCGTTCAATCCAGTGTCAGTTATATCGTGAATTGTCAGTGACAGAATGGATTGTTTATCTAATCCAGTGATTAACTTAAGTGGAATGTAGGCTTTGAGAAGTTTGCTCGCATAGTTTTCTATGAAGTCTTCTACCTCCTCATAGGTAACAAGTCGGTTCCTGGGCGGGTTTCCCTTAAATCTCATTCCCCTCAGTTTGTTCTCGGCTAAAAAGCCGTGTTCTTCTGCCACACTTAACATGTGTCTAAGAAGACTCACGACTTCTTTCGCAGTCTTTCTTCCACGCATTCCAACTAACGTTGTGTATAACTGTCTCGCATGACTTTTCTCAATTTGATCCAGTCGCATCTTGCCAACCGCAGCACGGATCGAAGGTAAGTACTGTTCTTTGTTTGATCTGGTTCCAACAGAGTTGGCGGTCATTTCTGTAGTTTCATAGAACAAGATCAAGTCTTCTACGGACTTTACATCTCCAACTTGTGGCTCATCGTGGATTGGAAGTTCAGCCAATGTCGCGTAAGCCTCTCTAAGGGTTTTTCCAAGAGGAACCCATCGCTTTTCAAACAAAGATTGATACCGGTTCGGTACGACGAAGTAGTACTGCCCGTGCTTGAGATGTACGTGCCTAGGCAGGTCTTTGTTATGGAGTCTTTTTCTTCCCATGAAGTCTCTCTAAAGCTTGAAAATCTATCGTACTCGCAGGTCTCGATGAGGGGGTTGTTTCTGCGTGGCTGGGCAGAGATTCGACGAAGTTCGAACTAACCAGATAGCGAGGTTTCGCACCAGGGATGATCTTGTGCGGAATAATCCCGCTTCTACACCAACGAGCGATAGTCGCGGGTGACTTACCGACCAGGCACCCAGCCTCCTTTGTTGATATCCAGGTTCTCTTCATACAGCCATCTCATTACTAGAGATGATGAGCATAATCATTTATAATGATATAATATGCAAATATTATTCATAGTAATGATGTAGATAGTCACTTTCCGACCCCCTTTCACATATTTCAGGAGTAAGCATGGTAACAACCAACCACATTGAACTTCCCAGTAAACATCGAATTTCGATAACCATCCCAGATGAGTTGTATAGAGACACCATCGACGAAGTATCTCGCCGGAAAAAAGCTCACCTTTCAAACGCAAGTGTTTCAGGAGTAATCGGAGATGCAGTTTGTGAGTTTTTGTCGAAGGAGAGCCATCGATGAGTTCTCGCTATGCGGAAGAATGGTTACCAATGTGTTTTGGGAAGCACAAAGGAAGAACGCTGCCACAGATAATGTTTGTTGATGCAGACTGGTTCTACTGGTGTGTTGAGGAAGGCGTCTTCAAAAACTCTCAACCTGAAGTGCGAAGACAAGCTCGTAGAATCTATGATTGCTCAAGGTCTATCGCTATCCCTGAGCGACTTGGCCGGGACATGGTTGTAGAACACTATCTCCATCCGTACGACGGGTACTACGACCATTTCAATATAGTCCCCCGAACCTTGCCGCCTCACGTTGGTGAATCTAGAACGTACCGTTCAGACGTAATCGATATGCATGCCCCACGTGAGCATCATTCGATGGATAAACTCGGATTCAGGAATTTCATTTGGAGTCTAAAGAGTGAGTTCTTCGATGATCCTTCGTACGTCATGAACAAGAAGCGATCAGAAGCCTTCTTTAACGATCTGAGCAACTTTCGCCTGCCTTCTGACCGTGAGAATTAGCGAAGCATTGAATGTCTATATAGGCATTTGATGTTTCTACAGCAGTGGAGAACGCGCTACACCAGACGATCCGCAATTTGGAGGCAATTCCACAATCGATTCTAGCCCAATGAACGTTTAACTTTCTGCGGATGGTATGCTGGTGCACATCCGAAACAGTGAGATCACATATGGCACTCATAAGGGAGGCGCTAGAAGAAATCGCTGGAGGCTGGTCAACTTATAAAGATCTCCAGACTGTAGATAGCTCAAAACCGATTCATGAATTGGTTGTTGAAACGCTCCCGAACATTCTCCTGTCTAAACTTAAGGACTCCTCCTACATCAAGGTGCAGGGCTCGACTGGCCTGGGAAACATAACCGCCGCGCCTTGGGTGGCAACTTTCGATACTCGAATAACTAGGTCAGCAGCTCAGGGCTACTACGTGGTCTATCTCTACTCTGTAGACATGCAATCACTCTTTCTGTGTTTTGGTTTGGGTGCGACACAATTTAACGAAGCTTTTACAAGAAAGGCTGATGTCTATGCAGCTATGGAAGCAGCACGAGAGCGGTTGTTCGAAGTAGTTGTGCGTCACTTGCCAAATAGACTCAATAACAGATTAGAAGCAGGAGACATTGATCTTGGGGCAACGACCTCCAACAAATTGCACAGAGATTACGAACGAGGCAACGTGTTTTCTCTAAAGTACGAGCTCAAGAACTTACCAAGTGAAGAAGAGCTAATTGAAGATTACGGGGCAATCGTTAGTTTCATGCGAAGAGTTGTTGAAGACCCTTTAACTCCCGACCCGTTAGCCCTACTGAAAGGAACAACAGACCTAGCTTCCCGGGAACTAAAGCTAGTAAGCCTCGACTTTGAACCACGTAAGGCAAAGTCGAGCGGTAGTACCGGTGGCTACGGAAGCGGCTACTCAAAGAATGCCAAGATAATTGGAGATCAGGGCGAGCTAGTTGTACTTGAATTCGAACGCAATGCGTTGAGAGCGCTGGGACGCAATGACCTAGCAGAAAAAGTTGTACACGAAGAAGCAATCGGGAACCGGCCGGGTTGGGATATCACATCCTACGATGAGGCTGGTGACAAAAAGCTGATAGAGGTGAAGTCTACTCAGAGTAAGACCATGAATTCCCTTGAGATAACCCGCAATGAATGGGAAGCAGCCAGGAATCACCGAGATTCCTACCATTTGTATCTGGTGACCAACGTCCTATCACCGAAACCCACCATCGAAGTGCTCAGAAACCCCGTAGACTATGTTGATTCTTCGAAACTGATTCTGGAACCGCTTAGGTTTCAGCTAGACCTTAGGAGTACTGATTGAGTGAAATGAACATTGAGGAGATACAGAATCGATTGAGAGAATTTGCCCGTGAGCGAGACTGGGAGCAGTTTCATTCTCCCAAGAATCTTGCAGCTGCGCTAAGTGTCGAAGCAGCGGAGATATTGGAGCATTTTCAGTGGTTAGATTCTGAGGCGTCTATGAGCCTCTCAGAGGAAAAAAAGTCAGAAGTTGCCGAAGAAATAGCTGACGTGTTGAATTACCTGCTGAGGCTTTCAGACGTGCTACAGATCGACCTTGAAACTGCTGTAAACAACAAGATGAAGATCAATGCTGAAAAGTACCCTGCTGACAAAGTTAGGGGAAGCTCGAAAAAGTACAACGAGTACCAGACCAAGGAATGATCGTTTACTCGGATACAAAGGAAAGGTTCGTAAATGACGTTCGTCAAAACGTCATACATACAAAGCTACTAAAAACAGTCAGAGAACTCGGGCTACCGGCTGGATCGCCCGGTGAAGTCGAGTCATGGCGAAATTCAATGCAGTTTATGCGCAATGTCGTTGATGCCCCTGAGATACCGAATAACGCGGGGATTTCCATTGAGTACGCAATCCCGCTAACAAGCAAAAGAATCGATTTTATTATTTCAGGGAAAGACGAAATCGGGACGGAACATGCAGTTATCATTGAGCTAAAACAATGGAGCAAAGTAGAAAAAACTAACAAGGATGGGGTTGTCTCTACCTATGTTGGGCAAAGGGTTCGCGAGGTCAGTCATCCTTCATATCAAGCTTGGACCTATGCCGCATTGATCAACGACTATAACGAAACTGTCCGGCAAGAGGATATCCAGCTCAAACCTTGTGCTTACCTTCATAATCTGGATTCTGACTCTGAAATTTCTGACCCTTGCTATCAGCATCACATCGACAGAGCACCGATCTTCGCTGCGGCGGATACATTAAAACTTCAGGATTTCGTTAAGCGATACGTTAGTCAAGGAGACAACACCGACATTATGTATCGCATTGAGAATGGGAGGATTCGGCCTTCCAAAGCACTTGCGGACGAGTTGACCAGTCTCCTCGTAGGAAATCCCTCATTTCTAATGATCGATGACCAAAAGATAGTTTATGAAACTGCACTTGCAATGGTGCAAGCGAACAGAGAAGACAAAAAGCAAGTCCTGATTGTGAAAGGCGGTCCCGGAACCGGCAAATCAGTAGTAGCGATTAATCTACTAGTCGAACTTACTAATCGTGGCAATCTGGTGCAGTACGTCTCAAAAAACCAGGCGCCGAGAGAGGTTTATGCCGCGAAACTCAGTGGAACCATGCGAAAGAATCGCATAAACAATCTGTTCAAAGGTTCATCCTCGTACACTGGGGTAGAGCCACATTCGTTTGATGCCTTGATTGTTGATGAAGCCCACCGGCTGATGGAGAAAAACCGTTACAACAGAGACAGCGACAATCAAGCAAAAGAGCTAATTCAAGCTTCTAAGACCTCTATTTTTCTTCTAGATGAGGATCAGATTGTCACGTGGGCTGACATTGGAAGAGAACAAGAAGTGGTTAGGTGGGCAGAGTACTTTGGTGCTGCGGTAGTTCGCTTGGATCTCGCTTCTCAGTTTCGTTGTAGCGGATCTGACGGCTATCTAGCCTGGTTGGACCACGTGCTTCAGATTCGTGAGACAGCAAATTTCGAACTCACACAAAGCGATTTTGAGTTTCAAGTATTCGCTGACCCCAACAAGCTCAGAACCCACATTCGTAGTTTAAACACTGGAAACAAAGCTCGCCTCGTCGCTGGGTATTGCTGGGATTGGATTAGTGACTCTCGTAAGAAGAAAAACGATCCGAGTGCAATGGATATCAGGATCCCCGAGTTTGGTTTCGCGGCTCAATGGAACCTCGCCGACGATGGAAGTTTATGGCTGATCGCTCCGGAATCAGTAGAACAAATAGGCTGCATCCATACCTGCCAAGGGTTAGAGCTTGACCACGTTGGAGTAATCATAGGTCCAGATTTGATGGTTAGAGATGGCAGAATAGTTACTGATGCATCCCAACGCTCGAAAATGGACTCTTCGATCAGAGGTTATAAAAAGTTACTTAACGAAAATCCTGAGAAAGCTTCGGCGAAAGCCGACCGCATAATAAAAAATACCTATAGAACTCTTCTTACCAGAGGGCAAAAGAGTTGCAGTATTTATTGCTGTGATCACGAAACTGAAGAGTATTTTAGGGCAGCGCTGAGACAACAAACTTGAACCGTATTCAAGAGTATCATCAGGCGTTTTTGCGACAGCTGTCAGTTAGTCGCGCGAGGCTATGGCACTACGCGAACAACCTCCTATACAACCTGATTTCTGGATATCGACAATACGCTCACCAGTTATTCTGGTTGATAACGATCACGATCGCTGTTTTCGTTTTCGTGTTTGTGTACCTACCCTTTCACGACGCCGCAGCCGAATTCTTTTCGACAGACGATCGTCTGAGTGATCTCAGGTCCGTGATACTAGCATTCGGTGCAGCAATGATTGGTGCTACAGCAATCGCGTTCTCACTCATCATGTTCGCGATGCAAGTCAATGTGGAGAGAATGCCATATGGGCTTTTTCGGAAATTTGGCGCTGACATCTATCTGCTATCTACGTTCATCGCAAGCTTCTTCTTCTCGCTTGTATTAACTGGCGTATCGTTAGTACCCCACAGCTCACATGCACTTGCAGCTGTCCTTCTCGCTCTGCTCCTAATCTACCTGACACTATATTCTTTCTTTTTGGCGTATCGACGCGCGCTAGCTCTTATTAATCCTAAACTTCAGCTTTTTTACATTGTGAGAGACGCACGTAGGAGCTTGGAAAAGTGGGGTGAAACAGCGAAGTTCTCGCTTCCGCTTATGAGCTCGTTCGATGAGGAGGGGGGAGAAGTAGACGAGAACCTAAAACTAGCTTCCTACTTCGGATTAACTAGTTCTGGAGCAGCTCTCGCAAAGGACTGTTGTGATCAGTGCGTCTCCTATTCCAGACGATATTCAGAACAAGGAGATCATGAGACTTCACAGTTTGCTCTTGATGCGCTTGTGGCGATAAATCGTGATTACGTAAGAATCAAAGGAGCGTCTTTCTTTTCTAACGACTGGCTGATTGAAAATCCGCTCGCCACGGACAACTTCCTAAACGAAACGCTCGAGCATATGCGACGAAATGTGAAGCTCGGCCAGGCGCGCTCAGATGAAATTCAAATTGAACAAACGTTTCAGACGTTACATAAGTTATGCGTCACATACGCAGGTGCTTCCTACGCTTCGCCTCACGCAACTTCAACACACGCTCAACTAGCTGCTGCTTACCTCTGCGACAGTGTGCTTAATTCAGCTGCTTCTGAGAGTGCAGACGTTGTAATGGAGGGAGTTTACCTCATGGGCGAAACCGGAAAGGTAATCGCCCAAAGTGACGTGTCTCAGGCAACGACAATAGTGGAGAAGATTGGCACGGTGTCGCTCGTGGGGGCTGTTAAACAAGACTTCAGACCAGTCACTCAAGTTGGTGTCCGCAAGCTGTCAGAAATGCTCATTAATATGTTCTTCTCAGAACAAGATATTCAGTTCGCAGCAGAAGACCTAACGAATCAAATCAAGCTTGTTGCTGAGATTTTTCTCAAGATTCCCGATTCTCCTCTCCAGGGTATTCATAAGAGTAATTTGGGGCCTTTCTACTCGTCCACAAGCCAAAGTTCTTTTGTCGCAAAGTTAACTCAGATTGTTAATTCACTGTTGGACAAAAAGGCAGGCGACGAGCAAGCGGAGCGAGTCATCCGAAACATCAATAAATGGGCGGATGGCATTTATCAATCTCAGAAGGAACTCTTGGTTTTGTCCGTGGCACAAAAATCGGGTTTTACTTTTGACATGATCCACTGGTGTTGTCATTTGGCAAGGCTGTTGAATGGTCTCTCCACAAGCGATGCTTGCAGCGTCCACTATCGAGATGAGCTGCGGAAAAGTAGCCGCTGGCTAGTTTCTGCGCTCTCATGGGTTGAAGCTACGGAGGAGAATGCGCGGATCCTCGAAAACTACAACTTAAGCGACGAGCTATTCTTCACGTGCGTAGACGCTAAGCGAAGGGATTGCCTGCCTGAAGCGCTCTCGATTAATCAAACTTTTGTCGAGTGGTGGTGCTTAAAATGTGGCCCACGGGCACAATCATGGGGCTTATTGGGCTCGACTCTCTACGGTGCCGCAATACTGTCTGTATTCTTGGGGCTAGATGACAAGCAACTAATCGACAAACTGTTGGAAAGACTGAGTCAGGGAGATATCCCGATGGAATATAGAGTTCGTTCTGCAGATTCTTTGGAGGACAGCCTCTACAAAGCGGGATCTTATGCTCGTTCGAGGATTGAAGGTGGACGCGATTTGGTTGATGACGAAAAACTAGAGCCGCTCCTACTCGCCCTTGTCGATGCGCTTAGAAACGCTACCTAGCAACAAGTTCTAATTCTGTTCTAAGCAACGGCATGCGATTCCCTTGCTCTGATCTTTGCGATAGTTGCGCGAGACGCTCCAGTAGCATTCTGTATTTCTGTGTAGGTCATCCCGTTATTCAGCATTTTGGCGATCCCATTGTTGCGATCTACATTTTCAGGCCTACCCCTATACGCACCAGCGGCTCTCGCCTTCGCTATACCTTGCGCTGAACGTTCCCTACGCAGCTCGTAATCTTTACAAGCCATTGTCGCGAGAATATCTATCAGCATAGCGTTAACAGCATCCAAAATTCCTCTTGTAACGTCATCGGTTTCTTCTAGTTCCAATGCCTTGTGGCTCGTAGGAAGGTCCTGCGCCACTACTTGTAACTCTTTCTGCTGAATAAGTAGCTTCAGCCTCATCCAGTCATCCCTGGTAAGTCTTGTCAGTCGATCTATCGATTCAACTAAAAGGACATCGCCTTCATTAGCCTCCTCGAGGAGTTTCATTAGTTCAGGTCTCTGCAGAGTTCGACCAGACTCATTCTCAAAGTAATAACTCGCAATTTTCTGGTTCTTATTCGCAACGAAGCTTGTCAGCGATTCTTTCGCTCGAGTTGCGTCTTGTTTTGCAGTGCTAGCTCTCAGATAAGCACGTATGAACATAGTTGCTCCGACAATTACTTGATAGTTCATTATATATAGTTCACTAAATATAGTCTAGTAATACCAGTTCAATATCAACGACGAACCTCTCAGGCCCTGGTTCAATAGAGAGATGCCCAAAATGAACCGCAATCTAAGCGAGAAACGCTGACTATTGCTGAGACTTTGGGCGAACTAATGGAGTACTTTCATTGGTGGGCCGCCACCGACAAGAAAAACAGAGAAACTGAAAATGTCGTCTAAGTCGCACTTCAGGTTTGTTGGAGCTAATTTGAAGTTTGGATTCCGAAACGGTTTAATCTCCGTGTTGTTGGGCTGTGTGTCATTGACCCAGTGCGCTATGTGGTATCCATGTCAAGATATTGGGCTGCAACCCATATTCTGATAGACCATGTTTGCAAGCACTGGCGGCCCTTCAACGTTTAGCTTCCTTTGACGGCCTTATGGTATGCGGATTTCAGTACAAGTCTTCTTTCCACTCTCTGACTCAACATTGCATCATTCTGCCAATCGGTGGGATATCTGATTTCTTCGAGGACCTTGAGTATTACTTCAATGTTCTTTGTTCCAGTTTGATTCTTTTCTGAGTACGAAACTTCGGAATATCGAAGCAGGTGTTCGGTTACACGGTAGGTGTAATCGTCACTCTTCCACTCTTTGATGTTTGTGACTGCATTTGTAGTCGGAGTTTGAGCGACTAATTTGGGTAGATAAGGGATCAGCTCGAGACTCGCCTTTTTGTTAGCTTGAGACCTCCCGCTCCTTAACATGTGTCTCCATCCAAGCCTAGTAAGCTCAATCTTTCCAAGAGTTGGAGAAAAAACTGAAGCCAATGACCTGTATGTGCTGCGCACCGTTTTTCGTCGCTCGGTAACATTACCAGTTCTAGACCTCACAACAATTCCTCGACCGCCCTTCATATTGGATATGTTTCGAGACATGCATCGAGCAAGATCAAAGACTGTAGCAGGAGTAATTTTGTGGTGTAGCCCGTAATCTCGCGGTGTGAGTTTTGTATCCGGGTGAACGTACGCCCAGAACGATTCGCCAGTGCTTCTATCTACCCATACCATGCAAACTGAGTGTGATGTTCGTTTCGCCGCCCTCAGTGCGGCACCTTTGAGCTTGAAGCCAAGCTCGTTACGCATGCCGAAAGTATCTCCCGACTTAACTTGTGAAAGAATCAACAGTCTTTCGCCCGGGTACCATGGGTGATCACAGGAAAGAATCAGATCTATCTTTCTATTGTCTTCCTCTCTTGAACCCCAGCAGATTTCTCCCCTGCATGCAGTTACAAGTCGGGATGCGGCTAGCGATTCCGCGTCACTGCCATTCAGATGGTTAAATGCACGAGTCTGGTTCGGTGGCAGAATTGGTCTGGACTTGAGCAGACTCTTGTAAGGTTCCATTGTATTCTCTCCTAGGCTTGCTTTTTGAGACGCCATTTTGAATACCATCAACAAATAATGACAAAGTCTATGCTTGTCTACATGGATAGCAGTGATTTTTCCGATCTTGCTGCTCGCCGTTCAGAGAGCCGAGTTGCGGATGTCTATGACAAATTGATTGCGTATAGGGATTCGGGCCAAGTCACGTTTGTTTTCTCAGCAGTTCACGTCACAGAAGTTGCACCTACCAATCCTGATGCAGCACCTTACTCCAGCGGTCGGTCCGACATGATTTCAGAAATCTGCGGAAGAAATGCGTTGATCTCGATGGATAGACTTGTTGATGAGGAGATCGTTAGGTTAGCTTCTAGAGCGGATAATCCAGTTGAGGCCTGTTCAAACGAGGGCCAATGGTACCCAGAAGTTAAGGACATCATTTCGCCTGTCCTACTAGCGGAAACGGTCGCCGAAGAGTTGGAAGTTGCGATTAGCAAGGAGCAACTGAACAGAAGTGATCGGCGGGCGCTGAAGAAAAGGCTAATTCGAAAAGGTTCCCCCACCAAAGAGCTGCGTATGCTCCTGGCTTCCAATAGCAAGGCTGCGAACCTAGAAAGCATGCTGGAGTCTTATCCCATGAGACCCGCTGACGCTAAAGTACTAAATGAATTTATTGTTGGCCGGGCGACTAGAATCCAAGCGGAAAAAGCTTTTCTAAATAGTCTCAAAGATGTCAGTTTCATGATGCGATGGTTTGAACAACACTATCAGACAATGTCACCGATTACGGAGTGGCTGCGTGGGCCTGCACAGAAGTTCATTGCCTCAATGGTGGAAGTGTCAGATTCAATCAGAGAGCTTAAGGCCCTTCAAAACGAAGCCGGTATTCAGATTCCGGATAGTCCACTGACGCAGGAGGGATGGAAAAAAATGCAGGACCAGCATTTAGCTCGATTTGTTGAAGCGAGGTTACGCAGGGATGGAAATTCTGTAGATTCCAGCACCGTCCGAGAGGTAGATCGATATTGTCCAGGTATTGCCATGTTCGTGAGAACTTTGCACTCGGCTATGTGGACGTTAACGCAAGATAAACCTCGCAACCCGAAAGTTAGCGATTTCGCTGATGCTGTCCACGCAATTTATCTTCCTTATGTGGATGTTTTTAGAGCGGACAAGTTTATGAGTACATTCCTGAGAGATAGAGCACGGAAATACAACGCTGAAGTCGTTTCAAAACTGGTTGACCTCCCGAAGGTCATAGACGCGAAGTTAGCGGCTAATCACTAGCTCAATTGATCGGGAAGATCTAATAGAGCAAGGTTATTCATTGAATCGTTGCAGATCAGCAGCAAAGCCTTCTTACGTTTTGTAGGAGTAGAATAGACAGGTTTCAAGAATCGGATAGTGCCATGTCAGCAATTGAGGCGTTTCAAAGGATCGAGACAGTTGAGGTTCTAAATTCAGATGATGTGAATGCATGTGCCTGGTTGGAAACCAATGCGCCAAAAGGTCCCCCGCAGTGGTATTCAGAAGATAAGAAGCACCAAGTAGTTAGTTGGTCGCTCAGCAGACGCCCCTCCAAAAGCGCACGTCTAACTGCTGCGAGATACGGCACACATCTTCAATCACTAAGGCGTTTATTCTTAACCGGAACCAAAACAGAAAGGTTGGGAGTGCTGTCTAACAGTGCGGTTGGTCCCTACAGCGACCGGTTCGATAGTCGCCAATACTTCCTCTCAGACAATCTGGCTTTAGAGATTCTTAAAGAGCCTCAATCGCGAGAGTTTCAAGTATTCATCGGTAACCCCTACTTAAACAGAGAATGGCTGGCAAATGTACTAGAGAACTGGGACGAGGATAGTGACCTAAGCGATCTTTCACTAATTACCTTAGTGGACCTACTTTCTTCTAGCCGAGTTATCACAGAGAGATATGATGATCTCTATATGGACGGATACGCTGAGTATTCGCATAATCGCCTAAACTTCCAGTTAGCCGACCTGTTGCAAACGGTTCCGGTCACAGCTCGATGGGCTAATTCTCTAGCGTCTTTAGTCCAAAGACTCTACCTCCCATACGTACCGGAGTTCGATACTAATCTGCTCGATCGATGGCAGAATCCTGAAGAAGAAAATAACAAGTACTTCGACCCTTTTGAAAATCTTCGCAAATTGATTGTGAAGTACATTATCACGAGAGATCACAGATCTGATCTCAAAGGAACGCTGAGTTTTGATCATCCGGACCCTGCCGTTAGAAATGGTCTCTACAGTACTTTACGCCCCTATGACTTTTTTAAAGGCGCAAGATTGGATGACAATTTCGAGTATCCGTCATTCAAGTATCTAGGGGAGTATGAACTCGACTCTCAACAGGAATTGGTTGTTAAAGTTTGTAAAGACTGTTTCGAAAGAGACAAGAATGAGTTCGTTAGATCAATCCTAGAGAACGAGCACTTCTGGAGAAGTGAAAGAGAAAGAAACCTGCTGAATACTCTTTGTTGGGACGTTGCTGAAGACCCGCGATCCGATATGGACTTGCCTAATTTATATAGAGCGTTCGAGGCCCGCCACCAAAAGGAGAACCCGGGATGGTTTGGTGATAAACACTTCACTGCTGAGTTTCCGGAGGACATGCCGATTGAACCTCGTTTGGATCAAATCCGAGAGGAGATCAGCCAATTGAGACTCGAACTTACTAATCTGAAGGGAGAGGAGAGCTTGGATGAGACTTCGCAGAAGTTGGACGTCAGTTTGGCGACGATTCAGGAACAGCTCAGAGAGATCGACGAATCCATAGACAGACGCCTAGCGATGACCTCCGTCGAACTCAACTCGCGCTTGCAGGGGGTCAAGACGGTGATGTGGATCGTTTTCGGCGCACTACTAGTTTCAGTTTACCTCCATTACCTCTAGTTGTTGCGTATGTCGGACACCACCATCCCAGATCTTCTTGCTGAACTAGATGACGCGCACGCTGCAATCGACTCTCGATTTAAAGCGATGATGGAGGCGGATGATAGGGCCTTGTATGGGATGGACCTCTTGGTAGCTGGTGCCCTGAATAGAACGCGCGCGAACTTAAAGGCGTTCGATCAACTGATAAAGGACAGAAATTTGGTGATCGCAGGTGCGCTATTGCGACTCCAGATTGACTCTGCCTTAAGGGTTTCTGCGGCATTTTTGGTAGAAGACCCGCATGACTTTTCATTTAGGGTCCTGCGTGGGGAGAGAATCGACCTAATGACCGACCGGAATGGCAAGCGATTGTCGGATCGTTCTTTGGTCAAGTCTTTGAGTGACGAATATGATTGGTTAGAGCGGGTATATGAACGCACTTCGGGATACATTCATCTATCCGGTACTCACATTCATCACAGCATAGAAAACATTCAAGAAGATGGTCGATTCCAAGTCAAAGTCTCCGACATAGATCAGGACCTTCCAGAAGATTTATACGTTGAGATTATCCAAGCCTTCGCAGAGTCCATCCATATACTTCTGAAATACGTTGATGGGTGGATAGACACAAAGAATAATCCTGAAGAGGTGGCCAAAATCAAAGAAGCGATCCTCGCGCAACACGAAAATAGCTAGCCGAACTTCCTATTACTTAAAGTCTATATAGGTAAAAAAATTCTGTGTTATACGCGAAATCAGCGCTGTAGACACCGAGATTTGTTCGCAGAAAGAGTGGCTAAAACGTCATGAAACTCCGACGATGCATGCCTTAATTCTATCTTCAGGCCGATCGATTGTTGGAATCTCCTGAAACTTGCTCAGCACTACTGGAATCAGATCTGACGCGCGTTGTGAAAGATCCTCCCTAATATCTCGTAGTAGTAGAGGTCGTGTTCTCGGACTCTGTAGTTTCTCGAACCATACTGGTCGAATAACTTCTAACCATCTCGAGGCAATTTCATCCCAATCAGGATTAAGCTCGTCGTTGTTCGAGTTTAAAAGCAATAGAATCGAAGACAGCTGTTCGAAATCTTCGGTTGATTGAGTTTGGTTCGCCAGTGCAACGTACTTTTCAAGGACAGTTTCCATTTCGACTAAGGCGCGCTGTTTCTTCATAGAGAGAAAACTCCTCTCTATTCTGTTTAGTAATCCGATGAATCTACTCAACTGCTTTATGGCTCTAGCATCGACTGGTGCTGACTCGATATCACCCGCAAGTTGAATCCTTAGCTGTTCTACAACTTCGCTGAGCTCTGAATCAACTTGACCTTCCAGATTACGAAAAAACAGCCATTTTGGAGCACCGAATGGGCCCGCAGATAGACAGAAGAAGGCCCAAGGAGATTTCGATTCAACTAGGCTTACTCTAGCTAAGACCGATTGTTTAATGTTGCGGTAGTGGCGATATACCTTCGGGCTAACTAGGGCACTATCTCCATCTATGAGGTTACGGACGGGCTGAAAGGCATCCTGTAAACCATCCCAAGATCCGAGGTTGCTCATTTCCTCATATTCTTCAGCCAGTTCCTTAGCGCTGACAGAGGTGGATCTAGATGTGCGATCTTCGGGTAGTGGCATATTGGATCCCAGAAGGGAATCTACCATTTCATATCTTTCCAAGAATCTATGGTCTGAAGAGAGTGCAAACTCTTCCGAATCGTTGGGCCACCAGGCTTCCACTTCCTCATGTGGAGAGTCCATTCGGTCAATCCTACCGACTCTCTGTTCTGCGATTCTTACGACACTAGGAATATCTAGGTGTGCTAATACTCCTGCTTGCTGAAGATTAACGCCTTCGGAGAGAGAGTCGGAGCACAAACCAATTGTCCTGGATTTTGTTGAACCGAGCTCAAAGCTGTTGATGAATTCTTTTCGATTCGATGCGCTATCGCCCGTAGCTATTAGCACAGCGGTGTCAGCGGATTGATGTTTTAGCATATCCCTCAACAGAGCGAGGGTTATGGGGCGGCTATCAAAAGCCAAAACCAAACCATGGTCGTTCGTGAGCTGGAGCAATAAATTGGCTTTTTCAGTCTCACGTCCATCTGAAAGCTTGCTAACAAGATTTGTAATGCGCTGATAAATCTTCAGATCGTGTTGGCATGCACTTCTATGGGCCTCAGAGTCTTTAAGCCAATCAGGTAGTTCTGCGTCAATGTCGTGTTGCGGCAATTCTAGTCTGAGGATGGTCCTTTTTATGTTCCCCGAACTCGCTTTCTTGAAGTTACGAATTTCATATCTCTCGATTGCATCAGCAGTCCCGTTTATGTGTTCGATTAATGCAGCTCGAGACGACCTTAGAGAGGACATGATCGAATAAGCGGCCAAGGTCCTTGCTCCATTCAATCTCCTGGTGAGGTATTGAGTCTCACTCATACCAGTTTTCTTTAACTTTTCCGGCATGACTATAGGTTTCTGAAAGTGTGTTACACCATATAACTCGCCCGCGGCTGCCCTAATTTCAGCAGCGAGTGCTCGATCGTCAGAAGACTCTGCTAAGTCATAGAACTTTGCTTTGTGTTTTGGGAATCGACATTGGCGACCATCCTTGGAGGTGTAGCTCGCTGGAGATTCATCTATTAGCTTGTTTAGAGTGCTTTTGGTGCGTCGAACGGTAAACCTTTGTATTTCGTTGCGTAAGGTTGAGAGCTCTTCAGATGATAGGTCGGGAGTTACTGCTCTATAACCTAGTATCTTACTGAATGCTTCCACCGTGCGCGGTTGAAGGTTATCGGCTCCAAGTAGATCAGCAATGTGTAGAAGGTCAGTTACGCTTTTATTTATCGGTGTGGCTGTAAAAAGTACGACATGATCAGCGATATTCCTTAGCAATTGTTGCGATCGCATGGACTGATTGTTGAGGAAGTTATGCCCCTCGTCGATACACAATATCTGCGCGCGTTGAAGGGCGCTGAGAAGTGCATTGTTATCACTCGAGTTAGCTCGACTGAGCTTTCCATGAGAATGCACTGTGAGGGTTAAGTTGCTCATGGCTACTTCGTTTTGCCAGCTGTGCTCTACAAGCGGTGGGCAAATGAGTATGGGTTTACCGCGCCCCAATCTATTCGAGCGCAGCAATTGGTCCTGAATTGAGCCAATGAGATGAACACCCATCTTTGTTTTCCCTGACCCAGTTGCGTCGGCAACCAGCACACTTCCTTGATTAGAAAGTACGTACAAGGCTTGGGCGATTCCTTGTTTCTGGGAAGGCCATAAATTGTCCGTGGCGAGGTATTCATGATCTAGGTATTTGTTTGCCCACTCTCCATCAAGGAGTTCGCCGCTGGCCCTGGCGAGTGCTTCTTCCCAGGATACGACCTTTAGGAGCCCCTCAAGTAATTTGATTATGTTGGTGCTGTAGTCGACGGACTCGGTCCAATAGTTTTCAGCTATTTGCGATAGCTCGGCAAATCTCTTCTTCTCGCGTTTCGCCGTAAACCTGGAGTTGGCCTCATGTTGTTGTCGCATACCAAAGTTCGTGAAGTTGCTGGAGCCCAAGGTCACAGCCTCGTCTCCACAATAGATCTTGGCATGCAGTCCTGGATTGCGATCGAGATAACGGACCTTTACGACTCCTGACTCAACCTTCTCTATCATCTGCAATATTTTCTGTGACATCAGGACAGAAATCCCCCGCTCAAGCCAATAGGTTTCGGCTGCGATGGCGCTACTTTTGCGAGTAGAATAGGACTGTCTCTCGGACGTAAAGGGTTCGTTGCCGAAGAGGATACGAATATCATCTGAGCTAGATGAACTGGCAAAGTCGATACATCGATCCAGACTAGCGTACCCGCAGACTATGAGTGGGTGTTCAGATTCCCTAAGGTCTTCGAGAATTATGGATTCCGCTTTTCGCTTATCGAGGTTGAGTGGAAATCTTTCCGAATCCGGCCAGATGCTGTCATCAGCAGAGAGCAACCCACGGGATGGTTCCGAGTAGAAATCCAACGATAGGTTTTTTGTCTTTTTTGTCGTCATCTAAGCCAGTAGTGATGGCACCTATTCACATTCTCTCCTTAGTTCGACAACGCCGCAAACCTAGTGCCTATTCGCTGCAAACGTTTGCAATTTACCGGTAGAACTTCGCTTCTAGCTCTATGAGTTCCTGAAGCATTCGCTCCCTGTGTTTGTCGAACTGAACCAGATGCGCGGATTCCAACTGCCTGATTTCCTCCGCAAGCCGCAAATATGTAGCCCAATGCATGTTTTTCGGTTTACGGGGTATCTCGTTCAACAAACCAATTCGACCACCTAGACGTTGACGCAGTTTGTTTGCTCTCACTAGCAATGGGGCTGGATGAGTGTAGTACTGCGAATCGTACGCAAGGTCTAAGCACTTACGACAACCGATTTCTTTCGGTGGCATAAAGTACAAAACGCAGAAGCGTCTTTCGCAGCACGGACACAGCATGTAGGTTTGTGATCCACCAAAGTGACGAAGGTCTCTCTGTAATTTGAGCTCCGCATCAACTCGAATCTCAGAAGTAGTCTGTTGAGATATTTGTAGGCTTTGGCCATCAACGCGAGCATAGAGTGGGGAAGTTTCTCGGGTTTCCAGCTCTATCCATTGATGAGGGTTTGCACGCATATCACGATCTATTGATCGGATATCGATACAAGTAACATCGCTTAGTGACCCTTTGGTTCGTATCTGATCAAACCTTCCGCTTCCAAACCCACCCATAGGAATGCCTTTTTTGCCGAAATACCTAGACAAGTTCATGCAGGAGTGCAGCAACTTTAGCTTCCCATGTGTCTTTAGATGATTCTTCTAAAGAGTTTTCCCATGGGCTACATAGCTACACACCCTACATATCTGAAGAAGGCTGTTGCCTAATCCGTCTCCTTCTTACACATATGTCTGACACGTAAATGCCCTTAGAGTTACGGCCAGTTCTGTACCCACGGTTACTGAAGTCTTTGGTACCCAAACTTGGTGCCTCTTCGACATCTTGTCTCTGACAGTAATCTTCAAAATCAGACCGGAGTGCTTGAAGCTGAGTTTTCTTCCCTACAGACTCTCGGCAGCGAGCACGAATCCACGCTCCGACAACATCTCCGCTATTGCGATACGCAATCAGATTGCCGTCCCACACTGCTGGGTACCTGAGTCCTTCCATCCTCCATTGCTGGTAGCCAACAAGGGCCCAATTCAGAATCCCCGATAGTTCCGCTCTGAGGCTGTTTTTGAGCGAAGCATCCGCTGATTGGCCAATGAACTCTGCTTCGAAACGTATTGCTTGAATCCTTCTCCAAATCCCATTGTCGACCCCTACTATCTGGGGCGGATAGTTGCTCTGAAACACGAGCTTCATCTGGGGCTGGAAATCGAAACTTGCCTTGTAGAGCTCTCGGGCTGTTACCCTTTGTTCACCCGTTAGTTCTTTAATCAAACTCTCATTGAGTTTTCCCAGGCCAATTTCCTGAGTCGTAACTAATCTAACTCCGGGCATACGAGCCACCTCCGCCTCATAGCTACGACTAGTAAGCGAAAACTTGCCTGCATCAACTCCGATGCTGTACTCGCCAAGAAGTTGGTTGAGGACATCAACAAGCGTACTCTTTCCGTTAGCACCGCTACCGTGAAGGTAAAACAATACTTGCTCACTTGTATCTCCAGTTAACAAGTAGCCAAAAACCCGTTGTATGTAGTCGATAATCTCTGCGTTTGATGAGAATAGTTGGCTCAGAAACTCTTCGAATCGTGGACATTCTGCGTTAGGAACGAAATCAACGGGCGTACGTTTAGTTATCAGGGATTCTGCGTCTTGCTGAAGTAACTCACCATTCCGAAGATCCAATACTCCGTTGGCCACTCCTAGGAGGAATGGATCCGAATCTAAGTCGTCAACATCCACTGCTAACGATTCTTCCGAACGAGCAAGTTTGATCACGTTTTTGATACGTTCAGCAGACTCCATCCATTTTTTCATTTTCGAGGATTGACTATCGACGGTCTCGAAAGAACGGATGAACTCTTTCACTTTCATCTCAACGGAATGAAGTTCTGCTTTTCTCCAGAGAAACCCTTGTCGTAAATACCATTGACTACCGGAGGCACATCTCAAAGTATCGCTCATGCTATGCGCAAACATTTCGCAGAGGCGAAGTTCTGTTAAATCAGATTCAATGTCATAGTTGTAAGCTGACTCAACGCAACGTATGACTTCACTGGGCGGCAGAGGTGGAGAACAACCAGCTGCGAATGTCGCTACCTGGGCCTGGACCGTCCGCTGATCCAGCCCGCTCCTCCGAAGTCTAAGCGCAAGGTTGAACGCACTGTTGTTTCGTTCTCCCTGACCGATAGTCTGGTAACTAACAGCCGGTACAGATTGGGAACGAAGGTTGCTGGTCGACAGCGCTTCGAGTAGAGCAGGTGGTAGTTCGAGTACACGTTCGCAATTACTGTATGAGTAGGGTGAACCGTCAATGATTGAGGGTGGAACAACAACAAATCCACCTCCAGATCTAAAATCTAGTCCGGGTAGGAAACCGGTACGATTCCTAAGTGAACCACAATAGCGGAAATACAAATGTTGCCCGTTGTTAGGCGTGGTTGTTGAGAATGTATTGGGTATATCTTGACCAAAAATCTGAGAAAGAGATTCAAACCCGTTGCTACCATTTTTGTTGTCGACATCTAAGACTACGAGCCCACTGGTTTCCCCAGTGGGCATAGCCCAATTGCAACCTGCATACTCTTGATCCCATCTTGTAATCTGCTGAGGGTCTCTCGTAGCTGCTGACTGCCATCCTCCAAAGCTTGGTTGCTTTAAGTTGGGTCGTACCGGAAAAACTGAACCTCCGATGTTTAAGATTGGTGTTAGTTCATCTATCAATGAGCATCTCCCAGGGCTGTCTAGTATTCATTGTTCGATAGCCAGGAATTGCGGCTTCCCAGCTAGGTATTGGAATCAGATACTAGACAGGTGGCAGGCGCTAAAGCACCAAAGGGTAGGGCTTCTAGCCAGATTAGGGATCTAGGCTTCGAACCTGGGTGTCGGGAGTTCGAATCTCTCTGGGCGGGCCATTTCTGAATTTTTTCGGTTTGGTTCTTGACTTAGCGTCACTGCTTCCCTAGCGTGCGCTCCAGCTGAGTTATTAAGCTGTCTTTGCTCCTCCATTTCGTTTCTTCACGTCCTGTAGTTTCAATCGTAGTTTTTTCCTCGCGCTATACGCGTAGCGACGCTGCGCTCAAATTTTATCTAAAGGACAACAAACTATGTCAGATACAGTTCAAGGAACCGTAAAGTGGTTCAACGAATCGAAAGGTTATGGATTTATTTCACAGGACTCAGGTCCGGATGTTTTCGCGCATCACAGTTCAATTCAGTCCTCGGGCTTCAGAACGCTTGCGGAAGGTCAGCGAGTCGAATTCAATGTGACTCAAGGCGAGAAGGGGCCGCAGGCCGCTAACATCGTCGCAGCCTAGGTAACTCAGAGCGCAGGTTATTCCTGCGCTCGCCCTGGCGACTACTATTTACTATTGCCTAGCTTGATGTGTTTTTGGCCGGGTTTCGCCATATTCACACCACTTTGCCCGGTTGGGATGACAGTGATCTTACCGCCTGCCTCCAGAAACACTCGAGTATCATCCTCAATCTTCTTACGTAGTTTGTCTTTGGCGGCGTCGTCTGCCTGTTTTTCATTGGTCATAGCTACAATCCGATTAGCGTGAAGTTTCAGGCGATCACGAAAGGTACAGAATAACTGACGCCAACGCGAATGAACGTGTCTGTTCGTTCCGTGTTACTCAGCCGCGGGGCGGGAATCTTCAATAGCTGATTCCCGCCACATTGTCGGCTATCAGATGCCGTGCTAGCTTGTGATCGTGGACTACGACGAATTTTCAGCTGATCTGAGCTCGTGCGGCGCCCTCCGGTTTCACCTATTGGAGGAGGTCGAGGACTCGATGAATGCGCTGGGCCTCTCGCGTATTCAGTATCGGCAATTGGGAAAAGGCTCCTTCCGCAGCGACCTGGCGGTTATCCAGACATCCGTTGGAATCGCTCTGTCCCAAACCTTCGAACGCCATTTTTTCACACCCCTCCACACGGCGGATGGGATGGTCACACTCCTTATGGGCAGCACGGCCGGGGGAGACGCCTTCGCGTCCGGCGAGATCATCTCTAACGAGAAACTTCTTGTGCAAACGTCGGAAGCCCAGGTCGACGTGGTCGCTCCGGATCTCTCCCGTTCGGACTCCCTCGCCGTTCCAGAAGAGCGCTTTTATGCTCTATTCCACACCATTTGCCCCGGGGATTCGTGGATTCGACCAGGCGAGTTCGTGGCGGCGCCGGGAGATTTGACGGGTTTGCAGCGGCTGCGCCGGACCCTCCGCGATCTCGTTAGGCACCCGGAGTCCGATCCCCAGCACGAACGGCAAGCCAATCTGATCTCGGAGGTCATCGCCTGGGTTGGCGATTCCCTTGGTCGAGGACGGTCCGACCGATTCCCGGTTAACGGGGCGAGGGCCCGGATTGCCCGTCGAGCCCGAGACTACATGGAGGATCACTATGCCGGTCCCATTCGCCTGGAGGATGTTTGTCGGGAGACCGGAGTGGGGCTGCGCACGATGCAGCGCGCCTTTGCGGAGTACTTCCAGATGTCCCCCTACAGATACGTCAGGATTATGCGGCTTGATCGAGTCCGCCGCGACCTCTTCGCGGGGAATCCTGAATCCCACTCAGTGACAGCCATCGCCTCGCTGCATGGCTTCAATCATTTCAGCCGTTTCGCGAAGGACTACCGCGAGACCTTTACAGAAAAACCGAGCGAGACGCTGGCACGGCGCAGTTGACCGAGCGCTACGCGCAACTCCGATGCGCCTTCTAAACCGCTGAGAAAAGATACCTCTGGGGCCGGCGGCGGTGCGGCCAGTCTCTTTGGGTTGCCTTCTAGGATTTCGATAATTTTGGCGCGGAAGCGATTGCCGCTGGCCGGGATTACAAATCGGTCTCCTCGCACGCGATCCGCAAGCGTGCATTGGGGCGTATTGACGCCAGGCGAGGAAGCTGTGCCACCTGACAGCCTATCTGTGGGTGCTCATCCATACCTTGACGAGCCTAAGTGTTGTGCGAACGCCAGCGCAGGCAAGAGAAGCAATGCCGCCTGGGGGCAAGAATGCGCAAATGTCATTTTTCGGCTAGCGTTTCCCTGAGGAAATGGTAAGAAGGATTCATTCTTAGTAAGAGGTACCTGTGATGGGACTGCTGCGAGCTTGCTTGAACACAAGAATACAGAATTGGCGCGGGTCCGGCGGTTTAACCGCAGGTGCGCTTTTGCTCTTGATGACGGCATCCACGACGGGGGCGTCGTCAGCGCCCGAATCAACGTCAGCATCAGCGCAAGGGACGCTTCCCTTCCCACCAGAGCCCTCCAAGAGCATTGCAAGGCGCACGATGCAGGAGTCGGTGTACGAGCCGAGGCAAGAGTCGAGTCGGCTGCCTGCCGATGCACCTAATATCCTGATCGTACTCATCGATGATGTTGGTCCGGCCCAATCCAGTACGTTCGGTGGTGACATCGCAACGCCTACAATGGATCAAATTGCGGCAGATGGCATCACGTTTAACCGGTTCCACACGACAGCCATGTGCTCGCCCACGCGCGCATCGTTGCTCACTGGCCGCAACCATCACTGGGTTGGCAACGGGCAGATAGCTGAACTCGCCAATGATTGGGATGGCTACTCGGGAGTCATTCCCAAGACCAGCGCCACTGTTGCAGAAGTACTCAAGAACTACGGTTATCACACGGGCGCCTGGGGGAAGTGGCACAACACGCCCGCAACCGAGACGACCACTGTTGGCCCCTTCGATAACTGGCCGGAGGGATACGGATTCGATTACTTCTACGGGTTCCTGGCGGGAGAAGCGTCCCAGTGGGCGCCCAATATGGTGCGCAACACCACCTATGTAGATCATCCGGATACGTCCGGCGGGAATGATCACTATCACGTGAGCGAGGACATGGCAGATGACGCCATTGGCTGGCTGCGCGAGCACAACGCCTTCGCCCCCGATAAACCGTTTTTCATGTATTGGGCGCCCGGTGCGGTTCACGGACCTCACCACGTGCCCAAAAAGTGGGCCGATAAGTACCGCGGCGTCTACGATGATGGGTGGGATGTTGCCCGTGAACGGTATTTTGAGAACGCCAAGGAAAAAGGCTGGATTCCGAAAAATGCTGAACTCACACCACGTGCTGAGACGATGGCTGGCTGGGCCGAAATCCCAGAGGACGAGCGCGACTTTCAGCGTCGCCTGATGGAGGTTTTCGCGGGTTTCACCGAACACGTGGACGTTCAGGTTGGCCGAGTGGTAGATGAGATCGATCGTCTTGGTTACGGAGAGAACACACTCATCTTTTACATCTGGGGTGATAATGGCGCCTCGGCTGAGGGCCAGTCAGGCACCATCAGCGAGTTACTCGCGCAGAACGCAATTCCAACCACGACGTCGCAACACATGGCAGCTCTCGAGGAACTCGGGGGGCTTGAGGTTCTGGGTTCCGACTTAACCGATAATATGTATCACTCTGGTTGGGCGTGGGCAGGTGCTACGCCCTACAGGTCCACCAAGCTAGTCGCCGCGCATTTCGGCGGTACGCGTAATCCAATGGCGGTGCGATGGCCGGCGAAGATTACACCGGATACCCAACATCGCTCGCAGTTTCATCACGTGAATGACGTCGTTCCGACGATCTACGAGATTCTCAACATAACGCCTCCAGACATTGTGAATGGCTTTGAGCAGGACCCAATCCACGGTGTCAGTATGGCTTACACCTTCGATGATCCTGCGGCCGAGGGTCAGCTAAAGATCCAGTACTTTGAGATCATGGGCAGCCGAGGCATTTACCATGACGGCTGGTTCGCAAGCGCCTTTGGGCCGAGAGCGCCCTGGATGCCCGGGCTCCCCGCGGGATTTTTCGACGAGCAGGGGAACCTCGCCTGGACGCCTGATGATGATGTCTGGGAACTCTACAATCTTGAAGACGACTGGTCTCAGTCAAATGACCTCGCCGCGCAAATGCCGGAGAAACTTGCTGAAATGCAGACCCTGTTTGATCAGGAACTGGAGAGAAATAGGGGATTTCCGATTGGCGGTGGTCTGTTTGTTCCGGTAATGCGTCCAGATCTTGGGCCCTCGACGCCCTACCGTGAGTGGGCGTTCTCGGGAGACATCAGGCGTATGCCGTCGTTCGTGGCGCCGCGAGTTGGTTCGCAATCGAACAGAGTCTCGATTGATGTGGATGTCCCGGCAGACGCTGAAGGTGTTCTTTACGCGCTTGGTGGGTTCGCTGGCGGAGTGGCGTTGTATGTCAATGAGGGTATGCTGTCATACGAGTACAATCTGTTCCAGATTCAGCGCACGCATATCAGGGCAGACAACCGCCTGACTGAGGGGGTGCGTCGTATCGAAGTCATCACTGAGATGGTCGACGGATCAAGGGCTGCGCCCATCCGAGTCACGCTGCAGGTCGACGGTGAAACCGTCGCGGAGGGTGTCGTTCCAGTGACGGCACAGCTCGGCTTCGCGCCTAACGAAACCTTCGACGTGGGGATTGATTTGCAATCGCCTGTGTCCGTGGACTATCACGATGCAGGTTCGTTCGCGTTCAATGGTGACATTTCAGAGGTGCGGGTGAAATACACCGAGTAAGGATGAACCCTATGCCAAGTACAAACAGCTGCGTCGTTGTTCTAACGCTACTAACACTGGTGCTGATACCTTCCCGTGTTCTCTCACAACAGGATGACTCTGTGAGTTGGTCGGTGACTCCTTATATTTGGGGTTCTGACACAACGCTCGATCTGACCGTGCAGGATTCAGGTATTAACGGTGGGGTGGAAGTCCCGTTCAACGATTTGTTGGACGTGCTGGATACGGCTTTCCAGATCCATGTCGAGGGAGGTAAGGGGAACTGGAGCGGCTTTGTCGATCTCATCTATCTCGAAACCTTCGATACCATCGACAGACCTCTGCTGAACATCGATACAAACAGCGATCAGCTTTTTGTCGATGCTGCCCTTGTCTTCTGGCCGGAGGGGCTCGGTTCCCAGCTAAGTTTTTTTGGCGGGCTCCGCTATGTCGGTATGGATGACCAGTTTGACTTCCAACTCAACAGCGATCCGCTTGTCGCGAGGAGTTCCGGTGATGATTTCTTCGACTTGATGCTGGGTGCGCGCTATCGATTCGACTTATCGGAGCGCTGGAATCTACTGACCCGCGTCGATGTGAGCTTTGGCGATACCGAGGGATCCTGGCTGGTGAACGCTCTTTTCGGCTATTCGGTCGGTCGCACACGCCAGAACCGCATCCTGTTTGGTTACCAGCACAAGCAGTTCGAGTTGCAGGATAGGGGGCTCAACTCTGACTATACGTTATCTGGTCCGATGGCTGGCTTCAATTTCCGATTCTGAGGTGATTAAACATGAGGATTTGCTGAACGCGCGAATGCCCCGCGGCGAAATGACCGCTTTTTTTATCCCCCACCGGTTGTCCGCTTCTGACCCATTTCGGACGTTCAGATCCTAAGCAAGTCCAACGTTTTGCCGAACAGAAAATCCCAGTGCTCGATAGGTGGTATAGCCGATTGCCTTCCGAAGCGCCGGGGAGAGTTCAGCTGCTCGCTCCGGGGGCACATCCAAATAGATATTCTCTTCCTGCCTGACCCATCCAACCGAATAACCCAAAGCGATCCCGTAGCGCCATTCGTTAGACACATTGGCACCTGCACCGTGCAAGGTGCCCCCCAACCAGAACATCACCGATCCGGCAGGCATCTCAGCTGGGTATATCTCGCTCTCTTCTGGCTTCCGTTCTTTCTGCCATGTGTGACTTCCCGGTACGACCAGAGTGGCTCCATTGTCTGCGCGAAAGTCGGTGATTGCCCACATGGCGGCCAATACGATGTTTGGCTTTGGATCAGGGAAAAAGCTAAACGATTCGTGATCGCGATGCAAAATCTGCTGGCGCGCGCCGGGTCCGACCTCCAGCGCGACCGTGATATGCAGTTGGTGCCCGTATTCACCGTTTGGCAACAGAATTCGATCACACAGTTCCTGTGTATGAGGATCCAGAATCAGCTCACCGATACTGTCAGAATGTGTAACGAGGGCGCTCAGTCGCCTGGTTTTTGATGGAAAAAAGTCGCCGGGGTCATCTTGGTCCAATACCTGACTCTTGGCCATGTGCGGCGCCAGTTCTGAACGCACTGCATCTCGTCGTGTCTCGTCCAGAAGGCCTGTTACAACCACGACACCTTCCAGACTCAACGCATCGGCGATCTCGCTCACGTCTGCGTCCACGGACATTGTGGGAATCATAGATCTACTCGCATTTACAGCTGCTGTTAGTCAAGCTTACCAAACAACGCGATGGCAACCGAAGGCGCCAAACTCCGTCCGACCTTGGCGTTCAATTCTCGACGCCTCGACTTCTCTGTTGATGTCAGAGTCTATTTCAGCAAGCCCGCTCTGACCTTTTCAGTGACGACACCTGCCAACAATAGCTTCATTGCCCGCACGCTTTGGTTGACCAGTTCATCCAACTCGACGTGTGCCGCCATCCAGAAAATAACCAGACCCCATAAGTGGGCTGAAAACTGCGTGGCCAGTTCCTTAAGGTCGAATTTGCCCTTCAGTTTTTTTTGAACCTGAAGCCGGCTAAGGCAATCGTAGTAGAAGGGTATGTCTCTTCCGATCAAGGTCCGGGTCAGTGCAGGATTGTTGTTTGCCATTAACGCGGCTCTTGTCATCGCGGCGGCGTACTGAGGGGTTAGTTGAATCTGACCTGTCATGACTTCGCAAGACATAATGAGATCAGCCACCGGGTCATCACTCACGCTTTTTTGAATCTCGTCTCCCAGTCGGTCCAGTAAGTCTTTGAGGCTTTCAAGAATGACACCATCCTTAGTGCCGTAAAGGTTGTAAATAGTTGCAGCCGAGACGCCAGCACGTTTTGCCAGGTCTCTGATGACCAACCCTTCGTAGCCGGATTCGTCCAACATCTCTCTGGCGCAGCTGAGTATTCGAGCCTGACGCTCCATCTGCCGGGCCGATTCATATTTTCTTTCGCTGGGTTGCATAAAAGCATTTGATACCAAATTTGGAGCGTGGTCCAATATTCATCTAAATTTAGACCGTGTTCCGTAATTGAGGGAAAGCGCGACGGATGCAGAAGCTACCGTCTACTTAAAGGAAGAGATCAATCATGAATTTGCTCGTTTCGAAGAACGCAGCAAGCCTGAGAACTTTGATCCACTCCCTAATATCCCTACTGGCCGCTATATCGATGATGATTTTTTCGCCTTGGAACAAGAGCGAATCTGGTCCAAGACATGGCTGTTAGCCGGACACGCTGATGAAGTTCCTGACATTGGCAGCTACAAACTTTGGGAGAGCAGTGGAACCCCAATTTTGATTGTTAGAGGTAGAGACAATCAGATTCGTGCCTTCTACAACACCTGTACTCACCGAGGTGGTCCTCTTGTCCGTCAGGCTTTGGGGCAGGAAAAAGTCTTCGTCTGCAAATATCACTGCTGGGCATTCAGTCTCGATGGTGCTTTGAACCATATCCCTGATGAACATGAATTCATTGCCATCGACAAATCAAAGCGAGGTCTTAAGCCTATTCGTTGTGAAATGTTTGGCCGTTGGATTTATGTGAACCGTGATCCCAACGCGATGCCTTTGGATGAATTCCTCGGCCCACTCACCCACGAACTGGCGGATTTCGAACCTGACAATCTGCATTTCGTCACACGCTATCACTTTGATCTGGAATGCAACTGGAAGATCACGATGGATGCCTTTCAAGAGGTGTATCACCTCAAGCATATTCATCCGAATACAGTGGATGCGGCGATTGACCATCGAAGTGCCAGTATGGCGCTGTTCCCCCAGGGCAGTTCACGAATGTTTGTTGCAGCCAAAACGGGGGAGACAAAATTCACGTCGATACCAGCGCAGTCTCCTCTCGAAGAAGGTGAGCAACACGAGATCGTACGAAGCGGTTCTCTTTCATACAACATGTTCCCAAACATCGTGACGCCGATCGGTGCTTATGAGTTTCCTTACCTACAATTCTGGCCGACGTCAAAACGAACCACACGATTTGAAGTGACGTTCTTCAGTCGCGGCGATAACGTCGATCCTGAAAGTAATTACTGGAAAGATCAGATTGCTGGCTTCAATGTGATACTCGGTGAGGACAATGAAAACCTACCGTGGATTCAGCGATCCATTGAATCAGGTGGGATCGATGGTATTCCCCTGTCCTATCAGGAGAGGCGCATCTATCACTTCCATGAGTTCCTTGATCAGGTTATCGGTGTGGATGACATCCCTGAAAATCTTCGCGTTGAACCGCGATTAAGTGAGTTGCAGGAAGACGGTAAGGGACAGCGTCTGGCCAGCTGAATAGCGATCAGTCGAATAGATATCAATCAGGACATTCCGACATTTCTGGCGCGCTCGCGTAAGATTGGCATCCAACCCTATGATTCTGTTGTTCGGTGTGGCGCTAGCGATCCACATAATCAGCCAAAGCTTCTTCCAGGAATCCTCGCAATGCGGCAACCGGAGCCGAGTAACCGCCCCGGCGGGGCATTAACAGGCTCAGGCTCGCCTCACCAGCATGCCACTGGGGCAACACTCTGACCAGACTGGCGTTTGCCACTTCTCGCCAGCAAACATAGGCGGGTAGTGCAACGATCCCTAACCCACTCATCGCTGCCTCCTTGAGCGTTGCCATATCTTCACTCTTAAAGCGGGCGATATTCGGTATAACTTCTGTCGCGCCTGAAGTATGCACCAGCTTCAAGTCGTGAGTCGTTTGCTGCCAACCCAGCGCCAGTAAAGGGTGTTCATGGAGATCGGCAAGTGCCTGTATCGAGTCACTGACAAGATCAGGTGACGCAAACAAGTGCCACTCAACCCTGGCGAGCGGTCGGGCGATTAACGTCGAATCCGGCAGTGCGTCAGTATGGCCTCTTATGCACATGTCTACCCCGGCTGCCACCAGGTCAACAGTTAGGTTAGTCACCTGCTGTCGCACGGTCACCTCAGGGTAGTCCACCATAAATTGGACCAACAATTCCTTTAAGGCGAACTGCGCGAGGCCAAGCGAGCAGCTAATGGTCACCGTACCCGTGAGTTTGTTCTGTTTGCGTTTCAAGGCGGCTTCTGCAAGCTCGACATGTTCAATGGCTGATCTGGCATGCTGATAGAAGACTTCCCCCAACTCGGTCACCCGAAACTGCCGTGTCGTCCGCTGAATCAGCACAGCATCCAGCCGTCGTTCCAATTGCCCGATGTGCCGACTCAGCCGAGATTTGGGAATTCCCAGCACATCTGCGGCCCTTGAGAACCCGCCTTTCTCCACGACATGGACGAAATAGTAGTAGTCATTCAAGTCAGCAAGGGCCATCTTCTGATCTCCGATAATTCTATTTATGGAACTATATGTTCTTTTTTTACCTCTTCCAGCTTTTTTTGTTCTGTTTTTAAATTCCATTCCAATTCACCGACCGGACGAGGGCAACATGAACACGCACCATCAAATGATCAACGAAGGCGCCCGCGCCACCATGACCAGACCCATCAGCGGCTCGATGCTCAACATAGGTAACGGGTTCACGGCGCATAGTTTTCGTGCCCGCGAAGTGGGTACCGCAATGGATCCATTGGTCATGGTCGACCACTACGTGATGACCGAGCCGACCTTTGGCGCGCACCCTCATGCCGGTATGTCTGCGCTGTCTTTACTCTTTGAAGACACAACGGGGCAGTTCCACAACCGCGACTCGCTGGGCAATGACTTTGATCTGCAACCCGGTGATTTGTTCTGGCTAAAGGCCGGTTCAGGTGCCTTACATGATGAGGCGCCCAGGCCAGGCTCACGAATTCACGGTCTTCAGGTGTTCGTAAACGTGCCCCAGGTAGAGCGTTTCGATGCGCCAGACTCACTACTGGTCCGCGCTCAAGCCATGCCTGTTCTGGCGGCCAAAGGCTATCGGGTAAGAGTCGCCATTGGTGCCAGTAACGGTGTTGTAGGGGCAAAGTCACCCTCAATCCCAATGACGGTGTTAGACGGCTTGGTCAATCCCCGCGCGAGTTTCGTTCATCGGGTAGCGGACCGCCGCGGCGTATGGGTCCACGCGATAGCTGGCGATATCGAGGTCATGCTAGACGACAAAGGGCACAGGCTATCGAACGGACAAGCTTTGGCAATCAGGACAACTGCTGCGACTCAGCTCACCATAATGAATCGGTCGGCTTCGCAGACTCAATTTGCCTTACTTGAAGGTCAGAGGATCGATGAGCCATTTGTGCAGGAAGGCCCTTTTGTGATGGGCTCTCACGCGCAAATCAAGGAAATCAAATCCGCATACGAAACAGGCCTGCTGGCGTCGCTGCCACCCAGTTTTTGAATCAACCGGATACAACCTTTGAACGACTGTCAGGTAATTGACCGTGGGTTGTTGTCGGCAGAAAAGCTCCTAGGTCGCTATCTGGCGTTGCCCTTGCTCTGAGGTTTTTCATCTGATGAAAGAGAGTCATACCACGTCAAGCGCGATGAAGCTGTTCCCTTAAGAAATCAGGGCTCAGATTGGCGCTTTGGTCAGAGCACAGCGAGCAAGACTGCCAATAGAGCAAACAGTCGTAGGCGTTTATCTTAAATGCCGCAGGCGGGGCAGCATCAAACCCACTCATCTTGCTCATGACTGTCATAAAGACAGTCCTAACGTTGCTTTTCCGCGTGTTCCCCGTAAAAAACCTGATTCAGAAACGAAATCATTACGTCTAGCGCAGGTGGTGCATCAGCTTCGAAACTGGAACCCAGAATCATGTTTGAACCTGAGTCAAGAAACGCATGTGATTTGCCAACATACTCCCAGTATTGAGATTGCTGTCCCGCAGCTTGCAGAGCTGCATGGTACGCCTTGATAGAAGATGGCGTGACTAATGGATCTTCACTCCCCACGATCAATAATTGCGGCGGGAGTGTGCGCTCTGAGAAGAGCGGGATGTTGTCTATTGGAGACACCGCTTCATACATCTGCTCATGATCTACAATATTAAAGGGTTCTCCGAAAACGCCTCGACCGACGACCCCGTTTATCAGCCAGAGTGGATTGGTAGCGTCCTCAAAACCATCAAGCGCGCCCTGATAGAAGTCATAGGGGTAACTGAGAACTGCTGCCTGAACGGCGAGACCTTGCCGAAGTGAAACCTCTTCTGCTGACTCTCCCGCCTGCAGGTAGGACGGCTGAAACTGAAGAGAATCGGGAGAGAAACCCTGTGAGCTCAATTCTTCCCCCATGTTGACGATCATCGCCGACAGATGGCCTCCTGCACTATCACCGGTGACTGCGATTCGACTGCCGTCGCCGCGGTAGTAGCCAATGTTTTCCTTAACCCACAATACCGCGCCAAAGGCATCACCCACGATTTCGTCCAGAGTCGTTGTATTGTCAATGTCAGAAAGCAGTCGATAGTTAACATTACAGACGACAAATTCAGAATTTGTTGCCAGGTATGCAGCTGTTTGATCCATGATGGACTTGTCATTCAGAAGAAAGCCGCCGCCATGAAACATCACAATAACCGGATAGGCGTCTCGGCCCGATTCAGGCGTGTAGATATCCATGGTCAGATTAAACCCGCGTGGAGATGCCCAATTTACGTCTTCCTTAACGCGGTAACTGTCTGGGTTATTGTTCTGCTTCAATTCTTGGGTCTCAGTACAGGAAACCATCATTAACAATAGGGTCAGGCTCGCTGACTCAGCCAATCGACGAAAAATGGGTGGCATAACCAGCGCTCCTCTAATCTGTTCACGAGCAGAGATCTTCCGCTTCTCTTTAACAGGCTAATCTTATCTCAGTCATTGCGAGTTCGAATCTTGTCGGTGGGCATTCGAAAAGCGACGAAGGGACAGGTCATAGACAATACGGACCGTCTCGTATCTGTAGTATGCTATCGGTGATCGAAAGCCTTGAAGGACGAGCTGATGAAGCTGAAAGTGAACGGTGTCGAATATGAGATAGATCCGGACTGGCATGACGAGAATTTGCTCGATGTATTGCGAGATTATCTGGGCTTAACGGGAACTCGATTCAGTTGTGGAATCGGCAATTGCGGCGCTTGCATGGTGCAAATCGATGGATTGTCTATCAACAGCTGTCTTGCCTCGTTAAGTATGGCCGCAGGTAAGGAGATATTGACCATAGAAGGAATGGCCGCTGACGATGGAACGCTGCATCCTCTTCAGCAGGCTTGGATTGATGAAGCCGTACCGCAGTGTGGTTACTGTCAGTCGGGGCAACTCATGCGTGCGCTCTCTTTGCTGAAAGAAAATGCAGACCCTGATGACGCCGACATTGATCAAGCCATGAATGGTAATTTGTGCCGCTGCGGCTCATATCCTCGGATCAGGCGATCAATTAAGAAAGCCGCGATTGTGTTAAGAGAGGCCAGGTGATGGTCCAACTCACGAGGCGTAATTTTTTGATCGCTACTGGTTGGATCGCCGGTGGTGTCACCGTTCTTTATAAGCTGGGAAGTCGAGCAAAAGCGGTTGCGCCCACTATCATTTTTCCAGACAAAGAAATGGCATCCACCTGGATACAGATTCGACCTGATGGGGGATGCCTGATGTATTGCCCAAGAATGGACATGGGGCAAAATGCCAATACCGGGTTGGCACAAATTGTTGCAGAAGAATTGAATATCAGTACCAACGATATTGAAGCTGTTCAGCCCAGCACAAGCGATGTTCCACCGTTGGCTGTGACGGCCGGCAGTATGTCACTGACCGCTTTCTCCAGGCCAATGGCAATAGCCGCAGCAAGTTTGCGAGAGAACATGCGTGAGCGAGCGGCGAGCAGGTTGAAGCTATCAATCAGAGAGGTACTTGATGATCAAGCGGGTTTTCGGGCGACTGATGGCCGACTGGTACGTTATGCGGACCTCGTTAACGAAGCGCCAGTCTTCGTTGAAATTGATGAACATTCATCTCTGCCAGATCTCTATGCATTCGACACCCAGCGTCAGAAAAAGCAGGTTGGGCAACCTGTGAAACCATTAGGCACGAGGGACATCGTGACAGGTGCACCACTGTACGCCGCCGATGTTCCAATGGAAGGTGTGCTCTTTGGCCGTGCTGTACGACCGCCGGTTCGCAATGCTGAAATTGCAGCAGTTGATACCCGCGGTGTTACTGATGTTCCCGGTTTTCTCAAACTGGTTCAGGAAGATAACTTTGTTGGCGTTGTGTGCAAAACGCCGGGCTCGGTCAATGCCGCCATGTCAAAGATCAAGGTGAGCTGGCACCTGAAGCAGACTATCAACCAGGATGAAATTGATCGGCTGGTGAATGTCGACGATGAACTTGAGCGCGGTGATCTTGAGCACACGCTGCATGATGAAGCGCATCGTCCCAACGCCGACTGGGCCGTTGATCTGCGTTTTGATGTTCAGGTGCAGAGCCATGCTGCCCAGGAACCAAGAGCGGCAATTGCCCGGTTTAATGAAGAAGGCAATGAAGAAGGCACCAAGCATCTACTCGAGATCTGGACCGGTACCCAGGACCCGTGGGCGATGAAAAGGTTTGCCGCCCTGCATACCGGGCTGGACGAGGAAGACATTGTGATCTATCCACAGCGTATGGGCGGTGGTTTCGGCGGTCGAGAGCACTATGAGGTGGAACAGGATGCAGTACGTTTGACTTCCGCGATAGGTCGTCCTGTAAAAGTTCAGTGGACACGAAAAGATGAATTCATGGCGGCTCGTAATCGTCCTGCCTCTGCGCATAGACTCCGCCTGGCTGCGGATGAGACAGGACGGCTTACTGACTGGTGGCATGCCTACGTAACAGGTCACGTTGTCCTGGCGCGTGAACGCCTTCCCCGATGGTTGCTCCCTGTCGCCCGACTTCGCGAGGATATGGGCGTGGTGCGCGGTACAAACCCCGCTTATGAAACCACTCATCTGCGCGTTGAATACAAAGATGTTGACCTCCCGGTAGACCTGGGCGTTTGGCGTTCTTTAAACGCCGCACCGTCACTCTTCGCGATTGAATCTGCAATGGACGAATTGGCTCTGCAGTTGGGGGAAGATCCCGTTGAATACAAAATTTCTCAAATGAGGGGTGAACTGACTCGATTGAAGGTCTGTCTTGAACGTGTTCGGGATATGGCGAAACGCTACCCCGTCCCGGAGGGTGAGGGTTACGGGCGAGGCTTCGCCTGTGGCATCTACGAAGGTCGATGTTTTGTGGCGGTCAGTGCAGATGTTTACGTCGATCGTGACAAAGAGCGAATAACGGTGAAACACATGTGCTGTGCTCAAGACGTTGGAATGGCCGTGAACCCCGACCAGCTTAGCGCCCAGATGGAAAGCAACATGGCCTGGAGTGTTGGAATGGCATTGCTGGAGAGGCTGGAAGTGGGAGATGACGATATTCAGAGTTCCAACTTTGACAACTATCCAATCGTTCGGATGGCAGACATGCCGAGTGTTGAAACGGAAGTAATAGATCAGCCCGCGGTTCCCCCGGCCGGGGCAGGAGAAGTGGCTTTGATTGCTGGTCCAGCCGCAATCGCAAACGCAATAAGAAACGCGACAGGCTACCGTCCGCTTAGCCTACCGATAAGTTTCGCGGACATAGCATACGGCCAGGATTGAACATTGGTTCCGAAATCCGAAACAAGGCGTCGAAACTCGCGTTCCCACCAGGCGATTCTTGACGCGACACTGAAACTGCTTGGCTCGTCAGGATACGTCGATTTTTCCATTGAAAAAGTGGCGAGAGAAGCAGGGGTAGGCAAACAGACGATTTATCGTTGGTGGGCTTCTCGTGCCGACCTGGTGCTTGAAGTCTGGGAGAAGAGACTGATGCCGCCACTGGCACCTTACAATGGAAAGATAGATCTGAGGATTTATCTGGAACGGTCACTTTATGCTTTTGGCAAGCAGTTGGGGCGAACGGATTGCAGACAGGTTGCTGTCTGTGTCCTCGCGGAGGCCCATCGGGATCCAGAACTGTATCGACGGCTCGAGGAAGTTGTCTATGCGCCTCGAATTGCACTTATCGCCGACTCGTTTCGCCAGGCTCAAAAAGACGGAAAATTTCCTGCTGACGCAGATATCAATCTCGTGATTGATTCTTTGTATGGTGCCGTTTGGTACAAGGTACTTATCCGATTTGACACGGTAAGCCGCAACTACGTTAAAGCCCTGGTGTCTCGGGTTTTCAGTTGATCAAAAAGACAACGCTTTCAGAGGTCCCATGTATAAATTCTTTTCAGCCGAACACAGCATGTTTTCTGCAAAGGTTCGGTCGTACTTTCGGTTTAAATACGATCAGGGCGATCTTGGTCCTGGTTTTGAAGAAATCTTGGCAAGCCCGGATTTGATCCGAAATCTTCTGCAGAAAAAATCCGGCAGTCCTTCTCTGCCCCAGGTTGAAGCGCCAGACAAAACCTGGCTGCAGGACACAACCGAGATTATCGACTTCTGCGAAAATGCACACAACAAAACAAGGGTTACGCCCGGGCTCGATACGCCCAGGCTTCGCCTGACGACGTTTCTGATTGAACTGCTGGCAGATGAATGGGTGCTGGTGCCCGCATGTTGGGAACGATGGCAATACAGTTTGAATGGCCAAATGCCAAACCATCGCGCTTTCAATGAACAGCAGTGGGGTTCTTTTCTCCTGCCTGAAGGTTCGGGGCGGGCAAGAAGAGATGCTGGCGCTCAGTTTTTTCGGAAAGCGTTTGGTATTGATGATGACAAGTCATCTCCTCGCGGGCCCTATGGCGGGCTGGTTGATCTCGGTTGTGTAACAGAAACCGTTGATGCCTGGCAGGCCAGTGTAAAGAAGCTGCTGGATGCGCTAGAGGTTCATTTTTCAGAGCATGACTATTTGCTCGGTGGGCGGCCGAGCCTGGCTGACTTCAGTTTGCTCGGTCCGCTGTACGTACATTTTTATCGAGATGCCGTGCCGGGTTTTGTCCTTCGGACAGGGTACCCACTCGTTACCGAATGGATAGAACGCACCAATGCAGAAAGTTGCCTGAATTCGCGTCGCTATGGTCAGAAATATTATGGCCTCGACAATGCTGGTGAGCTTATTGAAAAGTCGGTCCTCAGCGATCGAGGTGACTGGCTTGCGGATGATCAGGTTCCGACCACTTTGACGCCGCTTATTGAGATCTTCTTTGAAGAAATGTGGCCTTACCTGCTTGCTTCTATTGAAGCACTCCGATCTTTTATTGCAAGTGATGATCACGAGCCCGGCGCAGTCCTACCGCGCAAGTCATTTACAGCCACCCCTGGGTTTGAGCGATTTCAACGAGATGGTGGGGCTTTAACCGTCGCTTTTCGGATTGGTGACATTCTCTCCAGCCGAATGGTTGTACCCCATCAAATATGGCGGTTGCAACGCATAGAGCGTGCAATGCGGTCAACAGCGCCCACCAGCCTGGAACCCTGGCTTGCACAATTCGAACAGGGTGCCAGCATTCTTGAGCTATCAGAAAAACTTGAGGGATGCGCGATCGTGAAGCGTGGCGGTCTTCTTTACTCGGACGCTAGCCAGTCCTCAATCAACGCTTAATTCGATCTAAGTTCTACTTGATCACCCATATCCTGCAGCACGCGTTTCAGATCCAGCCCGATCCAAACAAGCCATGTCGTAAAAGCCATCGCCACCAGTCCTGTCGGAGCGGTGGCCAGGGCAATGATCCAGAAGAACAGGAATACGAACCAGCGAGAGAAAGCGGCTTTAAATCGTGAAGGAACGGAACCCACGCCTGGTGAGTAAGCGAATGCCCTCGCTCTAAGAAACCAGCCGTTAGCGATAATCGCTGCGAAAAAGAGCAACCGAGGCGGAGGTTCACCATCGATGATTGGGTTGTCATCATGGGACGCATCACCGGCATCATCACCAGCTTGAAGCGCACTACCGACTTGATCCCATACATGCGCAGCGGTAGGTCTCATGGTGGTGCCATTCAAGTTTTCCGCCGTTGGTACGGAACGCCATCGATAGAGCACACGACGATTGTTCGTTAATGCCAGTACCCCTGGCTGGAAAAAACCTTTGGGATGCTCGACTTTCCAATCCGCACCTCTCTGCAAGAATTCGTGGTCGCCTCTGTTGGCGAAAAGCGTGAGCCACCCACGTTCACTGCACGTCTTCGATATTTCCTGGTGAGGATCACCGACGTTGTCGAATGTTAACTCCCAATGTTCGTGTGCCTGGTCAGCCAGCTGCTGCGGCTCGCTGGTAACGGCATAGACTTCGCCGCCAGCAGCGCGAATCTTCTCGACAACCCCTTCATCCATATAGCCCCGTAACTCGGCGCGACAGGGAGGTCACCAGAAACCGCGGTAGAAAAGTAAGACAACGAATGCGTGCTGTGAAAGTGCTTTGTCGAGCCAGCTGCTGCGAACGCCTGGTGGTGGATCCAGTTCAGCCTGGGGTTTGTCGCCCTGTGCCGCGAGCACGTCGTCTGCGAGTTCGACTTCCCAGGCATTGTTTGTACCGACAACTCTAAAGGATCGTTGTTCGCAGCGATCACCACCGCACATGATCAAGCGAAGTTCATCTGAGCCTCTCAGGGCATCTTCGGCGTCGACAATCCCGGTGACCTTGAACGCCTCGTTTTCAGCGTTTTCAGAGGCGTTGAACCACGCCAGTGCGGCGTCAACCCTTGGCTGTAATTCGCCGGGAATGGTTTCACTGACTTTTGGCATCGTTACTTAGTTTCTCCATTTCTCGAAGTGGACTTCGATGAGCTCAATAAGCGTCCCATCAGGATCTTTGCAGAGGGCAATGTCTGCCATACCTTTCACACCTTCCGTCGGTGCAGAGAGAAATTCAACCCCTGCCTTGAGCAGAGACTCATAATCTTCTGCAAGATTTTGTGTGGCCAGGCAAAGCCGAGCCATGCCCAGGTCGTCGTTCGTGCCCGCAGGTTGCGGTGAGTCTTTGGCAAACTCTGTGAGATCTATTTTGGGGAAGCCCTCATCAAGTTGCATGATGCAGGCTCGCGCGGTCGAGTTCTCTGGAATACCCAGTGCCTCAGCCTGTGCGGAAGGCACTGAATTGCCGGAGTCTCTTTCGATACCCAGGTAGGGAATGCCAGGGATAATCATGCTGAACCCCAACTTCTGATAAAACGAGATGGAGTCTTCCAGATTGCTCACGTTGATGTTGATGTGACCCCATTTCAGGGTGGGTGCTGCCATATCTTTGCCCGTCAAACTTCCCTCCTGAATGTTAGTTTTCTGCGGTTTCCGCGGCTATCTACCTTTTTGAACAACTTCTGCAGTCCAATTACGCTCGATGAGATTGAGTATCGTCTTTGCCACCTCGTCTGCATCCTGCTCCCATCTCCTGCCTTTGCCCATAAAAAGCGTTGTGCCTTCCAGCATGGACATTAAGCATAGAGATTCTGCCCGAGGTTTTCCTGAGCCGGCGAGTCGAAGACTTTCTTCAAGTGCAAATAGATATCTCGAATAGATTTCCTCGACCATTTCGGAAACGAGCGGTTGCACCTGTTGCATTGCCCAGAGTTGAGGCCAAAGTCTGTCGCTGTGCAAGGCCGCGCCAGCCTCGTCTTTTAATATGAAAATGACGAGCTCTCGCAGAGTCGGTGGTTTGTTACCCTCTTGAAGCTCAAGCACTGAACGGGTGTAGGAATCCCCGATATGAGTGACAACGGCCCGTAATAGATCCTCCGTTGTTCTGAAGTGATACTGCAAAGACGCGAGCTTCACCCCGACGTTTCGTGCCAATGCGCGCATCGTCAGGCTTGAATAGCCCTCGTCCACGATCAACTCGATGGCTGCCTCCAGGATTTCGGTTTTTCGATCAGTCACGTGAGCCACTTGACACACAAAGCCACAGACTACAACCTGTCAGATGACAGGTAAACAAGAAGCCACCAAACTCAATGAAAACCAAAATCACGAGACGTGATCTCCTAAACGGGATGGCCATTGGCGCGGGTGGTGTTCTGTTTCCTGCATTCGGAAGTGGATCCGGCTCGAACTCAGAAGTCCTGTTACGTGACATGGGTCCGACGTCTTTCGCGGATTACTATCCGCCGGTTTTGACCGGCATGCGAGGCAGCCACCCGGGTTCTTTTGAAGTTGCTCACGCGTTGTCCTGGGCGGGACAAAAACCTCAGTCCTATGAGCAACTTAATGAGCACTATGATCTTGTTATCGTGGGTGGCGGCATGAGCGGCCTTGCGGCTGCCTGGTATGGCCTGAAATCTCTGGGTCCAGAAGCTCGTATCCTCGTTCTTGATAATCACGATGACTTTGGTGGCCATGCCAAACGCAATGAGTTTCATCATAAGGGCAGGATGCTTCTTAGCCTCGGGGGTGCACAGAATCTCGATAGTCCAAAAAACTATGGCGATATAGCGGGTGATCTATTAATCGCGCTTGGCATTGATGAGGAAGCTATCGCGCAAATGGGCGAGAACACACCGGATGACTATTTGCTTGGAGGAAAACTTGATGGGAGTGTTGGGCTCTCCTTGCCCGTTGACGATGAATACCTGACGATCGGCGGAAACTGGCTAAAGTTTTTTCATGGAAGGGGCGATTATCAAAACGCGGTTCGTAAGCTGCCGATACCTGAAGACCAGCAGGATAAAATGATCGCTTTCTTCGGCGGTGAGAAGGATTTTCTGGAAGACCTGTCCCTATTTGAGAAATGGGAATATGTGAACAGCGTCAGCTATAACCAGTTTTTATCGGAACGCGTGGGGCTTTCGACGGAGACTATCCCAATTTTAGATGCGCATCTGCTCGTCTTACAGGGGCCCTCTGGCTGGAATCACACAGTTTTGGAAGCCATTCTGGCTGGCAGCCCAGGGTTGCGTGCCATGGGTTGGGCCGCACAATTTGTTGATTCACTGGCTGCCCGGCTCATTGATGATGTCGCAGGTGACATCCGAATGTTTCCGGATGGTAATGCCTCTGTTGCTCGACTCTTGGTGCAGCAGTTGATTCCTGGTGTTGCGCCGGATATGAAAGGTTTCGAGGATGTTGCGGTCACACGTTTTGACTATGGCGCATTAGATCTTCCTGATCAGCCGGTTCGAATCCGTCTGAATAGTACAGCGGTTGGCGTGAAAGAAGTCGGTGATGAGGTGCAGGTAGACTACGTTGCTCAGGGCGAATCATTGCGCGTGACGGGGAATCGTTGTGTCCTTGCCTGTAACAACAACCTCATCCCCCACCTTTGTCCGGAAATGAGTGAGGCTCAGAAAGATGGATTGAGCTACGGGGTGCGGGTCCCGTTCGTGTATGCAAACGTTCTTTTAGACGACGGCCGGGCTTATTCGAAGCTGGGTGTCTCGTTTACCTTCTGCCCCTATGATTCGTTTCAGTGGGTGAGTTCGGCGCCTCCTATAACCTCCGGCGGTTACGAGCCACCAAGAAACGCGGACGACCCAATGGTCATGTTCATGATGGCTTCGCCGACACCAGCCGATGGGGTGAAAGGCACGTCGCGTGAACTCCTTCGAATGGGACGTCACAGCATATATACAACCTCGTTCGCAGAGTACGAGCAGCAAATCCGCGAGCAACTGCAACGCATGCTCGGTAAGTTCGGATTCGATCATGAAAAAGACATTAAGGCGATCACGGTTAACAGAATTCCGCATGGGTACGCCTATACCTATACGAAACTTGATGACCCGGATTGGGAAAACGAGCAAGCACCACATGAAGTGGGCAGGCAACAGTTTGGACGCATCTCTATTGCCAACACCGACTCTGAAGCCACGCCGCTAATGAACGCCGCGTTTGACGCAGCGCACAGAGCCGTCGTGGAGCAACTTGAATCATAGATTTAATGGGTAAATGAGCAAGACATGACACGAAATACTTTTAAGGTCTCTTCGAATGGAACGGAAGAAAAGCAGCCGTCAAAACTGATACCAAATGCCTGTTTCACCTCGGAACAAAGTGATGAGACGACTCAGAGCTTCTATGAAGCGGATGACGGTTCGGTTGCGAGTGGGGTTTGGGAATGTCCGCCTTGCAGAGTCGACATCGACCACTATCCAGTGAATGAGATGATGACAATCATATCGGGATCGTTGATTGTGACCAACGCAGATGGCATCGAAGAAACTTTCGGCCCCGGCGAGGTGCTGTTCGTCGCAAAAGGTTCGAAATTGAATTGGCATATTACCCAACGTCTAAAAAAGTACTACATGACAGCTTCCTGAATACTAGGAACGCTCAGCAAGCGGCAGGCATGTTCAGGTTCAGGTTCTTTTCCTGCTTCAACACAGCCGTTTAGATGAAGCGTTTCGAACCCGCGCATCGTAAATTGGATGCAACACGACAGATCAGTAGGGTGGTTGGTCCGGTCGCTTTAGGGTGCCTGGCGCTTGTACGGTAAATCAGTCGACGGCTCTGCAACCTCGCTTCATACCGTCATTGCTCACTGATAAACGGGTTAACGAAGCAATGAACCTGTGAGCCACCCGCTCGACGCGATGCAAGCTCTCCGAAGGACCCGCCAGCCTAACGAGCTTGCACGTCGGTCAAACCCGTTGGCATGACCCGCGAGTTGGTGGCACCGGGGAAGTGTTATAGTTTTTACTTTTCAGGGGACTTAATGTTCTGAATCGATCGTCGCGCTTCAATGGTCTGACTGATGGAACCTAGGTGTTGAATGATACGGCAATCGCCATAGACACCTGCTGGCCTTATTGGGTAATCGATTGTAAGCGTGCAATCTGTTTTTCAACAGGCGACCCGTGTAGGTAGACGGTTTTCGGATCAGAAGGTTTATGCTTCGGCATATAACAAGCAGATGAGTTATGTGTCCTATATCCCCTGGGACATTTTGCGAGCTGGAGTTGGGATGCTTACCCGTGAATTTTCTATCGATGTAAATTTCGACAGGTTTTGCCGAGCATTGTCTGACAAGTACGATCTTTATCGTGCAGGAATTGTGCGGGCAGATCTGATCCGGGACGAATTAGTGATGATCTCACAATGGTATGCAGACGGCCGCTCGATCGAGAACCCTAAACGTCGCATGGATCGGCAGGGTACGGTTGGAAACTGGGTGTTAAAATCCCAACGGTCGTTTGTAGGCCGAAATATTGACGACGTTCGTAATTTCCCATCGACGTTCGATGATTTTGATGAGGAAGAACTTCAATCGAATATCGTTGAGTTCATTGATCATGAAAGATCAGTGTTGTTTTTTGCTCTGAGTCAGTCTCCAGATGCGTTCGTTGATAACTCGTTTATTAAAGAAAACTTGCCGATCCTTTTGCATTGTATTGAGCTTGACGAGCATTTTTCCAAAGAATCTTATGATGATGCGCTGCAGACGCATGTGGAATCCTGTATCTCCCATATCAGGAGCCGTTTCGACATGGTGCCAACCCAGGAACAGTTTAATAGTGCCTATTACCGAACACTCCTGCTGGTCACCAGAGGTCGGATTGATGGACCGAATGGGGCGGCGCGACTTGCCGGAGTGAATACCAGCACATTCCGCTCAAGGTTAGCGAGATTTAGAGGAAAAGACTAAATGTCGCGAAAAAACTACGATATATCATGGATAAATTGAGAATTTGTCCCTGCTATCCCTCGTCGTTAAATTTCGATCTGTATTGATTAAAACGAGGGAGTTAGGCGTGAAGTTGTCAATGATGTCGATTGCGGTCATTTTTTTGTTCCTGGGCTTTAGCCCAGCGGTTGAAGCGAAACAGTATTTCAAAATGCAGGATGGCGAGCTGCAACGCCCGGAGGGATATCGCGAGTGGATTTATATAGGTACGCCGGTCACGCCTAATGATATGAACAACGGTAAGGCTGCGTTCCCTGAGTTTCACAATGTCTACATTGATCCAGATAGTTGGAAGCATTGGAAGAAACACGGCGAGTTTCGTGAAGGCACCATTTTGATCAAGGAACTCGTCAGCGTCGGATCGAAGGCCGCCGTTAGTGGCAGCGGTTATTTCATGGGAGAGTTTATTGGCCTTGAAGCCACGATTAAAAGTAAGACATTCTTTCCGGATGAGCCTGGCAATTGGGCGTATTTCAGCTTTTCAGCGCCGGATCACGGGGCTTTGAAAGCCACTGCCACCGCGTTTCCTACGGAATCATGTAATGCCTGCCATGCCGCAGCTGCGAAGCAGGATTTTGTCTTTACACAATATTATCCAGTGCTGAGGAGTGTTCAGTGATGCTGGGCTGTTTTGTTCGCAGGGTGCTCCTGCCCCTTCTTATGATGGCCGTGGCATCTCTCAATGTTCAAGCAGACGAATTTTCGAAATTTGTCGACGACCAGGGTGTTATCGAACTCCCCAATGACTTCAGGAAGGCCATGGTGCACCTTGGTTCCTGGTATGTCCCGGATGGTGAGGCCAGTGGGTTTCATGATGTGTATACCCAGGCAGCCACCGTGACGCACTTTCGAGAAACTGGCGAATTCCCTGATGGGGCGGTGCTGGTAAAGGAACTCCGGGGTGCCGAAAGTGGAAACTACACCACAGGTAAGGGTGTTTCTTACGCGACAGACTCCGTCAAACAGTGGTTTGTCATGATTAAGGACAGAAAAAACAGGTTCCCGGGTAATCCCAATTGGGGCGAAGGATGGGGGTGGGCGCTCTATAAAGAAGCGTCCGCAGGGAACGTCTCGACAGAATTCAGGAGAGATTGCCTCGGGTGCCACATACCTGCGAAGGAAAACGACTGGATTTATGTCGAGGCTTACCCGACGCTGTTAACGTTGGAAGACGATTCTTAGGTGCTTGAGGCAGCGAAAGCCGAGGGTTAGATTGAAAGATCTTTCAAATTATAGTCTTTGATGATTTTTTCCCAGTTTTCTAAATTGAATCTGAGTTCTTGCTCGCGTCCTGCCATCGGAAGATAGTTGTAAGAGGTTTCGTCAGGGTAGTGCTTCGACCTGGCGTCGATGGCCACGCCAATCACCTGAGATCGGTCGTCGATTCGTTTTTCGTCGTAAACCACACTTTCCGATTCGCTCAGCGAACCATGAGCGCCCAGCACGGAACGCCTTCTATGAAATCCAAAGGTCAATGATATACGTTGGTCTTTGGATACATTGGCGAAAGAGCAGTGCAGCGCCTGGCGGTTCACAATCGTGACGTCACCAGCTTTGGCATGCAGGGGCACACCTTCAGGAAGCTGCTCGGAGCCGTTCGCATCGATCATCTTGGCGATGTCGATTTTTCCTGCCTTGTGTGATCCTGGAACGACCCACAGACAGCTGTACGCAGACGTGTCATAGAGCTGAACCTGGAAGTTAAAGCCATGGATGCCTTCGTCCCAGTCTGGTGAATCCCAATGGGTAACGCCATCCTGGTGCCAGGAAACAGAGCCTCCCAGTCCGGGTTGTTTAACGAAGATCGCATCGTTGTAGGGGACAAAGTCATCACCGTTGATTGAAGCAGCGATGGCGAGTAGATCTGGATGACCATAGAGGCGAAGTCCGCTATCCATGATCTGGCACATGCCGCCCATAAGGAAGACGACTTTGTTTGGTGTGTCTTCGTCGCTGACAGGCTGCGTCATCTGAGTTGGATGGCGTCCGTTGAGCTTGTCGGTGCCACCCCATGGGTCGGCAAGCGGGCGGATCAGGGAGTAAACACTGCGAGCAAATTCCTGACCGAAAGCGGGTCTGCCCTTGTGATCAACCGTGGCACCGTTGTCTATCGGTGCCCGGTCGAGCAATGACGCCATATCATCTCGAAGAAGCTGTGTTTCGTCAGGGTTGATCAGGCCTTCGAAAACATAGAAACCGGTGCGCCAATAGGCCTCAAGAATATCCGGCGCCAGTTTGCGGTTGGCGTCGAAACGAATGGGCCCGCGGTTGTTGAGTGTCTCGGCTCTTTGCATGCCCTCATTAACATAAGTCTCGAGGATGTCTTGGTACTGGCGGCTGGTCATTTGAGTCATCTCTGGATCATATCAAAGCTGGATCAGTTTGGTATGAATCGAATAATAGAGGCTAGATCGCAGCCTATATCTAACGTGGGATGGTCAATATCTGTCGCGATGACAGGCGAAGGTTACGATACGTCACTGAACTGTGTAATCTGCACTTGAAGCGATAGCCTCAAAGGCGTTAGTCATCTCTGTGAAAACAAAATACATAGTTATTTCTGCGGCGGTCGCTCTGTGGTTTGTCTCGTGCCATTTAAGCGCCAGCGAGACGGCAGATAATACCTTTCATCAATCTTTGTTGGCGCTGGATAGTCATCTAGACACACCCATGTTTTTCCATCGAGAAAGTTATGACTTCTCTCAACGCGGTTCGTTTGGCGAAAGCGGCATTCAGGTTGATTTGCCTCGTATGATTGAGGGCGGTCTCGATGGTGGTTTTTGGGTCATTTTCACTCCTCAGGGTCCCTTGGACGAAGCCGCCTATTTATCCGCTCGTACGATGGCTCTGGTGCGTCAGATGTCCATTCGTGAGATGGCAGCCAAGTACGCCGACTCAGTGGAGCTTGCTTTCACGGCAGACGATGCCTCTCGAATTCATGGAGATGGCAAAGTGGCGGTGTACCAGAGTATGGAAAATGCCTATCCGCTTGGTGAAGACCTTTCGTTACTGGAAGTGTTTTATACCGGCGGGTTGCGAATGATTGGTCCGGTACATTTTCGCAATAATCAGTTTGCGGATAGTTCTACCGACAAAACCGAACCCTTCGGCGGATTAAGTCCATTGGGCGAAGCGCTGGTTCGTGAAGCAAACCGCCTCGGCATGATTGTTGATGCTTCCCATGCCTCTGATGAAGCACTCAGAGACATGATGGCGATCTCAACGACACCAGTCATTCTTTCACACAGTGGCCCTGATGGCGTTTACGAGCATGCCCGCAATGTACCTGATGAATTGTTGAAACAAGTCGCGGAGGCAGGCGGTGTGATTCACATTAATGCGTATGGAACTTATCTCGAAGAGCTAACGCCAACACCTGAGCGAAAGGCGGCTTTGACCGAATTGCGTGAAGAGTTTGGTACCGACTTCTTCTCGATGAGCGAAGAGACGCGCCAGGCTTTTCGACTTGCTCGCGGGGCGATTAATCAGGAGTTCCCCGCACCACGATCCTCGTTTGAAAAGTACCTCGAGCACTTGTTTTACGCGCTGGAGCTGGTCGGGTCAGATCATGTGGGAATTGGTGCCGACTGGGATGGTGGCGGTGGCGTTGATGGCATGGAAGATGTGGCGGCTATTCCGCGTATCACCAGGGCATTGATCGATGCGGGATACAGTGAAGATGACATCGAGAAAGTCTGGTCGGGGAATCTCCTGAGAGTGATGCGCGAGGTTGAGGCGGCGAGAAACTCGACGTTGATGTCACCTAAAATTATCAACTAGGAGTTTTGCTCTAGCCCTCGTCTTCCGGGCGCCAGGTGAGCGATGAGTGATGTAGAGAGATCAGGACTTTCCCCCGAAGTTTATGGTACGCATAAGTATAGTCTGCGTGAGTCATCTCACCGTTTTCTTTAAAGAAGGTGTATTGTCCCATGTCTCTGTAGCCCAAACCGCCTGCGTCGATGAGAGGACCCGCAGCGCTACGAAATTCAATGCGTTTCCATGCGTTGAAAAGAAAGCCGTGGTCATGCGGGTATTTGGGGTTTCCGCCAACGAAGTATGACCGGGCGCCTTCTTCATCGAGTCGGATTTCGTCGGTGAGTGTTGGTTTAAACAATAGTGGCTCTTCCCGGGAGCCAAAATCGTAAAGCGCGAGAAGCGCCTCCACGTCCTGATCAATCACGGCGTTGGTCCATGCACGTTGTGCATCAATCACTTCAGCCACTGTCATCCTTTCGAACTCTCTCATATCACCGCCTGATCGCCGACTTAAAACGGCTTGGTATGCTACTTTAGTCAGTCATGAATGTCACAATCGGCTTGTCCAGTTTTCAATGAAACGCGTTTATTCACATCCGAGTATTATGATGGTCGGCAGCATGGCTGGATTGCTCGCGCAATCGGGTATTGAGTCTGAAGTGCGGAACGATATTCTTGGTGGTGCAAGTGGTGAGATCGCACCCGGAGAGACCTGGGTGGAATTATGGGTCCTTGAGACCTCTCAGGTGGCGAGCGCACGGGAAATTATTCTGGCCTCGCTTAAACAGCCTGAAGACGGTGATTGGCAGTGCGGTCGATGCGACGAAGCCAATCCTGGTTCATTTGAGATCTGTTGGAACTGTGGTATCCCCGGGAATGGCTGAAAAGTGGGTGCGGCAAATGGTCTTTGCGTTTCTTCAGACCTTTCCCGATGATTTTTCGCCACCAGCTCTTCGTGCCACCAGCTCTTCGTGCCACCGTCAACGCCATTGCCGAGAATCTCTTCGAGTTGGTCATATTAGACCAGGGTGAGTGTGCATCGTTGCGATCAAGGTGATCGCGTACGGCTTTATCAGCGCGTCAATCGATTGATATCAATCACGCCGGGACCTGTGGTCAGGGCCAATACGAAAATGTCTGCTAGTAGACCGTGACGCGGTGGAGTTCGCGTCGATAACCTTCATAGCCACCAGTGGCGCGATGAACAACACTGCGGTTGTCCCACATGATCAGCATGTCCTCCTCCCATTTATGGATATACAGAAATTCGTCTTTGGATTGCCATGCGTTGAGCTCCAGAGTCAGATCTAAAGCTTCTTTGTCTTCCATTCCTTCATATCCGATGATGTATGAGATGCCGCTGTAAAAACCCTGGCGTCCGGTTTCGTTGTGCGCAGGTGCTAAAGGATGTGTGTGTTTCATCGTTGCCGCCTCTGCTGAAGGGCGGATATCCATGGCGCCGTTTTTCGTGACGTCGCCGTACGCGCCCTCCAGCGAATAGCCTTTTACTGGTGAGTGGATCGCCTGCAGACCACCAAACCTGGATTGCATGTCCTCCGGCATCGCATCGAAGGACAGATGCTGATTGGAGAAATGGGTATCACCGCCCTGCGGCGGGATGTCGAGGCTATAGAGAATCGTGCCGGAGGGTGGTTCGGGCATGAAGCTCCAGTCAGAGTGCCAGTACTCTGCAAAAATAGGATTCGTATCTTCTGCTTCGCGTCGCACAGCGGCGATGTATTGTCTGCCGGGGAGCGGGTTGAAGAAGGGGTCTTCGCCCAGTTCGCCAAACTGCTTTGCGAACTGCTCAAGCTGATCGTGATTGAGCTTCTGATTTGGGAAGGCGAGAACGTGGTGTTCGAGCCATGTTTCTCTGACTTCTTTAATCACATCTTCTGATAACGGCCTTGAAAGATCCAGACCGGTGACCCTCGCACCGCACGCCTGGCCGCTCGGCTCTACCGTAATTGGGCTGTTCATGTTGTCCCCCTCACTTCAGAGCCTGAGAGTATATCGCCAGTGGGGAGCTCCGTGATATAACGTGTTTCTTTTTGAGAACTAACTCGAGGATTCAAAGTTGCTGTCTAATGAAGAATTTGTAGTACCCCCACTTCCGACGATTGTGTTTAACCGAGGTGCGGGCCAAAAACTGAGTGACCACATCCAGGCACTTGGTAAAACATCGGCACTGATTGTTACCGATAAAAACCTGGCGGCCAGCGGTGTTTTGGATCCCATTCTGGACGCGTTGAAAGCCGCGAATCTGAAGGTGGAAGTTTTTGACGGCGTTGAACCGAACCCCACCGACCTGAACGTTGAAGCCGGCACTGAAAAGCTTCGCGAACTCGGTGATGCGTGTGTTGTTCCCATCGGCGGTGGCTCTTCCATGGACTGTGGTAAATCTATCGCGCTGCTCGAAGCAAACCCTGGTCGTGTTGAAGAGATGCAGGCAGGCGCTCCCAAGCCTGCTAATGCACCGGTGGTTGCGGTGCCAACCACAGCGGGTACCGGATCAGAAACTAACGGCGCCTGCGTGATCACCAATACGCGTTTGGGTCGAAAGACTTATGTCATTCACCCGACCATCGTGCCTTCTTATGCGGTGCTAGATCCGGAGCTGACGATCGGCTTGCCCGCTTATCCCACGGCAACCTGTGGTTATGATGTGCTGACTCATGCGATCGAAGCGTTTGTTTCAGTCGGGGCTAATGTTTATTCGGATGAAATCGCCCTGGACGCCATTCGAAAAGTTGCTGGGTTCCTGCGTGCCGCAGTCAAAGACGGCGGCGATGTCGAAGCCCGATCTCAGATGTTGCTGGGATCCGCGAAAGCGGCCATTGCGTTTAATGTCGCTGGACTGGGCACGGTTCATGGCACCGGACATGCGATCTCTGCTCGACTGAACGCGGCGCACGGGCAGACGCTCGCGACCATGCTTCCTGCCGTCATGGAATTCAACATGCCAGAGAGAGAAGAGAAGTACATCGAAGTTGCGAAGATCCTGAATCCCTCGGGTCCGGCAACCGGTGCCGGCGCGATTGATGCTGCGATGCAGCTGCGAGCTGATATTGGTATCGATCAGACCATCAAAGACCTTGGTGGCGATGATGATCTGCTGCCGATTCTTGTCGAGGATGCGGCTGCAGATCCCGTTAACTTCACCAATCCGCGTCCTGTTGACCCGGCCTCTCTGGAACAACTCTATCGCTCGGCCTGGGGGTAGGCGTAAGACATGCAGCAATTGAATTTCGCCGGTAAACGTATTGTGATTACCGGCGCTTATTCCGGTATCGGCGCTAGCCTGCTGGAACTGCTTCGCGGGTTTGGTGCAGACGACATCGTTGTTCTCGATATCAAGGAACCCGAAGCTGATGTGGAAGGTTTCATCGAAACTGATATGGGCAATCCGCTTTCCATAGACAATGCGATAGCGGAACTCACCGCGGAAGGTAATCCGAAGGTCAGTCTTCTCTTTAACAACGCAGGCGTTGCCGCAACGTTACCGGCTGACACCGTGATGCGGATCAACATTCTGGGTTTAAAGCGTCTGACACAACGTCTCATGCCGAGCATGCAACCGGGTGGTGCCATCGTCAATACGGCATCTGTCGCGGGAAATGGCTGGCCTGAGCACGTTAATGAGATCAACCAGTTCCTAGAGATTGATAGCTGGGATGAGGGCGTATCCTGGATAGCTGATCACACCGACGTGGTGGCTGATGGCTATTTCTTCTCGAAGGAATGTGTGCAGGTTTACACGATGCGTGCTGCGAAGGCAGCGACCGGTTTCGGGCTCAGGATGAACAGCGTTTGTCCTTCGCCCGTTGAAACGCCATTACTGCCTGCCTTTCGGGAAACCATGACCGATCAGATCATTGATTGGGCGATTGAAACCGGCGCCGGAAGGGTAGCGACCGCAGAAGATCAGGCGCGCGCGCTGCTGTCCTTGGGCTCTGAGCTTAGTGTGTACATCAATGGTGTTAACCTCCTGGTTGATGGTGGCTACACTGCGGCATTACAAACGGGGCAATTCACACCGCCCGGGGCTGTTGATGTCGAATAATGTACTTGCTAGATCTGTTTGTTTGCAGCTGTGGCCGTCCTGGAGGCCGGGGATGGCAGGCTCATTGAGCAGAGAGATCTAGCCTCTGACCTGTGTGTGTTTCTACAATTAGGCGTCACTGAATTATCGGGGAGTTGAGTCAGAGGGTGTTTTCTTCGGCGCGCACTTTTGCATGATTGAAGTCGGTTTCGCTGATATTCAAAAGTTCTGCCACCTTCACAATGAATTGCTCTTCGTAGCGATCCAGACGACCGTCCGCAAAAGCCACCATCCAGAGATACTCGATCAGTTTTTCTTTGTCGTTATAGCCATAATGATCGTTTACCAGTTTGATAAGCTGTGAGACGTCTTTTGCGGTGGCGCCATCTGCAAGTTGCAGAATGTCTTCGACCGTTTCATCGAGAAGATCGAAAGTTTCCTGCAGAATTGCGACAACCATCGCCCGCTCAATGTCATCCTGCTGAGAATCTGCCTTAGCGACCTGAATAAGAAGTACTCCGGTCGCGCATTGAATGCCAAGTGCTCTCGTATACTCATCGGCATGTCTTTCGGGAATCAGTTGTTCCTCGAAGAAGGTCTTAAGATCATCAGCCATGTTTTCAGTATCCTGTGTGAGAGAGAAAAAGCCCGTCTGATAGGGCATTGGGAAGGATAAACCACAAAGAACGCCATTGCAGCGTATCGCTTTCCTAAAATGATATGTTGTATCATAGCAAGTTCGTTTTTTGTTCATCTATTTGGAGATGCTCATGTCAGCAGCCCAGCGACTTCCCGTTACCGTGCTCTCTGGTTTTCTAGGGGCAGGCAAAACGACCGTGCTCAGTCACATACTGAATAACCGCGAAGGCAAGAAAGTCGCTGTGATTGTGAATGACATGAGCGAAATCAATATTGATGCTGCGACCGTGCAAAGCGAGGTGTCCCTCAATCGCAGCGAAGAAAAACTGGTTGAGATGAGCAACGGTTGCATCTGCTGCACGTTGCGTGAAGACCTGCTGGAAGAAGTCAACAAGCTGGCGCAGGACGGCCGTTTTGACTACCTGGTGATTGAATCAACGGGCATTTCTGAACCTCTACCCGTTGCCGAAACCTTTACTTTTGCTGACGAGGACGGAATCTCATTGTCAGACGTAGCGGATCTTGACACCATGGTGACAGTCGTTGATGCCGTCAACTTTCTGAAGGACTTCGACGAAGCGAAGTATCTGCAGGAAACCGGCGAGTCGCTTGGTGAAGATGATGAAAGAAGTGTATCTGACCTTCTGATCGAGCAGGTGGAGTTTGCTGACGTTATTCTGGTGAGTAAGACCGACCTGGCTGAAGCGAGAGAAATTGAACGTCTTACGGCCATACTCAGGACGCTGAACACGCAGGCCAAGATCGTGCCGATTGCTAATGGCGAAGTAAATATTGATGAGGTCCTGAGTACAGGTCTCTTTAGTTTCGATAAAGCCCAACAGGCACCCGGCTGGTTGAAAGAAATGCGCGGTGAGCATATTCCTGAAACAGAGGAATACGGCATTGCCAGTTTTGCATACGTTGCGAGGCGTCCATTTCATCCAGAGAAGTTCTACCAGTTCCTTCATGACACTGAACAGTTCGGTAAGCTAATTCGATCCAAAGGCTACTTCTGGCTGGCGACTCGACCCCGTTTCGCCGGGCATTGGAGTCAGGCAGGCGGTATCGCGCACTTCGGTTTTGCGGGTCTGTTCTGGAAAGCGGTGCCCAAGGAAAGCTGGCCCACGGATACAGAGTCATTGGCGTCTATTAAGGAAAATTGGGAAGAACCGTTTGGTGACATGCGACAAGAACTTGTGTTTATCGGCCAGGGTCTTGATCAGGAAGAGATGACCAAAGCATTGGATGCCTGTCTTCTCTCTGAAGAAGACGTGTTGCGTGGCAGGGAATACTGGACCACTCTGGCCGATCCATTTCCCGTCTGGGAATAGCTTGGCTATGCGGATCAAGTCGCTTATGCACTGGTCTTTAGCAAGCCGATTGTCGCTGGCAGGTGTTTTAGTTCTGACGATGTGGCTGATGGTCTATTCCGTTTCATAAGCCTTTTGATCGAAAATTTAACAATCGCGTATGAGTACCATCCGGCGGTTCATCATTTGACGACAAACATTGCTCAAGGTGAATGGTGGGCGATTGTTGTTCCAAACGGGGCTGGCAAATCTACTTTACTTAATGCCATAGCTGATGTGATCTCCGACTACGAGGGTAGTATCGAAGGTGCGCAACCGAACATGGTTGCTTGTCTTCCTCAACAAGCGCAGCTCGATAAAACCCTCCCCATCAGTGTTTTTGAGTTGGTCGCGACTGGCCTATGGGCAAAGATGGGTTTTTGTGCTTCCCTCAGTGCCTCTCAGCATCAACAGTGCCAAGAAGCGCTAGCCGCTGTCGGGTTGCAAGGCTTTGAAGACCGGATGGTCGGGTCGCTGTCTGGTGGCCAGTTGCAACGGACACTCTTTGCACGAGTCATATTGCAGGATTAGCCACTCATTTTGCTCGATGAGCCTTTTAATGCCATTGACTCGAAAACACGCTACGATCTGACTGATGTGATCAGGCAATGGCAGCGGGACGACCGAACAATCGTTACGGTAACCCACGATCTAGCGTATGTTCGTGAGCATTGTCCGAAAGCCCTGCTCTTGGCACGTGAGTGTATTGGCCATGGCGATACAAACGCTGTGCTGACGGATGCCAATTTATCTCGAGCGAGAATGCTCTCGGAAGCTTTTGATGAGCGCGCCAACTGGTGTCTTATTTGATGTATTCGCTTTTGATTGATCCATTCCTGGAATATGGCTCCATGCAGCGAGCGTTGGTTGGCAGTATCCTGCTATGCATGGGCTCTGTCCCCGTTGGGATATTTATGACGCTTCGGTGAATGAGCCTTACAGGCGATGCGATGGCACATGCTATTCTGCCCGGCGCCGCAGTTGCCTATCTTTTGTCTGGCTTGTCTCTGGTTGGTCTCACGATAGGGGGCGTTGTTGCGGGTTTGATTGTTGCGTTTTCTGGCAGTCTCATCTCTTCAATGAGCTGGCGGCCTGATGGCCGCGCCCTCGCCATGGCTAATGCTAAAGGCGGTATAACGGTCTTTCGTGTGAGAAGCTAAGCGTAGATATGGGCATAGACATAGACTGAGAAACTATCGCTCTATCAGAACCCGCTGGATTAGAATCATTGGCGATGGACTGCGCTAAACGAACACGAGTTCGCTGGTGACCTGATTCTCGCAAACGTGTATTGTGCGAACAGACGGTACGAATGATTCCATGCTGAATTGCGCTTGGTTGAGAGAGATTTGAAATGCGGGCGATGGTGTGAGATAGAGCATGAACTTGTCGCACAGAATTTCGGCCTCATTGTGATAGTGGCCGCAAAACACATGTTCCACAATTGAGTTGCTGATGGCCGCTGCCGACTCATCACAATTGAGCAGGGGCTGATTTATCGTCATAAAGCCTGTTCCGATTCTATGCGGTGGGTGATGCATGAAGAGTATGCATGGGGCTTCAGACTCTGCCGCCTGAAGGTTACTCATATCTTCTTTGGACATGAGATCTGGGGAGGTATCCAGAAAGACAATGGAGCAGTCTTCATAGTCCTGTCTCCAGGGCCATTCGCCAAACAAACGTTTGATCATTTCTGGCTCATCGTGATTGCCCGGGATGACAATGACCGGGATATCCGGCAACTGGTCCCGCAACCATAAGCATCCGGATTCACAAGCATCGTTCATTGTCAGATCGCCAGAAACCACCAACAGATCAGGCTTTGTTTTGTTCGTGTAGTCGAGTTGTCTTCGAACATTTTCACGAACATGTAAATACTGCTCTTCGGTTACGTTCTCATCAGGAATGTGTAGATCCGTGATTTGGTGGATGTTCATATCATTAGAATTGTTGCAAACCCTGATTTTTAACACATATTGGATCGATAACATCATAATAATGAGTCATCCGGAAGCCATTTGTAGAGATTGTCATGGATTCTGAATGTGTCCTAAACAGAGACCGGAGCGGAGTCACCACAACGAAACCAAAGGGAAACGGAAGCATCTCGATCTTATGAACTCTTGGTCCATGTCCTCCGGTAGCCGTCGGTCGCGCTGCCAGTGACCCGAGGCAAGCGAGAAGAAGGCGATGTGCACACCGACTCTCGAAGGCTGATCAAACGGCCAGACTGGTGCCGTTGGTGCTGATCAATCTCCCTGTCAGTCATTAATCGCTGACCAGGGGCTGCAGACCGGAAGCACTTCAATGGGTAATGGCGTGGCACCCTTGATGAGATCTGCTGCCTTTTCGGCCATCATGATCGTCGGCGCGTTAAGGTTTCCGCTGACGATTGAAGGCATGATCGATGAATCCACGATGCGTAATGCCTCTATTTGATGGACTCTGCACTCCCCATCTACCACGGCCATGTCATCGGTTCCCATCTTGCAGCTGCAGGACGGGTGATAGGCACTTTCCACCGCGTCACGCAGGAATTCATCCAGCTGCTCGTCTGATGTCAGCTGAGCGCCTGGGGCCAGTTCTTTTCCGCGGTATGCGGCAAACGCTTCCTGTGCGAATATCTCGCGTGTTTTTTTGATCGCTGATCGAAATTCCTGCCAGTCGTCGTCATGAGACATGTAGTTGAAGCAGATTCTGGGTGCGTCGGATGGATTGCTCGAACGCAACTTCACCCAACCTCGGCTCTTGGAGCGCATTGGGCCGACGTGCGCCTGGAATCCATGTGACTTGTTTGGGCTCTGGCCATCATAACGCACAGCCATGGGAAAGAAATGGTATTGCAGGTCTGGATGATCAACATCTTCTCGACTTCGGATGAAGCCGCCTGCCTCAAAATGATTGCTGACCCCAAGACCGGTTCTGGTGAAAAGCCACTGTGCGCCGACCAATGCTTTGCCCAGAAGGTTGTAGTACTTGTACAGGGAAACTGGTTGAGTGCAGGCCATCTGAACGTAAATCTCGAGATGGTCCTGCAGGTTCTGGCCAACACCCGGCAGATGGCTGTGCACCGGGATGTTGTGTTCCTCAAGGTGTTCAGCGGGACCAATACCGGACAGCATGAGTAATTGTGGATTGTTGATAGGGCCGCCACTCAGGATCACCTCACGTTCGGCTCGAGCCTCTGTTTGTTTGCCGCGATGATTAAACGTCACGCCGGTAGCGTGGCGTCTTTCCAGGATCAGTTGCTGCGCATTTGCACGAGTCAGAACCGTAAGATTTGGTCTATGACGAATCGGCGACAAATAGGCCCTTGACGTAGAGTGCCTCAGCCCTGCCTTCGTTGTTCTATCCATCGGTCCGAACCCTTCCTGCTGGAAGCCATTCATATCCGGTGTGTAGGGATAACCAGCCTGTTGGGCTGCTTCGATGAACGCACCGAATAACGGGTTGGATGCTTTGCCTCGCTCGATGAACAAGGGCCCCGACTCCCCGTGGTAGGCATCAGATGTACCTTCTCGAGTTGATGATTTTCTAAAATAAGGCAGACAGTGTTCGTAACTCCAATGAGCGAGTCCTGGATCTTCTGTTGCCCAACGGTCGTAGTCTTTTGCGTGGCCCCGGATATAAACCTGTCCATTAATGGAGGAAGATCCACCCAGCACCCGACCCCGAGGGCAATGCATGATCCTGCCACCCAAGTGTGGTTCTGGCTCGGTATGGTAATTCCAGCTATAGGCTGCGCCATTCATCGGATAGGCAAGGGCAGCGGGCATGTGGATGCGCCAGTCCCAAAAGGGATCGTTGCCCCCCGCTTCAAGCAAAAGAACCGTCGTATCCTTGTCTTCGGTCAGTCGATTTGCAAGAACGCAACCGGCTGAACCCGCACCGACGATAATATAATCGAATGACTTCACCATGGCTTACCGAGGCTTAATCCAGATAGGCGAGGACCATGCCATTTCTTTAACTGTGGCGGGCACGTCATCAGGTGGCGTAAGGCCAAGCCTCAGTGAATCGTATGTCGACCAGCGACAAGTTGGGTTTTGCACGACACGGGCGTAGTAAAAAGCGCTCTGGCGCTCGTCGTATTCTGGATCCTGCCACCAGGTTCTTATGCTGGAGACACCGGCGTCCGCATTCCAGCTGCAGTCCGCGAGATTCACTGAGTCTGTTGGGATTAAGCAGGTGTTTTCACCGCCGCGGGTTTCGTTGCCGCAAGCGACATCGAACACTTTTTCTTTCTCGACACCGTCTTCAAGCCAGCCTTTGATGACCTGAACTTTTGCAAGGGGCGCGCTGTTGGGATCTCTCGCTGCAGAAATAAAGAAGTTTGGCGTCGTGCCATCCTCGCTCAGTAACTCACCACCCATGGGAACACCTTTGGCGTACAGCTGTTCCAGCGTTACGTCGCTGACCCTCGTTTCGTTCAGGTCAAAGCCAGCAAAAAAGCGAAGTGACAATCGCGTGCCGCTGGTTGCGTAGACTTCTTTGCGTTTCATGGCGTCGAAAAGCGCATCTCTCGTGTTTTCTTCGGCCCAGACAGCAGCTAGACCACCTGGATTTCTTTGTACAGAAATACGGTTGCCGCCTCGACCACCTTCGAGACGTCTGCGAGCAGGCGAAGAAACAAAAGCAGAAGCGCCTCTGTAGTCCCATTCTTCCGTGTCGCCGGGATTGGCGTTATGTGTGTCTGTGGCGCCGATCACTCCAAATTGCATGGGATTAACACCAGTGGATTGCGCAAGTGTCAGACCTTTCTTTAAACCATCGCGGATCATTGAAGTGCTGCTGATACAGAGGGTGTCGCCATCATTTTCACAAGGTGGAAAGAACTGTTCGAAGTTGCACTCCTCATCGCCAGCGCCGAAGGCAGCGGAACATTCTGAGTTTCCTTTAATCTGAAACATTTCCACGAGGGGTTCTGAACGTGCCCGTAGCGCCCAGTCGTTGCTCGTGTAAGGAACGCCATCGATAGTTTCGCTGGCGAAGGCGAGACCCCAGCTTCTATTGGGGTTGTGCGGAATGGTCAAAAATTTACATTCACCCTGGCAGGTCGCTTCCAATTCTTTCCAAAGGTCGATCTCGGAAGGCGCATCGTATGCTGATACGGCGTCGATCGGGCTGACGGAAGAACGGAAGATAATATTTCGATGATGTTTGCCGGTGTCTTTCAGAACCGGTGAATACTCATAGCCGGCGAAGGTGGTAAACCGTCCCGGTTCATTGTGTCTGTCTGCTATCTCTTTGATGTTCGCCCACGTTTCTCTCGCACTTTGGCGGGCTACCTCAGGATCGTTCTGGAAAATTGAAGTCTCCCTTTTCATGGGGCGAATTTCACCGCTGTTTCTCAGTTGTAGAAAAAACGCGATAGAGGGCTCCTGCAAGGAGCCGCAAAAACTTTCTCCCGCTTCATTTTGTTCAAGGGTTCCACAGGCAACGTGGAGTCCAAACCCTTCCGCATGGTCTGTCAGCGCGGCGAAGTCGAGTGGTGTCGTTAATTCGACGGGCTCTCCAGGGGTGATTTCTGCCTTCTCACCCTTTGCGATACGGTAAGCCGTATCTGGGTCCAGCCGGTTACCGAACAGATAAGAGTCGAAGGAGACGCTGGTGTGAATGTGCAGATCGCCGAAGTAGACGTTGCGAGTGGGGTTCGTTTTGCGCGCAACAAATGGGATCTGGTCGGGTTGTTCGAAGGCGGATTCGTCTTGCGATTCGATCTCGGCCTGAAGCTCGGCCTGCGCCTCTGGGCCAGAGGGTCTTAGAGGCGCATGAATGAATGACTGGTACTGCCACCAGGCAATACCTGCACCGATAACGACAATGCTTCCTGCGATCCAGATCCAGCGCATGCTTTCCCCTTAGTTTTTGTTTGTATCATGGCACATTTGCCCGTCTGGCGTTGTTTTGAACGCATATCCGGTGTCAAACTATGGCGTTTTCGAAACTTAGATTAACGCCAGGGAACGCCGCATGGTTAAACCAATTTTTCAAACGGTTCTTTTCACCGCCATACTCTTGATCGGATCAGTGACTTCGGCTGATCATGATGCTCGCCTTAAAGCTATCCTGGACGCACGAGGTGATGAAGCCAAAACACGGGACCAGTACCGTCACCCGGAAGAGACGATGCATCTCTTTGGCATCGAAGAAGGTATGACGGTGATCGATGCGCTACCGGGAAGTTGGTATGGAGACATTCTTGCGCCGATGATTGGCGAAGAGGGCACTTACATCGGCGTTAGATATGGGAAATGGTTTTTCGACAACAGATTCCCGGCCGATGGCGATAAGCGCTGGGAAGCGTCGCAGTCTTGGTTGAATGATTGGCAGGAAGAAGCGAAAGGTTATGGCAGCGGCAAAGATAATCCTGCGACAGACGCCTATTTCTTTCCTGGTTTACCGGAGTCTTTAGACGGAACAGCCGACGCCTGGCTTTTGATTCGTGCCCTGCATCATGTAAACCGCTACGATCCCAAGTATCTTGATATGACGGCGGCCGATGCCTATCGAGTTCTGAAGTCCGGTGGCATTGTGGGTGTTGTGCAACACCGTGCTCCTGAGGATTCGGACGATGTCTGGGCCAAGGGTGACCATGGCTACCTAAAGCAGAGCCGGGTCATTGAAGCGTTCAAAGATGCAGGTTTTGTGCTCGATAAGGCCTCCGAAGTGAATGCCAATCGAAAAGATCAGCCAGTGACCGGCGAGAACGTCTGGCGTCTGTTGCCCTCTAACAAGGATGATGCGAACGCTCAGGCAATTGGTGAATCGGACCGCATGACGCTGGTGTTCAGAAAGCCATAGGCGCTTCAACAGCCATCCACCCGAGGGTGGCGTTCTCCCGCCCTGCTATGATATAACATATCATTTTGGATGCAGGGACAGATCTTATGATGCGCCACCTTTTGAGTGATCACGTCGTGGACTTCAGCGCGATATACGACGATGACGTGGAGCTTGTTAGTATTGAGCGACCCAGGTCCTCTGCGCTCGATGCCCTTGCAGACAGCTTGTTTACCTCACGAAAGGTCCTTGATATACACTGGGAACAAGCGGCAAACGATGCTCATGCGCCATTCAATGCTCTAAAAAATGCTGTTCAGGGTTCCTGGCTCTCCGCGCTCAGCGAAGAAATCATCATGGCGAACGAAATCCTCAAAGAACTGCTTGGCTGCGATCGGGTTGGCGTCCGTGTGGCAACGTTGAGTAGTCCTATGTGCCCTCGGTTTCATGTGGACCAGGTGCCGTGTAGGATGCTGATGACAGTAAGTGGCGGCGGCACGGAATGGATTGCGAGCAACGACGTTGTTCCGGAGTTACTGGCGAATCGAAAGAGCAGCGAGCCGCCTCTCACATCTGGGGGCACCATTCGTCAGTTTACCAAAGGCTCCTGGTCTCTCCTGAAAGGCGGCACTTGGCATGATCGGTTTCGCGGTGTTGTGCATCGTTCCCCGCATCAAGCCGGTGAACGTTTACTTTTGTCATTTGATCCAGTTTTTAAAAGGTAGTAGTGATGTCGATTTCTAGTCTTGGTGGTGTGCTCAAAATCTTCGGTGGAGGTGAACCCTCGCCTGAAGAACAGACACAATTGTTCAAAGAAGTTGCTTTGATGACGCTTGCTCGCGCGACGGCGGCAGACAGCAACATCAAACAGATCGAAGTAGAGATGGTTAGGGATGTGCTCAAGGCCCATACCGGAGAAGACTTTCCGGTCTCGGACATTCGTGTTGCTGCGCAATCTGCCATCTTTGAACGTGCACCCCTTGAACGTTTTGTTAGTGCCTCATCAAAAAAGCTCAAGTGGCAGAATCGTTTAAGTATCGCTCGAGCTTTGGCTGAAGTTATTGAAGCAGACGATCGCGTTACAGAATTTGAGCTGAACTTCTTTAATCAAATCGCTTCTGCATTGGACCTGACTCCGGCACAACTGATTGGCCTTGAGCTGAAGGAGTGAGTGCTCAGCCGGAGATGGTCAACCCACCGTCACCTCACTTGCTAAGCACTAGCTCGGATGTGTTGGGCAAGATCGTTGATCCAGGGGTTAACCTTTGTGTCTGGCAACGACCCCTAAATGTTGAAATCCGGGATGAAATTGCTGGACTTCAGCCGAAACAGCTTCGAGATGTCCGTTGTCAGACCTCAACGCATGACTTTGATAACGATATCCGCGCGGGTCTTCGCGATGGCGGGCTTGACGCTTCGCGGTTTCCTCATTTTTTGGCCGATCTGTCCCGGGTCGCTGCCCCCTTTTTTGCAGTGACGGAAGGCCGGGAAGTTAAGTTTCGCTTGTTGACGACTGATCAAGATGATTGTCGTCGTTTCCATGTGGACTACCGTTATCTACGACTGCTCTGCACATACCAGGGACCTGGTACCGAATGGCTCACCGATGTGCAGGCAGACCGGGATGCCTATGAAAACGGTGGTTCGAATGAAGAGATTATCCGCTTTGGTGAGCCTTCCCGCTTGGAGCAGTTCTGGGTCGGCATACTAAAAGATGATGCATACCCGAATAATCAGGGTAAAGGATTAGTGCATCGCTCGCCACCGGTTTCAGGCTCAGGTCAAACCCGCGTGGTATTTTGCCTGGACGCGATGTAGCAGGTTGTTACTTTCGCGACTTTATGCCGTATGCTTTGCGCATGAAAGAACCACGCTACACCCCCAGACAGATGTTGGAAAAGCTGATTGCTTTTCCGACCGTATCCCGCGATTCCAACCTCGATCTGATCATTTTTGTCGAAGAGTACCTGGCTGCTTATGGCGTACCTTTCAAAAGGGTCAGCAGTGACTGCGGTCAGAAGGCCAACCTCTATGCAACGATTGGTCCGATGGAGCCGGGGGGCGTGGTGCTTTCCGGTCACACAGATGTTGTTCCCATTGATGACCAGGATTGGCATACCGATCCCTTCAAGCTGACGGAAAAAGACGGCTTGTTGTACGGCCGCGGCACCTGTGACATGAAGGCGTTTAGTGCAATCGCACTGGCTCTGGTGCCTGAAATGTCAAAGCTGAAACGACCGATACATCTGGCGCTTTCTTATGATGAGGAAGTGGGCTGTCTGGGGGCGCCACGACTGATCGATACGATCAAAAACGAGCTGCCAGGTGTTCGAGCTGTTTTTGTCGGTGAGCCTACGAGCATGCAGGTGGTTACCGGCCACAAGAGTATTCTGCATTTCGATACACGCATTACAGGACGGGAGGCACATTCGAGCCAGCAACATCGAGGCGTACCTGCGGTTATGGTGGCCGGTCGATTGATTAACTGGTTGAGTGAAAAACAGCGGGCAAACGCGGCGAATGCAGACCCTCTGAGTGCTTTTGAGCCGCCTTACTCAACACTGCATTGCGGTGTGATTCATGGGGGCACTGCGTTAAACATCACCGCGAGGCACTGCGACTTTGTCACTGACATACGAACTCTGCCTCATGAAGATGCCATGACCTACTTTAGGGAGTACGAAGACTTCGTGCGGGATGTTGTCGAACCAGAAATGCATGCGGTGAGCTCGGATACCGGTATTGAGATCGAGATACATGCGAACGTACCTGGTTTTGATTCACCAGAAAATGGCGAAGCAGTTCAGCTGGCCAAACAACTTTCGGGTCAGAACACCACGGTCGTTGCGCCCTATGCAGCCGAGTCCGGTCAGTTTCAGAAAGCCGGATTTTCGGTGGCTATGTGTGGCCCCGGCTCCATTGATCAGGCCCACCAGCCGGACGAGTATATTTCGATCGAGCAACTGGAGCAGGGCACTGAATTCACACGCAGGCTGATTCAGTTACAATCCAGCTAGAGCCATCTCGGTAACAATCCATGGGCAGGAAGTTTATTGATCTCTCGATTTATCTCGAAACGGAAGTCATCTCTGATCCTCCTGGCATGCAGCCCGAGATCACCTACATCGATCATGAAGTTGGCGTTAAAGGTATGATTGCCAGCTTCCCCGGATTAACTGCCGAAGAGCTTCCTGACTCTGAAGGCTGGGCGGTAGAAACCGTCAAGCTCAGCACACACAACGGTACACACCTGGACGCGCCTTATCACTTTGCGTCAACCATGAACGGCGGCGAGCGCGCTATTACAATCGACGAGGTGCCGCTTGAGTGGTGTTTCAACGACGGCGTAAAGCTGGACTTTCGTGACAAACCGAATGGTTATGTTGTGACGGCGGAAGATGTTGATGCGGAACTTGCGCGCATCGAATACGAACTGAAACCTCTTGATATCGTTGTAGTAAATACCGCTGCAGGTCAGCGTTATGGCCAGAATGATTATGTCTCTTATGGCTGCGGCATGGGCCATGATGCGACCATCTATTTGCTGGAACGTGGTGTTCGCGTCACGGGCATTGATGGCTGGAGCTGGGATGCGCCATTTGAATACACCAGAGGGCGTTACGAGGAAACCGGTGACGCCGGCCTCATCTGGGAAGGCCATAAAGCCGGGCGAGAAATTGGTTACTGTCACATCGAGAAAATGCATAACCTGGAAGCCCTGCCGCCACATGGATTCATGATTTCCTGTTTTCCACACAAGATTCGTGCAGCGTCCGCGGGCTGGACACGAGCAGTTGCCATTATCGAGGAATAGTCCGGCGTCGTCACCAGATCTATGAAAGTTGAGTTGGTCGTCTAAGCTCCGGTGCCAGTCCTTCACCCATCATGTCGATAAAGTTGTCGGCGTAGAAATGTTCAAGCGTTGAGTTGGACATACCTTCGAGTGTTTCGCCAAAACGTTTCATTGGGTTACGCCCGCCTTCGACATGCGGGTAGTCGGTGGAAAAGAGGCACATCTCGTCGAACGAATTGCGGATGATCCATCCAGCGTCTTCGTGAGGGTAGGGTGTGACCCTGAGTTGTCTGCGCGCAATCTCAGAAGGTTTTGCGGACAGTTTTTGTAGTCGCTCTTCGTTTCTGACGAAGGCATTTGCCGCGGAGTCCATATTGCGTAACCAGCCTGGCAGCCAGGATGCACCGAGTTCAATGGCGCCCCATTTCAGATTGGGAAACTTGTCGAAGATCCCGTCAATAATCAATGTGGCCAGCGTCTGCTGTACGGAGGTGGATATCGGGAAGTAGCTGATGGAGGTGAAGTTGGCATCGCCACCGTGAAAGTCTTTAACTGGCGGTAATCCGTTTTCCTTGTATGTGAGGTTGAGTTTCTCCTCGCCGCCCACGTGAAACAGAATCGGTAGCCCAGCCTCTTCCGCCATCGCCCAAACCGGGAGTAGTCCAATGTGGGAGGGCGCGTGATTCTGAGGACACCAGGATGGCACCATCAAGGCTTTAGCACCCATTTCGATGGCCGTTTTTGCCGTTGCCTCCGCACGATCAAAGTCTTCAAGCGGCACGTAAGCGGTGGCCAGAAGCCTTTTATCAATACGACAGAAGTCCGTCATCATTCGGTTGTGTGCATCGGCCGCGCCATAACAGAGCGCCATGTCGTTGGACTGATCGAAACCAAAGTTACCCAGGCAGAATGTGGTGAACACCAACTGGCTGGCCACGCCAAGGTGATCAACTGCGGCAGGTCTATCTGCCTGAAGGAAGGCCCCCTGGGCATCATAGTTCTTGCGTAACATGATATTTTCGCCGGCACCGGAGCGAAAGGCCTCGTCCTGCTGTCGCTTTTCCGCTTCTTCCGTTTCGAGACGGTTAGCGACCCTCACACCCAGGTTGGGATGCTCGCGATAGCGCTTCAGCAGTGACTTTTCGAAGTACGGATCGAGACAATCCGTCATCTCCATGAGGTGGGAGTCCGCATCGTGGACAAGTCGTTCTTCGATGTAAGGCATGCGCTCAATATACCTTTAGTGTTACTGCTAGACTAGTCACATGATTTCAGGGCTGATAAAAAGAGTTGCGGCAGAGTGGGCGCTGCACCACCACAACAAACAAAACCGCCGGGGTGTCGTCAGCCCCGATGCGCAGGAATACTTTGTGATTCCTGAGGCGCTGCCGCCTGCCGTATTTCAGGAAGCACTGAAGGAATTAGAAGTGTTGAATGCGAATTGGGTGAGATCCCACACCGAGTGGCGCCAGGGTGCCGCTATTGGCGGTCATGAACTTCGGGCAGGCTCCCAGAGCATTTGGTTGGATTACCTGATGTCAGACGATTTCCTGATAAAAGTGCGCCGGGCAACAGGCATAAATGATCTTCAATATGTGCCTGTTGCAGATACCAACCGCCTAAGCCTTTTGCTCTATGAAGGTGCTGGCGATGGCATTGACTGGCATGTGGATGGCAGCATCTATCTCGGCCAAAGATGGGCGGGTATCCTTGTGCTGCTTGAAGAGACATCGGAAACACAAGCGAAGCTTGAACTGGCACCTGGCGAAGAGCCTGTCACGTTACCGAAAGCAGGTATCGAGAATTCTCTGGTCCTGTTTCGCGGTGATCATGTTCGCCATCGTGTTCGACCGATGCGGGAAGACGAACGCCGTGTGGTTGTGAGCCTTCTTTTCACAAACTGGCCGCAGCGCACCATGAACCCGTTTTTGCTTCGATACCAATCCAGGGTAAATTCAGTCTTCTATAACAATCCTAGGCCTTAAGTTACGCTGTCCCCTATCGATGAGAACCAGGGGCCGAGAAACAACACGTTCATTTTTATCGCTGGTGTCTCAGCCTGGCAGACAGATCAGCAACAAGAGTGTTTCAGGACTGGCGAAAGAAAGAGAGCGTAAATAGGGCCGGGCGGTTACGGTGATTGCCACGCAAGCGTTCGTCAGGTCTTTAGCTCGCCGGCTACGTAAATCCACTTTCCGTTGTCCCTGCGAAACTGGCTAATTTCGTGAAGCCGGTGTCCTCTGCCATCAATTTTATACCGCGCGACAAACTCGACGATACCCGTGTCATCATTTTGACCGCCGGATCTTGTCCCCTTGATCTTGAGACCTAACCAGTTCTGATTCTGATTGAATGTGAGTTGGCTCGGGCGATGTTCTGGTGCCCAGGTATCCTTCAGGTAGTCACCGTCTTGTAACACGTAAGCCGTATAGCGTGATCGCATGAGTTGTTCCGCAGTGACTGCAGCACGCGTGCTGATGACAGGCAGGCAGCAGATCCTCAGAGAGCTGCCCGAGCCACACGGACAGCTTTCAGGTCCAGTTAACATGCGCGAGTCTTAAGCTGCGGCTACCTGTACAGGCCGCTTGCCGTTCGGTCCGTATAGGTTCACCTTCAAACTCGAGATCGCGTGAACCAGCGGATTTGGTGAGATCTTCTGTTTTCCCGTCCAGTGTATGTTCGGGAAGCGGTCAAAAATTCTTTCGAAGGCCATCCGCAACTGCATCTGAGCAATTCTTGATCCCAGGCATTTGTGAACGCCGTGGCCAAATGCGAGATGCTTGTGAACATTGTCACGATGCATGTTGAATGTGTTCGGGTCAGGGAAGACGTTTGGATCCCGATTTGCGGCGCCATACCAAAGAATGACTTTTTCATTTTTGGCGATCTTCTGTCCGTTGATTTCGGTATCTTCCGTTGCCGTGCGACGCATGTGCATCACCGGTGACACCATCCTGAGTGCCTCTTCCGACATCTGGGGGATCAGGCTTGGGTCATCAAGCACCATGGCTCGTTGATCCGGAAACTCGGTCATCAATCTGATCGTGCCGGACAGTGAGTTCCTGGAAGTGTCGTTGCCGGCAAAGATAATCAACAGCCATGAACCATCCAGAAATTCTTGGGGCATCAGTTCGTTGCCCATGGTGGAACCGGCAATAATGCTGAGCAGATCTTCACGCGGATTGGCACGCCGGTCGGCCATGACTTTTTCGCCATATTCGAACATATCCGTCACGACGCCGTTAAAGCGAAACGGGAACAGGGGTTCTGAGAAAAAGGTTTGCCATGGATTGGAGAGAAACTGAGCAGCCAATTCCAGATGATGCATCCATACTTTGATCTTCGGACGATCCTCTTCGTCAATACCCAGCATTTCACAAAGCGTAAAGAGCGGCAGATCCTCAGAGAACAGTTTCGCGAAGTCGACCTCAGGACCTTTTTCTTCGAGGTTATCCAGGAGGGCGTCTATCTTAAGCCCAACTTTTTCTCTCAGGGTTTCAACGTAGCGTGGGAAGAAGAACTCACTTTGCTGCATGCGCATCTCGCGATGCAGGGGTTCATCCATGTTGATCAGTGAGTTGTATGCTGCAGGGACCAGCTTTTCGGGTTTCCAGTATTTGCGAGGCGCCACAGCCATGTTGATGCTACCGCGCTGAGAGGAAAAGGTAGAGTGTTCAAGCTCGATTGCTTTAATGTCGTCGTAACGCGTGACGGACCAGAAACCGGAAAGCTCTTTGCGCATCCCTGTCCACATGACAGGTGATTCCTCTCGCATCTTCTTGTAAAGCTCGAAAGGGTGCCCCTTGGTCCATGCGGAAGGGTTTGCAAAGTCGAATTCTTCGAACCTCGGATATACGGCGTCGTGAGTCGGTTCGCTTTGGCCTGAGTCGATCAGGATCTCTTCGCTGATGAGTTTCAAACTGCTCTCCTTTTGTTCTGAGCCAGATTATACGGTTAAACTCAGTGGCTCTGAATCAAACTGAGTGATCTTAATGTATAAGTTTCTGGCGTTCGTCCTGCTTTTGGTGTTTTTAGACGCCTCCGTGGATGAGTGTTTCGTCGGCGTCGAGATGAAGTCTCAGCATATGGCCGGGAGTGTCCACACGATAGAGAGACTGGCGGTCAACGTTACGTCTGCTCGCTTGTGGCAGACGTTTCAGAAAAACGATGTAGGTTCCTGATCTGCGATGACGATGATCGTTCAGGAAGACGTGCCGTTCAGTGTCGATGAGCTCACCGCTGACTGGCTATCAAGGGCCCTTAAAGTTGCGGGTGTTCTTGAAGACGGCACGGTGGAGGTCATCGAGTTACAACGAATTGGGGCGCAGGTGGGTTTTAACGGCGAGGTGGTGATTGTGCTACCCAGTTACGCCAATCTCTCTGAAGTTGAGTCTCCGCCGGCAAGTCTGGTGTTGAAGATACCGACGGCCACTAAAAATCGCATTCTCGGCCAGACCATGGGGCTTTACGAAAAAGAGATTCGGTTCTATCGGGATCTGCAGCCGGTCCTGAACATCCGAACACCGAAGCATTATTGCAGCGCATTAGACGAAGCGGATGACCCCGATGTCATCCTGGAGCGGCTTTACGGCATGAACCGACTACCGCTCTGGATTATCCGCGGCATTATGGCCCTTGCCAGTTGGTTTGTATCCGGCCATCCAAGAAAGTACGCACTCTTCATTGAAGATTTGAGCGGTTATCGTCTCGGGGACCAGGCGGAGGGTTGTTCCCCAGAAGATATTCGCAACATTGTCTCCACCATGGGTCGTCTTCATGGACAGTATTGGGGCAGCGAAGAGCTCGCTGGCATGAGCTGGATCGCGCCTTACTCGGTCACCAGTCGCATCATGCAGATGCGCTATCTGAGTTCAGTGCAGCGATACCTGAAACATGAAGGTGTGTCTCTGAGTGACAAACAGCGAGATATGCTGGCCTGGTTAAAGTCAGAAGGCATCAATCTAACTGAGCGATTTGACGAAGGCCCCGCGACGCTTCTGCATGGCGATGTGCGCCTCGACAATATGGGTTTCGATGACGACACCAATGAAGTGGTGTTGTTTGACTGGCAAACGTTGCTCAGGGGACCTGGTGCTGCAGATCTTTCCTATTTCATCAGTGCGACCCTGCCGGTGGAGGCATCTGAAGCAGAAGTGAATGAACTGATCGACCTCTATCATCAGTCACTGGTAGAGCAGGGTGTCGCCTTGGATCGCCCTGAACTAAGGAAACAGTACGAGGTTGGAATGCTGCTGATGTTTCATCGCATTCTGCCAGCGATCTACGAAGGTGACATGGAGCTTGGTGATGATCGCGGCTTACCCTTGCTCCAGGCCTGGATCGCCAGGATCCTGGCTCGGCTCGAGTCTGTCGACCACCGAGCTATCGCAACGTAAATCCCTGGTAATTGTTCTCGACAACTTCTTCCAGTCGGTCGAAGTATTGTGACCCGCGCAGGTGACCCAGAAACTGCTTTGGTTTTCCTGGGATGTTGGCGCCCATGTACCAGGAATTGGTTTGCGGGTAGAGCGTATGATTGGCGATGTCGTTGATTTCATTGCGCCAGTCAACTTCTGCCTCTTCGTTGGCTTCGATCGAGCCGAGCTTCTCTTTGCGAACGTGTTGTATACAGTCTGAGATAAACGCCGTCGTCAGTTCGCCGCCCAGTGGCATGGTGAAGAAAACTCCTGGCGCACCCGGACCATGAATCATAAATAAATTCGGGAACCCGGAGATGGCCGTGCCAAGATAATTGTCAAAGTGGACGTCCCACTTTTCCTGAAGCGTGAGTCCGTTACGACCCTTTGGATTCAGTTGCAGCATGGAGCCGCTCACCGCATCGAATCCGGTCGCAAGCACCAGCATGTCGATCTGGTGTTCGCTACTTTTGGTGCAGACACTTGAAGACGTGAATGTCTCAATGGGATCTTCGCGCAGATCCACCAGTGACACATTGTCGCGGTTGTAGGTTTCAAAATACCCGTTGTCGAGGATGAGACGTTTGGTACCGAAATAGTAATCCGGCATCAGCTTCTGTGCAGTTTCCGGATCTTTAACGGTCTCCCTGATTTTTGAACGCACGAACTCTGAGACTTCATCATTCAATTCTTTTTTCGCCATGACGCCGGCGAAACTGTTGATGGCCAGGTGTATACCGCCTTGTTCCCAGAGTTCTTCATACACAGCATGTCGTTCTTCCAGGGTATACTCAGCGGCGCGTCTCCGGATGGTTTTGAACGGCCAGCCGCCACGGTGGCGCATGGATTTCCTGAGATCGCTCCAGTTTTCCCGCGATTCGCCGATTTCTTCTTTGGTGATCGGTCGGTTGCGCGCCGGCAACGCGTATTGTGGCGTGCGTTGAAATACAGTGACGTGATCTGCCTCTTTGGCAATCTCGGGAATGCACTGAATACCTGATGAGCCTGTGCCAATGACACCGACGCGTTTGCCCTTGAACGCTACTTTTTCGTGGGGCCATCGCCCTGTGTGGTAACACGCACCAGCAAATTCGTTGATGCCTGGATAGTCAGGCGTGTTGGCCACAAACAGGGCACCGGTTGCGCAGATCAGAAACTGCGCTGAGGCAGATTCTCCTTTGTCAGTTTCGATGATCCACTGATGCAAGGCATCATCGTAGCTGGCGTCGGTGACCCAGGTGTCAAACTGGATGTCTTTTTCGAGATCGAACTTTTTCGCGACATGTTGCAGGTAAGCGAGCACGGATGCCTGGGAAGTTTGTGTTTCTGTCCATAGCCATTCATCCACCAGTTCCTGAGAGAAGGTGTATGCGTAGAAGGGGCTGCTGGGTGCATCTACTCTTGCGCCTGGATAGCGGTTGTACCACCAGGTACCACCAACACCGCTGGCGCCATCGAAAGTCCTGACAGACAGTCCCAGTTCATCACGAAAATGGTGTAAGGCGTACAGTCCGCCAAATCCGGCGCCAATAACAATAACGTCGTAATGAGTCATGCCTGAAGGATATCGCTTATCGGAATTGCGAGACAATCGCTTCAGTGAATGGTTGGGCACCTTCAGGCACAACGCCCCGGTAAAAACTCGGTTCGATCAGACCCAGTTCACACAAAATAAGCTGCTGATACGAGATAAGATGGTCTGTGCATGGTGCGTCAGGCGGTTTAGCGTCAAGTGGCGCAGGACTTTCTGGTCGAAGCCAGTGACCGTCTTGTTCATGCCATGGGAGTCCGAAGTCCTGACCTTTCGCGTTCTAACCGGTAGGTTTCGTCCAGATTTCAACGAATGAGTTCAATGTTGTTACGAGCGGGAGGATCCTCTACCTCCGTGGGCCAATGTTTGGACGCATCGATGCTTTGGGCTTAGTCTCACGGGTCGAATTCGACGTCCACCCGATAACTCAGTTTTTACCGCAACACTTTTTGTACTTGTGACCGCTGGCGCAGGGGCATGGGTCATTTCGGCCGACTTTGGGCGTGTTCCGCACTACCGGCATTTGAGGAGGGCAGCAAGTGGGATCACCGCATGAACCCTCGAGTTCCGGAGAAAACTCTGCCGATGGTTTTGCGCGATCCTCAATCATTTCGATTCCTCTCTGGTGAACTCGGTTTATCCGAGGGCAATTTCGTATAGTGTTTCATACTCGCTTTGAGAGCAAGGGCGAGGATTGGTGAAGGTGCATACATCCTTCGCTGCATGTTCAGCCAGGTGTCGAATCTGGTCTCTTTCAACGCCCATTTCAGTTATGTTGGCCGGTAATCCAAGGTCTGCGTTTAACTGACGAATGTGATCCGCAGGATCTGCATGTTCACTCAGGCCCATCGCTCGATTCAGACGTGCATATTTGTCACCGACATGATCGCGATTAAAGTCGAGAATGGTCGGAAGGAACACAGCGTTCAGTGTCCCGTGGTGTAGTCGAAGGTTCTCGTCTGCGCCGCAGGCGTGGCTCATGGAGTGCACAGCGCCCAGACCTTTACTGAACGCCATGGCGCCCTCGGTCGCCGCCATCATCATGTGCCAGCGAGCGTTTAGATCGTTTCCGTCTTTGACCGCTTTCAGCAGGTTGCCATCTCGTACTGCGCGCTCGACGCCGTCGAGACCGACGGCTTCTGCCGGTGGATTAATTTCCGGTGAGAGCAGCGCTTCAATGCAATGAGTCACAGCATCCATGCCGGTCGCTGCTGTTAGCGAAGGCGGTAATCCAGTTGTCAGCTCTGGATCGCAGATGGCGGTGAGCGGTCGAAGATGCGGGCTGATCAGAATAAGCTTCTCGCCATTATTCATGATGATGACAGAGCCGCTGGAGACCTCGCTGCCTGTGCCGGAAGTTGTTGGGATCGCGACGAGTGGTGCAACCTTGCTGATTTTTTCGACGCCACCCAAGCCTGCGGTGTAGTCGATCAGGTCACCCTCATGGGTGACGGCCAGCGCAACCGCTTTTGCCAGGTCCATGGAAGAGCCTCCACCCAGCGCAACAATCCCATCGCAACCATCAGCTTGGTATCGCTCAACCGCTTTTTCGACAGCGCTTTGTGTTGGGTTTTCTGGTGTGTCATCAAAAATGGAAAGCGTGATGTCGTTGCTGAGCTTGCCGGCGATATCCCGCGCCATACCGAGTTTCACAAGGCCCTGGTCGGTACACATCAATGGGCGTTTGATGCCGTGAGCGGCGAGCACGTCACCGAGTTGCGCGCTTGCACCATGATCAAAGACCGTGTTGTTCAGGAAGGTCAGGTTCGCCATTTATTTGTCCTGCTTGTGTTTTTGTTCGAGTGTGACGACAAGCGGCCAATGATCGGATGCACCTTCACGTGTTTCGGATCTATATCGTGCCGGTGTGCCTTTGGCTGTGACCTGCTCGGGGAGCGCGTTGGCGAGCGCAACTGAACCAGGCTTGATGCGCCAGCTTGTGTGATCGCCATTCAATCCGGAAACGATGATCATGTCGAGGAAAGACCAGTTGTCGTCACGTGCGTAGTAGTAGGTGCCCCTGCAGCCTTTGCACTCGTCGTGCACGACCACCCAGTCGGGTCGAACCATTGTGTCGAGTAGACGTTCGCGTTCATCTTCAGTGCTTGTCGTGTTGAAGTCACCAGCGGCAAAAGCAAGTCTGTCCTCAGGCAGCCCTTCCTGCAGCAATTGGAGGTGTTTGTAAGCCTCGATTCTCATTTCGGTGGGATGAAAAGGCGCAGGGAAGTGTACGGAGTAACCGGTCAGTGTTTCGCCACCGGGAAGTGTAAACGTTGCTTCAAGAATACCGCGCGTGTCACCGGCGCGTTCGCGGTGGGCTTGGATGACGAGGGGATGCAAGGTCGGTTCACCTGCCAGCGGTAGTTTGCTCAGAAAAGCGACGTCGATACCGCGTTTATCTTTGCCTTCGATCAGAATCGACTTTTTATATCCAAGATCTGAAAGGTGTTCATTACGAAGGCGTTCCAGAATGTGTTCGTTCTCAACTTCCTGCAGGGCAATAACATCAGCGCCCTGGCCGTCGTTTACCTGTCGGATGACCTTGGCGAGCACAGACATCTTGTGGGTGACCGCCTCATCGCTCCAGTCCAGGTCCAAGCATTCGCTCCGCCAGTAGGGATTGCTGATGGTTGAACAAGCCTCTTGATGCGCCTTGTTTTGTTTGGCAGAGAGTGGCAGGTAGGCTTTGTCATCTTTATTTGGATCATCGATGTTATCGAAGAGGTTTTGCACATTCAGCGCCATTAATGTGACGTCTTTATGTGCATCGGCGGTCGCTTGATTGGTTGCCCATAGGCAAAGGACTGTGATGGTGATCAACAGGCGAGACTGCAACATGATTAGCTTCCTATGAGTTTACCGTTCTCCTGACGAATGGCGATGACACTCGGTCGCGGTGGATGATCTTTCCTAAAGTCGGGCCAACGGCTTGTTGGCTCCTCGAACGTGGCGCCCTTGCCGTCCCCAGGATGTTGGATTGAGAGAAACAGGGTTCTACCGTCTGGTGTGAACTGCGGGCCGCAAACTTCCGCGCCAACAGGCGCTCTGAAGAAGGCTTTGCCTGTACCGCGTCTTTCACCATCGGTTTCCATCGCCCAGAGTCCGTCAGCGCCGCCTGTGTATTGATTGCCGTCGGTGGCGACCCACAAGCGTCCAATGGGATCAACGGCGCCGTTATCCGGGCTGCCGAACCAGCCGTTGTCTGACGTCGCCTTGTTCCAGGTTGTTTGAACGGGGCGATTCATGGGATTACCGCACTGCACCAGTATCTCCCACCGACTTCGGGTGGCTGCAAAGTCTCCGTTTGGCTCGACGATCTCTATGATGTGGCCATAGGCATTAAAGGGTCTTGGATTGGCGACATTGACCTGACCAGCCGTACGTTTGTGATTGTTGGTCAGCATTACCCAGGCACGTCCGCTTTCCTGGTGGGGCTGAACATCCTCCGGGCGATCCATCGGGGTGGCGCCAAGAAGATCCGCGGCTCGACGGGTTTCGATGAGAACGTCTGCCTGTGAGTCGAAACCGTTGTCTTTGATAAGAGGACCATGCCCATGTTGAACAGGCAGCCAGTCGACATAACCGTCTTCACCGAACTTCGCGACATAGAGTGTGCCTTCATCCAATAGATCGGGATCAGGCTTGTCTGCGATATAGGCGTGCTTCGTGACAAATTTGTAGACGTAGTCGAAACGTTGATCGTCCCCCATGTAAAGCACGACCCGCCCGTCTGGCGCCATCACGGTTTCCGCACCCTCGTGTTTGAATCGTCCGAGGGCGGTTCGCTTTTTTGGTGTGGATGTTGGGTCTTTAGGGTCGACTTCGACGATCCAACCGAAACGGTTTGGCTCCCGCGGTTCCTTTTCTACATTGTATCGATCAACGAATGCGCCCCAGGCAAACCGCGTATGGTCCAGGCCGTATCTTTTGTGTGAGGCGGCCTCCATGTGCTCTTCGGGTAGCTGGCCGAGGAAATGCAAATTGAAGTTTTCTTCCGCCATGAGCCAGGTGCCCCAGGGCGTGATGCCACCGGCACAGTTGTTAAAGGTCCCGGATGCAATCGTGCCGCTTGGGTCAGCTGACGTTTTCAGACGCTCATGTCCGGCCGCAGGTCCAGTGATCTGCATCGGTGTTTTGTGTGCAGTGATTCTTCGGTTGTAGTGAGAGCCGATCGCCGGTTTCCACCGGTCACCGTCACGTTTTAGTTCAACGACCGACCCCCCCAAGGCCGCCAGTTCCACCATGACATGTTCCAATCTGATGGTCTTGGGGAATCCGTCTTGTATCCCCGAGAACATCAATGGTGTGCTGGTGTACTCATGGTTTACGCAGAGCAGTCCCCGATTTTTATCCAACTGGACAAAGCCAATGTAATCGTTGTTGTAGCCGAAGCGCTTGAGTTGCTCTGCTTCTGTTTGGTTAAAAGGATCAAATTCAGGGGCGGACTCATCGAACAGGTGATCTCCCCACTTCAAAAGGATATCTGTAGTGTATCCCTGCGGCACGTGATGAGTTTCGTCACTACCGCGGCTGATTTCCTGGAAGGTGAAACGGTTTTGACGCTTATCTGCTGCAAATGAAAGGCGGCTGGCGGCCAGCATGCCGGCTGCGGAGAGCATGCCGCTCAATACCGCTCTTCGGCTCAGCCGGGATTCAATCAGATCACCGATCAGTGGTGTGTTCGAGTTTACTCTGGGATTTGAAGAAAGGTCATCTGGATCGAACATGTGGCGGATTACTTCTTTGATTGGTGTGAAGGAATAATAGGACGCGTATTGGAAGATCTGTTAAAGGGCGTCCTCCGGATCTACGACTCGAGCCTGTTTCATCTGGTAGATAACGCCGGTTGTGGCGGCATCAATGAGTTCGAATTCACCTTCCAGAATCACAGGGGCCCATGAGGCCTCGACGCCTTCTTCAGAAAACACCTCAATCACACCTGCTGGTCCACCCGGGATATGGAAGAAACAGTGGGGTGGGCTTGAGGTCAATAAGAAATGCCGCTGAATAGAATCCGGGTCCAGGGGCATCATAAAGCCTGAGACGCGAACAACTTCGCCGTTTTGTTGTTTAACGATTTCCGGAAAGGTGATTTCGACGTTGCCGTCGACGAAATCCAGCTTCGTCTGCATCAGTTCTGACCAGTTGAGGCCTGATTCCAGCGTTTGTGCTGTTGGAAAATCGTTGATGGCCAGACTGATGACGTTGAAATAAACCGTCGCTTCGTTTTCTCCGAACGAAACCGTCAGCTTATCCATACCCTGCAGGCCCGCCGTGACACTAAATTCCACGATGCCGCTTTCATCGGTGCTGGAAAGCGCGGTTGATTGGCCCGGAGGAATCACAGCGCTGGTACCTTCAAGGTTAAAATCGGGTTGTAAGCCGATGACTGGACGGCCCTCTTCGTTGTCGACAGACAGAGCCAGGTTGACCTGGTAGCCCTCAATCACATCAATAATACTTCTGCCCCGTTCATCGGTGTAACCCGAATCGGAAAGAATCTCGAATCGATAGGTGTCTTGGTTGTTGGCGGAAACCGGAATGTCCAGATCGTCAGGCTGACTGAATACAATTGATGACGTCATCAGAACGACGATCGTAATAACGATCGGCAGAGTTTGTTTCATGTTGGCATCCTTAGGGTGCGCTCAGCGTGCGAGCCACGTCTGTACTGTAAGCCTGCCACGCTGGAATCATAGCTGTGACCGAGCCAGTAAGCAGGAGTCCGCCGACTAAAGCAAATTCGCCGCTGGCCCATGTCCATCCGCTGATGACGATGCCCTGACCGTCACCGAGCCACTGGCCCAGAAGCTCGATACCGCCATGCGCCAGAAGTAGCCCGAAGATTATACCGGCGATAGTGAGTAACATCCCCTCGATAAAGAGTAGATAGAATAATTCACCTCTTGTGGCGCCCAGACATCGTAGGACTGCGAGATCGTGGCGCCGTGCGCTCAGAGAGGCATAAAGCGCTGCGAAAATGGAAAGGGCAGCACTGACGACCAGAACAACGGCAAAGGCATTCAGCCAGTTCAGACCGATACCCACGATCTGAAGTAATCGTGTGATTTCAAAAGCGGGTGATGCGGCCTGCAAGCCTGTCTCGGCGTTAATTTCCCGCGGCAGTGTCAGAGCAGCCAGCGGTGAGGACAGCTGAACCAGAAGTAGGGTGATTTCGTCGCCATGCTCTTCATGATTGGGTGCTTCGTGTTTGTGCTCGTCATGATCGTTTGCATCGGGAGCGTGTTCCTGCTCCTCATGAGCATGTGCGTCGTGATCGTGTTCGTGTTCGTCATGATCATGTTCCTCTTCATGCGCATCCTGTTCGTGCTCGTTATGATCATGTGCGTCGTGATCATGCTCCTCTTCATGTTCGTCATGAGCGTGTTCTTCTTCACCAGCTTCGTTTCCGTGCGCTTCTTCATGCGCATCATGTTCGTGCTCATCGTGAACATGGCTGGCGTGCATCAGCCAGACACTTTCGGTAGAGGTGACAATCAGACTGTCCAGCACTGAATCTGTAGGAGCAAAAGTACCAACCACGGTGTAGGTCGAATCGTCGTGGGTGTCTCCGTTTTCAGCGAGTCCGTGCACACCGGCAAAGGTATCCCCGACACTGAGAGCGCTGGTCTGTGCAACACGTGATCCGATCACCGCTTCAAAGGGATGATCCCAGTAGCTGCCTTCTTGTACCTCGCCATCGTAAAGGGCCGCAAACTCAGTCACTGTTCCCACGATGCGATAGCCTCGAAAGCTGTCACCGAGAGAGAGAGGGATCGCGTTACCGACCGAAGGGTGCTCCTGCCAACGTTCAACCTCTGACGCTGGTATGTTTCCCGGTGGTACATCGGCATGATAAACGCCGGAGAGCACGAGTTGCAGTGGACTTCCCTTCGCGCCGATAACAAGATCGATGCCTGCAGCATTCTTTGTCAGTGTATTTGATAGCTGGGCACTTGCCAGTAAAAGAATGGCAATGCTCGCGGTGCCTAACGCGAGTAAAAGTATGTTGACTGCGGATGAAAGAGGGGATGCCCTCAGATTAGCGAGTGCCAGTCGAAACAGACTCATGCGGCACCCTCCAGGCTAAATACTCGGTCTACTCGATTGCGAACCCGCTCGTCGTGCGTCACCACGATGAGCGCTGCGTTGGTATTAACGGTTAGCTCACGCAGCATCTTCATCGCATCCTCAGCATTGTCATCGTCTAGTGCAGAGGTAGGTTCGTCAGCAACCAGGAGGGTTGGGCGGTGCGCGACAGATCGTGCGATCGCCGCGCGCTGTGCCTGACCCTGGCTGAGCTGATGAGGTTTCTGGTTTGCCAGATCCGCAATGCCGAGCTGCGCCAACAGACCAAGCGCGTATTCTCTGTCTATGGGTGCCCGTGCCAGTCGCTGCGCGAGAAGCAGGTTGTCGATTACACCCATCGCAGGAACCAAATGGAGACGCTGAAAGACGATGCCAATGTGTTGGCCTCTTATTCGGTCGATTTGGCCCTCGCCCAGTTGAGTGATGTCGGTACCGTTGATCAGTACCTGTCCCTGGTCAGGTTTCAGCAATCCGGCGATCAGGTGCATGAAAGTGGTTTTACCGCAGCCTGACGGGCCAAGTACGCCGACACATTCACCGCTCGAAACTTCGAAGTTATTGATACTGAGCAGAGGTTGATCGTAGTGAAATTCCAGATTCGCAATCTGGAGAACCGGAGATTCGTTGGTGGCCATGACTTAGTCTTTTCCTGCTGCCTTTAGCAATTCCTGCTCTAACTTCTCGACATCAAAACTTTCAGTCGCGATGACCTCGATTCGGCTGTCTTCCAGTGACTCTAATGCCAATTCTGACGGCGCATCGCCGGCAAAATTGTACCCCACGCTACCCTCGTTGGTGCGCACCAGAGCTTTGATTCGTTCAGCTTTTGTTTGGGAAAGTGATTGATAAACCGCTTTTCTGTCGAAGATGAGTGAAGGCTCGAATATCCAGCCGTGAGATATGAAGCCCTCTCCCTGATTGCTGAGTCTGACAAAGCCTTCGGGAGGGAATGCCATGGCAGGTTCTTCTATGGGGAAGCTGCCCACTTTTGCGCCTTCGCCAGTTGCATCTTTAAATCGCCAGGTCTTTGCTTCTTGTTCCAGTAGCGGCGATGAGAGGCCTTCGCCAGAAGATTGAGTCAGGGTTCTTTCCTGGAGCCAGCCTTTGCTGTTGAGGTAAGCCTCCAGCTTTTCGAAGTCGCCATCCGCATAAAGGTCAGATTTGCTGGCGACGATAACGTCAGCGATTTCCAGCTGTTCGTTAAAAGTCTGGTGATTAATGTATCGCTCGTCAGCGATCTTCCGAGCGTCGACTAATGTCACGGTTGCGCGTATATCGAGCACGTCTTTATAGTGCTCGGTTGAGAGCACGTTAACGACTTCAAAGGGATGACCCAGGCCCGTGGGTTCAATGATGAGCCGATCCGGTTTGGCGCGAGCCAGCAACATATTCATCGCCATCTGCATGGGCAGGCCGGCTGTGCAGCACATACAGCCCCCGGGGACTTCTCGAATGAAAACGTTGCCGTCGCCACCAGCAGTAAGCAGACCTCCATCGATGCCGACTTCACCGAATTCGTTGACAAGGATGGCCCAGCGTTCTGATTCAGGTTTAGCCTTTAGCAGGTTCAGGATGGCTGTTGACTTTCCAGCACCGAGAAATCCGGAAATGATGTTTGTCGGGATGCCTTCCAGGCGGTCAGTCATGTTGGCATTCAGCGATCTGGCAATGTCGGTAGTTCAGAACGTGCCCCATGGCAACGAGTGAAGCGCCAAATACCGTCACCCAACGCTCAAGGTTTTCGCCAAGAAGGTCATGACCCCAGAACGCAGCGAATACCAGTACACCAAGACCCGACAACCCCCAGGCCAGCACCTGAAGTTGTTCGTGTCGACGGCAACCGAGTGTGAGTGCAATGACGCTGGTTGGCAGTACAAGCCAGATCAGCAATTTGTGGAAGCTTTCATCTGCCACGGGAAGTAATGCAATAGAGGGGAGAAGTGCAAGGGCGAGCGGCAGAGCGAGGCAGTGAATCGCGCACAGCGCAGACAGACCAATCGCTGTTTTATCAAGTAACGTTCCAATTCCAAGCTTATCCACTGCAGTCCCCGCATAGACAGTCAAATTCCAGCTGTTGGCTGGCGAGACTGAATCCAACTTTTGCCACTGATTCGTTCAGTGAGTTCATCAAACCGCGTTTTATACTGATTTCTCTCACGCGATAACAGCCTTTGCAGATCAAAAATTGTGGCTGTTCATGCTGGTGATCGCAGGTGATGTGTGAGCAAGCAACGTATTTTTTCGCGAGATCCAGTCGATGGACCAGATGTTCACTCTCGAGAAAATCCAGAATTCGGTAGACCGACATGGGTGGAAGCTGAAAGTCGAGTTCGTCTCGGCAGTAATCTGCCAGTTCATAGGCGGACATGGCTTTCTTTGAATCCACGAGGCCCTTCAGTACTTTCTTTCGTTTGTCTGTCAGTCGTGTGCCGCGACTTTTGCAGTAGTTTTCTGCGCGATCGAGAATCTCGCTGGTCGAAAATACAGGGTCTTGGTTCATGCGGTGAGAGACTGAATGAGATTGATATAACGTATCTTAATTGGTGCGCATTTAGGTGGCAACTTTGACGGGTGGTGTCTTCTCGCTGCTTTGCCAAGCCACATCATCCGATGCACCTATGACCCATTCGTAAACACCTTGTGGACAGGTCATGTGAGGCCCTGCAGAATCTGCTGGAGGCTGGACAACCGCGCCGCCCTGGTCCCTGAATCCCGCTGGCCTTTGATATCGCGCCAGCTCATCTGCATTCCGGCCCAGCAAAGTACCTAGAAACACACAGGCCATGATCCGTTGGGCCAATAACTGGAACGCCTTTTAAACGCAGATGATTTGGCATTGCCAACAACTCCTCGTGGGTTTTCACTTTCAGTGCCCGGTATCTTCGACACCATGCATCCAATAGAGCGCAACCAGTTCCATGCCGCGTTTGTCGGTAAAAACTCGATGGGTTCCTTGATGTTTGCGGTTGAGATGGCCGGGTGGCGAAGCCCTTCTACTTTATTGGTGGCGTTATCTTTTCATGGTAGACATCGTAGCGGTAAAGTCTGTCGAGTGTCGCGCCGCTCGCTCGTTTTGCCGCCCGATTGCGTAGCCAGGCTTTCATGCCGGACATATGGAATATGGTTGCGTTTCTGCGGGAGCCATTCTGAACACCTGCGGTTCTGGATTGCCGGAGTCGCTGGTAGTTTTGCAATGCTTGCGGCACGTCGCTGTGTTGTTTCAGGCACGCCGCTAATACGGCGCCATCTTCGATGGCCATGGCGGCGCCTTGTGCCATAAACGGGAGAGTAGGGTGGCAGGCATCGCCCAGCAGACTTACGCGGTTTTTGCCCCAGACTTTCATGGGTGGGCGATCGTACAATGCCCACTTATACAGTGAGTCGTGATCGGCTGATTCAATCAGTGTCTGGATGTCTGCGTTCCACCCGTCGAAGTCAGCCTTAAGTTCCGCGTATTCACCGCGTGCTGTCCAGGATTCAATTTCCCAGCCTTGCTTTTCAACGACACAAACGCAGTTAACAAACTCACCGCCACGCACGTAGTAATGCACAAAGTGTTTACCAGGACCCCACCAGACGGTGGACGTCGGTTTTACCAACCCGTCAGGTAGCTTGGTCGCAGGTACCAGTGCACGCCAGGCGATATTGCCTGTAAATGTCGGTTTTTCCTCCCCCCATAACTTCGCGCGAATGGTGGAGTGGATTCCGTCAGCGCCGATAAGCGCATCTCCCTCGACCGTTTGGCCATTCTGTTTTATTGTCACCGTGTTTTCGTCGTCGCTGAAGTCTTCAATCTTCTTTCCGGTGTTCAGCTGAATTTTTGATTGGTCTTCGGCTGCGTCGACCAGAAGCGCCAGCAGGTCGCCACGATGAATGTGGTAGTAGGGAAATCCAAACCTCTCTATCGCTGAATCTCCCAGAGTGGATTCGGTGATGATGGCGCCCGTCCGCCACTGACGCACTTCAGTACCCTCAGGTAGAAACCCTTTTTCTCGTAGCACTGGTTCAAGACCCAGGCGATGAAGTACCCGTGTGCAATTCGGGGAAAGCTGAATGCCGGCGCCAGCTGCTGAAAAGACGTCTGCCTGCTCGAATAGTTCGACCTCAATATCTTGTTCTGCGAGACAGAGTGCCGCCGTGATGCCGCCGATACCTCCACCCGCGATTAAAACTTTCATTGATAGAAGTGCACCGTTTCATCGAGGCTCGCGCGTTCAGTACGCGTGTTGTTAGCGCCGACATCCGGGTCTTCGTATCCGAAGCTGATCCCAAAAAGAATTTTGACGTCTGGATCAATACCCAGAGTTTCGCGCACGAAGTCCGGGTAGTTCCTCAGGGTGCCCTGCGAACATGAAGCAACACCGTAAGCGGTCATGGCGAGCATCAATGTTTGAGCATACATGCCGACATCGCTGGCTGTCTGGGTGCCGAAAATGTCATGCATGCTCAGAAACACCGCATGTGGCGCGTCAAAAAACTCGTAGTTGCGTCGAGCAGCGACAGCGCGACCCGGACGATCTTCCCATTCGATGCCCATGGAATCATAGAGCGCCTTGGCGCAGGCACGTTTTCTATCCTGCCAGGGTGCCGGTGTTTTTTGATCAGGGGGATGGTCGGTTACGACCTTTTCGCCCGCATCAAAACGCTCCAGAAAACCCTGTCGAATGGTATTTAGCTTTTCTCCGGAGACAACGGCGACATGCCAGGGTTGAACGTTGGTGCCAGAAGGTGACCAGCGCGCGATCTCAAAGATCTCTTGAATGATCTCATCCGGTACGGGCTTATCCAGGAATCCACGGACTGAACGTCTCTCCCTGACGAGGCTATTAAAGTACGTGACCTTTTCCGGAATGCTCATGCTTTAGTCCTAACTCAATCTCGAAAAGTTGCTACAGTACCTCAGGTAAACAGCTTGAGGGAGCGATAGCGATGAAATTTGTGAAAATTGGTGTTGGGATACTGGTCAGCTTGCTGGCGGTGTTGGTTGTTATTGCGCCCCTTGGTCCCGTCCCAGGTTTCTTTATCGGCGGTTCGCCGACGGAATCTCCTGAAACCTGGCCTGATACCTCGGATGTGCATGAGATTAAGCTGAGTGTGCCGGGGACGATTCCTCGGGTGGTGATTATATGGGTGATCGACTACGAAGGTGAGCTTTATATTGTCGGTTCCTCTGAAGGTGGTTGGGTCAAGATGATTGGTGATGCGTCGCCGGTACAAATGCGTCTAGCGGACAATACCTATTCATTGAATGCCACGCTGATAAATGAGGGTTGGCAACCGATGATGGCGGCTTATGTCGATAAGTATCAGCCTGATTATCCGGACCTCGTGTCCACCTTTCCTTCAGTGGAAGAAGCTCAGGGTCTCATATCCGTTTTTAAGCTGACACGTTAATATTGGGATCATTGTCTAAATTGAAAATTGAAAATGGGAAGTGTTGCCATGAAGTCATCGCTAAGTTTTGTCATGTCGTTGTTGTTTGCGGTTGGTGCATTTGCTGCTCACCACGAGATGTCTGAGTCATCTCGACCATCTTTCTCTACGACGGACACAACACTGGTCACCGCAATCGTGGAATCAATCGATTACGAAACACGCGAGGTCAGTCTGCGTCGTGGCGACGGCGAAGTTATTACCTTTACTGTCAGTGATGAAGCTAGAAATCTTTCAGAAGTGGTTGTTGGCGATACCTTGATCGCAGAGCACTCGGTCAGTTTTTCTGTCGAGGTCATTGCCAATGAGGACAACCTGGAGCCCGCAGCAGCGGAATTGGCCGCGTCAGTTAGAACGGAAGAGGGTGACATGCCGGGTGGCATCATCTTGGGAGCAACGGTGGTTGCGGCGACTGTCGAAGCCATCGATGTTCAAACGAACACGTTCAAACTGCGATTTGCTGATGGCGTTTCTCAGGAGTTTGTTGCTAGAAATCCAAGCAATCTGGAGCGATCTCAAGTTGGCGATTTGGTGGTCATGACGACCACCGAGTCGGTAGGGATTATCGTCGAACACACGGTAGCGCCGAAAACATCACAGGCGGACTAACCTGCGACACCTCAGGTCACGATGGGTGATGGCGCTGACAATGGGTTCATCACGGAAGGGTCCGCTCGTGATGTCGCGACCTTTGCGTTTCCCCAAGTAAAATTTGTCGACAACGTTAGGCTTGTGATGCACCCGTTTGAGAACGGCCAGCCAAACGTTGGCGTCGATGTTGGGCTTGCTTGCCTCGCGCCTTAAGTAGGATTACGTCAGGTCATCCAACGCCCAGACCGACGGGAAATCCACGAGGGCGTTAAGCTCTTCAAGATCCGCCACGTCGTGTCGCTCGCCGCCCTGGTTTAGTAGGGCATCTGTAGCTGACTGCATCGCCCTCGCCGCAGCACCCAAAAGGTAAACCGGGTGGATGACTAGCTGGTAGCCCAAATTTTTAAGTTCTTCATCTTGGAGAATCGGTGTTTTCCCGCCGCTTACCATATTGGCGAGCTTAGGTACGTCAGGAAAGGCCCGGGTAATCGTACGCATTTCCTCGACCGACTCCGGTGACTCAAAAAAGAGGATGTCTGCACCGGCATCAATATAAGCACCGGCTCGGTTAAGCGCTTCTTCCATCCCATGTTCTGTGCGTGCGTCGGTTCGAGCGATGATCATGAATTCATTGGATTGTTTTGAGTCTACGGCGAGCTTAATTTTTCGAACCATATCCTCGGTCGGGATGACTTTACGATTCCTGGTGTGCCCGCAGCGTTTTGGATATTCCTGATCTTCTATTTGGATGGCGCCAGCGCCAGCGGCTTCATATCCCTGCACAGCTTGTTGGACGTTCGCGAGCCCGCCAAAACCGGTATCGCCGTCGGCGATCAATGGCACTGAGGTAACGTCACAAATCGAGCGAACGCGGTCGACCATTTCACGGTAAGAAACAAGTCCTGCGTCCGGTTTGCCCAGCAGGCTCGCGCTGACGCCATAACCCGTCATGTAAAGAACTCTCGCGCCGCTTGCCTCAGCGACCCTGGCTGATAGCGGGTCAAACACACCAGGGGCGCTCAGAAACTCACCCCGTTCAAACATCTTCCTTAGACTCACAAATCTGCATCCTTATCATTGAGCAGCGTCATACTACCCCTAATTGCTGAACAAACCCTTGTTCAGTTCCTCAGTTGGCATCTCATGTCAGAGTCTTTCGCCCAGCGTCGGTGTCCGCGTTCACGCCAGTCTTTGCTGATGCCAAGCCAGATGGTCTCGAATGAACGATGAAATGAAATAGTAGCTGTGATCGTAACCGTGCTGCATTCGCAGTGTCAGCTCAATACCTGCCTGGTCACAGGCTGTTTGCAGCAGCTCGGGTTTGAGTTGTTCCTCTAGAAAGTTGTCGTCAGAACCCTGATCAATGAGCAGGGCGGGAACTTGGTGTCCATCTTCGATCAACGCCACCGCGTCATGTTTGCGCCATACATTTTTGTCATCGCCGAGGTAGCCGGTTAGTGCTTTCTTGCCCCAGGGAACCTGCGATGGTGCAACGATCGGTGCGAAAGCACTGACGGCTTTGAATCGCTCAGGAAAGGACAGGCCAATGGTTAGCGCACCATGCCCTCCCATGGAGTGACCCATGATCGACTGTCGATCCTTATCGCAGGGAAAGGCGTGTTCAATGAGCGTAGGCAATTCGTCGGTAATGTAGGTCCACATCTGGTAGTGAGGCGCATAAGGTGCTTCAGTCGCATCCACGTAAAAGCCGGCGCCCAATCCAAAGTCATAGGCGCCTTCGGGATCATCGGCGACGCTGTCACCTCGCGGGCTGGTATCCGGTGCGACAAAGATAAGACCTAACTCGGCGCAGGCTTCCCGGAATTCTCCTTTTTCGGTGACGTTTGCGTGGGTGCATGTCAGCCCCGACAGATACCAGACCACCGGCAGTTTCGTGGCTCCCTCATGGTCCGGGACGAAAATACTGAACGTCATGGGGGTGGATGTTGCGCGGCTGTCATGGGTGCAAACGTATTGCGTGCCGCCGTGGCTGCGGACCTCGGAATCGATAGTAAAACTCATAGCAGCAGGTGTCCTCCATCCAGAACCAGGTGCTGCCCCGTCACCACGGAGTGTCCTTCGATAAAATTCAAAATCGATTCTGCAACGGTCTCCGGCGTACAGGTCGTTTGCAGGGGTGTGTTCTTCTCGAGGAATGATTTGGAGGCATCGTAAACTTCCTGACCCATGCCTTCTGCCAGCCAGTCACCGGTAATGAAGCCTGGGCAGACAGCGTTCACCCTGATCTCGGGTCCCAATACGCGTGCTAACGATTGTGTCATGGTGATCAGTGCACCCTTTGAGGCCGCATAGGCGATTGAGCTGCCCACACCTTTGACGCCCGCAATGGACGCCACGTTAACCACCGATGCATCTCCAGACGCTTTTAGAGCATCATGTGCCGCGCGAACCATCTGAAACGGACCGACAACATTGACGCCGTATATCCACTGAAAATCAGAGGCGTCCAGTCCATCCAGGTCACCGTGTTGCACGAACTTTGTCGTGCCGGCGTTGTTGACGAGGGAATCGATTCGTCCCCATTTTTTTAGAGTTGCTTCAACCAGTCGCCGGCAATCCCGATCTTCACTGACATCAGCTTGACACACCAGCACCTCACCGCCGAGCGCTTCGCATTCCGCGGCCACCCTGTTGGCAGCATCCGCACTGCGGGAATAGTTGATGACTATGTTGCCACCTTTTTCTGCCAGCATTCGGGCGGTTGCTGCCCCGACGCCGGACGATGAGCCGGTCACAATCGAAACGGATTGAGGAATATTCATGGGTGTAGATCTCTATGGGTTGGGGATTTGTTTTTGATGATTCAGGTATCGAGCAGCTTCATCGGGTTGGTCGTTCTTTCTCAGCACGACAACAAGCTCAGAATAAGTAGCTAAATCGTTAGGCTCTATCTCAAGTGATCGTTTAAAGTGATCAGCGGCTTTGGTTGCATTGCCCAGTTTAGCGCTGATGCGACCTTTCATGCGATAGGCATTCGCCATCAGAGGCCTGATCTCCAACGCCTTGTCCAATTCAACTTCCGCGAGGGCTAAACTGCCACTGTCGAAGTACAGCGAGGCCAGGGCAAAGTGAACTTCTGGGTCTGGTTCGATGGCGAGAGCCCGTCGGAACGTCAATTTCGCCTGGGTGATCTTGCCGTTCGCCAGCTCTGCGATGCCAAGGATGTAGTGTGCAACAGCAAGATTCGGATCACCGCGAACCAGACCACGAGCGAAGGCCTCTGCCTGAGCATAGTTGCCAAGTTTCAACCAGCCACGAGTGAGATCCAGGTAGGGCGTGTAGTGCTCGTACTCCTGTTTGCTCAATGCTTGCAACAGGCTTTGAACACCGACTGCGACGCTGCGACCCGCGCGAATGGCGGCAATGGCCTCGTAAGTTTGTGTGTCCTGGTCCTGCTGTTGTCCTGCGAACTTCAGGGGGCGTATATCAGTTATCGGTCGGTTGCTCGGCTCCAATGGTGCGGTCAGCTTTTCTGATTCGAATGGACCTCGTGCAATCCAGTGATCGGTCATCGTGACGTGCACCACATCGGTTGTTCTGCGCGTTGGCATGTGACAGGTCACACATTCGGATGGGGCAACTTCTGTCTGGTGAGTAATGTCCTGGTGACAATCCATGCAAACCCCGGCGACTTTTTCGCGGAATGCGCCGGACTCCGGTTTCACGTGTGGATTGTGGCAGTCGATACAGGTGATGCCGCCTTCATTGTAACAGTCACTCTTCATCAGCCTGTAACCGTGGTGGTTGATTTCGAAGCGTTCCGGTTCTTCGATGTTGCCTTCTTCGACATCCAGGAGATAGAGGAAATCGGATAAAAGCTCTCCTGGTCGATAAGAAAATTCACCCCGACCGAACCTGACAGGACTGACGAGAGATATCGCAGGTAGCAGGTGGCACTGCATACAGACTGAGTCTCGACGCGCTCCGGTCAATTTGCGCGGGTTCACGATGGCACCTCTGATGTCCTCCAGGCCTTTGCCGGTCATTGCCTGCGTGACGTGCTCGCCACCAGGTCCATGGCATCGCTGGCATCCTGTGCCTTCCGGCAGTTTCGCCGGGAAGCGGTCAGCAACGCCAAAGGCGTCATTTTCAATTTCGGGGAACGCGTTGTGGCAGAACATACATTCCCGGGTCACCTCGCGACTGACGCCAGAGTGATCCGGTGACTCAAACCCGGGAGACATTGCCCAGAATTGACCTTCGGTATACCAGCCAATGGGCAGCATAAACACTTCGCCATGTTCCGTGTGGTAAAGATAGCTGCGCGTCCGGTTTCCAGAACCCAGCACCCAGTCAACGGGTATCTCGATCGTGTTGATTTCGTTACCGTTTTCATCTTTCTGGAATCGTCGGAAGGTCATGTCGTCACCTTCCAAGAGCATCTGGTAATAGCGGTTGGAAGGTTTGTGGTAGAAAACCTCGCCAAAGTTTTCAATACGTCTGGCGTTAACAGGGCTTTTGAATGACTGCGCCATGCCGACATGTTGATAACTGTCGTAGTGGGAGGCATGGCAATCACGACAGACTGAATCTTCCACGTAACCGCCAACGGGTCCTACCGTGATTCTGGGCAGCTCGCTGTGCGTGGCATCAGCAAAAAGCAGCAGAAGAAAACCCATGATGAAAATTCGACTTGTCGGCATGAGCGTGATTATAGCAATGACTTGAGCTGTGTTAGGCTCTGCAACCATCATGTCTGGTGGTCAAGCAGTCAGCTCGTTACAAAACCGCGTCATTTTTATGGTGGCGCTGATCTGTGCGGGCGAAGCTGTTTATGCATTACCTTTCCATGTCACGCGATTCTTTCGCCCGACCGTTCTTGAGGTTTTTGGCATCACCGCGACGGAGCTGGGTGCTGCTCAGGGCATATATGGCATCGTTGCCATGATTGCTTACTTCCCCGGTGGTCCGCTGGCTGACCGTTTTCCTGCGCGAAAGCTGCTGGCATTTTCACTCTGGTCGACGGCCGTCGGCGGCCTATACATGGCGACTTTTCCCGGCTATGTCGGTTCTATCCTTGTCTGGGGATTCTTCGGCGTGACCACCATCTTGCTCTTCTGGGCGGCGTTGATTCGAGCAACCCGTGACTGGGGTGGTGTTTACACACAGGGCCGCGCCTATGGTGTTCTGGATGGTGGCCGCGGTCTGATGCAGGCGGTGATGGCGACCATCGGTGCGATCCTTTTGAGTCTGATGCTGCCTGACGGTGTGACACCGACCATTGAAGATAAGGAACAGGCGCTTCGATTGGTGATCTATTTTTATACGGGGATGACGGCGGCGGTTGGTTTGCTCGTCTGGTTTGGTATGTCAGATGTACACCCGACCGAAATGAATGGCGAGAAACCTGAGAAGCAGGGCATGGTGCTGCAGCACATTAAGAAAGTATTGCAGATTAAAGCCGTCTGGATGCAGGCGCTGATATTGCTCTGTGCCTACGTTGCGTTCAAAGGATTTGATAACTATTCACTGTTCGCGGTGCAGGCTTATGGCATGACGGACGAAGAGGCTGCCTGGATTGCGACGCTGGGGTCGTATGTTCGACCACCGGCAGCTCTCGCCGCGGGTCTACTCGCTGATCGTTTCAACGCCTCACGTATGTTGTTCTTCGGCTTTATCATCGTTCTGATCTCTGATCTGTTTTTTGCGTTTGTTGATCCGATACCCGGCGCAACCTGGATACTGCTCGGCAATATTGTGATTTCCTGTATCGCCATCTTTGGCTTCCGTGCGCTTTACTTCGCGCTATTTGAAGAAGCCAAGGTGCCGCCTGTAATGACGGGTACAGCGGTTGGTCTGGTTTCCGTTGTTGGATACACGCCGGATATTTTTGTTGCCCTGGTTGCTGGATTGTTTATCGATGCGAATCCAGGTGCTTTAGGTCACCAATATTTCTTTATGTTCCTTTCTGTTTTTGCAGCGTTGGGCGTGGTGATCAGTTTTATGCTGATGCGCATGCTGCATGGAAAAGAAGCACAAAAACTACAGGCATAAAAAAAGCCATCGCCTGTCGGGGATGGCTTTTTCGTTTTCCAGCCTGATTGATTACAGATCGAAACGATCCAGTGTCATCACCTTATTCCAGGCATCAACAAAGTCGTTCACAAACTGCGCTTCGGATCCACTGTAGGCATATACCTCAGCAATAGCTCTGAGCTCCGAGTTTGAACCAAAGATCAGATCAACCGGTGTCGCGGTGTATTTCACTTCGCCACTGGCCCGATCAACACCTTCGTAGACACCTTCTGTTTCAGACTTGCGCCAGGTGGTGGACATGTCCATCAAATTGACGAAGAAATCGTTGCTCAGCGTACCAGGCTTGTCGGTGAACACACCGTGAGTTGAGCCGCCGGTGTTTGCGCCAAGTGCTCGCATACCACCGATCAGTACCGTCATTTCAGGCACTGTTAGCGACAGCTGATCGGCTTTGTCCACGAGCATTTCTGCTGGCGAGCGGTAGCTGCTGTCTGCATCGAAGTAGTTTCGGAAGGCATCAGCGCGTGGCTCAAGCAGCGCGAATGAATTCTGATCCGTCATCTCCTGAGTGGCATCGGTGCGACCGGGTGTAAACGGTACTTCAACGTCAACACCTGCATCAGCAGCCGCTCGTTCAATGGCAACGGCGCCACCGAGGACGATCACGTCAGCCAGAGACACCTGCATGTCACGAGGCGCATCTTCGTTGAAATCTTCCTGGATGCCGCGCAAGGTAGAGAGCACCTGGCCGAGTTCGTAGGGATCATTGACCGCCCAGTTTCGCTGCGGCAACAAGGAAATGCGGGCACCGTTGGCGCCGCCACGCTTGTCGCTGGCGCGGAAGCTGGAAGCAGAGCCCCAGGCTGTTCGGACAAGATCTGAATTGCTGAGACCGGATTCCGAAATTTCTTCTTTAAGCTTTCGGATTCTGCGTTCATCAACCAGCTTGTAATCTACGGCTGGGACCGGGTCCTGCCAAATCATGGCGTCAGCTGGTGCGTCGCTGCCCACATACAGAGCCTGTGGGCCCATGTCTCGGTGAGTCAATTTGAACCAGGCTTTTGCGAACGCCAGCTCAAATTCGTTGTGATTCGCGAGAAATCGCTCGGCAACCTTCTTGTACGCAGGGTCGAACTTCAGCGCGAGGTCAGCCGTCGTCATCACAGGCGGATTGAATTTGTCTTTGATGTGAGCATCAGGCACTGACTCGTGCAGTGATTCGTCCGTTGGAATCCAGATGATTTTGCCAGCGGGGCTCGTCGTTTCCTGCCATTCGAAATTCAAGAGGTTCTGCAGATAAAGGTTGGTCCAGCGCGTTGGTGCTTGTGTCCAGGCGCCTTCCAGTCCACTGGTCACGGTATCTTCAGAGTGACCTTTGCCGCACTTGTTCTTCCAGCCTAGGCCTTGCTCTTCAATGCTGGCGCCGCCAGGTTCTTTGCCGACGCATTCGCTGTCTTTGTGGGCGCCGTGCATCTTTCCGAAGGTGTGACCCCCGGCGATCAGCGCGACGGTTTCCTCGTCGTTCATGGCCATGCGACCAAAGGCAACGCGAATGTTCTTCGCGGAAGCCACCGGGTCGGGTTTGCCCATGGGGCCTTCAGGATTCACATAGATAAGTCCCATGTGAGTGGCGCCAAGCGGGCGCTTGAGTTCGCCATCTTCATCACGGCGATCGCTCGCCAGCATCGCGACTTCCGGACCCCAGTAAACAAGATCGGGTTCCCAATCGTCAGCACGTCCGCCGGCAAAGCCATATGTCTGGAAACCCATATTCTCCAGAGCGACGTTGCCCGCCAGAATCATCAGGTCACCCCAGGACAGGGCAGCGCCATATTTCTGTTTCACCGGCCAAAGCAGTCGACGAGCTTTGTCGAGGTTGCCGTTGTCAGGCCAGCTGTTGAGCGGGTCGAAACGCATTTGACCACCGTCACCGCCACCGCGACCGTCCAGTGTTCGATAGGTCCCTGCAGCGTGCCAGGCCAATCGAATAAACAAAGGACCGTAGTTGCCCCAGTCGGCGGGCCACCAGTCCTGAGATTCTGTCAGCACAGCATCGACATCTGCTTTTACTGCTGCGAAATCCAGTGCACCGAATGCTTCAGTGTAGTCGAAGTCCTCGCCCATGGGATTCGAGCGTGAGTCGTGGTCACGCAATGGGCTTAAGTCCAGTTGATCCGGCCACCAGAACTGGTTGGAACGCACAGGCTGCTCCGCAGTGGTGATGACCGAAAGCGATACGGTAATAAGGCCGACCAGGCAGGCCGACAGGGGGGAACGTATGTTCATTTTTCTCTCCTCCGGATGAGTCCTCGGAGTCTGTAGCGTTGGGCCTGGATTGTAAAATTGATAATTTGACTCGATTCGATCAATGCATTGAATAAACATCGTTTAATCGGCTTTGGCCCACCAACGATAGCTAGTACCAATAGCTGATTCCGGCGACAAAGGCGGTTCTTCGGGTGTCCTCAATGGGTGAGTGTTGCCATTCCACACCTATATATTTGGTGAATCTGGTGACCGATTCGTGGCCGATACGAAAGCCAATCGAAACCTCGTCTATGCCGCGCTCGTCACCCGCGATCGCCTCGAGTTCAAAGGTTGATTCAATCTTCCAATGCCGATTGATGGGTAATTCATGGAGCAGCTCGATATCGAGCAGCGCGTCACCTTCACCGGTCATCAGGTGGCTGTCGAAATGTATGAAGTAGGGCAAGGTCCCCGATAGACCAGCGCCGATCCAGGTTCGGTGTGTCCCATGCTCATCCGCATGTCGGATGAGAGCTTTCGCATCCCAGAAAGGTGAAATGGCGGTTTGCCACCCGAGATCGAATGCGGTTTCAGTATCCTCGTCTCCCATTTTGTGAGCATCGATCTTGTACACCAGTTTCCTGAGTCCATCGCCATACCAGCCCTCGACTTCCATGTCGTAAGTGGAAGCCCCCTGCCACTCAAGGTGCTTCAACGTCACAGCATGAATGTTACCCATACCCGGCATGCCACCTGCGGCCCCGGCGGTGAGTGGTATCAGGAGTAAAAGTGTGCAGAGCAGGCGGGTCATGTGACATGGACTTCTCGGAACATATCCATCATGTGGTACAGCATGTGGCAGTGGTACGCCCACTTGCCATATGCGTCCACTTGCACCTGGTAAGAAATCTTGGCGCCTGGCTGAACGACAACCGTGTGTTTCATTGGCAGATGATCATGGCCTGTTTCCAGCTCGCTCCACATGCCGTGCAGGTGCATCGGATGATTCATCATGGTGTCGTTAACAAAGGTAATGCGTACACGTTCGCCGTATGACCACAGGAGAGGGTCCGCGTCGTGATAGGGAACCCCGTCGATGGACCATAGATATCGTTCCATGTTGCCGGTCAGATGCATGGTGATCTCCCGGTCGGGGTCCTTTGGGTTAATAGGATCGAGCCTCGCCATGTCGGCATAGGTCAGGACCTTTCTGCCCTCCGCGGCAAGATGTCGTAGTCCAACGCCAGGATCATCCAATCGGTATTGGGGTGATTCAGCGCGCATATCAATGTTTGGTGGAAGCTTTTCCAAGCGATTCGCTGAGCTTTGACGATGGTGTCCGTGATGACCACCATGGTGTCCATGGCCTTCATGATGTCCGCGTTCACCTTTATGAGAAGACATCCCCATATCCACATGAGTCAGCCGTGGAACAGGGTCCAGTATTGGAGCCTCGGCTTTTTGTCCTGTAGATGGCGTCAGGTGACCGATGGCATAACCACTTCGATCAATCGCCTGGGCGAAGATGGCGTAAGGTGACGCGTCAGTGGGTTCCACGATGACATCCACAGTTTCGGCAGCACCTAGCCTGATATCGTCTACTGTGACCGGATGAAGATTCTGTCCGTCACTGGCAATCACTTTCATGTCGAGTCCAGGGATTCGCAGGTCGAAAAAAGTCATGGCAGATGCGTTGATGAATCTCAGTTTGATTCTTTCGCCTTTGTTGAACAATGCTTCCCACCCGACGGCGGGTGTCGCGCCGTTCATTAAGTAGGTGTAAGTGAATCCGGTGACATCGGAAATGTCAGAGTCCTGCATGCGCATCTGATTCCACATACGCCGATCTTGCAGTGTCTGTCGCCTGCCTTTCATGGCGATATCATTGCGGATGTCTCCGAGTGTACGCTTGCTGCGATTGTAGAAGTGGCTGTTCTTCCTCAGGTTTTGGAGGATGCGGTGCGGCTTCTCATCGGACCAATCGCTGAGCAAAACGACATAGTCGCGATCTACTCGATGTGAATCGCCGTCTTTGGGGTCGATAACAATTGCACCGTAGACGCCGGTTTGTTCCTGAAATCCGGCGTGGCTGTGGTACCAGTAGGTACCGCTTTGGTTGAGCGTAAACTGATAACGATAAGAACGACCAGGCGCGATACCGTTGAAGCTCAGTCCGGGCACGCCATCCATGTTCGCTGGCAGGATGATGCCGTGCCAATGAATAGCGCTCATCTGTGTCAGATGATTCGAGACGTCAATGGTGACAAGATCGCCTTCTTTCCATCGGAGGACGGGCGCAGGCAAACTGCCGTTTATGGTGGTTGCCGTTCTGCTCGCCCCCGTGAAGTTGACCGTTTGTTCGCCGATCGAGAGGCGCATGTTGTTCAGCGGTTTTGACGGGACGGCTGCAACCCAGGGCGACACCAGTGGCGAGAGTCCAAGCCCTGTGACAAATTGTCTTCTCGAAATCATAGATTAATAGTGGAGTCTTAAGCCACTACAGGGTCAAGCAAGAGATTGATTTGTCCATTCCCTGTAAATAGAGCCGTCGGAAAGATAGTATGAGCGACTTTGATTTTATTGAGACATAACATGACTCACCTCTTTGAAGAACTCACTTTCAAGCGCGGACCAGCGATCAAGAATCGTTTCATGCTGGCGCCTCTGACCAATCAGCAGAGTCATCATGATGGCACCTTGTCAGACGATGAGTTCAAGTGGTTAACCATGAGAGCCAAAGGTGGTTTTGGTCAGACAATGACCTGTGCCGCGCATGTCCAGAAGGCAGGGCAGGGGTTTGCGGGTCAGCTGGCGGCCTTTGATGACAAACATCTGGAGGGGCTCAAGCGTCTTGCTGATGAAATTAGACGTCAAGGCAGCATCTCCAGCTGTCAGTTATATCACGGCGGTTACCGATGCCCTTCGGATGTCACCGGACTGCAGCCGACAGGGCCGTCCGACAATGAAGAATCCGGTTCTCGAGGCATGACTCGTGATGAATTGAAAGGCGTAATCAGCAACTTCATTGAAGCAGCGGTCCGCTGCGAACAGGCTGGGTTCGATGGGGTTGAGCTGCATGGCGCACACAGCTACCTGATCTGTCAATTTCTAAGCCCTGATTACAACCAGCGAGAAGACGAGTACGGCGGGTCAGCAGAAAATCGTGCGCGGTTTCTTAAAGAAATTATTGGCGGGATTCGCGAGAAGTGCGGCGCTGATTTCCAGGTCGGTGTTCGGCTTTCCCCCGAACGCATGGGCGTCTATATGCAGGATATGTTGGATCTGGCGAGAGGCCTGATGGCGGAAGGCGACATTGATTATCTGGATATGTCTTTGTGGGATTGTTTCAAAGAACCTGAGGAGGACGCCTTTAAAGGTCGTGCTTTGATCGAATGGTTTGCTGAACTCCCTCGAAACGGCGTTCGCCTGGTGGTTGCAGGCAACATTCGGACACCACAGGATGCCGATCGTGTGCTGGCAACCGGTGTTGATGCACTCATGCTGGGCCGGGTGGCGATTCTTCATCACAATTACCCTGCTTTGCTGCAGGCTGATCCGAAATTTCAACCGATTGAGTTACCGGTACCGAGAGATCACCTGCGAGCCGAGGGTGTGTCGGAGTCCTTCATCGACTATCTGCAGGGTATGGGCAGGTTCGGTATTACGTCGACCTAACGCTTTGGCGCAACAATCGTGCAGGTGCCCTGCGCGATTGCCACAAGTCGGTCTTCATGTTCGAACTGGATGCTGACAACGGCCAGTCGCCGCGATACCGGAGGGTTCCGCACTGGAGACACCTCGGAAAACCTGCTTGATCTTTAGGCAGCGATAATGGATGTCCTGGGGCTGCCAAGACCCACTCCGGTCGATAAACAGCGACTGTCCTAAGGACTATCGACCCGCGGGTGCGATGTCTTCGATAAACTGGTCCAGGGTATCCAGCTTCTGCGGAGTGACCCCTGGACCCAACGTGAAATCCGGAAAAATAAATTCATTCACGCCGGCGTCTTTGTAAGCCCTCATGATGTCTCGAAGTTCACTGACCGTTCCGGCGATCTTCGGCGGTCGGTCCGTTGAAGCATTCATCTTGGCCGCGAAGTTCGCGTCATCGGTGATAAACACCAAAACAACCGCCGAGCGTTGAATATCGCTGGGATTTCTCCCGAGGTCGGCGCAGTGCCCATCCAGGATCTTCATCTTATGGGTGAGTTCAGCGACGTTGCCCCAGACATTCCACTCATCGGCATACTGAGCCGTGATCCTCAGTGTAACCTTCTCTCCGCCGCCGCCAATCAGGAGGGGTAAGAGCGACTGCGCCGGTTTTGGTTCGAGCGGTGCATCCGTGATTGTGTAGTACTTGCCTGAGAAGGAGGTAGATGCCTCTGAAAAGAGTCCCTTGATGATCTGGCAGGCCTCATCGAGCTTCTCGAGGCGCTCGCCAATGGTGCCAAATTGAATACCGTATTTGTCATGTTCGTTTTCCTGCCAGCCAGAACCCAGGCCAAGCACCAATCGTCCGCCACTGATGTGATCAACGGTCGCCGCCATTTTCGCCAGCACCGCTGGATGACGATACGTATTCCCGGTCACCAGAGTGCCCAGTCTCAGTCTTGGCACTGAGGCCGCAATGGCCGCGAGTGTGGTCCAGGCTTCTGGCCAGGCGGCGCTGGTATCTTCGGCGTTGGGCATAAAGTGGTCTGCCAGCCACAGACCGTCCCAGCCCTTGCTCTCGACATGTTCTGCTAGTTGTCGGGTTTCCTCGAATGTGTGTGTTGGTGCGGGCCAGAAGCTGAATCTCATGGTGACTGCCTTTTTTGTAGTAGGTTCCAAAATTAGCGCTATATGGTACTTTTACACGAGCTTAGTCAAGGGAGACCGAAGGTGTCCGAAGTCACAAGAATAGATTCGTGGCCCCAGCAAGAGACTCGAGGGCACAAGATTCCTGGTTACCGCTACACGTCAAAAGCGTTTTTCGAACAAGAGTGGGAAGGCATGTGGACCAAGGTCTGGCTGCTGCTGGGCCGTGAAGCGGAACTGCCGGAACCCGGCGATTGGCAGATGGAGCCGGTTGGCGTCGAAGAAGTCCTGATGGTGCGTCAGAAAGACGGATCCGTTAAAGCCTTCTACAACGTTTGCCAGCATCGTGGCAATCCACTGGTGGATGATTCCAAAGGTCATGTGCTCAGACGTTTTGTCTGCAAATACCACAGCTGGGCATTCACGCCGGACGGCACCCTCAACTTTGCGCCCGATAAAGAAGATTTCCCTGAAGGTGATCCCTGCAAAAACGTGCGCTTGTCTGAGCTTCGCTGTGAAACCTTCGCGGGATTCGTCTGGGTCAATATGGATCCGGATTGCAAACCTTTAAAAGAGTTCCTGGGTCCGATCTGGGAAGACTGGGAGAAGCGTGATATTCATACCTGGAAGCGCACCATGGCGAACACCATGTGGCTGCCCTGTAACTGGAAAATTGTGCTCGATAACTTCAATGAGTCTTACCACGTGCCGACCGTGCACATGCGGGCAACACCAGATACGGATCGGAAAAAAATTCGTGGTGCCATTGATACCTATTTCAAAGAAACCAAGTTCGATTTGTCCAATGAAGGTCACAATCGAATGGTGATGAAAGGGGGGTTCGGTGTCGGTCAGACGGATGAGGAAGGCAACATCCTTGAACCACTGGCGACGCAACTGCGTTACTGGGATCTGGACCCCGAAGAATTCAAGGGTCGACCGGAAGATACCCGTGAAGCCATTCAGCAGGCTAAACGCAGGCTTGGGCCGGAGCGTGGTTACACGCACTATGATCGAATTCCGGATGAGCAGTTTACGGATGCGTTCCATTACACGCTGTTCCCGAATTTTGCTGTTTCTCTCTGGTCAGATGGTTTCCATTTTCTGAGAGCGCGGCCACATCCGACGGATCCCGAACAGTGCCTGTTTGATAACTGGTGGTATTCAAGTCCGGCGTCAATGCAGGAGCCAACGGGTGCGCTGAATCGTGCCAATGGCGATGCTGATATGTCGGCGGTTGAAGAAGCGCCGGTCAACAGGTTGTCTTACCCAGAGGATTCCATCGGGCCTGCCATTGAAGAAGATGTTGCTGTCTTTGTCACCCAACAGCGTGGTTTCCGGTCTCGTGGTTTCAAAGGTGTTTACCTCTCAAAGCAGGAAACGCGCATTCGTCGTTACCACGAATTAATCGACGATTACATCGAAGGGCGTCTGCCTTAACCGATCGTTCGGCGTATAATGCGTCGATGAATCCGAAATCAGACATCGACATTGATGCGACAGGGCTCAGGTGTCCTGAACCCCTAATGGTTGTGCGCAACAAAATGATGGATATGCAATCAGGCGAGGTCGTCAAGGTCACTGCGACGGATCCATCGACCTCCTGGGATTTCCCGAATTTCTGTAAGTTCCTGAATCACGAACTTGTGCACCAGGAAACCGAAGGCGAGCTCTACCGCTACTGGATTCGCAAAGGTTAAGCGATGCCGGAAACGGTTCACTATTACTTCGCTTATGGCAGCAACATGAATCCAAACCGGGTTCAGAAAAGGAAGATGGCTTTTCACTCTGCAGAAGCCGGCGTACTGTCTCACTATCGTATGAAATTCAACAAACGTTCGGTGAAATATCCAGGTGCGGCGTCGGCCAACGTTGTCGCAGAGACCGATGCGTTGACCGAGGGGGTGGTTTATCGACTGAGTCATCCTGAACAGATTGAAATGATGGATCCTTTTGAAGGTTATCCAATTCGCTACGATCGACAGCCGTTGCCGATCAAGGTTACCGGAGGGTTTGTTGATGCCTGGGTTTATATCGCGAACGAAGATCACATCCAGGAAGGACTCTCGCCAGCCCGTTGGTATCTGGAGCACCTGCTGGCAGGGGAACCATTTCTGAGCAAAACCTACCTGCAGGAATTGAGACAAACGATCTGCCTGCCGAATTCTGACGTGGAGCCTGTTTAAGGGAGGGTAACGGCGTGGAGCTTTCAGAATTGAGTGCGGTGTTTGAGCGGACGGTTGGACAATCCAACAACACAAGACTGCAGGGTGGTGCACCAGAACCGCTTTATGAACCAGCCGGAGATGATCGAGCCACCAGCGTGATCTATTTCAGGAATGACTATGTATCGAGTGCGCTGCATGAAATTGCACATTGGTGCATCGCAGGTCCGGCACGCAGGGAAAAGGAAGACTACGGTTATTGGTACGAGGGTGAGCGAGGTGAAACGAAGCAGCGAGCTTTCGAATCTGTTGAAGCAAGACCTCAAGCGCTGGAATGGATCATGAGTAATGCGGCGGGTGTTCGATTTAGAGTGAGCTGTGACAATTTTGATGAGTCCACGTTAGATATGTCGGGTTTCCGCAGAAAAGTTCGTGCCGAGGTGCCGGCTTTCCTCGAGCGTTTGCCGACAAGAGCAGAAACCTTTATCGGGGGACTGATGGCAGCCTCTGGGTGTTATGGTGCCCTGCATTGTGAAACTTACAAGGAGTTACCGGGCTGATGAGTATCCCGGACGGTTACAGTACAGATCCCGGGTTCGATGCGGCAGAAGATCACAATGGACCTTTTTACTACCAAAAAGATGGCGAACATTTTGATTGTGTTTTTATGCCTGAGGCGAAGAACTGTAATGTGAATGGTACGGTTCATGGTGGTGTTCTGATGACGTTCGCGGACTTTGCGCTCTGTATTGCAGCGACGAATCACTATGAGGAGGAGAGTTGCGCCACGGTGAGTTTTCATGCGGATTTCACCGCGGCGGCCCGTGAAGGGAATCTTGTTTCGTGTCGGCCGGAGGTGACCCGGAAAACCGGTACCATGGTGTTTGTCTCCGGGAAAGTGATCAGCGATGAGCAGATCGTCATGACCTTCAGTGCGGTCGTAAAGAGGTTATTTCCAAGATGAGTGAACCGATTTATCTGGTCGACGCGTCCATCTATATTTTTCGTGCCTACTTCTCCATGCCGGATACTTTCATGACGGACGAAGGTGAGTCAGTCAATGCCGTTTACGGTTACAGCAACTTCATGCTGGACTTTTTAGAGAAGAAGCCGGCTTTCTCTTCCTTCGCGTTCGACGAGAGCCTTAACACCTGTTACCGGAATGAAATTTATCCGGAGTACAAAGCCAACCGTGATCTGCCAGATGCGAATCTCGAGTTTCAGTTGCAGAAGTGCCAGGAAGCCACACGTTTACTCGGGTTCCATCATTTGTCTCTTCATGACTATGAGGCGGATGACATTATCGGCACCCTGCAGGTAAAGCTTGCGGCAGATCGGCCTGTTGTCATCGTTACCCGTGATAAAGATCTTGGTCAGTTACTCAGAAAAGAAGACCTGCTTTGGGATTTTGCCGCTGACGACTTCCAGGGTCCTAAAGAAGTCAGAGAAAAGTTTGGTGTCGACCCTAATCAGATAGCCGACTATCTCGCACTGGCTGGTGACAGCGTCGATAACATTCCGGGTGCGCCAGGAATCGGAGCCAAGTCAGCAGCGACCATTCTCAATCACTTTGGCGATATCGATGCGCTGTACGAGCGTCTGGATGACATGACATCTCTCCAGATGCGTGGTGCCAAAAAGGCGAAGCAGACGCTTGAAGATCATGAACCTAACATTCGAATCTTCCAGGAAATTACTCGGATCAAGACCGACATTGATATCGATGTGGCGCTGAGTCACCTCGAACGCCAGCCGGCATCCGCAGAGGAAGTTGGTGCCTTTTGTGACGAGATGAATTTCGGTCAGAGAGTCAGAAATCGCATGCTCGAGGCGAGCGGTGGCTGATCGAAAGTTTAAAATTGGTCTGGTCGTGAATCCGGTTGCCGGGATTGGCGGACCCGTTGGCCTAAAAGGCAGCGACGGACTTCTTGAAGAAGCGATTGCTCTTGGCGGTGAAAGCAAGGTGGCAGGCCGTGTATCAGTTTGTTTGCGAGGTTTGCCGATGAATCGTATCGAGTGGTACTCGGTCCCCGGAGATATGGGTGCTGCCCATTTACGCGCACAATCCGTTGCCAGCCATGAGATGGGTGAAGCACCTCAGTCGACCACAACGCCAGAAGATACCAAACGTGTTGTGGATCAGTTGTGTCAGGCTGGTATTGATCTGCTGCTTTTTGCCGGGGGTGATGGTACCGCCAGGGATGTTGCCGACGCCTGGCATACCGTGCCGGCCGTTCTTGGGATTCCCTGTGGCGTAAAAATGCACTCAGGTGTTTTTGCGACCTCGCCCTCAGCAGCAGCGGACCTCGTTCACCGCCTGATCGACGGAGAAGCACTGTCTGTCATGGATGCGGAAGTTCGTGATATTGACGAAGCCTCTTTTCGCGAAGGTATCGTGAAGACACGTTTCTATGGCGAACTGCCGGTCCCCGATGACCTTCGTTATGTGCAGCAGACGAAGATCGGCGGCCGCGAAAGCGATGAGCTCGTGGTTCAGGAAATTGCAGCGGATGTCATCGAGAACATGGATGATGAAACGCTCTACATCATGGGGTCAGGTTCAACGGTTGCAACCATTCTCGAAACCATGGGGCTAACGGCGACGCTGTTGGGGATTGATGTGGTGTATCAGGGAAAGTTGATTGCAACGGACGCGACGGAGCAACAGTTGCTTGCATTGTTGGATGATCATCCGAAATCGAAAATTCTTGTGACAGCCATCAGCGGCCAGGGACATATCTTTGGTCGCGGTAATCAGCAGTTAAGTGCATCCGTGATTCGCCAGGCTGGCCCGGACAATGTGTTAATCGCAGCCACCAAATCGAAGCTGGCAGCCTTGGAGCAGAGACCACTGCTTGTGGATACCGGCGACACGGAACTGGATAGCCACCTGTCAGGCATGAAAACCGTTCTGACCGGTTATGACGATCATGTGCTTTATCGAGTCGCGTAAGCTCAACGCTCAGTCGTGAAGGATGTGTCCAACGACCTTGTTGATGGCGATTGAATCACCACTTCGGAGTGCGCGGCGCAGTTGATTGATCACCAGCTTCTGGTCCTCGAGCACAGATGGTGCGGGTTCGACCTCTTCCGGTTGGACAATGCTGACGATGTTACTGTCATCTTTCTGGAAAACCTTGGCGAGATAGATGGGTTCCGAGACTTCCGTCAGCTTTAGAAAGGCTTTGTGGGTTAACACCGCCTGATCCACGCCGTCCTGTCGAATGGTATCGGTAAAACGGATGTAATCTTCGTCCGCCAGCCACAGCATGGCGTAGAAACCTGCTGTGTAATGGGGGCTGTGCAGGCCGTATTCGTCCGGATCGTCGACCCCAGCGACATCATCGACGTAAAGCGGGTTTTTTGTCGGAAACGAGACGTACAGGATGCTCAATATCTTTGCGATATGCCTGTAGAAATTTTCAATGTTGATATCGGCCATAAATGCTCCCGCGCTCCATTATAGCGGCCCCTTTGGCAAAACGCAGGTCATCGGTCCTGCTTGGCAGTCCGTCCGGGAGTATGGAAAAATGCGGGCTTTTATCAGTAATCGTCATGGCAAAGATCGAGAAGACCACCGCGGAGTGGAAAGAGCAACTGAGTCCACAACAATTTAAGGTGACCCGGAAGAAAGGCACGGAGAGGGCATTTTCGGGTGAGTATTGGGATTGCGAACAGAGCGGGGTTTACGAGTGTATTTGTTGTGGCAAGCCACTTTTTTCCTCGAAAACCAAATACGACTCCGGAACAGGCTGGCCTAGTTTTTATCAACCGCTGGAGTCGGAAGCGATTGCCGAGCGAGATGATCGCAGTCTCTTTATGAAACGTACCGAAGTGGTCTGTCGTGACTGTGATGCACACCTCGGGCATGTCTTTACCGATGGACCTGAGCCGACTGGGCTTCGATACTGTCTGAACTCTGCAGCACTGAACCTTAAACCTGAAGGAGGCGCTGATTAAACGCGTTCGGCTGATATCGTGCTGAGGATCAAATCCGAGGTTCTCAGGCGCCGTCAAAGGCGACGTTTTTCTCTTCAAACCAATGAGGAGCGAAAGCGTCACATTGTTGACCTCTTTCTGGTCCTGTTTTTCCTGTTGTCTATGAACACGGCAGCGATGATGTGGTTTGAACAGCTGTCATTGCCGGATGCGGTCTGGCTGACGTTTACGACGGTCACGACGGTTGGGTACGGTGATCTCGTTGCAAGCTCCACAGAAGGTAGACTCGCGACCATCTTTCTTATCTATATTGTTGGCATATTCATGCTTGCCCAGATCGCGGGTGAGTGGATCGACTATCGCTTTGATCGACGAGATCGGATGAAGCGTGGTCTCTGGAGTTGGAAAATGAAAAATCACATTCTGATACTCAACACGCCGGATTCACATGGAGATCGTTACCTTCGGCTTCTCGTGGAGCAGATTAGAGATACCCCGCAACTGGCGGATCTGCAGATTCAGGTGTTTTCGCCCCACTTTCAGGATGGGCTGCCGTCTGACATTGCCAATATGGACGTGGTGCTTCGTTCCGGAAAACCGGAGGGGCGGGTAAACCTGACAGAGGCCAACATCGAAGAGGCAAAGTTTGTTGTGTTGCTGGCCGTTGACGTGAACGACCCGAGATCTGACAGCGTCAATCTCGATATGCTGGATCAGATGAACGAATACGATGTGCCTGGGCACGTCATCGTTGAGTGTGTTCTGGAAAGCAACCGTGAACGTTTGAAGCGCATGGGTGCAGATGCCGTGATCCGACCGATCAGGGCGTATCCGGAACTTCTGGTGCGATCGTTGGCAGCACCCGGTACGGAGTCGATTCTGGAAGATCTTTTTGTCTATGCCGGTAATCACCCAAGACGCTACAACGTCTCATTTAATGAGCATCAGTGGGGCAGTCTGGCCAGTATGTTGCTTGAGAAAGGTCTGGGTACACCTCTGGGTTATCTTTCCGGGAATGACGAAATGACGACCAATCCTCCACCTGACGCAAAAGTCAGCGGCCATGCCCTGTTTCTCATGGTGAGCCAGAATGCACCCTATGAGCCGGATCTCGTTGAAGAGTGTATTGCCGCAACGGCCAATTGAAACCACGCCTAAACAACTGGCTCGATGCCGTGCAACTGATAGCCTATCTGGTTGGCATACTCTGGTGTGTTGCGCTGCTGAATCACATTCAGGGTTACGCTTTTAACCAGTTTGGGATTTATCCTCGTGACATGAACGCTTTACCCGGGATTTTTTTCTGGGTTCTGCTGCATGGAGATTTCACACACCTCCTCATGAACACAACGCCACTGTTCTTTCTGGGTTTTTTTGTGGCCCTCCGAGGCCCCGTGCTGTTCTTTAAAATTACGTTCACCGTCTGGCTGCTCGCCGGACTGTGTGTCTGGCTTGGTGGGCGTCCGGCGTTTCATATCGGTGCCAGTGGGCTGGTGTTCGGCTATTTTGGTTTTTTGCTAGCGGTCGCGATCTATGAGCGTAGTTTGATTGATCTGGCCGTTGCGTCAGTCACCATCTTCTACTATGGCGGGATGTTTTTTGGCCTTCTGCCAACAGCGCCTTTTGTCTCCTGGGAGTCCCATATCGCAGGCATGATCATGGGTGTCGTCGCTGCTCGAATCTACGGCAAAGACTGGGTGCAGGCGCAAAAGGGCCCCTGATTCGCGGTGAGTGGAGCGTAGCTTGCGACCGGCAGGCACATCCCAGCAGAACCAATCGATAAAATGTAAACCAAATCGGCCTCTCCTGCGTCTTAAGCCTCGAGAGTCTCTTGCCAAAATATTCGGATGGTACTGTTGTGAATAACCTGCTTGTGAAAGTGTTTTTACCTGTTGGCATCATTGTCTCGGGTCTGGGCGTTTATGGGCTGCTTCATGTGATGAAGCCGGAGCCCGAGAAAAAGGACGAGCCTCCCCGGGCGCTGAGCGTATTTGTCCAGCCTGTGACCCGTTCAGATGTCCCGCTCAAGGTGATGACTCAAGGGGAGGTTCGTGCCCGAACCGAGGTCGACATCATTGCCCAGGTTGCCGGTCGAGTGATGGAGGTCTCCTCTGAGTTTGTTGAAGGCGGTTTGGTTGAACCCGGCGTACCGCTGATCGTTATTGAGTCAACGGACTATCAGTTTGCGGTGCATCAGGCAGAAGCCCGTGTGGCGGAAGCAGAAGTTCGTGTACAGCAGGCGGATGCTGACGCGAACGTTGCCCGATACCAGTTGCGTGATGCAAAGGGCGCCTCAGATCTGGCGTTGAAGAAGCCTCAGGTCGCAGAGGCCCAGGCGCGACTCAAGGCGGCGATGGCAGACCTCGAGCAGGCACGCACCAACCTCAACCGTACTCGAATCACGCTGCCCTTCCATGGCCGGGTCATCTCAACCTCCGTGGATATCGGTCAATACGTGACGCCGGGCACACCCCTCGGTCGTGCCTTTGGTCATGACGTTGTTGAAATACGTCTACCCCTCAACGATTCACAACTTGCCTCCCTGGGTTTGCCCATCGGTTTTGTGGCATCAGAAGGAGAAGGTCTGTCGGTTGATGTCACCGCCAGGGTTGCTGGCCGCGATCAACATTGGATGGGTAAGCTTCGGCGGCTGGATGCGGCGATTGATCCGAGTTCGCGTATGATTTTTGGCATTGCCGAAGTCCGGAACCCTTACGGTGCTGGCGTCTCGGAATTTGGTATGCCGCTCGCGGTGGGCCTTTTTGTGACTGCGGAAATCTCCGGTCGTGAAATCCAGGATGCGTACATCATCCCGAGACACGCGCTGCGCGCGGGTGATCAGGTCTATGTGGTGAATGATGAGGGTCGCCTGGAGATACGCTCTGTTGCTGTGACCTACAGCTCTGCAGAAGAAGCAGTCATTGGCAACGGTCTTGAGGTGGGTGACAAAGTGATCGTTTCTTCGATCCGCAATCCCATTGAAGGTATGTCGCTTGAAGCCCTGCCTTATGGATTGGATAACTCAGCCATTGCGAGGGATGATCAATATCGACCCGTCAGGAAATCCCTGACTTCGGAGGGTTAGTCATGCGGACGATCATCGGATGGTGGGCGAACAACCCTGTCGCCGCCAATCTGTTAATGGCGGGTATTTTACTTTCCGGATTCCTCGGCTTTTCAGCGATGGAGCGGGAAGCTTTCCCAACTTTCAAAGACAATAGCGTCTCCATTGAAGTGATCTGGCCCGGTGCGGCGCCTCAGGAAGTCGAAGAGCAGATTCTTTTCAGAATCGAAGAGGCACTCAAAGACATCGATAACGTTTATCGTGTGTATTCGACAGCGCAAGAAAGTTATGCCCGACTCGATGTGTATACCTACGCAAACGTACCCATCGAAGAGTTTCTCAATGAGGTCAAGAACGCTGTCGACTCCGTTACCTCCCTGCCACGGGACATCGAAAACCCCAGAGTGCGTCAACGCATTTTCCGGGGTGAAATGATTCGTGTTGCCGTGCACGGTGACCTGAACGAAAGAACGCTCAACCGTCTCGCTGAAGACCTCCGCGATGAGATAGCGGCGTTACCTTATGTATCCATCGTAGAGCTTTTCGGCACGCGCCGGGAAGAAGTCTCTATTGAACTCTCTGAAGAAGCTATGCGCCGTTATGCTGTTTCTTTCTCTGAAGTTGCGGCAGCGATTCGTAGCAGCTCCATTAACCTCAGCTCGGGTCGAGTGCGCACAGAAACCGGGGATGTGGTGTTACGTGCACGCAACCTTGCGGACAACGAAGAAGAATTTGGCAGCATCGTGATACGTCAAAATGCGGATGGTGCCGTGACCCGGGTTCGGGATGTGGCTCGGGTTATTGACGGTTTCGAAGACGAGGAGATCCTGGCCACCATGAATGGTGAGCCTTCGGTTCTGTTACAAGTCCTCTCGACGGACAATATGCAGGTGGTGAAAACTTCGGATGCGGTTCGCGCCTGGATGGATGAACGACAGAAGACGTTGCCGAATGGCGTCAGCCTGACCATCTGGTTTGATACCGCGGATGTCTACAAGAGCCGAATGGCCACGATTGGAAATTCCGCTTACCTCGGTCTTATTTTGGTGTTCCTCGTTTTGATTCTTTCGCTTCGTCCAAAGGTCGCGCTTTGGGTTACCATCGGCATCGCCGTGGCCTTTATGGGTACCTTTGCCCTGCTGCCTGCGAATGACGTTTCCCTGAATATTCTGTCCACCTTTGCATTCCTTCTTGTATTGGGCATCGTTGTGGATGACGCGATTGTGGTGGGAGAGAGCATCCACCAGCAGACCCATCGAATGGGGGGGGGACCAGAGGGCGCTATTGAGGGGGCGTTTGTCGTTAGCAAGCCGGTATTCTTTGCCGTGATGACGACGATGATCGCCTTCGCCCCCTGGTTTTTCATTTCAGGTACAGATGCCCAGGTCACCAGACAGCTCTCTATTGTGATTACCCTGGCGTTGGTGATCTCGCTGATCGAAGCGTTCCTAATTCTGCCTGCGCACCTCCGCAATATGCAGCATCGTGAAAAACTGGGGAAATTTTCTGCCTGGCAGAAACGGGTCGAAGAAAGCATTGTCACCTTTGCCAACCAGCGTTACCGCAGTTGGATATCCACTGCCATCGAGCATCGTTACGTAACTGCCGCAGTGTTTGTCACCGGGTTTGTTGTCAGTGTTGGTCTCTTTTCCAGTGGCTGGGTGAAGTTTAATTTCACGCCTGAAGTTGAAAACGAAATTATTTACATCAATGTTGAGCTGCCTTCAGGGACACCATACTCAAGGGCGCTGGGTATTCTCGATCAATTGCAGCGGGCTGAACTGCAGTTGATTGAAGAGGTCAAAGCCGACGCAGAAGTAAAAGGCGGGACCGGTAAACTCATCGAGGGTTGGTACACGCGTTCCAGGCGGGATGGCGTGATAGCCATTGTGAAGCTTGCGCCGCCGGAGATCCGGGACCTCTCCGCCAAGGAAGCGGCTACGCGTTTGCGTGAGTTGGTGGGGGAAGTCCCTGATGCTGACAATATCGAAGTCAACTACACGATGAACAATAACGGTCCGCAGCTCAGCTATGTGTTGCGCCACCGTGATATGGATGTACTTCGTGCTGCCAGTAGTGATCTGCAGGCTCAACTCTATACCTATGACGGGACCTACTATGTCCGGGATAACCTCCGCGGCGAAACGGATGAGTTACACCTGAGTCTCAAACCCGGTGCTGAAAAGCTTGGCATTACGCTCTCAGAGGTTTCTCGACAGGTTCGTCAGGCTTACTTTGGCGAGGAAGTGCAGCGATTGCCCAGAGAAAATGGCGACGTGAAGGTCATGGTGAAGTATCCGAAGGCGCAGCGCCGAAACCTTGAGAGTTTGAATAACTTCCGCGTCAGGACCATGGATGGTCGTCAGGTGCCACTGCTTTCTGTTGTGGATATTGAGCTGACGACGGGTGTTCAGCAAATTCAGCGCAGGGATGGTGAACGTATGGTGCGTGTGTCCGCCCACGTTGCTGATGATCTCACCAACGACATCAATATGAATGTCTCAGATACGTTCCTGCCTGAGCTGAAAAAGAAATACCCCGAACTCAGGATCGGTAAGAGTGGTCGACAGGAAGCCGAAGAAGAATTCTTTAGTGAGATTGGCTCGCTTTACATGGTGGCGTTCTTCTCCATGTATGCGCTGATTGCGATCGCTTTCCGTTCTTACTTTTTGCCACTGCTCATCATGACGGCAATACCGTTCGGCTTTATGGGCGCGGTTTACGGACACCTGATCTTTGGTGTACCGATGGCGCTGTTTTCTTACTTTGGAATTGGCGCGGCCGCGGGCGTGGTCGTGAATGACAACCTTGTGCTTGTTGATCTTATAGGACGCCTGCGTGAGCAGGGAAAATCGATTGTGGAGGCTGTGGTCGAAGCCGGGGTCACGCGTTTCCGGCCCATACTGCTGACCTCGGTGACGACCTTCGTTGGATTGATGCCAATCATGGCTGAGCGGTCAACGGACGCGCAGTTCCTCAAGCCAGCGGTACTGTCACTGGCATTCGGTGTTCTTTTCGCCTTGTTTGTCACGCTTTTGATGGTGCCTGCGCTTTATTGTATCGGAGGAGACATTAAGTCAGGGTCGAAACAGGTCAGCACTAAACTGCGTGGGCTGCTTGGTTCCGGCCTGGAAGCGCTCGGGGCGAAGCATTAGTCCAACGCTTGTGCTCGGGCGAGGGACTCTCTCGCGTAGCAGCGCGTTTGCCAGTCCACGACGTTTGGAAAATCTGACAGATCGAATTTGATCATATCCAGCAGCAGCATGACACTGGAGACATTCAGGTCGGCAATCGTAAAGCGATTTCCAACCAGGTAATCGCGAGTCTCGAGATGTTCATCTAGCACTTTCATCGGTCTTGGGAGTGCCTCGATGGCTTCATCCATGGCTCTCTGATTCATGTTGTCCTTGTGCAACATGATCTGGATGATCACCTGCATCTGCAGAAACTCAATCTCGCTGATACCCCAGACACTCCATTGGTTGATCTGCGCTTCCAGCTCTGCTGAGTTCGGATAAAGCTCAGGCTTGTATTTGCGAGCCAGGTAAAGGTTGATTGCCATGGACTCGAACAGGGTGACATCATCATCCACCAGTGCTGGGATTCGTCCGTTCGGATTGACGCCCAAATACTCGTCGGTTTTGGATTCTCTAAAGAAATGGGTCGCAACGTGCACGTATTCAATCCCTACTTCCTCAATCGCCCAGAGGGATCGGATTGCCCGCGAGCGGGACACGCCATAGATGGTTGTTGCCATTTGATGATGCTCTGTGTTGACCAGGGCAAAGCATTATAAAGCTTTGGGGGCACTGACGCCGGCAGTCAGCCAACTGATTGCGTCATCGTAGTGGATAAACACCTCGAGCTCCCGAGGCATGGCTTCGGCAAGCTCCTTGTAAAGGCGCGCATTGGCGGCGTCTTGGGGTTCAGCGACGAGAATAGCGGTTTTGCCCCCCTTCATCCGTGACCAGAGTTCCGTGGATCCTTCGACCATTTCGAGAATATCCGTGAAGCCGATTTCTACGCGAACCGTATTGATTTCCCACAAGACAGGTGTTTCAGGGTCATAACCCGGTGTCAGATAAAGCTCACGTTGGGCTTCGATCACTTCCTGAGTCGTCAAGGCATCTGTCACCCGCTGGATGGCGAAGGGGTGGCCCGAGTTAATGATGGTTTCGACAGGCATAGGTGTCTTTAGTGCGGAAACGCCGGGCATTTTAGTGAACCGGTTGGACATTCAAGTAAGTAGTTTGTAACTGGAATGTGGTGATCCCCTACAGTTGGTACACTTCTACGCTCGCAATGCGTCTTAAGCCTGGTTGTTCATATGTGCCGTTGGTTGGCATTCTGTCTGATCTTGATTTGTTTACCCAATTTCGCGCAAGCGTCGGTTTATGTGGGTTCTGAAACCTGTCGTGATTGCCATGCGGATGCATGGGAAGCATGGCGTTCATCACACCACTTTCAAGCGATGTTACCGGCATCAGATGAATCAGTGCTTGGGGACTTTGACGGTTCGAGCCAGGAGCACCATGAGGTCCGGTGGAAGATGAGTCGGGACGAAACGGGGTTCTTTGCAAGCTATGAGCGTGGTGAGCAGGTAAGCCAATTACCGATCCGTTACACCTTTGGGTTCAGCCCCCTTCAGCAGTATCTCGCGGAAGTCGATGATGGACGTCTGCAGGCGTTGAACATCGCCTGGGACAGTCGATCTGAGGAGTCGGGTGGGCAGCGATGGTTCCACCTAAGAGAAAGCCTGGAAGAGGATTCACCCTTCACCTGGAACAGGCACTTCCAGAATTGGAATGGTCGGTGCGCTGAGTGCCACAGTACTCATGTTGAAAAGACATTCGATCGGGAAACGGGCGACTACACGACAACATTTTCTGAGCCCAATGTCGGTTGTGAATCCTGCCACGGACCCGCCAGAGAACATGTGACAGCAGCTAGGATGGGTGAATTTAGACCGCTGTTTAACGCGCCGGACACGCTGAGCTGGCAATTTAAAGAATCATCGATTGCCGCCAGTCAAGGTGAGGCTTCAGATGCGCATATCGACATGTGTGGTGGCTGTCATGCCAGGCGCAGCGTGATTGGTGAGATTGCTCCTGGAGCGGACTTCCATGACCAATATGATCTGACGTTTCTGGATCCCGGTTTGTACCATGCAGACGGCCAGATACTCGACGAGGTGTTCGTCCTCGGTTCATTTCTGCAAAGCCGAATGCATGGGGCAGGGGTGACCTGTATGAACTGTCATGATGCCCATAGTGGTCAGGTGTTGTTTGATGACAATCGCTTATGCGCCCAGTGTCACAACCCGGTGAAATATGATGTGGTCTCCCATACTTTGCATAAACCAGCCGCGCCCGGAGCGGCCTGTGTTGATTGCCACATGCCCGCGACGACTTACATGCTGGTGGATGACCGAAGAGATCACCGTTTTGGTATCCCGGATCCAGCATTAACGATCACTCACGATGTGCCAAATGCCTGCAATGGCTGCCATGAAGATAAAACCGCTGAGTGGTCTGCGGCGGAGATAGGTCAGAAAAATTCAACGGATGAATTTGCGTTGGTGCATTTCGGCCTGCGCTCTCTGGATCCCTTGTCTGTTCCTCGAGCCATTCGATATGTAAACAACGCCAACGAACCGGTTCTGCGTCGCGCGACCATTCTGGCGGCACTTCCGATGACGGAAGAGACCATTCGTGTGGCCTTAAAGCAAATGGAATCTGACGAAACCCTATTGAGACAGGCAGCGGCAAGAAAGCTGGGTGAGGCGCCTGCGATTGTGCGGCAGATGACGTTGCCAAGTCTGGCGGGCGATTCACAGCTGGTCGTTCAGCGAGAGGCCGGCAGATCGCTTGTCAGTCTGGCGGGGGAGGTGAGTGCAGAGGATTTTGCTCTGGTCCTGCCGCAGATTACGACATACCGAAACAGTCTTGAGCCCGCTGCTGACTTACCTTCCGCCATGACAGAGATTGCTCGGATTGACCTGAATCTTGGGAGGCAGGATGATGCAAAGTTGACTCTGCAGGCTGCGCTTCGCCAGGAACCTCACTATGTCCCTGCGTTACTTAATCTAGCCGATATTTATCGCGAGGAAGGCGAAGCCGAGTCCGCAGGCAAGTTGCTTGAGAAGGCAGTGGAAGTAGCACCGGACAGTGGCGCAGCGAATCACAGTTATGGGCTTTATCTGGTGCGTCAGGAAAAGACCGAAGAGGCTCTGTATTTTTTGCAGCAGGCGACACAGCGGGCAGATGCGTCGCCGCGATTTGCGTATGTTTATGCGGTCGCTCTGGATGCGGGTAACAGGACGGCTGAATCCGTTGAAGTACTCCGCAACGCTTCGAAAGTCTGGCCCAATCAGTTTGACCTTCTCATGCTTGAGGTGCTCTATCGTGAAAAAACAGGCTTGCTATCTGGTATTCAATCACCGCTCAGGGCGTTGGCTCGATTGGCGCCTCAAGAACAGCAGGTCCAGCAGCGACTTCAGCGTTACGGGGTAATGTAGGGTTTTAGTGGTTGCTTTTGCGTCGGTCGGGGTTTTTTCGGCGCGGGTTTGCTTCCTCAACCACGCGGTCTGCGCCTCGGCGATCAATGTTGGAGTCTCTTCGATCCGATGGTCCCTTTCGTCGTTCAACGCGTTCGTTATCGTCAGTCATGTGTGTCTACTGCATGTTGGTTTTCGATCAGTCTGGCTGAGAATAATGACTCAGTTCACCGGTTTCAATGGCCGCTGTCGGCACAAGAAATCAGTCGGTTCGAGAAGACCCATAGTCCTTGGTGGTGTCGAGCTTGATGAACCGGTCAATTATCGTGACAAGTTTGTATTCGAAGAGGTTGTTATGTCCCGCACCCTTTACGCCGTTGAATTCCTTGGGTTGGGCCGCCAGGTGAAACAATTGAAATCCACTCTCCATGGGAACGACCTGATCTGCAGTTCCATGCACCACCATCAAAGGCATATCGATCCTGTCGATGTAATCCGAACTGAGCCAGGTGTCTTTCAGCAGGCGACGCACCGGTAAAAACGGATAGCTGGCTTCTGCACGCTCGAGCACAGATAACATGGGTGCCAGTAGAATCAGTGCATAGGCATCCCGCTCTGCAGCGAGTTTTACCGCGACGGCGCTGCCCAGGGATTCCCCCATTAGGACGATTCGATCAGAGGGAATGCCTCGTTCACGCAGGTGGTCGTAACCGGCATTCGCGGCTTCCATGAGAGAGGCTTCCGTGGGTTCGCCCTCGCTGCCACCATACCCTGGATAACCCAGCAGGTAGACGCCGAAACCAGCACCCTGGAGCTTTCGGAGATTATCAGCGCGAGTTCCGACTGAGCCGGCGTTGCCGTGCATGTAGAGTAATGTCGGCATGCCTGGTTGCGCGCCGCTGAACCAGGAATAGAGGGTTCTGTCTCCAGAAATTTTGAGCTCGTGTTCACGGACCAGGTCGAGCCCGGTATCTGCCGGTGAAATTCTTTCGGTACTCGGAAAGTAAAGCAGGTCGCGTTGATGGGTGTGTACGAACCAGACGAGCACCGCGTATCCGCCAAGGACGATCAGTATGGAGAAGAATGCTTTCATAAACACGCCATCTTATCAGGCTCGCGTAAAGCGAAAGATAGATCCGTCGAAGGGGATACCGAGTTCGTCAACAGATTGCGGGTCTGAGACCTCTACCTGGTAGTTAAGTGCTTTCATGTCGGTAATCACGTGTTCAGACTGGCCACGATCCGGATCGACGATGATAATTTTACCCTGGTGCGCTAAGTGACGATCGAGGAAGCCAGCAAGATTCTTGATGTGTTTCGGCTCGTACAGGATGTCGCTGCCAATAATCAGATCAAATTCTCCGAGATTGAGCGCAGGATCACTCCAGGAGCCTTCGACAAAAGGAATGACCGGCGACGTGTTAAGTCTTGAGTTGTCGTCCAGTAGTTCTCGAGTAACCGGATGAATATCCATAGCGGTAATGTCTTCACCCAACCGATTGAGCAGGTGACTGGCGAGCGCCATACCGCAGCCGATCTCGAGAATCTTTTTCTGTGCTAATGATTCAGCCAGCAGGAGTTTTGAAAGGACTTCTGCAGAAGTCCAGACGATACCGAACAGGGGAAAAGCGTCACGACTGATCCCGGCAGCTTCAGCTGCGCCACCGGTGTCGATGTATTGGTCAAGATCGCGAAGCGTTCGAAGGCGTATCTTGTGTGGACCGACCTGGTAGTCCTGATAACGGAATTTCATGCTACCTACGGTAGCATTCGCGTCTCACCGACTGCCAGTACCCAGAAGTCGTCCTCAGCAATACCATGTTCATCTAATGCGTCGGCCAGGTCTTCAAGCGGCTGGTCTATGGCTTCATAGGTCAGTTGAAAGGTGCCGGCGTGAATGCCCACACTTTGTTTTGCATTCAATTCCTTGTGGGCACGCGCAGCCTCGTCGGGATTGAGGTGCACATCGGCCATAAACCAGCGTGGTTCATAGGCACCGATGGGTAGAAGCGCCAGTTCAAACTCTCCGAAAGTTTCACCAGCATCGGTAAAGTGCACGTCATAGCCGGTGTCCCCGGCAAAATAGATGTTGCCCGATGGTGTTTCGATCACAAATGAGCCCCAAAGCGTTTTCATCTGATCAACGAGTCCTCGGCCGCTGCGATGTCGGCACTCCGTAAAGGTGAAGATGAAGTCACCCATGGTGTGATGGTCGTTCCAGTTGAGATCCCGGTGATTCGACAGTCCGAGTCCGTCGAACAGGAGCCCGTTCCCGATACCTGCGAGAATCAGTGGTTCTTTGTCCTGACGACTCACCAGATCTCGTAAGGTTTGTTCGTCCAGGTGGTCATAGTGATTATGGCTGATCAGGATGACATCAATGTCCGGAAGATCTTCCATGGCGACGCCTGGCGCATGAACCCGTGCGGGTCCGGCCCACTGAAAGGGGCTGGCTCGCTTTGAATAGATGGGATCCGTGAGGATGTTCAGGCCATCCACCTGGATCAGCAGGGTGGAGTGATTAATGTAGGTAACGGATATGCCTGAATCTGAGGCGGGGACCTCCTGTTGTGTGATCTCTATCCAGGACGGCCATTTCTCGGCGATGGTCAGAGATCCCCACCCCAGCTTGATCATGTCGGTGGGTGACTTGACCATAGGTGTCCGGTTGACGAACACTTTGCCATTGAAGTTGCTCATTGGGTCACCTCGATAGCCCGGAGCAGCGACACAGCCGGCCAACAGGACGACGATTAGGGTAATGACAAAGTAGCGGTTCATGGTGCGTCTAGTGTTTTGGTTAATTACGTGCCAGATTGTCAGTTGGATGATGCTTGTATAAAACCAATTGGGAGTAAACATGATTGTCGTTAACGCAGTAATCGAGGCCTCTGAAGAAAACATTGATGCGATGCGAGAAGCCATCGCCATCATGGAAAAGAAAAGCCAGGCAGAATCTGGATGTCATGACTACACGTTTTCCATCGAGATGAACGATCCAACCAAGATTCGTATCACCGAAAAGTGGGAATCCATGGCGGACCTGGAAGCACATTTCAGAGAACCACACATGGCGGACTTTCAGCAGGCGATGGGTGCTCATCCTCCAAAGAGTGTCGTCGCGAACTTCTTTGAAGCAACCGAAATCCCTGGTCCAGGTCAGTAATTCATGTCTGAACCACTCTGGGCGTTAGCAGCGGGTTGTGTACCGGATGCTCTGCCCTGGGATATCCCCCGCATTGCTGACGCAGGGGGATTTCGCAGCAGTGGCATGTGGATTGATCCTGAAACCACCTGGGATAACCGGGCGTTGTCGAAGACCAAAGCCGCTTTGTCGGAGACAGGCATCCAGTTAGTGGATGTTGAAGCACTCTGGCTCGCGGGGGGTGAGAAAGCGAGTGACACCCACAAACTCGCGGTGGATGCGGGGTTGGAACTTGGTGCCCGCAATGTGCTCGTGGTGTCTGTTCATGAAGATTACGAGGCTTCAGTCGCCCAATTCCGTGATATCTGTGACCGGGCTGGAGATGGAAACATCAGAATTAACCTGGAGTTTGGTGAGTTCACAAACATTCGATCACTGTCGGCCGCGAGGAATTTCATCGCTGCCGTCGATCATCCTAAGGCGGGTATCCTGATTGACCTGATGCACTTGAACAGAGCTGGCGACTCGGTGCCGATGCTTCAGTCCGATGAATTTTCCTATGTTCAGGCCTGCGACTTTCTGCAATCGTCTGCTTTCATGGCCGGTCAGGACTACATTGATGCCGCGGTTGATCATCGATACTGCCTGGGCGAGGGAGAAGCGAAGCGATCTGCTATCGAAGCTGTATGTGTTGCGAATATGGATGTCAGCCTGGAAATTCGATCCAAGGACTTGCGAGACCGGTTTCCTGATCCGATGGAACGGTCAAAACAGATTTTTCAGCGGTGCGATCGGGGTGCCTACAGTTGAAGATCTCTGTCCACGAAACGCGTGGCAACATCAATATTCTTTTTGAGAATCCAGGGCATCTTGAGGCATCACCGATCTGGCAATTAGGTGGTCGGCGTATCCAGTTTGTCTGGATGCCACCCGGTGAGGCTCTGGCGCTGCCTGATGTTGCACGAAATCTGGTGAAAGTCATCGGCGGATTTCTCATTGAGCCAGATCGGAGAGCCTTCTGCCGCCCAAAGGGCATGCAGAATGTCTTGTTCGAAGGCAAACGCGTCGTTGCCGGAAGCGAGGGCGCTTTTGTTGCGGTGATCAGTGAAAAAACCCTAACTGTCGTGCGTTCCATGACCGAGCTCCAGTTTTCCGGTCCTCTGGCTGAGGCATTGCAGTGGCGAACTTTCCATGAGCAGTTTGGTCACGTTACGGATGCCTTCGAAGGCGAGGATGCTTACATTGGACCGGGTTTTCACCTGCAGTCTGATACTGGTGAAGAAACCTGTTATCTGAATATCTGGACGGCAGGTAAAGGTGTCGACCTGACGACTCACAATCACGCACATGATCCGTCCCCGGCGGCGCCGGCATTTGCGGAAACACACCTCGTCGTCAGTAATGGCACCGGCCAGGGCGGCATGTATGAGTGTGATGAACCCGGATCACAGAAAACAAGACAAGCATTGCCGTCAGGCTATGAGCATGGTCCCTACTTCGATGTTGACGCCGAAGGATTGCCGGTCCTGCTGGGTAACGGTGCCGTGTCTTATCCATGGCACGGCTGGGAAGCGGGCACGGATGATGACTCTGAGCAGGCCTACGACCTGGTGTTCGCGTTTGAGACGCGACCGTCATTGGTCAGGGTTTTTAGCGCTTGAAGGCTGAGTTCGATGTTATTGTCATTGGTGCGGGGCACGCGGGGCTGACTGCCGCGATCTGTGCAGCCGAAGAGGGCGCTTCAGTTTGCGTGCTGGAAGTCGCGCCTCGTAACTTGCGGGGTGGCAACAGCCGCCACACCCGCAACCTGAGAGCCATGCACGAAGAACCCATGCATTCTCTCGATGGGCAATACGGATATGAGGAGTACTGGCAGGATCTGATTCGTGTCACGGGTGGGCAAACTGATGAGCCTCTCGCCCGATTAACCATTCAGCGATCCGAAGACAGTATTGATTGGTTGAAACAACACGGCGTGGCTTTTCAGCCACCCCTAAGCGGCACGCTGCATCTAGGCCGCACCAATGCTTTTTTTCTCGGTGGTGGCAAAGCACTGATGAATGCGCTTTTTCAGGCCGCTGAAGATCTTGGCATCCACGTGATGTATGAAACAGAGGATGTCAGTCTGAAGTTTGAGGCTGGTCAGTTTCGATCGGCGTCGTTCACAAGGGCTGCGGTTTCACAACACAAAGAATCATGCCAGGTTGAAGGGCGGGCGATTGTCGTCGCTGCTGGCGGTTTTGAAGCAAATCTCGAGTGGTTAGCAGAGGCCTGGGGTGATGCGGTGCTGAATTTTCTCGTGCGTGGGACGCCTTACAACCGTGGAGATATTCTTAAGCAGCTTCTTGATGCGGGCGCCGAGAAGGTTGGCGATGTGAGGCAATGTCATGCGGTGGCGATTGACGGCCGAGCGCCGAAATTTGATGGCGGGATTTGCAGTCGCATCGACTGTGTGCCCCTTGGCATCGTCGTTAATCAAGCGGGGGAGCGCTTCTATGACGAGGGTGAAGATTTTTGGCCAAAGCGATATGCGATATGGGGCAGGTTAGTCGCGGAGCAAAATAATCAGGTGGCTTATACCATCATCGATGACAAAGCCCAGGGGTTGTTTATGCCGCCGGTATTCCCAGCTGTTCAATCTGACTCCATTGAAGGGCTGGCCCAGACATTAGGATTACCACCAAGCCAACTGTGCCAGACCGTAGAAGGATTCAACCAGGCCGTTGCGAGCGGCGAATTCAATCACCAGGATCTGGATGGCTGCCGCACGGAAGGTCTGGCGATCAACAAGTCTCACTGGGCCAGAACCATCGATCAGCCTCCGTATCGAGCTTACCTGCTCCGGCCAGGCATCACCTTTACCTATCTGGGCGTTCGCGTCGATGAGAGAGCCATGGTCCAATTTGAGAACCACCATGACAGTAACGTCTTTGCCGCTGGTGAAATCATGGCCGGGAATGTACTCGGGGAGGGTTATCTCGCTGGTATCGGCATGACCATCGGCAGTGTGTTTGGGCGTATTGCAGGTAAGGAGGCCGCGACACTTGCAGTTGGTTGAGACAAGTCCTCAACACGAGGAAGGGGCAAGAATCATGACCATCTGCAATGCCTGCCGGTATTGTGAGGGTCACTGTGCGGTTTTCCCGGCGATGGAAAAGCATCTCACCTTTGATGCCTCAACCATCGAATATCTGGCGAACCTCTGTCACCAGTGTGGCGCGTGCTTTCAGCACTGCCAGTATGCTGAGCCCCATGAGTTCGCTGTTAATGTGCCTGACACGTTTGCTGCCGTTAGAACTTCCAGTTATGTCAATCACATCTGGCCGGGTATGGCGCGGCCACTCGTCAGGCATGGCCGAACCTTTAGTTTTGTTTCAGCACTCCTTGCGACAACAGCGTTTTCCATTGGTGTCTATCTTGAACACGGCGGCCAGGTGTTTAGCCGCTCGCACGATAGTTTTTACGAAGTGATTCCTCATGGTGTGATGGCAGGAACCTTTAGCTTGCTCGGTGTTGCGGTGTTGCTGGTTTGGACTATGTCGCTTGTTCGGTTCTGGCGAATACTTGGTTTGCCATCAGCGTTTTTCATAGATCGGCAAACTTATGTCCGCGCGTTAAAGAGTATGTTGACCCTTGAGAATCTTGGCGGCGGTCATGGCAAGGGTTGTTATCAGCATGGCGAGCGAGCCAGTCAGATCAAGCGTTGGTTTCATCACCTCACCATGTATGGCTTTCTCTTGTGCTTTGCTGCGACCAGTCTTGGCACGGTGTATCACTATGTCTTGCAGTTCCCAGCACCCTACGACTGGTTAACCGGGCCCAAACTATTGGGAACCCTTGGTGGCGTCTCGCTTTTGTTCGGTTCGGCCGGGCTCTATTGGAGCCGAAGACAAACGACTCCTGAGATCGATACGGAAGATCATGGCATGGGTGTCAGCCTGATTGTCCTGTTGTTTGCGACAAGTCTCTCGGGCCTGGCTTTACCGCTGCTAAAAGATTCAAGTTGGTTGGTGGTGGCACTCTGTTTACACCTGGGTATTGTCGTCGCGATGTTTACCTGCTTCGCGTGGGGCAAGTTTATGCATGGTATGTATCGTGCAGTCGCGCTTATCAAGAGCGAGCACGACGAACTGCCTTAGCGATGTTTGACCGTTGGTAGTGACAATCCGAGCGTGATGCCCAGAGCGCGCACGACAAACGCGACTGCGACGGCGAGTACAAGACACAGCTGGTCGGATAGAGGCACCACAACATATGTCAGTGAACCCATAAATGCTGCGGTTGCATACACTTCTTTGTGTAAGACCAGCGGGGATTCATTCGCAATGACGTCTCGGACGATACCGCCGGCGACTGCTGTGATAACACCCATGACAACAGCCACCACCGGACCCTGGCCAAGTTCCAGTGCCTTCGCGCAGCCAATGGCACAGAACACCGAAAGCCCAAGGGCATCAAGCCACAACAGCACCTCAGAAAGTCGTTGAATCAGGTGATGAGCGACAAAAGTGATCAGTGCGGCTGCCAGCGTGACGAACAGGTAGGTGGTGTCGGTAATCCAGAAAACTGGCTCATCGAGCATGATGTCGCGCAATGTGCCGCCGCCGACAGCAGGCATCAGAGCCAATACAACGAACCCAAAAAAGTCCATTTCCTTGCGCACAGCCACAAGGGCGCCAGTAATCGCGAATACGAACACGCCTGCATGATCAAGGAGCTCGATAAGGGTCATGACAGCGCCCGTTGTATGGCAGCGCAAACTTCGGAGCTTCTAATTTCACCGTCGACAGTGATCCCGGCGTACTTTTGATACAGGGCTCTTCGCTCCAGAAACATTTGTTCAAGACGCATCTCTTTTGGTTTGGCAATGCCTCGCCCGGAAAAGTCCCCGAGCCGATCGACCATGGTTTCCAGTGATATGTCGAGGAAGACGATTTCAGAAGTTTTACCGAGATGCGACATGGCTCTTTCTCCGTAGACGGCGCTGCCGCCGGTGGCGATGACTGTCCTGTCAGTCTTTACCGTGAGAATCACCTCTTCTTCTTTTTGTCGAAGTGCATCGACACCGTGCGTCTCCAGATAATTCTGAAGAGATGTGCCGGTATTCGATTGAATCATCAAGTCAGTGTCGATGAAATCAAAAGTCAGCGTCTTCGCCAGCAGCACACCGATAGTGGACTTGCCACTACCGGGCATCCCAATCAGGGAAACCGATGTTTCCCTAGTGTGCAGTCCAGCCACCGTCAACCAGGAGTGAATGACCGGTGGTCATTGCTGAAAGCGAAGAAGCAAGAAACATGACGGCGTTCACGACGTCTTCCGTCTGTGCGATGTGCCCCATGGGAATCATATCCAGAACGTATTGTTTGAACTCCGGATCTTCAAAATAGGGGCGGGTCATGGGCGTTTCTACGAACGTGGGTGCAACTGAGTTAACGCGAATGCCGATGGGACCCAGTTCGATGGCCATGGCTTTGGTGAGACCTTCGATGGCGTGTTTTGTCATGCAGTACACGGTTCGGTTCTTTGCGCCGACGTGACCCATCTGGGAGCTCATATGGATGATGCTACCGCTACCGTGCTGTTTCATGACAGATGCTGCAGCCTGCGCCGCGAGAAAAGCAGTCCGAACGTTCAACTTCAGGAGTCGATCCAGTGTTTCTGGCGCGACAGTGTCAAAAGGTTCCGGTTGATTGGTGCCAGCGTTGTTAACCAGCACATCCAGCCTGGGAAGCCCTCGGATGCGATCAAAGAACGCATCATCGGTAACGTCGATGCACCAGGTTTTGATCACGCCACTGGTGGATGCTGCCAGCGCGTCCAGATCGCTGGCGGTTCTGGCTACTGCAATGACCTCGGCGCCGCTTTCTGCCAGTTTTCGCGCGCAACCAGCGCCGAGACCCTTCCCGGCACCGGTGACCAGTGCGATGGCGCCTGTCATATCTATCGTATTCATTGAAGCCATTGATAGCTAAAAGGTGGAGCATAGTGGCAAACACCGAGGAATCCCATATCTTTGTCTTCTGATCTTGTCGCCGAAGAACGACGCAGAAAGCTAACCGCATGACTAAGGCGGAACACACAAATGCTTAGAGATACAGCGCGTGATGCTGAGGTGGCCGCCAGCTAGTGGACGATGTGATTCAGACAATTCGCGAATCTGGTCTCGCTCGATACCCCCAGCCAGCGGGCCAGCATGGAGGGGCAAATTCGCGGTGATTGTCGGTGATGACTTTGGTCATGGCATCACCAGGATGGACATGGGCTGGAGTCAGGCGGAACATCCGACGGTTGAAACTTTTAAAGACGAAGCGTCGGCGATGGCGTGGAGGTGTGGCGAGTAATTGTTTGTGGCGCAAAGGAGTGGAGCGGGTAACCGGGTTCGAACCGGTGGCCTCGACCTTGGCAAGGTCGCGCTCTACCAACTGAGCTATACCCGCGCTAATGGATGCGTAGAGCGCCATTCTAGCATTTTCCCATTGTGGCGTCCCCTAGGGGAGTCGAACCCCTGTTGCCGGGATGAAAACCCGGTGTCCTAGGCCTCTAGACGAAGGGGACACTGCAATGGAAGCGGCGCATTCTAGGGGGCTACAGCGATTTCGTCAAGCTTAACCGAAGCTTTATCAATGATTATTCAGGATACAGGCGACGACAGGTTTCCAGCCAGTCAGGTCGGGTGATCTCATCGCAGACACCCTCTAGCGGTGGGGGCTCCGCTGAGAGTTTCCCGTCCATTTCAATGGCTGTTCCGATGCGGGGGTGCTGACACCATCTCATATCTGGCGGGTATCTGGCTATCGTTGGCAGTATGTCAATAATGATTCTGCGCCCGCAAACTCAGGATACAGGGGCGCCTGCGGCGGCTCCAGGATGACAGTCTGCGGCTCATCGCTTTCATCAACAACTCAAATCTAACTTCGATAGGTTTGTTGAGTCATACTTCCAAGTGCGACTGTTGATTATGCGCATGACGCGCGTTTGCGTAACTGCCTAGCACCCAATCGTTTTTTCTCGGAAAGCGCGGCTTCACTGAAGATGCCCCACAACACCATGGCACTCATCATGCCGTATCTCACTGCGGTTGCATGTTGATCAGTGCCCGATAGATTGCCACGTTCGACTCGGCGCCTGTGATGCCGTTATGCCGCATGGGATCCGTGGTTTCGGGTTCCAGCCCCAGCTTTCTGGCTAAAGATGCACCGGCGAGGTCTTGGAAGCCAAGGCTCCAGGCCATGGACGGCAGGTCTAAAACGAAGTAGTGATAAAGTTCCCGCCATGACCTGTCCTGGGTTCTAAACAAATCGTCGACAAAAGAAATATCAAACCAGGCGTTAAAACCGGTAAAGAGCAGCTGTTTGCTGCCCCTTGCATTCATGTGGAAGTCGATTAACGTCTTGACCGCAGCTTCGGTGGTGACATAACCCAGATCTTCCCACCTCTCGCTTAAAAAACGTTAACTGCTGCAGCGCCAGGCTGGGTTCTTTCAGGATGCTCCGGCATGATTCTTAAGAACAAACGATCCTGCTCGTCGCCGGACAGGTCAGTCACGATGACACCAATGTCGATCATTTCGTGGTAACCAGGAATCAAACCGGTGGTTTCAACGTCAACGTGAGCCATGAGCCAGTCTTCCGGCGACTCGGCAGGCGTTTTGACAACAAAGGCGATCTCATCCAGCGCGCTGACCCATGGAGGGGCCTCGTCGGCGGCAGCTGGAAAACTCACCAGCCAGAGCAGCAGAAGGACCGTGAGCATGGTTCAAAAAACAATGACTGAGCGGATCGATTTGCCTTCATGCATGTAATCGAAGGCTTTGTTGATGTCCTCGAGCCCCATGGTGTAGGTGATGAACTCGTCCAGTTTGATGTCCCCACCCATGTATTGGTCAACCATACCAGGCAACTGCGTTCTGCCTTTTACACCACCGAACGCGGTGCCTCGCCAGACTCGCCCTGTCACCAGCTGGAAGGGGCGTGTGCTGATTTCCTGACCCGCACCGGCAACGCCAATGATGATGGATTCACCCCACCCTTTATGACAGCACTCCAGCGCAGAGCGCATGAGCTCGACACTACCGACACACTCAAAAGAGTAGTCAACGCCACCGTCAGTCATATCCACGATTACCTCCTGGATCGGCGTGTCGTAATCCTTTGGATTTACAAAGTCGGTGGCGCCCAGCATCTTTGCCATCTCGAATTTGTCGGGGTTGGTGTCGACCGCGATAATTTGTTCAGCTTTCGCCAGTACGGCGCCTTGCACAACGCTCAAGCCGATGCCACCCAAACCGAACACGGCAATCGATGAGCCTGGCTCTACTTTTGCCGTGTTCTGCACGGCACCGATGCCGGTAGTGACCCCACATCCCAGAAGGCAAACCTTGTCGAGTGGTGCTTGTTTGTTAATCTTGGCGAGGGAAACTTCAGCAACAACCGAATACTCTGAGAATGTGGATGTGCCCATGTAGTGGAACACGTCCTGGCCGCCACAACTAAATCGGGTTGTGCCGTCAGGCATGACACCTCGACCCTGGGTTTCTCGCACAGCGGCACAAAGATTGGTCTTGCCGGATTTGCAGAACTTACATTCGCGACACTCCGCCGTGTAAAGAGGGATCACATGATCGCCCGGTGCAACAGAGGTTACGTCGGGTCCCACCTCTTCCACGATGGCACCACCTTCGTGTCCGAGCACAGAAGGGAAAATGCCTTCCGGATCGTCGCCGGAAAGTGTAAAAGCATCAGTGTGACAAACGCCAGTTGCCACCATGCGCACCAGGACTTCACCCGCCTTGGGTGCGGCGACATCAATTTCTTCTATCTGAAGGGGCTTGCCTGCTTCCCAGGCGACTGCTGCTTTGGACTTCATCGTAACCTCGTGCGTATTCGTCAAGAAAAGAAGTAGCGAGTTTAGCAAGCCTAGGGAAGAAAAGAGCAGTGTAGTAATATTCCGGAAATTTTTTGCGGCCCTTACATGTACCTATGAGGCTCTTGGCTCTCCTGTTTGTAGTGACTCTCAGCGCCTGTAGTGAGACCGTGCGCTTAGGGGAATGGATGTCTGCGGGGCCCCAACGAGAGTCTCAGGAAGCACTCGAACCTTTTATGACGATCGGCGACATCGAACCCGATAGTCCGACAGACCGAATGCTTAAGCTACGTCCCATCGCAGACCACATTGCAGAGTCTATGGGATGGGAGCCAGGTCGGGTTCAGGTTCGTATTGCTCGTTCTGTCCCCGAAATTACGGCCATGATGAGTGACGGTTTGATCGATATTTATATCGATAGTATCTATCCGGTCCTTCTTGTTGGATTGGGCAGTGGCTCGAAGGTGCTGCTGGAGTCTCCGGTAGATGGCAGCCGATCTTATAACAGTGTCATCATTGCGAGTATCGACGGTGACGTGAGAGAAGTTAGTGATCTGGTCGGCAAGATTGTCGGTCTGCAGGAGTTTTACTCCACGTCAGGCTACCTGTTGCCAGCTGCAGAACTGATTGGCGAGGGGTATCAGCTCGAGTACACCGCGGGCCGAACAGCGCCTGCGAGCGATAGGATTGGTTTTTTCTTCTCCGGTGACGAAGAGAACAGTCTATCCATGCTTCAGCAGGGCGTGATTGATGCGGGTGCTATGTCAGGCCTTGACTGGTCTCGTCTCCCGGAAGAGATCAGAAACGAGTTTATCGTGATCGCAACGACCGATTCAGTGCCCAGAAAAATGCTTTCTGTCCGCAAGGGTTTTGATGCTGAATTGATCGAGCCCTTGTCGCAAGCGTTGTTCAATATCACGGATGAGCAGCGTAGCCAGATGTTTGCGGACACAGGCTGGAGTTGGGCATTTGTGCCGCTTGATGAACAGAGCCGGTCAGGCATCGAGCGAACTCGCCGAATGATCTCGATGACCAATGAGATCATCGTTCAATGAACAGCTTTGCCCGTACCCAGAAGGATTCTTCTGCCTTACCCTATCGGTTGTTTGCGATTCAATTCAGTTTTTTTATTTCTGTTGCGATCGCCCTACTCATTGCTTTTGAAGCAGATCGAGCCACTCACTCTGTCTATAGTGAAGCAGAGCGGCAGGGGCGCTTTATCTTTTCGACCCTTGGTCGCCAAGTATCTGATGCTCTCTATTTCAATGACATAGAGCAGGTTCGCACCGCCGCTGATTTCGTTGAGTCTCAAAATACTGTTCGGCGAATCGCTGTATTCAGCGATCAAGGAAGGTTTCTGTTTGATTCCGAACAGACAATGGTCCCGAGGGGTGGGGTTGATCAGTCTCTTTATGATTTAACGGAACTCAATGAAGACTATGCTTACCGTTTTGGCGCTGATTCCATCGAGTTCGTTGGTGCGGTCAGATTCGACCAGCTGACGCTGGGCGGTCTCTACCTAGAGTTGGACATCACAGGACAGCTGGCGGCTGCGAGAAGTTCGACAAAGGAGCTTGCGTATTTCGGCCTCGCTGGCGTGGCTCTGGTGTCGGCGATAGCCTTTCTCATCGCTGGATTCGTTGGCACAACCCGGTCGCTAAGAGTCGTTGAGTCCAACTTTTCACAGTTAATCGAGCAGTCTCCTTTGCCGTATTCGATTTTCCGTACCGATGGTGAGCTTGTTTACATGAACGCTGCAATGGCGCAACTGATGGGTTCTCGGCTCTTGCCCGATCAGGCCTACAATATTTTGAAAGACCAGCGCTTCGATAAAGCGGGCGTTGCCCTGACACTGGCCGAAGGTTTTTCCGAAGGACCGCTGGAAATCCCTCGCTTTGGGTTCCGCCTGCTCGAAGATCAGGGCTTGCTCTGGCTAAGAGGAATAGTTTTCCCTCTGCGTGGCAAAGACGGTCAGACTGAGGACGTCGTGGTCGCATTCGAAGATGTTAGCTCTGAAGTACAAGCAGAAGAACGTCAGACGCAGATGAACGCCCAACTGGTGCAGAGCCAGAAGCTGGAGGCCTTGGGAGTGATGGCCAGAGGTATCGCGCACGACTTTAATAATCTGCTCACACCGGTGATGGTGAGTGCAGACCTTCTGATGAGAGAGCCGCAAGGGGCCACTTTTGATCGATACATACAGAACATCATCTCTGGTGCGAGACGGGCATCGGATCTTTGTCGTCAGCTATTGGCATATGGCGGTAGTGAAGAAAAAGCCATTGTTCGCACAAATCTGAGTTCCGAGCTTGAAGAGATGAATGCCCTGATGAGCAGCTCGGTTTCTAAGAACGTGGTTTTCAGGCAGTCATTGGACAAAAACCTGCCTCTTGTTTCTGTGGATCACTCGCAAGTTCGTCAGATCATCCTGAATCTCTTGATCAATGCATCCGAAGCTGTGGAGGAACAAGGACCCGGCGAAGTGATGCTGAGCACAGGCGTCCGGGAACTGAATTCGGAGGACGTGGTCAAGTTATTACCTGCGCCTGACCTTGAGCCGGGCCGGTATGTTTTCATGGAGGTGAAGGATACGGGTGTTGGCATGGACTACGAGACGCAGCAAAGTCTGTTCAACCCGTTTTTCTCAACAAAGTTTACGGGTCGCGGCCTGGGTATGTCTGTCGTGCTAGGGATTGTCAGAGATCACAAAGGAGGTATCGCTGTTGAAAGCGAGGAGGCAGAGGGAACGTCTATTACCATCTATTTTCCTCTAAGTGATCACCAGCAAGAAGCTTCGCAGCCTGAAACGCAGTCTGAGCAGACAACCCTGGCTGGTGGGTGTTTATTATTGGCAGATGATGAGCCAGAAGTTCTGGATATTGGCCGGCGGACGCTGGAAGCGCTCGGTTATGATGTTATTGCAGCCACCAATGGCGAGGAAGCAATCGCGCAATTCGAAAAGCACAGGGATCAGATTACCGGTGCTGTGCTCGATTTGATGATGCCGTTGGTAGATGGCGAGACCGCAGTGAATGGCATTCGTCACTTGAAAGCCGATCTTCCGATAGTGATCGTTACCGGCATGCAGTCGGCGGAGAGTTTTAATCGATTGTCCACGATGTCCCGACTGAAAATTCTCAACAAACCTTACCTGATCAAGGACCTCGAGGCAGCCTTGAGGGAACTGTTGGTCTAGAAGTTGATGGTTGCACCCAGGAACAAAGACCGGGGTGTGCCCACGAAATAGCGGTCATTACCGAAAGCAAAGTCAGCGCGCTCAGCATAGGCTTCATCAGTCAGATTCATGACGCGATAAAAAAGGCGCGTTGTCGCCGTTACCTGCCAGCTACCCCTTAGGTGAAGGAGGTCGTGACCTTCATATCCGTGCTCATTCTGCGGGTCCTGGTAGTACTCGCCGATATGGACCCATTCCAATTCCAGCTGGTGAGCGGGTGCCGGTTGCCAGAGCAGTGAGGCTGACCCCAGTGTTTCCGGCGCTGTGTCGATGGTGTTCCCTGACAAAGGGTCTCGGGAAAGGGTGGGGTTGTTCTCGTATTTGTGCTCAGCGTAGGTAAAAGCCGCATGGGCTGTTAGCGCGTCGCTGATGCGGAAATTGAGGTCAAACTCGATACCTTGGTGACTGGTCTCTCCGTTGTCGACGTTCTGACGGCTGGTATCCCGAAAAATGAAGTTGTCCTTGTCCATGGTGAACAGGCTGACAGCATAATTAAGGGATGCTGTTGTCCCGCGAAAGCCCATTTCTACGGCATCCAGTTCAACAGGATCAATGTCAGCGACGGACTGGTTGTTTTGCAGACGATACAACTCGGTGGTCTGAGGTGCGCGAAAACCCTGGGATATTGACCCGTAGATTTGATGACTGCCACTCAGGTCGTAACGGAATCCCAATCGAGGTGACCAATTGCTGAAGCTGTCGTCTCTGTCCGCGGGTCGATTGAATCGACAGCCACCAAAGCCGCAAGGGGTGCCGTCATCTTTGGTTCTCCCGTCCAGCATGCGGTTGTCGTAATCGTATTTCGTGTATTGATACCGCAGGCTGCCAAGCAGTGACAGGTTATCGGTCAGTGCTCTATCGAATGATAAAAAAGCTCCAGCGAGTGCTGCCTGCACTTCATAGTCGTAGTGTTTGCCTTCGGGAATGGTTGCGACGAGGAAGGCACTGCCGCTGTCAGTGGGTCCTTCCTGAGTTTCTTTTAGAAATCCATCTGTGTATTCGAACTCTACGCCCGCCTGCCACCAGGTGTTACCTCGCCACAGAAGATTCAAGCCAAAGCTGTCATGACCGTTCTCTTCGACAGGCTGGCCTGGCAGGAAGTGCTGCAGGAATTCCATATCGACACTTCTTAGGTAAGGCTTTATCCGCAGTTCACCGTTGCCATAACCTCGAGCGATCTCGCTGGCTAAGCGCAGGGAACGGGCGTCGCGATAGGCTTCAGGATTAGGGTTGTCACGTCGGCTGCCGCTGTCTTTGTAGGCGTCTTCCCCGAGGATGAATCCAGCAGTCTCCTGATTCAGGTTCGTGTAGCTAAAAGTGGTTTTGATTCGATTTGTGTCACCTTCGTAAAGGTGCTTGAGCGCCAGTTTTTGCTGATCGTACCCTGAGTCATCTTTCCAGCCGCCGTCAGTTGTGCCCGAAGCGTCGATGCGCAGGGCGTCGGAAGAAAAGGCGACTTTAGTCCGGTAGTAGTTGTTCTCGCCAGCCTCCAGGTCCAGTCTTTTCAGCCCTGGATCTAATTCTGGCGTAATGACGTTCACAACGCCGTGCAGTGCGTTTGACCCATAGATCGAGGAGTCCGGGCCGCGGATGACCTCGATGCGCCCGGCGGTTTCGCTGGTGGACTCGAACAGCTCGTTCACGTTGCAGAAGCCGGGGGAACGAAGTGAGATGCCATCTTGAGCCATGACGAATGCGCCGCAGCTGCCTGCGCCAGTCAGTACCGGTGACCGAATAGCGGTCAAATGCTCCTGGCCATTGCCGCGGGAGATCCAGACGCCAGGGATGCGCTGCAGGCTTTCATTGATGTGGGTGTGGCTGATCCGTCGCAGCGTATCAGAATCCACAATGCCAATACTGCTGACGGTTTCCCTGAGGGACTGCTCGGACTTGGTTGCGGTGACGACGATTTCATCCAGTTCACCAGCGACTGCGTGATAGCAGGACAAAAGCAGGACAAACGCGAATTGAACGAAGTGTAAACGCAACAGGGTATCTCCGACGAAAGTGCAGCACTCTACCGAAAATCAGGGAATCGGAAAACCTGCACAAGACAACCGATTGTTCCTGTATCAGCGCCAGCTATCACAAAATATTGACAATGAAGGCTGCGTGCAGTGAACTGGCCTCGCGAATTGGCTCTAACCAGCCGCGTTAGGCGGATCAAGTAACATGGCGAACGACAATCAAGAGTATGTGACGACTTACATGCCGTCACTTTTGCAATCCATTCCACGGCAGAACCAGCGACAGACGCTGGGTATTGCCGAGGGCGCTCTTCCATTCAAGGGTTTGGATATCTGGAATGCCTACGAGTTTTCCTGGTTGAACAGCAAGGGTAAGCCTGAAGTCGCCGTGGCTCAGTTACAGGTCCCAGGAAAGTCTGCCCACCTGATCGAGTCAAAATCACTAAAGCTTTATCTTGGTTCTTACAGCAACACACCTTTCAGCCATCGTAACGAAGTGATCTCCACTTTGGAGTCGGACCTGACGCTCGCCGCTCAAGCAGCCGTCGGCGCGGCGCTGCTGACGCCGGATCAGGTGCAGCACGAAGGTGTGGGACAGTTTGTTGGCACTAATCTGGATCTTCTGGATATTGATGTCGAAGACTACTACTGGAATCCGGAGTTCCTGCAGTTGGAGAGTTCAACAACGGTTCGCGAATCCGTCTATACACACCTCTTCAAATCGTTATGCCCGATGACCGGACAACCTGATTTTGCCTCTATCCTGATTCAATATAATGGCAACAGCATCAAGCACGAAGGGCTTTTGAAATATCTGATTTCATATCGCGAACACGCGGAGTTTGCGGAACAGGTGACGGAGCGAATCTTCGTCGACATTATGAATCGATGTGCGCCTGAACGCCTTGCTGTGTCAGCTCGATTCACACGTCGTGGCGGCATCGATATCAATTCTCATCGCACCCATCACGAAGACCTGCCACCTGAGGTCAGACTCTGGCGTCAGTGAGGATGGACCCTGACGGGCACGTCTTTGATGCCCCGGATAAAGTTGTTCGGCAGCCTTTCCACCTCTCCCACGACCTCAACCGTGTGAAAACGTTTCATGATCTCTTCCCAGAGAATGCGCAGCTGCATCTCAGCGAGGCGGTTGCCCATGCAGCGGTGAACCCCAAAACCAAAAGATACGTGCGCCCTGGCATTGGGTCTGTCTATGACGAGTTTGTCGGCATCTTCAAACACTGATTCATCTCGATTGCCGGACAGGTACCACATAACAACCTTATCCCCCTCTTTGATCTGTTCGCCTCCCAGTTCGAAATCCTGCAATGCTGTGCGGCGCATGTGGATCACCGGCGTCTGCCATCTCACCATTTCCGAAACCATATTTGGGATGAGGGCAGGGTTGTCCCTGAGTTTCTGATATTGATCGGGATACTTGTTCAGTGCCATGACGCCGCCACTGATGCTGTTTCGAGTCGTGTCGTTACCACCAACGATCAACAACAGGATGTTGCCCAGAAACTGTGAAGGGTCTTCGTTCAGATTGGCTGTTTCTGGATTGTTAATGAGCATGGAGATAAGGTCGAACCTGGGGTCTTCAGTCTTCTTCTGCTCCCATAATTGGTAAAACGCAGCCGCAGCACCCATTAATTCCTCATAACGATGCTTCATATCGATACTGTCGTCACCGGTCACCTCCGGCACGGCAGTCGCGAGATCCGACCAGTGGATCAGCTTTTTGCGTTCCTCGTAGGGAAAGCCGAACAGCGTGGCCAGCATTCGTGCGGTCAGCTCGATGGACACTTCCTGTACCCAGTTAAAAGTTTCACCCACCGGCAGATTTTCGAGGATATCGATGGCCCGTTCCCTGATTAGTGGCTCGAGTTCCGCGAGATTCGATGGCGCGACGGTCGGCGCAACGGCTGATCGCTGCTTCATGTGCTGGGGTTCATCCATGGTGATAAAGCTTTGCCCCTGGATCTCTCCTTCAACAGCCTCGTAGGGATCAACGATGGCGATGCCGCCTTTTTCAGAAGAGAACACTTCATGGTTTGTATCCACCTCTTTGATCAGCTGGTGACTCGTAACAGACCAGAAGGGGCCGTTAACACTGTCGGAAAGGTAATGAACCGGCGCTTCTTTGCGTAACCGGGCAAACCAGGGCTGCCAGGTATCGTTCTGAAAAATCTCCGGGCGACTGACGTCAATCTGATCCAATGGTGTGTCCAGGGCTTCGTCTCTTTCGATGGCGCTCATAGTTTTCCTCCAGCTTTTGAATGAGGTTACATGCCTAACATTGCTTTTGCGACGATGTTTCTCTGCACCTGGGACGAGCCGCCTGCAATGGTTCTTGCTCGAGCGTTGAGGTAAGCGCCGAGTATGGGCATGGCATCATCAGGACCCAGGGGTGGCCCGTTGTATCCGATCTCCAGTCGCGCCAGCTCATAGGGGATGCCATAGTAGCCAAGCGTTTGCACAGCAAAGACTTCTGCACGTTGCAGGGTCTCGGAGCCGACGAAGTTCAACAGTGAAGACACCGGCCCTGGCGCTTTGCCGTCACTCAGGTCGGCGAGAACGCGTTTCTCCGACACTTCCATGGCCATGGCATCAATCTTCAGTTCGCTGAGCTGTCTCTGAAAATCGCCGTCATCGGCAAGTGTTCGTCCATCCATGCCAGTTTGCGATGCGACCCGCTCGATTCTCTGAAGCTGTCGCCGCAGTTCGATGGAAGACATGCTCGTTCGCTCAAATTGCAGCAGATATTTTGCTACGGTCCAGCCCTCGTTTTCGGCACCGACTCGATTAGTCTTGGGTACGCGTACGTCGTCGAAGAACACCTGGTTCAGCTCGTGGGTGCCCTCGAGATTGATGATGGGTTCTATCGTGATACCAGGTGTTGCCATGTCGATCAGAATGAACGAAATGCCTTTTTGCGGAATACCTTCGGTGGACGTCCTGACCAGGGCGAACATCATGTTTGAATGTTGCGCGTAGCTGGTCCAGATCTTTGTGCCGTTAATGATGTAATCATCACCATCGCTGACTGCCATGGTTTTTAATGATGCCAGGTCGGAGCCCGAACCAGGTTCCGAGTAACCCTGGCACCACATGTCTGTGCCATCGAGAATTCGTGGCAGGTACCGGGCCTTTTGTTCGTCGGTGCCATAGCCAATCAGCATGGGTGCACACATTTTGACGCCCATAGGCACAAGTCCCGGCGTATTGGCTCGTGCACACTCTTCAGCAAACACGTAACGCTGTTCCAGTGACCATCCGGTTCCGCCATATTCTTCGGGCCAGTCAGGTGCTCCCCAGCCTTGTCGATGAAGTGTTTTCTGCCACTCAATGGCTGAATTTATTTCCTGCCATACGCTGGTTTTTTTGAGACCTGCTTCTTTCAGTTCCGGGGTGAGCGCTTCTTCGAGCCATGCTCTGACTTCCTGCCGGAATGCTTCCAGCGAAGGTTCCTGCGTCATTTTCACGGTTAATCTCCTCGTTTCGGAAACAGCCAGGCACGTAGCCAGCCGAGCAAAGTATTGTGGTAAAGCACGTATCGATCGATATCGTCGACGCTTTTTTCGAGCGCAGCAGGGTCCGAGAAAATCGTTTCACGAACCACGAGTTCGCGATCGGCATCCAGTGGTTTGATGACAGTGGCAGGGTTGCCCGCGGCAATGACATTCGCGGGGATGTCCGAAGCGACAAGGCTACCGGCGCCGATCACACTGTTTTCTCCAATGGTCACGCCCTTGCAGATGGTGGCGCCATCGCCGATCCAGACGTTGTTGCCCAGCACAACGGGTTTTGTCTGACCCACGGTCTCTGTTCGGTCATAAACATCATGCCAGTCGGCATCCGTGATATAGGCACCGGCTGCAAACATGCAGTTGTCACCGATGGTAATGCTGCTGGCTGAATCGAATCGACAGCCCGGACAGACAAGTACGTGATCTCCGAGCGTGATGTGGCCCTGATGCTCGCCAAAGGTCCAGCTGGAGAAAGAAACTTTCCGGTGGGAATCGGCGATGATGTGCAGAAAATTGCCAGCCGCGATATGGCGCCCATGAACTCGAATGTTCCACGGTTTCATTAATGTGTGTCCGTGACCCAGGAACTCGAACTGGTGCGAAATAAAGTGCTGGGAATACCAGCGTTCGAACTTGCCGAACCAGTTTTTCAGCCAATAGGGCCGGTGATCGTGAATCATGCATCTATACAGCGGGATAACAGCCAGAGTGTATCAAATGCACCGGATGGAGTATCTTCGGGTCATGCGCGAAACAATTGAATTCACCACCCTGGGTGATCTGCTGATTGGCTCAGCAGACCGGTCTGATAACAGCGATCTTCTGATCTTTCCGGAGAGACGCGTGAGCTATGGGGAAATGCTTGATGCGGCGTACCGGCGTGCTGCCTCTATGGTGTCGCTGGGGCTAGGGTCCGGTAGTCATATTGGCATTTTGATGGCGAACTGCATTGAGTACATGGAGTACCTCCTGGCAACGCAACTGATTGGTGGTATGGCCGTTCCCATCAATGCTCGATACAAAGCGCCTGAGCTCGCTTACGTGATGGACAACGCCGACCTTGATTTGCTGGTAACCCATGATGCGATTTCTGAATATGCGAACTTTGAGCATCTGATCAATGCAGCGCTCACAGAAAAACGAAATCCTCGTTTACGTCATCTCGTGATGGTGGGTGATCCTGCAGAAGGTTTTACGAGCGATGAAGACTTTCTTGCTGCCGGTTATGTTGTAGATCGTGTGCAAGTGGACGAGCTTCGTCAGGCTGTGAGCGTCAGGCAGCCTGCGATCATGATGTACACCTCAGGCACCACGGCTAATCCCAAAGGATGCCCGCTCAATCATGAGGTGTTGGTGCGCAACGGTATGAACATGAATCGGTCGCGCTATTTCCTGGACAGTGCCGATCGATTCTGGGCACCACTCCCCATGTTTCACATGGCTTCTATCCTGCCTTTTATGGCCTGTATGGATGCTGGGGCAGCCCTGTTGTCGATGATGCACGTGGAACCCGGAGAATCGCTGCGCATGATGGAAAAAGAGGGCGTTACGATCGCCTTTCCTTCCTTTCCAACGATCACGCTGGATCTGATCAATCATCCGGACTTTGAAAGTACAGATCTGTCAAAGCTGCGACGTATTAACAACGTAGCGCCACCGGATTTGCTCGCTCAGTTTCAGGAAGCCTTCCCTCGGGCTGTTCAGACGGGCGCCTATGGCTTAACGGAAGCGGGTGGTGTTATTGCTTTTAATCATCCGGATGAACCACTGGAAAAGCGGCTGCACACCTGTGGTAAGCCGATGCCCGGACTTAAGGCTCGGGTCGTGGATCCTGACAGCCAGGAAGAGATGCCTGTGGGTGAGAAGGGCGAGATACAGCTTAAGGGATATGCTGTCTTTGATGGTTACTATAAAGCGCCAGACAAAAATGCAGAAGCCTTTGTCGACGGCTGGTTTCGCACCGGCGACCTTTGTGTTTTGGATGAAGACGGGTATATCGAATTTCACGGTCGCATCAAGGACATGTTGAAGGTGGGTGGCGAGAATGTGGCCGCCATTGAAATTGAATCGGTTCTGGCAACTCATCCTGCGGTGAAAATGGCACAGGTGATTGGCGTACCCGATGATCGATTGTTTGAGGTCGCCTGTGCTTACATAGAGATACAAGAGGGGCAGCAATTGGAGCCTGATGAGCTCATTGATTTTTGCAAAGGCAAAATGGCGAGTTTCAAAATTCCCAGGCATGTTCGTATGGTTGAAGAATGGCCGATGTCAGCGACCAAGGTGCAGAAGTTTGTGCTGAAAAAGTGGTTCGAAGAAGAGCCCTGAAAGAAAAAGCCCGGCGATTGCCGGGCTTTTTCTGGTGACAAGTTCTAATAACTTCTGTCTGGAAACGTCTTAGAAGTTGAACTCCAGTTCCATGCCGTAACGACGGCCCTGGTTCACACTGCCCACTGCAAACAGTGGCTCAACAGGAATAAAGACCTCCACCTGCTCGTCAGTGAGGTTCAGGCCGAATACAGATACTGACCAGTTCTCTGTGTAGTAGCCGACAGACGCTGTAACGTCTTCTCGTTCATCCACCTTTCCCAACTGAGTGTTCAGCAGGTTGGATTCGAACTCATCGATCTTGGTGTACTTCGCATAGATGTCGAGTGAACCGTTACCGATCGGGAACGAGAGTGTGCCGCCAACACCCAGTGTAAACTCAGGCGCGTTACGCGGTGTCAGGAAGCTGGCGTCTTCGATGATCGCAACGCCATCGGAAGTGTTGATGTCAGTGAAGAACTCCTCGTACTCAGCATCCAGGTAACCGTAAGCCAGGAAGCCTCTCAGGTACTCGTTGAATACATATTCCGTTTCCAGCTCCCAGCCTTCGTAACGAGCGTCAGCTGCGTTTGAGAATACGGTTGCCACTGTGAGCGTGTCTGGGTCTACCTGTACGGATGCTTCTTGCTTGTCTGTAAAGTCGTTGCGGAACCAGGTCACGTTCAGACGCAGACGGTTGTTCATCAGCGTCGATTTGTAACCGATTTCGTAGGACTTCGAGGTCTCTGGGTCGTACTGGTCGCGAACAAAGTCTCGGACGTTCTGGTTTACACCGAAGAAACCACCGGACTTAAAGCCTTCTGAGTAAGTGCCGTAAACAATAGAGTCATCGTTTATTCGGTAGGTCAGCCCCAGTTTCGGTGAAGTCTCGTTCCAATCGTTATCCAGATCAGCAAACTCAAAGAAGTCTCTGTTGCGCTGTCTTTCGATTGCTGTCAGGTAAGCCTGGCCAGCAATGAAGTCTTTCTCCTCATAGGTGTAACGAAGACCAGCAGTCAACGTCCAGTTTTCTGCAAACTCCCAGTCAACATGAGCGAAGGCCGCATACGATGTAGTTTCCTGAGTTTCAAACAGGATCTGCGCAAGACTCGCGGTGTTGGTGGGATATGCAGGGATGGTTCGGTCACAAGCGACGGTATAAGTACCGTCAAATGCCTGACAGGCTTCCCATTGTCCGGGTGCTGACAGTGCGCCACCAAACAAGATGCCCCAGAAAGCACCGCCCGTTGACCAGTCCTGAGTAAATTCATTCTGGAACCAGTACAGGCCTGTTGTAAACGAGAAGTTGTCGTAAGCACCGTCAATACGGAATTCATGACTGGTCTGATCGTATTCATTCCATCGTTCAATGGTAATGAATGGTGCGGCTGAGCCGTCAAAGTCGTAGATACGATACTCATCCATATCACGATAACCGCCCGTGTAAACCAGGGTCATATTGTCGTTCAGTTCGTAAGACATGGTCAGCGTAATTGCGTCCGTGTCCAGTTCTGCTTCGTTCTCAGTATCGTTCTCTGAAACCGTTGGTGTGTCGACGCTGTTTCGGCACGCATCAACCGGCCCAAACAATCCGATAAGTGAGAAGGTACAAGTCAGCAATCCCCCAGTGAAATCCGTATCGTTTGGATCTGTCGGTGGTGGCAGCACACCAGGTGCTGCGTTGTAGTTGGTGTTATAGGCTGCCAACTGACTGGTATCGTTGTACTTTTCTATGGTTAGAGTCGATTCGAACCTGTCGTTCGGTGTCCAGAGGAAGGTTGCACCATAGTTCTGGTAGTCAGTTTCACCTGTATTGCCCCCGATGGTGACGTTATCCATAAAGCCGTCGTCTTTGATTGATGTCGCAAAGAACTTGGCCGCGAGTTTATCTTCGATAACCGGCGTGTTAATCACCGCGCGAAGTTCTTCCTGGCCATCTTCGCCGAGGGTTACTTTAAAACGCCCCCCCAGTTCTCCCGTTGGACGACTTCGAATGGCGTGGATCAAGCCACCCACAGTGTTCTTTCCGAACAGGGTGCCCTGCGGTCCGCGAAGGACCTCTATTCGCTCGATGTCGAAGTTCTCAACAACCTGGCCAGCCAGAGTGCCGAGATAGATACCATCGATCATCACAGAAACCGGCGCGTCGAAAGAGTTGTCGTCTGTTCGAGTCGGGCTGATGCCGCGAATGTTGATGACAGCACCACCGCCGCCGCGGCTACCATCTTCTGCGATGGTCGCGTTGGGAATGAAGCCGGTCAGGTCTGTCAGGTTTCGAACGGTTGAGCTTTCCAGTTCTTCGGTCAGTGCAGTAATAGCGATCGGAATGTCCTGGGAAGACTCCTCCTGCTTTCTTGCGGTGACCACAACCTCTTCGAGGCCGATGCTCTCATCGGCAAAACTGGAAAAAGAAAAAGCGCAGCCACTCAGAATCAGTGATGCAACTGGTATGAACTTAAAACGCATGGGTTCCCCCCTCTCATGGTTATTGTCGCTACATTTCTGTAGGTCAGTTCATGTTTTGTTAATTGCCCCTTCAAGTCAATGAAATTGAAGGAAAAAAACCGCCCTCGGATGGCGCGGCGCAACAAAGTGGCATAAGCCGTGCCGGTTTTGTTATGGTCCTCTTCATGGTCACAAGGATGCTGTTTTGCAGTATCTTCATCAGCAAATATAAGTGGTAACAACAACTTGGACGCCCTCGAAGCATTACAAACCCGGAACTCCGCACCTCGACTATCCGGATCCGTATCAGAAGAAGCACTTTCAGAGATGATCAAAGCCGGCCTGCGAGCGCCGGATCATGCTCAGTTGAGACCCTGGCGCATTGTGGTGATCGAAGGCGAGGGCAGGGACAGGCTGGGTGCACTATTTGCTCAGGCCAAGTTAACTGCCAATCCTGACGAATCAACTGAGGCGCTAAACAAACTCAGAGGAAAACCGCTCAGAGCGCCGATGATTATCGTTGTTGCTGCAAAGATTGTTGAGCACCCCAAAGTCCCTGAGATGGAACAAATTTTGTCCGCAGGTGCGGTGGCTCAAAATATGCTGGTGGCTGCTCACGCACTCGGTTACGGCGCGATGTGGCGTACTGGTGAAATGACAGTCAGCCAGGTCGTGCGAGAAGGGCTGGGATTGCATGAGACTGATCAGATAGTGGGTTTTCTTTACGTGGGAGAGATTGAAGGTCGTCAGAAGTCTCTGCCCGACATGACGCCTGAAGATTTTGTCATCCGCTGGTAGATGAGAGAACAGATTGGTATCCAAAGCTGAAGTGCTGGACGCCGACTGGCGTCTGCTCAGAATAGAGATTGCTGAGCATGATGATGGTAGTGAAGTTGAAGCCTATGATGGCTATAGTCGGTTCTGGTCGAAAGAAGCGGTACTGGGTGCCTACTGGATCGCTGAGAAAGTAGAGGAAACACGAATCAGGCTGCACCTCACAGAAGATATCGAATTGGAGGGGTTCCGGGATCCTCTAGAATTTACGCCGGACATCGACTTTAAGAGAGAGCTGCTGTCCCGATTTGATTGGGAAGAAGTCGTGCATCAGATATTCCCGGCTGAAGACGAACGGCAGCTGTCGCTTTTTGAAAAACATCCAGACAAGGATCAGGAAGATGAGTAAAAGTGCACGTTCAAAAAATGCATCCCGCATCCAGGATCGGCTGATTGATGAGTTGATTGGAATTTGCCGGGGCATTATTGCTGATGGTGTGATCGAAGAATCGGAAGCCATCTTTCTGGGCCAATGGATCGAGAACCACCGGGAACTCGCTGAAAAGTGGCCCGCGAATGTGGTTTACGCTCGCGTCACCGAAATGTTGATGGATGGCGTGCTGTCAGACGAAGAACAAAATGATCTCTTAACCACTCTGCGTGATCTCACCGGTGAAGGGTCGCCGTTACAGGAACCTAACCAGGCGACGTCTCTGCCGCTGACCAAACCGGAACCCGAGGTGGATTTTTCCGGGAAGGAATTCTGTCTTACCGGCAAGTTTGTATTCGGTTCTGTGGAGGACTGTGAAGAGACGATTGTCGAAGTGGGTGGTCAGGTGGTTGAATCACCTGAGACAGGCACTGACTATCTGGTGATTGGCGAATTCTGTTCACCCGACTGGGTTCATACGACGTTCGGCCGGGCCATCGAACGTGCCGTGGAACTTCAACAGGGGGGCGCCGCGATCAAGATTATCTCGGAACGTCGCTGGGTGGATGCGCTGGCCGGCAATTGAGGTATAATGCGCGTTCCACCTTGGTCCTCCCGCAATGAATAGTTGTGAACCCCGCCAGGCCCGGAAGGGAGCAACGGTAGCGATGAATTTATGTGCCGGGATGTGGCTAAGGTGGTCTATTTAACCCGGTAACGACCATCGACTACTCCGAGCAAGCCTTGCCGGTACGTGAGGTAGTCGCCAAGAGGCTCGATGCTGCGACGCAGTTGCCTAACAATATGATTGAGGTGACCCACCGTATCATTGCAGACTCTGGTTGTCTGACCGGCAAACGGATCGATCAGGTCATTTGATCCGGAATGACACCCGAAGACGCCATTGAAGTGGGTGGGCTTAATGCAACAGCGATTCTTGTTGGTACGTTCAGTCATGCGCGTGGCGTCGATAAGGCAGTTGCGCCAGAACCTGGTGAAGGCGAGCCCAGTCATGAAGATGAAGCAACAGGTCTTGACGCCTCGGACGCTCTAAGGGTCTAGGGAAGCAGGTTGCCGCCACCGACATCCAGAGTTGCGCCACTCATGTAAGTGTTCCGCATGGCATGCAGAATAGAACCCGCCACTTCATCCGACTGACCGACACGACCGAGGGGAATACCCTGGCCAATCTGCTCCAGGACGTGTTCTCGATTGTCTCCGAGTGCCGCGAAGGTTGCCGTATCAATGATGCCAGGCGCAACGACGTTAACCCGGATGGGCGCCACTTCGAGCGCCAGCGCTCTAGTCAGTCCCTCAACGGCACAACCTGTGCAAGAGATAGAAGACATGCCGACATTACACTTTCTGGCGGGAAATCCGCTGACAAAGGTCAGTGAACCGGTCTGTTTCACGTGCGGTATGCCCTGTCGGGCGACGTTCGTGTAACCCCAGAATTTTTCGAATGCCGCGCGGAACTGCTCATCAGTCTGTTCCATAAAGGGCGCGTTGGTTCGGTTGGCACCTGTTGCGTTGGCGACGATGTGATCGATTTCACCGACTTCAGCGAACAATGCAGACAGACCTGCGGTGTCATGGATGTCCAATTGTCCAAACTGGATGTCTGGGTTGTCTGACTGACATTGCGCAACCTTGTCTTCTGAACGACTGACGGCCCAGACGCTGGCGCCCTCTGCGTGTGCCATGATCGCCGCTGCCAATCCAATGCCTGATGTGCCGCCGATGACGACAACGTTCTGTCCTTTCAGTGAGCTCATGTTCTTAGTCTCTTACGCACGAAAAACGACATTCTAATTCAATGACTGCCAGGCATTCAGCATCATCTGCACCGCCATCATGACGAGGAGCATACCCATGAGCCTTTCGATGGCTGTCAAGCCTCGTTGGCCGAGGATTCGGTTGAGCGGCGTTGCAGCAAGCAGTATGACGGCAGTCATCAGCCAAGCAATGGAAATGCACAGAAAGAGCTGCATGAGCGGCTGCGTGGTTGCCATCAGCATGAGTACGGCCATGATCGAAGGACCGGCCACCGCAGGAATCGCGAGCGGAACGATTAGAGGCTCATTGTCATCACCGTCACCGAAGATGCCGTGTGGCGTCGGGAAGATCATTCTGATCGCAATCAGGAACAGGATGATCCCGCCGGAGATGGCAATGGCCTCGCTGGTCAGGGCCAGAATCTCAAGCAGATAGCGACCTAAAAAGAGGTAGGTCAATAGAGCGACATAGGCAATCATGAGTTCACGAAATGTCACCCGCAACTTTCTCTTTTGCGGTACGTGTTTCATCACCGAGAGAAACAAGGGGACGTTACCCAATGGATCCATAATCAGAAAGAAAATGGTGGTGGTGCTGATGATCGTTGTCAGATCCATATCAATAATACCGTGGAAGTGTCTTGCCACGCTCGGCGAAAAAGCAGCGCATGGTATGCTTGAAGATGGTTCGTTTCAACCCACGCAACTCGTCATAGGAGACTCTGAATGGATGAACTAGCCTTTTCTGATGCAACAACCCTGGCGGCAAAGATTAAAGCCAAGGAAATCAGCGCGGCCGAGCTTTTGGAACATTACATCCAGCGAATCAAAAAATACAATCCAGAAGTGAATGCGGTTGTTTGCATGCAGCTTGAAAAAGCTCGAGTCAGAGCGGCTGACGCGGACGCAGCACTCGCAAGAGGCGATAACTGGGGGCCTCTTCATGGCGTCCCGATGACCGTCAAAGAGTCCTTCAATATAAGCGGTTTACCAACCACCTGGGGAAACCCTGAGAATGTGGCCAACATAGCCAACGAAGATGCTGTCGCTTGTCAGCGACTGCAGGCCGCGGGCGCCGTGATCTTCGGCAAAACCAATGTGCCTATCCACCTGGCGGATTTTCAGAGCTTTAATGAGGTTTATGGCGTTTGTGGTAACCCCCATGACCTTGAGAGAACGCCGGGGGGCTCGAGTGGAGGGTCCGCTGCTGCGTTGGCTGCTGGGTTTTCGGCCCTTGAGATGGGCAGCGATATTGGAGGTTCGATCAGAAATCCCGCGCACTACTGTGGCGTATTTGGATTAAAACCGTCTTGGAATGTTCTGCCCATGCGTGGTCATGCACTGCCCGGCGTCCTGACACCCAGTGACATTTCCGTCATCGGTCCGCTCGCTCGAAGTGCACAAGACCTTGCGCTTGTCATGGAAATTGTTGGTGGCTCTGATGAGCTTCATAATCCTGGTTGGACGCTGGAGCTGCCAAAACCTGAGAAAAAGAACTTCTCTGAATACAAGATTGCCGTCTGGCTGGATGATGATATGGCGCCGGTGGACAAGTCAGTGCAGGAGCGGGTCATGCGAGTTGCGCAATTGGCTAAAGACGGTGGCGCAGAAATCGATTTCGATGCACGCCCGGCGTTCACGTCACAAGATACCCACCATACTTACGAGAGCCTTTTGCATTCGGCCATGTCAGCCAGGCAACCGGCTGATATGTTTGAGTATCTGCTCGACAAGCGTCAGAAATTGGCAGACGATGATATGACCGACGAGGCGCGAGTCACCCGTGCAAGTGCTCTGTACTACAGAGAGTGGCATGCCGCGAACGAGCGGCGCACCCACCTTCGCTGGGCATGGCACAACTTCTTCAGTCAATATGACCTGCTGTTGACCCCTATGTGTGTGACGTCGGCATTTAATCACGATCACAATCCAAAGATTTCTGAGCGCACCATCACGGTGAATAACGAAAAGCATGCTTACATGAAACAGGTGTTCTGGGCAGGTCTTACCGGGGTTTCCTTCCTGCCTTCGACAGTCGTGCCTACAGGTCCTGATGATCAGGGGTTGCCTATCGGTGTGCAGATTGTTGGCGCAGAGATGCACGACCTAATGACGATTGAATTCGCTAGAATGGTCCATAACGAGCTGGGGGGATTTGTGCCAGCGCCTGCTTACCAGGACTAGAGGAGACGACCATGGATTGCCCGAAATGTAAGGCGCCAATGGAAGAGGTTACTTATGACCAGATCATGATCGATCGGTGCACCAAGTGCCTGGGTTTATGGTTCGACAAAGGAGAAGCAGAAGCGCTGTCAGATCGCTGGGTAACAGAATACATTGATGCGGGTGATCCTTCGCTGGGCGAACAGATGGATGAGATCGATGCGATCGATTGTCCTCGCTGCGGTAAGCCCATGCGCCGCTACTTTGATATTTCCGAGAGCCAGCTTCAGTACGAAGAGTGCGATGAACACGGTAAGTTTTTCGATGCTGGCGAGTTCACACGATGGGCAGAGAATCAGTATCAGTGATGAAAAGGTTAGTGGTTTGTTTACTCCTGTTGGTTGCTCACGCCGCCGGGTCTTCGGATCTGGAACCGCAAGAAGCCAATCCGCAGGTCCTGATCAAAACTAATCTCGGTGATATGGTGGTAGAACTGTATGAATCGGAGGCGCCGATCACAGTTGCCAATTTCCTCGCCCTGGTGGAGTCTGAGGCTTATAAGGACACGATTTTCCATCGTGTGATTGCCGGGTTTATGGTCCAGGCAGGTGGTCACTATCTAGACCTTTCGGAGGCGCCAGAAGTTGAGAACATCTTCAATGAGGCGGCGAACGGTTTGAAAAATCGACGCGGCACGCTTGCCATGGCGCGGCAGAATGAAATCGACTCGGGGAGTCGACAGTTTTTTATCAATGTTGTCGACAATGATAATTTGGATCACAACGTCAAAAAAAGTTGCACCCGCGAAGACGAGGCGTCTGTTCGTGCGGCGGCGGAGAAAGGACTGCGAAAACCGATGCGTTGCAAGTCGTTTGGCTACGCGGTCTTCGGGGAAGTCATTGACGGTATGGATGTGGTAGACCTCATTGAGTTGAGTGAGACTCAGAGCATTTCTGGCTTCGATGATGTGCCAGTGATCCCTGTGGTTATCCTTGCGATGGAAAGACGTTGAGCAGACCTAAGATTGCAGTTTCCAGTTGCCTTTTAGGGCACGAAGTCCGGTTTGATGGCGGGCACAAGAACAGTCGATATGTCTCCGACGTTCTGTCGGAGTATTTTGATTTTGTGCCGCTCTGTCCAGAAGTTGCGATTGGACTGGGGGTTCCTCGTCCCACCATTCGTCTTGTTGAAACTTCTCCGAATATGATCGATGCCGTTAGCAACGCGGACACTTCTCTCATTTACTCTGATCAGTTGCGGCGGTATGGCAAAAAAACAGCGCCGCAACTCGCTCATGTCAGCGGTTACATCTTCAAAAAAGATTCACCCAGTTGTGGTTTAAGCCGGGTAAAGGTATATCGGGGTGCGCAGAAGATGCCTGAGCGAGTTGGGGTCGGTCTGTACGCGGAAGAGATCATAAAGGCGATGCCCAATCTACCAGTTGAAGAAGAAGGGCGCCTCCAGGATTCCCGACTTCGTGAAAACTTCCTGGAGCGAGTATTTCTCTATGCGCGCTGGCAGGCATTCCGTGATGAGGGTTATTCCAGCCGTGGTCTGGTTGCTTTTCACACCGCTCAAAAATTTGCTGTCCTCTCCCATGATGAGCCTATTTATCGCGAGCTTGGTCGAATTGTGGCGAAGGCCGGGGAGGGTGACCTCGAGGAAAATTGCGAGGCGTATCTCAAGTTGCTGATGGAAGGCATGGAGGTACTCACGACGCCAAAGAAACACGCCAATGTTCTGATGCATATTATGGGGTTCTTTAAAGAGTCGTTATCGTCGGATGACAAAGCTGAGCTGCTTAGGTTGATCGATGCACACAGGGAGGGATTGGTGCCGGTCATTGTACCTATCACCCTGATCAACTATTTCCGCAAGAAATACCCCAATGAGTACATCGATGGACAGACTTATCTGGAGCCACATCCTCCGGAGCTGATGCTCCGCAATATGCTCTAGAATGTATTTCGACGGCTGTTCTGTGGCAGGATATGCGTCATGGAAATCACGCCCTTAACCCCCCACCTCGGTGCTGAAATTCGAGGCGTCGACCTGTCCGCGCCTCTCGATAACGAAACCTTCTCGGGTATTCATCAGGCGTTTCTCGATTGGAGTGTTCTGGTTTTTAGAGATCAGGATCTTAGTCGTGATCAACATAAAGATTTCGGTAGAAAGTTCGGCAAGTTGCATACCCATCCCATGAATCATCAAGGAGATGGCGACGATGAGATTTTGCTGGTTAAGACAACCAAGGATTCAGCATACACGGCTGGCAATGGTTGGCACACAGATGTGACCTGCGATGAATATCCGCCAATGGGTTCGATGCTTTACATCAAAGAGGTCCCTGGCTCAGGCGGTGGCGATACCCTCTACGCCAACATGTATCTTGCTTATGAAATGCTGTCTGAGACCATGAAGGATATGCTCGATGGGCTTGTGGCCGTGCACGACGGTGCTATCCCTTACGTCGGCGCCTATATGAGCACGCCGCCAGAAGGCGGATATCCTCGCCATGAACATCCGGTTGTTGCGACGCATCCCGAAACTGGGCGCAAGCTGCTTTACGTGAATTCAGGATTCACCTCGCACATTAAGGATTTAACGCCACAGGAATCTAAAGCTTTACTGACCTTCCTGTTGCATCACATTGCGACGACGCCTCGACTGACGTGTCGGGTCGCGTGGGAACCCAATACATTGACCTTCTGGGACAATCGATGCACGCAGCACCACGCCATCTGGGACTATTATCCGAACTCGCGGTACGGTGAACGGGTATCGATTGTTGCAGCAGAGCGACCCGCCGCCTGAGGGCTCTAGATTCTGAAGTTGCTGATCTGGATTTCTTCACCGATATCAGCATAGTCGCCTGCGGCACGTGCTGCTCTAAATTCACCCCAGTTAACTGTGTCGTATCTTGGCGCTTCCTCCAGTAGTGGGCGGCAATTGGTCTCAAACTTTGGGTTCATAAAGAAGGCTGCGCTGAATCGTTCTGTGTCGGAGTTGGCGAGTACTCGGTGTAGTGGGGCGACGAATCGATCGTTTGACCAGACTTGCACCATGTCGCCGATGTTGACGATCAGTGTTTCTCGATCCGCCTCGATCGTATGCCACTGACTCCTGTGTCGAACCTGCAGACCTGATACGCCATCCTGCAATAGCACCGTAACCGCTCCAGCATCCGTGTGATGATGAATGCCCAGTTGACCAGCCTCAGGGAAATTTTCAGCTGAATCTGCGGGATTCGGGCAGATCGGATAGTGGTTCAGGCGCAGAAAGCTGGTGTTGGTAGGTGTAAAGGCCGAAGTCAGGTAATCAGCATCTTGGTGCAGCACCAAACAGATCGACCGTATCAGATCCAGACTGATCGATTCACACTGCTCATGCCACGTCAGCATGCAGCTTTTAAAGTCGCCTGATTCTGGCCAGGGTGTATCGGTCAGGCCAAGGTCAAAGATCTCCTTCCAGTCCTGACGATTCTTGGTGAGTTCTCTATCGTAATAACCCCAGGGGTTTTCCTCGGTGCGTGAGAGTGCTTTCTTGTTCTCTTCAGGTTGCGCGAAAAACGCCCGGGTCACGTCAAGAAAACGGTTGATCTCCACTTGTTCGAGATCATGTTCTACAAGTCGGAAAAAGCCCCACTCATGGGCGGCATCGCTGAGTGTCTGTAGTGCCGCAGTCTCTTTGTTCTTTAATGAACGGAGGCTGACTACCGGTATATCCATCTATTGCAAGAGCCCATACAATCAGGTGGTCTACCTTAACTCAAGAGTAATCATGTCAACAGCGGGAGTCGCTGCACCGGTCGTGCAAACACAATATGGTCCTGTCCTCGGGCGGGAAAAGAATGGCGTCATGATGTTCAACGGTATCCCTTATGCCGCGCCGCCAACTGGCGATCTCAGGTTCAAGGCGCCGCAGGCACCCGAAACCTGGGACGATATTCGTGACGGCACGCGCTTTGGACCGGCTGCACCACAACTTCCCAGTGGGGGCATGACGAACTCAGTGCCCGTCAAATGGGATGAAGACTGTCTGTTTCTCAATATCTGTACGCCATCTGCAGATGGTGCGCGTCGTCCAGTGCTTGTCTGGATTCATGGCGGCGCTTATCGCAGTGGGCAGGGTGCGGTGCCCTGGTACAACGGCTCCAGTTTTGCTCTGAACGGAGATATCGTGGTCGTTTCTGTCAACTACCGTCTTGGCGCACTTGGCTTTACCGATCTTTCCCGGTTCGGTGAAGAGTTTGCGACGTCAGGCGCGAACGGCACGCTGGATCAGATACACGCGCTGCGCTGGATTAAGAAGAACATTGAATACTTTGGCGGTGATCCTGATCGCGTCACGATCGCAGGTGAATCGGCGGGTGGTTTTTCTGTGTGCACCCTCGTGGCCAATGAGCATGCTCAGGGCTTATTTCAGCGAGCGGTATCGCAGTCCGGGAGTGCCGAACAGGTGCTATCGGCAGAGCTTGGCAATCGGGTTGCCGATCTTCTTCTTGACGAACTGGGTGCAGAAAACGCCGACGACATGATGAATGCTCCGGTAATGGATATTCTGGAAGCGATGAATCGTGTTGATAAAAGATACAGTCCCAGCGGCATTGGTAATGGCGCCGTTCAGGCGTTTTATCCAGTGGTCGGAAGCGAGGTGATTCCGGTTGCACCACTGGAGGCGATTAAGCGGGGTGTCGGTAATGCAGTTGTATTGATGGCGGGGGTGAATAAAGATGAAAATTCGCTGTTTATACCGCCTGGCGTGACAGAAGAAAAATTGGCAAAGCAGGCTGAACGAATGGGGTCATTGAGTCTTATTGAGGACTATCGTGAAATTTTACCTGGTGCTTCGCCGACTGATCTGGCTGTTCAGATTGCATCGGATCAGTTATTCCGAATGCCTACCATTAGAATGATGGAAGCTCGCGCTGAGAACCGCAGTGCCGGATGGATGTATGAATTTGATTGGGAATCGCGTCAGCCTCATCTGAAAGCGACCCATGCTCTGGAAATCCCTTTTGTCTTCAATACACTCGAAGCGACCGGGGTTGATGCGTTTATTGGACCCGGAGAATTCCCGCAATCGGTGGCGGATGACATGCACTCTGTGTGGACGGCTTTTATTCAGGGTAGTGATCCCTCATGGTCTGAATACAATATGCAGACTCGAACAGTGATGCATTTTGATAACACGTCATCGGTTGTGGAAAATGGCGACGTTGCCAGGATTGCAGCCTGGAATAAAGTTCGCTAAACCGCCTCTGGGAAGTTTTATGCGTTTCAATGTGAATGATGAGGACATCGAGGTCGATGTTGACCCGGAGACACCTCTTCTCTGGGTCCTGCGCGATAACCTTCACTTAACCGGTACCAAGTACGGCTGTGGTATTGGTGCGTGTGGGGCTTGCACCATTCTGATGAATGGTCATCCCATCAAATCCTGCTTAACAACCGCAGAAGCCTCTCAGGGCTACAATATTCAGACGATTGAAGGCTTGTCTGAAAACGCCAGCCATCCGATCCAGTTAGCCTGGATCGAGGGTGATGTGCCTCAATGTGGCTATTGTCAGTCAGGCCAGATCATGACGGCAGTCGCTCTGCTGAACGATAAGGCGAATCCGAGCGATGAAGACATTAACGAAGCCATGCAGAACATCTGTCGGTGCGGCACCTACTCGAGAATCCGCGCCGCCATAAAGAAGGTCGCCAGGGAACGTGCCGATTCATGAGCGACTTCAGTAGAAGGGACTTTCTGAAAGTCGCCACCTCAACTGCCGGCGGTTTAATGGTGGGTTTTCCTCTTCTATCCATGGGGGTCTCAAAACCCTATGAGGCGAAGCAAATTACTGCGCGAGAAATCAACGCCTGGCTTGTCATTGAGCCGGATGAAACGGTTCTGATTCGGATTGCGAAAGCGGAAATGGGCCAGGGTGTCATGACATCTCTGCCTATGTTTATCGCCGATGAACTGGAAGCTGACTGGCGCAAGATTAAAGTTGAATACGCTGATGTGAATCGCAGTGCGTTGCGGGGACAGCTCTACGGAGACATGACCACCCGTCTCAGCAACTCAGTCTCGGAGTCGAGACTCATGATGCATGCGGCGGGCGCAGAGGCTCGCGAACGACTGATCAAAGCTGCTGCTGAAACCTGGGGCGTCAGACCCGAAGATTGTTATGCGGATTACGGTCGCGTTTATCAAAACAGTGGCGCCCAGTCGCTAGGCTACGGAGAAGTCGCAAGACTCGCGTCTGAAGTCAGTGTCGCCAACGTCAAAATTAAAACGCCAGAGTTTTACTCGACCCTCGGACTTGCGACGCCCCGTCTCGATGTTCCGGCGAAGGTTGATGGCTCCGCGGTATTTGGCATCGACGTTCGGGTGCCTGACATGGTCTATGCCACGGTCTTACACAACCCGGTCCCGGGCGCGGGCTTGCAGAGTATGCGTTTCAATGCCATTCGCCATATGCCCGGGGTGATCCGAGCGCTGCGACTCGGTGATGCCATCGCCATTGTTGCGGAAACCTTCTGGCAGGCGAAAAGGGCCGCCGATATGCTGCCTGTTTACTGGAAGTCCAATGAAGGCAACAAGCGTTTTGATGACACGATAAAACGAGAGTTTTTTGAAAAGTTGCCCAGCCCTGGCGAAGTTATGATGCGTAAGGGTGATATTAATCAGCTGATGGACGATGCGGAAAGGAGCATTGAATCAGACTACTACGTGCCTTACGTCGCTCAAGCGCCTCTGGAGCCGCTTAACTGCACCGTGCATGTTCAGGAAGAAAGGGTCGACGTTTGGGTCGGTCATCAGGACCCGGAAGGGGTCATGGATGTCGTGGCGCAACTGACCGGTGTTTCGCGCTACAAGGTGTTTGTTCATAACTGTTTTATGGGCGGCAGTTTTGGTCGACGCAGTCATATGGACTTCGTGATCGAAGCAACCAGGATCGCGATTCAAATCGGCAGGCCGGTTCAGATGATCTGGACGCGTGAAGAAGATATGCGTGCCGGTGGTTATCGCCCGATGTCGGCCATGCGTTTTAAAGCGGGTTTTGATGTTGAAAAGAACCTGACGGTGATTACCAACCATTCGGTGACACATTCCATCGAATACGATCAGGATAAAAATGCTACCGGCGTTGACGAGGCGTCGGTTGAGGGGCTGGTGGATCACCCCTATCGTTTTCCCGCTTACAGCTTTTCTCATTCCCGGTTGAACACTCACCTGAAGAGTTGGTGGTGGCGCTCGGGTGGACATTCCATCAACGCGTTTGCCATGGAATGTTTTATAGACGAACTGGCTGCAGCTGCTGAACAGGACCCATTGGATTACCGCAAGTTCCTGCTAAGAGATGAGCCGGACTATCTCAGGGTGTTAGACCAGCTTGAGCGCAAATCTCTGTATCGAAAGCGACGTCCCCGTCGAAACACCGATGTCGGCATGGCGATCCATAAAAGTTACGGAACCCTGGTAGCGGTTGTTGCTGAAGTCACCGTTGAGTCCAATGGCGGTATGCGCGTCGACAAACTGACAGCCGCCGTCGATTGTGGAAACGTGGCCAATCCCATGACGGCAGAAGAACAGGTTGAAGGCAGCCTTCTGTTTGGGCTGTCCGCTACGCTTTATGGCAAGTTAACCGTTGAAGCCGGACGTATTCTGGAAGACAACCTCGATACCTATGAAATACTGCGCATGGAAGAAACCCCTGAGGTAGAGATTCACTGGGAACTCTCGGGTGGAGAACACTGGGGTGGGCTGGGAGAACCTGCTACCGCGGTTGTCGCTCCGGCTGTCTGTAACGCGCTATACAAAATCACCGGACGTCGTATCAGAAGTCTTCCCGTCCGGGACTATTACCTCACCGTAAAATGACAGGCCTCGATTGTTTTTTAAATGGTTTCTCGCTCATCTTGAAACCGGGCTTACGCCAGTACTTTGTTATCCCGATCCTGATTAATACGGTTGTCCTGCTGCTGCTCGCGGGTACCGGTTATCAGTACTTCAACAGCTGGATCGATATCATCATGGGTTGGTTCCCGGATTGGATGTCAGCGCTCTATTGGCTGGTTTGGATTATTGCGTTGCTCGTTGTGCTGGTGCTCGTGTTGTTCCTGTTTACGTTTATCGCAAACATCATTGCTTCACCATTCAACGCGCTTTTGTCCATCAAAGTTGAAGAACAACTGACGGGTTCACCACCTGTCTCTAACGTCTCAATCTGGATGGTGCTGCCAAGAACGATCGCCAGGGAAGTCATGAAATTGTTTTATGTGATTCCGAGGCTGTTGTTCCTGGTGATCCTGACGGTGATTCCTGTCGTCAATACGGTGTCACCGTTTCTATGGGTACTCTTTGGCGCCTGGATGATGGCCATCCAGTACGCTGACTATGGCGCAGACAACAATGACCTCTCATTCGGCGAGCTGAAAGATCGGTTAGGTGAGTGCCGGATGGATGCGGTGATGTTTGGACTCCCCGCTTATCTGCTGTTGACGGTGCCGGTGGTGAATCTCATCCTGATGCCGGTTGGTGTTGCGGGTGGTACACGGTTCTGGGTTGAGCACTTACGCTAATTGTTCGTAAACCAGTTTCTCAAAACCATCGAGCGCCTCCAGGCATCGGGGTTCGTAAAGCGGCAGCACCTGCATCAATAAAACACCGGCAATATCCTTTTCAGGATCAACCCAGAAGTAGGTGTTGAGTAGGCCACACCAGCTGAAGCTGCCTGGTGATCGCATCCCTGGCTCTGGTTGCATGTGTATCTGAAACCCCAGACCCCACTTGTCGACACCGCCCCCTCTTGGAAAGGGGTAGGTAAAGCCTGGGTTGGCAGAGGGTTGTGTCTCAACGAAAAGATCGCCGATCTGGTTACTGATCATCTCTGAAAACGAGGATTCGTTGATGAGGGGTGCACCCTTTGCCAGAAGACAACGAAGGAACTTTGCATAGTCCTCAGCATTGGAAATCAGGCCGCCATCTCCGAATGGCATTTCTGGAAACAATGGCTGTGCCTGCCAGGCATTATCAACCCGTCGCGAAGGTGGTGTTTGATTGTCTCGTGGCTTGAATGAGGTTGAAGTCATACCGAGAGGTTTGAAGACCAGGTCATCCAGGGCCTCCCCAAGGGATTTTCTGGTGACAGTTTCTACGATATTACCGAGTACATAAGTGGACACGCCGTAGGTCCACTGGCTTCCAGGTTGGTGGACCAGGGGGAATGACAACTCACTTTTTGGATCAAAGGCGAACAGCACGTCATTGCAAAACTTGTAGCCGAAGCCTGCGGTATGCGCCAGGAGTTCCCGGATCGTGAAGTCATGTTCCTGAGGGACTTCATCATAGGTTCTGGCCGATGTGTCTACATTGCTGACGACTTTTCGATTCTTGAATATATCAAGGTACTTGCAGGCAGCATCGTCGATGCTGAGTTTCCCCTGTTCCTGAAGCATCAGGATCGCGACGCTGGTGATCGGCTTTGTCATCGACATGATGGCGAAAGTTGACTCCGGGTCGACGCCGTGTGCCGTATGATAAAGCGTCTTATTGCCATCGGTTGCCAGGGCAACCAGTGCGGGTACATCCTGTTTGGCAAGAAACTGATCGATTTCAGAGTGGCTCATCTTGTGACTCAGCTTGATAGATTTCTTAAGACGTAGTGCAGGATGCCACCGTTCTGGTAGTACAGAAACTCATTTGGCGTATCAATTCGGATGTCTGCGATGAATGTGGTTTCTTTGCCGCTGTCATGAACTGCCGTGACGCTCACTTCTTTCTGACCGCTGCCAACAGCGCCGATCGAATACCTTTCGCTGCCGTCCAGGGCATGCTCATCAGTCCCTTCACCCGATTTGAACTGAAGCGGCAGTATCCCCATACCGATCAGGTTGGAACGGTGGATTCGCTCGAAGCCTTTGGCGATAACCGCGGTGACGCCAAGAAGTGAGGGACCTTTTGCCGCCCAGTCTCTGGATGAGCCGGTACCGTATTCGGCACCGGCGAGGACAATAAGTGGCACGCTTTCGGAGCGATACTTCTTGGCGGCGGCAAACACGCTCATTTTCTCTCTCGTGGGGAAGTGTGTGGTCCAGCTGCCTTCGGTGCCGGGCGCCAGCTGGTTCTTAAAACGTACGTTGGCAAAGGTGCCGCGCATCATCACTTCATGGTTACCGCGCCTTGATCCATAGGAATTGAAATCTTTTAGAGATACCTGGTTTTCCTGGAGGTATTCGCCTGCTGGGCTCTCGTCATCGATGCTGCCGGCAGGGGAAATATGGTCAGTCGTAATGCTATCCCCGACGCGAATCAGGCAGCGCGCATCAGTGACAGGTTCAGGTTCGATGACCTCGTTGGTCAGACCGTCAAAGAAGCTGGGTTTCTTGACGTAGGTAGAGCCCGGCCAGTCAAAGCGTTTCTCCGTGGTGACTTCCAGACCGTTCCAGACCTGGTTGCCGTTGTAGACGTCGGCGTACTTTTCCCGGAACAGGCCGGGTGTCACATATTCGTCGATGATGGCCTCGATTTCCGATGAGTCCGGCCAGAGATCTTTCAGGAAGACATCTTGGCCCTCCTGGTCCTGCCCAATGGGGTCCTGTGTCAGATCCAGTCGCAGATTACCTGTCAGTGCGTAAGCGACGACCAGGGGTGGTGATGCGAGGTAGTTCGCGCGCACAAGTGAATGAATACGTCCCTCGAAATTGCGGTTACCGGATAAGACTGAGGTGACCATCAGGTCGTCCGCTTCGATGGTGTTTTCGATTTCCGGAGCCAGTGGCCCTGAGTTGCCAATACAGGTGGTGCAGCCGTATCCCACGAGATAGAAGCCCATGGCTTCAAGATCATCGAGCAGTCCAGCTTTATCCAGGTAATCAGTCACGGCTTTCGACCCTGGTGCGAGGCTGGTTTTTACCCAAGGTTTGGTAGTAAGGCCCTTTTCCCTGGCTTTCCTGGCAACCAGTCCAGCAGCAACCAGTACAGCCGGGTTCGATGTATTGGTGCAGCTGGTGATGGCGGCAATCACGACGGCCCCGTCTTTAAGGTCATCGACCGTAGGTCCAGTCACCTCCGTTTTTTGCTGCGTCAGTCGCAGATCTTTGAACTCTCTCAAGGTTTGCTCGAAACTTGCGGTTGCATTGGTCAGCTCAATGCGGTCCTGTGGTCTTTTCGGTCCTGAAATACAGGCAGCGACCTCACTCAGATCGAGATGCAATTCGGAGGAGTAGTCCGCTTTCGGTGCGCTCGGGTCGTGCCATAAACCCATCGTTTTCATATAGGTTTCTGCGAGCTCGAGCTGTTCATCGGTGCGACCTGTCAGTTGCATGTAATCGATGGTTTTCTGGTCAACAGGGAAAATGCCGCAGGTCGCGCCATACTCAGGCGCCATATTGGCGATCGTGGCTCGATCAGCGAGCGTCAGGGACTCCAGTCCGTTGCCAAAGAACTCAACAAACTTTCCGACGACTCCGTGTTCGCGCAACATTTGTGTAACGACAAGTACAAGGTCTGTCGCTGTTGCACCTTCTGTTAGTGCGCCGGTCAGCTGGAAACCGACAACCTTGGGTATCAACATGCTGATGGGTTGGCCCAGCATCGCGGCTTCGGCTTCAATACCTCCGACACCCCAGCCGAGCACACCTAACCCGTTAATCATGGTGGTATGAGAATCCGTGCCTACCAGGGTGTCGGGATAAGCCTGACCCTGATCATTCACCATCACGCCTCTCGCCAGGAACTCCAGGTTCACCTGATGCACGATGCCAGTGCCGGGCGGCACGACCTTAAAATTATCGAAGGCTTCCTGGCCCCAGCGAAGGAATCGATACCGTTCGATATTTCTCTCTATTTCAATCGCGGTGTTTTGTTCGAGAGCACTCTCGGTGCCGTAAATGTCCACCATGACACTGTGATCAATCACCAGCTCAACGGGTACTTGCGGATTGATCTTTGAGACGTCACCACCCAGATCCGCCATGGCATCCCGCATCGCGGCAAGGTCAACGATGGCAGGAACGCCAGTAAAGTCTTGGAGCAGTACTCTTGAAGGTACAAAGGCGATTTCGGTATCTGGCTCAGCTTTGCTGTCCCAGTTCACGAGAGCATCAATATCGGATTCCTGTACGTGAAGCTGTCCACGGTGACGCAGCAGATTCTCCAACAGGATTTTCAAGGCAAACGGCAGCCGCTTAACCCTGGCTTCGTCCAGCCCGTCAAAGGGGAAGATGGTATATTGCGCGTCGCCGACCTGGATTTTATCTGTCATGGTTTACAGCCTGTTGTCTTTCAATGAGATTCTTCTGGAACGGCCTATCAAACCACAAGTTTGTTAAGACGAATATGGGCCTCGACCAACTCCTTATTAAATTATCAGCACAAGACGCTGAAGACTACATCGGCGAGCCGGTGAGCCAGTTGCAGCACGCTTTGCAAGCTGCTGCGCTGGCTGAGGCGGCGCAAGCAGATGAGCCTCAAATACTGTCAGCGTTGTTACACGATGTCGGTCACTGGTGTGAGCCGGGTGCTGAGCGAATGAAACATCTTGGTGCCATGCATCACGAACGGTTGGGTCAAAAGTTTCTCGATCAGTTGGGCCTGCACCCTGATGTGGGTGCACTGGTCGGCCTGCATGTGGATGCCAAACGATATCTTGCCGGATCTCAATCTGAATACATTGCCAAGTTATCTGCAGCGAGTGCCGAGACATTGCGGTTGCAGGGTGGGCCAATGAATACCGATGAGCAACGGGCATTCGAAAGCCATGTGCTTCATCAGAAAGCGCTGCAACTTCGAGCCTGGGATGAAGCCGCCAAAGATCCGGATCGAGAGGTTCGACCGCTGGGCCGCTATTCAGCCATGCTTCAGAGGAACCGTGCGGAACCTCTGTCCGAGGATCAGCTGAAACGCTGGCAAAACTCCGGGTTCCTGCATATCCCGGGTTGGTTTAGTCCTGATGAAATGAGCGACGTGATGCAGGCGACAGCTTCAATGCAACTCTGGCCGGAATCCGCTGGAAAGTGGATGAAGTATTTCGAACTTGAAGGTTCTGAGCGCCAGCTTTGTCGTATCGAAAACTTCCTGCAGTACCAGCCGCTGTTTCACCGAATCTCACGGGGCGCTTCGACGCTTCATCTTTTGTCTCAGCTGATGGGTGAAAAAGCCGTTTTGTTCAAAGAGAAGATTAACTTCAAGCTGCCGGGCGGGCAGGGGTTTCTCGCTCACCAGGATGCGCCAGCCTTCACGACCTTTGACCAGAGGTTTCACATCACCATGATGCTCAGTGTTGATCCAACCACGGTGGAAAACGGGTGCCTGGAGATTGCTGAAACCCAGCGACTTACTGAATTCCTTTCCATGAAAGACGACCTGACTTTGTCAGATGATGTGATTTCTTCACTGTCATGGCGCCCCGTTGAGACAGCGTCCGGTGACCTGGTGCTGTTTGACTCCTACCTGCCGCATCGCAGTGCACCGAACACCAGCTCTGCATCTCGAAGAGCACTTTATGCGACCTATAATCTCGCTGCCGACGGTGACTATCGCGATGCTTATTTTGAGAAAAAGAGAAAAAGTTTTCCGCCGGATGTGGAGCGCAAAGCGGGCGTAAAGTACGACGAAGGTGTGTTTAACGTCGGTAACCCAGTTTCAATCGACACGTGAGGATTCTGCGAGCGTGGAATGGTCTGCCAGTGTCTCGGGGTCGATAAGCTCGACGAGTCGATGTAGTTCCAATTCCTGTGAAAGCAGCAGCTCGCGCGCCTCTGATAAAACCCTCAATTGTTCGATCAGCACGGCACTGTCACCGGCGATGGCAGAGAGCACTTCAATCTGTTGGTCGATGTCCGCCAGCAGTTTATCGAGATGAATATTGTCGCTAATCATCATGCAGTCCTCTTCTCAGCCATTACGCTTCGTTGCTTCCTGTCAGCTCATCGAAACTCTTGTTTTTGTCTTCTCGAAGACCGGTCACCACCGTCGCAAGTGCGCTCTCGAATTCCGCGCCGGTATCCAGTATTTCGCTGTTCTCGGTGACGATCATATGTGCCAGCTGGCTGGCCGTATATTCCGCCACCTTCAGGCCTGCGCGGTTGGCAAAGATATAGGTCTGGTTGGCTGAGATGATCGCCACCAGTTTGCACGGGGTCAATGTGCCTTCCATGATGGGCAGCTTTACCCATGCATCCTGTTTGAGAGCCTCGATGGTTGATACCGCGGCGGCCATCTTCTTTTCTGCTTTTTGTCGAAGCATCATGGCGCGCTTCTTCTTTTTCTCAGCCTGCGCTCGTATGAGCGCCAGTTGCCTTTCCAGATCTTCTTTTCTCTCCTGGGTGTACTCCTGGGAAACGGCCTGACGATCTTCACGAACTTCGATCTGTTTTTCTTTTTTGTTTTGCGTGCTGACGGCTCGCAATACCTCGAACAGGTGCGAAAGAAAGACTTCTGCTGCTGAGTGAGCCAGCGTCAGTTCTTTCATGATGCCGGCGCTCAAGTGATTGACCATTTCGCCGTAGGAAAGGTGTACCACCTTTCTTCGATTATGGTTTGTCAGAAGGAGCTGCTCGGTTTCCTGCCAATTCAGAATAAGTTTGATGCGCGCAACTTTTTCCTCAGGTTCGGTTGGATCGTCATAGAGGTACCAGGTGCCAAGTTCGACATCTCTGATCTTGGCAACCGCATCTCGCGTTGCTTCCTGCATGGAAGCTGCCATGTTTTCATCGACTTCGATGGGTTCAAAATCACAGGGGGCGGAGGGTTCGTTGCCTCGAATGGCTTCCCATTCTGCCTCCAGATCCGCCAATGATTCGATCACGAAGTCAGTTTCGAATCTCATGCTTTCGCAGAAACCACGAATTTGCGTCGCTAGACTGCCGATGAGCTGCGTTTGCTTTTCCTTTTCTTTGCTGCCGTCTTTCCTCGGCTGCAGGGACCAGATCATGGCTTCGGCCAGCTTTTGAGCGTTCTGCCATTCCTTGGACTTCTCGCCATAGGCAATGAAGACCTTCTGCATGAAGTCGTACCACGGGCCCTGGAACATAAAGATGACAAACAACGGCATTTGGTTGCCGGACATTGCCTTGTTCAAATATTCCGCCGAGTAGTATTGACCCTTTTTTGCACCCAAGACTTTGAGTTCACGGTCGATCAGTCTCTGCTCGAGTTTTTCGAAAACCGGTTCTTCTTTTCTGAAAGTTTTTGCCAGTTTTTCCAGACACTTTTCAGTGTTCAGGCGTCCATTGGCGTGGCCAGCGATGGTCGGTGTGATTTTTTCAATGAACTGTTCGCCCAGGATACCCAGGTCTTCACTCCAGCCAATGCATTCGTGAACAATCCGGTCCACAAGTTCAAAGAGCCGGTGAGGTCGAGTTACCGCATGGATGTCCGAGTCAAAAGCCAGTAGCGCAATGCGTGGCGCGATACCTCGAATGAAACTTTCGATTCGAAAGTCCAGGTCAGTCTGTTTGAGATAAGTGGTGACCGCGTCATCCACGAAGGCGACAATCCCCATATCTGCCCGAGAGAAAGATGCGCCAGGCTCGTGTCGTTTGAGCAATTCTGCAACGCTGTCGATGGTATCACCACTCGATAGCGCAGGCAGTTTGCCGAGTAGAGTCTTGAGTCGATCTGAATCGGAAAGGTTAGGACCCGGTTCGTCTGGTGTGTAGTGATGCACCAGCGCGGGTACGATTTTTTCTGGTGGTGCCAGAGCTGGTTTTTTGTCTGTCACTTCAAAATATTCAGGGTCGCCGTAAGGTCAATACTACCAAAACTCCGGCTGGGCTATACTGCGCAGCTGTTTTTACATGTACAGAAATCTGGAGAATTCCATGAAGGGCACAGTCCACTACGAAACCCGGGGTAATATTGCGCTGATGAGCGTCGACAATCCGCCGGTTAACCCTTTGTCCTCTGGCGTACGCCAGGGACTGTATGATGGCGTCAATCAAGCGCTTGAAGACGATGCTATCGATGCCATTATCCTCACCGGTTTGAATCGGGCATTCATCGCGGGTGCGGACATCAGCGAATTCGGTGCCGCGGCAACGGAAGGCGTTGGGCTGAATGAAGCGCTCGACAAGATGGAAAATAGCACCAAACCGATTATCGCCGCCCTGAACGGAACGGCATTTGGCGGCGGACTCGAGGTTGCTTTGTGTTGTGATTATCGAATCGCGGCACCTACAGCGCCTGTCGGTCTCCCTGAAGTTAAACTGGGCTTGCTCCCTGGCGCAGGAGGCACTCAGCGCCTGCCACGCCTCGTAGGTGCTGAAGCCGCAGTGAAAGCGATTATATCCGGTGATCCGATCATGGCGCCCGAGGCATTGGCCATGGGTATCGTTGATCGAGTTGCGAGTGGTGATTTGATTGAAGACGCCACGTCTTATGCGAACGAAATTATTAAGTCCGGGGCGGCGACTCGGAAGATTCGTGATCTGGAAGACAAGATCGCCGGTGATCGCGGTAATACTGAATTGTTTGAGCAGTTTGCGGCGAATCTGAATCGAACTCACCGTGGTCAGTTTGCGCCGGCGCAGATCCTTGCCTGTATCGAAGCGGCTGTAAACGCCGAGAGCTTTGATGCGGGTATGAAAGTTGAAGCCGAGCGGTTTGCCGAGTGTCTGAAACATCCGCAGCGTGAAGCACTGATTCACATTTTCTTTGCCGAAAGAGCGGCAAACAAAATTCCTGGCCTTGACCGGGATGTACCTCTTATGGAAATCAATACGGCCTCGGTTATCGGTGCCGGTACTATGGGTGGTGGTATCGCCATGTGTTTTGCGAATGCCGGTATCCCTGTTCGTATCCATGACAATGATCCTGAAAACCTCGCGCGAGGTGTCAAAGTTATTGAAGGCAACTATGCCCGGACTGTTTCTAAAGGTCGTCTGAGTCAGGAAGACATGGACAAGCGCATGTCGCTCATTATTCCGACGGAAAATTTTGAGGATCTGGGTGATGGTGATGTCGTCGTTGAAGCGGTCTACGAGAACCTGGACCTGAAAAAAGAAATCTTCGAGCGTCTGGACAAAGTGATGAAGGATGGCGCTTTGCTAGCAACCAATACATCGGGATTGGATGTTGACGCAATTGCCGCCTCGACTTCACGTCCAGAGTTCGTTTGCGGCATGCATTTTTTCAGTCCCGCAAACGTGATGCGTCTCCTGGAAGTTGTCAAAGGTAAAGACTCTTCACCGGTGACGTTGGGCACTGCTATGGCGCTTGGCAAACGTCTGGGTAAGGTTTCCGTCATGGCGGGTAACTGCCCTGGCTTTATTGGTAATCGCATGTTGGGTGGGTACACCCGTCAGGCGGCCATGATGATTCTTGAAGGTGCGACACCGGCTCAGGTGGATAAAGTGGTTTATGACTTTGGTCTGGCTATGGGGCCATTCACCATGAACGATATGGTGGGTCTGGATCTTGGTTGGCGTGCTCGAAAAATGATGGGTGGTTCCAATGAAGTCACGGCTCGCATTCCTGATGAGCTTTGTGAGTTGGGCCGATACGGCCAGAAAAACGGCAAAGGTTACTACCGATATGATGAAGGTGATCGAACACCTCTGCCGGATCCCGAAGCGGACGAAGTCATCAAGCGGGTTGCGGAAGAACTTGGCTATCCGCAGAAAGACTTCTCCGATGAAGAGATTCTCAAGCGTTGCATGTACCCACTGGCCAATATTGGCGCGAAGCTGCTTGAAGAAGGGCACGCGCTGCGCGCAGGTGACATCGACACCGTCTATGTGAATGGCTACGGCTTTCCGACTTATGTCGGTGGCCCAATGTGGTTCGCGGACACTCAGGGTCTGGAGAATGTCCTGGCTGACATTGAACGATTCCATGAGGAGACCGGCGACGATGTCTGGAAGCCCTCGGAATTGTTGAAGAAGCTCGCTGCCGAGGGCAAAAGCTTCGCCTCCTTCGATGGATAGTGATGGCGAATTAGCCGAATTCACTACCTAGTGGTGATATATCCTAAGCGCCCGGATGACCGGGCGCTTTTGGTTCCAACCCATAACTTTATGAAAAACAATAGGTTATTCAGTTTTTGCAAGACTGGCACGCATTCTGCACTGTTTCAGGTAACGAAAACTCTGTGAGTACAAAAATGAATGGTCCCCTGAAAATCGTCTATCTGGTCCTCGGCATCATGTTCCTTTTGCTGGGTGTCGTCGGACTGATTGTTCCCATCCTGCCTGGGGTGTTATTTCTTGCCGGCGCACTCTATCTGCTGAGTCGTGGGTCCAGCCGTGTGAAGCAAGTGGCCGATGAACATCCGACCCTGCGAGGTTTTCAGCAGCGCATGGATCAGCTGGATGCAGCCGGCATGATGCAGCGTGTCCAGGTGGCCTGCCTGATGACCATTGAGAGCGCCGCCATTGGCATAAGAAAACTGTTGATCGGTGTTCGTCGCATCGTTGCATGAATTCAAAGAGCCTACTTTCAGCCCGGAATCTAACCGGGCTTTTTTTTGCCTGTTTTTTTTGCCTGATAGTCAGATGATATGCTTTGGTTTTGTTTTTAACCGAGGCACCAGCATTGCCCAAGCATCCTTTCAATCGGCCGCGCGGTCGTATCGAAACCATGACCATTGAGTCGAAAGCACTGATGAACAATGTGCTGGGAGATCCGGTGGAACGCAGCGTTGCGGTGTATCTGCCGGAAGGTTATGACGGCTCTACGGAGACCTACCCGCTGTTCGTAGACATTGTCGGTTTCACCGGCAGTGGCTTTAAACACATTGGATGGAGTGCCTTTCAGGAAAATTTACCGCAACAGATCGATCGATTGATTGCAGAAGAGAAGATGGGTCCAGTGGTGATTGCCTTTCCTGACTGTTTTACCTCACTCGGTGGTAACCAGTACGTGAATTCCAGCGCCATGGGCAACTGGGAAGACTTTTTGTGCGACGAGATGGTGCCGGAGCTTGAGTCCAGTTTTCGGCTCAACGGCAACCGGGCGATATTTGGTAAGTCATCCGGTGGGTATGGCGCCATTGTCCACGGCATGCGTCGATCAGATGTTTGGGGGGCGATAGCGTGCCACTCGGGTGATATGGATTTTGATATCTGTTACCGATCGGATTTCCCCGGTGTCTTGAGAGCACTGGCTAACTATGACTTCAATATTCGTGCCTTTGTCGACAAGGTCCATGCAGGAAAGAAAGTGTTGGGCGGTGACTTCCACAACCTCATGATCCTGGCAATGGCAGCCAGCTATGACCCCGATCCGAGTGAACCCTTCGGTATCCGGTTGCCCGTTGAAACGGATACCTGCGAGATGATCGAAGATCGATGGCAGAACTGGTTAGCCTGGGATCCTGTTCGTATGGTGGACACGCCGGAAGCGCAACACTGTTTGAAGAACCTCAAAGGTATCTTCATTGATTGTGGTACCAAAGATCAGTACAACCTGGTGTTCGGCGCCCGGCAGTTAAACCGTAAGCTTCAACTGTTGGGCATCGACCATCGTTATGAAGAGTTCCCAGATACCCACTCCACGATTGACTACCGTATGGATGTCTCGTTACCGTTTCTTTACGAAGCGCTCAGTTAACCAATAGGAAAAATAAGAATGAAAAAACTGATTCTGATGTTGGTCCTTGCATTTTCATCCCAGGCTTATTCACATAGCGGACCGGAAGTACCGGAGCCGATGAATCTGGATTCTCTTGTCAAAGCCTTTGGCTGGGACTTTGAGAAAATGGAGATCACGACTGAGAAGGTGGCAGATGACCTCTACGTTCTGTTCGGTGTGGGTGGAAACATTGCGGTCAACGTTGGTGATGATGGTGTGTTCATCGTGGATGATCAGTTTCCGCAAATGATGCCGAAAATCCTGAAAGCCATCAGTGACATCGGTGGTGATGGTGATGTCGACTTTGCGGTCACTACGCACTGGCACTTCGACCATGCGGAAGGCAATCTGGCTTTGGGGCCCGACGGCACCTGGCTGGTCGCCCATGAGAATTCCAGGGAAATGATGAAAGGTGACCACATCATAAATCTCGTGGTTGCTGCCTATGAGCAGAAAGCTTATCCAGAGAGCGCGTGGCCGGATATTACCTATGACGATGACATGCAGTTTCACGTGAACGGACAGTCCATCGACCTATGGCACTTCGGTCCTGCTCACACCACTGGTGACACAGCAGTCTATTTTCAAGGAACGAATGCCGTTCACCTCGGTGATGTTTTCAATAATTCCGGATATCCGTTCATTGATGCCGGCAACGGTGGAACCCTGGAAGGCGTGATCAAGTTCTGCTCGGAGACCCTGAAAAGAATCAATGAAGATACGGTCGTGATTCCAGGACATGGTCCCATCACGGACTACCAGGCGCTGGTAGATTACGTGGATATGTTGTCAGTGATCCGCGATCGCATGTTAGCCATGATTGATGACGGTGCGACGCTGGAAGACGTGTATGCCGCCGGTGTAACTGCGGACTACGACGAGAAGATGGGTAACAGTATCGGGTTCGTCAATCGGGCCTATATGAGCCTGACTCACCGACGAACCCGATGAGTGTTAAACCGCGTCGAGAATGCTGATTGTTGGCGCACCAGCGAGAAAGGCGCCAAGTTTTGCGCTTTGCGCTTTAAATTCGTCTGACTTACCGTGCTGATCCAGTGCAGCCTGATCCACATATTGCTCCATCACGATATAGGTCGCTTCTTCGTCCCGTGAGCGGTGCAGCGCATACCAGTTATTGCCGGGCTCTTTCTCAGCAACGATCGCCATCAGTTGCTTAAAGTTCTCTTCGAATTCATCGGTTTTGTCCGGTTGTATGTTTAGAGTCGCGACGATGCCAACTGCCATGGGATGCTCCTTCTGGTTCCTAGTGGTATTGCAGAGCCTTAGTTAAACACAGTTCCAGGCATGGTCCGAAGAGGGCGATACAATGAATGAAAAGGTATTAGTCACCGGTATGTTTGAAGCCATTCAGGACGCATTTCAGGACACCGATGTGGTGGTGCACCTAGCTGAGGTCATCCACGATGGCTTTGGATGGCGTGCGCTTTTAAACACCAAGGTCATGGGCAATGCCTAACGCGTGGTCTTCACCGGCAGCGGTGCAAGGGTCGATAGCTGGGTAAGGGCGCCTCCATACGGTCAACTTTCTCGCGCTCGTGAGATCCTAAACGATAAGCGCGGTTGATCTCACTGGAGATTTTTTGAGGCCTGGTGATATGCTAGACCCGTTGTAAATGGTTTGCCCACATTGATTTCCACCACCTTTGAACCGGAGCGTAATCTTTATGTCATGAAGATTACGGCCGACATCACTGCGCCCGAACTTGTTGCCGGTTACGATGCCGCATTTGTCCACAAGGACTTCCGACCCGACATGCATGCTATCTGGGATCTGTCCAGTCTTCGACTGGTTAGCATTCCAGTCAGTGAGATCAGGAAGCTGCCGCCGGAATTGCGTGATTACGCCAGGAAGCGCGGTGACTATAAAGCAGCGCTGGTCCCGGGCAGTGCAACCGATCGCATGCTCCTGCGACTTTACCTGACGATTCTCAAGTTAATCGGAACGAACATCAGATTCAGAATTTGTAATACCCTTGCAGACGCATACCAATGGATTGAGGAGAACAGATAATGGCTTTTCCCGAAGGGCAGATGATTTCTCTCGGCGATGTAGAGCTCGAGGTGTTTCAGGCTGGTCAAGGCGGCATCCCGGTTGTGATGGCACATGGTTGGCCTGAGCATGCTTACAGCTGGCGTTATCAGATGCCAGCACTTGCAGATGCCGGATATCACGTGATTGTGCCGAACCAGCGAGGTTACGGCCGTTCCAGTCAGCCGGAATCCGTAGAACACTACGACTGTCACCATATGACGGGTGACTACAACGCGCTGCTCGATGCTCTTGGCATCGAGAAGGCCGTTTTTGTGGGCCATGACTGGGGCGCGATTCTCGTCTGGCACCATTGTTTGTTGAACCCAGAGCGCGTTGTCGGCGCGGCGAACCTCTCCGTGCCTTTTCGGCCAAGAGAAGAGGCTGATCCGGTCGCTTTTTGGGAGCAAGTGCTCGGGCAGGAGTTTTATATCGTGCACTTCAACCGCCAGCCTGGTGTTGCTGCGAAAGCATTTGAATCAAACCCGAGACAGTTCCTCACCAACATGTACCGAACCGAACAATGGCTGGATAAAGACAATCCAGAGGGGATGGGTGGTGCTTCGATCATTCATCTGGCGGAGCGTGCGTTGACCGGCGGTCGATTAATGATGAGTGAAGCAGAGCTGAATATTTTTGTTGAAGCGTTCGAGCGCAGTGGCTTCCATGCGCCCTGCAACTGGTATAGAAATTTTACGAGGAATTGGGAAACGACAGCGGACGTTGAACAGAAAGTGGTGCAGCCTGCGTTAATGATCTATGGTGCGCATGACATGGTGCCGCAAACCGATATGGCGGGCTATGTAGACGACCTTGAGGTACACACGCTGGATTGTGGACACTGGATTCAGCAGGAAAAACCACAGGAAACAAACCGGATTCTTCTGGCATGGTTAGATCGAAGAATGAAACCTCTATTTCCTTGCTGATCAGTTCACGGAAAAGGGAACGCGAACTCTAACTTCAGAAGCGACCGGGCAGGCGGGTTCCAGTTCGACCCGTTCACGAATGAACTCAGCGAATTCGGGATTGAGATCCATATCCTGAGAACTGACACTGGCGGTAATTTCTCCCGGTCGCACCCGGAGTTCCACATCAAACGAAAATGAGTCCTGCTCTTCGCTCATGGCGTCATCCAGCGACTTCTCTACACGTTTCACGAAATCATCCAGATCATGGCGGCTGATACGACTTGCCAGGCTCACGCTGGGTAGCAAGTTAGTCAGTTCGCCGGCCCTTACGCGGCTAGCAGGCGTCGTTGTTCCCTGTGGAACAGGTGAGGGCTCGGCGACAGCGAGATCGCGCCAGACTGCAGCAGGATCATAGCCTCTGGCACGCATGCGTGCGGATCTTCCCAGGTAATCAAGGATAAACCTCGCACCGTTCTGGAATTCGTATTCAAACGCATTCTGCTTATCAGCGGCCTCGCAAAATTGATGGAGTTCTGCTTCAGGCAGCGTCACGCTAAAACCATCCTCGATGATGCCCATGCCGGGATCATCTCCAAAACTGATAGAAAAGAAGCTGCCGCCGATGAGACCTGTTGATGTCTCCGGTGCGGCATAGGCGCCAGGTTCTGTCTGGCCTTCCTGCCAATACAGGCTGGCATCGCACCGGGGAGAGAATGCCGTGTTGATCGTCGCAATCTGGTCTTTTGTGAGCACCTTCAATGCGGCGGTGACCGTGTCTGCATCCTGCTCCTGCAACTGGAGCTGCAAAACGGAAGCCTGTTGATGTACATGAGAATGCTCCGCCATGATGTGGCTTGCGTCAGCCAGGATGCTCAACTCCTGAATCGAGTCCGGGAAGAGCGTCGGGCGTGCTGCCGTGTTCCAGGTGGGATAAGGAAACGAAGAGCAGAACTTACCCAATCTCGACAAGAATCGCGTCAAACCATACTGCTTTGCGTAGTCGTACTCCTGCTCGTGAACCAGGATAAGCGCCAGGTGTTCATCGAGGGACGGCATGTCGGGGAACTGAATGGCTGGCACGTAAAACAGGCATGGAAAGTTGAAAATACCTTTTTGACCCAGCCGCGTGGCGTCACCGGACTCTACCCGTTTGCCGGTTCGAGTGCGTTCGGCCAGTTGCTCAAACATTTTCACCGGGGTCTTGGGAAAGTCTTCCGTATCAGCGTCATCATCCGCGATCAGCGAAAGCGCCATTTCCCTCTGATTGTGAGCCGTCATTCCACGGGTGACGTAAGTCCAACAGTATCGATCCCTGTCTCCCAGAAAAATCTGGTGCAGGTGAATATCGACCTTGAGCTGGTCGTCAAGGTTGGCTGTAACCGGAAACGTCATACCAGATGGGATCCACGACAAGAGGTCAGTACAATAGCGATCTTATTATAGAAGCAGAATCAGTTATGCCCAAAGCAAGTGAGTTAAAACGCGGAGATGTGGTTCAAATTGATGGCGCTCCGCACGTCGTCCGGCAGCTGGAAGCCAAAAGTCCCTCTGCTCGGGGTGCGGCCACGCTGTACAAGGTAAGGTTCGACAATCTGATCTCAGGACAGAAACGTGACGAATCGCTGAAAGGGGATGACTTCCTCGCTGAGGCTGATTGTGAACGGGTAACCGTCCAGTACTCTTACCTGGATGGTGATCAGTATGTGTTCATGAATTCCAGCGATTACTCCCAGTACCTGCTGTCATCAGACGCCATGGAGGGTCAGCTTGAATATCTGACCGACGGTTTAGATGGGATTACCGCGCTGATTGTTGAAGGGAATCTGGTGGCGATTGAAATGCCCCAATCTGTCGTGCTGGAAATCACGGAAACGGCGCCAGGCATTAAAGGCGCCTCTGCGAATGCTCGAACGAAACCGGCAACATTATCCACGGGCTTGATTGTCCAGGTGCCGGAATACATCGAGCAGGGTGAGCAGATCAAAGTGAATACCAGCAACGCGAAATTCATGTCGCGCGCCTGATGATTCGCGTCGTCGACATTCCTGAATCTGAAATTGAGTGGTCTGCCATCCGGGCTAGCGGTCCGGGCGGGCAACACGTCAACAAAGTGTCGACGGGTGTGCACCTCAGGTTTGACCTCAAAGCTTCAAGCCTTTCGGAGGCCCTGAAAGAAAAGCTGTTACGAATCAACGACTCGCGAATTAACAGTGACGGCGTGGTCGTGATTAAGTCGGTCGCTTTTCGCAGTCAGGAGAAAAACAGGCTCGCGGCGCTGGATCGATTAGACCAACTGCTGGAGCAGGCGCAGCGAGTACAGAAACCTCGGCGGAAAACACGACCAACAAAAGCGTCGGTCAAACGACGGCTCGACAGCAAAAAGAAACAGGGCGACCGAAAAAAGTCCCGTCGCCCGGTTGATTACTAGGCCGCCTTCCTGCGCCTGGGACCTGCACTCTTTTGATTCGATCTGCTTTGATTTGACCTGTTCTGGTTCGAGCGCCGATTGCGTGATGGCCGGCGGCGTTTGCTGCCCTTGCTGCGATCACCTTGCCCTGTGCCTTCCCTCTGCGGTTTCCTTTCTTTTCGAAAAGGCAGTTGATTGACAGGCTCGAAGCCTTCGATTTCCTCTCGATCAATATTCTGATTGCTCAATTTCTCAATGGCATGTAACAGCTTTGCCTCATCATGGCTGACCAGAGAGAGCGCATGGCCGTCGTTTCCTGCGCGTCCGGTACGTCCAATTCGGTGTACATAGTCCTCAGCGACGTGAGGCAATTCGAAGTTAATGACCAGTGGAAGCTGATTGATGTCCAGCCCACGGGACGCGATATCGGTGGCCACAAGAATAGCGAGTTCGCCCGATTTAAATTGTTTGAGCGCCCGATTGCGATGGGCCTGTGATTTGTTGCCGTGAATCGCATCAGCGCGAATACCTGCTTTATTCAGAGATTTGGCGACCTTGTTGGCGCCATGTTTGGTTTTTGTGAAAACCAGCGCTTGAATATGCTGGTTGTCGGCTGCAATGACTTTTAACAGTTCCAGCTTCCGTGCCTTCTCAACGGGAATGACGGTTTGGCTGACGCTTTTTGCGGTCGAGTTGCGCGGTGCGACATCAACCAGTTCCGGATCGTTCAACATGGTTTCGGCCAGTTCTCGAATGTTTCCTGAGAATGTTGCTGAGAACATCAGCGTCTGTTTCTTTTCCGGCAGTTTTTCCCGGATTCGCTTCACATCGGGAATAAAGCCCATATCCAGCATTCGATCGGCTTCATCCAGGACAAAGACTTCGATGTCACGCAGATCGACGGCACGTTGCTGATGAAGGTCAAGCAGTCGACCCGGCGTTGCAACAAGAATGTCGATACCGTTTTTCAGCACTTTAATCTGTGGTCCAATTTTGACGCCTCCAAACACTGCGAAGGATCGTAACTGGGTGTTCTTTCCGTATTTGCGAACGCTTTCCTGGATCTGTCCCGCCAGTTCGCGCGTCGGCGTCAGGATGAGCGCTCGAAGTTTTCCTCTGCGTTCTTTTGGTGCGGTCGTTAGCTTTTGAATGATGGGCAGAGTAAATGCCGCAGTTTTTCCGGTTCCTGTCTGGGCCGTTGCCATGAGATCGTGGCCGGCTAGCACGGTTTGAATGCTGCCTTTTTGAATCGGTGTCGGGTTCTTGTAACCCTGATCATAGAGGGAAGAAAGAAGAGGCTTAATAAGCCCGAGGTCTTGAAATGACATAAAAATACCTGGCACCGCGAACTGAACGCGGTAGCGTTAATGTTTTGTAAAACTGGGAGTATTAGCTCGCAGCCTGAGTGCGCAGAAGCGCCGCACGGCATGTAGAATTTGAGCTCAAACGCAAGAAGCGAGGAGAGGCTAGGGACGAGTTTTGCCTGAACAAATCAGTATGACGTTAGCTGGAGTCCAAGCCAGCGCGCGCAGTTTAGGCGGCGATAGTACCTAAAGCAAGGAAATATTAGTGACCAGGTTCATCGTGTCGCGGATGATCGCCAGCAAAGTTGTACCATTCGGGTTTGCTTGCGCAAAAAAACTCCCCATCGAACTCGAATCGTTGCGTTTCAAACAGTCCCACTTAAAGGATGTCTCACGACTTGCCCAGGGCCTGAAGGATCAGGCGCAGTTTTCTTGACGCGGTTGTCTTTGCAGCTTTCCTTCGAATTGATCGACGGCCAGCACGTCAAATTTGATGGGACCGCATAAGCAGCATGATTTGTGCAGACTGCTTATGTCTCGATACCAAGTGATGCTTCAGCGAACTCTTTGATCGATTTATAGTCAGCTTTGCCGTTCGGCGCGCGTTCAAGATCTTCTTTGACAAGAATGTTTTTCGGTATTTTGTAAGCGGCGAGATGTTTGCGTGAAAACTCTTTGATGTCCAGTTCATCAAACGCTGCGCCGTCGTTCATTTGAACCACTGCAGTAATGGACTGTCCCCACTTATCGTCTTTTACCCCGACAACCAGCGCGTCAGCAACGCCATCGTGAAACTTCAGCGCTTCTTCGACTTCTTCTGGATAAACCTTTTCGCCAGCAGTATTAATACAATTGCTGCCGCGACCCAGCAGCGTCAGGCTGCCGTCATCTTCTACACGTACCCAGTCTCCGGGAATAGAGTAGCGGACACCATCGATCACCTTAAAAGTCTTGTCAGTTTTTTCCTGGTCCTTGTAGTAACCCATCGGCAAGAAGCCGCAAACAGCAACCATGCCGGCCTCGCCTGATCCAGGTTTGATCTCTCTCAAATCCTCAGTGAACACTTTGCATCTTGGGCCGAGAGTAAAACTGGCAACTTCGATTTCCTGATCCTTGGTCATCAGTGAAGTGCCCAGGCCAATCGCTTCGGATGACGAGAAGCCATCAGACAACATCAGGTTCTCGTTGTGTCTTAGCAGCCCAGCTTTCACTTCCCGGGTCCACATCACACCGGAAGAGTTCATAACACCCAACGAAGAGATATCGTACTTGCGCGGGTTGGCGTCCAGTTCCTCAACCATTGGACGAGCAAATGCATCGCCGACGATGGTGGTAGCCGTCACTTTGTGTTTCTCGATCGCTTCAAGCGCCAGAGCGGGTTCGAAACTTCGGGACGGCAGGGTGACACAGGTGCCGCCACTCGCCATGGCGCCAATGGCAGACAACAGACCTGTACCGTGCATAATCGGGGGCAGTGGCATATTGACCGGTCTTGGATTGGTTTTTAGTCGTTCCATGAACTCACCCAGGTTCTCACAGGGAGGAATGCCAATTCTTGGATTGCCACCGGCACCCAGAACCTGGAACAGATCATCATGTCGCCACATCACGCCCTTCGGCATCCCGGTGGTGCCGCCTGTATACAGGAAGAGCAGGTCGTCAGGGCTGTGTATGCGACCCGGTGAAGAACCATCACCGGCGTTGGCCATGTCTTCATAGGAAGAACGTTTGCCGTTGTCCACTGCCAGCCAGTGTTTCACACCCGGTAGTTGTTCGCGGATGTCGTCAACGTAGTGTTGGAATTCCGATTGATAAACGACGACCGTCGCATCGGAGTTATCAATCAGGTAAATCAGCTCGTGTTCGATGTACCGGTAGTTCACGTTGACGTGAACCAGGCCGGCTTTGAAGCCCGCCGCAATGCCTTCCGGGTATTCAGGACAATTGCGCATATAGAACGCGATCTTATCACCGGGCCTTACTCCGTTTGCCAGGAGGTTCCTGGCGAGGTTGTTGGATCGGCGCTTGAAGTCTCCCCAAGTGATGACCCTGTCACCATGTATAAAGGCAGGTTGTCCTTCATTCGTGATCTCTTCTACTGCTTCGAGAATTTCCCCGTAGCTCCAAGCGTAATTCGACATTCTTTAATCCTTGTTATCGTCAAATTTGTGGCACAAAAAAGGCGGTGCTGGGACCGCCTTTTAAGTTTACTGCTTAGTGCGTTATAGCGAAAAGCGATATCGCAAAGTCAGCGTTCGACCAAGCGGTGTGTTGATACCGTTATCCAGGTTGTTTGCTGAAGATGGATCTGCAGCGATCCGGCCAGGGATTGATTGGCCGGAAACACCATAGTATTCGTCAGCGAGGTTGCGTCCGATCACACTGAACTGATGACGATCATCCGAGGAGTAAAGGCTGATAGAGGCATCCAGTAACCAGAAGCTATCCTGAGTAATTGGGTTCAATGTGTCAGTCATGCCGTAGTCGTCACTGTAGCGTGCATCGGCGGACAGGCTCATGCGCCAGTTCTCATTTACTGCGAAGTCATAGGTTGTACCGATAAAACCGGTTACCTCAGCGTTGTTACGCAGATCCTCGCCGTCTAGGTTCTCACCGTTGGCATTGAAGAAGTCATCAGTGTATTCAGAGTTAGTAAATGCCAGTGCACCACGTAGACTCAAGCCTTCGATGTCTGTCTGCCACAGCATGTCGAACTCCAGACCTGACGTTTCAATAGCAGACGCATTAAACGTGCTGAACTGAATGTTGGTTGAGTTAAACAGCTGTACCTGCAGGTCTGTGTACTCGTAGAAGAACGCGGTACCGTTCAGGCGCATGCTGTTATCCAGGAAATTGCCTTTGAAGCCGACTTCTCCTCCTTCTGCTTCCTCTGATTCGTAGATCAGGAAGTCATAGCCGGTGAAACCGGGGTTCAGCGGATTCAAGGAAGCCGTAGGTAATGCGCTGTTGTCGATACCGCCAGATTTGAACCCTTCTTTGTAGGCCCCGAATATAGTGACGTCGTCGGTCAGGTCGTAGCTCAGGGCGACTTCTGGAGAAATATTGTCATCGTCGAACTCGAGACCTTCAATCAGCGGTGGCGCAGTGAAGCCAAAGAACGCGGCAAATGCGTGAATGTATGGAATCTCGATGATGCCGTCTTTCTCTTCCTCAGTGTAACGAGCACCGAACGTCAGTTCAGTACGATCGTTGATGTCCCAAGTCAGAGACAGGAACGCTGAGTAGACTTCAGAATCAGTTGAGTGCTTCTTGTTGTAGTCGTACTCGTTGCCAGTAATAGGATCAGGACCAACCAGTGTGGTTGGATCGCCGAAGATGTTAGGCATAACAGCGAGATTGAACGCGTACTGGTACGCATCAAAGATCTGTTCTACGTCCTGGTAGAAGAAACCAGCCTGGAAGTTCCACGCACCGTCATATGCACTGGCAAGTCGAAATTCCTGAGAAAAGGCTTCATAGACATTATTGTGCAGACCACCGAAAACAGTTGCACCGCCACTGTAGTCGTCCAGTTCCCAGTGATCGAGATCAACCCATGCCGTGATTGACGTCAGAGACAGCTCAGGATTAATGTCCCAGTCTGCCTGGATTGAAAGCAGTTCTGTTTCTTGCTCCAGACCAGCCTGACCGTTGTCAAAACCCTGAGGCAGACCTGCGCGCAGATCTGGATTCAGGTAAAGGCGATAGTTGTTGCCGTTGAGCTTACAGTCATCCACCGCCTGGAAGATGCGGAAAGGTGCGCCAGCCGAGGGAATACCCGTCGGCTGAGGAGCGCCATCTGGACAGACTGATTCGCCCCACATAATGCCGCCACTGCTGTCGTACTCTGAGTAGTTATACTTCATCTTTGCGGTGAAATTATCCGTGGGCTCCCACACAACCGTTAGTCGTGCATTCAGCGACTCATCACCGAACCACTCATCTGCGCCGTTTGTAGCTGCGAGTGGGTTGTTGTCGAAAGCAAAGTTTTCGATCAGCTCATCGTTTTCGGTGTAGCCGATAGCCAGACGAGCACCCAGTGTGTCGGAAAGTGGACCAGAGATAATCATCTCTGTCGTGACGCCTTCGTGCTCGGTTTCCATCCCGGCAGAAACCTGGAACTCGAACTCGTCGCCCGGATCATTGGTGGTGATAGAAACCACACCAGCGGTTGCACTCTTACCGAAGTAAAGAGACTGCGGACCTTTCAGGATTTCTAACTGTCCCATATCAAGGTAAGAGTTGTGAATGAATCGACCACGATTCACGACCACGCCGTCGATGTTGATGGCGACCGCCTGGTCAAAGGCTGCTGAGATTGAACTGGAGCCGACACCGCGTAGACGCAGGTTGGAGCCGTTCCCGGAACCTCCCTGGGCGATCAGCATGTTAGGTACCATCTTGGCTGCGTCGACGAGATTGGTAATGTTATATCGATCGAGATCTTCTTCGGTCATCGCAGCGATGGTGACCGGTACGTCCTGCAGACCCTCTGCCTGTCTGCGAGCGGTAACCGTAACCTCTTCGATCACGGATGGTGCTGCATAGGTTGGCGTGTGAATATTGAAAGCCATCCCCCCCAGGACCGCGAGTGCGGCAGCTCTCTTAATGAAAGGTTTCATTTTTCCCCCTGTTTATTTAAATGAGACTCAGTTGTTCGTTACCCAAAACTGGAGTCTGGTTCACTTATTTGTGAATCACGTATTTTGCATGTCGGGGGATAGGGTGCAACCGAACGACTAGCTGTATCGCGCCTCAGTGACTGCGTCTGAATCGCCGGCGCTCACGGCCTCAATGGCGTCACGAAGGTCGGCAAGATAGATGTCGGTCACCTGCAGGTGGTACGGTGAAAGCATCAGGTGCAGCGCCTTGGGATCCGTCGTCAGGCTGGTAAACCAGCCCCGGTTGTAAAGCTGTTTATAGATCGCGAACACATCCAGCTCAGGATGACTGAATGCGACGATGCCGAGCATGGGTTCACCGAGAACGTGGAAGCCCAGCTGTGAGACCCCGTTTTCTATGGCCTCGCGGGCATCCGTGACTTGCTTATGCTTTGCACAATAACCTTCTGTGCCAAGGTAATTCATAACAGCCCAGGCTGCTGAAATCGCGCCGCCAGGTCGGGTCCCGGCCAGTGTCGGTGTGACCATTCTCCCTCCAGGCCAGTCATCACAATCGAAGATCATATGCGCTCGCAGTGCTTCGGAACGGAACAGAACCGTCGATGCGCCCTTTGCACAGAATCCGTATTTATGAAGATCTGCGGACATGGAGCAGACGCCGGATATTTCAAAGTCGAATGGCGGCACATCGGCCCCGTTCATGCGCACAAATGGTGCAATGTATCCGCCCACGCAGGCGTCGACGTGCAGCCAGACATCCTGCCTGGTGGCGAGTTCACCAAGATCGCCAATGGGATCGATCAGTCCATAAGGAAAGCTGGGTGCTGAACCCACCAGCATGATGGTATTGCTGTCGATGGCCGCTTCCATGGCGGCAACGTCCGCAAGGAGGTTGTCTGCACAGGGGATACGTCTCAGCTCAAGGCTCATCATGGTCGCTGCCTTGTCGAACGCAGGGTGAGCGGAGTAGGGGGCGACTATGTTTGGCTGCCCCTCAATACTTTTATTAGCTAAGGCGTAATCTCTCGCGGTTTTGACAGCCATATTGATGGAGTCAGTACCGCCGGAAGTGATATTTCCTGCCGCATCTTCTGGCGCGTGCAGAAGGTTCAGGCCCATGCCGACGACTTCGTCTTCCATCTGTTTAAGGCTGGGAAAAGCCAGCGGTCCGAGGCCATTCTCTGACATGTACATCGCATAGGCTTCTTTTTGAACCTGTGCAACGTCTTCACCAGCATTGAATACATAAATTGCCGTTTTTCCTTCACGCCACTTGGCATCACCGTCGCCGCGCTCAATCATCTCCTTTTTCAGTTCAGACCAGTCTCTACTGTTCTGGGGCATTTCTTTCAGCATGGTCTAATTTCCTTTATTCAGCAGGTATTGCGAGATATGGGTTGGGGTTGGCGAGGTCCCTGTAAAGAATGCCATCATGCATCACGCTTAATTTGCTGTGGTCCTGCAAAACGGTAATGTCTTTAAGAGGATTCCCGTCAACGATGATCAGATCCGCCAGAGTATCAACCTCCAGCGTTCCGACGCTGCCATGAGGATCGTAAGCTTCGCCGCCCCAGCGCGTCGCACAGATAAGTGATTCGGCGTTACTCATGCCGAACAGATCGACGAAGTATTCAAGATCTTTGGCGTAGGTGCCGTGAGGGGCGATCGAAATACCGTAGTCACCGCCAACGACAAGTCTGATGTTTGCGGCCCTGAGCTTTTCAACCGTTTTTGCGGTTGCTTCGATTTCGGCCTCATAGCCTTGTTTGATGACGGTTTCTCTGGATATCCCGATGCTTTCACATTTTTCGAGGTAGGTGACTTCCCAGGCAATAGCTGGGCCAACAAAGATGTTATCTCTGCGCTCGGCAAGTAGTTCGATGGCTTCGTCGTCCAGGTAGTTAGCGTGACCAACATAGTCAACGCCTGCTCGCACAGCTTGTTTCACTGCTGCCGCAGAGCGAGCGTGGCAGGCGACACGAAGTTTTCGCCGATGAGCTTCATCGACGATGGCATTCACTTCTTCATCGGTGAAAGACAGCTCTCCTGGAGGGCACTGAGAATTGATGGCTTCTCCATCTATAAATATCTTGACCACGTCAACGCCAAGTTTACGTTGCTCCCTGACCGCCTGGCGTAAGGCCCATGGTCCATCTGCGATCTGGCTGAGTCCGCCACCGGAATCAACATTGCTTGCGGTTGCTCCGAGGTCTCTTCCCGCAGCAAGCAGGCGAGGGCCAATAATTCTTCTTTCGTTGATGGCGGCACGAAGTGCCACGTCGATCTGGTAGGTGGAACCGAAGCTCACCGCAGAGGTAAAACCTGACGCAACCATGAGGCGAGCGTTCCGAACGGCCGTTAGCGTCGCGTCCTCTACCAAAGTTTCACCGATGGCAAATGGACTGGCGTCAGCAAAAGAGAGGTGTGCGTGGGTTTCTGTCATACCCGGCATGACGAACTTACCGCCAAGATCCTGATGAATCACCTCCGACGGTGTGTCGGGGAGCTTGTCTGCAGGCCCCACATACTTGATTCGGTTACCTTCTATCCAGATGGCGCCGTTTGTGACAGCCGTATCGTTCGTCGCTGTGAATATTGTGGCGTTGGTGAATATCTGATGCATGTGAAGGCTCTCCAGAATTAAATTGCGCTAGTTCAGCCGAAGCAGCTTTTCGCCGTTGGCAGTCAGGCTTGCAGCGAAGTCATCGGCTGCCGATGGGGTGTCCCATCCGCCGAAGTTGGTGCCGTAGACCAGTCGATCTTCGCCGACCACTTCAATCAGTCGGTGATGTGCAGTCTCTCCGTCAACGTGTGCATCAAACCAGATTTTCCGCAGCATGTATTGTAAGCCGTGCGCTCTGATGGATTCGGGTACCCAGGTTCCGAACTGTGTCATACCAACAAAGCGATCAAACAAGTAAGGCAATGCGCCACCACCGTGCGAGATACAAATGTCTACATCGGGGTGTCTTTCGAATACGCCGCCAAACAGTAATGTTGCGCAGGCCACCATTTCCTCGTAGGGATAGCCAAGCAGAATGGTCAGGTTAAAGCGGTCCAGTCTGGGGTCATCGGGACCTTTGTCGCCACCGGATGAAGCCGGGTGAAGAAAGAGCGGTACATCCAGATTTACCAGCTCGCGATAGAAATCATCGAGGCGAGGGTCATCGAGGGGGAATGGGTAATTTGTCCCAGTGTAAGCGGCAACCAGGCCGAGTTCATTGACCGCTCTGTGCAGCTCTTCGAGAGCGGCGTCGACATTTTGCATGGGCAGGCAAGCAGCACCGTAAAATTTTCCTGGGTAGTTGCTAACCAGTTTTGCCATGGCATCGTTATGTACCTTGCAAAAGCTAATCGCGACATCGTCCGGAATGAAATGAAACATGGTCAGTGGGTTTGGGGACAACATCTGGCGATCAACACCCATCTGCGCCATACGTTCCATTCGGACGTCCATATCCATGAAGGCTGTGCCACGGTATTCCATGGGTTTCATCTGAAAATCGCCGACCCTGAAAAAAGGTACGCCGTTTTCGTCTTTCGAGAGTTCAGGCCCGAACTTACCGGCCTGGCCGAAGCCCGCTTCGAGAACGATGTGCGCGTGTAGATCCAGTATCGACATGACTAATCAGCGAAAAAGGCTTGTTTACGTTCACCGTTGGGCCCGTAAACCGGTTCCCCACGCTCAACCAGGTAGGCCTGGTTGATGCTCTCTTTAATTCCTACGCCTTGAAGCACCTCAACCATTTTGTCGTAGTTCGGATGTTTGAAGTGTGCCGCGAGAGAGTCACTGTCCTCCCAGAGCTCGTAGACCTGGATTCTTGTCGGCACCGATGGGTCTGGGGCGAAGCAGTAAGCGTGGCATCCGGCTTCTTCCTCGCGCGTTGCCAACTGTACATCGGTAGTGACCTCCACGGCGCGATCCCTGTCTGTCTGGTTTTCAAATTCGAGTGCTGCAACAACGATGATCATTTTCCCTTCCCGAGATTTTTGTTTTTTTGGATCTCCGATGCTAAACCAGTTGCCCTGGGGTTTACAAAACGCACAAAACTCCTGGTCTGGCGTGGTATAAGATAGGGGCAATCAACAGAACGCGGCCGTGCTTATGCTGAGATTCTTCCTGTATCTGCTGCTCACGATTATCGTGATCGTTGGTGGCGCCATCTTTGGTGTTATGCAGTACCTCAGTCCTGAAGAGGAGGAGATCAAGTTCGCTTCGCCATCATCGGTACGAACGCTCTCCAGCGGCGAAATTATCGGGTACCAGAGTGCCGGTGACGCGCATGCCTGGTTGGGTGTGCCTTACGCAGACTCTGCAAGATGGCGAGCACCCGCGGCGAAATTGCCCTGGTCAGATCGCAAGAAAACCCTGGATTATGGTGCGCAATGCCCACAGTTGCCGATCATTCCGGACAGTGGCGGCGGGCGCGATTTTGTTGGCGATGAAAACTGCCTGACGCTGAATGTGTGGGCGCCGCCTTTCCATCCGGAAACAGTGCCCACCGGGGATGACAGACTTCCGGTTATGCTCTGGATTCATGGCGGCGGCAATACCGTTGGCAGTGGTGGTAGTGAGAATACGAAAATATACGACGGCTCTGTGATGGCGGAAGACCACGACGTGATTGTGGTTTCAGTCAACTATCGACTGGGGCCACTCGGCTGGTTTATGCACCCCGCACTTGAAGCAACTGCGCCCACCCTTGAAGATGCTTCAGGCAACTTCGGCACCCTAGACCTGATCGCGGCCCTTAGATGGGTTCAGGAAAACATTGCGGCGTTTGGCGGTGATCCGGGCAATATCACCATCTATGGTGAGTCGGCAGGTGGCTACAACGTTCTCAGTCTGATGGCGTCACCCCTGGCAAATGGCCTGTTCCATCGGGCCATCGTCCAGAGCGGCGACCTTAGACTCTATTCCAGGGATGAAGCCGTCAATCTAAAACGAAATGCACTTGGGCGTGATGTGTGGGGCTCAAAGAAAATGGTGGCTCGATGGCTCGTTGGTCAGGGACGTGCTGCCAGCATGGATCAGGCATTCGATTTGCAGGACACCATGGAGCCGACGGAACTTTCCGTCTGGTTAAGGTCGCTATCTGTAGCGGAGCTCTACGGCATCTTTGAAGCTGACTTTGCGGGAATGATCGAGATGCCCTTGCTGCTGGGTGATGGGTACGTCCTGCCGGCAATGACGACAGAAGAGATCTTCGCGGATCCGCTCAATTATTCTCAGGTGCCCCTGCTGATTGGCTCAACCAGAGATGAAATGAGGCTCTTTATGGGATTTCATCCGGATTACGTTGAGTTGACCCGCGGCTTTCCGTCAAAGATCAAAGACGTCGAGACATTTCATCGAGACACGGCTTACGCAACGAATTTCTGGCGTGCGAGAGGCGTGGATGCGATTGCTGAAGCAATCAGTCAGCATCAGGATGTCTACGCCTATCGATTTGATGCAGATGATTGGCGCAACCTCGGCTTTATTGATCTAAAAGATCTCTTTGGCGCGTCACACGCTTTTGAAATTCCTTTTATGTTTGGATACTTCCCGAACCCTTTAAAAATTCTTTTTCCAGATTCAACACGAGAGGAATTGGAGTTGCTGTCCGGTTCAATGATGTCCTACTGGGCGGCGTTTGCTTATTACGGTGATCCTGGGGAAGGACTCTCCGGTGAAGAGCTTGACTGGTTACCTTGGCGACAACAGGACTCAGGACATTACCTGATTCTTGATACTGAAATTGACGGAGGCATTCGCATGGCTCAGAACATCGTAAGGTTCGAAGATGTGAAAGCAGAGTTCATGTCGGATACCAGTTTCTCGTCAACAGAAGAGAAGTGTATGTCTTATCGCAACGCCTTCTGGGCCGACCTCTATGATCCCCAGGAATACGAGTCGCTGGGTTGTCGTTAGATCACAAACTTTATCAACAGGGTCTTCAGCTTCAGGCGGTTCTGAACTTGGAAGACTGTCTCGACCTCGTGCCAGATCATATCTCACCTTTCAGTCAGTTGATCGTCCTTGGTCATGTTGGGTCAAGTTTTTTCGACCAAGCTGAACCCGCGGGTAATGACCCGCTCGATGCTCGAGCGGTGGACTTATTCTCCGATTTCATGACGCGCGTCGGCTGTGAGCACTACGATGTCATTTATCCGTTTTGGCACGATGCGTTAGACCTGCGTTCCCTCGGCAATCTGCTCGGCTGGCACGCAGAGTCGAAACTCGGCATCGGCATCCATCCGGAGTTTGGTACCTGGTTTGCGTATCGTTTGGTTGCCGCTGCGGATACCTCATTACCGATCAGTGAAACGAGTCACGTCAGTTCGCCCTGTGAGACTTGCGTGGGTAAACCCTGCCTTAAGGCCTGTCCCGCTTCTGCGACAGGGGATGTGTTTTTACTGGATAACTGCACTGAGGAACGCTTGAGGACCGATTCCAACTGCGCGCATCGCTGCCTCGCTCGTGAAGCGTGCCCCGTTGGTTCGCGACATCGATACTCGCGGCGCCAGATTCAATATCACTATGAGAGATCCTATCGTTTCCTGAAAGAGATGTAGTTACACTTCCTCACACCTTGCGATCTCAAACAAGCAGATGCTTATGATCAAACCGGAATCCATCAGCGAATCACTTTGTGATTTGCCGGAACAACCCTCAGGTATCCCTTGGCCAACGGAGGGCTGGCAGCACGGCGATGCAAAGCCTTCGGATGCGGGGCGGTTTGAGCAGCTGTCGAATGAGATTTTCGATCTTCAAGGCGCGCAGGGTGTGACCTATGCACTTCTGGTTATTAAAAATGGCGAATTGGTTTACGAGCGATACGATGCAGGCGCCAACGCCTTTTACCTGCAGTACTCCTGGTCTATGGCCAAGAGTGTGACGCATGCACTTGCGGGAATCCTGGTTAAGCAGAGTCGGCTGGATCTTTACGCCCCCGCACCCGTGCCGGAATGGCAGAACGATGAGCGAAAGCACATTACCCTGGATCAGCTCCTACGAATGTCCAGCGGTCTGGCTTTTCAGGAAGACTACGTGGATGGTGTGATCTCCGATGTCATTCCGATGCTGATGTTTGATGGCCGTCATGAGACGGGGGCTTATGCGGCGGAAAAATCTCTGGAACACCCGCCGGGATCTCATTGGTATTATTCAAGTGGCACGACCAACATCATCTGTCGAATCCTCAAGGAGGTGGTTGGGGATGGCGCATCGGGGATGCTTCGTTTCATGAACGATGAACTGTTTGAGCCGATCGGTGTGCGCACGGCAACCCCGAAGTTCGATACGTCCGGGACCTTTATTGGTTCCTCTTTCCTGATGGCGATACCCCAGGACTTCGCGCGCTTTGGTCTGCTCTATTTACGTGGTGGTACCTGGGATGGCCGGGAAATCCTGCCGAGGGAATGGGTTGACTACGCTCGTTCTCCGACCCATCACAGTGAAGAGGAGTGTTACGGGGCGCATTGGTGGATTAATCCGTCGAATCCGCGCCAGTTCTATGCCAGCGGCTTTGATGGTCAGCGAATCCTGATGGATCCGGATAGGGATACGATTGTGGTCAGACTCGGTCGAACGCCGATCGAAGAAGTGGATTACATCTGGGATCGGACGTTCGAATTGATCGAGCTGTTTTAGATGATCAGGAGTTCGTGAAGTTGCCTGGTCGTTTCTCGGCAACGGCTTTCACACCTTCTTTGTGATCATTGGTGGCCTGAAGCCACTTTTGTTCACGACTTTCGATCGTGGTCACGGCATTCACGGCGTCTGCCAGATCAGGGCGCATCTGCTCGCGCAACGACAGCAGGGCCAGAGGTGCGTTTTCCGCAATTTCCTGTGCCAGTTCGATAGCAGCGTTTCGGACATTGTCGTTGTCTGTGTAGACATCACCCAAACCCCACTCGTGTGCTGTTTCGCCGTTGATTCGACGACCGGTCAGGAAGAGCAGGTTGGCGCGCTGTGCGCCGACGATACGCTCCAATGTATGCGTAAGCCCGAAACCTGGGGTGAATCCCAACTTCACGAAGTTGGCGGTCATCCGTGTTGCAGGACAAACGGTTCTGAAATCCGCCATGAGGGCGAGTCCGAAACCGCCGCCAACGGCAGCACCTTGTACCGCGGCAATGACAGGTTTCTTGCAGCGGAAGAGTCGAACAGCTTCGTCATACAACGGATTGCGATCGTCCTCGGTTCGTTTTTCGAGCTCGGCTGCACGCTCGTTGGAGCCGAAGTTTGCGCCGGCACAGAAGTGTTTGCCTTCTGAGCAGAGCACGATGGTTCGAATGCTGTCTTCTTTGTCGATGTCCTCAAAGCAGTCCGCCAGGTCCATGATCAGTTGGTGATCAAAGAAATTGTTCGGTGGTCTGCGAATTTCACACTGGGCGACATGACCATCGAGTTGAGTGACTGTAACGTCTCCGTATTGATCTTTCATATTCCGCTCCGGGATTTACTCGAATGGACGTTTGGTTGGCTGAATACCTTTTGGCCACTTGTCGAAGGTTGCTGCGACAGCGTCGCCAATTTCCGCCACGCTCCACGGCTCATCCGTATTGTCTTTAACGGCAACATCCTGTGCCTGCCATGACAACAGCTGAACGCTGTTTCCGGAAACCAGGAACTGGCGGCCGGTAACGTCTTTAGCGTCGTCTGAGCCCAGCCAGACAACCAGCGGAGAAACCTTATCTGGTGACAGCAATTCTTCCAGGTTCTGGTCTTCCGGCAAGATATCCTCTGTCATGCGAGAGAAGGCGGTTGGCGCGAGTACATTGACACGGATGCCATATTTCAGGCCTTCCTGGAACAGGCAGCGTGCGAAACCAGCGATGCCAGCTTTTGCTGCGCCGTAGTTGGTCTGGCCGAAATTCCCCAGCAGACCTGAGGTAGAAGAGGTGACGACGATACTGCCTCCTGTTTCCTGGGTCAGCATCTGTTGATAGGCGTGTTTGACGCAAAGATAGGTACCTTTCAGGTGAACCTCGACGACAAGATCCCACATGTCGTTGTCCATATTTTTGAAAGATTTGTCTCTCAGGATGCCGGCGTTGGCGATCAGGAAGTCCAGTTTGCCGAAATTGTCGACGGCAGTTTTTACCATGGCTGCGGCATCATCCTCATTAGTGACATTGCCGTAGTTAGCGACAGCGTTGCCGCCCATGGCTTTGATCTTGTCGACGACCTGGTCTGCCATGGCGGATCCGCCGCCAGTACCGTCACGTGCGCCGCCCAGATCGTTTACAACGACCGATGCGCCTTCTTTGGCGAGCAGCAGAGCATGGGTTTCACCCAGACCTCCACCGGCACCCGTGACGAGGGCGACTTTCCCATCCAACATTCCCATACTTTGCTCCTGTTTCTTTAAAAAATTGCGATAAAAAGGGGTGAAAAATTGAAGGCCGAAAGTAAATCATATCGACCCTGAGGACGCCAGCAGGTCTAGCCGAAGGAGTAGGTGTGTTGTTCTTTGGCCCAGGAGTGGAAGCCGGCTTGTTTGGCCTGCGGTTTGAAGTTCTGCCAGTTGTCACCGTAGTGCATCAGGACGATGCGCCGACGCAGAGATTCCGGCAGCGTGCAGAGCTCATCAATGGACGCGTGGACACCACCAGTAAACATCTGGCAATCGTGGAAGATGACCTCGAAATCGAACATCTCATCGAAGGAGGATAGAAGCTCCGGGTCGAACCGAGTGTCTGAGGTAAACAGAATTCGATCGTCAATAATCACCGCACAACTCCACGCGCAGCCCCGCCAGCTCTTGGCGCTGTCCGGGAAATGCATCGTTCGCGGCATTTTTATGTTGATGCCGCCGATATCCACTTCGAATGTCTCCCTGGGATAGCTCTTGAGTTTTTTCGGACGAATGACATTCCAGAGATCGCTAAACTCCAGTGGCGCTTTCTCTGACAGCTCACTTCCACCGCGCAGGCTTTGCTCCCACAAGATCTCTTCGTAAGCGCGAGTCACCACCATGTTGGGCTTTTTTTTCAGCACATAACGCCCGAATAGCTGAACTTCTTCCAATCCGCCCACATGATCCGCGTGACTGTGGGTGATGAGATAGTTTTGAATTTGTGCGATTGAACCGCCGGCATCATGCAGTGCTTGGGAGCATCGGGTGCCGCAATCGACCAATAAGTGGTCATCACCTTTGGCGATGATGAGGTTGTTCTGGTTAAGCGTTTTGGCAAACGCGGAGCCACAGCCGATGAAATACAGGCTGAGACCACCTTGAGTTTTAAGGGGTACACCGTTTGCTGGTTTGCGAGATATTTTCATCATAGTTGCTGTCGCGGGTTCAGTTTAACCAATTGGCGCGTGATTTTGACCACAGCTCGTCGGTGCCATTTCTCCATACGAAGTGGTTAAATGCTGGGACGTTAACGAATCGGATTCCTTTATGTCTCTCTTAGGAGAAAAGTGCCCGCGTTGCGGCACAACAACTCGGCATGAGGTGGATGGCTCAGTCACCTGTGAAGGCTGTGAAAAAGAAACGGCTGTGCTGGTCGAAGCCAGCAAAGAAGCATTGAGATCTTGCCGCACCGATGGAACAGGCACGAGCAACGAAAATGCTCACATGATGGTCATAGATAGAGGGCCTGAGTGTCATGGTATCTGCTTGGACGGTGGAAAATTGGAACGGCTTAAAGGCGGTGTTGAGGCGGGCGTGCTCCTGAGGATGGCCAATGGATCTAGGGTGCCACTGGCATGAGTATTTTCGCTGAAGCCAGCAGTTTTCTCCCTGAGGTCGTCGAGCTTCGTCGGAAAATTCACGCAAACCCGGAGCTGGGCAATCATCTTCCGGAAACAACCGCTGCGGTACTTGAGTCGCTAGAAGGTCTTGACCTTGATATCAGGCTCAGCGAAAGGACAACCAGTGTGATTGCCACGTTGCATGGGGCTAAACCCGGCAAAAGGATCCTTTTGCGAGGAGATATGGACGCATTGCCGATGCCGGAGGACAACGATCTTCCGTTCGCTTCCAAGAAGCCGGGCATGATGCACGCCTGCGGACATGACTCACACACTGCGATGCTCATGGGCGCGGCGAAACTGCTGAAACAGCATCAATCGAACCTGTCGGGTTCCGTGGATTTCTTTTTTCAAACTGGCGAAGAGGGTTATTTCGGCGCCAGAGAAGTGCTTGAAGAAGGCTTCTTTGAGGCACCCAATGCGCCGGATGCTGTGTTTGCCATGCATATTACCCCTTTGCTGAAAGCCGGTGTCTTCACGGGCAGGCCAGGACCTTTGTTGGCGGCGGCTGACTTCTTTCAGATGACGATTAAGGGAAAAGGTGGTCACGCGAGCATGCCCCACGACTGTATTGATCCTATTCCTGTCGCTTGTGAAATCGTCCAAGCGTTCCAGTCGTTCGTCACAAGACGAATTCCCGCTTTTGATCCGGTGGTACTAACCACAACTAAAATTGAGGCTGGTACCACAAGCAATGTGATCCCTGAGATAGCGACAGCGATGGGTACGCTGCGTTCAACTTCGGAAAAATCGCGCAACCTGGCGCACGAAGGTCTGGCTCAGATCGCTAAAAAAGTGGGGGAGGCTCATGATTGTGAAGTGATCTTTGAAATGGATAAGGGGTATCCCGTGACGGTTAATGAAGCAGACTTTACTGAATTCGCGAGGCAAACCGTCATCGATCTTTTTGGTGAACAAGGTTACCTGCCCATGCGATCACCGATGATGGGTGCAGAAGATTTTTCCTATCTATTGCAGCGTTTCCCGGGCGCCATGCTGTTCCTGGGTGTTAAGCCCGAAGACAGCGCTTTGGCTGCGCCTTGTCATTCCAATCGAATGATTCTCAACGAGGAAGCAATGGCGCACGGTGTGGCACTGCATGCTCAGGTCGCACTCAATTTTTTGCGGTCGTAACGCTAGAGCTGTATCGCGATATCAATAACGGTCAGGGTGTCTTATCCATTTTATAGGGTAAACAGCTATGACCCGGCGCGTCTGTTCGGCCGCAGGTCGAGCATCTGATAGGTGACGTTGAGTTAAGCGGGTCGAGTCCCTGGCTGCAGCAGCTGTATGTGCGGTGGATATGGTTGTCGTCTGGAACGAAAACGCTGAGTCCAAGTATGTCTTGCCCTTCACCTGTTTCTCGGCAGTTGTATTAACTGATCCCGGATTCTTTAAAGAACACCTTGAAAGTAAGGTTGAAACTGGTGCCTGTCTGGCGATTCGATTTTATGGTCATCATCGTTCTCCCGCTTCGATTGGCTTGAGCTCACGCTGGTTAGCGCGAAGCCCTGCCAGAAACTCATCAAGATCCTTGGAGGTTGTCATCGGGTCTTCTTCCATGGGAATGTGACCCAGTCGATCGTAGTAGGCGGTCTCGGCTTCGGGGAGCGCGTTTTCGAATTCGGTCGCAAATGCAAAAGGGATTACCGCATCTTCTTTGCCCCACATGATGAGTGTTGGTACGGTGATCTGAGCAAGGTCTGTATCCTGCGTCGCTTTGTCCTGTAAACCGAAGCGTGAAACCGTGGCTCTCCTTGTGCCTTGACGCAGAAGCATGTCGTTATATCTCATGATAAGCGCTTCATCAACGACGGCGGAGTGGTTGTAGGCTGAGCGTAAACCCTGAGCCACCAGATAGTAGGGATCCATCTTCTCTGCGAGTGCCCTGAACCAGGGTTGTTTAAGTAAATCGAATCCCCAGACGCTATTTGAGTCGTCTTCTCTTCGCCAGAGCCTTGGTCCAGATGCATTGATCAGAACCAGACCCATGATCCTGTCTGGATTTTTCAGGGTGTAGCGCCATGCAATTCCGCCCCCCATAGAGTTGCCGCCTATCACGAACTCCTGGATACGAAGGTGGTCAGCGATACCGTCGATCACCTGCATCATTGTGCTGTAGGAATAGTCTTCAGAAGGGATTTCCCCCGTCAGACCATGTCCTGGTAAGTCGATCGTAATCAGTCGATAGGAGTCTTCCAGTTCGGAGACCCAGGGTTCGAAGGTGTGTAACGACGCGCCGGAACCATGCAGCAGCAAGACGGGTAATGATCGCCTGTGGCCCTCGTCGCGATAGTGAATCCTGCCAAGCTCGTCCAGCTCCAGAAACTGGGAGTTTGGGCTGGAATAGCGGGCGTCCACGACGTCCTTGGGTATGTCACCCTCATAAAACAGAATGATGGCCAGAACTGTCAGGACTATGAGGGTCAGTGCAAGAATTTTTAATATTTTCATGATCTTATGGATGCACCTGTCGTTTAGCGAAAGCATAACCGAAGCCGGTATTCTGCTAAAGCAGTTGATAAACGCTTTGTGGATTGAAAGTCACGGGGTAAGATTTTACCCCCCTCGCGTAAGGAGCGAAGCGTCGTGGCACCAGCACTGGCAAGAGTCCGGGAAGAAGACGAAGCCGTAAAAGAACTGATCCTTGAAGCTCTGGATGTAATTCGATCGGACGATTTTGATCGATATTTTGATTTGTTTGCCGAAGATGCGGTGTGGATGATGCCCTCCAGTTTCAAGGACGTTCACCAGGACGAGGCTCGTTCCTTCTATCGTTTTACCAGCAAGTTTAAGTTCGACCAGGAGACTGCCGTTGATGAAGTGGTGGTTTCAGGTGATGTGGCTTACGTTCGGGTCAGCTTCGATGGTTATCTTCGCCCTAAAGTTGATGACGGCTCGCCGCCACTGCGTTCAGTGAGTCGACACATCTGGATTCTTCGCCGTCAATCAGATGGTAGTTGGAAAATCGCAAGAGACATCTGGAACACCCCCAAAGTATCACGCTGAATAATCAGCTGATGCGTGGAGTAAGACCTGATATTGCTCTTCTCGAGCAAAATGGAATAACGGGTGTCGCGATGCCGCGACTCGGCGATCCTTCCGTCATCCCCCTCTGGTTTGGTGAAGGCGATGTTGTCACGCCAGAATTCATCCGAGCGGCGGCAAAAAAAGCGCTGGATGACGGAGACACTTTTTACGTCAATACGCGTGGAACGATCGAGCTTCGAGCCGCCATTCGCGATTACACCAATAACCTCTATGGTACCTCCATCGACGTTGAGCGCGTATCAGTCCCTGGATCTTCCATGCTGGGTGTCACGATTGCGGCGCAAATGGCGCTGAACAAAGGTGATGATGCTCTGGTGGTTAGTCCCCACTGGCCAAATATTGAAACGACTTATGCGGTGACCGGTGCCAATGTCATTACCGTTCGCCAGCGTGAAACGCCCTCCGGATGGCAACTGACTGCCGACGAGATTATTGAGGTGGCGACACCAAAGACCAGGAGCATATTTGTTAACTCTCCCTGTAATCCAACTGGCTGGGTGATGCCGCGTGAAGAGCAAGAAAAATTGCTCGCGTTCTGTCGAGAAAATGATGTCTTGTTGATTGCCGATGAGGTCTATCACAGACATTTTTACCAGGCGGATGCTGCACCTTCGTTTATCGAGATTGCTGAGGAGGAAGATCCAGTCGTTATCGTGAACGGTTTTTCCAAGGCCTGGGCGATGACGGGCTGGCGCCTGGGTTGGGTTATCACGCCTAAATCGCAGGGGACTCACTGGGCGATCATGTCTGAGTGTTTCAACACAGGCTCTACCGTGTTTGCTCAAAGAGCGGGTATCACCGCACTCGAGCAGGGCGAACGCACTGTGCATGCGCTTAAGCAGCAGTACCAGCAGGGCCGGGATCTTTTGATTCAGAAGCTGGGCCAACATCCTCACATTGACCTTTGTGCGCCCGAAGGTGCCTTTTATGCGTTCCCCCGAATCAAAGGAATCCAATCCAGCCGTACCTTTGCAGAGCAACTGCTCGCGGAAGCAGACGTGGGTGTCGCACCTGGCTATACCTTCGGTGCGGGCAACGATGAATACATCAGGATCTGTTTTGCCCTTGGCCAAGATCGGCTTTCTGAAGGACTTGATCGCATCGTTCGATTTATTGACCGACAGTAGATTTATGAAGATTCAGGTCCGAGTTAGCAGCATAGGTTGTGGGCCAGCTGACAACCTAATTGCAGGCGCATCTGATCATCACGTAGGATAAGAGCATGAGTATTCCAACTTTTCCTGCCGATTCGCAGACATCGGACATCGTCGCCGCGTTGGAAGAATCCGGATGCGCGGTTGTCTCTGGCTTGATTGATGCAGACCTTAGAGCGTCGATCATGGATGAGCTTGCCCCTGCGATGGCTAAGACGCGGGTCATTCAGGATGATGACCCCAAGCAGTTCTACCCCGGGCATACGCGGCGCGTTTCGGCGCTTGCTGCCCGATCATCGGCTGTCGCTGAGAACCTGATTGCGCATCCAGTCAGCACCAGTGTTTGCGATGAGTTTCTGTTACCGAACTCTGAATATGGATACCAGATTCACGTCAGTGCTGCGCTGGAAGTTGGACCCGGCGCGCGGGGTCAGGTACTTCACCGAGAAGAAGATTCTTTCACATTTTTTGAAGAGCCGCGGCCAAACATTATTGTTGCCAGCATGTGGGCGATCAGCGATTTCAGGGCGGATAATGGCGGTACACTGATTGTTCCCGGCAGTCACAAATGGCCAAAGGATCGCGTTGCCACAGAAGAAGAAATTTTTTCAGCAGAGATGCCTGCGGGTTCAGTGCTTTTCTGGATGGGAGGTCTTCTGCACGGCGCTGGCTCCAACACCTCTGAAGATTGGCGCTATGGTGTCATCCTTACCTACTCATTGGGATGGGTGCGTCAGGAAGAAAACCAATATCTTGATGTGCCTAAAGCACGTCTTGCAGAACTTTCCCCTGAAGTCAGAAAGCTGCTGGGCTTCGAGATGTATTCAGCCTTGGGGTTTCACGACCCGTCTGTTTAGGTGCTGCTGGTCAGCAACTGACCGTCAATCTTGCGAATACTCTCCTGGGTGACAAGGATCCAGAGGATGAGGCATAAGAGTAGTGAGATCATGATGGATACAGCGATGGATGGGTTGGTCACCTCCGCGATGGCTCCGCCCATGAGTGCGCCCAGTGGTGCCAGGTTGTATGTAATGGCGTGGAATCCCATGACTCGACCTCTGAGTTCATCCGGTACCTCCAGTTGCAGCACTGTGGTTGAAGTGACCATAAACACCGAGCTGAACAGCGCGGCAGCAAAAATGATGAGCAGTGCGACGAAGTAAGCGCCGCCAAAGCTGATGTAGGAAACCGCGGCGAACAGATAAATGAACAGACAGAAGGTTGCAGCAGAGAGCAGCATGCTGAGCCCCAGTCGATGAGACCTCTGAAGGGTGCCGGAAATGGCGGTTCCTGTAACCGCGCCTAAACCTGTTACCGAGAGCATGTATCCATAACCTCGCTCGCCAACGCCTAGCATGTCGATAAAAGCTGGCATCAATTGCATGTAAATCATGCCAAAGAAAAACACGGCATATGACAGGCCCAAAAGCACATAGAAAGTGCGAGTGGTCAGAATGAAAGTGATGCCTTCGCGAATCTGTTGCAACGTAGATTGAGGCGCGGCAACGGGACCTGCTTTTACCTCAAGGTTGATCAATACCAGGTACATGAAAAAGAAACCCAGAGAACAGAGCATAAACAAGACCCAAGTGTCGGTAAGAGCGATGACGACCCCGCCAAGGGCAGGCATCACCATTCTGGTGGCTTGCCAGATGACCGTGGTGAGTGCGACTGCGCTCATCATGTCCTCTCGCTCGATCAGGGCGGGAAAGATCGCCTGTCTTGCCGGCCAATCGAAACCGGTGATGATGCTGATACCCGCTGCGATGGCAATCGCATGCCACGCAGTGACCTGACCTGACCAGTCCAGCCAGGATAATAATGCCAGTAACAGGAAAGTCAGTATGGAAGTCGCTTCCAGCAGGCGGCGTTTGTTAACGCGATCTGCAAGCGCTCCGCCGAAGAGCGTGGTCAACACGGCGGGAAATCCCATTGCGGCGCCGAGATAACCAAGCATGAGCGCACTTTCAGAGAGTTCATAGACGAGCCAGGCGAGTCCCATAACCTGTAGCTGAGTTGCGCCTACCGAGGTGAAGGATCCGAGCCAGTAGTTCCTGAATTGTTTATGCCGGAGTGCTTTGAACTGCTCTGCGTTCACCAACAGGGCCTCTTGAAAAGAGAGGCGACTATAGCAGAATCCTTGTGCTCGCCCTGAGATGTTGCACCAGGTGTGTTGTGACAGGCAGACTCAGCGTTTTGGTGCAGGAGAGTCGCGTGAGTAAAACATTCATTGTTAGAGACAGCGCAAAGGCGCTGTATGAAAATTTTCACTTTGCTGAGGCCGTTGCCAGCGATGGGTTTCTTTTCTGTTCGGGGATCATTGGGATGGGGTCGGACGGTGGGGTGCCGGACGACATCAAAGAGGAATTTCGTAATGCCTGGCTGGGTGTTGTGGGTTTGCTGGAAGAAGCTGGTTCAGATGTGTCGAACATCATTGAGTACACGACCTATCATGTCGGTTTACAGTCCAGCATGGCGGATTTCATGGCCGTGAGAGATGAGTTTCTGAGTGAGCCATGGCCGGCGTGGACGGCTATCGGGATTACGGAGCTCGCTGTACCCGGTGCCAGGGTTGAGATCAGGGTGACGGCAAAGCAGGCAGGCTAACTTGAGGCGGGTTGAGTCTCTGGCGCGACAGCCGGAGCGACCTAGCTGGCTTGCACCCTTATAATCAGGTCGATGTTTTACCTTTCTGAAATCTACCAGAACCGAAACTACCAGTTCTGGATCCTGCAGGTGCTCGGATGGACCGGTTGGGTGGCGTTGTTCGCCCTTCGGGACGCCTATTGGGGGCAACCCTATGAGCGCATTCTGCTGCTTGTTGTCGATGCGATTGCCGGCATTATTCTTACGACGGGTCTACGTCATATTTATCGTGCAGTCTGGGACTGGTCTCTGATCCACCGGGTCATTACGGTGCTGGTGGCCTCTTATATGATGGCGGCGATCTGGCAGCCCATAAAGAACTTTTCCCAATTCTATTATTTCCAGGACTTTGATCTCATCGTTGCTTACGGCTACATGGGTTACTTCTCCGGCATCATCGGTTACTCATATTTCCTTATGCTTGGCTGGAGTGGACTTTATTTCGCTTTAAAGTTTTACCGACTGCTGCAGTTGGAAACGGAGCGAAGTATCCGTGCCGAATCACAGGCTCATGAGGCGCAGCTTAGAATGCTGCGGTATCAGTTAAATCCCCACTTCCTGTTCAATACGCTGAACGCGATATCCACGCTGATTCTGGACAAGAACACCGAATCTGCGAATGCGATGGTCAGCAAGTTAAGTCACTTCCTGCGTTATTCGCTGGATAAGGACCCGATGCAACGGGTCGATCTTGAGCATGAAGTGAATACGATGCAGCTTTACTTAGAGATCGAGCAGGTGCGTTTCGAGGATCGCCTGCATGTGGATTTCTTGATTGATGACGAGGTGAAGAGGGCGCTCGTGCCTAGCCTGATTCTTCAGCCGCTGGTGGAAAATTCGATCAAATATGCGGTTGCGACGAAAGAAGATGGCGGCACGATTCGAATCAGTGCAGAGCGAGTGTCTGAACAACTGCACCTGACGGTGAGCGATGATGGTCCAGGCATTGCCACTGAAGGTGGCAAGTTGCCGGAGTTCAAAGGTGTTGGGATTACCAACACTCGTGACCGACTCAATCAGCTCTTCGGCTCACGCCAAACCTGTACCTTTGAGCAAGCCATTCCGCATGGGCTTAAAGTCGATATTTATATTCCTTTTGAGGTGGAATCATGACAACCGACATGAGTGCAATCATTGTTGATGACGAATCGTTAGCGAGGAAAGGCCTGCGTCTTCGTCTGGCAGAGATTGACGGTGTCGAGGTTGTTGCCGAGTGCAGTAACGGCAAAGAAGCCCTGAGCAAGGTTGCGGAACTCGAGCCCGACCTGATTTTTCTGGATATCCAAATGCCAGGAATGAGTGGATTCGATGTGGTATCCAAACTGCAGCAGGATGATATGCCTTTGATTATTTTTGTTACGGCTTACGATGAGTATGCGATCAAAGCATTTGACGTTCATGCTGTGGATTACCTGCTAAAGCCCATTGAAGATGGACGCCTGCAGGAGGCGGTCGATAGAGCGTTGGATCATAAGAGTATGGATGGCGTGGTTACTGACAAGCAGAGGTTGCTTGAGTTGATCATATCCATTACCGGTAAGTCAGAGTCTGCGATCACGCAGCTCCTTAAAGATCATACGGGCAGCGAAGCCTACCCCGAGAGGATCGCTATCAAAGATGGTGGTGAAACTACGCTTGTGCCCACTGCTGATATTGATTGGGTAGATGCAGCCGGGGATTACATGTGTATTCATGCTAACGAAGAAACCCATGTGATGAGAATCACGATGAAGGAACTGGAAGATCAGCTGGATCCGTCGAATTTCCAGCGAGTCCATCGCAGCACGATCGTCAACCTCGATCGAGTTACGAAAGTGTGTTCGCACATGAATGGCGAATTCCACCTGATTCTGAACAACGGCGCGTCTATAAAGATGAGTCGTTCCTACAAAGAGAAAGTGAAACACTTTTTCTAGGGGCGTGTTACGCTCTGGCTCATCGTCTTCGAGCTGGAGCGCTGCATGACCTCAGTACCCTCGTCTACTCACAAAATTGATGCTGAGTGGTTAACTGAAGTTCTTAAGGATGGTGGTCAGATTGCTTCGGAAGTGACTGCGGTGACCATTGAAACCATAGGCGCAGGTATTGGACTGATGGGTGAGCTGGGCAGGCTTCACATAACCTATGCTGCTGAGGAAGACCTTCCCAATACCTTGGTTGTCAAATGTGCGGCACAAAATGAAAATCGCCAGGTCGCGCAGATCCTGGATTTTTATAATCGTGAAGCAGACTTTTACAATCGGGTTGCCCCGGACTGCTCGATGAATGTCCCTGACTCTTATCACGCAGACGTCAATCAAGAGACTTATGACTTCGTTTTGCTGATGGAAGACCTTGGAGACGTCGCACCGCCTGATCAACTTGTTGGCGCCAGCGAAGATGAGATTTACTTGTCTGTCGGCAACGTCGCAGAAATGCACGCACAATGGTGGGGCGCAACAGCAGAGAATCAGCCCTGGATGTACGACATGATGTCCGAACAAGAGGCGGAACGATTAAGAAGCATGGTGTACATGCCGGCGCTGGAACCCTGTATCGAGAAGTTTGACTACCTGCTGACTCCTCAGACGCAGCAACTGCTTCGAACGGTGGGTCAACGATATGCGGAGTGTTGGTCAAGAATTTCACTTAAAAGGGATACGTTTGTTCACGGCGACTATCGCCAGGACAACATGCTTTATATTGAAGATGAAGACGAGCCTCTGGTCATGGATTGGCAAATCAGTGGCCGAGGAAAACCGATTTTCGATGTTGCCTACTTCATGTGCCAGAGTGTAGACGAAGCGCTGCGTGAATCCATTGAAGAGGAAGTGCTGAAGTTCTACACCGACAGACTTGCAGATCATGGCGTTAAATATGACCTGGAACAGTGCATGGAGGATTATCGACGAATGCTGCTTGGTTGCCTGGTCTATCCGGTTACCGTTTGTGGTTCTCTGGATACTGCCAATGAGCGAGGTAAAATGCTCGGTGAAACCATGCTGATCCGCAATTTGTCCGCGATTGAAAAATTCAGGTCGGCGGATATTTTGAGCTAACCACTTCGCCTTCGAAAAAGGCCGTTTGTCCGGCACTTTACAAACTGTTTACATCAGCAATTGAGTATTGGTCCGTTGATCAAGGATGATGTCATAATCATTGGTGTTTCGGGCGTTTCGCCCGTGTTCGGAGCCGCAAAAATACATGGTGAGCCGTCAGGATTTTACGTCGACCTTTGAGGTTGATGACCCACAAAGGTCCATATTGAGTGATCACCCGGCGGTGATGCTGCCGGATGCCTCGTTTCTTTATCACGGTTCGTTTGAAAAAGTTGGTTTCGATCTTGTCATTACCAATGCCGAAGGTACGACCTTCGTCGTTGAAGACTACTTTTCTTTCATTCCTCCGCCGAATCTGATGCTGCCGAATGGTGCCGGTCTCTCCCCGGAGATGGTGGCGGCCAAACTGCACTTGCCATTCGAAGAAGTCATGTTCGCTGGTCCTGCAAACAGCGCTAATGCCCTTGAGGAAATCGGCAAAGTGACGCTGGTGCTTGGTGATGTCAGAGTAAAGCGCATGGGCGCTAACGGGAACATTGAGGAACTGCAGCTTAAGCGAGGCGACACCCTTTACGAGGGTGATGAATTGACTACCGGTGCTCGCTCGTTCATTAAAGCTCGCATGCTCGATGGCACACGTTTCCACCTGGGTAAGAGCGCCAACGCGGTATTGACAGACTTCGTTTATAACGAGTCAGAAAGGCAGGGTAACTTCGAAGCGTTTGTTCAGCGTGGAGGCTTTCACTACAAGAGTGGCAAGATCGGCAAGATGTTCGAAGGCCTTGCTAAAAACCACTCCACCATTTCGACACCCTCCGCAATGATTGGTATCCGTGGTAGCGAGTTAGATGGTCACGTCGATGAGCAGGGCAACACGCTCATTCGTCATACGTCTGGTGAACTGGCGGTGATGGACATCAACGGCTTGAGCGAGACGCTGCTGACTGATCCGGGTAATACCTCTCTCGTCACCATCAATGGTGCGAATACACGATTTGAAACGCCAACTTCGGAACAGGAAGCGATTTTTGAAGTTGTGTTGCCGCCGCCAGACACACCTGAGGCGCCGGTTGACGTCGAACCAGATGCATCTCAGGAGGATGAGACTTCTCCCCCGGAAGGTGATCAGGTTAAACGACCAGAAGAAGGTGCGCCGCCTGAGGCAGAACAGGAAGTCGGCGAGGGCGAAACCGCCGAGGTTGACGAAGCGGGGGCAGAAGAAACAGAAGAGGGTGCTGAAGCAGAAAGCGCCGGAGAAGAGGTGGCTGAAAAGGGCGTCCCTGAGGACGAAACACCTGAAGAAACCTCCGGTGAACAAAGCGTTGAAGCTGAAGGGTCGCAGGAAGAGGGCGCGACAGAAGAGGGGCCTGCTGAGGAAAGTGCTGGTGAATCGCCCTCAGCCAATGACGCACTCTCAGCCAATAGAGAACCCTCCGGGAGTATTGAAGAACCTGCCGCTGACATCGGTAATGGTGATGGTCGCCAGGAACCCCAGAACCGAATTGCTGGTGAACAGACAAACGAGCCCGATCAAGGTGTCAAGCCATCGATAGAGGGACAAACGGTCGCACAACAGGATGGCCAGGGTGAAAAGGGTGAAATCGCACAGCGTGAAGCCGGAACCAATAGCGATGGCGCGCAGCAATCCGTCCGATCAGAAGACGCAGGCAGTGTTTCGGGACGCGATAGTTCAGTAGAGGGCCCGAGTGGCGTCACGATTCGTGAATCCTCTTTTGGGGATGCGAACACCAATATTGTTGGCACTGAAAATGAAGTGGTGACGGGATCCGTTGAGCCGACAACGGCCGGTTCGGGTGCGCGGAGTGACCAACAGGTTGCCGGCAATGAGCTAGAGATCCTTGACGTACTTGCCAATGAAGAAAACGAGCAGGATGCACGTGTAGAAGACCGTCAGAACGAACAGGAGCCCACCCGGGAAGAGTTGCCTCCGGACAATCCGCCTATCGCCCGTGATGACGTTCTTGAAGTAAAAGACGCCGGTGCCCGTGAGGTCACCAATCTGCTGTTGAACAATGACAACGACAGCGACATCGGGCAGGCGCCAAAGCTTGCTCAAATAGAAGGCGCTGGCAGTCAGGGTGGTCGCATCGAATTTAGTGATGGTGCCGCTGTTTATATCCCGAATCCTGATCGACTTGATGCTCTAAGGGCTGAAGAAACCGCCACGGAAACTTTCTCTTACCGGATTGTCAGCGGAGACCTGACCGACACCGCTACGTTGACAGTGCGACTGGTCGGCACAAACCTTGCGCCGATCGCAGAGGACGACAAGGACGAGACGATCGAAGATGTCGCCATCACCATTGATGTGCTCGCCAATGACGGTGATCCAGATGGAGATACCCTGACGATCGTTAGTGTTGATAACCAAGGCGCGTTTGGTGATGTCGTCATTGCTGGAGATGGTAAAGGTCTGATTTACAACCCGCCGGATGGTTTACAGGCGGGTCAGGTCGGTGAGGATATTTTCACCTATCAGGTGTCAGACGGTCAGTTTACCGCCACGGCAACCATTACAGTCACGGTGGTCGGGCGTAACGATCCACCGGTCATCAATGCAACCGGAGAACCGGTTGAGATATCAGCAGGTGGCGGTGCCGTCACGATTCCATTAAATGAAATCTTCGTCGACTCTGATCTCGGTGATCAGCTGGAAGTCGTGTCCGTGGACACCAGCAATACCAAAGGTGTTGTCACCATCGGCAGTATCATCTACGACGATAACGGCGTCTTTGATTTTTTGAAGCCGGGCGAAACCGCAACCGATACCTTTGGCGTTACGGCGAGAGACCAGTTCGGTGGTGAGGGTAGCGGCTTCTATACGGTCGTTATCAACGGTGTCAACGATGCCCCCAATGCCCAGAATGACAGTTACTTTGCCGTTGCCGGTGAACCTCTTGTGGCGTCCGGAGCGAACAGTCTGCTCGGCAATGATTCTGACCCGGAAGGTACCACGCTGACCGTTTTGGTGAGCAAAACCCAGGGTCCTCAGTTCGGAGAGCTGAACCTTTTGCCCAACGGTAATTTCGAGTACATCCCTGGTGCTGATTTTGGCGGTAATGACAGCTTTATGTATACCGTCAGTGACGGTGAACTCACAGACACCGCCATCGTTAACATCGTGGTAGATCTGGTCAACGATGTGCCCATCACCGCCCCGGACTTTTATACGGTCAGTGCTGATGGCAGCGTTATCGGCAACGTGCTCGATAATGATTTTGATCCGGAAGGTCAGCAGCTTACGGCGCAGTTAGTTGAGTCGCCAAGCTCGGGTACTGTGACTCTCGCGGCCGGGGGGTTGTTTGAGTACACGCCATCAGTGGCGCCCGACGGCACCATACAAAGTGATTCCTTCGTTTACGTGGCGATTGATCCTCAAGGTCGCGAGTCTGTTGAGACTGTGACTATCAACACGGTTGAAGACAACCAGCCGCCGCAACTGATTAATCCGATTCCGGATACGATTGTTCCAGTGGGCGTCACGTCCTCGATCGACCTGAACACCTACTTCGCGGATCCGGAAGGCACCAACCTTGAGTTTGCCTTCACCAGCTCTGCAGGAACAGCATCTTTTACTCTGATTGGTAGCACATTGTCTGTCACACCACCGTCGGCTGCCGAGGGTGAAACAGTTAACGTTGAAATCGCGGCGTCCGATGGTCAGAACATCACAACGGATCAGTTCATCCTCACCGTGGGTCTTGCGAACCAGGCGCCGGTGGTCGATAACCCATTGGGCAATCAGAATGTCACCGCATTTGTCTTCCTGAATGAGAACATCGACGGCGTTTTCTCTGATCCTGATCCTGATGATGTGCTGACATTCTCACTGAATACCAATGCGCCTTTCCTTGGCTTAAGTGGAACCTTCCTTCAGGGAAGTCCGTCAGCAGCGGATGTCGGCACTTATACGGTTCAGTTGACGGCATCAGACTCTGCGGGCGCGACTGTTACCGAGACGTTTACTCTGACAGTCAGTGCCCCGCCTCCACCGCCTGTTAACAATCCCTCTGTTGCGGTTTCTGGAGATCAGGCGACTGGCACTGCAACGAATACGCTATCGGCGACGTTGTTGGCAAGCGACCCGGAAGGTCTGGCTGCCATCAATATTTATGCAATCAATAGTCCAGGTACATTTGGCACACCCACTATCGATCCGAACACTGGCGTCTGGAGTTACGTCGTCGATGGTTCTGGCGAAGGTGGCCCGATCTTCACCGGTACGGATGTATTTACCGTCGATGTCACGGATGCCACAGGGGATGTCACGACGATACCGATATCGATTTTGATTCGTCCCGTCGATACGCCAGGCTCGATTATCGGTTCTTTCACACACACCACAACAGAAACCGTGCCGTATAGTAACGCACTGGTTTTATCGGACAGTGATGGATTGGCGGCGAACAATCCGTACTTTATCTCCACACCGCCATCGAACGGCATGGCGAGCATCGATGCGAGCGGTAACTGGTTATATACGCCAGACAACGGCTATACGGGTCCTGACAGTTTTGTCGTGACGGCGCTTGATGGGTTTAACTACACCACGACGCAAAGTATCTCGTTGACGGTAAATCCGTTGCCTGCGCCCAACAATCCCGCCAGCGGTGGTCCCAGCATTACGGGTAACACCGAATTCGGCAACGTTTTGACCGCAAATATTGCTGGTATCACAGATCCCGACGGCACGTCTGGTGCAACTTACTTTTACGAGTGGTTTGTCGATGGTGTCAGTGTTGCTGGTCCTGGCACCATCACAACAACCTACACAACCACGATCGCTGATGTCGGTAAACCGGTAACTCTGGAAGTCACATTCACGGATGATCTTGGCTTTGGCGAAATACTTCAGGATACGGTTCTGATCCTGCCCCAAAGTAATAGCGTCACAGGCACGGCCTCTTATACGTTTGTGCCGTCTTTTGTTGACGATGTGTTTGGTGGCCCGGGAAACGACACGATTACCGCAGTGGGTGCAGCGGAGTCTGGAGACATCATTGATCTCGATTCAGGCTTCGACACACTGACTCTTGATGATGTCCCGAACGTTATTGAGATTGAGGGTGTTGAGTCGTTACTAGGTGGTTCCCAGACCGACACCATCACACTTTACGGCAACCTGAATACGCTGAATGGCCTCCTCAGTAATCTAGAAAACAGCGATACCGTTTATAACGAAGCATTCATTACTCTGGATAACGAGACGGTCATCTTTGGTGGCATTGGCGGTGAGTTTGAGAACAAGAATAATGGACATCTGCAGATCGGCGGCAGCATCGGGAGTTCGGTCAATCTTCAGAACTTCTCATTCAACTATGGAACCGTGATTCTCGACGGTAGCGGCACCTCGACGCTGACCGTCCAGCTGGGTAATTTCAACCAGCAGGGTAACTTTATTGTTCAGGGCCCTGGCAGTCACGAGTTTGATGGCCAATTCTATCTCGGTGGAGGCGGTAGCCTCATCATCGACACCAACTTCACTATTCTGCCTGGCGGTCAGATCGATCTGACTTTTGGTGGTTCCTTTTTTATCAACGGCGGTTCGACGCTCACCTTTGATAACAGTCGGCTTTATGCCGACAACACGGTGTTCCTGAGCGGTAGCCCCAGCGAATCCATTATGTTTGTGAACGGCGCGATCTTCGATGCGGATGGATATTTTTATGGAAATAGTGGTCCTGTCCTTGACTTTGATGGCTCGGTCACTGTCAACGGCACCCTGAATGTCGGGGAAAACACCTTCCTGACGCTAACCGGTGATACCTTCAATGGCACGCTGAACAACCAGGGATATCTCGATATTCGAACGACAGGCCCTTCAAGTATCAATCAGTTGTTTAATGGCGTAAGTGGCGTGGTTCAGCTCACCAGTAATGCGGCAGACTCTTCCTCCGTGTTGACGGTCACAACAAACGTGACCAATAACGGCACCATTGAGCTGGATAACGCGGACAATACGACCAACCTGGTATCCACATTGAACGTCGGTGGCACGCTGACAAACGTGGGTACAATTCATGCCAGGGATGATGATGAAAGTCTGACAGCGGGGCGTCATACGATTAATGGCAGAGTGGTGGACAATGGTGAAATCGTCGTTCACGCGGAACTGGAGTTGTCTGGTGTTTCTGCGGATCATGATTTCAGCGGCAAGATAGAGCTGCGGGAGAACTCCGGAAACGGCTATGGCGGTGACCTGTATATTTCCAGCGCAAACTCAGTCGACTTTTTACCCGGCAGTAAACTCTTTGGGCAAGGTGGCATCACATCCAATGTGGGTATTACTCACATGGGCGGTGAGATTGAGCCGGACGATCTTGGTGCTGCAGGTACGATTACCTTTAATTCCGGGCTCGATCTCTCGCCGAGCAGTGTGGTTCTTCTCGATATCTTCGATGGTACAGGCACCAATCAGGACCTGATCGTCGTGAATGGTCTGCTGGATGTGGAAGGCACGATCCAGCTGACGTTCCATGATACTTCGCTGATTCTTGGCGGCACCACCATTGAGGACGTGATGACCTTTTCCTCGATCGCCAACGCGACCTTCGACAATGTGGTCCACAACCTCGGATCCGGTTTTAACGTCAGTCTGGTTTCCGATGGATCGAACCTGGATGTGGTGATCACCCAGGGTTTCGAAAACTTTGCGGATAACAGTAACTTGTCCTTTGATTGGAGTAATGGTGGCGCCTGGAACGGTGGTCTGCCAACCAATACGCAGGATGTGTTAATTGATAATCACGATGTGGACTTCTTGGGCGGCTCTGAACAGGTCCAATCACTGACTGTGATCAATTCCATCCTAGACGTCTCTGGTGGTGAACTGGATCTCAACAATGAATCGCTGATAGATGGCACCTCGATCCTGAATGTAGGCGGTACCGGTACGCTCCAGGTGGATGGCAGGCTAATCATTGATGGGCAAATTAATCTTAATGCTGGTAAGGCGACGACGACGGCAACAATGACGACCACCTCGGTGATCGACATATTGGGTATGGGTACGATTGATGCGAGCGGTAGTCCGGAGATCGAAATTCGCATCCACAATCAGGGTAGTTTGAGCCTGATTGGTAGCGGTTCCCTCATGGGTAACCAGCCCATTGAAAACAGTAGTATCTTTAGTGTGAACCCGAGCGGTAACGTCAACCTTGATGTGCCGATTGAGAACCAGGACGGCGGGCTTATTGATGTGGGTTCCCTCAGTGCGACGGTGATGATCACCCACTCACAAACCGTCGATAACTTTGAAAATGCCGTCTACCGCCTGGATACCCCTGGTGCCAGTGGTGAAAGTACGAATGTCCAGCTGAATAATGCCACCTTTAGCAACCAGGGTTTCCTGCAGGTACTGGATACTGGTGCCAGTGGTGGTTCCCGCTTCTTTGATCTGAATGGGTTCACCTTCAATAACGCCCAGGGCAATCTGGATATACAGGCCGATGTGACCTTCGACGTGGAAGGTGGACTGTTTGATCAACAGGATGGTGAGATCTACATCGCGACTTCGATCAACCTGAATATCGACGGTGGTACCGGCGGAGACATACATCTCAACTCGGGTTCCAGGTTCGCGGGTGATGGCAACATCAATTTCCTGAACAACGTCACGCTGACCCTGATGGGTGACCTGTTCCTGAATTCGAATACCTACTTTGATACGTCCGCTGGTGATGTCACCTTTACTGGACCGCACACACTATTTCTTGACGGCGGTACCACGCTCAGCCTTCACGATAACGACGTGATTACGACGTCCGCATTGGATAACAAAGGTAGCCTTTCGCTTCAGGGCAATAACATTACCATCGGTGCCTTGCTGAGCAACTTCGGTAATCTCAATGTCATCGGCGACTCTGGTGGCGGACTGAAAACCTTCACCAGTGGATTTTCAAACGATGGTAGCGTGACGCTGGATATTGCCGCCGGTGAAACCAATACCTTGTCTATCGGCGGTCAGTTGATCAACAGTTTCTCCGGCTTTCTCGATTCCAATGATGGTGGTGGTGCAACCAATCCCAATATCCTTCAGGCGGACCTGCAGAACTTCGGGACAGTGAATGTAAACCACGACCTGACGCTGGATGCTTCGGGGGTTGGCAGTCACGATAACTTCGCTAGTTTGCATATTGCTCCGGGCGCGACCCTGACCATTGGAGTAAATGATTCGTTCGAGAACTTCTACGACGATTCAGGCAGTGCTTCCGGCTCGATTACCGGCGGCGGTATCCTCGATGTATCCGGGACCGGCGTTACGTTTGTCAATGATGGACTCCTGATGCCCGGCGGTTTTTCTGCGACAGATATCTTCACGATCCAGACCAACGCCAATACCCAGTTTGGTCCTGGCTCTGTGGTGGAAATTGATCTGAGCTTCGATACCCCTGGCTCTGGGCATGACCAACTCGTCTTTTCTGGTGCCGCTCCGGACCTGAACGGACGTCTCCGTTTGAATCCGCTGATTTCTCCCTCAGGGTCCTACACGATCATTACGGCGACCTCTTTTGGCGGACTCTTTTCGATGATTGAAGGTACGGACCTTTATGCGATGGGTGGCGATGTCTTTGATGTTACGGTTTCGGCGACCGACATCACGGTCACTACAGTGACGCCTGACCTGACCGGCACACCAGGTGACGATGGCAGTCTTGATGCGACCGGCGCTACCGTGATTCATGCAGATGGCGGTAATGATGTCATTTTCAACGTGTCTTTGGGTGATACTGTCTTCGCTGGTGAAGGGAATGATGTGATCATCGGAGATATTGGTCTGAAGCGTGTTGACGGTGGTGCTGGTGTCGATACCCTGACGCTCACCAACAATACGCTCAACTTCATGGGCATCGACGGCTATCGAATTGAGAGTATCGAAGTGCTGGGTCTTGAAGGTAACGGCGCACAAATTGTGACCTTGGATGCGATGTCGATCCGTAATATTGTTGATGAGGAAAATGACCTGACCTTCTCTGAAGGTTCGCTGGTCGTCTACGGTGATGCCTCTGATCATCTGATCCTGATCGGTGATTACAATCCGGTTGGCAATGACTTCTTTGATATTCGAAGCGCTGGTAACTTCGAGGAATATCTTCGTCTCGAGCAGAACTCCACCAGTACCGGGACAACATCTGTCTACATAGACAACCAGATGTCAGCAGAAGTTATTCGGCTTGATGGATCAAAAGACATCTATGGCAGTGCAGGTGATGATGATATTTCCTCGGGAGGCGATATTGTTGCAACCGCGAATGATGATGTTATCGATGGCCGAGATGGTAACGATTTTATTGATGGCTTAGGCGGCGATGACAGCTTGTTTGGTGGTCATGGCAACGACACGATTGTTCGAGACATTGCGGATACCGGCATCGTTGATGGCGGCGATGGTTTTGACACGCTGCTAGACGACTCCCCGGGCGCCACGATCAATTTGAATGGTGTCGCCAATCTGCAGAATTTTGAAAGGGTGGATATGGCCGACGGTGATGGTAACGATCTGTTATCCATTGACCTCGCCGGTCTCGGCAACATCATCGGCGATAATTCCCTGGAATCGCTGCTGCCAGACGGGCAGCTGAAGTTTATTGTCGATGGGGATGCTGGTGACCAGTTCAACCTTTCAGGTATTGGCGTGCATAGCACAAGCATTGCAGCATTGGGTGCTGCTGGTTGGGTGACGAATGGCGCAGAACTGGATTATCTCGGTACCGGAACCAATTACCTCAAGCTGACCAATGGTGCGATCGACATCTACGTCCACGAGGACGTGGCGAACGTCATTTAGCGCCCCATTAATTTATCTTTTTCTTCCCAGCGCGTTTCTAACCAGCTTCGTGCGTCTTCAATATCGCTCGCGTGGTAATTGCGAATCGTGATGCCAACGTTTTTGTTGGTACCTCCAAGACACCGCCAGAAGTTGGTATCACCGCCGCGATAGTCAATGGTGATATTGACTACCGCGGTGTCCGCGGGTGCGGTGTCGAGCGCAATCTTTAATCCCCCTGGTCGCGGAATCAGCAGATGCTGGTAAGGCGAATTCTGGTTGCGATGTTTCTCTCGCGTGAAGCGTGTTCCCTCAGCGAATATTAGAAGCGCTCCACGCTCCCGGTGCAGTGAACCGGAAGCGTACTGAATCGCTGCGTAGTCCTTCTCTCTAGCGCCTTCGCCGACACCACGATTCAAACGTGGCATGCCGAGGGCGTAACAAATCCAGCCGACAATAGGCACCCAGACCAGTTGTCGCTTGATCAGGAACTTGAGTGTCGGTCCCCGCCAGGTAACGACATATTGCAGCAGCGGAATATCGAGCCAGGTCTGATGATTAACCACGATAATGGGCGAGGGGTGGTCGGGCAGTTCGCCGGTGATATCGAGCTTTACACCAACCACATGGAGCATCCATAAACTGTTGATCGCCGCAGCCGCTTTGTAAACGCGCTCCGTCAACCAGTTGATGACGTTGAGGGCGGAGTCAATGCGGCCGATCATGAGTTTCAACAGAGCCAGCAGGAAGAGAAAGGGCAGCCAGAATCCAAGGTTCACGATGACCACCAATGAGGACAAAACGCTGAAGCACTGTTGCAGGATGACTTTTATGATATGCATCAAAATAGGTTCCTCTGCCCTGGGTCGCTCGATGTCGCATCGTCACCGGGTGGGTTTTCAATGCCGAGAAAGTGAGTCATGCCGCTGACCCTGGTTGAGCGTCTGGATAGTGCCTTCTGCCATGTGGATTCTTTGGCATAAACGCTGATGTTTTTTCTTGCTCGAGTGATTGCAGTGTAAACCAGTTCACGTGTCATGAGGCTGCTGGCTTCTTCCGATGATTCAGAGCCGAGCACCAGCATGACATGGTCAAATTCTGATCCCTGCGCTTTGTGCACGGTCATCGCGAAACAGGTTTCGTGATCTGGAAGGCGTGATGCAAGAATACCCTCGGATTTTCCTGGGAACCTCACGACGAATTCATCGTTGGCAAGGGGCGTACATATTCCAATATCACCGTTAAATAAGCCGAGGTTGTAATCGTTACGAGTCACGAGGACGGGACGACCGGTATAGAAGGTTTCACCGGGCCCTTTTAATCCGCGTGACTCCAGCAACTGCTCAATAGCGAGATTCAGCTCTGTCACACCCGAATCGCCGCCACGTCTGCTGCAGAGTATTCGGGTCTTCTCGAAGGCTTCGTTCAGGATATCGGCATTCACTGTTCCTGATTCAAGGGCAGCGAGATAATTCTGCCAGTTCGCGAGCAGTTTTGACGGCGCCGCTTCGCTATGCCAACTGACACTGGTGTCTGAGTCATCCAGCTTGATGCTCGCGCTTTGAATGCCAAGCGCCAGTTTCCCGATGGCGCTGTTCTCATCAAACCGGTAACTTCGCTCCAATGTGCACACAGCATCTGTCAGCCGATGTGTTGTCTCGGTGGTGGGCATCTCACCAACAAAAGGATGCGCGAAATTTGAGAATTCGAGGCTAAAGCTGCTGTCCCCTGCGCAGAGATCAGCCAGCACATTCCCGGTATCGACCGAAGGCAATTGATTGGGATCGCCGAGCAGTATCAGGCGCGAGTCTTCAGGAATTGCACTCAGCAATCTGTGCATCATCGGGAGATCGATCATCGAGGCTTCGTCGACGATCAGAAGATCTGCATCAACCGGATTTCTTGGCCCGTGGCGCCAGGTTCGACCATCCCGTCGCATACCCAGCAGTCTGTGTAATGTCTGTACCTCTAAATCCAGGGAGCGATCAGTTGCCCAGTCACGGATCGAGTCTCCCAGTCGCATGGCCGCTTTGCCCGTCGGTGCGGCGAGCCGAATATCAATGTCTGGGCTTTCCTCGAGCAATATATCCAGCATCTTCACGACAGTGCTGGTTTTTCCCGTGCCTGGGCCGCCAGTCACAATTGCGAGTTTGCGCGAAATCGCGAGTAGTGCCGCCAGCTTCTGACGGTTCCCGGATTCCGAGCCGAAGTGTTCGTCCAGTTTCTGCTTCAGTACGATAGAGTCTGGCACAGAGATTGGCTCGTTGCGTTTGGCGATCATGGAAGCGACTTCTACCTCGAAACGATAGAAGCGCCTGAGGTACAGACGATCATCGCGGATGACGAAGGGCGTTTTGTCGTTTGGCCCACCAAACGCCTTATGCTCCATGATGCTACTTAGAGTTTCATTCGATTCGTCAGCCAGATGAATGCAGGAATGCTGGTTGACGGTGGCTTCAATCAATCTACTGATTAACGAACGAATTTCCGCTGGAAGCAGTCCGCTACCCCGGGCGATCAAACTCAAAAAGTGCTGTTCGAAACTGTGTGTCGTGTCACTCATGGCTCAGAAGTTCGTCCAGGGTTCGAATGTGATTCATGCTCGGTTTGTCGAAAAAGATTCCGTGGGTACTCTTGGGTTGCATGCCCCTTAAGAACAGATAGTAAGCACCGCCGACGTGCTGCTCGTAGTCATAGTCGGGCAGCTTCACCGATAACATACGATGGACGGCAAGAGTGTAGATCAGGTACTGCAGCTTGTACTGATGATGCTGCATCGCTTCTTCTATGTGTGCTTCGGTGTAGTGCTCTGATGAATAGCCGAGGAAGTTACTCTTATAGTCCGCGACAAAGTATTTGCCCTCACTGCGGTAGAGAAGGTCGATCATGCCCGTCATGATGCCTTGCAGGTCAAGATGATCCAGCCTGGTAGGGTTGATGTATCCGGTGTCCTGAAGAAATTCGATGAGTCCTGATTTCGCCGATAGCGGAAAGTGGAACTCCATTTCATCTAATCGATCAGCGTGTTCTATCTTTCTCAGTGATCCTGTCGCAAGTGGCGCATCGAGAATGTCAGCGAGCCATTTCTCAAGTACGGGTAACCAGGATTCATCCAGTCCTAACCTTCTGCAGGCTCTCAGGCAGTCCTCGCGGTGGTCACGAGCGGTGAAGTCGATATGCTCCATCAAACTATGCAGCACGACGCCGACCCTCGCGCCGCGTGGAAAGGTGTGACGTGAGAGTCTCCCCTCATTTCTATCACCACTGTGTTCCGTGGTGTCGTCGTCCGAGAACCCAATGACGCTTTGTAATTCCTGGGTTGCAGCGAGCCTTGATGAAACACCGGTATAGCTATGTATTCGCCATTGATCGTCGAAAGCAGGGTAGGGTGCAGGTGCTGACAGATCTGCGTGTTGCGTTGTGCCCTCTGTAAATCGGTTGAGTGTTGGTGCGGCTTTTTCCGTCGTAAACAGTTCATTGGGGAGCAATTTTCGAGCAAGCGTCTCGAGATGGTCGTCTTTCCCGATGTCAGTCAGGCCGATGAGACGAGCAATCGCGGACTTCGGAAGTCTTGAGACGCCGGGCAAACCCAGGATGCAATGGTACTTCGCTCGAGTCAGCGCGACATACAGAAGTCGCATCTCCTCTTCGAATTCTTCTTCGGTTTGGCGTGCTTCACTTTCTGATCCTGGTATCAGGTCAATGACACTCCCGAAATGCCCCTTTTTTGCATGTTGCAAGCGTTCCTCATGAAACAAAACTGGCGTGTTGGGTTTTCGAGGCACGGCACTGAAAACCGGCATGGGTATCATGACGATGTCGTATTCGAGACCTTTAGCTGCGTGCATGGTGACGATTTTTACGAGGTTCTCGTCGCTTTCCAGTCTCAGCTGTCGTTCTTCATTACTGACCGTTTCGGCTTCCTTTTGTTCGTTACTAAACCATTTGATCAACTGGAACATGCCGGGTGACGTCGACGATCGTTTCTGAAGCACTTCAGTCAGGTGGCGGAGATTGGTGATCTGGCGATCTCCATCTGCGAGTTGTAACCACTTCTCTGCGAGTTGGCGCCTGGTGGCCAGGGCGTTCAACATCGGTGCAATGTCCTGCTCAAGCCATAACTCATGATAGAAACGAAACTCTGATAAAACTTCCTGTTGGTATTCTACGTCCTGGTTGAGACGTTCGATATCCGCTGCCGAGCAGAGCATCAGGCGAGTGCCCAATGCGGTACGAATGGCACGTTCACTGGTGGGTTCGAGTATGGCCTCCAGAATCAACTTAAGATCATCAGCCGTGTCCTGCAGAAATACACTCTCCAGGGTGAGATAAACGCTTTGAATGTTGCGTGCACGCAGTGCGCGCTGGGCCGCTACGGCTTGAGCCCGGCTGCGTACCAGGAACGCGATCTGACCCGCCGAGACTGTTTTTCCGTCGATCGTGGTGCTTTCATTTCTGAGCAGGTTCACCGTTTCTTCCGCCGCTGCCGCCATGAGCTTTTCGGTAAGAGGGGCTATGTTGCCGCGGGTTGCACCACCATCCTCAGCCACCAGCACTTTGTAAGGGGCCAGTTTCTTGTTTTCCTGCTTTATGCTCATGCCTTCTCGGGCGGCGGTTACTTTTTTGAAAGGAATGTCTTTATCGTTACCGAAAATTTTCGGTCTGTTGAACAGAAAGTTGGTCGCCTCAACCATGTCAGGGGTGGATCGCCAGTTGGCATCGAGGGTGCTGACGGCGGTCGCTTCTCTGCGGGCGTTAATGTACGTGTAGACATCAGCACCGCGAAAGTTATAAATCGCTTGCTTTGGATCTCCGATCATCAACATCGCGCTGTTCGATTGATCCGTCTCACCAAAGGTATAGATCCGATCAAAGATGCTGTTCTGGATGTTATCGGTGTCCTGGAACTCGTCGATCATGGCGATTGGCCATCGGTGCCTGATGGTGGTCGCGAGATTTGAATCCTCTCGAGTCACGGCCGTCGCGAGGGTCGTCAGCAAATCGTCAACGGTGAGCTGGTTTGTCTGCTCCTTGATGGTCGCCATGGTGACAGCAACTTCTCGGAACAAGTCGTGCCAGAGATTTGCCGTCAACTGCCTGATATCTTTTGCAACACGATCGATCAGCTCGAGTGTTGGATGTGACGGAAATGTACCATTGGCTTTCAATGCAGCTGCGAGTGGTTCGGCGCTGTAGATCTGCCAAAGTTCGTTGTTAAGACCGGCGCCAGGTTCAATACTGAAATGCAGCATCTGGCCGAGTCGTTTGATCGGTGTGCGCCCCTTGTTCAGGTCAGAACCCAACAGCAGTTTTTCCAGATCGTTTTCGCGCCATTCTTGTTTGGCTGAATGTGCGTTTCCGATCAGTTCCTGCATGTCGATGCTGACATACGGCGGCACGAAATCCAGCTCTCCGCGGAACAAGAAAGGTTTTAGTCGATTGGCGAGACCGTCCGGGTTTGGCCAGATAGACATGGCAAACTCGCGAATCTCACCTGGCAAAGACAAGATGTTCTGCCTGAAGACGTCCTCGCATGCTTGTTTCAGCAGATGATCGCGTTCTGCGTTCATGGACAGGCTAAACAGGGTGCCGGATTCGAAGGCCTGCTCGCCCAGCACGCGAGCGCAAAAACCGTGAATGGTGAAGATGCTTGCTTCGTCCGTCATTTGGCTGGCCGCAGTCAGCAGTTTCAGGTCCCGTGTATTGTCTGTTGAAGAAACAAGCAGACTTTCCAGGAAGGCGTCGTCACCGGCATCTTGCGTTCGAAAAGCATTTCTGGCCTGTTTAATTCTGTCTGAAACCCGTTGCTTCAGCTCCTCTGTCGCAGCGATCGTGAAAGTCAGGACCAGGATTTCGCTGATCGCGAGGGGACGCTGCCAGGGTACGTCATGACCCAAGAGTAATCGGATGCAGAGATTCGAAATGGTATAGGTTTTACCGGTACCGGCACTGGCCTCGATCAGCTGCTGGCCAGCAAACGGTAGCGAACCCGCGATGTTGGTTGACGTCTCACTCATCGCTAAATCGCTTGAGCACAGGAGACCACAATTCCATCGCCTCTCTTTTGAAGGCCTCGTCGAACGCATCGGGTGTTCTGAACAACCGTTGCCAGTATCGGTCTTTACCCTCGGCACCTGGTTGATCTCGATCCCAGTTTCTAAGCGCAGTTTGCAATGCCCGGTCCGGGTCTCCGCTCTTTTGCATGGCGACGGCGAAATCAAAACTCGCTTCTGTCGGCATGAATATGGGGGAAGTGATGCCTCTATGGTATTTCTGCACCAACGCTTCCAGCAGTCTCTCAGCATCCTTGTTGGACAAGCCGGAAAGATGAATGGTTTCCGCGGCCTCTTTGTCGCCTCGAAATACGAACGCAGATTCGATGCCAGGCTCTATCATGTTGGCGGCAAGGTGAGTGACCCAGGCCTCCAGTCTCTGCCGGGCGCGAAGTTTGCCTGCTCGGTAGTGCACCAATGTCTGTCCGAACAGGTTGGTTGGGTTGAAGCTCAGCAGTGTGTCTCCGACCGACAGTTCTTCCGTGATCTGGCGATGTTCAGCCAGCAGCAGGGGCGCGACCTGTGCCATGATGTTCTGTGCCCGTTCCACCTCTCGACGAAGATGTTGTCGTCCAACTTCTCCTGGGAGCACCTGGCCGGTGCTTAGCACTCTGTCGTGAAAGGTCTGGATATCCTGACCGTCCATGATGTGACCCAGTGCAGCGTCTGCCAACTGAAAGCGCTCCAGGTGATCGAGTTCGAAGGACTCTGTGTCCTGCAGTTCAACCTCATCGTGCTCAAGATAGATACCGAGTCTATGCTGGAGAAAATATTTTGCTGGGTGCCGGAAATACGCACCTAATTGGTTGACCGCTGTCAGTGCTGAGGTTTCATCATCTTTTAGCGGCTCGGAAAGGAACAAGTCTTCCTTTGGTGAGTCTGCAGTCAGCGCTCGAAACCAGTTTTCGTTGAAGCTCTGAAATTGATCGCCCCTGAAGTATCTTGGATTGTAGGGCTGGAGTGCATGGGTGGTGATGTTTGGTTGCTCGAAAACCGCGCTAATGTAGTCCTGCCACTCCTGTACAACAACAGATGGTGGCCTCTCTTTATCGTCGCGGATACCGCGGCCGACAAAGCTCACGTAGAACAGGTCCTGCGCAGATAAAAGGGCTTCCAAAAACAGGTATCGATCGTCCAGTTTCTTTGATCGATCGCCTTTTCGATGTTCGGAGTTCGCTATCAGGTCGAAAGAGTGTGGTCTGATATCTCGCGGATATTCGCCATCATTCATGCCAAGCAAACAGATCGCCCGAAAAGGGATGCTGCGCATGGGCACCAGAGTGGCAAAGGTTATACCGCCACTGATGAAGCCTGCTTTTTGGTCGCTCCCTGTCAGTGTTTTTTCAACAGCGTGAGCGATCATCTGACGTGAAAGGGGTTCCTGGTAACCAGAGGCTTCAGCTCGACTGGCGAGTTCTTCGGTCACTTCGAGTAATTGACTGATGTCCAGGTTTTCATTGTCTTTCGGTTCAAAGAAATCTGTTGTTAGACCTGTAATGAGGCTTAGCCAATCAATAGCCGAATGTGTTTTTCTGAGTTCAGAACGATAATCAGCCAACAGATCTATGAAGTCGCAAAGTTTTCCAAGAAGAGATAATTCCCTTGGTTCGATGTTGAAAGGCAAGACGTTCTGCCAGGTGTCGTGTTGCTCATCCATGGCAAAGCCCAGGAGCAATCGATCGAGGCCGAATCGCCAGCTGTTCTGGTGCTCTTCGGGCAGTGACCAGAAGCTGGCTTTGCTGCTGCCATCCAATTCCCAACGAATACCGGCCCCGTTTATCCAGTAGGCGATGGTTTCAAGGTCTTCCTGGTGAAACTTGAGTTTGCGCATCACTGCGGGTACCTCGAGAAGGTCCATGACTTGGGGGCCAGTAAGGCGACTCTCTGGCAGTTTCATCAAGGAAACAAAAGTGCTGAGTATGGTCGACTGCTCCAAGGCGCTGGTATCAGCCAAGCGGTAGGTCATTTCCTGCGAGAACACGGAGTGAATGTAGGGCGCATACTCCGCAATGTCAGGTACCATCACGAGAATCTCACTCAACCTCAAGCTGGGGTCAGCGATAATTTGACGCAGAAGTTCATCCTTAAGAACCTCGACCTCGCGCATGCGACTGTGACAGATATGGACCTGCAGACTTTGGTCATGGAGATCTTGTTTGATGGGTTGCTCAGTGAATTCGAAAGCGCCACCGAAGGTCAGATCCAGTATGTCATTCTTGACGAAATTGAGTGCGGAATCGCCTTCTGAGCGTGAGAAACCCTCAACAGATTGAATCTCCGGTGTGTCGAGGAGCAGTTCCAGTAACTCTCGACCTTGTTTGCCAAGGGAGGAAAGTAACGGGTTACCGACTTCCAGGTAGTCTTCATCGACCATAGCGTCTTCGGGATTGATTAGACCTCGAATGGAACGCCTTGCCAGATCCTTCTCAGAAACAATATCTCCCCAATAATGTTCACAGGGGTTCAGAAAATAGATATCGACATCACTGAATTGAGAGATGGCTCTGAAAGTTTCTAGTTGCAGAGGCGGCATGGTGGATAGGCCGAATATGCTGAGCCGGCGCCAAGGTAGATCAGTTGAACCAGAAAGTTTTTGCATGGCCCGTTGATGTAATTCTGCTCGATGCAGATGGCGTGAACCTTTGAGGTCAGCCTGAACAAGCCGCCACAGATCTCTTTGCCATTGCTCGTGACCGGGAGCTTCGTACGCCTCTGATGCCCAGGCTTGAATCCAGTCAGGCCGATACATGAGATACTCATCAAGAAGGAGCGTTAGCTCACTGGCGAGTTGGTACAACCTTAAGTCAGGATCTCCAGGCGCTTCTAAGTAGCTTTTAACCGTGACGGACAGCTCTGTGTTGCTGCGGAGCAGTCGCATAATCCGCCAGACCAGGCGGTGTCTCTCATAGGGAGACTCCCTCATCAGCTGAAGTTCCGGCATCAGCGTCTGGTAGAGCTCCCAAAGAAAAGTGGCGGGAAGCTTGCAGTCAACGTTGGCGGCAATACCATGCCTTTGGGCGAGCTGAAGTTTCAGCCATTGTCCGAGCCCGAAGCTCTGGACAATCACCGTCATCGGCTCGAATGGATCTCTGTTGCCAGTCTCGTTGCGATCGCAGATAGCGCTCGCCAGTTCCGTCATTTGGTTCGATTGGAACAGGTTAAGCATAGCGTGGCAGTTTACCACTTTTGCGAGACTTCCCCTGCGAATCCAATATTTGGAATCGCGCGAGATGTGTGCGCAACCGGTTGATGTGCCCGGGGGCGTTTCTAACCTAGAAAACCAGGTTCAATGGCGGCCAGTGACAGAGACATGCCTGCCGCTCGCTACTGCTCGAAGGGAACACGGCCATAGCGCTTGCGGGCGATGAGGTTTCAGAAACAGTGATGCGTGTTGTCAGGGTCGGAACGTTTGTGGTGGCGTCAAATGGGCGCTGGCACGTGGCTAAACGCCCGGCACCAACCCACATGCCGTTCATCACGCCGGGCAAAGGCGCGCTCAATGCGGTGGGCGGCGCCCCCGTCTAGGCGACCCCGTTTAACCAGCCCTGTCGATAGCCTCAGTGATCGATTGGCGCGCTTCTTCAGCGTTACCCCAGCGCTCGAATTCAACCCACTTGTCGGTTTCCAGATCTTTGTAATGCATGAAGAAATGCTTGATCTGTTCCAGCGTAATTTCAGGTAGCTGGTCGTAGTTTTCGACACTTTCGTAGCGCCGTGTCAGTTTCGGTGTTGGAATGGCAATGACCTTTTCGTCCATGCCGGCTTCATCTTTCATAAAAAGCACGCCAATTGGATGGCAGTTGACGACCGAGCCCGGCACCAGTGGGCGGGTTGTCGCAACGAGCACATCAACCGGGTCACCGTCCCCAGACAGTGTATGCGGGACGAACCCATAGTTGCCGGGATAGCGCATGGGCGTATAGAGGAAACGATCGACGAACAGGGCACCGGAGGCCTTGTCCAGTTCGTATTTGATAGGCTCACCACCCACCGGGATTTCGATAACGACGTTAATGTCTTCCGGCGGATTGCTGCCTGCTGGGATGGCATCGATATTCATGCGCGCAAGTATATTCATTATGCCGGTATACTCACGCCTTTTTTTCGGAGCCGCCCTTGAATCCCTATCTGCCCATCACCGCTGCCTGTGTTTCCACGGCACTCGGTGGTGCCATGGCCGTCGCAACGAGGGCGATTGTCGAGCAGGTTGATCCGGTTCTCCTGGGCGTGATCCGATATGGGATCGCCGCAGTCTGTCTTCTCGCGGGCGCTTTATACCTGGGCCGCATGCGTTTCGAGCGACGTCACTATCTGCCGATGGCACTCATCGGCATCATGTTTTTCTCTGTGTTTCCGATCGGCTTTTCGCTTGCACTTAAATACACAACCGCCGCTCAGGGTGCCCTTGTGCTCTCCGTGATGCCGATTCTGACCATGTTAATGGCCGCGCTATTCGGGCAGGAAGTGATCACTCGGGTCAAAGTTGCCGGTGCGTTTCTCGTGTTTGCGGGTGTTGCGTTTGTGGTTGAGATAGGTGACGGCGCGGGTGAGGAAGCGATGCTGGGTAATGTGATCATGTTTGCCATGGCAGTGATCGGTGCAGCGTTCAATCTGCTGGCTCGACCCTATTTACAGACTTATGACCAGTTGCAGGCGACAACCTGGTTTATGGTAAGTGGCTGGATCGTGATGTTTGTTGCGACGCTGTTGACGGGAACGCTGACGCTCGAAGTGCCTCCGGCAGAGACCTGGTGGGTTCTGATATTTATCGGCACTCTGGGTGGCGCCATACCGATCTTTTTATTCAACTGGGCGCTGGGTCACATTGAAGCGACCCTGGTGTCCGTGTGTCTAGGCTTGAACCCTCTAACAGCTGCAGTTCTGGGTATGCTGATGCTCTCTGAACCGGTGACCTTGCCCCTGATGATCGGTCTCGTGCTGGTTCTCGCGGGCATCGTTACCGCCAACCACCGTCCGAAAAAGGTCTACGATCACTTTGACCGCGAGTTCGATTAGTTACCCCAGCTGCTTGGATTAAACATCCGTCTGAGCCAGGAATCGGGCTTTTTCTTCGGTTCGTCAGGTTGCTCAGTGGTTTCTTCTACTACCGCATTTTCCTCTTCAGTATCGACAGGCATCGAAACTGCCTTTGGATCAGGGCTCGTGGGTTCGGCGTGAGTCTCAGGTAGCTGGATGACTGGTTCGACCGGTTTGCGCTCGTTGAGAACATTTGGCTCTGGTTGGGGCTCGGGATCTGAGGTAACGGTTTTCGGCTCGGCCGAAGGTTCGAGAACCGCTTTTCTGGATGCTGGAGCGACTGGTTCATAGGCGCGATCCAGCAGATGTTTGTCGAGATACTTTTGGCCGCGTCGGGTGGGTGTTGAAATATCACCGTCGAGGAAGGTAAGTGTTACGAATCCGTCGATCAGAGATTCTGCGTCTCTTTCCCTGGCATTTTTGCGAGGACCCTGAAATTCTGGCACGTACGTGCCCTCTGCATTCAGGTTGTAGCGGTTGGCGAATACCGAATGATCCGATAGCGCCGACCATCTGACGCCTCTGACATCCAGTGGAAGTCTGGCAGGGTAATTAACGTTAAGAACCGCCGTCATGTCATCGAGTTTCATGTTACTGATCAGGCGAGCGACCAGTCTGGCGGCGCCTTTAAATGCGCCCACGGTGCTGGGGAAACCTCGTTCAAGCTCATTGAGTTTAATTTCGACAGATACAGCGATGGCCGGTGTGCCAAGTCGGTATGCCGTTAATGCAGCACCCACAGTCCCGGAGACATTAACGTCCTGACCCGTGTTCTGCCCAAAATTTGCCCCGGATACAACAAGATCCGGCGGGTTGTTATACATGATGTTACCCAGCCCGACTCTTACTGCATCCGCTGGTCGACCGTGGACTGCCCAGGTCTGATTTGGATGAGCGGTCACGCCGACGCCGCTTGCCGTGACTGAAGCTGATGCGCCACTTTGTTGGGTCGCGGGTGCGATGACATACACATCATGCCCTGCTTGATTCAGAGCTTCTCTCAGCGCTGTAATACCTGGTGACTCAAAGCCGTCATCGTTGGTGAGCAGGATTCTAAGATTTTGTTCTGAGACCGCGGTGAGCGGTAACAGCAGTAATAATGAAGTGAGATAGCGCACCTTGCCCGGCCTCAAAAATGTTTTAGAACGATCGAACAGCAGTTTACCTTCTCGTCGCGATACCGCACAGTACTCTGAATACGCAGGAGAACGATCATGGCCTATGAGTATGAAACCTTAGAAATTTCGATTGGTGGTGCTGTGTTGACGGCAACGATCAACAACCCGCCGGTTAATGTGATGACGCTACCGCTCTATAGGGATCTCGTAGGTTTTACGAGCGAAGTTGAAGCTGACGATGCAATCAAGGTGGTGGTTTTTCAAAGTGCCGATCCCGACTTTTTCATTGCCCATTTTGATGTGGAAACGATCCTTCAATTTCCTTCTGATACACCGGCGGTAAAAAGTGAGGAGTTCTCTGACTTTCACCTTATGTGTGAGCGGGTGAGAACCATGCCAAAAGCGACCATCGTGAAGATCGCCGGTCGTGCCGGAGGAGGGGGCAATGAGTTCGCCTCATCGTGTGATATGCGATTTGGTCTTAGAGGCAAGACGGTGATCAACCAGATGGAAGTTGCCCTGGGGATTCTTCCGGGTGGCACCGGTACTCAGAGATTGCCCAGGCTTGTCGGGCGTGGTCGGGCCATGGAAATATGCCTCGGGAGCGATGACATCGATGCCGTCACTGCAGAGCAGTGGGGTTATCTAAACCGTATATTTGATTCGCAGGCGGAACTGGATGGTTTCGTCGATGGACTGGCCAGACGTATTGCCCTGTGGCCTGCGGAAGCCATCGGCCTGTGTAAGGCATCCATCAATAATGCCGAAATGCCCTGGGAAGACGGATTGTTGGAAGAAGCCTATCTGTTTCAGCAGACACTTCGCACCTCGGGTGCGCAAGTCAATATGAGAAAAGCCATGGAACTTGGTGCCCAGACTCGTGAAGGCGAGTTGCGGATGGGTGATCTTTGTTTGGAAGTTGGTCGGGCAGCGAACGATGACTAAAGCGGCTGAATGGCGACCGGTTGACCGCTGGCGATGGATTCTTGTGCAGCGATACCCATAGCGACCGACTGAAAACCATCTCTCGTGTTGACTGATGGTGGCTTACCCGTTCGAATGGCATGGATAAAAGCTTTTTGTTCGAGATAACTGGCGCCATGGTGTAAGCCCATAAAGGCGATATCCGGATCATGTGGTACTTCGTATTCCTCCAGTTCCCCGGTGCGCTTTGACAGTGACAGCTGATTGTTCGGAATGCGCACCTCGAGTTTGCCAGAACTGCCGGTTGCCGTGAGTTCCTGTTCGTTTGGACTGCCCTCGGCGAACATGCAGAGATCCAGGCAGGCACGAACGCCGTTGTCGTAGTTGATGATGGTAAAGGCGTTGTCCAAGATGTCGGATCTTTCACCATCGTAGGTCTCATCCAGGTGATTCACATCCTGGTTGCCAGACGCCATCGCGGAGACCGGATGAGCCCCTGTCGCGAGATTCATCAGATCAAAGAAGTGACAGCATTTTTCGACCAGCGTGCCGCCTGAGTTACGGTTAAATCGGTTCCAGTTGTCCACTTTTCTTAGAAATGGACCACGATGTTCCCGAATAAAGAACATCTTCAAGTCGCCGACTTCGGGAATACGATTGAGAAAGTGGGTGGTTGCCGACATATAACGATATTCCAGGGCAACCCAGATCATGGGTTCTCTCGCATCGTCCAGATCGATGACTTCTCGTGCATCTTCCAGCGTGGTGCACATGGGTTTTTCCAGAAGCAAATGGAAGGACGTGTCTGCAAGGTCGCGCACCACATTTATGTGTGTGAAGTTCGGTGAAGCGATAACGACCGCGTCCAGGTCCAGAGACTTGAGGTCTCGATAGTCGTCTACAATCTTCGGGCTGAACCGATCGCCGCAGGCCTTCAGCGCCCAGTTGCGCGGTTTTTCGTTGGGGTCTGCAATAGCAACCAAATCGACATCCGGAATGTGTGCCAGATTGCGAATATGTTCGCAGCCCATCATGCCGGTGCCTACAACCGCGAACTTCATGAAGGCAGCTCCACAGCAGCCTTCGCTACTGGCAAACCCGCAACATCGGCTCGAGTTCGATAGACCGCACCCGCCCTGTCGCTGTCTGCGCCGTCAGAACCACTGACGATGTAAAGGTCTTTGAGATCGTCTCCCCCAAAGCAAACACTGGTGCACATAGATTGAGGTATCTCCACCATCTGTTCGAGTTCACCATCGGGTTTGTACACGGCAACGCCGCCGCCACCGGCAAGGGCAACCCAGACTCTTCCGTCTTCGGTCAGCGCGAGACCATCCGGCCCGCCGCCCTTGGTGGTGACAAAAATCTGCTTTTCTCCCAGAGTCCCGTCACTGTGAATCTCGTAGCGGTTCACGTGTCGCCTGGATGAATCAGAATGGTAGAGCGTCTTCCCGTCCGGCGAAATTCCCAGACCGTTGGTGAGCAGGATGTCGGTTGCAACTTCCTTTGCGCTGCCGTCCAGGTCAATCAGGTACAGACTGCCTGTTTGGCTTTGCGATTTACCATCAAGAGGGTCAGAACCTAAGGAACCTGCGTAGATTCTTCCCGAGGCGTCGGTGGTAATGTCGTTGAAACCGATCATGCCTTTGGACGGATCCGGATCAAAAATGGTTTTGGTTTCTCCCTCGGGGAGCGACTTCCAGGAGATGTTCCTGCCCGAGACAACGATGCCGCCTGCTTGATGCTCTGACATACCGCCCATGCCGCGACGATGGCCGAACACAGTCGCTACGCTGCCGTCCGCTTTTAGCAGGTAAGCGCCGCCATGGGAGGCATCACTGAATAACAACCCCTGACCGGAAAGCCAGACAGGTCCCTCTACCAGGCCATAACCTTCGGCTAATTTCTCCATCGATGCATCCCTCCTAACACATGGCACCATACTATAAAGTGAGTATGAAAAAATTCATGTGCTCCGCAAAGTGATCTTGGTAGCTTGCGAGGCTGGCTCGACGGCAGCGCTGACGAAACTCAGTAGCGTTCCGCTGGTCTCTCGACAACGCCTTCCTCTGTCAGGGCGATGTGTGTCAGCGTCTGTTCGTCATGGTTCATGCGCCAGGACAGCATTTTCTGCGCATACTCCAGCACTTTTGGCAGGTAAGCCGGGTCTTCGGCAACATTGATCAACTCACCCGGATCTTTTTTCAAATCGAAGAAAAGGGGCGGCAGGTTGGTGAAGTGGACGTACTTGTAGTGTTCATCTCGAATCACGTTCAATGTGCACTGATGCTGGGTAAGTCCCAGATCTGACTCCATTTTTTCACCATCGACAACATCACGAAAGTCATACTCCCAGTGCGCTTCATCTCGCCAGTTCGTTGGTACCTCTCCGTGACGAACAATAGGCATCAGGGATTTACCGTCACACTGCTGCGGAATATCAATGCCCAGCCAGTCGAGCATGGTAGGCATGATGTCCACGTTCTCTGTAAAGGCGTCAATGACCTTGCCTTGAGTCAACGCGGCGTCAGGGGCTCTGACAATCAGTGGGATGCGATAGCTCTCGTCGAAAAAGCCAAGTTTGCCAATCAGCCAGTGGTCACCAATCTGTTCGCCGTGATCGGAAGTAAACACGATGAGGGTGTTGTTCCACTGTCCGGAAGACTTCAGATAATCGAATAGGCGACCCAGATTGTGATCGACCTCAGTCATCAATCCGTAATAAGAGGCCTTCAATCGTGCCGTCTTTTTGTCGTCAGGCGGCGCGCCATAGTAAGGTTTGTTCAGGAAGGTCCGAACAAATGGATGAAGGTCTGCCTCGGTGTCCCGATCGGTTTGTCGATTGAAATCCATGAGTGTTTCAGGCGGATAAAGCGCGTTATAAGGCTCAGGTGCCACCCAGGGTGGGTGAGGTCTCAGCAATGAAAGATGTACGATCCATGGCGTATCACTTTGCTTTTCGATGTATTCAACAGTCCGATCCACCATGAAATAGGTGTCATGCAGCTCTTTGGGAACTGCCAGCGGCGCGGCCGTGCGACCACCTTCCTCGAATTCAGTCGCCGGCTTCTTTTCGGTATAAAACTTCCAGTTAGGATCGGGAATCTCAAAACCCTGCTGTCCCAGCCACTCTGCCCAGGCGTCGGGATAGGTGCCCATCATGATGACCGGTTTGATACCGGGCAGGGGCCCTTCGTAGGTTTTCATGAACTCATGGCTCGGGTCGAATGCCCGGGGGTCATTTGCCGTATCTGTGTATCCAAACAGAGCGGGATCATAGCCGTGCGCCCGTGACTCCAGTGCCCAGTTCGTATGTCTTGCATCCAAGGGCGTGCCGTTGGTGCCGGAACGGTGGTTCTGCAGATACATGCCCGTGTGCAGACTCGCGCGAGAGGGTCCACAGGGAACCGCGTTTGCATAATGTTGTTTGAACAGCACACCTTCAGCAGCCAGGGCGTCAAGATTGGGTGTCTGCACCAGGTGGCCGAGGGTCGACAAGCATTCTGCGCGCCATTGGTCTGCGGTAATAAAAAGGATGTTTTTCACACGCATAATCTAGGCGTCTGACCAGGTGTCGTCAATGAGACGTGCTATGCTTCGCGCTTTTTTCTGAGCCCCGTACCGCTTGATTCCCGTCAACTGGCCATTTGATCCGAAGCGCTCACCCATCTTCTATGGCTGGGTGGTGTGGCTGTTCTCGACAGTCGGTTTCCTGATGAGCATTCCTGGTCAGACCATGGGCATGGCGGTGTTTACTGACCCTTTTATTGAGGCCTTTGATCTGACGCGTACCCAGCTTTCTATGGCCTATCTGTTCGGCACCATTGGGTCTTCACTGTTCCTGACCGAGGCAGGGCGCTGGTATGACCGATTGGGTGGGCGAATCATGATCGCGCTATCGTCTTTTGCCCTTGGTCTGATGGTGCTCTACATCAGCGCGGTGGATGTTTTCAGCGAGCTGCTCGGTGGTCACACGGCTGTGACATTCGTTCTTATCCTGCTCGGATTTTTCGGTGTTCGCTTTTTTGGTCAGGGCGTCCTCACCAGTTGTTCGCGAAATGTTCTGCTGCTGTGGTTCGAGAAGCGCCGGGGTCTCGTGAGCGGTGTTCGGAGTGTATTTACCAGTTTCGGATTCTCCCTGGCGCCACTTGCAATCGCCATGTTGATCGCCTGGTTCGGCTGGCGTGGCGCGCTCTGGTCGATGGCGCTGACCGTTGGGGTGGTATTCGCCATCCTTGCTTTGATTTTTGTACGAGATAACCCTGCATCCGTCGGTCTTCTTCCAGACGGCGGCGAACCCAGCGAAGATCACGAACCGCCGGAAGAAGCCCCGAGTAAGTCCCTGGCAGAAGCAAAGCGTTCGCCTGTTTTCTGGATCTACTCATTGAGCCTTGCCATGCACGCCATGTTCGGTACCGCTCTGACCTTTCATGTGGTGGCAATCTTTGCGGAAGCAGGTTTGTCTCGTGATGTTGCATTTGGCTATTTTTTTCCCAGCGCAGTGTTTGCCACAACATCGAATCTTTTATGTAGTTGGCTCGTCGATAAGTACCCGATGAAACCCTTCCTGATTGTCATGTTGATGGGTTTTTTGCTTGGTGCCTGGGGCTTGATCAACCTGGAACAACCCTGGGGCTATTGGATGTTGGCCTTTGGTTTTGGAACTGGTGGCGGGCTTTGGGGTGTGACTTCGAATCTCGCGTTTATTCGTTTCTTTGGTCCTCTGTACCTGGGGGAAGTCAGTGGCTTCAATACGTCTATTTCTGTGTTTGCGAGCGCGGTTGGACCTTTTGCATTCTCACTTGCCGTCGATTATCTCGGGAGCTACAACGCCGCTGCGCAAATCTGTCTGGTGTTGTTGTTCTTCTTGCTGGCCGCTGCGTTCACCGTCAGGCAGGTGGAACCAGCGCTTACCCGGTGATCAGGATCGAAATTTGAAGACACGTGATCGAAGGCGGCGTGTTTCGGATCTTGGTAGCGCATCCAGACGGTCCGAAAGACGCCCTCTAAGGTCGTTTGTATCCTCAACCCCTCTAAACCAGGCGAGTACCAGGTTCTCATATTTCTCCGTTTGAAATCCGAGGGTTGACCCTCCTTTCATAAAGCTCGCAGCCTTTCTTGCGCTGGTCATAGCAATATGGTTTTGAATAAGAAGCCCGTTCTTCTCTAGGTGTGCTTTCAGATGATCGAACCAGTGACGATCAAGTTCGACAGGTCGTTCCGGGTCTTCCTTACCATGCAAAAAAAGGTCGTCGATGATGCAATCGAAGGATTCGGTGCTGTTCGCCAGCCAGTCTAGAGCATCTGCCTGGATAAGCCTCAGGTTCGGATAGTTCAACTCAAAATGTAATCTCGCTAACTTGATGTGAACCTTATCGAGCTCAATACCAGTGATATGAGGCGCTTTACAGAGCCGTTGGATTTGATGAATGACTGTGCCCCCAGCGACACCAAGAACCAGGACGCGCTTCGGATCTGCATTTAAACAAAGCGTCGGCAGGCAGAGCAGGTCCCAGACCGCTCCTGTAAACAGATATTTTGGATGGTATTGGGTGTGAAATGCGCCATTGGTGTACAGGCGCTTCGTGGCACCTGCCGAGCGGATCTCGTAGCGGACACCGTCATGTTTTTCGGAATAAATGATGGCCAATGTCAGTCGATAATCCCGGCTTTTTTAAGCAGTGCGCGAGTTGAAGGATCCTGTTCGCCGTCGCCTTCGAGAATATCGTGCGTGAGTTGCTTGCCCAGTTCAACGCCCCACTGATCGAATGCGTTTGTTCCCCAGATAATGGATTGGACGTAGACCTTGTGTTCGTATAGCGCGAGTAACATGCCCATGTTGAAGGGTGTGAGTTCATCAATAAGCATCGTGGTGCTTGGGCGATTCCCTGGGTAAAAACGATGTGCATCCTCGCCGGTTTTGCCGTTCATGAGTGCTTGTGCTTGCGCAACCATGTTGACCAGCAGTATTCGATGGTGCTCATCATTACTGAGGTCGTCGTTTGCGACACCGATAAAGTCGACGGGTACAAGTTTCTGGCCTTGGTGTAACAGCTGAAAAAAAGCGTGCTGTCCGTTGGTACCTGTCTGTCCCCAGACGATGGGACCGGTGTCCAGGGTGCTGCGCTGGTTGTCAGATGTCGCAGACTTACCATTGCTCTCCATATCTAATTGCTGAAGATGATCAACAAGCAAACGCAGCCTCTGACAGTAGGGCACGACCGCGTAACTCTGTGCCTTGAGGAAGTTGTTGTACCAGATACCCAAAAGGGCACTGATTACCGGAATATTTTTTTCGAACGACGAGTGGCTGAAGTGTTGGTCCATTGCCGCGCCGCCCTCCAAAAATGCCAGAAAGTGCTCGTAGCCAATGGCGACACAGGCGCTAAAGCCTATTGATGACCAGGTGGAGTAACGACCGCCTACTGAATCCTTAAAGGTGAGTAACTGGCCTGGCGGAATACCAAAGTTCTCGGCTTTTTGTGGGCTGCCGGTAATACCGATGCAGTGCGTAGAGGCGGCTGGGTCTTGCAGGTTAAGTTCATCTTTAAGCCAAGCCATTGCTGTCTTTGTATTCAGCATGGTCTCCTGAGTGGTAAACGTCTTGCTGCAGATAACGATCAGCGTGGAAGCCGCATTAAGCTGGGGCAATAACGAAAAGATCTCTGCGCCGTCGACATTTGAAAGGAAGTGAACTCGCGGACCGTCGTGAAATTCGCGAAGCGCTTCAGTGACCATTTTCGGGCCCAGGTCCGAGCCACCAATTCCAATGTTCACCACGTCAGTTATTGACTGGCCATTGCTGCCCCTCCAGCTGCCATTTCTGATCTGGTCAGACAGGTCACGCATCTTTTTCCGTTCGTCATAGACGTGCTCCCTGAAATCATCCGGCAGCTGATGGCTTGGATTTCTGAGGGCGGTGTGTAACGCGGCTCGGCCTTCGCTGACGTTGACCACAGCGCCAGACATCAACTGTTCGATGTGATGGCTTAAACCACACTCTCTGGCCAGAGTGACAAGCCCGTCAAAAACATCGTCCGTCACCAGGTGCTTTGAGAAATCGACATGCAGACCGTTCAGCGAGAGGCTGTAACGGTCAAGACGATCCAAACTGTTCACCAGGCTGGCAATGTTGGTGTCATGAGCGCGTTCAGCAAGTGACTGTAGATGTGTCCATGCGGGGGGAGTTGGTGTCATTTGTTGATCATACTCCTACGCATTCAGCCGTGATAGTCGCCTTCGATCATACTGTCGTTCCCACCAGACTGCAGGCATGGCGAATGAGGATTTCTTCGTTCGCTCCTGTCGGTAACATCGTCATTTCAGTCTGGGGGTGAGAGCAAATTTGCTTTTTCGCGTGCAATCACACCGGGCGATGGTTAACCGGCGTTTGAAACGCACGTACAGGAGTTGCCCGAAATGCGCTGTGCCCGATGCAGTATCCTTCTTGTCTCCAGAGTGGCGTCGCGATTCGGCAGGAAAATGTAAAATCCCGTGATCTGTTTGCGCGCGTCCAATCGCTGTTACGATGTTGATCTCGTCGTACCTCAGCGCTCTCTGAGGTACTCACCAACAATCAGACTCATTCCGTGCGGTTGCTCCAAAAACCCAAGGGACCGATAAAAGTCCTTGGCATCATCAGTCTGTAGGTAAATGTGCTGACCCGTAAGCTGTTCAAGGAGCATTTCCATAAGCGTGCGGCCGATACCCTGCCTTCGATAAGTGCTTTGGGTCCAGACATCGATCACGTAGGCATTTCCGACACCATCTGAGAGGGCACGTGCCGTTCCAATGCAGCGATTACCCACGATGGCGTAGGCTTGAACCTGGCTGTTTTCAAATGACTGGCGCAACTGTGCCACCGTCCGGCCGTTGTGAAAGCCATCCGCAATCAGATCGTTGATGAGAATGTCCCAATTGATGCCCGCTGCATCACGGTGGAAGTTGAGCGTCAAACCCGGAGCTCCTTGTTTCCCTGTTATAGTTGTTGTGGCATCCCATGTAACAATAAACGATCAATCCCATCAATAAACAGTAATTCGATCACAGGCTTTCATTAAGGAATCACCATGTCACTTTCTCGTTGGATCGTTTTGATCCTGGTTCTGAGTTTAATCGGCGCATTCATTTACTTTGACCTCGGCGCATACCTGACCCTCGAGAACATCAAGACGGAGCAGGAACGGCTCTCGAATCTGCTCGCACAGTATCCCTGGCAGTTTTCCCTCAGTTTCTTCGCAATGTATGTGGCTGTTACAGCACTCTCTATTCCCGGCGCAGCAGCAATGACGCTGGTTGCCGGTGCGATATTCGGATTCTGGTGGGGACTGCTGCTAGTGTCTTTCGCATCAAGTATTGGTGCCACTCTGGCGATGGTGCTGGCGCGATGGCTTTTTAAGGCGCAGGTGGAACAAAAATTCAGGCGTCAGCTGGAGACCATCAATCGGGGTATAGAAAAAGAGGGTGCTTTTTATTTGTTTACGCTCCGATTGGTGCCGATCTTCCCGTTTTTTGCCATTAATCTCGCCATGGCACTGACGAAGATGCGGGTCCTGGTGTTCTACCTGGTCTCTCAGCTCGGCATGCTCGCTGGCACAGTTGTGTATGTGAATGCTGGTACTCAACTAGGCCAACTGGCGTCATTGAGTGGCATCTTGTCACCAGAGCTACTTGGATCTTTTGTTCTCCTTGGCGTTTTTCCACTCATGGCGAAATGGTTCGTCGACTGGATTAAGGCTCAGCGTGTTTACAGCAGTTACAAAAAGCCGAGTTCATTTGACAGAGACATGGTCGTGATCGGCGCTGGGTCCGGTGGTCTGGTGGCGGCCTTGATCGCGGCGACTGTCAAAGCGAAGGTCACTCTGATTGAAAAAAACAAGATGGGCGGCGATTGTTTGAATACCGGCTGTGTACCCAGCAAGGCGTTGCTGCGTTCAGCCCGTCACGCTTACGACAACCGTAGAGGTGAGCAGCTGGGTTTTACGGACCAGGAACTGGCGGTAGATTTCAAAAACATCATGGCAAGAGTTCAGCGGGCGATTGCCGAGATTGAACCTCATGACTCCGTCGAGCGATACGAGGGGCTTGGAGTGGATGTCGAGGAGGGTTACGGCGAGATCGTGTCGCCCTGGCATGTGAAAGTAAATGGCAAAACACTCTCGACGCGAAATATTGTCATTGCCAGTGGTGCGGAACCTTTTGTACCCCCCGTCAAAGGCATTGATCAGATTGAGTACCTGACCTCAGATAATCTGTGGCAGCTGGACGAGCGGCCTGAACGATTGGTTGTGCTCGGTGGCGGACCCATCGGGACTGAGCTGACCCAGGCCTTCTCCAGGCTCGGCAGCAACGTGACCCAGGTGGAATTACTGCCGAATATCATTCCGAGGGAAGATCAAGAGTTCTCGGCAATGGTTCAGACGCAGCTCGAACTCGAGGGTGTAAACGTATTGACGGGTCACCGAGCTGAAGAAGTCATTGTTGATGGTGGTGAGAACAAACTGAAAGTTGTGGACGGCAACGGTAATGAAAAAATGGTGCCCTTCGATCGGTTGTTAGTAGCTGTGGGCAGACGTGCGAATACTTCCGGATTTGGCCTGGAAGAACTGGGAATCGAACTCAATGCGAACGGTACGGTTGCCGTGGATGATTACCTGAGGACCAATTACCCGAATATCTACGCGATTGGGGATGCCGCAGGCCCCTACCAGTTTACGCATACCGCATCACACATGGCCTGGTATGCATCGGTGAACGCGCTTTTCGGAATGTTCCGCAAGTTCAAGGTCGATTATCGGGTGATCCCTTGGGCAACTTTCTGTTCACCAGAAGTGGCGCGGGTTGGTCTGAATGAAATGGAGGCGAAAGAGCAGGGGATTGACTACGACGTTGCGACCTATGATGTTGGCGACCTTGATCGTGCTATCGCCGATGAAGAGGCGCATGGGCGTGTTAAAGTCCTCACGGAGAAAGGCAAGGACAAGGTCATTGGCGTGACGATCGCTGCGGAACACGCGGGCGATTTAATCAGTGAGTATGTGCTGGCGATGAAACACGGAATCGGACTCAACAAGATCCTTGGTACCATTCATATTTATCCCACCATGGCTGAAATGAACAAATTTGTCGCCAGCGAATGGCGAAAGGACAACAAGCCCGAATGGGCGCTGGACATAGCCGAGAAGTTTCACACATGGCGCCGCGGCGCCTAAAAGATTATTCCCGCCGTTTAAGCTTGCGGAGGAGCCGGTCGATTTCTTCGTCGGTCGGCTCGGGCACATCGTTGCCCAGCGCTGATGAAACACCAACCGCTATCTGGAATTGTTTGTAGAAACGTCGGCAATGCTTGCAGATTAACAAGTGAAACCGTAATGACAGACGATCCATGAAAGACGTGGAGCCTTCCAAGTGATCCGTCACTGATTCACAGACATCTTTACAAGTCAGCATCTTAGCGTTCAGTTCCTGTTAGTTGGTGCAGCAGTCGCCGGTGTCTTCGAAGTGCTCGATGCAGCGAAACAGTCTTTGCCTGGCGCGATGCAGCAGCACTCTGACATTAGAATCACTGATCTCCAAGATGTTACAGATCTCTTTCAAAGAGTAACCCTGTCGCTCGCGCAGGTTCAGGGTGGCGCCCTGCATATCCGGTAACGCATCAATCAGCTGATCCATGCAGGCCCTGAGTTCGTCCCGCGTCATCAGTGCTTCCGGGCTGTCTGCATCCCATTGGCTCGGGCCAGGCTCCCAATGTCCCGTGTCATCGAAGCGCGTTGCGAAAGAAGGATCAACTTCAGTTAATGCTTCCAGGCTGGTCATACGATTTTCTTTGCGCAGTCGAGTCTTACCTTCATTGGCAACAATTCGAAGCAGCCACGTTTTCAGACTGCTGCGTTTCTCGAATCTTTCGATGGCTTTCATGGCAGAGAACCAGGCTTCCTGTACAACCTCATCAGCTATTTTTTCGCCCACCAAATTGCGAGCGAGATAAATCATGGAGGTCTGGTACTGTCTGATAGCCGCTCGAAAAGCCGCATCTTCTCCCTGGATCATGCCCGAAATCAGAGCATCTTCTGTTTCATACATCGGATTAGTAGCCTTCGTCGATGAGTGGGAAAGCGCTGAACACGGATGGATCTGTTACCACGTCGGCTTCTGTGACGAAGGAGGGATCCAGTTCATCCAGGCAGGTGACGCCACATAGGGCCATCACCATGGTCACTTCTTTCTGCAGAAGTTGGATGCAGCGTGTCAGTACAGGCGCTCCACCTGCCGCCATCGCCCAGCCTTCAAGTCGGCCAATTCCCACGGCAGCGGCACCCAATGCATAAGCCTTTACCAGGTCTGTCCCACGATAGAAGCCGCCATCCACGACCACCGGAACTTGGCCGTTCACAGCGGCGATGATGTCTGGCAGTACCGAAATCGTGGCTACAGACTGGTCTAGCTGACGACCTCCGTGATTCGAGACATAGATGATATCAACGCCGTGATCGAGTGCTTTCAACGCATCATCGGTCCGGCTGATACCTTTCAGGAAGAGCGGGATATCGTACTTTTTCTTGATGCGCTCGATGGTTTTCCAGCTGAGCTTTGCCTGATGCAGCATACTGCCTTCGAGAACAGCTGCTTGTGATGTGGGCACGACCCGCTTGGCGATATCACGTTCACGGCGCGAAACTCGAGCGGTATCCACGGTCAGGCACAAGCCGGCGAAACCGCTGTCGATAACCCGTTCAACAATGCTGTCTACCCAGTCATCGTCGCCACGCGCATACAGCTGATAAACCTTCGGTGCTGTCGAAGCGGCGGCAATGTCTTCAATGCCTGGTTTACAGACAGAGCTCGCCATGGACATGACGCCAGTTTGCTCCGCCGATTTGGCAGCCGTCGCGCCGCCGCCGGCTTCAATAACCTGAAGCGAGCCTATCGGTGCCAGGATCAGTGGCAATTCTAAACGGTGACCAAGGAAGGTGCTGCCAGTATCTACCTCTGAAACATCGTTAAGTACCTTGGGCAGCAGACCAAGCTTGTCGATGCCAAAGCGATTTCGGCGAAGCGTGGTTTCAGTATCAGAACCGCCAATCAGGTAGTCCCAATAGGTGTTATCCAGTTTCAGGCGGGCTGCTTTGACGATTTCATGAATCGTTTTGAAATCTTTAGGATCCAAGTTTTTTGACCCGTATGCTGATCACTCAATGCCCCGTGATGGTACCACGGGGGCAGGTTATGCTGTAAGCTATCGACTTGATGTCTGTTGAGGGAGACCTTGAATGTCTGTTTTTAACGAAGAAGATTCAAAAACCGTAAAGATCATTGGTTGGACAGGCGCCGGTTTCGGGGCGTTGACAGTTGCTCTGATCATCATTGCGCTGTTGGTGACTTAAGCCGCCAACCTGGCTCAAGCCGGTAAATGTTCCGGCCTTCAAAAAACTGTTCTCTTATTGACGACTCCGTCACTGTAATGGCAGTGGCCTTGTAGATCTCATCTCCGAGTTTCACCTTTACCCTGGGGTCGCCTTCAATGAGCTGGCCCCATTTTCTTGCCGGTGCGGCATCCAGATAGAGATCTCCACTGATGACTACACATCGCAGGATGACCGAGTAAGGTTCGTCCGGATTAACTTCCAACTGGATGAGAGAATAAGCGTCTGCAAACGCAAAAGTATCCGTCCGGGCGCTGTTTCCCTGAAGGGCCCCTCCGGGAAACAGCAGGAAGGGTGACTGACAACCACTTAACAGGCATGTCAGGATCAGCGTTAATCGCCTGAATGTCAGCATTTGAACAAGAGATTCCCGAAACTTGGTGATTTTTGCTGCGTCTGATGCGCGTTCTTTGTCAGCCTCGAGCGACACAGATTTTCAATGCCAAGAGAGCAACGCCGTCGCTGAAGGCAGGGCACGATATCACAAGGATTATCCCGGTGTTATCAGATGAGTGTGGACAATCAATCCGACTTCACGCTTTTCGCCTGTCGCCAGTCAAGCCAGCCGCACGGCTTTTGTGTCTGTCAGGTATGAATATGAACGACTGGCGTTATCCAAGCATCCAGTTCTTGAGTCTCGTTCCATTGCCCGTCGCCCCACTGATCCAAACACTGACGTAAAGGCATCTGCTGAGTTTTCTGGATCAGGGATGGCTTGCCATCAGTTGAAGATCGAATGCAGGAAACACCTCGATCTGTTCAAAACCCTGGGCCTCATAGAAGTGATTGAGCTCAGTCGCGCAATCAACGTAAACACAATCGTTCCCGACAAACAGCAACAGCCTGTTCAGGAGTCTCGAGCCCAGGCCACGTTTTTGCTGGTTCGGTTTAACGGCAATCTGATTGATGTACCAGTAGGGCGGTGCAGGTAGCGCCTGTGATATCGTCTGTGCAATACGCTGACTGTGAGGGAACTCCAGACCCAATAGCCAGATCATTTTGAGGAGTTGCCAAACTGCTCGAGGCGACGTGGCCGCATGGGGTGATCTTGCGAGAAGTACCCCCGTGAGTTCACCATCTTCTTCTTCAAGTACAACGTGATCCGAGTGATCCAGCTGTAGCTCAAAGTATCGATAAGCATTTGCACGCCATCTCCGTTCACCCAGCATTGCGATCATGGATTCATCGTCACCAAATGCTTCTGATAGCAGAAGGGCAACGTCGTGGCGTAGCTTTCCCTTCAGGGCGGTATCACTGATACTGATGTCTTCAGTCATCCCAATAGTCTAACGGTTTATCATGAAGCTTGATCACATAATGTTCGCGGTGGCGGATCTGGATCATGGGATCGAATTGATCCGGGACCTAACGGGTGTTGCGCCTGCCTTTGGGGGGGTACATCCCGGTCATGGGACACGCAATGCATTGTTGTCGCTGGGCGAGGATCAATATTTAGAGGTCATTGCGCCCGACCCCGAGCAGCAGCTCGAAGGGACAATGGCGGAAGAACTCCTTCAGTCGCCGCCCCATATTCGCCAATGGGCTGCCATGACAGATGATTTTGATCATCTCAAACACCATATCGAACACGCGGGCTTTCGCTATCGTGTGATGGATATGGCGCGGACAACGCCAGTTGGGTTGCATCTGGCTTGGCAGATTCTCTTCGTTGAAGATCATCCTTACGGTGCAGCCATGCCGTTTTTCATTGACTGGCTCGAGTCTCCGCACCCGGCAGCTTCAACGCCAAAAGGTTGTTCGCTTGAGCGCTTCAACGTACAAAGCCCTCAAGGGAATACGCTTCGCGAGTTCTTTGGGGCGATAGGGTTGAAGGCCGGTGTCGACAACGGTGAACTTGCCATGTCTTCTGAGATTCAGTCGCCGGCAGGTCCTGTTAGTCTTGCTTAGGTGCCGTTTTTCGTCACAGCTGTTATGCCGGACACGATCTGGTCCCACGCACCCATGGGCAGGTCATGGCCCATGCCATCGATGACCATGAGCTCTGACCCGGGAATGTTTTCGTGGGTATCGATGCCGCCGGTAACTGGAATTAATGGGTCATCAGCACCGTGGATCACCAGGGTTGGTAGAGTCAGGCCGTTGAGTTTTTCGCTTCGATCGCCGTTCGCGATGACGGCAGCCATCTGGCGGGAAACACCGGCTGGGTAATAGGCCCGTTCATAGGACTCCAATCCTTTCTGTCGTAATCGTTCCTCATCACGAGGGAAGCCCGGGCTGCCGATCACTTTGTTGACCTCCACCGCTCGATCCATGGCATGTTTGGGATCATCGACTCGATCGGAGGTGAGTGCCTCCATGGCTTCTGGCGTCGCCGGTGGCAACAGTGGGTTGCCCGTTGTCGACATGATTGACGTCATGCTGAGTACTCGTTCGGGATGTTCGATCGCCATGGTTTGAACGATCATGCCGCCGAGAGAGGCACCGCAGATATGCGCTTTCTCAATGCCAAGTTCCGTCAGCAGTTCCATGCCGTCCCGCGCCATATCTTCGAGTGTATAGGCAACGTCGACGGGGCTTTCCGTGAGAAGCTTCATGACGAGGTCTTCAAGGTCCGCCTCGCCATGGTCATCGAATCTTGTGGTGAGACCAACGTCGCGGTTGTCATAACGAATGACGTAGTGACCGGCGTTAGCCAGCTGTTCGCAGAACTTTTCGTCCCAGGCAATCATTTGAGCGCCCAGTCCCATGACCAGCAGCAATGGCTTATCGTTTCGCTTACCAAAAGTGTCGTACTCGATGGTAATGTTGTTTGCATTCAGTTTTGGCATGACAAATCCTATGAGGCGTAAGCCTGGCCACCATCACAGGCGATAGTTTCGCCAACGATGAAGGCGCCTGCGCGCGAGCTCAAAAAGATCGCGAGTCCAGCAATGTCTTCCGGTGTGCCAACTCGGCCACGGGGATTACCTTTGGCAACGGCACTCCAATCGATGTCGGTATCGCCACCGCCTCCCACTCCGGTGGATAGCATCCAGGTCGGGAAGGGTCCTGGTGCGATGGAGTTCACAACGATGTTTTCCTTGGTGAGATGCAGCGCGAGACCACGAGTCATGTGGTGTAATGCGGCCTTTGACGGTCCGTAGGAAAAAGTTTCAAAGATCGGGTTCTGAATGCCGTCGATGGATCCAATGTTAATCACTCTTGCGGGATCGTCGGTGGTCCCAGCAGCACGCAACTGAGGCAGTAGTTTCTGGGTCAGGAAGAAGACCCCTTTTACGTTGGTATCAAAGACTTTATCCCAGCCGATTTCCGGAAACTCATCGATAGGTGCACCCCAGGAAACGCCGGCATTGTTCACCAGGATATCGATCTGCTGTTCTCTTGAAGCCAACTCGTTTGCCAGGGCTTCGCAGCCCTGAACGTTTGAAAGATCAGCGGGGAGGGAAATACACTCGCCCCCAAAATCTGCTTGCAATCGCTTAGCGGTGGCGTCGCAGACGTCAGCTTTTCTGGAGCTGATATAAACCTTGGCACCATTGGCCAGGAAACCTGCTGCAATCATTTCACCGATGCCCCGAGAGCCGCCGGTCACGACAGCAACTTTGCCGTCAATGGAAAAGAGATCCTTCATGTTGTTACCTGCAATGAACTAAGCGGTGCATTTAGCCCGCCAAAGGCAAGTTTGTCCAGATTGATCAGTCGGCTGTATCTCTCAGACTTGCTTCAGCCGATGATTTCAGTGGGCTTGCCGTCGATGGAGGTCTGGTTGCGGTTCGACCAGTGCTCTTCAAGACCGTCCGCGCCTTTGCCCTCAGCCCATTTGGCTAGGGTGTCTCGCTCACTGTGAAGTTCGTAGCGGGGAACGGCGAATCCACAGGAAGTTTGGACAGACGCCACACTCATTTCGAAAAACTGGCGAGTGCCCGGCTGGTTGCCAAACATCGATTCATAGGCCTCGAACTGCTCGTGCCGCGGATAAACCACCTTGGCATGACCGTAAAGACGCAGGATCAGAGGTTGTTTATCAAAAGAACAGAACATGACCGTCATGCGCTCGTTTTCGACGACGTGCGCTGCAGTCTCATTGCCGCTGCCGGTGAGATTCAGCCAGACGACGTTGTTTGCGTCGACGACGCGGAAGGCGTCTCTCCCTTTGGGAGAGACATTGATTCTTCCCTCGTCAGCGGCGGTACCGACAAAAAAGATGTGCTGATTGCCAATGAATTTCCTGTGTTCATCGGTCAGGGCGTCAAAGAATTCGGCCATTGATGCCTCCGCGGGTTAGTATGGGCATCATAGCGGTTTCGTTGCGTCATCGAATCAGGCATGGTTTGATGCCGCTTCACGATTACTCGCGAAAGTTGTAAATGGCACATCGGCTCAGCCTGCCAACCATGTTTGCTTTTGGGTTCGGGCAGGTGTCAGAAGCTGTCAAGAACGCGGGCTTCAACACTTTCCTGTTGTTCTACTACAACCAGGTGCTTCACGTGTCCGCTACGGGCACGAGCGTCGCATTGGCCATCGCACTCATTTTTGATGCAGTCACTGATCCAATTGCCGGTAGCCTGTCGGACAAGCTAAAAAGTCGATGGGGCAGGCGACACCCATTTATACTCATTGCCGCATTTCCACTCGCGATCACCTTCTATTTTCTGTTTAACCCGCCCGAAGAGCTGAGCGAGATCGGCTATATCCTCTGGCTGACCGTTTTCGCTGTCATGGTTCGCGCCTCTATGACCTTCTACCATGTGCCACACCTCGCGCTGGGTGCTGAGATGGCAGGCAACTACGAGCAGCGATCCACCCTGTTTGCCTTCAGTACTTTCTTTGGCTTTATGGGCGGCGTGATTTTTGTGCCAATGTCTTATCTGCTCTTTTTTCCGACCACGGAGGAATTCAATCCAGCACTGCTGAACCAGGAAGCTTATGGACCATGGGCGGCGTCCGGCGGCTTTCTTATGATCTTCGCGATTATTGTCTGTGTTTTTGGTACCAAACATGAAATTCCCCGGTTAAGAGAACAGCAGGGTGTTTCCCAGGAAAGCTTCGGGGCCGGCAGACTGTTACGCGAACTTCGAGATGCATTCAGTAACAAATCTTTTCGTGCCTTGTTCTTCGGCATGATTCTGAGCATGTTCATAATCTCTGTGGAAGCAGTGTTTACGCCTTTCATGAATTTTCATTTCTGGGGTATGACGACAGAACAGCTCGCCTTCATCCCCATTGGCATGCTCGTCGGCTTGTGTTTGTCGATCATCATGGTGCCCATACTGACTAAAAAGTTCGATAAGCGGCCGACGCTCATCGGGTGTGCGATCGTCACCATTCTCAATATCAACGCGCCAATCGTTCTGATGCTTTTAGACCCAACCTGGTTTCCTGAGCCCGGGTCCACGGCGTTGCTGATTATCCTGATCTTCACCAATGGCATTACGGCACTGCTGGCACCGATCATTTTTGCCACGATTAACTCGATGTTCGCAGATATCGCAGATGATCATGAGCTGGAGATCGGCGAACGCCGCGAGGGTGTGATCTTCGCTGCCCGTTCTTTCGCTAACAAAGCCAGCGCTTCGGTGGGTCTGGTTATCGGTGGTCTTCTGATCGATTACATTAACTTTCCGAGGGGCGCGAGTCTGGGAGATGTGCCGGCGGATACTATCTGGCAACTAGGGCTCATCGCCGGGCCACTGACCTCAATCTTCACCATGCTTGGTCTCGTGTTGTATCTCAGGTACCGAATTGATCGAAAACGCCACCAGGAGATTCTGTCCGAACTCAATCGGCGTCGAGCAAACCACTGAACGTTCAGCCTGGGTTCACCGTGTATTCAGCTTTTTCACACTAATGTCTGACTCATTTATGCGAGTCGGGTAAACGGTATGAAAGCAGGTGTTTTTCCAGTAGTCGTTATGTGCTTTCTTGCGGGGTGCGCAAGTGAGCCGATTGTTGATCGACGCGGGGTCGACGAGGTCAAGTACGAGGCTGATCTCGCGGAGTGTCGCTCTTACGCGGGCGAGGTAGATACAACAGGAGAGACCGCCAAGCACGGCGCCATTGGTGCGGCGATCGGTGCATCAATTGGCGCAATCATCGGCGACAGCCACGATGCAGAGCAGGGGGTTGGTATTGGTGCTATCGCTGGTGGCTCCGAAGGATTCAGCAAGGCGGAAAATCGAAAAGAGAAAGTCATGTATCGCTGTATGAAATCTCGCGGCTATCGGGTGCTTGGATAACCGGGATAAGTGCTCCTAAGTCGCCATGCGCCTCAGCGGATAAACGTCCATGTACTCGGACCGTACGACATAAGACCGGCCACTAAGGTCCTGGTAGCTGCTCTGACTAACTTTCTTCATAATTGGCGCGTCGAGTGCTGCGGTAAAGGTAAAGCGCGTGCCAAGTTCGATTTGGTTGTACTGCATGGTGTCGTCCTCGTTGCTCATGAGGACCATTTTGCGGAGCGGCGCTTTTAAGAAAGGTCATTGCGCGCCAAGGAACAGGCTTTACAGGCGCTCTATGATGTCCGCGGCGTGGTCTAGACTCTCGACATGGCGTGCTTGCCACCCATGTGCGATTGCCGCTTCGACATGATCCATCACGTCATCGAGAAACAATGCCGTCTGATCGGGCGTTCTGCCCAGCAGCAAGTCTCCCTGCCGATAGTATTCCGCCTCTGGTTTGGCACATCCGATGTTGCAGGACACGATGACGGTTTCAAAGATATCGGCGAAACCCAGGTCGTCACAGATATAGCGTGCTCGTGTCCGGTCCTGGTTGGTCGCCAGAGCCAGCTGACCACCTGTCCGCTCTTTCCATTGGATGGCAGCATCGATGACATGCTGTGCCACGACTGCATCGTTGCCATGCCAATAGCTGAGAAGTTGCTCGACGGATATATCCGGATAGTGCGCCGCAAGGAATTCACCCAGCGGTTCCTCGACCGGCACAAAACCACGCATGACATCCTGCCAATACTTTTGGAAGAAATGACGTTGCATCATCTTCGGGCGAACGCCGAGGTCAGCCTCCATCGTGGCATCCCAGCGTACCCTGGGAAATCCCCCGATGAGTACGCCATCGACGTCTAAAACGAGGTAATCAGGATCGGAGGGCATAAAGCACGCGCCCCGTTGCGAGATGGGTACCGTCGTCGCTGTGAATGTCGACGTGGATGGTGCAGAGCTGGCGTCCGCGTTTGACGACATGCGCTTGTGCATCAATCCATTTACCGTGTGCCTGGCGCAGATAGGTGATTTGAAGATCCGCTGTGCCAGCGGGCTGGCTACCTTCTCGAATATTGGTAAACACCGCAGGCACGGCCGCCATATCAATCATGGTCGCCAATACGCCACCATTCACACTGCCACCGATTCCTGAGGGTGTGTTCTCATTGATGGACAGGCGGATACGTGCGTAATCTTCTTGGGTTTCTTCCAGTGTCAGCCCAAGATAAGCGTGAAAGGGATCGGCGTTAAAATCCCATGCGTTGTCGACCTTCAATGAATGTCCCCTTCAGAGTTGCAAGCCTAGTCGTGATTCCACCAGGCTGTATCGCTGAATGACCGAAGATCAAGCTCATGCGTCCAGACAGAGCGGTGTTGTCGCGCGACATGATAGTAGGTCTCAGCAATTTTTTCTGGCAGCATCAAGCCGTCGTGTTCACCGCCGCGAGTTTCTCGTAGCTTTTGAAACATCTCTGCACCCAGCATCTTTCCCAAGGTGTCAGGCGCGTCCACGGCACCATCAATCAGGATGTGAGCAACATGGATGCCCTTAGGTCCGAATTCGGCGTTAAGGCTCTGACATAACATTCGTCGACCGCCCATCGCAGCGGCATGGGAATGCTGCCCCTTGTTGCCGCGAACAGCCGAAGTGGCTGAAGTCACCAGGATGGTGCCGTGACCTCGCTGTTCCATCAGGGGTGTGAGTACATAGGCGAGGCGATAGAGACCAAAACAGCCCATGCGCCAGCCCAGTTCAAAAGTTTTGTGAGGTGTGTCAGCGAGCGCACGGTTACCAATCTGTGCGCCGAGGTTATAGACCGCAACATCGATCGGGCCAATGTCTTCTTCTACCTGGTTAACGAAGTGCTCGATGGCACCATCTTCAGTCGCGCTGAGTAACTGGCCTGAGGCAGTGCCGCCGGCATCGGTGATCTGCGCGACCAGGTTGTGTAAACCCTCCTCATCGCTGCGTCGGGCAAGCACGGCGTGATAACCTTCGAGCGCAAATTTCTTGGCAACGTTACCTCCGATACCGGCGCCGGCACCGATGACCAGGCAAACTGGTTTAGTCATTTGGGGCTCCTCGGATGATGAATGGCATGACGAGTTGGACCAGAGAATAGTATAGTTTAATCATTAAACCTAGCAGGAAACCCTATGTCGACACCCAAGCTTTATGGCGTACCTTTTTCCCAACCCGTGCGTGCGGTTATGTGGCTTTTCATCATGCACAAGACGCCGTTTGAACTGGTGTTGACCAATCCCGGCTCCAAGGGAGAAAACGGTTCCAGGCATCCCGACTATCTGGCCAAGTGCCCGGGCGGCACGATTCCCTGTTTGGAAGAGCCGGCTACCGGATTCACGCTGGGTGAAGCCCACGCGATCATGACTTACCTTGCCAGAACCCATGGCTGGACAGACGTCTATCCGGATAACGAACAGGATCGAGCAAAGATTGATGGCTATCTTCATTACCATCATAGAAACGTGCGCGAGGCATCTCTTGGCCTGGTGGCACCCAAAGTCAGAAAAGATCTGGATATCCCTGAATCGTTTCAGGAATCGGCGCGACGAAACCTGACCAATGCGCTACGCACCATTGAATCGAGCTATCTGGCTGACAACACATTCCTCATGGGGGGCAGCGTGACTCTCGCTGACATCGCAGCCTATGTGGAAATTGGGCAACTTCGGCCTGAATTCACCAACGTGTTCGACTTCTCTGAGTTCCCCAACGTGCAGCGATGGCTGGGCGATATGGCCAAGGTTTCAGGACATGATGAAGTGCATGTGGTGATGTCAGAGATGGGAGACATCAGTCAGAAAGCACCGGAAATGGATACCATCCGAGACGCAAACATCACGGCACTCAAGACGTTAAAGGCAACGCTAGCCAGTTTCTGAAAGCGTAATGACGACCAGTTTCCCGTTCAGCCACAGCGGTAACCAATCCGGTGCGGTTGGACGAAGACGGGAGAAGACGTCAACCACATAGTCGTCGTCATCCAGCACAACAACACCGTGTCCGGTCAGTGTCTCTCCCTTGATCATCATGGATACCGGCTTCTTTTCTCCTCGGAAATCGCGCCACCAGGGACCGTCAACAGCAATGAATACAAGATTGTCTTCTTTCAGGTAGTTGACGGGTAGCGTTCTGTCGTCATAGGCAATAATCATGGCGACCTTCGCTTCTTCCCCGTTGGGATGAGTGCGTATCTCGTTCATCACTGCGGGATTCACGACAGAGCGAAAGAAGATTAAGCCGAGTATCAGCGGGACAGCCATAACACCAATGACAATTCCGGTTCGTTTCAATAGAGTCATGCGTCAAACGTAGCATCGACAAATCTTTAACGAAAACCTTTTCGTAAGATTTATTGTCGTCATTCAGAATTAAATACGGCCATCGTATTGGGGAAAAGCATGCCGAAATACACTTTGGAAATTAATGGAGAGCGAACCGCGATAGACGCGGCCGCAGATATGCCCTTGCTCTGGGCAATCCGGGACAAAGCCGGACTCACCGGAACGAAATTTGGTTGTGGTATTGGACAGTGTGGAGCCTGCACAGTCCATATCAACGGTGCGCCGGTGAGAAGTTGTCTGTTGCCGATCAGTGCAGTGGATGGCAGTCAGGTGACAACGATTGAAGGCCTTGCTGACAGCGATCAGCTCCACGTGCTGCAACAGGTCTGGATTGATCAGGATGTGGCTCAGTGTGGTTACTGCCAGGCAGGCCAGATCATGTCGGCCGCCGCGCTGCTGAATCAGAAACCCAAACCGACAGATGACGACATTGATAACGCCATGTCGGGTAACTATTGCCGCTGCGGTACTTATATCAGGATTCGCAAAGCGATCCATACCGCGGCGTCGTTTTATGACGCAGCGGATAAGGCTTCAAGCGCCTCTAACGAGCAGGAGGCACAGGCATGAATACGATGGTGACGCGAAGAGGCTTTCTTAAAGCCACGTCGATTGCCGGTGGTGGTTTCGTGCTGGGGCTTCCCCTGGTCAGCTCCGCGATGGAAGCCAGTCTGGTTGGTTCAGCTGAGCTGAATGCTTACGTCCAGGTTCGAGATGACGGCAAGATCATCATCTATTCCGGCTCTCCGGAAATGGGACAGGGTATTAAAACTTCCCTGCCGATGATTGTTGCCGAGGAACTCGGCGCCAACTGGGATGACGTTGTTGTTGTTCAGACACCGGAGGTGGATACCGAGCGGTATGGCGGACAGTGGACCGGTGGTTCCTTCACGCTCTACCTGAACTGGAACCTGATGCGGGAGATGGGTGCCAGCGCGCGCGACATGTTCATTGCCGCAGCGGCCATAGCGATGGAAGTGCCAAAAGAAGAACTCAAAGCGGAGGACAGCCGCGTCGTTCACGCAAAGACGGGCGAGTCTCGAACCTTTGCTGAACTGGCAACTTTGGCACAAAGGCAGCCCATTCCAAACAAAGAAAGCCTGGTGTTCAAAGATAGAGACGACTATCGAATTCTCGGTAAATCCATCAGTCAGGTGGATTCTCTGGAGATTGTCACCGGGGTGGGTGATTTCGGTATCGACACCAAAGTCACAGACATGCTTTACGGCAGCTACGAAAAGTGTCCTGCAGTTGGTGGGAAAATTGTCAGTGCAAATATCGATGAGATTAAAAAACTGCCCGGTGTCGTGGATGCCTGGATCGTTAAAGGCAATGGCAACGTTCGTGAGCTGATGGATGGTGTTGGCATTGTTGGTACCGATACCTGGTCAGTGTTTAAGGCAAGAGAATCGCTCGAAATCGAGTGGGATGAATCAAACGCCTCGAAAGACAGTTGGACTGCCTTTGCGGAGTTTGCCAGCAAAGTGGGTGATACCGGAGACAAGGTGCCTATCCATGTTGGTGATGTGGATGCCGCTTTCAATGATGCTGACAACAAAGTCATCTCAAGTTTCTATGAGTTCCCCTATGTCACCCACATGTGTCTGGAACCGATGAACTGTACCGCTGATTACCGTCCCGGCGCTGGCGGCGCAAAAGATCACCTTGAGGTTTGGATCCCGACCCAGAACGGTCCGCGTTTCCAGGAGATGGCAAAAAATCGCTATGGTCTGGAAAAAGATCAGCTGAGCATCCATGTGAAGCGTATGGGTGGCAGTTTTGGTCGTCGTACCAGTAACGAATATGTGATCGAAGCGATCGAACTTTCCAAGCTCGCAGGCAAGCCGGTCAAGCTGACCTGGACGAGGGAAGACAACATCCGTTACGACTTCCTGCGTGAGGGTGGCTTCAACAGGCTACGAGCAGCGATTACGCCGGATGGCAAAGTTGCCGCTTTTGAAGAACACACGGTAGGACCAGCCCCTGGTGGCGAGTCGTCCCGCTTCAATGGCCCGAATCCGGGCGCGTTTCCCTTTAACACGATGGAACATGTTCGCGGTTCACTCACCAACTATCGTATGGATACGCCGGTTGGTCCGTGGCGTGCGCCTTACTCAAACACGCATGCGTTTACTTCGCAGGCGTTCCTGCACGAAGTTGCAACGGAGGCCGGAAGAGACCACGTCGAACTGTTAATCGAAATGATGGGTGAGCCCCGTTGGCTCGATGACGGTAACTGGCGTTCCATGAATACGGAACGTGCGGTAGGTGTGATCAAGCTGGCCGCGGAAAAGAGCGGCTGGGGCAGAGAGATGCCTGAAGGACGCGGTCTGGGTTTCGCTTTCTACTTCTGTCACGCGGCGCATGTGGCGGAAGTCGCTGAGGTCAGTATCAAGGGTGACCAGGTCACCTTGCACAAGGTGATTGCCGCGGTGGATGTTGGACCGATCATTAATCGAAGCGGAGCCATCTCACAGGTGCAGGGTTCAATCATTGACGGCTACAGCGCCATGGCTGGCCAGAAGATCACGATGGAAAATGGCCGGGTTGAACAGACGAACCTGGATCAGTATCCGGTACTTCGAATTGATCAGGCGCCGGAAGTCGACGTGCACTTCATTGAGAGCGACTTTGACCCAACGGGTCTGGGTGAACCTGCGCTGCCGCCGCTCGCACCGGCAGTCGCGAATGCGATTTATGCGATTACCGGCAAACGTGTGCGCAAAATGCCGCTGACTGATGAGGGTTACCGGGTTTAACCCCGCGCTCTGTGAGACTCGATCTTAGCCGGAGGTTTTGAAAACGCCGGCTCGGTCGCCGTTAGCTGCTTTAGCGCAAAGTCCCGATCAGCCTCGTTGAACTCTCCCGTTGTCAGGCAGAACTCGACGAGGTTGTCGTTCGGGTCTTTGGTATAAATCGAATGACACCAGTTGTGATCAATTTCCATCACATCACAACCGCCACCCAGCCACTGTTGTTTTCTCATCTGCAGCTCGTCTGCATCCTTTACGTCGAAAGAAATGTGATTGATGTGATCAGGTAGTCCGGCGGCTTTGGAGATGTTGGTCTCGAAGCTGTCTTCGACGCCCGGCATCTCGTGCATTTCCCAGAAGGCAATGAACTTGGAGTCGTCTTCCATCCGATAGAAGAAGTGTTTTGCCCAACCTCCCTCTGGTGATGGGCCGACCTCGACCTTGACCAGTTTGAATTCCATGATGCCTTCGTAAAAGTTATGAATCGCATTCATGTCTTTGGCGGCAAGTGCGAGATGATGGTATCCCATGGCAACTCCTGAGTTGATGTTGTCAGGGGACAATAATACAGTCGCAGGCTATGACTGAATATACGCAAGATCAGGAAACTTTCCGCGACGTCGTCGCCAGGTTTCTGCAGGCAAAGTCGACGCCCGCAGATGTTCGGCGGCTTATGGACACCGACGAGGGATTCGACAGGGCAGTTTGGCAGCAGCTTTGTCGGGAAGTCGGGCTGGCCGGTACGCATATCCCGGAAGAGTACGGTGGCTTCGGGTTTGGTCCAGTTGAGCTCGGAATCGCTGCAGAAGAAATGGGGCGTTATCTCTACTGCAGTCCCTTCCTTTCATCATCAGTGATGGCCGGCTATGCCATTTTGAATGGTGCCAGTGAGGCGAACCGACAGAAGTTGCTCCCTGAGATTGCCTCTGGTTCAACCATAGCGACATTGGTACTCGACTCAGTCAATGCGCCTGAACAGGTGGGTAGGCAATTGCGAGCAACCGGAAATGAACTGGACGGCGCGGCACCTATAGTGACTGATGCCCATGTCGCGGATCTGCTGATTGTCGTTGCAGAAGGAAAGGAAGGGTTGGATCTCTTCTCTATTGCCAGTGACGCAGATGGCGTTGCAATACACGCGCAGGACGCGTTGGATACAACGAGGAAGTTAAGTCGCGTTGTGCTTTCCGGCGCTGTCGCGGATAAGATCGGACACCTCTCTGAAGCTGGTTTGGAAAAAACCTGGAATCAGATCAGCGTCGCGCTGGCTCATGAGATGATCGGCGGTGCACAGCAGTTGTTCGACTCCACGCTTGAGTACACAAAAGTCCGGGTGCAGTTTGGTCGTCCTATTGGATCATTCCAGGCTCTCAAACACCGCTGCGCAGATCTTCTGCTGGCATTGGAATGGGCGAAAGCAGTGACACACCATGCAGCGTTCTGCCTGTGCGCCGGGGAAGAGCCAGAAACTGCGAGTATGGCGAAAGCCATGGCCAGTGACGTTTATATGGAAGCTGCCCGCGCCGCCGTTCAACTGAGAGGCGGGATCGGGTTTACTTGGGAAGAAGACACACATCTCTGGTACAAGCGCGCAAAGGCCTCTGAAGTATTCATGGGATCGCCGCACATGCATCGTGAACGCTTGTTGTCACAAATAGAGGAGGCGTCATGAGCCCGGAAGATGTTAGAAAAGAACTCAGTGAATGGCTGGATGCCAACTGGGACCCTAATCGTCCGCTTATTGAATGGCGCAATATCCTCGTGGATGGCGGTTGGGCTGCGGCTAGCTGGCCGGAGGACAGCTACGGGCGAGGGTTTGATGTGCGGCAGATGGCCGTGGTCAATGACGTATTTTCAGAGAAGGGTATTGTGGGTGCAGCCCAGGCAGGACCGCGACGCCTGGCGGCAGAGACCATCCTGGCTCACGGAAATACGGACCAGAAAAAGCGCTTTCTTAGACCCATTCTTACTGGCGAACACGCATGGACCCAATTGTTCAGCGAACCGGGTAGCGGTTCTGATCTCGCCGGCGCCAGCACAAAGGCAGAGTTGATAGACGGTAAGTGGATTGTCAATGGTCAGAAGGTCTGGAATACCAGCGCACACCACGCTGACTGGGGCATTCTCGTTGCCAGAACGGATTGGGATCTGCCGAAGCACCAGGGGCTTTCTTATTTTCTGATCAATCTCAAGCAGTCGGGCGTTGAAGTTAGGCCGCTCAAACAGATGAACGGACATGCCTCGTTCAATGAAGTTTTCATGACAGACGCCGAAGTTGCAGCGGAAGACATGCTGGGTACGGAAGGTGAAGGATGGGCAATTGCCACCACGACGCTTTCTATTGAACGTCAGGGGTTTGCCCGTGGCAGGAATCAGCGTTCACCTCGAGAAGCAAAAGAAGGCAGCATTTACGTAGAGTTTGCAGAGGAGCTGGCGATCGCTAATGAACCATACTCCTGGTATCCGCAGCGTGAGGGTCGACCAGACCTGGTGATGAAGCGAGCCATGGATACCGGCGCCATTAACGATCCCGTGGTTCGTCAGGAAATGGCGAAACTGATGTCGATGTCGAGAGCTGCGCAACTGGCTGCAAAGAGTGCTGCCGCCATACGAAAGGCTGGCAGTAATGAAGTTGTACCGGCAGGTTCAATCGGCAAACTCGGTGCCAGCGTGATCGCGCGACAATCCGCTCATGTACACACCATGATTTCCGGCGCAGACGCCATGCTCAGTGGTTCCGATTCCGCCGAAGCAGGTGTCATTGCCGAGACACTGGTCTCGGTGCCCGCGATTTCTATCGCCGGAGGGACCGACGAAATTCAGAAGAACATCATCTCGGAAAGAGTTCTGGGTATGCCGAAAGAACAGCGAATGGACACCGGACCATTCCGAGACATAAAAAGAAATTAAGGGGAAAGTGATGTCGGAACTTGCAGAATTCAGAGAAGAGACACGGGCCTGGTTGGCGGAGAACTGTCCTGACGGCGCCAGAGGTCCTGGTGAGATTCACACCGGGTCAACCAAAGTCAATTTTGCTGCTGATACACAGCGCTGGATGGAAGCCATGGCAGAACGAGGTTGGACGGTCCCGAACTGGCCAAAGGAATATGGCGGCGGTGGTCTAAGCACAGAAGAAACGCGTGTCCTTTATGAAGAAATGCTGGCGCTGGGCGCAAGGGCACCGCTCGTTAATATGGGCACCCGAATGTTCGGGCCGACACTGCTTGAATACGGCACCGAAGATCAGAAACAACGTCACCTGACGGTGATTGCGCAGGGTGGCGCCGCCTGGTGCCAGGGATACAGTGAGCCGGGTGCGGGCTCTGATCTGGCGAGTTTGCGCTGCCGCGCGGAAGACAAAGGAGATTATTTCCTGATCAATGGCCAGAAGATCTGGACCTCTGGTGCGCAATACGCGGATTGGATGTTCTGCCTGGTACGCACGGACTTCGAAGTTTCCAAACACAATGGCATCAGTTTTGTGTTGTTGCCCATGGATCAGGAAGGAGTGACGGTGAAACCTATTGAACTGATTTCCGGCAGTTCTCCCTTCTGCGAGACCTTCCTCGACAACGCGATCGCGGAGAAACGGGATCTGGTTGGGCAATTGAACGAAGGCTGGACGGTCGGCAAACGGCTGCTGCAACACGAACGGTCAGGGCAGGGTGGTCTCGGAACAGGCGCGCAGCGCTCACGCCCGGTCGGTGTCTCCATCGATCTCGAGGTGAACGAGGTGCTGAACGATTATGTGAAAGACCCAGCGATCGCGCCGGAGTTGCGAGACAACGTGATCGACTGGAAGATGCGATCAGCAGCTTTCCGTCTGACGCAGAAACGTGCCGGAGAAGAATCACGTGACGGCAAAACGCCGGGTGAAGCCACGTCGGTGTTTAAATTCTATGGTTCAACGCTGGCTCAGGATCGTCAGGACCTCATCGTCGATTTGATGGGCCATCACGGTGTTGCCTGGGAAGGAGATGGTTTTTCTTCCGATGAGATTGGCGCGGCGAGGTCCTGGCTCGCCAGCCGCTCCGTAACCATTTACGGCGGTACCAATGAAGTGCAGGCCAACATTATTGCGAAGCGGGTATTAGGCCTTCCGGATTAGGCGGGTTTAGCGCTGATTTAGCTCCGCTCGAGGGCAGCGATTCGCTCCTCAAGCGGCGGATGGCTCATAAACAGTGCTTTGATGCCTGTGGGTTTGCCGCCATTGATGCCAAAGGCCGCGAACTCACCTGGCAGATCTTCCGCCTGATCACCCTGTAGACGTTTCAGGGCGTCGATCATCTTCTGCTTGCCAGCCAGGCTCGCACCACCTTCGTCGGCTCGGAATTCACGCTGCCTGCTGAACCACATAACGATCATGGTGGCGAAGATAGAAAGCACGATCTGCGCAAGAATCGAAGTGATGAAGTAACCAATGCCAAGGCCTCGTTCGTTTTTCAGGATCACGCGGTCAACGAAGAAACCAACAATTCGGGAGAGGAAGATCACGAAGGTGTTCACAACTCCCTGGATAAGACCCATGGTGACCATATCGCCATTGGCGACGTGGGCCACTTCATGTCCCAGCACAGCCTCTGCTTCGTCTGCTGTCATCTGTTGCAGAAGACCTGTGGAGACCGCAACCAGTGAGTTGTTCCTGCTCATGCCCGTAGCAAAGGCGTTCACCACGTCGGATTGGAAGATGCCAACTTCGGGCATGCCGATGCCAGCAGTTTCCGCCTGGCTTGCAACGGTGTCCACCAGCCACTTCTCCTGGGGATGGGTCGGGTTCTCAATGATGTGAACCCCCATGGCTCTCTTCGCGGACCATTTAGACATGGCGAGCGAGATAAAAGAGCCGCCGAAGCCGATCACGGCGGACATGACCAGGAGAGCCTGCATGTTCATATCAACGCCGTTTTGTGCGAGCAGCCCCTCAATACCAAGAATCTGGAAGGTGATGCTGATCAGGGCGATAACCGCAATATTGGTTGCAAGGAACAGGAATAGTCTCGTCATGGTTAATCTCGCTTGCTCAATAACGTTAATTTACTATGTGGTGGCGAAGAGGGGCGAATTCAAGTCCGTGTGGTCATGTACAAAATGATGGCCCCCCCCATCGCGGATAGCACAGAGCCGATTAGAACCCCTGTCTTAGCGATGTCAATCAATGCTTCGTCTGGCCAGGCAAGCGTTGAGATAAAGAGCGCCATTGTAAAGCCTACGCCTGCGAGCATCCCGGCACCCGCGATCTGCAGGAATGAAACGCCATCAGGCAATTCCGCGATTCTCAGCTTGATGGCGAGCCAGGCAAAAAACAGAATCCCGAGCGGTTTGCCGATAAACAAGCCGGCGATAATACCGAGTGCGATGTGGTTGGTTAACACCGCCGTGAAGTCGTCCGCAATGACGACACCGGCGTTGGCCAGGGCAAAGATGGGTAAGATCATGAAGGTGACAAACGGCATGAGTGCGTGCTCAAGTTCCTGAAGCGGTGCAGTGGCCTTCTCCGTCACCTGTTCCATTTCATGCACAATTGAGTGCTGTTCATTGCTCAGGAGAGAATTTCCCTGGGGTAAGCCGGATTCCCTGAGTCTCTTCAACAACATCTCTGTAGTCTCAACAAACTGCAAGCCGTCGATGCGTGTCCGTGCGGGAATCGTGAACGCCATCAAGACTGCTGCCAGTGTGGCGTGGACGCCAGATTTAAGAAACGCGAACCAGACAATGGCGCCGATCAGACCATAGATGATCGGATTGCGAACGCCGGCGATGTTGGCTCCGATAGAGACCATCAGGAAAAAACCACCGATCACCAGACTTTGAGCGGCAATGTCGTCAGTGTAAAAAATGGCGACAACCAGAATTGCGCCGATGTCATCCACGATCGCGAGAGCAGTTAGGAATACTTTCAAAGAAATGGAAACTGGAAACAGGGCAAGAATGCCAAGCGCGAACGCGATATCGGTTGCCATTGGTATACCCCAACCCTGGAACGCATCACCTCCGGGGTTGATCGCAACATAGATGCTCGCGGGTACCAGCATACCCCCCGCAGCCGCAAATATTGGCAAAGCGGCGGTCCTTGGATTCGCAAGCTCTCCTGCAAGAAACTCTCGTTTGATTTCCAGTCCAACCACAAAGAAGAAAACACCCATGAGTCCATCGTTGATCCAGTGGCTGATTGATTTCTCGTGGTACAGCTCACCGATTCCAAGGCCAGCGTAGGTGTGCAGCAGATCGTAGTGAATCGCTGCCAAAGGCGAGTTGGCCCAGATCAGGGCAATAATGGTGGAGAGCAGCAACAGGATGGCGCCGGCAAGCTTATGCTCAAGAAACATCAAGAACGGTCTGGTGATCCGGTCAATAAGTAAGTCGTCAGAGCTTCTTGGTGTCGGGGCGCTCATATTCGTTCATCCGTTTCATCAGGTCACCGGGGTTAGAGTCCACCAACAGCATATCGGCATGCGAGGATTTTACGAAACCTTTCTCTACGGTGCTTGCGAGAAAACTGATGAGCACATCGTAATAACCTTCGAGATTTAAAAGGCCAATCGGTTTGCGATGAAAATCAAGCTGAGACCAGGTCCAGATCTCGAATAACTCCTCCAAAGTGCCAAGCCCGCCAGGCAGCGCGATGAACCCGTCACTGAGAGCAGCCATTTTTTCTTTGCGATCATGCATCGATTTGGTGATGTACAACTCTGACAGTCCCCCGTGTGCAATCTCTTTATCAGCGAGAGACTTGGGCATAACACCGAAAACTGAAGCGCCACTAGCAAGGGCGGCATCTGCAACGGTTCCCATCAGGCCGATGCTGGCGCCCCCGTATACGAGGTCACAGTCGTGGTCGGCGAGCGCTTTGCCGAGGGAGGTTGCCCCTTTCAGAAAGGCAGGATCATTGCCGGGACTTGAACCGCAGTAAACGCAAATGCGTTTTCTCGCGGGCACTTACTGAATGTCGTTAACAGATTTAACGACTTTGCTGACGATTCCATATTCGATGGCTTCGTCCACGGACATCCAGTAATCGCGGTCGGTGTCTTTCTCGACCTGCTCCAGAGGGCGGCCAGTCTCTGCAGAGATGATCTTGTTGATTCGAGCCTTGGTCTTAAGGATCTCTTCCATCTGAATAGCAATGTCGGTGGCGTCGCCGCGCGAACCACCACTGGGCTGGTGAACCAGATAGCGGGTATTCGGGAGCGAATAACGGTTCTCTTTTTTCGCGGCAAGGTAAATATTCGTCGCGGCGCTGGCCACCCATCCGGTGCCTACAACCCGTACCTCAGGCTTGATGAATTTGATCATGTCGTAGATCACATCACCGCTTTCCACGTGTCCACCGGGAGAGCTGATGTAAATGGTGATCGGCTCATCACTTTCTGACGCCAAAGCCAATAGTTGTTCCGTCACCGCCCGAGCGATGCGTTCATTAATTTGGCCAAAGATGGAAATGGATCGGGACTTGAACAGCTTCTCATCCATAAAGCTGGATGGCAGTTTCATGTCCTGTTGCTCTTCATTCATGGTCATTGGTGATACCTCAACAGCGGGTGGGTCTTCGTCGGAAAGGGGCGATTCTATCCCAATTGAATAGGTCGGAAAACGGACATTAATTGGGGTTATTCGAATAATTGTAACGTGTTCCAATTATTGTCGAGCTATGGGAACATGAGTAGAGTGATGGAGGCGTGATGGATCTCATAGAAAAAGTGGTGATCGTGACGGGTGCGGCGTCGGGTATAGGCCGAGCATCAGCACGCATGATCGCTGAAGCGGGTGCCAGCGCTGTCGTTCTGGTGGATATGGATGCTGCCGGGCTCACCGAAACCGCGAAGGACATAATGGCGGAAACCCGCCAAATCACCTGTGATGTTACCGATCCGCTAGCGCTGGAAGCACTTTACAAAACAGTCACTGATCGATTCGATCGATTGGATGTGGTGTTTAACAATGCGGGTATCGTCTCTGGGCCACCGCCATTTCCGGATACGGACCTTGAGCGTATAAGACGGGTGGTGGATATCGATCTGACCAGCGTTATCCAGAGTAGTGCTCTCGCCATTCAATACATGCGCACGAACGGCGGGGGGGTGATCATAAACACGGCTTCAACCGGCGGACTCAACCCTTACCTGTCAGATGCCCCTTATGCCGCTTCGAAAGCGGGGGTCATTATGTTTTCCCGATCCTGCGCGGAGCTTCACGAACAGTATGGTATTCGAGTTAATGCGGTGTGCCCTGGCGTCACAGAAACCCCGATTCTGGATAAAACCGGTGGAGGCACCCGGCCGGAATGGTTGGGACCGATCATGGAACACATCAAAGCGCTGTCGCCTGAAGATATTGGCCAGACAGTGTTGGATATCATTAAAGACGACAACATGGCTGGAGAGTTTGTTGTCGTTCAGAACGAACCTCGCTAACCCAAGAGAAGACGATGAGCGATAGACGTACACAACCACAGAAAGGCTTCACGGAAGTGGAGTTTAATTCCGAACCATTTTTGACGGACTTCAAAAAAATCTATGAGGGCATGCATGCCAGTGGTTGTCCGTTTGCGCATTCGAAGACCGGAGATCACTACGCAGTTGCTTCGCATGCAGACATCATGGACATCCTCAAGCAATATGATGTTTGGAAGGCGAAGTATGGTCCTGCCCTGAATTACCTGGAATCACCGGGCGTGCTGGTCAGCGTTGATCCTCCGGAGCACACGTTCGAGGTTCGCATTGTTTCCAGCGCTTTTTCCCAAGAAGTTTTCGATGCCATGATTCCGGATATGGAAGCCTTCGTGAATGAACAAATTGATAAGGTTTATGACGCTGGTGAAGCGGATCTGCATGAACTGCTCTCCATTGAGCTTCCGCTGTTCGTGATCTTTAAGCTGCTGGGCTTCGATCGATACGATGAAGATGGCGGTGATCGGTTCCTTTGGACGCGCGATGGCATCATCGCATCTGTCGGATTGATGCTGGTGCCGCCGGGAGAAGCGGCTGCCATGATTGAGAGCGGCAATATTGAGCAGGTGCGTATACAGGCATTGACTCGTACCAGCGAGTTGTTCGTAAAACACCTGACGGTGTCCAAAGAAAAACTCGCATCCGGCGAATGGCAGGGTGATGAAAACCTGGTGACGCGTTTCCTGACCACACCGGGTCCAGATGGCAACTACCTGTCTGATGACAAGATCATCGGCTTTATGGGCTTTCTGCTTACAGCGGGTAGTGCGACCACCACCATTATGCTGTCGAACATTATTTATCGGCTTCTCACTGAAGAAGGTGCCTGGGAAAAGGTCAAAAGCGATCGAGGATTAATACCCATTGCTATCGAAGAAACCCTGCGTCTGGATTCGCCGGTTCAGGGACTGTTTCGAACCAATGATGTCCCTGTAGAGTTAGGCGGTGTTCAGGTCGATAAAGATACTAAAGTCATGCTGCTCTGGGCCGCTGGAAACCTCGACCCGGAAGTGTTCGACGATCCTATGAAGTTTGATCTGGATCGAGATCTTTCAAAGGTGAAGCGGCACCTGGCCTTCGGTTACGGCACGCATTTTTGTCGTGGTGCGCCACTTGCTCGCCTGGAAGGAGATGTTTTTCTGCGGGTCATTTTTGATCGATTGAAGAACCTCAGGCTCAATGGTGAAGTTGAGATGGATAAAAGGATGCCGGTGCTGCAAGGTATTCGAAAGCTGCCCGTCGCTTGGGACCAATAAAGGAGAACAAGATGTCCGATCTACGCAATGTGTTGCCACATGGAAAGGAAGGGACGAATAACGTTTGGGATGCCATGTATACACAACGAGCAATTCGTTACTGGCAGGAAAAGCCGGTGCCCCGGGACCTGCTGAAGACAGTGATTGAAGCTGGTTCAAAGGCCCCCAGTGGAAGTAATACTCAGCCTTGGGTTTTTGTCGTGATAGATGATGAAGCGCAGCGCGAGAAGATTGGCGATGCGCTGAACGCGGTTTACGAAGGCGGGCCACTAAAAAACATGATTACCGAGGGTCAGAAATCGGACGACAAAAGCCAGCGTTTGATGCTCAAAGGTGCGCAATCCTTCTTCTCCAAGTTGGCAAAGGCACCGGCGATAATAGTGCCATGCCTCTACAAACTTTCTTCACCGACACCTGATCCAGGATCACTGGAAGCAGGTAGTTCCATTTATATGGCGGTGCAGAACGTTATGTTGTCTGCACGTGCGCTGGGTCTTGGCACCGTTATGACAACTGCGCACGTGCTTATTAACGAGGCGCTCAGAGAAACCTGTGACATTCCTGATGATGCCTACCCTGCAGCGCTTATCCCAATCGGGTATCCTGATGCCAATTTCGGGCCTACAACACGTAAGCCCGTCGAAGAAATCATTAAATACAACTTTTGGTAGTCGCTGAAGGCGCCTGGAGTTTTTTGGAGAGGAAACATGAGTGATTTTGAAGGCAAGGTAGTTGTTATCACCGGTGCTGGTGGTGGTCTTGGTAAAGCACATGCGCTGGAGTTTGCCAGTCGTGGTGCCAAGGTTGTCGTTAATGATCTAGGTGGTTCAGGTGACGGTACGGGTTCCGGAGACGCGGCTGACGTCGTGGTTGATGAGATTAAAGCGGCAGGCGGTGAAGCGATCGCCAACAAAGCCAGTGTCTCCGATAAAGCAGGCGCTCAATCCATTATTGACGACGCTGTCAGTGCCTACGGCACCGTCGATATTCTCGTCAACAATGCCGGTATCCTTCGAGACAAAAGCTTCAAGAACATGGAAATGGGCGATTGGGACATCGTCATGGACGTGCATTTGAATGGCACAGCGTATGTGACCAAAGCCGCGTGGCCCATCATGTATGAGAAGAACTATGGCCGTATCGTCCTGACCAGTTCCGTGTCTGGTATCTACGGCAACTTTGGGCAGGCAAACTACGCCGCTGCCAAGATGGGTATGGTAGGCATGATGAACGTTCTGTCCATCGAAGGTCTTTCAAAGAACATCCGTGTGAATACACTCGCGCCCGCGGCGGAAACCCGCCTGATCGGCACGATTCCCGGCCGGGAAGTGAATCCCGACGATCCTCGTCCTGAGTCACATCCGCGCTTGGTGACACCAGCGGTTCTGCTGATGTGTGCTGAAGATGCGCCAACCAATCGGATCATCCATGCGGGTAATGGCAGCTATTACAGCAGTGCCATCTTCTCTAATGAGCATATCCAGATCGGTGCCGATGCCACTTACGAAGAGCTTCTCGAGCAGAAAGATAAGCTGCTCGATATGAGTAACTCAGAAGAGATGTCAGGCCTACTTCGAGTCATGAAGCAGGCTCAGAAGTCCTGATGTCGGTGATCGTTTACGATCACCCTCTCTCACCCTATGGGCAAAAAGTTAAGATTGCCCTGATTGAAAAAGGGGTTACCTTTGAAGCGCCGATGCCGGATGGCATCGGCGCTGGTAGTTCTGTCTCTGACTTTTTGCAGGCGAGTCCCCGCGGTGAGGTTCCAGCACTGGTCCAAGGCGACAATGTTCGGGTCTTCGATTCAACGGTGATCCTGGAGTACATCGAAGACCGATGGCCGGACCCATCCATGCTGCCAGCAAGCTCGTTGGAGCGCGCCCGGGTTCGCATGTTGGAAGACACCATGGACACGCACTATGAAGCGATCAACTGGGGTATTCAGGAGATTCGGTTCTTCGGGCGGGCGACCGGTGAGTTGGCCGCCAAGATTGAAGCGGAAGCAGCGGAGCAGATTGGGGGCTGGTACCAGTGGTTGGATTCGCAGCTGGAAAATCGATCCTGGTTCAACGGCGAACAGTTTGGATGGGGTGACCTGAGTGTCGTGCCGCATCTGAACGGTAGCCGATGGTTTGGTTTTGAGCCTGAAGGCAGACTGCTGGAATGGCTTGAGCGTGTTAATGAAAGAGACAGTGTCGCGCAAGTTCGTGAGGCTGCACAGCAAGTCAGGTTTGATGGACCTAATTCCAACATAGAAGCTCTACAGCAGGCAGTTGCCGCTGGTGCTTTCAAACGCGAGTATCGTGATCACCGATTGGAGTGGATGATCAAGTCGGGAGGGTTCTCTGTAGTGGAAGAGGGGCTCTCAAAAGACAACATCCGATTCATCGATGTCTTCTCTTAGTTGATGCTGAAGACATGTCCCAAGTGTGGCTATGTCAGGTCGCCAAGAGATGAGGCGCCGGATTGGCAATGCCCGGCTTGCGGTATTGCCTATTATAAGTACGAGTCTTATCTGGAGAGGGCGAAGGGCGTTGCCCAGCCTCGCAGTACTGGTCAACGTAAAGAGTCACTCAGATCTGATGGTTCTCTGTTTGCGCTCATCGTGACCAACGTTTTTGTGCTCCTGCTTGCTCTGACGATGGGTTGGCGCCTGATCGACATGATGCTCGTTTACTGGATTCAGAGTGTCGTGATCGGGGTCGCGAATTTCTATCGCATGCTGAACCTGGAAGAGTTCTCAACTGAGAACTTTACGATGAACAACCGACCGGTAGATCCAACGCCGGAGACGAAGCGACAGGTTGCCGGTTTCTTTGCTCTGCACTTTGGTACTTTTCACGTCGTCTACTTTGTCTTCATGATGACTGGTGAGTTCGGTGATCCGAGACTGGGTATGGATCTTTTGATCTGTGGTGCCGCGTTTGCCATGAACCATTGGTATTCCTATCAATACCACCTGAAGTCTGATCGAAGCGGAACGCCCAATATCGGTACGCTCATGTTCACCCCTTACGCCAGGGTAGTACCCATGCACCTAACCATCATATTTGGCGCAGCGATCGGTCAGGGTGGGATCTTCCTGTTTGGATTCCTGAAGACCATCGCCGATGGTGTGATGCATCAGATTGAGCATCACACCTTGTCCAAGGCGGATTAGATTCGCTGCAATCCCTGAATCTGGCAGGTTTGCGCAACCAGCATGTGACTCCAGGTTGATACTTCATCGCGACTGCTGACACCTTCATTGTGCGTCTGGAAACTCTGTGTGAACTTCAAAGTGCCACTCACCGTGCTGCCGTTCTCGTCTGTCGCGGATCGAAACAGACTTCGTTGCAGGGATTCCCTAAGGTACCGCTTTAACTTGATGGGTACGTCACCTGTGATCTCAATGTTCTGGGGTTTGCCGGTGTCTGTGACGGTTAGCTCAATGCTGAGCGAATCTGGCACAGTGCTTCGTGTCAGGCGGTTCAGCGTGGTACCACACATAGCGATTGGATAACCCACGGTTGCGACCGCTGGAGCACCAGGCTCCCGCTCGCCAAAGTCCACATAAAGCTCCCCGCCAAGCTCAGGACTGGACTTCAATGTCATTAGCTTCAATACATCTCGACTGCTGGCGAAGCCAAGATACTGAGGTGGTCCATCGTATCTGGCCATGTCGGTTTCGATTCTTTTTCGTTCGAGGGTCAGCATGTCGATCAGGTCTTCGAGCGATCGACTCATCTCCATGCCGGACTCTGGATGCGCCGAGACGATTTCCAGTGCCTCCAGAAGTGCCTCGGACGCACAACATTTACCGGAGAGAAATTGAGTCAGGGCTTCTGAACGGAGTACGCGTATCTGAGCGTAGGGTCCCATGTCTGACGCGGATTCTAGACTCTCCTCATACCAGGCGAGTGCCTGCGTGAAACGACCGGTGTTTCGATACCAGTCAGCGATCTTGATTCTGGCTGTGGTCAGGTCCGGATGTGGATTGTCGAATGCTTTCTTTGCGACGTGGTATCGAAAGTGCTGCTGTTTATCGATGCTGTTGAAATCTCCCAGTTTCGCGTAACTGTTGATCATTAAGTCGACGCTTTCGATCTGCTTTTGGTCGTGAACACCATAGTGGCGATGCACCAGGTGCTGCATCCTTCGGAATACTTCAATGGCCTCCTCGTGTCTGCTGGTTTTGTCCAGCAGTTCACCAAGTTCTTTGAGGGGTGTGTAAAGTCGGGTTGAATAAGCTCCATGATCAATCTCCATCTGGGAGATACGGTGGAGTAGTTGTTTTTCTGCCGCCAGCAGACTCCTAAAGTCATTAGCATTGGCTGTCCGGGCGCCCAGGCAAATGCCCAGCACGATGATTCCCGCTAAAAGTTTATAAATATTCATGGCTCGCTTCTCAAAAAATGAGATGCGAGAGTCAAAGCAAGAGCTATACCAATTTTGTGCGACGCAAAAATGCGGTATTCAGACAATGTTGCCCCGAAACGGGGCAGAGAGTGGCGGGTCGCTGCGTCAATCTAGTGCGCGGTCTCCTGCCTAGATGAGTAATAGTTGCTGACAAGTGATTAAGTGATCGACTGCATCCCTCGAAAGAGTCTCCGGGCAAATTTCCTCAAGCCTTGAAGGCAAAAACAATTTGAAAACAGGAGAAACAAATGAGAGAACTAACGCACGAAGAAATGTCCCAGGTAACGGGCGGTCTGGGACCGCTGGCGATTATTGCGATTGATCTGGCGCTTAATGCAGCTTTTATTGGAGCTACGGCCGTTGTCTCGAGTGATTACTTTACGCAACCACAGGTCAACAATAAGTAGCACAAGGTCCCATATGGAGGTGGTATGGACAATAACTCTTTAAAGCTTGAGCTGATAACTTACTGGGTGGTGACAAACCTAGTCGCTTTCTCTTTAGGGATGTTAACTGCCGTTGTTGAGTTTCAGGTACTTCAGTTCATTTCGAAGTTGGAGATATATCACTTCCTTGGGATCACTATTGGTATAGTCTTTTTTGGCTTCTGGAGTCATCGGCTCTTTGGTCATCTAAGAATCAAGCTGGCTTAGTGTTGAGCCACAAATTTTAAGGGCATTGACGTAAGTCCTGAGATAAAGTTGCTGGGCATCCATGCGGCGTCTCCCGCCATCTCAAAGTCTGACAAACGCGTCAGCACTTCATGCATGATTGCGTCAATCTCCAGACGCGCAAACCATTGACCCAGGCATACGTGGTGACCGCCACCAAATGCCAGATGCTTGTTGGGGTTCCTGGTGATATCAAGTGTATGAGGATTCGCGAAAACTGCAGGGTCTCGATTGGCGGCGCCGTAGTACATCACAACTTTGTCGCCAGCCCTGATGTCTTTGTCGCCGAGTTTCGTGTCTCGTGTTGCGGATCTGCGCATGTAGATCACCGGCGAAGTCCACCGAAGCAGTTCATCCCTGGCTGACGGCAGATGCTGATCGATGTCGGAACGCAGGAGAGACAACTGATCCGGATGTTTCAACAACTCATACATGCCGGTCGCAACGAGATTGCGAGTGGTGTCTCCACCCGCGTCGATTAACAGCATGAAGAAAAGCAGGAACTCTTCATCTGTCAGCGTGCGACCTTCTACCTCGGCGGTCAGCAGTTTGCTTGCCAGGTCGTCCCCAGGGTTGGCTCGTTTTTCAGCGATGACAGCTGAGCCGTACTCAAACATTTTCATGACAGCTTCGGGAATGGCGTTTTCTGGCAGCGTCCCTGGTGCTGTGTGTATGACCTCTGTCAGCTTGTAGAGTTCGCGGCCATCATCCAGTGGCAATCCCATCAAGTCTGCGATCACAAAGCTGGGCATTTCTCCTGCGATTTCTGAGACAAATTCACACTGGCCTTTGTCCGCAACTCGATCAACGATTTGTTCTGCGAGCTGTTCAATCCGCTCGTTGTAGTGTCGGGCTGGTCCCTGAGTAAACTCACGACTGATGAGCTTTCGATAGGCCGTGTGTTCAGGGGGATCCATCATCAACATCATCTTTGCCGAACCGCTGTGTGTCGGCATGTCTTCCGCCGGATCCTGAATCATAATAGTGGGCTCTGAGGAAAAGACTTCGGCGTTACGCCCAATGTTGTAGACATCCTCGTAGCGCGTAATTGCCCAAAAGCCGCGACCGTCAGGTTCATCATGCCAGTGCACCGGGTCGTTCTCACGAAGCCAGTCATATTGATCATGAGGATGACCGCCTTTAAAGCTCGCAGGATCCAGCAGATTAATGTTCACTTCACGCGTCCGGTTCAACGTTGAGTCTTGCGAGATCGGCCATCAGTCGAAGTGCCTGTTCATCACCTCCGATCGTTAAGCCAGTGATGCCGCTGTCTTCCCAGTCGCGGAATCGTTTCTGAATTCTCGCTTTGTCGCCGACTAATGCACCTTGGTCAACGAACTCATCAGGGACCGCTTCATTGGCTTCTACTTTTCTCTTGGCCAGGTACAGTTCCTGAATTCTTTCGGCGGCCTCACCAAACCCGCGTCGAATCATCATTTCCTTGTGGAAGTTTTTGTTCTTGTGACCCATGCCGCCGACATAGAGTGCGATGTTGGGTTTTAGTCTGTCGAGCGCGCCTTTCACATCATCCGTCACCATCACTTGGGTGCCGCTCTGTATTTCAAAGCTGCTCTCTTCCTTGCCAGCTTTTTCAAGGCCAGCCTTAATCCAGGGCTGATAGATGTCGACGGTTTCTGGAACGAGACCGAGTGGTAGCCATCCGTCGGCGATTTCTGCGGTGAGTTTAACGGTGGATTCCATGCCCGTGCCCAACCAGATTGGAATATCCGGATTCATGTGCAGAATCGATTTGAGTGGTTTGCCAACCCCCATCGCACCTTCACCTGTGTAGGGAAGGGAGATTTCTCTTCCTTCGTGAACAACCGGTTCTTCTCGCTTGAAGATTTTCTTCATGATCGTCACGTAATCTTTGATGCGATAGTAGGGTTTGCCCCAGGGTTGCCCATACCAGCCTTCGACGATTTGCGGCCCGGATACGCCCAGTCCGCAGATGACACGATTGCCACCGGCGAGCGCATCAATGGTGGCAACAGTCATTGCCGCGTTGGCGGGTGTACGACCAGCCAGCTGAATGACCGCTGTGCCGAGCCGAATACGTTCCGTTTTTGCTGCCAGGTACGCAAGAGGGGAGAGTGCGTCGCTGCCGTAAGCCTCTGCGGTCCAGACGGTGTCGTAGCCGAGTCGTTCCGCGAGCTGTACTTTTTCTACGGGCAATCGCAGATCTCCGCCTGAATAGCCAAGCATGAGTCCAAGTTTCATGGGTTAAGCCTTCTGCTGTTTAGTTCTCATCAAAGAAACCATAAGCGAATTCGTTGAATTCGTCAGCAGCTTCGATGTTGACGGCATGTCCGCCATGCATATCAACGATCTGAATGTCAGATATGGCTCTAATATCATCAATATCTTTTTGAAATGACTTCTCGTAGATGCCGTTAGTAATGGCAAATGCGCACGGAATATCTCTTAACAGATCTTTAGAGGCGAGTTTTGTGCCAAGTTTGCCGCCTCTATTGATGGCTTCAGATGTTGTGCTGTCTGCCGCTTCAATCAGTGCCGACAGGGTCGGCTCCGGAATCCGTTTTGCGTACACAGGATGGATCGGCATGTGGCGATTATTTGCACGGCGTTTGCCTTTTGTCTGTGTAGAGCGCCTTGGACCGTTGGTGTTCAGATTTCCCAGGGCTGAACGGGAGTTCGTCACGACCAGTTTAGACACCACGCTCGGATGTTGAATGGCATAGCGAATGGTGAGTCCGGCGGCATAGGATTGTCCAATCACGCCCCACTTCTCGATGTCGAGTGCCTTACGGATGTTTTCAAATGCTTCCAGGTAACCTTCAACCGTCAGGTCCTCATCAGGCAGGGGAGATTGGCCATGCCCCCAGAGTTCAGCGGTAACGAGTTGATATTTCTCTGAAAGGTATGGAATGTTTGGCAACCACTGCGCGTTGCAGGAAAGAAACCCATGAACCATCAAGAGAGTGGGGTTGGATGAATCCCCGTGTGTGACATAGTTAAGGTTCACTACTTGAGACCACCGATCGCTGCCCGCTGCAGCAGTGGCAGATCTTTCTTCACATTAAAGGCTTTGTGATCAAAGAGGTATTGCATCACGACGCCGCGGAGCATGCCTGTAATGAGCACAGCAGCGGCGGTAGGGTTTACGTCTTTGTTGAATTCTCCCTGCTCAATGCCCCGTTCAATAATTTTTGCCACAGCGTCTCTGGCATCCGCGTTGAATTGGGCTACGTCTGCCTGGATATCTTCTGCACCACCAAGCGCTTCGCCCATGATAACGTACAGAGCTCGTAATGTGCCCTCCCTCAGCGTCACCTCAGACATGTAAATCTTGATGTAGTTTTTTAAGGACTCTTCGGCACTTGCCTGATCAACTGCATCGCCGATCTGGTCCTGCATAAATCTTCTGCCAATGTTTTTGATCACGGCTTGCATCAAACCGGCCTTTGATCCAAATCGATGGCTGATCAAACCGCCGGTGTACCCGGCTTCTTCACCAACCTGGTTCAATGTGGTCCGAAGGTATCCCTGTTTCGCGAATATTTTGATCGCCGCGCGGATGATTTTCCGTTCGGATTCTGCCTTGCGTTCTTCCTGGGTTCTTCTTTCCGGCGCTGCGTTCGACATATTCCTTTAGGTAACTTGCCAATTCGACGGGACAAACATATTATCTGACCAACCAATAAATATCTAGATCAGAGTATCGAAAATCAAATAGGGAACTCAATGAACGTTTCAGAAGCTGTTGCTGCGAGAAAATCAATCCGCAGGTTCATGGACCAACCGGTTTCAACGGATCTCCTTAAAGATCTGCTCACCAAGTCAGCAAGGGCGCCCTCGGGCGGCAATCTTCAACCCTGGCGCATATTTACGATTACCGCAGAGACCATGCCGAAGTTCTTGGAGCACATCGGCGGCTCTGAGTTCCAGAAAGCACCCGAATATCCCATTTACCCCGCTGAGCTTAAATCACCTTACCGCGATTCAAGGTTTAAGGTGGGCGAAGACATGTACGCCCTATTGGGCATACCGCGCGAAGACAAAGGCGCACGCCTGGCAAATCTTGCAAAGAACTACGAGTTCTTCGGTGCACCGGTAGGTTTTTTCTGTTGCGTGGATAGGTGCATGGGGCCGCCTCAATGGTCGGACCTCGGCATGTTTCTACAAAGCTTTATGTTGCTGGCGGAAGAGGCCGGTTTATCTACCTGTGCGCAGGAAGCCTGGGCGGCGCGTTCTGAGGCGGTAAAAGCGTTTCTGAATTATGACGATGAGCTGATGCTGTTCTGCGGTATGGCCATTGGCTACAAGGATGAGCGTGAGCCGGTAAATACCCTGGTTTCCGATCGAGAACCGCTCGAGAACTGGGCGCAATTTGTCTAGGAGATTATGGCGATGAGTGAAAGAACGGGACCATTGAGAGATATCACCGTGATTGACTGCACGATGGCACTGGCTGGGCCATTTGGTGCAGCAGTTCTCGCCGACTTGGGTGCCAATGTGATCAAGGTTGAACCACCACATGGTGATGGCTCTCGTCCAGGACCACCGCTCCCACCGGATTACGCGAATGTGTCTGCAGAAGAACCAGCGGGTGTAGATTATGGCGGTTACTTTGCTTCTATCAATCGAAACAAGCGCAGCATCGTGCTTGATTTCAAAAAAGATCAAGACAAAGAAATTTTTTTGTCCCTGTGTGAAAAGGCGGATGCGGTTGTAGAGAACATGCGGGTTGGTGTGATGGATCGACTTGGCATCGGTTACGACGTCATCAAAGAGCGAAACCCGAAAATTGTTTACGGCTGCATTCGAGGATTCGGAGATCCCCGGACTTACGAGAGTCCGTATGCAGAATGGCCGGCCTACGACATCGTTGCGCAGAGTATGAGCGGTCATGCGCATATCACTGGTCCCGACGATGATTCAGCTGGTTATCCCAGTGGTGTGAGCGTTGGGGATATCTATCCAGGCACGCTGATGGCACTAGGGGTTGTGTCTGCCATTCATCATGCAAAAGCGACCGGCGAAGGTCAGTTTTTTGATGTGGCGATGTATGACGCTATGTTGTCCTTTTGCGAAACCATTGTTTGCAACTACGGCTATGAGGAAACGGAGCTGGGCGCTCGGGGACAGCATCACCCTAATCTGATGCCCTTTGGCATTTTTCCAACGAACGATGGCGGCGTGGCATTGGCCTGTCCTGGTGCTAAGCACTGGGCGCTGCTCTGCCAGACGATGGGTCGGGAGGACCTCATCACGGATGAGCGTTGTAAAAACACTTTCGTCAGAAGAAAGAATCAGGTGTTCGTTGAAGCGCAGATCAGCGCCTGGACGTCTTCGTTCAGCAAAAAAGAAGTGATCGATGCGCTCGGTGGCAAGGTGCCCTGTGGTCCAGTGAACACTGCCAAGGATATTTTCGAAGACCCCCATGTGGCAGCAAGAAAGATGATTACGCGGTTCCAGCTACCCGGTGACAACCCGGAGGTGGCTATTGTCGGAACGCCATTGAAGTTCACCCAATCTGAAGCCGGTTTTTATCGGCGCCCGCCGAAGTTGGGAGAACACACAGAAGAAGTACTCCAAGAATTCGCAATCAAACAGGAGTCCTAGATGAGTGAGATCGAGGAAATCCTGGAAGCTGCTGTCTTGCGAAAACGCGGCCAGAGTTTTCATGAATTCGAAGTGGGTGAAGAGATCCATCACCACTGGGGTAGAACGATTACCGAAGCGGATGCCATTCAGTTTGCCCACCTCACCTTGGCCTACAACCCGTTGTACTTTAATCGCGAATACGCGATAGAACTGGGACACCCTGACATCGTTGTGTGTCCTCAGTTGGTGTTTAACGTCATTCTTGGTTTGAGTGTAGAGATTTGCTCTGAGGGTTTGGGCGGGCCGTTTCTCGGCGTTTACGACCTCAAGTATCTGGAGCCGGTCTATCCCGGTGACACTTTAACCTCGGTTTCTAAAACGGTAGCGAAGCGTGAGTCGGAATCTTCTGAGGGTCGAGGTGTGCTCACCTGGTTCAACGAAGGCTTCAATCAACATGATCGCAAGGTGATCGAATATCGACGTTCCAACCTTGCGATCTGGAAAGGTGGCCTCGGAGCACCAAAGATCAAGAAGGAGAACGCCGATGGGTAAGCTCGCCAGTCTTACCAGTAGCGATAACTATTACGAAGATTTCCAAGTGGGTCAGGTGATTCGTCATGCCCGCGGAAAAACCATGACGCCATTGGAGAACGTGAACATCACGAACATGGTGATGAACACAGCGCAGGGCCACTTCAATGAAGATCAGATGTCGAAGACCCCACTGGGAAAAATACTTTGCTACGGCGGCGTGAACTTTTCACTGGTCCTGGGGCTCGCCTCACAGGACACGGTTGAAAACGCGCTCGCAGAATTGGAGTTGAACAACATTCAACTGAAGACCATGGTGTTCCATGGGGACACCATCTACGCCTATTCCAAAGTGTTGGAGAAGCGCGAAAGTGATCAGGAAGACGCCGGCATAGTTGTGTTCAAGCACTACGGCATTAATCAGAACAAAGAGCTGATTGCGGAAGTTGAACGCACAGCGCTTATCAAGAAAAAGAGCCACTGGCTCGATCGATAACAGGAGGCCTCAGTGACTATTTTAAACGCTCATGGTCAACCACGCCGGCGCCGTCGGTGTCAGCTGTCAGTCCCCGCAAGCAACACAAAAATGATAGAGAAAGCGGCAGGCAGCGGTGTCGATCATGTATTTCTTGATCTGGAAGACGCCTGTGCCCCAAACCAGAAAGTAGGGGCGCGAGACAACATTATCGATGCGCTGCATAACCTTGATTGGGGTGAAACAGTACGTTGTGTGCGTATCAATGATACCGGCACTCAGTGGTGTCACGACGATGTGATCTCAATTGTTGAAAAGGCAGGCGACAAAGTTGACTGCTTTATGTTGACCAAACCTTACGATGCCTCTGATGTTCAGTTTGTCGACAAGTTACTGACTCAGCTGGAGCTTAAGCTCGGTCTGAAAAAGAAGATTGGCCTCGAATTGCTGATTGAAGAAACACTGGGTCTACAGAACGTAGAAGAAATTGCTTCATCGACACCGCGGCTGGAAGCCATGGTGTTTGGCATGGGTGATTACTCTGCCAGCCAGGGTCTCGACTTCGATGCGATCTATGGTCCCGACTATAAGTATCCCGGTGATGTTTTCCATTACGCGAAATTCCGCGTCGCTATGGCGGCGCGAGCCCGAGGTATTGACGCGATTGATGGACCGTTCGGCAATATCCGTAATACGGATGCTTATCGCGAATCCTGTTTGCAGGCCAGGGCGCTTGGCATGGTGGGCAAATGGGCACTGCATCCGACGCAGATTGAACATGCCCAGGACATCTTTACTCCGAACCTGGAGAAGATTGACGAAGCACGCAAACTGACAGAAGCCTATCGTGAATCAGAAGCCCAGGGTCAGGGTGCTGTCATGATTGACGGCAAATTTGCAGACGCAGCGACCGTGCGGCTCTACGCTAACACGCTGGATCTTGCTGATCTTTACGGACTCTAAGAGGCATTTATGAGCGAAGGATATTGGACAGCCC
>JAEPOO010000001.1:715071-1775368 GCA_017642855.1 Pseudomonadales bacterium
CAGCCCTGAGCGGAGATGCAAAGAGTGACGTGTCGAAAACGAAAACGTTGAGGAGAGCGTGATCCAGATGGACGGATATTGGGCAGCCCTGAGCGGAGATGCAAAGAGTGACGTGTCGAAAACGAAAACGTTGAGGAGAGCGTGATCCAGATGGACGGATATTGGACAGACGAACGCCGCATGATGCAGGAAGCGGCGCGTGAATTCACAACAAACGAAGTGTTGCCGGTTGCCAACGAACTTGATCCGGAAAAGGGCGTTATCCCGCGGGCGCTGATCGATAAGATGGGAGAGATGGGGTACTTCGGTATCACCATCCCGGAAGAGAAAGGCGGGCTTGGTCTCGGCAGCTTCGAGTATTGCCTGATCGCTGAGGAGTTAGCTCGAGGCTGGATGAGTGTTGCCAGCATAATCGCCAGGGGTAATGGGTTCTGGCGATCAATTCCTGGTTTTGGGCCTGAGCGAGATGAAAAGATCGCGCAGATGGCAGTTGGTCAGTACCTGGGTGCTTTCGCAATGTCGGAGCCGGATGCGGGTTCCGATATGGCGAGTGTGAAGTGCCGAGCAACGCGCGATGGTGATGACTGGATCATTAACGGCAACAAGTACTGGTGTACGTTTGCTGACGGCGCTGACTTTATCAGTGTGGTTTGTCGCGTGGAGACCGACAGCGAATCGCGTCAGGCAGGTATGAAAAGCATCGCGGTAGAAAAACCAAGAGGTGAGTTGCCGGTGGGGGTTCAAGGTAGTCCCATTCCAAAGATTGGTTATCACGGTTGGAAGACCTACGAGCTTCATTTCGACAATGTGCGTGTACCTGCCATCGACACAGCAGATGAAAGTGGTAGTGGTCCGGCCACGATGGGCGGGGGGTTTGTTGGCATCCAGAAAGGGCTTGAGGTGGCCAGGGCACACACGGCCGCGAGATCGATTGGTGCTGCTCAGGGTGCGCTGAATGTTGCTATCGATTATGCCAATGAACGCGAGCAATTCGGTCGGCCCATCGGCAAGTTTCAAGCCATTCGTTTCAAGATTGCGACCGCGGCAACAGAAATCGAAGCGGCTCGACAGCTGATGTATCACGTGTGTAACGAGATTGATCATGGCAGACGAGCTGACAAAGAAGCCGCCATGGTGAAGTACTTTGCGGCGGAAATGTCTGAACGGGTCACGTCTGAGTGTCTTCAGATTATGGGCGGTGCTGGGTACACCACGCACTATCCGGTCGAACGCTTCTGGCGAGATGCCAGGCTCACGAAAATCTTTGAAGGGACTTCAGAGATCATGCAACGAATCATTTCAGATCGATTGATGGGTAAGTAGCCATGGGAAGTTTTGAGAATAAATGTGTCATCGTCACGGGTGGTGCGGCCGGGTTCGGTGAAGCCATCTGCCGAAAATTCGCTGGTCAAGGTGCTTCAGTGGTTGTTGCTGACCTGAATCTTGAAGGTGCTCAGGCTGTGGCGGGCTCGCTGCCTTCTGCTATCGCGATCCAGGTCGATGTGGCGGATGAAGAAGCCAATAAGGCGATGGCGCAAGCCGCCGTAGACGCGTTCGGCAAAATTGATGTGGTTTGTTGCAATGCAGGGATCCCCCATCGTGGTAACTACATGATCAAAATGGAAGTGGATGAATTTGATCGCATGTGGGCAGTGAACGTTCGCAGTATCTTTCTTGCGGCAAAACACTGCAGTCCTCACATGCCGCCAGGTAGCTCAATCGTGAATACGGCATCGATTGGCGGAAAGCGACCACGGCCGGGTCTCACGCCCTATAACGCATCGAAAGCCGCGGTGAACACTTTGACCCGCGGTATGGCGGTGGAAATGGCGCCGAATATACGAGTGAACGCAGTCTGTCCCGTATCCGCACCGACTGGGTTTGATATGACAGCCCTCGGCGTTAAAGATCTGCCTGAAGATCAGAACAAGGCGGTGATTGCAGGTATTCCGATGGGGCGGCGAGCGACGCCGGAAGATGTGGCGAATTCAGTTTTCTTCCTGGCGTCTGATGACGCTGAGTTTCTCACCGGCGTGTGTCTTGACGTCGATGGTGGTCGTTCCATTCAATAACAGAAAAGAAGAATACTAGAGGGAGAGTGACGATGGGTATTGCATTACCGAGCACGAAAGAGTGGGTGGAACGGTGTGAGCAGGATGGCGAATTCATGTTGGCTGCTCGGCATTGGAGCGGTGGTCTTCAAATTACAGTTGAAGACGCGCGACTCAAACTGCCGGTGCAGGATGGCAAGCCGGTCGCGACGGATGACGACACCGGTCAGCTTATTGAGTTCACTGGCAGTGAAGCCACCTGGGACAAAGTGCTTGCAGCTGTCCCGGAACGATTCAACAACGATCTGATGGCGAACATGATGCAGGGTCAGGGTTTGGAGCGTGATGCGGATCCTGTTCAGTTTGCTCAATACTTTGCGGCCGTGGCGCGTGCGATCGAACTGCTTCGTCCACCTGCTGACGAAGGCGAAGCCATGCCTCATGATCTGGCGGACGAAGGTACTTTCTCAGCGCCGGTGGGTCGTTATGTGATGTTGACCCTCGGCGGCGTTAAACATCGCGTTTACTACGAAGAAGCTGGTGAAGGTATTCCCATTTTGATGCAGCACACCGCAGGCTGCTCAGGCACACAGTGGCGTCATCTTTTTGAAATGCCGGAAATCACCAGCCGCTTCCGTTTGATTGCCTATGATTTGCCCTATCACGGTAAGTCCGTTCCGCCGGTTGAGAAAGACTGGTGGGATGAACAATACCTCCTGCGTGGAGAGTTCCTTCGATCAGTGCCGATTCAGCTAAGCAAAGTGCTTGGCCTGGATCGACCCGTATTCATGGGGTGTTCTGTCGGTGGTCTTATGGCGCTGGATCTGGCGCATAAACATGCCGACGAATTTCGTTCGGTGATTTCGCTGGAAGGTGCATTGGAAATCCCGGGAGAAATGTCGCACAACAGCGAACTCTGGCACCCACAGGTTAATAACGAATATAAAGCGCGCTTGATGGATGCGCTGATGTCACCGACTTCGCCCAAACGTTACAGAAAAGAAACAGGGTTTGTTTATTCCAGCGGTTGGCCGCCCGTGTTTCTGGGTGATCTTTACTACTACTTGGATGAGTTTGATCTCCGGGGTGTTGCCGGTGAAATTGATACAAACAAAGTCGGCGTTCATATCCTTTCCGCTGAATACGACTGTAGCGGCACGGTGGAGTTGGGTCAGGAAGCTCATGAGAAAATTTCGGGCTCCACCTTCCAGGAAATGAAAGGTATGGGTCACTTCCCTATGAGTGAAAACCCTCAGGCTTTCAAAGAGTACCTGTTGCCGGTTCTGGAAAAAATTTCTTGAGGGAAACTACATGAATCACCTGGATGCCTGGTCCAAGTTTAAAGATCTCTCCTGCAACGACCTGCCGGATGAAGTGATCAAGGTTGCTAACCACTGCATCCTCGATTGGTTCGGCTGTGCCGTTGCGGGAAGTCGCGAGCCTATCGCCGGTCTTCTGTCTGATGAATTCGGTAACCGCTCTGGCCGATGTACGGTGATTGGCTCAGATCTCCAGGTCGATGCACCGACTGCTGCGTTATTGAATGGCGCCAGTGGTCACGCGTTGGATTACGACGATACGGGGCTGGCTGTGGCATGCCATTCCACCGCGCCAGTGTTGCCCGCGGTTCTTGCTGTCGCGGAAGAGATCGGCGCCAGTGGCAAAGAAATGATTGCCGCGCTGGTTGCCGGTGTTGAAATTCAGGGACGTATTCATCTTGCGATGGGTAACGATCACTACAACCGTGGCTGGCATACCACGGCGACCTACGGGACATTCGGTGCTACGGCTGCTGTCGCACATCTGTTGAAACTGGATCATGAAGCTTACGGTGTCGCGATGGGCCTCGCGGCTTCTCAGGCTAGTGGTGTGAAAGCGAATTTCGGCACGATGACCAAGCCTTATCATGCGGGGAGAGCGGCAGAAAGTGGTGTGAATGCCGCTCGCCTTGCTGCGAGAGGTTTCACGGCGAATCCGGATGCTGTACTGGGTAATCAGGGTTTCATTGGCGCCGCCTCTAACGGTAAGTCGCCAGAGGGACACCTGGAAGAGTCGGCTGATGAATGGATGATCATGCAGACGCTGTTTAAACACCATGCTGCGTGTCATCTCACACATGCCGGTATCGAGAGTGTGCTTCGTCTGAAGCAAAAACTGGTGCTGGGTGATCTTTCCTCTCTGACTCTGACTGTGCATCCAGCAATTCTTAATGTTTGCGGTATACCAGAGCCGAAAACCGGGCTTGAAGGTAAATTCAGCCTTCGCGGTACGGCGTCTCTAGCGCTCAATGATATTGATACGGCGAACCCAGAGACCTTTGTTGACGATGTGATTAACAGTGATGCCGTGCAGAACCTTATTGAAAAAGTCACCATCGAAACAGATGACTCGTTGACCAGTATGCAGACTCGTGTCGTGTGGATAGACAAGGCGCAGAACGCACATGAGGAATATCACGACACCGGCGTGCCAGCCACAGATCTCGATGAGCAGGCACACAAACTTGAACAAAAATTTGAGAGCCTCTGTGATTTTGCCAAGGTTGATTCTGCACAGTTTAAGCAGGCGGTTTCCGAGCTGACTGCGATCTAACCCCACAAAAACTGCTTGGAGGATGTTGTCCTGATGGATGTCACCGAAGCTGTCATGACACGACGTACCGTGCGTGGCTTTAAGTCTGATCCCGTTCCAGAAGAAGTGATTAGAGAAATTGTAGAGATCGCGCGACATGCGCCATCTAACAGCAACACCCAGCCCTGGCACATTTCCATCGTTTCCGGCGGTGCGCGAGATCGATTGGAAGCCGCCATTTTTGCTGAGATGAAAGAAGGCAAGAAACCTTACCCTCAGTGGCCGCCTGGTGGTTCCGGCTTGCATGGTGTCTACAAACAGCGGCAGAGAGATTGTGCTTACGAGTATTACGATGCCGTTGGCATCGATCGGGAAGACAAAAGGGCGAGGGCGCAGCTCGCCACTAAAAACTGGAGCTTCTTCGGTGCACCCCATGCCGCTTTCGTTTCTATGCCAGATACCATGCATCGCGCGAATGCGATCGATATCGGTATTTTTCTGCAAACCGTCATGTTGTTGATGGTTGAACGGGGTATTTCATCCTGTCCGCAGGGTGCACTCGCTGCGTATCCCGGGCCCGTAAAAGAGATCGCGGGCATGCCCGAAGGAAACGCCATCCTTTGCGGTATGTCTTTTGGTTACGCCAACAATGACGAGCCTGCAAACCAGGTGCGAATGACTCGCGAACCCTTCGATGTGGTGGCTCGATTAACAAGCTAGAGAATTTCCGATGAGTATTCCGTTTCCCTTTGCTGACCGGCTGAAGATGCCACTGATCGTGGCGCCGATGTTCCTGGTATCGAATCCCAAGATGGCGGTCGCGGCTTGTCGTGCTGGTGTCATTGGCAGCTACCCTGCGCACTCTACGCGAACCAAAGAAGTCTACGAGGAGTGGTTGTATGAGTCGGAGGAAGCTCTTGCTGTATCAGAGAATAATGGCGAGAAACCCGCACCCTTAGCCGTCAACCTGGTTGTCCATTCCAGCAACGCAAGAATGGAAGGTGACCTCGAAATCACCATTCGGCACAAAGTGCCGATCGTGCTGACGTCCAAGGGGGCTCCGGAAGAAGTGTTCAAAGAGATTCACAACTATGGTGGAGTCACTATGCATGATGTCGCCTCGGCGAGACATGCTGAAAAAGCCGTTGCCGCGGGCGCAGATGCGCTGATCGCAGTGGCCGGCGGGGCAGGGGGGCACTGCGGCACGATTAATCCGTTTGCCCTCGTTAACGAAATCCGCCAGGTCACGGATAAACCAATCATATTGGCCGGTGGTATGAGCTCAGGGCAGGATGTGCTTGCTGCGGAAGCCATGGGTGCGTCGATGGTCTACATGGGTACTCGGTTCATCGCGACGGAAGAGTCCCTGGCGCCAAGTGACTATCGTGATTCGTTGATTGAAGGTAAAGCAACGGACATTTTTCTCTCAGCGGCTTTAGATGGCGCGCCGGCAAACTGGTATGCGCCAAGCCTTGTCAAAGCAGGTATCGATCTTGAAGAACTGGCGATGACCAAGCCCGGTGCGATCGTCACTTCCAGCGGTCAATCCAAGCAACGCTATAAAGCTATCTGGTCAGCGGGTCACGGCATTGGCGCAACCAAGTCCGTGCAGAAAACCGCAGACCTTTGCGAGCAACTGATTCTGGAGTACGAGCAGGCCAGAACCCAATTTGTCGGATCAATCGCGTAAACTGATGTCTTGAAGAAAAACATAAACGAAGAAGGCTTCATGGATATCAACTACGCGGATCTCGTCAAACCGGCCACTGTTGCAGACGATGAGTACTTTCAGGCGCTCACCGCGCACATGCGGGCAAATGATCCGGTGCCCTTTATCGAATCCGATACCCATAAGTCCTTCTGGGTGGCGACGAAACACTCGGACATCATTGAAATTGAACGTCAGAACGACAAGTTCCTGAACACCCACCAGTCTGTCCTTCAGAGCAAAGAAATTGAGAAGGCCACAGAAGAAACCGGCGCTATCCTGCGAACGCTGATTCACATGGATAATCCGGATCACAAGAAGTTTCGGGAACTGACCAAAGACTGGTTTATGCCCCAGAACCTCAAAACCGTAGAAGCCAGGGTTCAGGCGCTCGCAAAACACACGGTAGATCGCATGCTGGAACTTGGCGAAGAGGTCGACTTTGTTTCAGATGTGGCTGTCTGGTATCCCCTTAGGGTCATCATGATGATTCTTGGTGTACCTGAAGAAGATGAGGCGATGATGCTGAAGCTGACTCAGGAACTGTTTGGCGCGGACGATCCGGACATGAAGCGGGAAGCTGAAACCGATGAACAGCGCCTGCAGACACTAACTGAATTCTTTCAGTACTTCACAGCCATGACAGCAGATCGCAGGGCCAACCCCGGAGACGATGTGGCATCTGTTATTGCGAATGCAAAGATTGATGGTGAAACCATTGGCGATCTCGAAGCCATGTCTTACTACATTATTGTGGCGACAGCAGGGCACGACACGACCAGCTCATCGACGGCCGGCGGTGTGCTGGCCCTAATGCAGCATCCTGATGAACTCGCGAAGCTCGTGGCTGATCCTTCCATTTCCCATCTGACCGTCGATGAAGCGATTCGATGGGTAAGTCCTGTAAAACACTTCCTACGTTACGGCACAGAGGATTACGAGCTTCGTGGCAAAACGATCAGGGCCGGAGACCCCATCATGATGCTGTATCCCTCCGGTAACAGAGATGAGGAGGTATTTGATCAGCCCAACCGATTCATCTCGGATCGTCGCCCCAACCGTCACCTGGCCTTTGGTCACGGTGCCCACCACTGTTTGGGCAACCTATTGGCGAAGATGGAGATGAAGCATCTTTATGATGAGATGTTCAGCCGAATCTCCAGCATTGAGCTAAACGGTGAGCCAAAACTCATTCAGTCCACCTTTGTCAGCGGTCTGAAAACCCTGCCTGTTCGGATCAAACCCAAGTAAAACGCGGTTAGTCCAACTTTTTTCATCATTTACTGATCTGATTTAAATCCCTCTCCGTATAAGGGACCGTGATACTTAGCATTGCTGCCGTGTTGAGGGTCAGTTCTTAAAAACTGGACAAAACCTTAACCAAAACAGCCGTTTATCGGTTCAGACTTGCGGTTGTGCGGCGCATCATTAGAATAACGCTTACTTATAGTAGCTAAGTCCTACTATCAGTGAGATTGACCATTTAGCGAGCCAAATATTCTGGAGTTAACCATGAAGAAACTGATTACTGCGGCTGTCGCCGTTGCTGTAACTGGATTTGCTTTTAGCGCAAATGCAGACGACAAGTCCGAAGCACTGACGATGTGCAAGGCTTACGTCAAAGAAACTTATGCTGACGCTGATCTGCGTAAGGTAAACCGCATCAAGGCACGTCGTGGCGCGGTTGAAATCAAGTACACCATCAAGCAGGACGACAACCGAATCAAGGGTGTTTGCCTGGTTGATAACGGTGAACTGACGTTCACCACAGACGGTGTTGAGGTTGCTGCCAAGTAACTGAGACAACATCTCCCCCTCTTAACGGCAGCTTCGGCTGCCGTTTTTTTTGCCTGAAGAAAAGTCATTGCCTGCCAGTTGGTTGCAGGTAAGGGGTTGAATACGTTCAAAATATGATTACCATGGTCATGACTATGGTCATATATTGATAATCATGAAAACGATCAAGGCCTCTGAGTTCAAAGCCAAGTGTCTGAGTCTGATGGATGACGTTGCACAGTCCGGCGAAGAAATCGTTGTGACGAAGAACGGCAAACCCGTCTCAAAGTTGGTGCCAATCCAGACCCGCCCCAAAGAGGTTTACGGATTACACCGAGGCATGTGGCAACTGAAAGACGATCTCGTCGAACCACTCAATGAATCTGATTGGGATGCGAAGTAGACGGAAAACCCATGTTGATTCTCGATACCCATGCACTGGTCTGGATGGACCAGGGTTCAGACCTCCTTGGTCGCCGGGCAAGGCGTCTCATTGAGGATGCGTATCGCGATGAAACGTTGGGTGTCGCAGCAGTGACTTTTTGGGAAGTAGGGATGTTGATCAAAAACCAGCGTCTTGCGTTTCAGGGCTCCATCTCAGACTGGCGTGTTGCGCTTTTAAACAGCGGCATCACTGAGCTTCCCGCAGATGGAAAAATTTCTCTCACCGCTGCGGAGTTGGAAGATTTTGAAGGAGATGCGGTTGATCGATTGATATCTGCCACGGCGATTGTGCACGAGGGCAGGTTGGTTACCGCCGATGAACGAATGTTAACGCACCGCGCTGTGAAAACAGTGAACGGTTTGAATTAGCTGCCGGGGGAAGTAGAAATGAGACTGCTCATAGGTTGTTTATTTCTACTGGTGTCGAACCAGGTGGGTGCCGACGATGTCACTACGACATCCAAGCACCCCCTGGCTTTGCACTACTCCCTCGAGCTCGCGGAAGCAAAAGCGCTTAGTCGTGAAGTGGATCAACTCCTGACGAAAATCCGGCAATGTACTGTCGCCGAACTGGCGCCTGTCGGGCAGTGCCACTGCCAGTATCCGAATAAGCTGGCCTCAGTGAAGCAGTCCATTAATGAGTTGCTAAAAAAGCACCCGGATTGGGACGACAGGGCTCTGCTCTGGTGGGATAAACAAACACCTTATGCCTCCAGTATTCATCTTGGTGGAGTTCAGAGGCAGCTGGATCAACCCTGTCACGCTGTTGTCACCACCATAAGGGGCCCAATGATCCCCTTCCCTGGGGAAGAGTGACATCAACTGAGAGATCTTATCTTTGTAGAATCACATAGGTGCCACGATTAGTTTACGCCGGCCAATGCCTTTGCTCGCTCGGCGATGTAACCATAAAACTCGACCGGGTCTTTCAGTCGTGTTGTTTGGGGAGGCTCGCCAACGCCCGGCGGGTTGTCGACAATCAGACACTCACCGGCGCGTTGATCGTCTTGCACCAGAGTCATGACGCCTTCTGCAATTTGTTCCGTGGTAAGCATGGTAGCGTGCGCCAGGGCAGGGCCGAGCCATTCTGCAGGTTTGGTGCCATCACCGGTACGTGCGATAAACTGTGTTTGCGTCATTCCGGGCAGGATCGCGTTGACGCGAATCTTGTGAGTTGCCGCCAGGCCGGCAGATGCGTGAACAAGATTGACGACACCAGTCTTAGTGGCTGAATACATGGGGTCTGCCGGCATGGGACCAAGCGATGCTGTAGAGGCCGTGTTGATGATGACACCGCCACCTCGTCGTGAAAGGGCATCAACCGCCAGTCGTGTGCCGTACATTACTCCGATCAGATTAACCGACACCACCAGGCCAATTTTTTCCAGCGGTGTTTCAGGCCATATTGGCTCGCCGCATATCGTTCCGGCGTTGTTATGAACGATATCGAGGCCGCCCAGTTCGAACTCGGCTTCCTCAAAAAACGCGCGCTGCTGGTCTGAGTCCGTCACGTCGACTCTGCCGACAACCGCTCTGGCGCCTTTCTGTTCGATGACGCGTGCGGTGTCGGCGAGGCCATTTTCGTCCAGGTCAGCCAGCGCAATGCCATGAGCGCCAGCATCCGCTAAGGCGAATGCGGTGGCCTGCCCAATTCCGGCTGCAGCGCCGGTGATCAGGGCGTTCTTTCCATTGATATCCATACTTCTTTCTTGGCGCCTCTCTCGTGGTGAAAGTTCTTTGAAGTCAAAAATTGGAACGTGTTATAAAAGTGTATCACCAGATGCGGAGCCGTGACATGGCGCTATATGACAATCTTTTCGAGCCACTTCAGGTGGGTAGCGTTGAAATCAAGAATCGAGTCGTCCGATCGCCTCATGGAACCGGACTTGCGGGTGAGGCCCTCATTGCCTACCACGAGGCTCGTGCCAAAGGCGGTGTCGGCATGTCCACGATTCAGGCGACGGGCGTCCATAAAAGTGCGCCTCAAGGTATTCCTGTCTGGACTGATGACTGCCGTCCCTTTCTGAAAGAGATGGCTGATCGGATTCGTCCTCATGGTATGAAGCTGTTTATTCAGCTATACCATCCAGGAGCCGGCATGCAGGGTATGGCTGAAAACTGGTCGGCTAGCGCAATTCCCAACCCGATGGCGGGTGTCATGCCGATTGAGATGACCAAGGGCATGATCGACGATGTGGTGGAAGGATTCGCTCTTGCTGCAGGCAGAGTTCGAGACTGCGGCCTTGATGGTATTGATGTCCATGCGTCCAGCGGCTACCTCCTGCACGAATTTCTGTCTCCCGCTCTCAACAAACGAACCGATGAATACGGCGGCAGCCTGGAAAATCGAATGCGGTTTATGTTCGAAGCGATTGCGGCTATTCGTTCAGAAGTTGGTGAGGATCTTGCCGTTGGTGTTCGGTTACCTAATGAAGACTATGTGCCCGGTGGTCTCACCGCTGAAATGAATGCGGAAATTGCTAAGGCGGTTGATCCGGTTGCGGATTACATCTCACTCCACATGGGTGCCTACTGGCGGTTTCATAAGTTGATTGCACCTTCCGATGATCCGCTTGGCGTCGAGATGGTAGCCAACAATGTCATCAAGCCGTTTATCACGAAACCTACGATGGTCACCGGTCGAATCATGACGTTGGATCATGCTAGCGCCTTAGTGGCGAGTGGTGAAGCCGATATGGTTTCCATGGTTCGAGCGCTGATTGCAGATCCTAACCTTGTAAACAAAGCGCGCGATCGTCATGAAAACAAGATCCGACCCTGCATCGGCTCCAATATGGGTTGCGTCGGTCAGTTGATGTCCGGCAGGTCGCTTGGTTGTGTCGTGAATGCGTCCGCCGGCAGGGAACAGGTCCTCTCCTTTGAGCCTCAGGACAGAGTCGCTCAGCCGAAAAAAATTCTTGTTGTGGGTGGTGGTCCAGCGGGTATGGAGTTCGCGCGAACTGCGGGGCTAAGAGGTCATCAGGTAGAATTGCATGAAGCAATGCAGCGTCTCGGTGGTCAGGTCACCATGGCCGCGTCAGCGCCAAAGCGGGGAGATCTCGGCACCATCGTTGATTGGTTAGCAGAAGAGTTAGATTCGCTGGGCGTTGATGTTCGACTCAATTCCTATGTGGACGAAGATGTGGTCTCTCAGATCGCTCCCGATGAAGTGGTGCTCGCTACGGGGACTGCGCCGAGAGTTGATGGCATGCAGCAGGCGACACCAGCAGTGGAGATTCCTGGCTTCGATCTGCCCCATGTCTACTCATCCTGGGACATCCTTGGTTGGGGTGAGATCACGAGTCTTGAAGGACCCGCTGTCGTCTATGACGATACCGGTACCTTCGAAGCCATTTCGGTTGCAGATATCCTGCTCGAAAAAGGATTGTCGGTTACCATGGTTGGTAGAAATGATTCGGTCGGTGCCCGACTCAATTACCCGCCGGTGACAGCCGGTGCTGCTCGTGAGCGGCTTTATGCCTCTGATTTTGACTTTATCGGTGCGCACCACCTGATCGGCATAACGCCGGATGAAGTTGAAATCGGTGTCCTTTTTACCGACAGATTAAGGACGCTTAAGGCCAAGACGGTGGTATTCGTTGGATTCAACGAGCCTAATCGGGAGCTGTGGCAGTCACTTCAGGGTAACGGGCCGCCGTCTCATATGATTGGCGACGTCAGAGGCCACAACAGCATTCTTTCGGCGATCCATGCGGGTAATGCGCTGGGGCGAAAAATCTGAATGCCCTAATCAGGATGCTCAATCTAACGGCGCATAGTCAAAGTTTGTTAGCACCGGCTTGTTCCATACCGGCGACAAGGCTTTCGATGCAGGAAACCGGGTATAACGTTGTTCAGGCAAGTCCTCGTTTCTTCAGGAGTGGTTCAACAGAAGGTTCTCGACCCCGAAAATTCTGGTACGCCTCCATGGGTTCAACAGAACCGCCTACCTCGAGCACATGTTTTCGAAATGCGTTTGCCGTTGCTTCATCAAAGATGCCTTTTTCCTTGAACGCGTCATATCCATCAGCATCCAGCACCTCCGCCCAGATATAAACGTAGTAACCAGCAGAATAGTGATCACCGGAAAAGATGTGCAAAAAATAAGATGACCAGTATCTCGGGTCTACCGTGCGTATCTTGTGAATGTCTTCCATGGCTTTGCGTTCGAATTTACCGATGTCGCCAGCGTCATCTCCACCAGGCTCATGCCAGGCAAGATCAAGGTAACAGGCAGCTACATACTCTGTGGTTGCGAAACCCTGATTGAAGGTATCAGAAGCGCGAAGCTTCTCGACGATGTCCACAGGTATCGTCTCACCGGTTTCATGATGACGTGCGTAGTCTTTAAGCACCTCAGGTTCCATCGCCCAGTGTTCCATGATCTGTGATGGTAGCTCGACGAAGTCCTGTTTTACGCTCGTGCCGGAAAGGCTTCGGTACGTCACCTTGCTGAGCAGTCCATGCAGCCCATGGCCGAACTCATGGAATAGCGTTCTGACCTCATCCATCCCCAGCAGGCAAGGGTCGGATTTGGGAAAGTTGCAGCAGTTCACGATGACCGGTGTCTCGTGTCCGTCCAGTGCGGACTGTTCCCTGAACGCTGACATCCATGCGCCACCCCGTTTGGATGGCCTCATAAAGAAATCAAACAGGAACAAACCTACTTTGGAGCCATCTGAATCGTTGACCTCGTAGGCTTCCACATCAGGGTGATAGACAGGCACGTCACATGGCGTGAACGTAATACCATAGAGGCGTTTGGCGACGTTGAATGCGCCATCTCTCACCTGGTTTAATGGGAAGTAGGGCTTTACATCTTCTTCGTCCAGATCGAAGCGCGCTTTTCTCAGTTTTTCGGTGTAGTACCACCAATCCCAGGCTTCCAGGTTGAAGTTGCCGCCATCTTCCTGAATCAGCGCCTGAAGATCTTCAGCTTCCTGCGCGACTTTCTTTTGAGCGGGTTCCCAGATCTGATCCAGTAGATTACGAACAGCACCGGGTGTTTTCGCCATTCTGTCATCCAGCATGAAGTCAGCGTGACTCGCGTAGCCCATCAGGTCTGCGCGTTCTGTGCGCAGTTTGACGATTTCCTGGATGATCGGACGGTTGTCGACGCTGGCGACACCACAGTTTGTGTAGGCCTTATACATCTTTTCCCGCAACTCGCGATTGTCCGCATATTGAAGGAACGGCGTGATGGAAGAGCGAGAAATGGTAAAGACGTATTTGCCAGGTTGACCCCTTTGTTCTGCTTCGGCTTTAGCGGCGCCCAGAACAAACTCGGGCAAACCGGACACATCGTCACCCTGATCGAGAACCAGTTGGAAATCATTGGTGTCCTTAAGAACATTCTGTCCGAACTGGGTGGTTAAATTGGCGAGCCTTTCTGTAATGTCGCTGACGCGTTGTCGCTCATTGTCGGCCAACTGGGCACCTGCCCGGACGAAGCGTTGATGGGTTTCTTCCAGCAGTTGTTGTTGTTCGCCCATGAAAGTGACGTTGCTATCCATGACCGCCTGAACTCTTGTAAAGAGCGCCGCGTCTGCATAGATTCGACTGCTATGGGCGGCCATGGTGGCACTCATTTCCAGTTCCAGTGCCTGAAGCTCATCGTTCGTATCTGAAGATGTGAGATTCCAGAAGACGTCGCCAACACGCCTCAACAAGGCGCCACTTCGTTCCAGCGCTTCGATGGTGTTGTGGAAGTTCGCTTCGCCGGGGTTGTCTCGAATCGCCGCGATCTCCTGTTCCTGTTGCGAAATGCCTTGCTCAAAAGCTTCGCGGTAGTGAGGCAGCTCAATTCGATCGAAGCTGGGTAATCCGTTAGCAGCGAGTGGTTCTAAAAAGGGATTGGTCATCTAAATCAGGTTCCGTGTAAACATATCGTGCACCACTTCCCAATGCCGCTCTGCGGCAGCATGGTTGTAACGCTCGCCTCCGGGTGGTGCAAAACCGTGCAGCGCGCCTTCCAGAAAATCGAGTCGGTAATGGATTCCGGCATCTTTCATCGCCTGATCCATAATGTCCCGTTCCTCTGGAGTTGCCGTGGGATCATCGTCCGCCCAGGCGAAGTAAACTTCTGACTGGATATTGTCGATCTGAAGATGTGGTGAATCGTCTTTGTCCGTGACAACCCAGGCGCCGTGAACAGATGCAATGGCACCAACTTTGTTCGGCATATTCTGCGCCAGAGACATGACAAGGGGCCCGCTCATGCATAACCCGACTGCGCCAATTTTCTTGCTGGTGTCAGCAGCTGGATTCGTCGTGGCGTGGTCCAGTAACGCCTGGCAATCAATCAATGCACCCTCACGGGTGACGCTCTGCATCAGCTCGCGACGCTCATGCATTTCTTCATCGCTGGACCCGAACGCTTTGTAAGGTGTCTTGCGGTAATAAAGGAACGGCATAAGGACATAGTAACCAGCGGTAGCGAGACGAGACGCCATCTGCATGAGCGCAGGTCGAATGCTGGGTGCATCCATCAGGTATAAAACAATTGGATAGGGGCCTTCGCCCTCTGGATGAAATTCGAAGGTGGTCATGCTCCCATCGGGCGTGTTGAGTTCTAACCTTTGATTGATCATCGATGGCTCCTTAGATTCTCTTGGATCGTACAGGGTTTTCGGACATCATGCAGGCTGACAGAGGAGGGAGTAAGCCTTTAGCGTTACTTGGCTCAATCTTGAGGGACCTGATAATCGTGTTGGGTAAAGCCGTTTAGTAGAGGGATGTAAAAGAAGTGGATTTTGGATTCAGCGAGGAACAACTCGCGATTCGTGATGCCATCGCAAAGATCTGCGCGCAGTTTCCAGCGAGTTACTGGCTGGACTGCGATCGGGAAGGTAATTTTCCTGAAGAGTTTGTCGCGGCCATTGTTGAAGGTAGCTGGCTTGGCATCGCGATGCCTGAGCAGTTCGGCGGGTCTGGGCTAGGTATTACAGAAACGGCATTGATGGCTCATACGATTTCACGGTCTGGCGCAGGGTTCACGGGTGCATCGGCGGTGCATCTGAATCTTTTTGGCCCTCAACCGATTGTGGTGTTTGGTACAGATGAGCAGAAAGGGCGATTTTTACCGCCACTGATCAAAGGTCAGGACCGCGCCTGTTTTGGTGTGACAGAGCCCGATGCTGGATTGAACACAACACGCCTTCAGACCATGGCAGTGCGTGATGGTGATAACTATGTCATCAACGGCAGAAAAATGTGGACCACAACGGCACAGACCGCGAACAAAATACTGCTGATCGCCAGAACCACGCCGTTGGAATCCGGTGTAAAACCAACGGAAAGCCTGACGCTGTTTTACACGGATTTGAATCGTGACCAGATCGAAGTTCGTGAAATCGAAAAGATGGGTCGTAAAGCCGTTGACTCCAATGCGCTGTTTATCGATGACCTGGTTGTACCGGTCTCCGATCGAATCGGTGCGGAAGGGGAAGGTTGGAAGTGTTTGTTACACGGTCTTAACCCTGAGCGAATCCTCATCGCAGCAGAATCCGTCGGCCTCGGACAGGTTGCGTTAGAAAAAGCAGCGCAGTATGCACGGGAACGGGTTGTGTTCGATCGACCGATTGGCCAGAACCAGGCCATCCAGCATCCGCTTGCTGTGAACTGGATGGAGCTGGAAGCGGCTTACAATATGGTGTTCAAGGCGGCGAGCCTTTATGACAGTGGCCAACCCTGTGGTCGTGAGGCAAACGCAGCCAAGTACCTGGCAGCGGAATCCGGCCTGTCTGCTTGCCAGCAGGCGGTTCGCACCCATGGTGGCATGGGGTACTCAAAGGAATTTCATGTAGAGCGTTACCTTCGGGAGATGATGATTCCGGTTATCGCGCCGGTCAGCCAGGAAATGATTAAGTCCTTTATTGCTGAGCAGGTGCTTGAGCAGCCCAAGAGTTATTAAGTCATGAAGAATTACGAAGACTATGAGTTTCTGAACTTTGAACCCCAGGGTAATGGGGTCCTGTTGATGACGATTCATCGTCCAGAAGTACTCAATGCAACGAACGTGAAGCTCCACGGTGAGCTCACCTATGTCTGGGACACAATTGCAGCAGACGACTCAACTAATGTTGTTGTCGTGACGGGTGCTGGTCGAGCGTTTTCCGCTGGCGGTGATGTTGAATTGATTGAGGGCATGATCGGAGATACCGAAGAGGTGAACCGCGTTCAGAAAGAAGCCTCAGATCTGGTGTTCAACATGCTCGATTTTGAAAAGCCTATCGTTTCTGCCATTAACGGCGTTGCGGTTGGAGCAGGACTCGCGGTCGCCTTGATGGCGGATATCAGTGTTATGAACGAAGACGCGCGAATCACCGATGGTCATGTGAAGCTGGGTGTCGGCGCGGGAGATCATGCGGCGATCATCTGGCCGCTGCTCTGTGGCATGTCTAAAGCCAAGTACTATTTGATGACAGCGGATTTTATCAACGGAACCGAAGCGGAGCGTCTTGGATTGGTGACCTTTGCCAAACCTGCTGATGAAGTACTACCCGCGGCGATGGAGATTGCTGACAGATTAGCCAAGGGGAGTCAGCCGGCTATTCGCGGTACGAAACAAACCCTCAATGGTTGGTTAACTCAAGCAGGTCCTATCTTTGAAAACTCTTTGAAGATGGAAATGCTGTGTTTTCTCGGTGAAGACGCAAAAGAAGGTGCGGCAGCGCTGCGTGAAAAACGTGATCCGAAGTTTCCATCGGCCTCTGCCTACTGGTCTGGTAAGGAATAGGCAACATGGAATCATTGCTGGAGTGGATCGGCGCAAACGAGGAGGTAAGGGTGGTTTTTCTCTGCGGGAGCCTGGCTTTCGCCATCGCGCTCGAATCTCTCATGCCGATGTTTCAGTTTGGCTATCAGAAGATGCGGCACATCGGCATCAACATGGTATTTCTGACGACGTCAGCGATGGTCACGGGCCTGCTTGCATTTATCGCATTCGGTCTGCTCCAGATTGATGGCTTTGCGTATGGCGTTTTCGGATTTCTAGGGTTGCCGCTTTGGCTGGAGGTGATCCTTTCGCTGATGCTGCTGGATTTCTTTGCACAGTATTTCATCCATGTCTGTCTGCATAAGTACAAATGGCTCTGGAAACTTCATCTAGTGCATCACAGCGATACAACGGTCGATGCCAGCACCGGAACCCGCCATCACCCAGGTGACATTGCGATCCGTGAGCTTCTGACTCTGACGCTGGTATTGGTGTTCGGCATTCGTCCTGAGGTATACATCCTCTATAGAATCATCACGCCATTTTTTGCGTATTTCACGCACGCCAACATCAGTCTGCCGCCCAAAGTGGATCGAGCCCTGTCGTGGGTGATCGTTACGCCGCATATGCATAAGTTCCACCATCACTTCGAGAGACCGTGGACGGATACCAATTTCGGAAACATCCTGTCTTTGTGGGACAGACTCGCTGGTACGTTTGTTTACGATGATCCCGGCAAAATTCAGTACGGTGTGGATACTGTGGATGCCGAACAGGATTTGAGCCTTAAGTACCAGTATGCGTTGCCCTGGAACCCAAGCGTCAAGACGGATTATTAATCATGAGGCAGGGTGTGCGAGCAGTGGCAAGTACTATGGTGTGCCGGCTGCCGCGTTTACGGTGGTATGAAGCATGATGGTGGTCGTACCGGATGATAAAGGCGGGATAAACGCCTGATCGAGTTGAGAAGGTTCGAGGGGCGGACCCCTCGAATCTTTTTTAGCGCCGTCGTTCGTCCAGCTTAGGAGGCTTCAGGCAGAATGACCGCGTCGATGACGTGGATGACGCCGTTGCTGGCTTTCACGTCTGTAATGACAACCTGGGCTTCGTCAATGAAGACCTTGCCGTCTTTTACCGCAATGTCGACTTCCTGTCCCTGCACCGTGTTTGCGGACTCAAGCGTTACGACATCAGTGGCCAGTACTTTGCCTGGTACCACGTGATAGGTCAGCACCTCTGTCAGTGCAGCCTTGTCAGCGAGGAGGCTTTCCAACGTTTCTGCAGGCACTTTCGCAAAAGCTTCGTCGGTTGGTGCAAATACCGTGAAGGGACCATCGCCTTTGAGAGTATCAACCAGGCCAGCCGCTTTGACGGCTGTGACGAGGGTTGTGAAATTACCATTGGCCACGGCCACGTCGACAATGTCATCAGCCATTTCAGTTTTCTTTGCATAGTAGCCACCGCCAGCGTGAGCTGAGAAGGCGACGACGGTCATCGCGACTGCGGCAATCTTGGTTAGGGTCTTCATGTGTTTCTCCTGCGTATTGGGATCAGAGTAGTGGTTAACCCCCGAATCTGTGTCAGGGATCAAACGTGCTACGCGAGGGAAATGAACGAAGATCAGGTAACCGAAATCCGGTCAGGATCTGTCCTGGACTTTGCTTTTACGCTTTAAGCCCTTCACCATTTGAGGACTGCTTGGGCGGCAGGTCTCTCTCTGTAACGTTTATCCCAGGCCTTCAGTAGCGGGCGGTCTCCCATCACATCGACCTCGACAAATCGCATGAACTGCAGCGATGCCTGCATGGTGCAATCTGCGATAGATGCCAGACTTCCCGTGAATAGTGGGCGGTCATCGGACAAAAGATTTTCGACGTAATCGAGCGGTTTCTGCATCGCTTCAAGCAGCTGAGCAGCACGTTCCGGATCTTTCGGATAACCCAGCGGCGAGTTAACGGCGTGACCGTAACCACCCATGGGGCCTGCCAGTCTTAGGTCGATGATGCGTTCCAGATCTCTGGCGTGTGCGTTTTCTTCTGCGCTGCCAGAGAGCAGGGCATTCTCAGGAAATCTCTCTTCGAGGTATTGAATGATCGCAAGCGACTCTTTCAGGAAGCTTCCATCATCCAGTTCCAGGGCGGGTACCGTGCCGAATGGATTTCTGGCCAGGTGGTCCGGTTCGCGATGTTGACCCTTTACCGTGTTAACCGTGATCTGCTCGATTCCCATGTCTGTTCCGAGCTCGGTTCGCTCCGCGATGTACAGCATGACTTTGGTTGGGTTTGGCGCGAGTGCTACTTTAAAGAGTTTCATGAGATGTCCTTGATGATATCGACGATTTTTTCCAGTAGCTCGAATCTTGCTGGGCCCAGTGGACCTGCACCATCCAAACCAAGTTTGAGCGTATCAACACCTGCATCCCGATAAAGTTTGAAACGATCTCTGACCATGTCTTCTGTGCCCAGTGCCTGAAACTCGGTCACCATGGCATCGGGGACCCGAGCCGCCGCTTCGTCTCTTTTGCCTTCCAGCCAAAGCGATTGAATGGCTCGAGCATCGTCCTCGTAGCCGGCTCTTTTGAACGCATCGTTGTAAAAGTTGGTATCGGCAGAACCCATGCCGCCCATGTTGAAGGCAACCGCGGGTTTTCGAGCATTAATCATGGCTGTGACATCTTCGCCGATCTCCACACGCACAGAGACGCAGCGGTTCACATCAGACAATGGTCGACCTGCTTTCTCGGCACCTGCTTTTAGGAAATCCATATGGGCTTCTGGATGATCCGGAGAAAACGAAGTACCAAGCCAGCCGTTGGCAGCTTCGCCTGTGTATTTCAGTGCATTGGGTCCGAGTGTCGCGAGATAAATTGGAACGTCTGTAGGCTCGTGGGCGATCTTCAGTGACTTTCCTTCGCTGTCCGGCAACGGCAATTTGAAGTGCTGACCCCGGTAGTCCACCTTTTCACCGCGAAAGATCATGCGGCAGATTTCAACGGTTTCTCTAAGGCGCGTGAGCGCGGGATTGTATTTAACGCCGTGAAGCCCCTCCACAACCTGTGGGCCACTTGCCCCCAGCCCGAGAATGAATCGACCGTTGGTCATGTCATGCAACGTCAGCGCGGTCATCGCCGCCATGGCGGGTGTTCTTGCGGTCACCTGCATAATGCCTGTGGCAAGTTTGATCGATGAGGTCTTGTCTGCAAGAAAGGCAAGCGGGGTGGCGGCGTCGCTCCACCAGGCTTCGGCGGAAAACGCCAAATCGACGCCCAGTCGCTCGGCATGCTGGGCCCAATCAGTCATTAGCTGCAGCTTGTCGTGTTGGACCCTGGGCAGCTCAATCGCAAGTTGCATCAGTAATTGTCCTCGTCTATCGGCCCTTAAACTCAGGCGGGCGTCTTTCGGTGAACGCGTTGACCGCTTCCTTAAAGTCAGAAGACTTCATGAGGTTCAGCACAGACATCAGTACGTGATGAGAGTGGCTTTCAAAGTCCTGGGTAAGTCCGTGACGGAACAGGCGTTTCATATCGGTAATGGCGAGGGGGGCATTGTTTGAAATCTTTTCTGCCCAGTCCATTGCAACGTTGGTCAGTTCAGCTGCCGGTATAACTTTGTTGACCAGTCCGTATTCCAGGGCCTGTTCGGCGCTCATGTTGTCACCCAGCATGGATATCTCACAGGCTTTTGCCCAGCCGATCAATCTTGGTAGATACCAGGTGCCACCGCTTTCTGGCACCACACCCACTTTCGCGAAGCCAGGCATCAGCTTGGCGTTGTCAGCGATGAGTCGCATGTCACATCCGAGTACAAGGTCCATGCCGTAACCGGCAGTGGCGCCATTGATGACCCCGATGACCGGCTTGTCCATGCGATTCAAGGTGACGGTACAAATCTCACGGGTTGAATAGTGTCTGGCTCCGGCATCAGCCTTCGAAAGATTGCCGCCAATACCTTCACCAGCGGCAGCTTGTTTCAGGTCCAGACCGGCGCAGAAAGCACGACCTTCGCCTGACAAGAGTACGACCCTGGTTTCGGGGTCATCGTCAGCTGATTTGAGTTCGTCGTTCAGCTGGTCCAGCATCGTTGGTGTGATGGCGTTCATCGCTTCCGGGCGGTTCAGTCTGATCCATCTGATGTGGCCAACCTGATCGATGATGACCTCGTTTTCGCTCATGGGATGTCCTGCTTTCGACTTAGTCTTATGATGAAACCAGCATACAGCGTCTACTGATCGATTGGCAGTGCATGAGAAGACTTCACCGCCTCGAGGCTGAACGAAGATTCCACATGCTGTACACCGGGATAATTCAGGATCTCCTGCATACAGAGTTCAGAGAAGTGATCTATATCTCTTGCAACCACCTTCATGAGAAAGTCGAAGCTGCCGCTCATGGCATGGCATTCAATGATGTGTGGCTCGCCTTCGACGCGCTGATAGAAGTCGTTCCGACCTCGGTCCGGTTGCTTGTCCATGCGCACGCTGACGTAGGCGGTGACCTGAAGTCCCAGTTTGCGTTGGTCCAGGAGAGCAACGTAGCGACGGATCAAGCCGGATTTTTCCAGCTGTTTGACGCGCCTGAAAGTGGGCGACTCTGACAGGCCAATGGCTTCAGCCAGTTGAACATTGGGCAATCTGCCATCCTGCTGAAGGGTATGCAGCAGGGTTGCTTCGACTTTATCCATTGGAAGAAACCTCTAATCACTCGCCACTATTCGGTGATTTTAACCCAATATGTCGGAAAATAGGGCGATTTAGAACAAATTTTGCGGAACAACTGTCTTAAGATGCGGGAATCTTCCAATTTCTTGAGGTGCCAGTCATGGATAATCCTATGGGACTGAATGGTTTTGAGTTTGTTGAGTTTTCAGCCCAGAAGCCGGGCCAGTTGGAATCGGTTTTTGCGCTACTGGGTTTCACGCGGGTCGCAGAACATCGGTCAAAGGCCGTGCATCTGTGGCGTCAGGGGGACGTGAACTTCATTGTCAACTACGAGCCTCGCAGTGTCGCCTACTATCACGCTGAGGAACATGGTCCCTGTGCCTGTGGATTGGCCTTTCGAGTTGAGGACGCTCATAAGGCTTACCAGCGTGCTCTGGATCTTGGTGCTCAGCCTATCGAGATTGACACCGGACCCATGGAATTAAGGCTACCGGCGATTCGGGGTATTGGTGGCGCACCCCTGTATCTGATTGATCGTTATGAGCGTGGCAGCAGTATCTACGACATCGACTTTAATTTTCTTCCGGGCGTTGATCCCTATCCTGAAGGGTTAGGACTTCAGGTCATCGATCATCTGACTCACAACGTGTACCGCGGTCGAATGGATTACTGGGCGGGGTTTTATGAGAAGTACTTTAACTTCCGCGAGATCCGTCACTTTGATATTCAGGGAGAACAAACCGGTCTGGCCTCACGGGCGATGACCGCGCCGGATAATAAAATTCGAATTCCTCTCAACGAAGAAGCGCGGGGTAGCAGTGAAGGGCAGATAGAAGAATATCTCCTGCAGTACAACGGCGAAGGTATCCAGCACATTGCTTTTGCAACGGATAATCTGCCAGAAGTTCTGGATAAGCTCTCGAGCTCGGGTTTGGCGTTTATGCCTCCACCGCCTGATACCTATTACGAGATGCTCGAAGAGCGTCTTCCAGGTCATGGAGAACACATTGATCAGTTGAAGCGTCACGGTATTCTGCTGGACGGTACGACGGAAGACGGCTCGCCAAAACTTCTGCTCCAGATTTTCTCTGAAACCATGGTTGGACCTATTTTCTTTGAGTTCATCGAGCGAAAGGGAGACGAAGGGTTTGGAGAAGGCAATTTCCAGGCGTTGTTTGAGTCTATGGAACGCGAACAGCGACAGCGTTTAGGCACGGAGGATGCCCTGGAGGGTGCAGCATGAGTCTGAAACAGATTCATCACGTCGCATACCGGTGCGAGGACACAAAGGAGACTGTGAACTTTTACCGGGACCTGTTGGGCATGGAATTCCAGCTTGCCATCGCCGAAGACACGGTGCCTTCTACCGGTGAGCCAGACCCTTACATGCATGTCTTCCTGGATGCCGGTAACGGTAATGTCCTGGCGTTTTTTGAGTTGCCGAACTCCCCTGAGATGGGCCGGGATGACCGAACACCGGCCTGGGTCCAGCATATTGCCTTTGAAGTGGGCAGTTTCGACGAGTTGATGGCTTATAAAGAGAAACTGGAAGTGGCTGGTCTTGAAGTGGTTGGCCCCACCAATCACGGTATTTTTGATTCCATCTACTTCTTTGATCCGAACGGCCACCGTCTGGAGCTGGTCGCCAATAAAGGCACTGAGGCGCAGCTAAAGCAGCTGAAAGAAGTCGCCGATGACATGCTGGACGAGTGGACGATCACCAAGAAAGCGCCAAAGCATGCCGCCTGGTTGCACAATATATAAGGCGGATAAGTCATTAGTTGATGATGTGATAGGACGTTTCTCTTTGTCCTTTGGCTAGTGCCTTGTTTGTGCCGCTGGTATCCCTCGACTATAGTCAGAGCCTTTTTGTGAGGGGCAGCCTTTGAAACAGGTTTTTCGCGGAAGCGTTAACCGTTGGGAGTGTGATGAAAATGATCACCTCAACGTTCGGTTCTACGCCCACAAAATGTATCAGACACTTCAGGCTGGTTTGGTTGAATCAGGTCTGGTTTCGGCTGACAAAGTTCACGTGACCCGCCGAATACGCAGTATGCATATGCGATACATTACGGAGGCGCGGATTGCCGCACCGCTAACTGGATTCTTTGGTGTGGTTCATAAATCGGAAAATGACTTGACGGCAGTCACCGAACTTCGACATACGTCAACCAACGCCCTGATGGCCAGCTATGTGTTTGAGCTTAGACTGCCAGTTGTTCCGGATGTTGAAACGATTCCTATGCCAGAAGGTGCAGGGAGTCGAGGTTTGCCAGCCGAGTGTTCGACCTTCGCATCTTTGAGCCTGCAGGAAGCCTTGGACAGCGGCTTTCGTATTTCAGGACAGGGTGTGGTTCAGGCGGAAGAGTGTGATCCTTCCGGGTATTTACTGTTCTATCAATATGTCGGTCGCGTGTCGGACGCTGTGCCAAACCTTTGGGCCGGTCTTGGTGAGGCATCAGAGCGAGGTGGCGGTATGCTTGGTGGTGCGGTGCTTGAGTACCGAACAGACAAACCCGGCAGTCTGAAGCTGGATGATGTCTTTACCTTGGTTTCTGGTTTTACAGGTCTAGGTGACAAGACGAAATACCTCGCACATCTGTTGTTCGAAAACACGTCGGGCGCCTGTATCGCTGCGAGTGAAGCTGTGGCTGTCAATATGGATCTTGTTGCCAGAAGAGCGATTTCGATGCCTGATAAAGATCGAGATATTCTTCAAGCCATGATCGTTGATCGACCGCGCAGATAAATATCATGATTCTTTACGGCATATCGGTCTCTTACTACACCGGCAAACTCGAGGCGTATCTGAGGTACAAGGAAATGCCTTACCAAATGATGTCACCTTACTCGAAAGCGCGGGAAATTCTGCCGAATACAGGTGCGATCCAGGTGCCGATGTTGCACCTGGATGATGATCGCTGGATGTCCGATACCACGCCAATCATCCAATATTTCGATCGTGAGCAGCCAGGTCCTTCCGTGTTCCCTGAAGATCCAATTGTGCGCTTCATCGCGCTGCTGATTGAAGACTATGGAGACGAGTGGCTTTGGCGTTCAGCCATGCACTACCGCTGGACCTACGAACATGATCGGGCGCTGTTGTCTCGAATTCTTGTGGATGAATTAATGGGTTTTGTGAAGGCGCCGCGATTCCTCAAGCTGAGGCGGATCGCCAGCCGACAACGCACAAGCTTCGTCATCAAAGATGGTGTCACCGATGAAACACAGCCTCATGTTGAGCAGGGTTATTTCAACGCACTGACCAACATGACGGCCATGTTGCAGGATCGGCCATTTCTATTGGGCGAAACACCGAGCATTGCCGACTACGGCATGATGGGTCCGATGCTGCGCCACTTTGGTCAGGATCCGACGCCTGCAGAAATCATGAGAAACGAGGCGCCCATCGTCTACGAGTGGGTAGCGCGTCTCTGGAATACGGTTCAGGGGGAACATGCTGACTTTCTTGCGGTTGTTCCTGAAGAAGCGTCAGAGATGCTGAAAGAATTGACCGAAACACATCTTGTGCAGTTGAAACACAACGCGGATGCTTTCCATCGCGGTCAGAAGCATTTTGAGATGAAGGTGCAGGGTTGTCATTACAAGAAACTGCCGGTTTCCCGCTATCGTGTCTGGTGCCTGGAACAGCTGCGCCATCACTTCTCTGAACTGGACGCAACGTCACAGTTAGCCGTCAAAGCACTTCTACCCTATGCAGATGCTGAGATACTCTGGCAACCTGAGCTGGCGGCCAACGCCAACTACGACCTTGAAGGACTGGCGCCATTTAACAAGGCAATCAACGTTTACGGAAAAGGAACACCTGAATGAGACTTCTATTTTGCCTGGCGCTTTTTGTCGCACCGATTATTGGTCTGGCGCAATCGCGCCCTAACGTGGTCATCTTGCTGGTCGATGATGGGGGCTTTATGGATTTCGGCGGTTATGGCGGCGAAGCCGCGACACCAAACATCAACCGGATTGCCGATCAGGGGGTACGTTTCAGCAACTATCACACCTCGCCGCTTTGTGCGCCTTCTCGTGCAATGCTGCTCACCGGACTCGACAATCATCGAACCGGTGTAGGCACCATTCCTGAAGTCATCACCGATGCGCAGGAAGGAGAAAAAGCCTACGCGCTCAGCCTGTTGCCAGAAGTCGACACCATCGCGGATCGATTGAAGGCCGCGGGATACCAGACTTTCATGACGGGCAAATGGCACCTGGGAAGAGCGGAAGGGGACCTGCCTAACCATCATGGGTTTGATCGATCCTTTACCCTGGATGCTTCCGGTGCAGATAACTGGGAACAGCGTTCCTACATGCCGTACTACGATGAGGCACCCTGGTTTGAGGATGGTGCGCCGGCAACTCTGCCTGAAGACTTCTACTCGTCACGTTTCTTTATCGAAAAGCTCATTGAGTATCTGGAAGCACGGGACCGGTCTAAGCCGTTCTTTTCATATGTGGGCTTTCAGGCGATCCATATTCCGATTCAGGCGCCGCAAGCATTCATCGATCGGTATGAAGGTGTATTTTCTGACGGTTGGGACCTGCTGCGAGACCAGCGATTTGAGCGGGCGAAGGCGCTCGGCTTAGTGCCTGAAAATGCTGCGCCTCCTGTGCCGCATCCCAGTCTGCGCAGTTGGGAATCTCTGAGTGAAGAAGAGAAGCAGCACTACGAGACATCGATGATGGTGAATGCCGGCATGATTGAGGCGATGGACCACTACATCGGCCAACTGGTTGATTACCTTGAGACAGAAGGTGAGCTTGATAATACGGTATTCGTGATCACCTCGGACAATGGTCCTGAGTTTAATGATCCGTCAACGAATGCGGCGTTTATGCAGTGGGCGAGCCAGAACGACTATCACATCGATATGGAGCAACCGGGTGGTATTGGTTACCTGGGAGCGATCGGCACGGAGTGGGCGAGCGCAGCAGCCGTGCCTGGCTCTCTCTATAAGATGTATGCAACAGAAGGTGGTACCCGGGTGCCAATGATGATCAGTGGTCCGGGTGTGCCCAGGGTTGAGGGCTTCAATTCAGCGTTGAACTTCGTGATAGACGTTGCACCCACGATTGCGGAAATGGCTGGCGTGGAGTCTCAAGGTATGGACGGTCGAAGCCTGTTGCCTTTGCTCACCGGTGATGCTGAAAGCGTTTACGGCGCCGAGGATGAGATCGGTCTGGAAGTGGCAGGCAACGCGGCGCTGTTCAAAGGCGACTTCAAGCTGACGAGAAACACCCGACCGCACGGGGATTTTGTCTGGCGCCTGTTTAATGTGCGTGTCGACCCCGCAGAGTCCAGCGACCTTTCCGGGGAAATGCCGGAACTGAAGGCTGAAATGCTTGCTGCTTACAAGGCTTTTGAGGTCGAGTATGGCGTCGTGGCTGTGCCAGAAGAATTCAATATCGTCGACCAGATCAGGTCGAACACAGCCGCTGTCGTGTTCAAGCGTAATTTGTCGACGATATTACTTAGCGCGTTTGGATTTCTGTTGGTGCTGGTTGCCGCAATGCTATTTATCCGCAGGCGCAGATCAAACTAGTTTTTCCCCGATCACGCCGTCCCCATCGCTAGCGTATTTGCGCCCACTTGCGGTTTCTTTAAATATGTAGTGGAGTTTAGTTTCTCGGCGGCCGGGAATGCTTGATCCGTATCAAGTCTGCAGCTGTCCGCGAGGGAGGAGGTGAAGATGGCTCGTTTTCAGCGGGATGATGGCAGTCTGTTTTACGACCTGCGTGAAGGAGGCGCGCCAACCCTGGTGCTTTCCCACGGTTTTGGTATGTCTTCGAGGGTGTTTCAGAACCTGGCAGACAAAGTCAGTGCGGCGGGTTTTGGTGTCCTCAGTTATGACCAGCGCTGCTGCGGTGAATCAGACAGCCAATTCACAGATGTCTCTGTCGCCAGCCAGGGTAAAGATCTGTCCGACCTGATTGAGCATCTGGCGCTCGAGCAGGTTGTGCTGAACGGCTGGTCGTTTGGTGGCGCTGTGGTGCTGAATGCAGCATCAAGGCTCGGCGCTCGGTGTGCTGGACTGATATCCACAGCGGGTGCCATGCCCAGGTATACACAGACCGATGACTTTCCTCATGGCGGTCAAATCGAAGATGTGGATGCCACGGTCGCTGCGATTGGCGCAGATCGAGAAACCGTCTTGCACGGCCTCTACTATGAGGGTGTATTCGTCGCGCCCGTTGATGATTCGGTTAAACAACTTTGCTACGAAATTGCGCTTGAAGCGGCGCCCGGTGCTGATGCAGCGCTTTCTGACCTCGCCCGGGCGGATCAAAGGGCAGAACTTGCGGCTTTGTCTTGTCCGGGACTGATCCTTCATGGCGATGCTGACGGCGTTGTGCCGCTGGGCATCTCTGAAGCCGCGGCAGAGATCATGCCGAATTGTGATCGGGTTGTTCTGCCGGGTGTGGGTCATGCACCCTTCTTTGAAGCCGAAGAGGCCTATACCGAACAGGTGTTGAATTTTCTTAACAGGGTGGCCAGCTGATGACACGAGAAGTGAACTTTGGTCTCTGGTATGACTTCAGAAATCCACAACAGGCACCTTTTGAAAAGTTTTACACCGCGACTCTGGATCAGATCGCCTGGGCGGAGACACTGGGCTTTGATTCTGTCTGGCTGACGGAACATCACTTTGTTGAAGACGGTTACACGCCATCGCCCCTGGTGATTGCTGCTGCCATCGGTCAGCGCACATCAAAGATGCGCATTGGTACTAACCTCATGCTCCTGCCTCTCGCGGATCCGATCAGGCTGGCTGAAGATGCGGCGACCTTATCGCTGCTTACTGGCGGTCGTTTTGAGCTGGGTGTGGGCCTTGGCTACCGGGAACTCGAGTTCAATTACTTTGGCCGCAGTTTGAAAAACCGACCGTCCCTGATGGAAGAGGGTGCAGCGATTATCAGACAGGCCTGGTCTGGGGAGCCTGTGAGCTTCCAAGGCAAGCGATTCAGCGTCGATCATCTTCCCGTTCGACCCGTGCCTGAAAACATTCCCCGGTTGTTGATGGGCGGGATGGCTGAACCTGCCATTGCCAGAGCTGCAAATATTGCCGATGGCTTTCTGTCGACAGGCGGCATCGGTCACGACATTTATCGAGATCAGCTGGCGAATCAGGGAAAGCAGGGGGCTATCTATGCTGGCAACTGGAGCATCGTTGCTGAGGATCCTGAAGCGGAGCTCGCTCGCATTGGCGATCATGTGCTTTATCAAACCAATCAGTACATCAGCTGGGGTGCTTTTGGTCCGCCGGATCAGGTGCCGCTGTTTGAAACACCGGCGGCTGCCGTCGAAGGTGGACTGTACGCGCTGATGGACGGTGCTGCGGCGGTTGAAAGCCTCGTCAGTCTCATTAACGACAACCCCGAAATTGTCGACGTTCATTTCTGGGCGCAGTTCCCTGGTGAATCCATTGGGAGCGGCAGTGCACGAATGGAGTATCTGGCGAAAAGGGTGCTTCCTGAGGTGCGAAAAGCGATCGTCTAGTCTCGAGTTAGCCCCAGACCTAAGCCGCCATCAACATCCAGTATCGCCCCGGTGGTCCATTCGCCGCGGGCAAGGTAGTCAACGGCCTCGGCGATTTCCTGGCTGGTGCCAATGCGGCCCAGTGCATGGCTGCCCGCGAGTCCGTTTAAACGCTCTCGGGATTCTTCGTCGCTCATCAGTCCCGCCCGTTGATAAATCTCCGTGGGCACCGCACCGGGAACTACACAGTTAACCCGGATGCCATCTTCACCGAGTTCAGCGGCGAGTACCCTTGTTAGCGTTTCCAAGGCACCTTTGGTTGCGGCATAAGCGGAGGCGCCAGGAAACGCCCGACGAGTATGGATGCTGCCGATGAATATTATCGCACCGCCATTTTTTGAGAGTTCGGGTTTGCACAACCCGGAGAGCAGCATGCCGGCGATAACATTGCTGTCGAAGATGTCTTTCAGATCCGACGCTTTCAAAGTGTCGATGTTTCCGCGCACCATATTGCCGGCATTGCTGACGAGTACGTCAAGGTGTCCGGCGTGTTCCACTGCTTCTTTAACGATACGCTGTCGATCTTCTTCAACCGTGATGTCCGCCTGTATCCCTCGGCATCGTGCGCCCAGTTGCTCACTGAGTTCATTTATAGGTGCCATGCGGCGACCGCAGATGGTGACCTTTGCGCCTCGCTCAATGTAATAGCGGGCGATACCTTCTCCGAGGCCGGATCCTCCGCCTGTGACCAGGACGGATAGTTCTTCGATGGCTTTCATAAACTCTCACCTGCACACCATGTCGCAGCAGTCTGCAAAAAGGCACTGTGGCCGGGTGCTTTGATCGACAATCGGTCATGCGCCAATGCACTGTAAATGCTTCGACCTTTGCCGAAGCTGTTTGACCAGGCGAGTGTCTGCGTTGAACCATCTTCTGCGCTGATGGCCTGGAAGAGGGGTTCGGCATCATCCACCGGTTCAATATTGTGATAGAGCTCATCAATGAGCGTGAACGTTGAACAACGCTGAGTTACTGGATGCTCGAGGTTCAGGTTGATGATCTCCATTTCAGCGGGTTCAGGATGAAAACTTTCACCCCAGACCCATTTGGCACCCAGTAACTGCTGCCACTCCGGCCAGGTGTCAAAACAAATGGCAGACGTATGAAGGCCGAGTAGCCCGCCACCGGTGGCAATATAGTTGGAGAGCAGTTCCCGGTGAGTGTCACTGATTTCGTAGGCCCACGCTTTGCGATGAGGGATGTATTTGTCATCGTCGAGCATGCGCCACCTCAGGGCGAACATCGTGACGAGATCTGGGCTTTCTACAATGGCATCAAGACCTGCATCGAAATCATGGTAAATGGTGGATTCGAATCCTGATTCAGCAAGCACTTCCGACAACGCCTGTGATGCGTCCTCAAAGTCGTGGTTAATACCACCCGTGAGCATCAGGTTCTTCAGGGTCATCAGTCTCTGGGCAGTTGGGCCAATAAAGAGTGAACGACGCCGCCGTCGATGATCAGTTCATGACCGTTGATGTAGCTGCCATTGTCGCTGTCCAGGTAGAGCACGGCGTTGGCGATGTCTTCCGCAGTACCCAGTCTGCCGGAGGGTACTGCACCCGCGCGCTGGTTCCGCACCTTCTCATCTTCATAGATGGGTGCAGACATACCGGCATCGATGAAGCCCGGTGCAATCGCATTGACGCGAATGTTGTGGTCACCTAATTCGATCGCCAGTTGCCTCGCCATCTGTGCCACGCCCGCTTTGGTCGCAGGATAGGCCCCCGCATCTGGACCGGGTGTCACGCTGTTGATCGATGACATATTGATAATGTGGCCGCCGTCGGCTGCTTTCATTCTGTGTGCGGCTTCACGCGCGACGATATAAGTGCCAATAAGGTTAATGTTAACGGTCGTGGTGAAGTCTTCGATGGACTGTTCGATCAAGGGGCCGAAGCGAACAATACCAGCGTTATTCACAACGGTATCTGGGGTGCCAAACTCATCCATGGCAGCTTTGACGTCTTCCGGGCGTGTGACATCTGCCTTCAACACAACAGCGTTTTCGATCGCACCTGCGGTGTCGTTAAGCGGTTTCTCATTGAGATCCAGAAGGCCGACTCGATAACCCGCTTTGCCGCAGTGCTCCGCAATGGTTTTTCCGATGCCGTTTGCGGCACCGGTGATCAGGATAGATTTCATACAGGTCCCAGTCTTACCGGGTAATAGCCCCAGAGATCACGTTCGGTTCGGGTATCTTTTTCTGCGGTTTTGTCCGGGTCCGGTCTGACGCCTGCCTGGAACAGCACCTGGCTGATCAAGGCAACGGTACCCATATGATCGACGGTTTTGTCTTCCGGTGGCATAACGCCAGCGGCCAGGTTTAACCCGAGGCACGCGTGCATGCCTCGACCGAATGAAAGTCCGTAGCCCTGTTGTCCTTTCGGAATATCTCGATGTGGATTGAATTCGCTGGCGTCACTGCCAAACATGTCGGTGGAACGGTTCGCGGTCTGCAAATCGATAATGACGCTGTCACCTTCGTCGATGTCGTGTTGTTCGATGTGCATCGGGCAAAGACTGCGCCTCGATGCGATCGGGCTGGATGGATGCAGGCGAATGGATTCGAAGACGCAGCGTTGAATGAACCGGGGGGCTTCATCAATCCTTTTTCGATCCTCGGGATGTGCGCTGGTCCAGGTCAACATTTCATGCATGGCATGGGTGAGGGTATGGATGGATGTATGGGCACCTGCCAGTGTGAAGAACGCCATTTCCCGCGTCAGCATATCCCGCGTCATATCGATGTTGTCTTCGTTGCGCAGCAGTACCGTCAAAACATCTCGTGGCAGGTCTTCTTCAGTGATCTCGCCGGCTTTCAGTTGTTGCAGCTTTTCTGTTCGCGAGGCAATGGAGGGCACAACGTAGGTTTCGTCAAACCGATCCAGCGCTTCTCTTGCCTCCGCTCTTAATGCATCGCGATCTACCGTGGCATGGGCCATGGTTGCGGTCCGCCCAAACAGTTGGGTGAGCGCCATCAGGTCCGCAGTTTCCTCAGGTGTCTTCAGCGGGCGATCGATACCGGTGAAGTCCACTGTGAGGTTCACCATGACCCGGTAGCCAAAATCCACCAGGTCCATCTCGCCAGATTCTATGTAAGGCGCGAGGGTTTCTTTCAGGGTGGTGGGGAAGACCTCGGTTTCGTAGTAGCGGAAAAAATCTCGTCGAAACACCTGGGTCTCCAGGCTGCGACGTGCGCGGTGCTCATCCCCGTGAAGGTTAACAAGCACGTCCTGCATGATGACTGAGCCTTCATCGTAGAGTGCCTGCCTCAGATTTTTTTCACGCAGTGCCTTTGATGCTTCATCGTAGTCGGAGATGGTGTGCTGTTTAGACACGTCAGATGTCCTTTGCTCGTTGTTTCGTCAGTATGCCCGACGAGTATTGCGAGGTGCGCCAGCCGTTGATGGGTTCCCTCGGTGGTAGTGGATCCAGCGGCATGCTTTTGCCGCCGACCATCACGCGCTTGATGTTGTCTGGATTGCCCAGCAGGGTGACGTCCTTGGATGGATCACCCTCGACCAGTATCAGGTCCGCCAGTTTGCCGGGTTCGATGCTGCCGGTGTCTCCCCTAAAACCCGCGTGCTCACCGCAGGCTTTGGTCGCCGCAGTGATGGCTTCGAGTGGTGTGAATCCCATATCCCTGACGAACACTTCCAGCTCGCGGTAGTGCCAGTCGCCATAAGGTGTGATGGAAAAACCGCTCTCCGTGCCGCAAAGCACGGGCACGCCAGCTTCATAGGCCTGGCGAATCTGAACCGCACTTTCTTCAATTTCCTTGCGGAAAACGTTCTGGAGACCTGGGTCTGCACCGACCGCTTCCCCGTAATCGGCGAGATTCGCCTGGAAGGTAAAGGTGGGTACGAGCGGAACTTTTTTCTCGCACACCAGCTCCAGGGTAGGTTCATCCATAAAGGTGGCGTGTAACAACATATCCATGCCGGCGAGTACGGCATCGCGAATACTCTCGGCGTTCCTGCAGTGACCCATGACAGGAATGCCCAGCTCGTGGGCGGTGTCGCAGACGAGCTTTAACTCATCAAGGCTCCAGGCCTGAATTTCACCGCGAATACTCTGTCTGGGCAGCAGTCCCGTGACATGAACCTTGATCCAGTCGACGCCTATTTTGATCTGTCGTCTGACCTCCGTTCGGATTTCTTCCGGTGAGGAGACAATTTTTGCGTAGCCACGCAGTCCCTCATCGGGAATCAACCGGCCAGCAGTGCCGCCGACGGACGTTAACAGCGCGTTGCCACCGCACAACATTCTCGGTCCGGGAATCACGTTGGCTTCGATGGCATCTCTCAGGTCAACACCGACGTCAAATATGCAATCCGGATCAACAAAGGCAGTCACGCCTGCGTTGAGTAATTTCTTAACGTTCTGGGCTGCGATGATGGCGGCGAGTCCTTCCCGGCGGTGGAAAAACAATTCGTCGTTTGAAGATGGTTCATCGAAAGTCATGTGACAGTGAGCATCGATCAACCCGGGCATCAGCGTCAGGCCAGAAGCATCAATCCGCTCGTCTTCGTTGCTGCCACCGCCTTCACCTACAGATGTGATTCTGTCGTTGTCGATGGTCACCGTCGCCTGGAAAGGTTCGCGGCCCGTCCCATCAATGATGTTGGCGCCTTCGATCACGATGCTCATTACTTTCTACTCCCGCTCATGGCTGTTACTCCGGCTCATGGCTGTTTAATTTTCTCCCAGATGGCGAGAGGTGTGGCCGGCATATCCATGTGGTCGATATCGAGGGCATTGCAGATGGCGCCAATCACCGCCGGTGGTGCACCGATGGCGCCAGCTTCACCGCAACCTTTCATACCGAGCGGGTTATTGGGTGTTTTGGTGTCAATGAAAGCCGTTTCAAAAGAAGGCAGATCATCGGCCCTTGGCATGCAGTAATCCATAAAAGAACCAGTCAACAACTGGCCTTCATCATCGTAAATCGCATGCTCCAATAACGCTTGCCCGATACCCTGGGCAATACCGCCATGCATCTGGCCGTGCACAATCATCGGATTGATGACGGTGCCAAAGTCATCCACCGCGACAAAGTCCACGATGCTTCTGGATCCGGTTTCCGGGTCGATTTCTATTTCGCAGATATGGCAGCCGGCGGGAAAGGTGAAGTCCGGTGGGTCAAAGAAGGCGTCCGCTTTGAGACCAGGTTCCATTTCATCGGTAGGAAAGGACTGCGCCACATAAGCGGCCAGCGCCACTTCCGCGAAAGCCATTCGCGTGTTGCTGCCGGGACTGAAAAATTCGCCTTCTTCGAATTCAACAGACTCTGGTGCAACATCCATATTGAAGGCTGCGATTCGTTTACCTTTCTCGATGATTTTGTCGCAACCCATAGAGAGTGCCGACATGCCAACAGGGCCACTGCGTGAGCCGAAGGTCCCCATACCGAACTGAACTTTGTCCGTATCGCCATGAATGATGTCGATACTGTCGATATCGATGCCGAATTTGTCCGCGACCAGTTGTGCAAATGTCGTTTCGTGACCCTGGCCATGGGAGTGTGATCCCGTCAGGATCTCCACAGAGCCTGTTGGGTTCACTCGAACCTGCGCGGACTCCCAGAGACCGGCGCCGGATCCTAATTCCCCCAGTTTTTTCGACGGGCCAATACCGGCGGCTTCAATCCACGTGGCGATGCCGATACCACGCAGCAAACCTTTTTCTTTGGCGGCTTGCCGTCGTGCTGGAAAGTTGTCGTAATCAATCATTTCCAGGGCTGTGTTAAGGCCAAGGTCATAATCGCCTGCGTCGTAACAGGAAATGACAGGAGTTTGATAAGGGAACTCCCGAACGAAATTTTTTCTTCGTAGTTCTGCAGGGTCGATACCGATCTGCCGTGCTGCCACATCCATAAGGCGTTCAATAATGAAAGCAGCTTCAGGTCTGCCTGCGCCGCGATAGGCATCTACCGGCGTTGTGTTGGTATAGACCGCTTTGACCTCGTTGTAGATCGCGGGAATGGTGTATTGGCCAGAGAGCAGGGGGCCACACATGTAAGTAGGGATCAGCGAGCCAAAGGTCGACAGATAGGCACCCATGTTTGCGGTGATGGCGACTCTTAATCCGGTGACCTTGTGGTCTGAATCCAAGGACATTTCTGCTTTGACAACCTGGTCGCGGCCGTGCGCATCTGTTAGGAGGGCTTCGGTGCGATCCGCTGCCCACTTGATGGGACGTCCGATCAGTTTGCTGGCCCAGGTGCACACCACTTCTTCGCTGTAGTTAAACGCTTTGGAACCGAAGCCGCCGCCCACATCTTCGGAAATGACACGTAAACGGTGCTCCGGTGCCAGTCCGATGACGGCAGCAAGCGTCATGCGCAGGCCATGAGGATTCTGTGAAGTAATGTACAGCGTGTATCGATCATCGCGCTCGTCCCAGTTAGCGTTTAGAGCGCGAGGCTCCATGGCATTGGGCGCGAGTCGATTGTTATGGAGTTCAAGTTCAACCCGGTGGGCCGCGTCATTGAACGCGGACTCAACCGCAGCGGCGTCGCCGAGTTCCCAGTCATAAGCAATGTTGTCCGGAATGTCATCGTGAACCGCCGTGGCATGAACGGCCGCATCGCTCGCACGGGCGACGACCGGCAGATCTTCATAATCCACAAGCACCATTTCAGCCGCATCGCGTGCCATTTGTTTGGTGTCGGCAATAACCACAGCAACAGGATCACCCACATATCTTGCTTTTTCTGTCGCAAGCGGCGGGTGGGCGCCGGCTTTCATTTCACTGCCGTCTTTGGAGTGAATCATCCAGCCACACATCAGTGTGCCCAGTTCAGTCTTGCTGTAATCGGCGCCAGTCAGGATGCGTTGCACGCCCGGCATATCGGCGGCAGCCGACGTATCAATCCTGAGGATTTTTGCGTGAGCGAGGGGCGAGCGGACAAACACCGCGTGGCATTGGCCCGGTAACTGAAGGTCATCTGTGTACCGGCCTCGACCAGTAACAAAACGAACATCCTCCTTGCGCAGGATCGATTGACCGATTGCAGACATATGGCCTGATTCCCCTCTTTTTGTTTGATGCTACCACCCCTATGTTCTCTGAGACCAGGTGTTGAGGTTATTGCGCTAAATGGCTGCTTTCCCCAGATATTCTCTAGATAGTTCCTGTACGGAATAATTGCTGTGATCCAGGTTATTGTGCAGTGCGTAAATAAGCGCAGTTAATCGATACGGACTACCAAAATGACTATTATTTATACCTTGATTGGTGCCAGTCTCGCGCTGCCACTGCTGTTCTCCGGTTCCAACACGATGGAAAGTTCGCTGATCGCCAAGAGCCAGCCTAAAAACTGTGCCCGCAGCGTGACGGAAGACGAGGAGTTCTAAAGCCTTCACATCTATGGGTGACCCAGATATGGTGCAGCTTCTTTGAAGCTGTACCAGCCCTGGGGTAATCGATGAAAGATGAGACTAAACTGATCCATTCCGGCTACGAAACTGAGCCGACGACCCACGCAGTAGCCACACCGATCTATCAGACGGTCGCCTACGAATTCGACAGTGCTCAGCATGGCGCTGACCTTTTTAATCTTGCCGTCCCTGGCAACATCTATACACGGATCATGAATCCGACTACGGACGTCCTTGAGCAGCGGGTTGCTGATCTCGAAGGGGGCGTCGGCGCGCTCGCTTTGAGCGCTGGCAGTGCGGCGATTACTTACGCCATTCAAAACATCACATCGGTGGGTACCAATGTCGTTGCCACGCCTCAGCTTTATGGCGGCACGTATACGCTGTTTGCGCACATGTTCCCTAACCAGGGGGTTGAAGTGCGTTTCGCGGAAAATGACTCTGCGGAGGCGATCGGCAAACTGATTGATGACAAAACCCGCGCTGTATTCTGTGAGTCCATCGGTAACCCTGCGGGAAACGTTGTCGATATTGAAGCCCTGGCAAATGCCGCCCACGAGAAAGGTGTGCCATTGATTGTCGATAATACGGTCGCTACGCCAATCTTGATCAAGCCGATCAGCTATGGTGCGGATATCGTCGTCCATTCCATGACCAAGTACATGGGAGGCCATGGCACCTCTCTTGGCGGTGTGATCGTCGACTCGGGTAACTTCCCCTGGGCCGACTATCCGGAAAAATTTCCCATGATGACGGAACCGGAAGCTTCCTATCACGGAGTGGTTTACACCGAGGCACTTGGACCTGCAGCCTATATTGGCAGAGCCCGAACCGTGCCGCTTAGAAACACCGGTTCAGCACTTTCGCCCTTTAATTCCTTCCAGATTCTTCAGGGGCTGGAAACCCTCGCGCTTAGAATGGAACGTCATTGCAGCAATGCCCATGTTGTTGCCAGCTACTTGCAGAACCACGATAAAGTTTCGAAAGTGAATTTTGCGGGATTGGCCGACGATCACTACCATTCGCTTGCTCAGAAGTACTGTGATGGAAACCCAGCTTCACTGCTGACGTTTGAAATCAAAGACGGGTTTGATTCGGCCGTGAAGTTTTACGATGCGCTGAAGCTGTTCAAACGGCTGGTTAACATCGGGGATGCCAAGTCTCTCGCCTGTCATCCGGCTTCAACAACACACAGGCAGATGACAGAAGAAGAGCAGTTAGCCGCAGGGGTCACTGCTGGAATGATTCGACTGTGTATAGGTATTGAGCATCAAGATGACATCATCGAAGACCTTGAGCAGGCGCTCAGTCATGCATAAATCGAGTGGCTTCAAACCATCTTTGAGTAACCGACGCGGCTTCGAATCCTAAAGCGCTTGCGCAAGATGACGTGTTCAGAACAACCGGAGTGGTTGACGTGGACCTATGTGCTCTGGTGACAGGTTGGTTGGAACACGCGCTTTCTAGGGTGGTGGAGACGAGCTTACCGTTTACGCCTCAGTTTTTTTGTCTGCTCAGATTCCGGTGCGGATAACAAGCCTATTAACGCATCGATCAGATTGCAGACAAACAGGTCCGCAGATTTGCCCTGGAAGGCGCTTGGTTGTTTTGCTTGATTTGCCATTGAAAGGGCGCAAAGCCGAGATGCCTGATCCATTCGTGAGACAAAGGCTTCATCGTCCAGGTGCGGCAGGGCGCTCCTAAGCAGTTCCCCCATCTTCTGGCCGCTTTCACCGCCGCCGCCGGCACGTTTAACCAGGTCGAACGCCGAGTTCGGCGCCAGGGCGATTTCGTGGCCGAACCCCGCAATGTATTGTCGAAACTTGGGGTCGTCCTGGCCGAGCAGAAAAGACGGCATAATCATCAACCGGCAAAGATCTGCGACATCGGGCGACTCATCGTGGGACATCAGCGCCTCAAGCAGTTCGGCGCGCTTCTCGTGAATCTGAAGACTGCGCTTCTCGTTGATTGCGTGAATCAGTCCCCTCAGGTTTTTGAAGTGGTATTGCAGGGCGGACTCATTTTTTTGCCTGGCCTGTCTCACAATGTCCTTTATTGAGATGCCTGCCAGGCCGTTCTGAGCGGCGAGTTTTTCAGCGGCTTCCATAAGGGCTGTTTGGGTGTTTAGGCTTCGAGCTTGTTGGCCTGATTTTGCGATGACTGCCACGAGTTGCATCCGTACTTCAAACCAATTAATAATGTCATACATTATTAATGAACTAAAGAAGAATACTATGTTGAAACTTCACTTCGCGCCTAACTCGAGAGCCAGTCGCATTATGTGGTTGCTGGAAGAGCTGAAACTGCCTTATGAGTTGAACCGCATGGACTTCAGTCCTCAGGATCTCAAGTCCGATGAGCACCGTGCACGCCACCCACTGGGTCGGGTTCCGGTGCTTGATGATGGCGACGTCAGTATTTACGAATCAGGCGCTATTGTTGAGTACATTCTCGCTCGTCACGAAGATGGTGGTTTGAAACCGAAGGTTGATTCGCCACTCTTTCCGGAGTATCTGCAGTGGTTTCACTACTGCGAGGGTATGGTCATGCCGCCGGTGAACACCATTGTTGTTCAGACCATTTTGTTGCCGCCAGATAGACGTGACGAAACGGCACTCGGTCAGGCACAAAAACTGTTGACCAAAGCTTTGGCCCCGGTAAACGAAGCTCTCGAAGGTCGCGAATATCTGATTGGAGACTTTTCTGCCGCCGACATCATGCTCGGCCATGCCTGTTTTATGAGTAATCGTCTTGGCTGTGTTACTGACGACATGACAAACCTTAAAGACTACGTCGCACGCGTTGCTGCTCGACCCGCCTTCGATAAAGCGATTAATACTTGAGATGAAAAAAGTCCTCATTGTTCTGGCGATCTCATTGGTCGTCCTTGGTTCGCTCGCGTGGTTGTACCGAGTCGAGCTGATCCTTGCTATGGCAAAAAATCGAGCGAATCAGACACCCATCGCGGAGAACCGTGAAATTGTCTGGCCAAGGGGGCCTGAGGTTGCGTTGGACGGAGATAGACCGCCAAACATCATCTACATACTGGCAGATGATTTAGGCTACAACGATATATCTACCTTTGGCGGTGGTGTTGCAGATGGGCAGGTCAAAACACCAAGCATTGATCAAATGGCGGCAGACGGCGTTGTGTTTGCACAATCCTATGCCGGCAATGCCACCTGCGCGCCATCCAGGGCAATGATTCTGACTGGCCGGTATCCTACGCGAACGGGCTTTGAATTCACGCCAACACCTGAAGGTATGCAGCCCATTGTCGGCTTTGTGATGGATGCATTGGACAACGGTTTGCCTTCCAGTCGCTTAAATGTGAATGCAGATGAGCACACGCTGCCTTACGAGGAGCAGGGGCTACCAACAGAAGAAGTCACCATTGCGGAACTTCTGAAAGAAGAGGGTTACTACACCGCACATATCGGTAAATGGCATCTCGGTCGCTCACCAGGGTTTGCACCCAACGACCAGGGCTTCGATGACAGCCTCCTAATGGCAAGTGGTTTGTATCTGCCTGAGGACGACCCTGGCGTTGTGAACGCTAAGCTGGATTTTGATCCGATCGATCTGTTTCTCTGGTCGGGCATGAGGTATGCCGCATCGTTTAACAACGCGACAAGTGACGACATGTTTGAGCCAGGTGGTTATCTCACTGATTACTGGACCGATGAAGCGATTAAAGTCATCAAGGCCAACAAGAACCGTCCTTTCTTTCTTTATCTTGCGCACTGGGGGCCGCATACCCCGATTCAGGCAACCCGTGAAGATTACGAGGCGGTCGGTGATATCAAGCCTCATAGGCTTCGTGTCTATGCAGCGATGATCCGTGCGGTCGACCGAAGTGTTGGAAGAATCAATGAAGTTCTTGAGGAAGAAGGGTTGGCCGATAACACCGTTGTGATGTTCTCAAGCGACAATGGCGGCGCTGGCTATATTGGTTTACCCGAGGTTAACGCGCCGTTTAGAGGCTGGAAGTTGACCAATTTTGAAGGTGGTCTGCGTGTGCCCAACTTCGTGAAATGGCCCGGTAAAATCGCGCCTGGCGTTCAGATTAATGAACCGGTTGCGCATATTGATGTACTACCGACCATCGCCGCGGCGGCGGGCGCAGAGCTTCCTGAGGGTGTCGAGATCGATGGTGTGAACCTGCTGCCAGTTGCTATGGGTGAGCAGGAAACGCTGGGCCGAGATACTTTGTTCTGGCAGAGCGGACCTTATCGCGTCGTGCGTCATCAGAACTGGAAGCTGCAGTTGACACCAGCCGGAGACGCGTACCTGTTTAATCTGGCGGTTGATCCTACGGAGCAAAACAATCTTGTGGAAGATGAGCCCGAGAGGTTGTCAGAACTCCAGGCGCTGCTTGCTGCTCATAAAGCTGCTGCCAGACCTCCACTGTATTCTCACCGCACGGAGATGACCGTGATGGTCGATAAGTCGCTGGCAGAACAATATGAGGAAGGCGACGACTTCATTCATTGGCCGAACTGATGACAAGGTTTTTGCTTGTTTTTTTTGGTGGGCTGGTGGTTCTTATGATCAGCGTTTTCTGGTTGATGTTCTTTTCAGAAAGACCGCCGCTGACTACGGATCCAGCGACGCTTGCGGGCGATGGCAGTGTCCTGGATTACTGTGATCTGCCGGTTCTCAATGGTGGCGGCCTGATGGCTAAGGACATTGCCAAGGGGAATACGCCGGGTTGTCGTTATGAGCAGTTTCCTCTGCCGATACTGCGTGATTGCACGGAGCCTCTGCCGCAGGGCGCTTCCGACATCCGAGGACTGTGGCAGGCAGAATCCGGCAAGATTGGACATGTAGAGCGGGTAGAGCAGTGCGGAAACAGGGTCGTGGTGACGGCTGCAGGTATCATTCATGACTATGGGCCGAACAGTACGGCTGGATTAAATACAGATGACACAGAAGGGCGGGTCGTCTTTACTCTTGGTGACAAAGAGTATTGTCCGAGAACTTCCGCCAGCATGATCTGGAACGAAGGTGTGCTCGACTTCCATGTTTTTGGCTGGGGGCCGGTCGTGGTCAAAAGATATCCGGACGGAGATCAACTGGTCTGGGAGTATGCAGACGGCAGCACAACAAGAATGAATCGAATCTGCCAGCTCCCAGAAGAACACCGAATACCTGGAAAACGCTGACAGGAGCGATTGCTATGAAGTTAACTCTCAAGATACTGGCAGGATTGCCCGCACTTTTGTTTTTTTCGATGGGCGTTCGCTGGGTGGTGGACCCTGCGGGTATTGCACCTGAATTTGGGTTCGAGCTTTCTACGGGAATCGGGCTCAGCTCTCAGATCGGCGATATGTCCGGTTACTTTCTGGCGATGTCGATCTGCATGTTTCTCGGGATCTATACCAGCCACAGGACCTGGTTCTACCCACCCATTATGCTGTTGTCTTTTACGGCCCTTGGCCGGGTGTTAGCCTGGGTGGTACATGATGCGGCCTTGGCGGTGCCAATGATCGCCGTAGAAGTGGTGGTGAGCGCTATCCTCTTGACGGCAGCGCGTGTGTTACCTGCGTCAGAACCTGCTCAGGTTGAGTGAATCAGTTCGACAATCACCTTGGCAACCTGGTCAGGTGCCATTTCCTGCACGAAGTGACCGCCGCCTTTGATGGTGGTGTGCGGTAAACCTTTGGTGCCCGGGACTTTGCTGAGGAAGTCTGCCTGTGCATTTCTCGTCACCGGGTCATTGTCTGAGAAGGCACAAAGGAACGGCTTTTCAAACTGACTGAAGAATTCCCACGCTTTTCCCTGAGCCTCCAAGGATGGAGATGTTGGCAGCATCGGTACCTGACTTGGCATCGCGCGCGGACCCATCTTGTAACTCGGGTCAGGGAAGGGTGCTTCATAAGCCTTTGCGACGTCTGTAGGCAAAGGGTTGGTCATACCCAGGTTGTGTAGCAGGAATTTGAAGGCCTGCATCGGCGCGGCTGGTTGCTCCAGCATCATGGACATCATGAAGCCAACCGGCAGGTTCTCCGTTTCCCAACAAAACTTCTGCCAGTAAGCAAATTTTTGAGCAGGGTCGCTGTCTGCCATGGCGCTCAGTGCTTTCTGCATCTCAATGATGCTCGGCGTTGGCGCGTTTGCGCGAAAGTCTTCAATTTTTTTCACGACGTCATCAGCAACATTAGGGTTGTAGGGAAGGCCAGTATTCGAAATCACCACTCGTTCGAAACGCTCTGAGTGATTAACCACCAGACGTAGCCCTATCAGACCGCCCCAGTCCTGACCAAAAAAAGTGATGCCATTGAAATCATTGTTTTCCAGCCAGTCGCCCATCCAGGCAACCTGGTTTTCATAGCTGTAGTCCTCTAGGGCGGCAGGTTTATCGGATTTGCCGTAACCGACGAGATCAGGCGCAATGACTCTCATCCCTGCGGCTGTCAGATGCGGAATCACCTTTCTGTAGAGATAACTCCAAACGGGCTGGCCATGCATGCACAGGACAATCGGGCCGTCTTCTGGACCCTCATCCAGATGGTGGATGCGCAGCTCGCTGCCGTCAGCAGTCTTGATCATGGTGTAGTTCGGATTAAACGGATAGTCGGCGAGGCCGGCGTATCTCTCGTCAGGAGTGCGTAATATCTTCATGGTGTAAATATAATGCAGCCCATTAAATTGGTAAAGCGGTTCGATGAAATATCGTGCTTTGAGTACCTGCCGGGCGACATTTAGTCTTGGGTTCGGCATGTCTAAACGGTAGAAACACACCGTCTTTTACATCCTGCACATCCTGCGCTTGCAAGCATTGCATCGGGACCAATGCCCTTGTCGAATTGAACGCCACCTTTCAGGCGTGCTCAATGTTGAGTCTATGAGCATCGGCTGCGTTGGGCAGGGAAACGTCATACTGGGTCCTGAGCAATTATATGTAGAATAGGGCGATGAAAACTTTTACGTTGGCGCAGAAGGAGCGCCGGGAACGCATTCTCCAGAGCGCACGGGATCAGTTGTCACGGCTCGGCTATGAGGGTCTGAATATGCGTGACTTGGCCGTAGAAGCCAACGTATCAACATCTACGCTCTACAATCTCTACCAAAGCAAAGACACGCTGATTCTGGCCGCCCTTCAGGATTTGCTGGCGGGACTCAATGAGGCGGTAGTTGGAACCGGTGTGAGGGGTGTGGATCGTTGCATTGCCAATGCCGAAGCGATTGCGGATCAGATTGTTGATACACCGCGCTATGCGGAGGCGATGGCTAAGATGTTGTTTGCCGGTGAACAGTCAGACCCGATCGTTCGGGCACTGCTTGGTACTGCGCTCGAGCAGCAGCGGGAAATGTTGAATGAAATGCTTGAATCCGGAGAAATGGATGCGGGTGTTGATACCGAGTTTATCGCCAGATCAATGACTTCAACCGGCTGGTCGGCGATTCTTCTGTGGATGAAGGGTTATGTCGCCTTGCACGACTTCAAACGCGAATATGTCCGTAACGCCATGACAACGCTATTACCGTGGCTGCTGGATAACGCAGAGCAGCGGGTCAGAAAACTGGTTATCTAATTGCTTTCAGAAACGCCGCAACGGCGACTGCAGAGATTGCCGGATTTTACGGGTAAAGCGCTGAACAGCTTTACGAGTGTGTTGCTCCGGCATGGTTTGCCCGGTGTCTTGCTTGGTTTCGCCTTCCTGTCACTGCCCGCGACGTTTGTTCTTCTGAAGCCCTCACTCCAGCCAGCGCTCGCCGATCCTTCTACCTATCTGCTTGGCGGGTGCCTTATTTTTGGTGCCATGTTTGGGTATCAATTTGTCCGAGAGCGCAGTTTAGATGCTCGGCAAATGGGTTGGGCACTCTATCTGTTAGGGGTTGCTGCCTGGGAAGAGTGGGTGTTCAGAATCGCCTTGCCGTCCTGGCTGACCGATATCGGTTTGGATTTTCGAACTGCTGTGGTCGCATCAAACCTTGTTTTTGGCCTGATGCATTACTTTACATTGCGATGGAAATGGCAGTGGTGCTTATTGGCGTTTCTCGGTGGTGTGGGTTTGTCCAGAAACTACATGATGTTTGGAGATTTTTTGCTGATTGTCGCGATCCACTGGATCGCGACTTATATCAACACACCCAGATATCCCGGGCAAAGTAGAGCCTGACTTATTCGAACAGTTCTCCGCCACAGGCTGAGGCGGTGGTGCCGTATTTCTCGTAAGCGCGAATGACGTTTGCGCCGGTTCTCCAGCGATGGACTTCATCAGGCCCGTCCACCAGACGTTGCGACCGGATGCCTGTGTACCATCGCGCCAGTGGCGTGTCATGACTATAACCCAGTGCACCGTGCAGCTGAATTGCTGTGTCGACAACTTGATGCACCATATTCGCCAGGAAGACTTTTGCGATGCCGTTTTCCTGCCTCAGATCCATGCCGTTCTCTGCTTTGTAGGCGATGTGCAATAGCATCAAACGCGCTTTGTAAATTTCAGCTGCACAATCAGCCATCATCCATCGCACGCCCTGGCGATCGGCAAGTCGTTTACCAAACGTGGATCGATTGGATACATGTTCTGCGGCAAGATCGAGTGCACGTTGCGCCATGGCAACGTTGTGCATACCGTGACGCAGGCGGCCGTAAGCCAAACGATGCTGGCCCATGTTGAAACCCTGGCCGCGCCCGCCGAGGATGTTTTCTCTCGGCACGCGCAGGTTTTCAATGTTGATTTCTGAATGAGAGCCACCCAGTTTCAGTCCGAGCGGCGAGTGCGGTTGCATGGTCTCGATGTTGCGCAGAATCTGATACCCCGGGTTAGGCAGTTCAACGATGAAGGTTGAATACTGCTCATGGCGCGGTGCGTCCGGATCTGTTTTCGCCATGACAACGGCAATGTCTGCAACGGACGCTGAAGAGCTGAACCACTTTTCGCCATTCAATACCCACTCATCACCGTCCAGTTCTGCTTTGGTCTGCATGCCGGTGGCATCAGCCCCAGCGGCTTTCTCCGTCATGGAGTAGCAGATGCGTTTTTCGCCATTGAGCAGGGGTTTCAGGAATCTTTCTTTCTGATCATCCGTGCCATGTTCTAGTAGCGTCAGCATGGTGGCGTCATCTGGACCCTGAGTATTCAGGGAAAGTGCGCCGAGAAAGCTTTCACCCAATTCCATCTGCACCAAGGCGTTGGCAAGCGGCCTTAGACCCATTCCGCCGTGTTCTTCAGGAACAAACGGACACCACAGACCCTGAGATCTTGCTTTTCCCCTGAGCTCGGTGAGCACAGAGTCAAAATTATCTTCAGTGCAGTCCTGCTCTGCAGGAATACACTCTTCCTGTACAAAGGTTCGGACCTTGTTGCGTATCGCGCGTACCTCTTCTGGAATTTCAAAATCTATCATGGCTTTGCTCCCTCAATCTTGTGTGGCTGTTTATTCATGTTCGTGACTATACACGGCCTGATCAGGCAATGGCCTTTTTCGTTCTAAGTGTCTCAAGTTCTTCACGGCTGAGCGCCAGAAATTCTGAAAGTACATCTTCTGTATCTTCACCCAGGTCGTGCACATCGCTTAATTCAGGTGGATCAATGTCCTTAAAGCGAATCGGAGTCTGGAACTGTGAAATCTCTCCGATATCAGGATGCTCCCGGACCTGAAGAGACCGCCTCGCGTGCATGTGTCGATCAGCCAGTGTTTCAGGAATCGTCTGTACAGGCGCACAGATCACGCCATTGTCCTGTGCGATCTTGAATATGTCCTCTCGGCTGAGTTCGCGGCTCCAGCTGTTCACGAGTTCGTCGACCTCATCAATATGGATGCTGCGCATTGTCATGTTGATATAACGTTCGTCATCGGCAAGTTCCGGTTTACCCATGGCATGGCACATTTTTCGCCAGTGACCTTCCCTGATACAGATGATGGCAACGTGGCCGTCTTTTGCTTCGTAGACGTTATAGGGTGATAGTGCTTTGGCCGGGTGACGGCTGCCGGCGCGAGGAAGTTCGTGACCCACGCTGTAGTAAGAGCCGATAACGGTCGACAGGGTAGGGAAGGCGCAATCCTGCATAGAGATGTCAACGGTGGCGCCTTCTCCGGTTTGCGAGCGACCCACCAGAGCCGTCACGATGCCGCTATAAAGGTGCACGCCAGCGAGGAAATCGATAAACGCTGACGGTGTCTTCAGTGGTGGTCCGCCTTCTTCCCCGGTGACCGACATGACGCCGGACATTGCCTGTAGTGTGATGTCCATGCCCAGAAAGTCTTTGTAGGGGCCGTCAAGGGATCCGTATCCGGTGCCCATGGCATAGATCAGTTGTGGGTTCACGGCACGCAGGGCTTCTGATCCCAGGCCATACTTTTCCATGGTTCCTGGTGCAAAGTTTTGCAGCAGTACATCCGCTTTGGTCGCCAGCTTTTTGATGATGTCCTGGGCTTCCTCGGTCTTGATGTTCAGTGTGATGCATTCTTTGTTGGCATTGAGATTGGAAAACGGATAGCTGGAAGCGGTGGCTCGACCTCTCGCCCGCAAAGTTTCACCGATCAGTGATTCAATTTTGATGACCCTGGCACCGGCCTGTGCCAGCAGAAAACCGCAGTAGGGGCCATTATAGACCTGGCCAAAGTCGAGAACGGTGATGCCGGTTAAAGGTTGTTGATTCATGTGTTTTTTGCTTGTTGTTCGGAAACAAAAAGGCCCTGCAAGCAGGGCCCTTGTGGTGTGCCGTCAGTCTTACATCTGCATCGCTTTCATTTCGGTGAACTCTGTCAGACCGTGAGGTCCAAGTTCCCGACCGATACCAGACTGTTTGTAGCCGCCAAACGGTGCGTTGACGTTAAAGCCACCGCCGTTTACGGATACCTGACCTGTTCGGATTTGCTTGGCAACGCGCTTCGCCCGTTCATCGTCACCGGACCAGACCGCGCCGGACAGACCAAAAATGCTGTCGTTCGCGATCTCAATGGCTTCTTCTTCAGTGTCGTAAGGAATGATCGCGAGCACCGGGCCGAAGATTTCGTCCTGGGCGATCACCATGTCGTTCTTCACGTCAGAGAAGATCGTAGGTTGTACGAAGTAACCAGTATTTCGACCTTCCGGTGGTGTGGTGCCGCCAGTCACAAGGGTTGCTCCTTCATCGATACCTTGCTGGATGTAGCCAACCACTGAATCCAGCTGTGCTTTCGATGCGACAGGGCCCATAACGACACCTTCTTCAAAGGCGCCGCCGACCTTCACGGATTCTGCGGCGGCTTTGGCAGCGGCCACGGCTTCATCCTGCTTGTCGCGTGGCACAATCAGGCGGGACAGTGCGGCACAAACTTGACCGCTGTTCATGCAGATACTACCGCCAGCTGCGCCCGCGGCTTTCGCCACATCAGCATCGTCCAGAACGACAGATGCTGACTTACCGCCCAATTCCAGACCTACTCGCTTAACGGTTTCAGACGCCAGTGCCATGACGCGGCGACCTGCCTCTGTTGAACCGGTGAGAGAGACCATGTCGACGTCCGGGTGAGTGCTCATCGTCTCACCAACGGTGCGGCCAGGTCCTGTCACCAGGTTGAACACGCCGGGTGGGAATCCTGCTTCATGCACGAGTTCTGCGAAGTAGTATGCGGTGAGTGGTGTATCGGAGCTTGGTTTCAACAGCATCGTACAGCCAGCGGCCAGTGCGGGCATGACCTTGGCCACAATCTGGTGAAGCGGGAAGTTCCATGGGGTGATGAATGCGCAAACGCCAACCGGTTCCTTGATGACCACTGAGTTACCCAGTTGTTCCTCTTTTTCCATGTCGAATGGCACGTCGACGTATGAGCTGACTACGCCGACACCCATCCCGCCGTGCACGGCAATACTGGTTTGTAGGGGTGTGCCCAGTTCAAGTGCGCAGAGTTCGCCGATCTTCTGCATGTTGGCAGTCACCAGATCGGAGAGTTTCTTGATGAGCTCGGATCTTTCTGCCGCGCTGCTCTGGCCCCAGGTTTTGAAGGCCTCTTTGGCCGCGGCAACAGCATCGTTGACATCCTGGTCGTTTCCGCTGGGGACTTCACCGCAGACTTCTTCTGTAGATGGGTCAATGACCTGGAGTGTGTCTGAGCCATGTGGCGTAGCCCACTGCCCGTTGATATAGAACTTGTCGTGAGTCTGCATGTTACTCCCTCAAATGTGCTCAATAGAGAAATAGGAAGACGGATAAAATCACAACTGACTGTTTCGCGCAAATAGGCCAAGGCTGCGTTGTTGCGCGGTATATATCGTTATGCAGGTCTCAAGCGAAGGGGCAGCGAAACCAGGCCGCGGCTGGAAAGACCGGTTCTGAATTGGGGCTCAGAATCACGGAGTTCGAAGCTCGCGACGCGCTGTAGCAGCGTCGAGAAAATGATATCCAGATTGAGTCTGGCCAGATTGTTGCCGAGACACAGATGGGCGCCTCGGCCGAAAGCCACATGGCGGTTGGGAAACCGATCTGCCCTGAATTGGTGAGCGTCAGGAAAAGCTTCCGAGTCTCTATTGGCGGAACCATAGAGCAGACCGAACTTGGTGCCTTTTGGAAAGTCTTGACCCATGACGGTCACATCTTCACTGGCGTAACGGTGGAAAAAGGGCAGGGGTGCGTCATAGCGAAACATCTCCTGCACCGCCGTGCCCATCAGGTTGGGGTTTCCTCGAAGATGCTTTAGTGTTTCAGGATTCCTCAGTAAAGCCAGCATGCCGGTGCCCAGCACATCGATGGTGGAACCGTGGCCTCCAGCGAGAATGAGCAAGCTGGTGGAGACAAGCTCTGTTTCGCTGAGCTCACCGTTCTTCTCTGCCTGAACTAAGGTAGTCAGCAGGTCACCCGTCGGCGTTTTACGTCTTTGATCGATCTGGTCGATCAGATAGGTGTAAAAATTTCTGGTTGCGGATTCAGCCCTGGCTTTATTTTCGGGCGTCCGATCTGCATCGAAGTATTGCACGATCTCTTCAGACCAGACTCTCAAGAGCGGGCAGTCCTCATCCGGCACGCCAAGAATTTTTCCGATGATGTGGCCCGGTAGCTGGGCGGCAAGATCCTCGACGAACTCAATGTCTCGATATTGCAAGACTTGATCAAGCAGGCCATTGACATAGTTCTGCACCATGCTGCGATGTTTTTCGATGAAGGCTTTCGAAAACGCTCGTAGCACCACCATGCGCATGCGACGATGAACCTCACCATCTCGCTCCAGCATGCTGAACTGAACAAACTGCTCGTGGTTCGGCATGTCGTGAAAGTTCGCCTGCCTCTGTTGTTCCGCGATCGTTTTGTCATCGGCGAACGCTTGAAGAGAGCGCACCATGACGGGATTACGCGCGGTGCTTTCCACATCTTCATAGCGTGAGAGCAGGTGGCAATTCATGGCGCCAAGAAAAACCGGCTCGGGCGACTGCCGGAGCCGGTCATAGACTGAATAGGGGTCCTGGGCGAATGCCTGTGACAATGGGTCAAACATGCGCCCAGTATAGTCTATGGAAACTATGCCGGTGGGACGCTCTTGTCGCTTACCCAATTGCCGTGGAAGCCGAACGGGATGCGTTGCGGCAATTTCACCTGTGCGACGTAGCCTCGATCGAAATCTTCTGCGTCCATGACAACAAACTCAGCACTCTGCTTGCCCAGATCGTGCACAAACGTGATGAGATAGCCTGCGTCTTCTGCATCGGAGTTGTCTTTTGCAACAAATACCGGTTCGCCCGCCGCGCGGCCAGCGCCGTGATCGAACACCGTGCGCTCACCAGTCTTCAGATCGTGCTTCAGTGTCGGCCAGGCTTCGCTGGGGATGGGGCTTGGAGAGGCGCAGTAACCATAGCGATAAGGCTGGTTACCAACATCGTGACGGTGGCGCGGAAACTCATTGGCAGTTTCATCAATCACCTGAGTGTTTACGGTTCGCTTGGCAGGGTTCAGTGTCCAGCGTTCGAGGCGAGCCATCGAATCACCGAACGGACCTAACAGGTCGTTGTTAAACATGGATTGATAATTACAGAGATCAATGGTGACACTGCCATCGTCATTGTCGAACGCATTCATCGGGTGGAAGCAGTAGCCCATGGGCACTTCGATCCAGATGATGTCTGCGGCGCCACCTTCTCTTGGAAGCAGTCCGACGCGATTACCGTACTCAGCATTCCACTTGAAAGGGAAGCTGCCTGCCATTGCCATGTCGAAGTCGACAGTAACCGGCTGGTCGTAGATCACGACATATTCATTGGTGAGTGACATGTCGTGCATCATGGTCATGCCTGGCACGGGAACGTCGACGGTTTTGCGTACTTTGCCGTCTGTGCCGACCACAACATATTGCACATGGTCCATCCAGTGCGGCCAGGCATAAACCATGGCGTGCATTTCTCGAGTGATCGGATCAACTTTTGGATGTGCGGTGAAAGCACCGGGCAGAGTGTCTTCGAAGTTGTTTCGGCCGACAGTCTCCAGTTCATAAGTCAGTTCTACAGGGCAGCCACCGGCTTCAACCATGGCCCAGGTTTTTCCGGCAAAACCACCGACGTTGGTGTTTGGCCCGCCGGTTGAATCGTTCCAGTTAGGTCCAGCGATATCTGGCTGACCACGAAAGTCGCTTAACTCTTTTGATCCTACATAGCGGTTTCGATACCACTCGGCTTTACCTTCTCTCAAACGCAGCCCGTGAACCATACCAGCACCAACAAACCAGTGGTGTTTGCTCAGATCAACATCTGCGAAAGGATTAGGACCATTTCGCAGGTAACGCCCGGTTAGTTCCTTCGGTAGCTCTCCGATGACTTCCAGATCACTGGCGGTCACTTCTTCACTGACTGGCGCGAAATTTCCCTGCAGGTAGGGGTTGTCGAAATCTTCTTTGGTTAATTCGGACATTCTGGCTCTCCTCATGTAGAATATTGGCATTGTCAATATAAATATTGCTGGTGTCAATATTGGCCACAAAACAAAAAACACGCGCAACCTACCACCATGGTGACCTGCGCCGGGAACTCATTGAAGCGGCAGTCGAGATGCTGCCCGAGTCAGGTATGTCGGGTCTCAGCCTGCGCAAGCTGGCGGTCCAAGCTGGTGTCAGTCACAACGCGCCGTACATGCATTTTTCGAACAAAGACGCGTTGCTCGCTGCGATTGCACAGTATGGCTTTCAGGAACTGCGTGCTCGACTGACCGAGAAACTGCAGGAAGCCTGGCGTGACAGGTTTATCTCCGGTTGTCAGACCTACGTCGCTTTTGGCGCCAGCCAACCGGAGCTCTTCCAGGTCATGTTTATGGAACATGATGCGGCCAAATTTCCAGAGATGGTGGAGGATTCGCTCGCAGCCTTGCAGACGCTCACAGACATCATCGCTGTCGGTCAAAGTGAAGGATTTGTCCGTGATGGGGATGCACACGAATTCGCAACGCTTGTCTGGTCTTTGCTCCATGGTATCGCGGTTTTGAATGCGAACCGACAACAAGCACCTTTGCCCTATCGTCAGGAAGAAGCCAGCGAGCAGGTGGCCACCTTTCTCGACGAAATCCTCAAGGGTCTAGGGGTTTGATTCGATCTTTCCCTGTGGGAGACTCAGGCAATGGTTGTTGAAAGAGATGAGCTGGGCTTTGATGCGCCGGCGCCGCTTGGTCATCCCGCGCGGTTAGGCCTTCCAGAGGGGCAGTCAACGGGTCCTGAAGTTGGTGAACGCCTGCCGGACTTTGTGTTACCAGACCAGAACGGAAACCCGATCAGTTTTCATGAACATCGTGCTGGCAAACGAGCGGTTCTCGTCTTCTACCGCTCCGCAGTCTGGTGACCACCTTGCTGGACGCAACTCGGTGAGCTGCGCGATGCATTTTCAAAGTTCGAACAGAACAACGTTGCTCTCTACGCCGTTTCCTATGACGATCAGGAGGTGTTGAGCGAGTTCTCTGATCGTCAGAACATCCCGTACCACCTATTGTCCGATCTGGACTCAGCTGTGATCAGACAGTACGGCATTTTGAACGATTCCATCGAGCCCGGCGATGTCTTTCTCTACGGGATTCCTTATCCCGGCGTGTACATGTGTGACGAGGAAGGCGTCGTTATCTCAAAGTCTTTCCATGACACCTATAAAAAACGTGACAGCGCAGATCTGCTGCTCGATGCGGCTCTCGGTCGTGTTGTGGTTAACGAAAGTTCGCCTCAGGCCAAAGGTGGAGACGATGAGGTCGCGATCCATGTTGCTGTGCATGGCGGTGATGGCAGTATCCGGCAGGGCATTGTTCGTCAGTTGGTGATTCGATTCGAACCAGGAGACGGTCTGCACCTTTACGGTGAACCGGTTCCCGAGGGGATGCGTGCGCTTACCGTTAATGCCTCCGGTCCACCGGGTCTTGTCTTTCAGGAACCTCGGTTCCCGGAAACCGAGTCGCTGTACCTTGCCGCCATGGATTTGACCTTGCAGGTGTGGAAGGGTGCGTTTGAAATTACGGTTCCTTTTTATCCGGTAGGAGAATTGGCCAGTGAAACGAGGCCGCTGGATCAGGGCAGCGTGGACATCTCCGTCGACATTCAATACCAGGCCTGTGATGACGAAACTTGTCGGTTACCAAAGTCAGAATCCTTTCAGTTTGAGTTGCCTCTTGATGTGATTGATGTGCCCAATATCGACGTGCACACGGGGCACGGGCAGCGTGAGGGTGCTTATGATGGAACACCGCATCTTCGCAGGTTGTTTTTACGGAAACTCAAAGAACATCCGCTAGGTTTTATTCGATACCTGTTCAAGCATGTCAGGCTGATGCGAGCCTCTAAGCGTCGAGCCAAAGAATCTAATCGCCAGATGAACGTCCATGACGACTGAACGGCGTATCGCCATCGCCGGCATCATTCACGAAACCAACACCTATTGTCGTGATCAGACGCCGCTGTCTGATTTTCATATCATGCGTGGTGCCAAAATGTTGCAGCTCGAAGGTACCGAGACGCAAACGGGCGGCGCCATTGGTAAGTGTCATGAGTTGGGTCTCACTCCGGTACCTGTTTATTGGGCGAATACGCAGCCTTCCGGCACGATCGCAGCAGATGCCTATGACTCCATGAAGGCTGAGCTTCTAGAGGGTTTGAGCGCCGTGTTGCCTGTAGACGGTGTCTTTTTAGACTTGCATGGTGCGGGCGTGGTGGATGGAACGCCAGACTTGGAAGGAGACCTCGCGGCGAGTGTTCGGCGTCTGGTCGGTGAAGGGGTGCCTGTAACCGCAGCCTTTGATCTGCATGGCAATGTCACGCAGGACATGGCCGATGCACTGGATGGTGTTTTCGTTTGCCATGAGTATCCGCATATTGATCAGCACTTAAGAGCGCGTGAAGCAGTACAACTGATCAACGACATGATGGACCATGGTTTCCGTCCTTCGGTGCAGGTCAGTTCCCTCCCGATGTTGATGCCAACGACAACCACTTTTCATGGCCCGGGCAAAACGTTGAAGGATTTCATGAGAGCGTTGGAAGCCGATGCGAACACCATCAACGTCAGCTTTTTTCATGGCTTTCCTTACTGTGATGTTCCCCATGTGGGTTCGCATCTGGTTGTGACCTCGCGAACGGGTGCTGAACACGCCAAACATAAAGCCGAAAGGGCCGCTGCAAAGGTCTGGTCCATGCGCGAGTTATTGCGACCAACGAGTTTGTCTGCGGAGGAGGCCGTGGCTCAGGCGATTGCCTCCGATAAACATCCGGTTGTCATCAATGAAACCTCAGACAATTGCGGCGGTGGGTCTCCTGGCGACGGTACACACCTGGCAAGAGCGATTCTCGAATCTGGTGTTGCAAACGCCTGCTTTGGATTCATCGTCGATGCTGAGGTCGCGGAACAAGCGCATCAGGCCGGTGTAGGAGCCATCATCGATGTGAGCCTCGGTGGCAAGCACGACAAATTGCACGGTGAACCGCTTAACCTTCGAGTTTATGTGAAGGCACTGCACGATGGGCGTTGCATCATGCAGGCGATGGCGAAGGGCAGTCGAATCAACTATGGAAAACTGGCGCGGCTGCAACCAGAAGGTTCTGACAAGTTAGATATCGTGGTTGGCAGTCGTCGATCGCAGACGTTCGATACCGAGCCGTTTCTTGCGGTTGGTATTGATGTGATGCAAAGACACGTCGTTGGGTTGAAATCGAGTAACCACTTTCGCGCTGGTTTTGAGCTTATCGCAGGAGAGATTATTACCGCGGATCCACCGGGCTTGACCACACACCATATTGAGGTGTTTCCTCGAGAACATGTCAGCGGATCACTTTGGCCCCTGGAGGATGTCTAGTTGCTGCCTTATCCCGTCGTACAGATAGCGTACTTTGTGAACGATTCTCAGGCATCAGCCTTGGAGATGGTGAAGCGCTTTGGTGCTGGACCATTTTTCTTTGTGCCGAGAATCGAATTGTCTGCCGGTGAAGTGCAGGGTAAGCCTCAGAAGTTTCTTCATTCGTCTGCATACGGGCAATGGGGCAATGTCATGATGGAGCTGGTTCAGCAGGATGAGGAAGGGCCATCGCCTTTTCGGATGATGTATGCGCCGGGAGAGGAGGGTATTCATCACACGGCAATGATGGTCGACTCTATGGAGGAAACCTATGCGGAGTGCGAGGGCCTCGGTCTGTCGATTGCATCGAAGGCATTTTCGTTAACAGGTACCGAGTTCGCGTTCATCGATACAGTGCAGCAAATGGGGCATATGATCGAAATCTATGAAAAGGATGAGAGGCTACTCGGATTCTATGAAATGATCCGCAGTGCGTCCGTTGGCTGGGACGGTAGCGATCCGGTCAGGTCGTTGGAATAGACTGAACAAAAAAGCGGCGGAGATAAATGTCGGGCGATTCCGCCATGGCACAGCGAGCCATTCATCGCTTCAAGATCTCCCTCGGGCGGATGTCAGATGACATTTTGTGTGCCAGAGGGAAATCTACGACACGATACTGTCGATGATGGTGGTCCGGATTAGGCCCTTCCACTCGGCAAAGCGTGTTTCGTGGAAGGGTTACTTACCCTTCCACTCGGGTGCGCGTTTCTCGATAAACGCCTTGGGACCTTCATTGTAATCCTCGGTCTTGGCGATACCCGCGAATTCCTTACCACTGGCCTTCCAAAGATCTGCGTCCTCGTCCATAAAGGCACGAGTGGCAACCCGTCGGCTTGCCTGAACCGCGAGCGGTGCGTTGGCGATGATACGATCAGCGAGTTTTCTCGCTTCATCCATTACCTGATCCGTCGGTACCACATTGTTCACCATGCCGAGCTGATGCGCGCGCTCTGAACTAAGCGGGTCACCGGTCAGGATCACTTCCAATGCAGGTGCCATGCCGATCGCGCGCGGCAACCGAAACAGTCCTCCGGCTGCGGCCACTAACGAACGCTTCACTTCCGGCAGACCAAAATTGGTTTCCTCTGAGCAAACGATCATGTCGCAAGAGAGGGCAATCTCGGTTCCGCCAGCCAGTGCGCTGCCGGTAATGGCTGCAATCAGGGGTTTGTTGCGCTCTCGACTGACGAGACCCGCGAACCCACCACGCTCTGTGCTTAAAGCTGCACCGTTACCTGCGGCGATTTCTTTCAGGTCTGCACCCGCGCAAAATGCGGAGCCGTTCGCTGTCAGGATTGTCACCCAGATGTCGCCGTCGTTCTCGATATCATCCAGCGCGGCTTCCATACCCTGAGCGACGTCGCCGTTCACGGCGTTACGTGCTTCAGGACGATTCAGTGTGATGATCGCCAGGCGACCATCTTTTTTCAGTTCTACTGCTGCCATTGTCAGGGCTCCTTATACGCGTTCGATGATGATGGCTGGTGCCATACCGCCACCAGTACACATGGTGATCAGAGCGGTATTCAGGTCACGTCGCTCCAGTTCATCCAACGCAGTCCCGATCAGGATAGAGCCGGTGGCGCCAATAGGATGACCAAGCGCCATAGCGCCGCCATTGACGTTAACGACTTCCGGGTCCAGCGCCAGGTCGCGAATAAACTTCGCGGCAACAACACTGAATGCTTCATTGACTTCGAACAGGTCAATGTCGTTGGTGGTCATGCCGGCTCGTTCCAGAACTTTCTTGGCAGCAGGCACAGGTTCGTTGAGCATCAGCGTTGGGCTTCCGCCAACCGTAGCGATTGCTTTAACTCGAGCTCTTGGCTTCCAACCCTGGCTATCTGCATAGTCTTTGGAAGACATGATCAGTGCAGCAGCGCCGTCAACAACACCAGAAGAGTTACCGGCGTGGTGAACGTGATTGATCTTGAGATCTGGGTAGGCACGTTTGACTAACTGATCAAAAGTTTCTCCGGTCTCATCGATCGGAATATCCATGAATTTATCGAATACGGTGTCGAGACCCGCCAGTGATTCCAGGGTAGTGCCTGGACGTGGGAATTCTTCACGATCCAAAGCAACCGTGCCGTCATCATTGGTGACGCTAATCAGGCTCTTGTCGAAATGACCGTTTTCAATCGCGTGAGCGGCGCGCTTCTGACTTTCCACCGCGAGCGCATCAACTTCTTCTCGGCTGAACCCCTCCAGTGTCGCGATCATATCAGCGCAGATACCCTGGTGAGGTTGCGCGTGAAGGTCGCGCAGGTGCAGGTTGCTGCCATCGACGGTTCTGTTCTTGTCCGCTCGGGGCACGGTTGGTGTGTAAGACATCATCTCTACACCACCGGCAACACACAGGTCGTCCATGCCGCTCATCAGGTTAGCCGCTGCGATGTTGACGGAAGTGATACCGGAACCACAGAAGCGGTCCAGCGTCATACCGCAGGCTTTATCGCTCCAGCCTGCGTCAAGCGCAGCCATTCGACCCACGCATGAACCCTGTTTACCAATCTGCGAAGAGCAGGCAACGACGACGTCGTCGATGTCCTCAGTCTTCAGATGGTTGCGTTCGCCAATCTGCTCGAACACCTTGGCCAGCAGTCGGCCCGGATGAAATTCTGTCAGAGCGCCTTTGCCCTGTTTGCCGATACCTCGCGGTGTACGGGCAGCATCAATAATATAGGCGTCAGCCATGGTCAGTCCCTCTATGGTTTATGTCGGAATATGAAAAATCGACCCGCATTGTATGCACCTTTCGGAGCCAAGTGAAACAAGAGCGAAAACAATGGGAGTTATGAATGTTGGGGAATAGCCTAGGTTAAAACCGGCTCTTCAGTGATTCTTGATCCGAGGGCTATGCGGTAAAACACAGGCACTGCGATCAGCGTGAGGAGCGTGGCGAAGATCAGTCCACTCATGATGCAGACAGCCATCTCGCGGAAAAAAGCATCCGTCAGCAGGGGAGACATGCCGAACACCGTTGTCAGTGATGCGAGCATCACAGGTCTGAGCCTGCTCAGGCTTGCCATGATCATCGTTTCAATGGCGTTAGGTTCATCTTTCAGCCGTTTGTCGATCTCATCGACGAGCACAATACAGTTCTTGATTAACATCCCGGACAGGCTGAGTACGCCCAGGAACGAGGGGAAGGTTAAAGGCAAATCGGTAATCAATAACCCCAGTGCTACGCCACACATAATCATCGGAACGGTGAGCCAGATCACGATAGGTTGTTTCATCGAGCCGAACATCAGGATCGTGATAAAGAACATCAAGCCGAAGGCAAGGGGCATTCTCTGGCTTAGAGATTCGTTGGCCATTTTGTTGGATTCAAATTCTCCACCCCATTCGCGTGTGTAACCAGGCGGTAGCTTAATCGCCTCGACTTCATCTTTAACGCGTACAAAGTATTGATTGACGTTGTGGCCAATGGGTTGGTCACCTTGTGCGGTCAAGGTGCGAATTCGGTCCCGTCGATAGATCGTCGTATTTTCTGCCTGCAGGGAGAACCTGCTGACGATCTGGGTGATGGGCACAAACTGTCGTTGAGTTGCGCTCCAAACCTGTCTGTCTTTCAAGCCTTCGAGGTCCGTTCTTTCTGCATCAGGAGCGCGGGCGATAATAGGGATGAGCTTGTCCTGATCCCGGACAAGGCCGATATTCAGTCCATGAGTGTTGTAGGCAAGTGATTTGGCGAGGTCCTGTCTAGAAACACCAGCCAGTCGAGCATTGGATTCGTTGAATTCTGGAACCAGTTGCAGGGCTTGTGGTCGCCAGTTTGTTTTACGGTCAATCAGATTGTGTTTCAAATAGATCGCCAGGGTTTGATCTGCGAGGTCTCTCAGAATTGCAGGGTCTGGACCCGAGTATCGCATTTCGATTTTTGAACCGCTTGATGGAGAAAACTCCGCTCGCCTGATTTGGATCTCTGCATCCGGTCGTAGTTTGGCAAACCGCACCTTGGTTTCTTCCATCAGCCGATTGATCTCTTCGATGTCATCTACGCGAACAATCAGTTGCGTGTACGCCGAATTAGGTTGTTCCGGACTTTGAATTGCCGTAAATCGCGGTGCGCCTCTGCCGACAAAACTCGCGACGGAGGTGATGCCCTCCATTTGCATAAGCGCTTGTTCAAGTGGCGCAACGTCTGCAGACGTGGTCGTAATGTCTGTGCCTTCCTGAAGTCGATAGTCGACATAGAAAAGGGGGGTGTTGTTGGTTGGAAAGAAAGCTGTCTTCACGAATTGCATGGAATAAAGACAGGCCACGGTGACGCAGATAATTAGCGTCGAGGTAAACCATGCGCGGCGCAATCCAAAGCTGATCATCCAGTGATAGGGGCGGAAGTACCAGGCGCGATAGAGTTCTGCTTCCGAGAGTGCTGTCGTTGGTTTTAGCAGGTAGTTGCCCAGTAACGGAATGACGGTGATCGCAAGCAGCCAGGAGAGCAGTAGAGAAATCGCGACAACCTGGAACAGTGAAATCAAAAAGTGACCGCTGTTATCGTCGGAAAGGCTGATCGGTGCAAAAGCGAGGATGCCGATGATGGTAGCGCCCAAGAGAGCGTACTGGGTTCTTGCCACCGATTGTACGGCAGCTTCTTTGGCGTCCAGTCCCCGCCTAACGCCGACTACCATGCCTTCGGCGATCACAATGGCATTGTCCACGAGCATCCCCATCGCAATCATCAGAGCGCCGAGTGAGATGCGTTGCAGTTCAATTTCCATAAAGTACATGACTTCGATGGTGCCGAGCACGGTAAGTAGCAGCACGGCACCGACCACGGTCCCGGCACGCCAACCCATGAAGAGCATCAACGCCAACATGACGGTGAATACTGAGATCCCTAGATTCTTTAGAAAGTTGTTGATCGCCTCCTGAACGACATCGTGTTGCTTGTAGATTGGGGCAACCTCTATACCCAAGGGCAGAGAGGCCTGAATTTCCCTGAGCTTGGCATCCACCTGTTCACCGACTTCAACGACATTGAGCCCGGGTGTCACAGAAATCGAGATGACCGCGGCTGGTTTGCCATTCAACCGAACAAGTTCATGAGGTACCTCGACGCCGGTTCGCTTTACCGTCGCGATATCACTGAGCCTGATGATTTCCGTTGACCCAGGCATGCCTATTTTCATGCGCGCCAGCGCTTCAACGCCGTTGATCTTCGATCTCTGGGCAATCATGAGCCGGCGACCATCAAATTTTGCGGAACCGGCATCAACAACCTGGTTTTCCGCCCAGATACTCTGAGATATGTCGTCGATGGACAGCCCCAGGGCTGTCAGTCGCTGATCGTCGAATTCCACATAGATGGCTTCCTGCTGCAGGCCCCTGATACCTACCTTGGCAACACCTTCAACCTGCTTGAGTCGGTTGCCAGTGTCTTTCGCCATATCCTGAAGCTCAGCATTGGTGTAACCCTGCGCGGTTGCCGAGTAGAGGATGCCGTACACGTCAGCAAAGTCGTCCTCTACGAGTGGCGTTTCAACGCCGGGAGGCATCCACATCTCGGCTTCTCGGACTCTCCGCCTGAGCTCATCGAAGACCTGAGGTGTTTCCGTATCGTCGAAGTGTTCAAGCAATCTAACCTCAATTTCTGATCTTCCAGGTACCGATTTGGAGATGAAGAAATCGATCTGAGGCAGTTCCTGCAACGACGCTTCGATTCGATCAGTGACTTCCATCTCGACTTCTTCGGCGGTAGCGCCCGGGTAGCTGGTAATGATGTAGGCGACCTTTATCGGGAAGTCGGGGTCTTCCAGTCGGCCGATGTTTTGAATGCCGTGAATACCGCCAACGAGGCAAGCCAGGATGAGAATCCAACCGTAGATCGGGTTTGAAACCGTAAAGCGCGCGAGATTATTCATGGTTTTAGAGCGGGCGAACTTTCATGCCAGGTTGTAGCTGGCTGGCTCCGGCGATCACGATCTGTTCGCCGATTTGTAATCCTTGTGTCACAGGAACGCCGTGGTTCGTAGGCGCAGATGTTTCGATCTGACGTCTTGTGACGGATTGATCGCCGGGGTTGTATACCCATACCGAAAGATTTCCATCGGGCATGGGCACAACAGAGGACGCTGGAACAAGAATCGCCTCGCTGGTGGAGGATCGCATCTCGATTTTTGCGGTCGCGGTCATGCCTGGAAGAATATTCAGGTCAGCGGGGTTCTCTATCAGAAATGACACCTCGTAAGTTTGTGCAAGTGCATCTGCCTCGCCGCGATTTTCCGAGAAAGTCATGGGGAATCGTCTATCGGGTGCAAAAGCGAATTCGACCCAGGCGCCAATAACCCGTTCCGGGCTAACAGTCGCGATCAGGTTCTCTGGCGCGCTCATCACAACCTGGAGCTGGCTGAGGTCCAGCATCTTAGCGATGGGGACACCGGGGCCAACGTTGACATAGGAATCAAAGTAGCGCCGGGAAACATAGCCATCGAATGGTGCGAAGATTCGGCTGTCGTTGAGGCGTTCTTTTGCCTTGCGCAATCTCACCTGCTGTAACTGGTAATTGGTTGCTGCATCTTCGACCAGTGATTTGGCGATACCGTTCTCTTTCAGGACTTCTCGTTTTCGGGACAGATCCTGGGAGGAGAGTCTCAACTGAACCTCTGCTTCTTTGACTGCCAGTTGAAATTCAGTGGGGTCCAGTGCCGCGATTAACGCGCCTCTTTCGATGGTTTCACCTTCTTTGATGGTGATATTTGCCAGCGGGCCACCGACTTCAAACGACATGTCGACGGTCTGCAGCGCTTCAATGCGAGCGGTGAATTCGAAGGTGCTCTGATCATCTGTGCCGGTCAGGGTCAACAGTTTGGCGGGTCTGACCGTTTGGTCCTCCGGTTCCGGCGGTGTTCGATCAGAGCAGCCCGCAATAAGGATGATCGACAGCAGCAGGGCGATCTTGTTCATGTCAGGTCTCCTTCGCTTTCTGGCGAAGCTTCTTGCTGACTTCTTTTGCCTGTGTGCTGTTCATGGGATTGATTTCGAAGATATTGAGAAACCGTAGCCCTTCGTTAGCGAGAAACAGGATGAGGGCTTGTTCGGGATCCTTGCTCTCGGACGCGATTTGTTTCAATACCTGATTGATGTATTGCCGCGCTGGCTCGAGGAGCTCCGGGGCCTCAGCCGCAGCGGCAACCAGAGCCAGAGACGCGCGACGCTCTGCATCGGTCATCTGGTTCTCTTCATGCAAGAGGGCTTCCAGAGAGTTGCCGTTGGTTCGTCGGGCTTCGATTCGTTGGATGCTGTTATCGATGAGGTTATCCAGCATGCCACGCAGCAGATCTTTTTTGGACTTGAAGTGGTACAAGACGCCGCCTTTGGAAAACCCCGCGCGTTCAGCCACCCTGTCGATGGTCAGATGATTGGCGCCGGATTCTTCCACAACCTGCAGTGCTGCCTGGAGGATCTCACTTCTCTTATTGTTACTGCGCATGGGTGTCGCGTATTAACTATACCGTCCAGATGGTACAGTAAACTACTGTTCATTGATACAAAAAACGCTACACTCGCTGGACCGCGAAAAAGGGGGTACATCAGTGAATCGCAGCCGTTTACCGGGCACGCCGGAGCCGGATCGATATGTTAAGGGCGATCAGGACAATCGCATCGCCATTGATGAATGGGGAGATCCATCTCATCAGGCCGTGATTCTACTCCATGGGGGTGGTCAGACCCGCCATGCCTGGAAGGGTACCGGCGAGGTGCTCGCAGACGCGGGTTATTACGCCCTGTCTTTTGATGCCCGCGGTCACGGCGACTCTGATTGGGTTGATAATAAGAAATATGAACATGGCTATATGGTTGGAGACCTGGTCCATTTGATTGAAGAACTCGAGCTCAACAAACCGGTATTGGTCGGTGCGTCGATGGGTGGCATGGTGTCGATGGCAGCCCTCGGTGAAAAAGCGATCGATGCGTCTGCGCTGGTGCTTGTGGATATTGCGCCCACCATCGAAGTTGAAGGTGCGCATCGCGTTTTAGATTTTATGCGCCAGGGCGCGCAGGGGTTCGATTCCCTTGAAGAAGTTGCGGAGGCCATTGCCGGTTATCAGCCTCAACGTGAGAGACCACGAAATCTTGATGGACTCGCGAAAAATGTTCGCCGGGGGGAAGACGGGCGCTTCTATTGGCATTGGGACCCCGAGTACATCTCGGAAAAACGCGAAGTCGGACGCTATCAGGAAGGCTTTCGTGAGATCGCAAGAAATCTGGACATTCCAGCGCTGCTTGTTCGTGGCGGTCTATCCGATGTGTTGAGCGAAGAGGGCGCCCAGGACTTTCTCGACCTCTGCCCACATGCCGAATACGCGAACGTCACTGAAGCGGCGCATATGGTCGCCGGAGATCGTAATGATATCTTTACCGCAGCAGTGGTGGATTTTCTCGGCCGTAAAATGTCGACGCATAGGAGCAAACAGGAATGACCCAGAACCGACAATGGTTAATTGACGGCAATCCCCGCGGAAGAGCTTTGGCGCTTTCTGACTTTAAAGAAAATCTGTCGGAGCTGGTGCCCCTCGAAGACGGCGAAGTCCGGGTTAAAGTTGAAGTGCTCAGTTTTGAACCGTCGCAGAAAGGTCAGCTTGAAGTGATCGCCGGTTATTCCGCCGGTGGCACCATGGGTGAAGTGATGGGTGCCCGTGGTGTTGGCGAGGTGGTGGAAAGTCGGTTCCCGGATGTGCCGGAAGGTTCAAAAGTGGTTGGGGTGCTGGGTTGGCAGGAGTTTGCGACGGTGAAAGGCAAAGTGCTCGAAGTTGTGCCGGACGATGACTTTCTGACGGCGCGCCTTGGTCCGTTGGGTGCCCAGGGTCTGACCGCATACTTTGGGTTGCTTCGAATTGGGCAACCTGAAGCGGGAGATACCGTCATGGTCTCCGGTGCTGCGGGTGCTGTGGGTTCGATTGTTGGGCAGATCGCGAAGATCTCGGGGTGTAAAACCATTGGCACAGCCGGTGGTCCCGAAAAATGTGACTGGATCCAGGAAATCGGATTCGATCATGCCATTGATTACAAATCTGAAAACGTGAAATCGCGATTGAAGGAAGTCGCCTTTGATGGCGTCAATGTCTTTTTCGATAACGTGGGTGGTCCGGTCCTGAATGACGTGCTCGCTCGAATCTCGAATCACGCGCGCGTTGTCATTTGTGGTGGCATATCGCGTTACGAGCAGGAAACATTACCGGCCGGTCCTGCAAACTATTTCAACGTCGTCTTTCGTCAGGCGAAGATGGAGGGCTTTCTGCTTCGCGGCTACGAGCATGACTATCCAGAGGCGCTGGCTCGCATCAAAGGCTGGATGGAATCTGGCGAGTTACAGTTCCGAGAAGACATGCAGGAAGGCTTCGACAATATCCCTGCAACGCTTAAGCGTCTGTTCTCTGGCGCAAATATTGGTAAACAACTCTTAAGGTTATAACGCGCGTTATGAAGTACCTAAAAATGTTTTGTGTATTGGTGCTGCTTTTGGCTCTCGCTGCCGCCGGCGCCTATCTGGGTCGATTTGAACTCACTCGGATGAACGATGACCTGCCGCCTTTTACCCACGCCGAAGGTGAAACTCTCGAGTTTATGGTTGAGATGGCGGACGGCGCCCATTTATTCACCACAGCTAAACTGCCGGGCGGGGAAGGTCCTCATCCTGCGGTGCTACTACGCAGTCCTTATGCGCAGTTCGGTAATTTGATGCGGGACCAGCTTTGCGGTCGATTTGCTCGGTATGGCTACGCCTGTGTATACCAGGACACGCGGGGCCAGGGTAAATCAGAAGGTGATTGGGTCCCAATGGCGAATGAAGTGTCTGACGGACGCGACACCATGCGATGGTTAGCAGGTCAGCATTTTCAGAACGGCAACATTGCGATGGTTGGGCCTTCGTATCTGGCCTCTGTACAGTTTGCGGTAGCCGCGGCAGGTCTGCCGCCCGAAGTGAAAACGTTTATTCCCTCCGTTTACACAACGGACCTCAGAAAAGTTGTTTATAGCAACGGCATGTTCCGGCACGAAACGTTTACCGCCTGGTCCAGTATGAATCGTGGTTCGAACACCGATGTCGAAGGTACCGGTGAGGACTACCAGAAAGCGATTCGTCATCTGCCGCACAACGAGGTAGATACAGAAATATTCGGTGTCGAGATGCCCTGGTATCAGGAGATGATCGACCCTGCGCTATTTGAAGCCTCCTTCCTGGGCAATCCTGACGCAGAGCTGGTCCAGCAGGTGCCGGAAAATCTCTCGGTACCGATTCTTATGATCGGTGGTTGGTACGACGTCTTTCTCGGTCCTCAGGTGGATGACTGGAACCGGCTGGCAACAAAAAGTGACAGTCGATTTGTGCTTGGTCCTTGGACGCACATTGGATCTTCCGGCGAGGCTTTTGAAATCGGGAATGCTGAAGGCGGATTGTTTCAGTGGAAAGAAATGCTGCCCTGGCTCGAGTACTACCTGAAAGGAAAGGGTGAGCAACCAACGCCGGGCATGTATGCCTACACCATGGGTGTGAACGAATGGCGCCATCACGCGCAGTGGCCTGGTAAGGTAGTGGAGAAGAAGTGGCAACTCTCGGATCTGGCTGATTCCAAAGCCTGTAGCGGGGGAGTGCTAGGTGATCAACCATCCACAGATCAGGTGAGTTACGACTACGATCCTCTGAATCCGGTACCGACGTCAGGTGGCTCAGGCATGCTCGCCTTTATCCTGCCCGGATATGGGGGTGCAAAACCCGCCAATGTTCTTCAGGAAGGGTTCTGTGAGCGAGACGACGTACTTTCTTTTCTGAGCGAGCCACTTGATGAAGCCACGGTGATCGCAGGGGAAGTTGCTGTGGATCTGGCGCTATCTTCTTCTGCTCCTGACACGGCCTTTTCTGTAAAATTGATGGAAGTATTTCCCGATGGCCGCGCGATCAACATTCGGGATGACATTTCTTCCATTGCTTATCAGGGGAATCGATTGCAGCCACTGAGTTATCAGCCTGGTGAGCGCATGATCTTGAGCATAACGACCTGGCCGGTGGAATGGCAGCTGTCTTCTGGCTCCAGATTGCGTTTGGACATTTCTTCTTCAGATTTCCCAAAATTTCATGCGCATCGCAACCGCGCCGGTCCTTGGGCCGAGCAGACGGGCACGGATATCGCGACTCAGACCCTTTATTCAGGAACCCTTAGTCTGCCTATTCGTCCATAGTGTCCATCGTGGCGAATTGCCTACGTTTTTCCTATGATTGGTCTCGGTTAATTTTGCAATTCAGTTAATACCCCTTTGAGGAGAGTCCCTTTTATGAGTGATTACAAACTCTTGATTAATGGCGAGTTGGTCGCTGGCGACAGCACTATGCCCGTTATTAACCCTGCAACAGAAGAGCTGGTTGCTGATTGTCCGCGAGCTTCCGAAAGCCAGCTAAATGATGCGGTTGCCGCGGCGAAGGCTGCTTTCCCTGCGTGGGCAGCGACGCCGATAGATCAGCGTAAAGAGGTCGTCATGAAAATCGCCGATGTCGTCGAGGCGAATGCCCAGGAGCTTGGCCAGTTACTGACTGAAGAGCAGGGTAAACCTTTGGGCGATGCGATTGGAGAAGCTTATGGTTTCGCGGCCTTCTGTCGCTACTTCTGTTCCTTGGATCTGCCTGTCGAGACTATTGATGACAGCGAAGGTCGTAAAGTGGAAGCCCACCATATGCCCCTTGGCGTCGTCGGCGCGATCGTGCCCTGGAATTTCCCACTGATTTTGATGGCATTCAAACTGCCGCCCGCGCTGATTGCCGGTAACGCCATTGTGATCAAACCTGCTCCGACAACACCGCTCAGCACGCTTCGTATCGCCGAGCTGATCAAGGACATCGCCCCAGCAGGTGTCGTGAACTTTATTACGGATCTGAACGATCTGGGCGCGCCAATGACCGCACACCCGGACGTTCGCAAGATCTCTTTCACCGGCTCTACCGCAACCGGCGCGAAAGTGATGGCAGGTGCAGCGGGTTTGCTGAAGCGCATCACGCTGGAGCTGGGTGGTAACGACGCAGGCATCGTTCTAAACGACGTAAACCCAAAAGAAACCGCACCGAAAGTCTTCGATAGTGCCTTTCAAAACACGGGACAGGTTTGTATCGCCATGAAGCGTCTTTATGTGCACGAAGACATTTACGATGAGATGTGTGACGAATTGGCAACCCTTGCTAATGAAACGGTCATCGGTAATGGCCTTGAGCAGGGCACCAAGCTTGGGCCTCTCAATAATCAGATGCAGTACGACCGCGTTAAAGAACTCATTGAAGAGGCCAGGACGGATGGCAATATTATTGCTGGTGGTGACGTATCCGATGAGCCTGGTTTCTTCATTCGCCCGACGATTGTGCGCGATATCACAGAAGGTTCGCGCCTGGTCGATGAAGAGCAATTCGGTCCGGTTCTGCCTGTACTGAAGTTTTCCGAAGAGTCCGAAGCGGTTGAGCGAGCTAATGCCTCCTCCTGGGGTCTTGGTGGTTCTGTTTGGTCCTCCGATCTCGACAAAGCCTATGCGCTTGCCGAGAAGATGGATGCAGGCACCATATGGATCAACAAACATGCTGAGCTTGACCCAGGTATCCCGTTTGGTGGTGCTAAACAGTCCGGTATCGGGAAAGAGCTCGGTGAAGAAGGGTTGCAGGAATTTACGCAGCTGAAGATCATCAACATGGCGAAAGCTTCTTAAGAATTCAACATAGGAATACTGAGATGAGTGACCTCGAAACATTCCGAGCAGAAACCAAAGCGTGGATTGAGGATAACTTCCCGGCTTCACTGAAAGGCTCCAGCATGGGCCTGGAAGGGGAATCGGATGAGTCTGCGAAGGCAGACTTTGAATCCTGGCGGCAGCGACTGGCTGAAAAAGGTTGGGGTGCCCCAACCTGGCCAACCGAATATGGTGGAGCCGGGGCTTCTGACCCTGAAGCCAAGATCATCAGTCAGGAAATGGCGAAGCAGGGTGCGTTCAACCCAATCCCCTTGATGGCTGGTATGGGCGTGACCATGGTAGGCCCTACGGTGTTGGAATACGGCACAGAGGAGCAGAAACAGAAGCATCTTAGAGGCATTGCGAGTGGTGAAGTTCGCTGGTGCCTTGGCCTTTCAGAACCCAACGCTGGATCTGACCTGGCCTCCCTGCAGACAAAAGCGGAAGCCGATGGCGACACTTTCAAAATCAATGGTCAGAAAATCTGGACTTCGGGTGCTGATATCTCGCAATGGTGCGGCGCTTTGGTCCGAACGGATTCCAACGCGAAGAAACGAGACGGGATCAGCTTCGTCATGTTGCCTATGGATCAGGACGGTGTTCGCACCAAGCCGATCCAGCTGATCTCAGGCGTATCACCTTTCTGTGAAACTTTTTTCGATGACGCGCGTGCAGAGAAGAGTGATCTTCTTGGACCGCTTAACGAAGGCTGGAGCGTCGTCAAACGACTGCTTCAGCACGAACGACAAAGCCAGACTCAGGCGCGCCCTGCTGGTGGAGGTGGCTCAAAGCCAACGCTCCAGGAAGTGGCGAAGGGTTACGTCGGTACTGATGAATCTGGCGCTCTGGCGGACACAGATCTGCGTAATCGCCTGACCCATCATCTGATGGACAGCCAGGCGCACTCGCTGACGACAAGCCGGATTACAGCAGAAGCGCGTGGCCAGGTGAAAGTCAGTGCCGCTGCGTCGATTCTGAAGAACTCGGCGACTCGTATTGCTCAGGGTAAAGCGGAGCTCACCATGGAAATTATGGGTAGCCAGGGCATCGGTTGGGACGGCGACAACTTTTCTAGCGAGGAACTCGACAACGTGCGCGAGTGGCTATGGGGCAAGGCCATCTCCATCTACGGTGGTTCTTACGAAGTTCAAAACAATATTATTTCCAAGAACATTCTCGGTCTGCCCGAGAATACACAAAAGGGTTAACGCATGGCCGCACTAACAGAAGAACAGAGTATGTTGCGTGACCAGGCGAAATCCTGGGTTACCGAACAATTCCCCGTGCAGAAGTTTCGCGAGATGCGAGACAGTGGCGTTGTGGCCCGATTCACGCCGGAAACCTGGCAGGGAATGATCGAAATGGGTTGGACCGGTATTCTGGTGCCGGAACAATATGGGGGTTCCGGTCTGGGTTACCTGACCTTTGGTGTCGTTTTGGAAGAAATCGGTCGACAGCTGACTGCCTCTCCGCTGTTTGCCTCCGCTTACGTTGGTGCTACAGCCGTGATGTTGGGTGGCAGTGACGATCAGAAACAGGCCATCCTGCCTAAGGTCGTTGATGGCAGCGTTATCCTGACGCTCGCTGTTGATGAGGGTCCGCGACATGATCCCGCGAAGATCGCATTAAAGGCTGAAAGTACGGGTTCTGGCTATCAGCTTTCCGGTAACAAAACGTTTGTTGTTGAAGGTATGGCGGCGACTGATTTTATTGTCGCAGCCTCAATCGATGATGACGTTAAGCTGCTGCACGTGCCCGCCAGCGCAGATGGCGTGAGCCGAGAAGCGATGAGCATGGTCGACAGTCGAGGTTACGCGAATGTGCACTTTGATGGTGTCGAAGTCGGAGCGGAGGCTGTCATGGGCGATGCGGCGGTGCTTGAACAGGTGCTGGATTGTGCCCGTGCAGGCATTGGCGCTGAGATGCTCGGCACAGCCTCGCAGGCATTTGACATGACCCTTGACTATCTGAAGACGCGTGTTCAGTTTGGTCAGGTGATCGGCTCTTTCCAGGCGCTGGGCCATCGTGCCGCTGAGCTGTTCGGTCAGATGGAGCTGTCACGTTCGTGTATGGAAGCCGCGCTGCAGGGTATCGATGCAGACGCTGATGATGTATCGGAGTTGGCTTCACTATCAAAAGCCAAAGTCGGTGACTTTATTCACGAGATGTCGAACCAGTTGATTCAGATCCATGGCGGGATAGGTATGACCGATGAGTTCGACGCAGGTTTTTATCTGAAGCGAGCTCGGGTTTTGGAAGCTGCCTACGGCAATCAGGCCTTCCATCGTGATCGCTACGCAAGACTGTTGGGTTTCTGATTCAGGTGGTCCAGTGAAACCCTGGCTGCAACAATCCGGCGAAGGCTTCCAGGCACGACTGGCGCTTCGCCCGGATCTGCAGCAAAAGTATCACGATTTTCTTCAGGTTATTGAAAACAACGACGCCGTTCCTGAAAGGGTCTACGAAATCTGTCGTTCTCGTATTCAATTCATCCACGGTCTTCGAAAAGAGGACGTTGATGCAAGGCCGCTGAACGATGCCGAAGCGTCAGCGCTCACAGTTGCCGATCGAATGCCCTACCAGCACCACCAGCTGATGGATGAGGAAGTGGAAACCTTGAAAGCCTTCTTCGGTGATCAAGGTAGTGTAGCGTTGCTTACTGCGCTTGCTTTCTTTGATGTAACCTGCCGGTTGGAAGCGACCTTTCAAGCCGCACACATGAGCGATCAATAATGTCGACGAAGCCACGATTTGATTCAGCGATTCCAGGCGCTCCGCCAGAGTTTGGCACCGTCATGATGCATACGCCTGAGATCATTGCAAAATTCGGTGAACTCTATGCAGAGTTCTGGCAGCGGGGCATTGTGAGCCAGGAAATCAAGGAGATGACCCGAATCCGAAATGCGCGAATTACGGATTGCGGTTTCTGAAAAAACGTTCGATTTGACACCGCTCGTGTAGCGGGTCTCGAAGAAGACGTCGTTGCCCAGATTGAAGATGGTTATGAAGACCGTCTCGATGACAAAGCGGTTGCCGCTCTGCAGCTTGCCGATGACATTATCGGATTGCCAGGTCGTCTAACAGATGAACAAAAAGCACGACTCTCAAATCATTATTCCGATGCTGAGATCGCAGAACTTGCGCTTGGTGTGGGGTTGTTCCTTGGTATGTCTAAAGTGCTCATCACTTTAGGATTAGAGCCAGAGCAGATGGATATGACGGTGCTACCGACACCCGGGAGCTGAAGGTTTCGAACTACCTTTATGCATTGACGCGACGACCGGCTGATTTGGACCCCCGATGACAAGTGAGGACGCTATTGACGAAGGTTTAGTTCGCAGGCCTCCTGGCAATAACCTGAATGATAGCTGCACGTCCGGTGTGACCGGTGCCCTCGATGACATCTCTCTCCAACTCTTCGCAGAACTCAAAGTCCAATGCGGGAAAAGTTGAACGGGCAATGTCTTTTGTCATCATCAGTTCGCTGGTGGGTGGTCCGCCGGTGCGAAACTTCAGTTGGTTCGGGGTGTAGGATTCGAGGATGAGGAGGCCGTCAGGCTTGAGTGCGTTGGTGACTCTCTCGTAGATCTGGTTCCTCGGTGCTTCCGGTATATGGAAGAAGATTGAGACAACAGCATGCCAGCAGTCGGTGCCCAGATCCCACTCAGTCAGATCGGCAGCCACGGTTTCAATAGAAACGCCTCTTTCTTCGGCCAGTGCGTTCGCTTTGTTAAGGCCGACTGGTGATTGGTCTACGCTGGTGACCTGGTATCCGAGTCCTGCGAGGTAGACGCCATTTCTACCTTCGCCATCCGCTAGGCATAAAACTTTTCCACCTTCAGGAATCTGCGCTGCAACAGACTTCAGGAAATCGTTGGGTTCTTTGCCGAAGATGTACTCGTCATTACTGTAGCGTTCATCCCAGCCTTTCTTTTTGGCGACATCCTGCAGCTCGCTCATAGGGCAGCAATGGCAGCTCGCATGGTGGCTTCGGTCACGGCGCGACGATCCTCACCCCACGGCATGGGCATCAACACGGGGTGTTCAACACCGGCATCGATATAGTTTTTAACGAAAGAAGTGACTTCAGTCCCTGAGCCAATAAAGTTGATGGCCTGGATCATTCGTTCTGATACAGCAGCAACGGCGCCGTCACGATCTTTGTTACGCTGTTTTTCGCGAAGCTCGTTCACCTCATCTTCGAATCCTGCTTCGCGGAACATGTTTGCGTAACCATCGGCCATGGCGTAGTTGAAGAGGTCACGTCGGGCCGAGTTGGCGGATTTTTCCAGTTCACCCACCGCAGCGTGCACGTATGCGTAAATCTTGGCGTTACCACCTTTGCGTACCTGTTCCACTGACGACTGCACATGTGAGGCAGGCAGATAGTTCAACAGTACGCCGTCGGCAACTTCCCCAGCCAGTTTCAGCATCTGAGGGTTAAGCGCAGCCATGATGATTTTTGGCTTCCGCTCCCCAAGTCTGACCCCCAGTCTGAATCGACTGCATTGAAAGTAATCGCCCTCAAAGGTGACTGATTCTCCGGAAAGGCACTCTTTGAGGAGGGTTACATACTCGCGCATCATGCCGATCGGTTTGTCCGTGGCCTGGATGCCATGGGATCGCAGGATGCCTGGCGCTGACACGCCAACACCCAACAGCACACCCGCGTCCGGGTTGAGTGCCTGCAGGGTTGCCGCGGTCATCGCGGCGAGTGTCGGAGCGCGCAATTGAATGGGAATGATGCCGGTGCCAAGACTGATCTTGGGTGCCGCAACCGTCGCCGCGCCTAGTAGCGTCATCGCATCTGTTCCGGTTGCTTCGACGGTCCAGAAAGAGCTGTATCCGATATCCTGTGCGGTTCGGGCGATATCTGGGGCGGCTTGTGGTCCAAGGACACCCAAGCTGCCGAAAGTCACGCCCATTTCGGTGGTAGACATGCTGCTCTCCTGATTCTATTCGTCTAGTTGTTCGATCTTCTGTCGAAGGTTGACGATTCTACCAGCCGGTACCGCCAGTTGTTCGATCAGGTAATCCTTGAATGATTGGGGATAAGGCTGACGATCCAGCGCCTCTTGCATGCAATTCAGCCAGGCGTTTCTTTCACTGTCATGTATTGGCAGGTGTTTATGCGCAGGGGGAATGGCGATACCGCCATACTTGTCTTTGTAGCGTCTTGGGCCTCCCATCCATCCGCAAAGAAATCGTGCCAGCTTGTCGATACTGATCGTGAGGTCATTGGGATGCATGTCCCGAATCACTCTGGCGTAGTCACGAGTTGACATGACATCGTAAAAATCTTCGACGAGCCGCTGAATGCCTTCGACGCCCCCGGCGGCCCGAAAAGTACCGTCGCCATCACCGTAGGGTCTATCTGTCATCCGCCCATCAGCTCCGCCATAGTGCGCAACGGCCTTGCGCCATCCCATTCCTCGGCAGCTTTCGTGATCAGGGCGAACAGTCCTAAGATGCCGTCGTTGCGTTCGATCAATTCCACCATATTGCCGCTGTCCGCAGAGGTGTCGAAGTAACAGATGTTGGTGTTGGTACCCATGTCCATCGCGATTTCATACGTCTCTGCCAGCAATGCCTTGTCAGCCTCATAGTCGTCCGACCAGACGCCTACATGGTGGAACGCTGTTTTGTCCGGCGAGATCAGGTCATGGTAGACGTTGGGTTCGGAAGAAGTGACCTGGATCAGTTCTATCTGGCCCTCTTTGCTCTGGGCCCAGGCGAGGCGCATCGTCAGATTGCCTTCGCCGCCTCGGTAGGTGAATCCCTCGTAACCTGAAGTGTCTACCTCGTTTAAAAAGAATGGGCCGATACCAAGTGTATTCGCCCAATAGTCGGCTGCTTTTTCCAGGTCAGGTACATGCCAGGCGTACTGAAATGGTGCGCCCGGTGCGCTTAGTTTTCTCATGACTGCCTCTCTTTGATGTCTCGCCCTAATTTCTTGCTTTAAATTCGATATGAAGTTCTTTGAGGATGCGCAGTGCATAGTTAGGCAGATGCCGCAGGTTGTTCTTCTCAGGAATGACGCTGAATGAATCGATGCGGTCGACAAAGGCTTTAAACCCCCAATAGAGTTCCCGGCGGGCCAGCGGTGCGCCCAGGCAGTAGTGGGTGCCCGTGCTGAAGCCAAGATGGGATGCTGCATTCCGGCGTTCCAGGTTAATGTCGTGCGGGCACTCGAAATGTCTTTGGTCTCGGTTCCCTGCGGCGTAGCGTAAGTCAACAACAGAGCCTTTCGGGATGGTGACGCCATGCAGTTCGTAGTCATGCTTCGCGATGCGGGTCATCGCTTGTGCCGGACTTTCAAGTCGCACAACTTCTTCGACGAAAGTGGTGAGGTATTTGTCGGGGTCGCTGCGCAGTTGCGCCCAGATCTCAGGGTTTCTATCCAGCAACATGATGCCCGCAGCCATGGCGTTGGTGGTTGTCTCCGAACCACCGACAAATGTGTCCTGCATCATCTCCGCGTGAAGCTCATTGTCCGTTAATGTTCTGCCCCAGCCAGGCACCTCGTTATTGACCAATTCTGACAAAAGGGTGTCGTTGGGTTGTTTACGCAGCTGCTCAAAGATTTTCTGGAAATAGTGCTGAGCCTGAATTTCCATCTCGGTTGCCCAGATCACGCCTTCCTCGTCGAGACCTATAGACAGTCCTTTGATCCAAGCATCTGTCCATGCCTTGATCTGCCAGACGTCCTCATCCCTGGCACCCATCTGTTTGCAGATGATGAAGAGTGGCAGAGGAACCGCATATTGCCGGACATAGTCACACTCGCCGTCATCGATAAATTCATCAAACAGGTGATAGGCAAGACTTTGAACATCATCTTCGATTTCTTTAACGCGCTTTGGCCGAAAAGCTTCATCGAACAGTGAGCGCATCTGTTTGTGATCCGGATCATCTCTGGCTGCAAGTGATTTGCCCGGGACCCAACCTTTTTCCTTGAACAGATTGTAGGCGATCTGCTGGCTTGGGGTGTGCATGTCGGGATCGTTGGAGTAACGATGGTTGCTGAAGTTGTCGTAGTCCAACGCGATGTTTCTCAGGTCTTCATACCGGGTGACGACATACATGCCGGTGATTGGATCGTGAAAAACCGGTGCCGCTTCTCGTAAGAGATCATAGGTAGGGAAGGGACACTCCTGAATCTCAGGATTGATGAGTGTGACATCGTCCAGTGATTCAGGAACGATAGGGTTGTCCATTCGGTTAACTTCGCTCATCAGCTAAAACTAGCATGTTTTGATATCTTTAGGGTTGAGCAGGGAGGAGGAACAATGAGCCGTTTTGATTCGGGTACAGATCAGTTGTTGTGTGAGGTCAAAGACAGAGTTTGTGTCTTCACATTAAATCGTCCAGATGCGAGGAATGCGCTGGCGCCAGAGATGACAGGTGCCCTGGGTCGAGGTATCAGCTGGGCAGCCGCTGCTGACGACGTGGGTGCTGTCCTGATCACAGGTGCAGGATCAGCTTTCTGTGCCGGCGGTGATGTTAAAGCGATGGGCGCACGAAACAGCGGATCTAAGCCGCCTCCCATGGAAAAACAGTTTCAGGCGCTCAAAGCCCGCCATATGGCGATTGGCGGTGCGCTTTATCAGATGAGGAAGCCAACCATCGCGGCTTTACCGGGGGCTGCCGCGGGCGCGGGTATGGCGATTGCACTTGCCTGTGATATGCGCATCTGTAGCGATCATGCCTTCCTGACAACCGGATATGCGCGCATTGGCCTTTCAGGGGACTATGGCATTGCCTGGCTGCTCACCCGAGTGGTTGGACCTGCCCGGGCGCGTGAATTACTTTTGTCTTCGAGGCGCGTCACGGCTGATGAGGCCCTTACCCTTGGGTTAGTGAATCGAGTGACAACTTCTGAAGACTTGTTGAGGGTGGCGATTGAATGGGCCCGTGAGTTCGCCAACGGTCCTGGCGTTGCACACGCCTACATAAAAGATAATCTTGATGAAGCTTTGTTTGTTGATCACCCCACAGCCATTGAAAAAGAGGCCGATCGGCTACTCAAGTCAAGGACGACCCAGGATCACAAAGAAGCCGTGGCAGCGTTTGCTGAAAAGCGCGAACCGGTGTTTAAGGGAGAGTAGAACTTATCGGAAACCGGTTCATTATTCTGATGTTGATGGTTGGCGGGGGCTTTGCTCGCCATCAGAAGGAAATTGAATCACGCCTTTTCGTGACGAATGTCGGCAACCTGGGGTTTACCAATGTCTCTTTGTTCGGTTTAGCCAATCTGCCATTTTCGATTCAATCGACCATGCGAGAGTACGCCTGTGTCTAACACGGAAGCAGCGCAAACGATCGAGTCCATGAACAAGGGTGAAGCGCTTCTGAAAGAACGAAATGCAACGCTTTCAATTACTCACGACAGGTCGCTGGTTCACAGGTTGAACAAGCCGCCGGCTTTTTACCGTTAGTGTGATGAATCTTCCCTGGTACTACGGTTGGAACATTGTTGCGGTCAGTCTGGTGTTTCAGGCGATCTTGTTTGGGTCAGTTTTCTTCTCCTACACGCTTTGGGTCGGTGAGTGGCTAGAAGACGGGCGTCTCGGTGTCACGCTCACCATGGTTATGGTGCCCATCACCATCCTAAACCTAGCGCAAAGCCTTATGGCGCCATTTGCTGGCTATGCGATGGATCGCTATTCCATCAGATCATTGATTTGTATTGGCGCAAGCAGCGCCGGTATCGGTTTTCTGCTGATCTCGCAGGTCAGCACCTTCTGGCAGATCATCGTGATCTATGGCACCTTGATGATGGTCGGTGTCCTGCTGGCGGGCCCTTTGGCAGCACAGACGCTGGCAGCGAAGTGGTTCAACAAAAACCGGGGGCTCGCTCTTGGTCTGTCGACCACGGGTACTTCTATCGGTGGGGTTGTTATGGCGCCCCTGGTGACGCTGCTCTATCAAGAGCACGGCTGGCGTGATGCACATGGGATGTTGGGACTAGTGTTCATCGTTGTCATCGTGCCTCTGGTATGGATGCTGATCCGGAACTCTCCGCTGGATCTTGGGATAGAACCCGAGCCAGAGCGTTTGGCGCACGCGCAGGAAGAGATACCCTCACACTTCTGGACGGCGAATAAAATTCTCAGGGATCGGGTTTTCTGGATCATTGTTCTTTCGTTTCTGCCACTTGTCACCGTCTTTGGCAGTGTGCAGCAGCACCTTCGACCCTATGCGGCAGACCTTGGTGTCGGCTCTTTGGAAACGGCCTACCTGATATCCATTTTCGCTTCTGTGATGATCGGTGGGAAAATATTCTTCGGCATGATGGCAGATCGGTTCGATCATGGAGCGCTTTTCCTCATTGCACTGGCCGCGTGTGCAATTGTGGTTGGCGGGTTGTTGCGTTCCCCTGACTACAGCATGCTCATTTTTCTCGCTGGCCTCTTGGGTTTTTCCGTAGGAGGCTTCTTGCCTTTATTAGGTGCCATGGTCGCGAGGCACTTTGGTGTGGGATCATTCGGCAGCGTGCTGGGTCTCATCGGCCCGTTTCTAGCCATTAACGCGTTTGGTCCTATCGCTTATGGTTATCTCTACGAAGTGAACGGCAGCTACCAGATTGCCTTCTTGATTTCCCTGGCTTTATTGGTGCCCGGTGCTCTGACGATTGTCTTCCTTCGGGACCGGATCTGATCAGTCCTGCTCTGCCCAGGCATCTGCAGACTTCATGGACTCTGCATAAGGCGCACGCGCCAGCGACAAGAAGAAAACGCCAATCATGCCAAAGAAACAGGTCATGGTGATCATTGAATATCTGACGCCTTCCGCACCGGGGAAAATGTATTCATTGAAAGCGCCGGCAAGGGGCGGACCAAACATCATGCCGATCGCGCCTGTCAGCATATAGACAGCGGCTACTCGAGCGCGCAGATGTGGTGGTGTGATGACCGGCAACGAGCCTGCTGCGATACCGAACGGAGAGTTCACTGCGAGCATGGCGGGTGCATAACAGACAAATGCCCAGAAAGGCGTCGGTGCAACTTGAATCAGTAACACAGAGGGGATGGTGATCAACCCGCCAATCATGCCCGCCGTCATATTAGCGTCCCGGAAACCCCTGTCCGTCAGTCTTTTTGCCACATAAGCGATCAGAAGCGGACCCATGGGACCGAAAATCACAAAGATCCAGCCAAAAATCTGTGATGCCTCAGCGGCCGGCATACCGTGTATCCGAACAAAGAAGGTCACGCTCCAGAAAACAAACGCATAGCCGGTGAGTACCAGCGAGACGAAACCGAGATGGTGAAACAGAATGGTTTTTGAGTGCTGCTTATAAAACTCGATCAGCTGCGCCATGTCGCTGCCCCCGGTTTGTGCGGGAGAAGGGCGACGAACGGGTTCTTTGATCAGTAAGAAGAAGAAAGCGAGGAACATACCTGGTAAGCCGACATAGACAAAGGTCTGTTGCCAGGGCTTCAGTTCCCCGAACCAGGGCAGCACCATTGGATCAGCCTGCTCAACGACTTGCAGTACAAATCCTCCAATGACAAAAGCGATGCCGGAACCAACGATTGGTCCTGTCTGAAAGATGCTGAGTGCCAGGGGCAGATCCTTTCTTGGAAAATAATCGCCGAGCAGTGATGTGGTTGACGGGCTGAGGGTTGCTTCCCCAATTCCGACACCAATCCTCGCGAGGAAAATCTGCCAATAGTTTCTGGTAAGCCCACAGGCGATGGTCATCAGAGACCAGAGAAAAATACCGATCGCGATAATGTGCTTTCGGCTCTTTTTGTCCGCCAGTTGGGCGATGGGTATCGCCGCGAACGCATAGAAAAGGGCGAAGACCCCATAGAGCCAGCCTATTTCGGTGTCACCAACGCCCAAATCTTCCTGCATCGGTCCGACGACAATGGCCACCACCTGCCTGTCGATAAAGGCGATCAGGGAAGCGAGTATCAGGACAAAAACGACGAACCAGGCGTAGCGCCGGTTTGGGTAAGGAATGGTCTCGTTGATAACGGGTTACTTCTTATTTTTATGTTCCAGACTTTCTCAATAAATGGGATCGAAGTGCAAGCGACTATTCTGGTTTAATGACTTTTCGAGGTAATTCACGTTAATCAAGAAGGAAAATAAAAAATGGCTGGACGATTGGAGGGAAAAGTCGCCGCGATCACCGGTGCAGCGAGTGGTTTTGGTGCTGGTGCGGCAAAACGCTTTATTGAAGAGGGCGCGAAAGTCGTCATGGGTGACATCCAGGACGATGTTGGCCAGGCGTTGGCTGATGAACTTGGTGATGCGGCCGTCTATGTGCATTGCGATGTCACCAACGAAGACGAAGTGGCCAACATGGTCGACACCGCGGTCGACAATTTTGGCCAGCTGGACATTATGTACAACAACGCAGGTGTTGTGGGTGCAGTAGGGCCGATTGCAACGACACCAGCGGAAGAGTGGCACCGCACCATGGACATTCATGTCAGCGGCTGCTTTTACGGCTGCAAACACGCGGCGAGAGTCATGATGCCTCGAGGCACCGGTTCCATCGTCAGTATGTCGAGCACCGCCGGGATCATGGGTGGGCTTGGTCCTCACGCTTACACAGCAGCGAAACATGCCATCGTGGGTATCACGAAGAGTGTTGCAGCGGAACTGGCGCAATACGGTATTCGCGCTAACTGTATTTCACCTGCCGGTATGGCAACCGCGATGGTAGCCGCCACCATGGGTGATCACACGGATCTTGAAACGACCCGCCAGAATCTTGCACAGAGTTCACCTCTCAAAGGTCGTCCAGGTCTGCCGGAAGATGTCGTGAACGCTGCACTGTTCCTTGCCAGTGATGAGTCCGGTTACACCTCCGGCCTCACATTGACGACGGATGCGGGCCTCACTATCGGCTCAGGAAACGAATCACCCTTCGGCGAATATCAGCCGTTTATGGCAGAAGCGGGTAAGCGCGGCGTCTAGTTGCGAGCGGGGTACCTCAAGAGCGCGACTGTGTCTCGACTGATCCTGCTGATCTGTTCTCTGATGCCACTGGTGTCAGAGGCGACCGTGCAGTCCATTGACTCTATGGACCGCCTGTTTTCTGACGATGCCGTACCACCATCAGAAGAAAAGCGCTGGGAAAGAACCGAATTGATCGGAGCCACGCGAGTGGGCACCAGGGCGCGCGATCAACAGACCTGGTACCGTTTTTCCCTTGCGCGACCTGCAGACTATGACACTCAGTCCTACAGCCTCTACTTCTGGCGATACAACCAGAGTCTGACGTTGTTTCTGAACGGCCAAGCGCTGGACGGAGACGAAATGGTGGAAGGGTTTCATACATCTGCCTGGAATCGGGGTAGGTTAGTGACGCTTCGCGTTGGGGATTGGTTGCCCGGTCAGAATGTGTTTCATGTCCGTTTTCAGCCATCGATATTTGGGGGTACTTTTTCGCCCGTAAAATTTGGATTGACGGATAGTTTGAAGCCGGTTTGGCAGGAGCGGTTTTTCTGGCGGATTAGCGTGAATGAAATTCTTCTGGGTTTTAGCCTCCTGTCCGCCCTAACGACATTGGTTCTCTGGTTGTTTCGCCGATCTGACAACATTTACCTCTGGTTTTTAGGGATCACCTTGTCCTGGAGCCTGGTTACGACGCATATGGTGATCTATCACAATCCGGTGCCATATCAATACTGGCTTCCCCTAGTGCACATGGCGATCGATAGCTGGAGCTTCTTTCTATTTGGTTTTCTTAACCGTGTGCTTCAGTACCGTTTTGTTCGTTCTGAAAAAATCCTGCTGGTGCTTTGGGGTTGCGCCCTGATGTCGCACGCGTTTATGCCGCGAGACTATTTCTGGCTGGCCGCCTATTTGTTCCACGTTGCATTGCTGGTGCCCATTGTTTACCTGTTGGGTAGAACTGTGATCGATGTATTTCGATCCGGTGGCCGTCTGGCCACCGCGGTTGCATTAGCGCTTCTCGGTCAAATCCTCTTTTCCGGTCATGATCTTTGGTTATTCTTTGGTGCAAAAGGGGAGGTTTGGGAGACCTCGCAGCACTTATCTCAGTTTGGTGTGCCACTGTTGATTGCCGTTCTATTGATCACACTCATTGTCAGATTTACGCGAGCTCTGGGTGAAGCAGAGGATTTGAATGCGCAACTTGAGCATAGAGTGCTTGAAGCGAGACGTGCTCTTGAGAAAAGCTACGAGGAAAAACAACGATTGGAACTGGACCGTGCTGCGGCCGAGGAACGGCAGAAAATATACCGGGATCTGCACGACGACGTTGGTTCCAAGTTATTAGCTATTTCGCGGCAGGAAGAGAATCCGGCAGCGGACCTGGCAGGCTCAGCGTTAGAGAGCATTCGTGAGGCAGTGTATCGCTCAAATTACACAGACGAGCCCTTATTGTCATTTTTAGCGAACATGCGTGAAGAGGTCACGATGCGCACGGCGGCTCAGGGCATTGCTTGTCATTGGTTTGAAGATCCTGATCTGCCTGAGGACATTCTTGATACAACGCAGTGTTATCACCTGAGCCGCATTCTCCGCGAACTGGTGACCAATAGTCTGGCGCACAGTCAGTGCTCAGAAATCAAAGTGTCGTTTGAAGTTGATGAGAACAGCTTGGAGGACCTGGTGTTTCAGTTCTCAGATAATGGCCATGGAAAGATTGGTCTAACCTCCGTGTTAGGCTCAGGTGTGAACAACATCAAAGTTAGAGCTGAGCAGATAGGTGGCGTGGCAAGTTGGCTGAATGCGGATGGCGCCCGATTTGAGCTCAGGTTTTCTCCGAATTTCCTCCCGGGACCTTAGAGTACCAGCAACTTTCGTTTGATGGCCTCTGACGTGGCTTCAGCGCGTGAGCTGATACCAAGCTTTGCATAGACCGTTTTTAGATATCCCTTTACCGTGTTGCGAGTCAGACCAAGGTGTTCTGCTGCTTCTGCGACGGTCCGGCCGCTGGCAATGAGTTGAAGCAGTGATTCCTCTCTTTGCGTCAGCTCAACCTCCGGTTTTTCATCCGGTCGATATTCATCCAGCAGTTGATCAAGCGAACGACTGGATAGTGGTGCTCTGTCTGCTATCAAACCTTTTAAATTGGCGAGCGTTTCTTCGCGGCCATCGTCTTTCAGTAGGTATCCGTTTGCACCAAACTGGAAGGCCTGTTTCAGGTTGTCTCGGTCGTCAAAAATGGTAGTGACCACAATGTAAGGCATGTCTTTGCGATCAGATCGAATTTCTTTGATGAACTCCAGACCGGAACCGTCTGGGAGACCGAGATCGATGAGAAACAGGTCGGCTATGTTCTTTGTCTGTAACGATCTGGCTTCAGTTAAGGTAGTCGCGGTATCTATTTTGGTTTCCGGAAACACCTCGCTGACCATGTCTATTAGCCACTTAAGCGTGTCGCTGATGTCCTCGACAATAATGACGGTGTTAGCTTCCAAGCCCAATTACTCAGTGGTGGTTGTTAGATAATATAAGGCGGTATGGCATGAAAGGGACCCCCCAAGTGAGGGGTTAACGCAGTTCTTTACCGCGCCACCAGGCGATCATCATGAAGAAAATCATGGCGGCACCAGAAGTCCACCAGACACTGCCTGCACCGCCTTCCTGATACAGGATGCCGCCGACGGCTGCAGTCACAGCGCCAACCGCCATGCTGACGGCACCATACAGTCCCTGGCCGCTTGCCAGGGCATCCTCACCGCTCGCCTGGGTCACTGCCAGTTGTGTCGCTGGCATGGTAAACGCGTCAGCAATCGCGTGAATAAGCAGTGGAATACACAACAGCCAGATGTGCTGCAGTATGCCGTAGGAAATCATGCAGCAGATTGCGATGCCGATACTGACGACCGCGACGTTCAAGGAACCCTTCTTCTGTGCGAACTCTCCCGCCTTGGGTGAGATAAAGATCATCGGAATGCCAAAGAGACTCATCGTCAATCCAATGAACACCTGACTGGCGCCAAGGTCAGACATATAGACCGCCCAGATCGCTTCGAACACACCAATGGTGATCCAGAAGGCTATGCCCATGGCGATGCAGGATTGCATAGCTGGTCGCTTGATCAGCTCCAGAAGAATGCCCTGACCAGGTGGACGAGGTGCGCTGGGGATATCAATTTTGAAAACAAAGGGTGTAAAAATCAGCAGCAGGATCGCCAATACGATGAAGTTTGCAGTCAGTCCCAGTGTTGAATTGAGTATCGCGGCAATAACTGGGCCCACGAGAAAGCCTGCAGTTTCGTAGGCCGTGAGCACACCCAGTGATCGACCCGCCGATGCTGGGTCTCGGATGACGATGTACCGGCGTATGGCGGGACGCACGATGCCTGAACCAAACCCAAGTGCGGCTCGGGAAAGAATCCATTCAGGCAGGGAGTCTGCTACGGCCATCCAGCAGGTGCTGGCAATACAAATCACGAGGCCGGTTTGAATCATCAAGCTGCCGTATCCTGAATCGGCGAAACGGGATAAAAAGAGTTGTGCGACAAAACCGGAAGCGAAGGCCGCGGCACCGACAAAGCCAATGCCGGCAGAAGTTAAACCGAAGCTGTCGCGAATCTCTGCAAGGAGTGAAAAGATTGCGCCGTAACTGACCATGAGTGTCGCGGTCAGCAAGTAAATGCTGATGAGTTGGCGGTCGACGCTTGCCATGAGAGCCGTTACTTAGAAGTCCGGAAACTCGCGGTGCAGGATGTCGCTGACCTCAGAAACCGCATCAATGGCCTCCTCGATAGACCCGCCGCGAGGCTCGATATTCAAGATGCGAGCGCCGCGCGTCACATAAGCAGATAAAAATTCCGCGATCTCCACAGGTGTTCCATACGGGGTGTAGCGTTCGAATTTTTCGAACGGGACGCGATAGAACCCTTCCATGCCCTTGGCGACACTCTCCCTGGCGTTCTCACCGATGCCGCACCAGAGCTGTAAACCATGGGTCCAGCCCACCTCACGCTCGCCGGCTAGGTCTGTGATCTGTTGGACCGCGCTGCCGAATCTGTCTGGCGATACCCAAACTGATAGCCAGCCGTCACCATAATTTGCGGTTCGCTGGATGGCGGCCTCGGAGCGTCCGCCGATCAAGATCGGAATTTCCGGTTCCGGCGCGGGCTTGATGACCGCGTCAGTAAACTTGAAGAAGTCACAGTCATGACTGGTTGGTTTGCCGGTCATCAGACCTCTCAAAGCCTGAAGCGAGTGATTGGTATGAACACCGCGCCGAGAAGGGTCGACGCCGCAGATTTCCATTTCGCGGCGATCTTCGCCGCCAATACCCACGCCAAAAACGATGCGCCCCGGTGCTGAAATGCTGAGTGATGAAAGTTGCCTGGCAACGGGTACGGGGTGGCGGAGCGCCAACAGATACACACCAAGCATGACGGTCATGGTTGGCATCATGGTGGTTAACGTGGCTGCATTCACCATGGCATCCATACCCATGCCCGTATGAAAGCTCACATGGTCCGCGATGAAAATGTGGTCAACAGACGACTGTTCAATCTGGCCTGCGAAAACCTTTCGCTGCTCCATGTCTCCGGCAAGAAGCCTGTCATTGCCCGTAATACCGATGGAGAGGTTGCTCATGGGTTTTCGATAGCCTCGAGCTCACCATGAATGATGTTAGTGACCTCATGGGGTATCTCCATGGGTAGGAAGTGGGTGTGATCCCCAAAGTAAATTTCCCGACCGTTTTTGAATTCATTGACCAGGCCAGGCCATGTCGGTGAACTGGAAAAATCCATAATGTTTCTGTCAGCGGGGGGTTCTTTGGCTCGCAGTATCAGCACGGGAATCTCCAGCTTGTGTACGGCGTGGTAAATTTCAGCGTTGGATCTTGAAGACATGTAAACACTGGCTTCAATTTCTGGTGGGCAGGCAAGTATGTACCCTTTTCCTTTTGGGTTCGGCAAGAGACCATGCTTGCAGTAGTCCATCAGAATGTCGGGATGAAACAGGCCGTACGACCCTTTAGGGCGCAGTCTGTCAGCCATTTCTTCGGGAGAGTCAAACTCACTGCGCCGCTTTGCTGTTGGGTGTTCTTCAGCGCCGCTGAATGGTGATGGCTTTTCGTCGTGATAGCTGTCCTCGGCGGGAATCACTGGATCGATGGCGACGATCCGTTGAAAGCGTTCTTGCATTCGTGCGCCGGCACCGATGAGAGCATGCCCCCCCATGCTGTGACCGATCGCCAGTATGTTGGTGAGGTCCAGCTGTTCTATGAGTTCGGCAACGTCGGTGATGACCTCATCCCAGTGTTGGATTTTTTTCTTCTCGCTTCTGCCGTGACCTCGCTGATCGACAGTGATGGAATGAATGTCACCCATGGCGTCAATGATCTTGTCCCAGACCCTGGCGTGAAACCCGGTTGCATGAACGAACAACAGGGTAGGGCGCTGACCTCGATAAGAGATGCCGCGTTCAAAATAGGTGATTCGTGTGCCGTTAACGACGGCGTTCTTTTCAATAGTTTCCATTCAGCCTACGTCGTCCGGTAACTCGTTGATGGTTTGTTCCAGCTTTGGAATATGTTCGTTCACTGAGAGTCCTCCGCCCAGGGTTCGAAGGCAGAGATGGGTCAGCCCCATATGTTTCCAGTTGGACACCCTGTCTTTCCACTCGGCTTCCCTAGGTCCGACGACAGCAACGCCAGCCTCTTGGCCAAATTCGTCCGGGGATCTGCCGATTTTGTCCGCCTCGGTATAAATTGAGTCCCTGACTTCACTGATTTCTTCTGGTGCGCAGAGTACAAACCAGCCGTCGCTATGTGTCGCGATACGTTTCACGACAGGTGCAGAGGGTACCGGTCTAGCACCGATCCACATGGGGATGGGTTTTTGCACGGGCAATGGATTCAGGCCGGCTCCGGATATGTCATGGAATTCACCTTTGAAGGTCACTTCCTCCTGCGTCCAAAGTTGTTTCATGACGTGCATCTGTTCCGTGCATCGACGGCCCCTCGTTTTGAAGTCTTCGCCGAGGTACCGATATTCGTCTTCACTGCCCCCAACACCGATACCGATTCGAACGCGACCCCCGGTTAAGCCGTCCAGTTCAGCGGCTTGCTTGGCAAAGTGAACGGTCTGCCTGACGGGCAAGATGATCACAGAAGGCACCAACTCGATCTTGGAAGTGACCGCTGCGATGTACGCGAGCATCATCATGGGTTCGTGAAGCTCGCCACTCCCAGGTCGCATGATCTGGTCTGGCACTCGCAAGTGGGTCAGGCCGAGTCCTTCAGCAGTTTGCGCAAAGTCTCGGATGGCGGTGAGGTCACCAGCCATTTCTCTGACCGGAAGAGAAACGCCGATTTTCATAGTTGGATGCTCATTGGCGCAGTCTGCCGAAAATTAGAGACGGAATCGCGCGAAGTCAACTTGGGAAATACATCTCAATACGGCGGGTTAATCTACGAGCGCGTATTCAGGAATTAGCCAACGGCGATGATGTCTGGGCCATTGTTTTTTGGCGTTGAATCTTCGCAGTTCCGAACAGTTTCGGCCACTTGATACATCGGTTGTTTCAGCATCTGCTTTAGCACTTCACTTGCCCCGATTCGTACCAGTGCTTCATCCATGCAGGCGAGCCACTGATCACGTTCTTTTGGACCTATACGAAATGGTTCGTGAGGCTCGGTCAGGCAAACGGTGCCCTTGATCGCTAAATAGACAGGCGGACCACCCATCCACTGAGTTAGGTAAGCCGCGAGCATGCGTTTGACGTGATCCAGATTCTCGGTGTGCATTGCCCTGATGTCTGCCGCTAGCGGCAGTTCATCCATGGCGTCATAAAAGGCAGCAGCCAGGTCTTTGATGCCCTGATCGCCGAGGATCTCGTAGGGTGTTTGTGGCTCTTCTTCACTCATGCTGTTAAGTGTAATAGAAATAACCCACAGATGTGCCGGTTTTTGGCATGTGGTACTGTCTCTGGCTTTGCGGAGAGGATAAGGAGTGTGGCCGAGTGAAAGACGAAACGATATTCATTACTGGTGCTGGAAGCGGTATGGGACAACTGGCGGCACGCACCTATGCGGAGCAGGGTTATCAGGTGGCGGCTGTCGATGTTAACGAGAAAGGACTTCTTGAAACTGCTGAGAACCACCAGAACATTCGGACCTTTAACACGGATGTGACAGATTTTGCGGCGGTTCAGCAGGTTGTGGATGAGACTGAAGCCAAGATTGGCCCGATCAGGCGCGTCTATAATGCCGCAGCGATTATGCCGCTTGGAAAAGTTGTCGATCAGGATGTAGAGGTGTTCCACAAAGTCATGGACATCAACTACAACGGGGTGGTCAATGTCAGCAAAGCTGTGATGCCAAAATTGCTCGAGCGGAATTCTGGTGAATTGGTGAACTTCGCTTCCCTGGCAGGATGGGTACCCATCCTGTACATGGCAGCTTATAACGCCAGTAAGTTCGCGGTCGTTGCTTTCACCGAAGTGCTCGCTCACGAACATCAAGACAGTCATGTGAAAGTGCTGTGTGTCTGCCCACCACCCGTAAAAACGCCCTTGCTGGATCAAGCGCGAGATACGGTTTGGCCGAAGGTGTTCGATCAGGGTGATCAGATTGAACCCCAGGATGTCTTGAATGCAATCAGCCAAGCGATCGCAGACGATGAACTGTTTGTCTTCCCGGGTAAGCGAACCAGGATGGGCCAGCGTATGAGAAGGTGGTTCCCCGGATTGATCTGGAAGAACGTTCACGAAACTGAAGGATTTTAGAAAGTACTGATTGGAGTGATGACATGGGTGATTTGAAACTCGGATTACAGCTGGGCTATTGGGGCGCAGGTCCCAACCCAAACATGGTGAAGATTGCGCAGGAAGCAGAAAAGCTTGGTTACGACGCTGTGTTTACCGCCGAAGCCTGGGGCTCGGATGTCTTTACACCGCTGGCCTGGATCGGCGCGCATACTGAACGCATCAGGCTGGGCACGGGCATCGCGCAACTTTCCGCGAGGGCACCGACAGCCACAGCCATGGCGGCAATGACCCTGGATCACCTGTCAGGGGGGCGCGTTATTCTCGGATTGGGCGTGTCCGGACCTCAAGTGGTTGAAGGCTGGTATGGGCAACCGTTCGGCAAACCGCTGGCAAGAACCCGGGAGTACATCAATATCATTCGACAGGTTCTGCAAAGAAAAGAGCCTGTCTCTAATGATGGTGAGCATTATCCGCTACCTTACTCGGGTGAGGGTGCCTGGGGACTGGGTAAGCCACTCAAATCCATCGTTCATCCGCTTCGTGAAGACCTGCCGATTTTTCTCGGCGCGGAAGGTCCGAAGAACGTCACCATGACGGCTGAAATCGCCGATGGTTGGTTGCCACTTTATTACTCACCTTATCGGCAAGAGGTTTATGCGGATCAGTTAAAAGGTGCGAAGCCTGGCTTTGAAATCATGCAGGGTATGCCGGTCATTATTAATGATGACATCGAAGAGGCGGTGGTACCCCTGAAGCATAGCCTTGCTCTCTACATCGGGGGTATGGGGGCTAAATCGCGCAATTTCCATAATGAATTGATCAAACGGATGGGTTTCGAGGAGGCGGCAGAGAAAATCCAGGATCTGTATCTGGCAGGCAAGAAGGATGAAGCCGCTCAGGCGGTGCCCACTCAGCTTGCGGATGAAATCGCCCTGGTGGGATCTGTCGATCGAATCAAGGACAGACTAAATGCCTGGCGGGATACGCCAGTGACGTCGCTGCTGGTATCGACGCAAAGCGTTGATGAGCTCCGTACCTTTGCAGACCTTGTTTTGGGGTGAAAAAGTTTTAGGGTGAAAAGGTGCTTGGTTGATGAGTGATTTTCCTGCTGTCCTGCAATTCGATGGCGGGAACGTCCGTTCCTGGTTGGATGACCAGTCTGCGAACATTGAAGAAGCCCTGGATGATGTGGGCGCGGTTCTGCTTCGTGGTTTGCCTGTGTCTTCTGCGCAAGCTTTTGATGAGGTCGTTGCAGCTTTTGACCTGCCGGTCTTTTCCTATGAAGCGTCTCTCTCTAATGCCGTTCGCATCAATCACACGCCTCGTGTATTTACCGCGAACGAAGCACCGCCTGAGGTAGAGATACACCTTCACCATGAAATGGCCCAAACGCCGATTGCCCCGTCGCGACTTTTCTTTTGTTGTTTGTCTCCAGCGGATGAAGGTGGTGCCACACCGCTCTGCCAATCTGAAGCACTCCTGGAAGCGTTCGCTGAACAGCACCCAAAGTGGGCGGATGAACTGAAGCGAAAAGGTTTGCGTTATGTCACGCGGATGCCATCAGACAACGATGAGTCGGCAGGACAGGGACGAAGCTGGAAGAGCACTTTGGGCGTTAACAGTCAGTCTGAAGCGGAGGCGCGCCTCAGTGAACTCGGCTACGACTTTGAATGGCAGTCAGATGGGGCTGTTCGAACAGTTTCACCTGTTCTACCAGCCGTTGTCGATGTCAAGGAAGGCAGAGCGTCTTTTTTTCATCAGCTGCTCGCTGCTTACCTGGGATGGCCCGGTGTCAGGGAGAATCCGGCGACGGCGCTGAGTTTTGGCGATGATGCTGAGATTCCATCAGAACTGCTGGAAACCCTGGCGTCGCTGTCCAGTGACTATACCTACGACCTGAACTGGCAGGCTGGTGATGTGGCCGTCGTGAATAATTATCTGGTGATGCATGGCAGACGACCCTACAGTGGGGCGACCAAACGTGAAGTGCTGGTGAGCATGGCGCCTTGAGTTTAGGAATAGCAGGGGGTAGTCGATGAGAGACATTACAGACAAGACTGCGGTGATCGCTGATGGCGAACCTCTCTGCCCAAGCTATTTTGAACATGTTTAAACCATTTGAACATGTTTAAATTATTCTCTACACTCCATGGTCATGGATTTGATGACCGAGAATCGACTCGCCCGCCGCGCGGCGATCCTGCGTACTGCGCGGGAGATGATTGCCGAGCGCGGTTACGAAGCGATTACCATCCGAGAGCTTGCTGAAGCCTGCCGAGTCAGTGTCCCTACGCTCTACAACCAGTTTGGTGGTAAAGACAAGCTGCTAGCCGCTGCGATCGAAGATCACTTCGGCGGCGGTGGACAGGATGTGAGCATTTTCACCGAGCTCAGCGGCTTTGATCGCATCTTTGCAATGCTCGAGTTTATTGCCCAGCGTTTTCTCGCGGATCCAGGATTTCATCGCAGACTTCTCGAAGCGTTCTCCTCATTGGAGTCTACCCAGGATGTGCAGACCAGTATTACGGAAAGTTTGCTGCATGAAATTGCGGGGGAACTCGAAGTGACGGCGTTGCAGGGTGATCTCGCAAACTGGGTTGATGTAGAGCTCCTGTCCGGTCAGGTGACCACGGCATTTGTCAGTGCAACGGTGATTTGGGGCAGCGGGCAAGTTGCGGACGAGCAACTGCTGGCGTCCATCGAATATGGAACAGGACTTGTTCTGCTGGCAGCGGCGTCTGATCGCAGCGTCGGACCGATCCAGAAACGGGTGGAGCAGGCGCAAAAAACGTTGCGTCATCACCCAGCCAAAAACAAACAACACAAAACTCAACTGAAACAAACAAAGGCTTAACGTCATGGCACAACCATTTCCGCAGCATGAAAACCTGGTCGGCGGTTTCGCGCCGATTCAAATGGAGAGCGACTATCCTGATCTTGTGGTTGAAGGGGAGATCCCCAAGGAACTGCAGGGTGTATTTTATCGAAACGGTCCCAATCCTCAGTATTCACCCCGCGGTGGTAACTACCACTTCTTTGCCGGTGACGGCATGATCCACGGCTTCTATATCAAAGATGGCCAGGTCGCTTACAAGAACAGATACGTGCAAACCATCAAATGGGAAAAAGAGCGCGAGGCAGGCAGAGCGCTCTTCTCTGCTTTTAACCCGATGGACTCTGATGAAAGTGTGGCGGGCATGCAGACCGACGGTCTGGCGAATACCAATGTGATCTATCACGGCGGCAAATTGCTGGCGCTGGAAGAGGCCCATGCGCCTTTTGAAATAGACCCGATGACTCTTGAATCAAAAGGGTCACACGACTTTGGGGGCAAGCTGGTTGGTCCGATGACGGCGCATCCGAAAATTGATCCCGAGAACGGCGAAATGATTTTTTTCGGTTATAACGCCGACGGCATGATTTCAGAACACATGTCTTTCCATGTCGTCGACAAAGACGGAAACCTGGTGCGTTCCGAAACCTTTAAAGCGCCTTACGCTTCCATGGTGCATGACTTCATGGTGACCCGAGAACATGTGATCTTCCCGATCATGCCACTCACCGGATCACTGGAACGGGCAATGAACGGCGGACCCGTTTATGCCTGGGAACCCGAAAAAGGCGTTCATATCGGCATCATGCCAAGGCAGGGTTCCGTCAACGACATTCGATGGTTTCGTGGAGAACCTTCGTTTATGTTCCATCCGATGAACGCTTACACCGAGGGTGACATTGTGACCTGCGACGTCTGTGAGTTTGAAATGGCGCCGCTTTTCCCCTGGGCTGACGGTACGCCTGGAGATGCTTCAAAAGCTATCCCCAGGCTGACGCGCTGGACCTTCGACATGGGGCAGAACAGCGATGACTACAAGACCGAACGGCTCGACGACATTGCCTGTGAGTTCCCGCGCCTGGACGAGCGATTTACCGCTACAGATTATCGCTACGGATACATGGCGGCAGATACCAATCCAGCGTTTAAAGTGGGTGGTTTCAATGCCATTGGACGCCGTGATCACCAGACCGGCAAGCTGGAGCTGCATGATGTGGGCGAAGGCTGTGCAACCAATGAGCCCATCTTTGTTCCGCGCAGCGAAACGGCGGAAGAGGGCGAGGGCTTCCTGCTGGCAAACATCTACGACGCGAACCGCGATGCCAGTCATCTGCTGGTGTTGGATGCTCAGAATGTTGAGGGTGAACCCCTGGCCAAGGCTTACCTGAACCATAGAATCCCGTTTGGTTTCCACGGAAACTGGGCGCCTATCGCCCTCTGATCTTTCGAACTAAGTGATACTGCCTGTTTCGGCGCCAGTCGTCACAGGCAGACCTTCGGTTAACCACTCCGTCATGGAACCATCGTAGACGGCGACGTCTTCAATACCCGCCAGTTTTGCCGCACACGCATTGACCGTTGCCGCGATACCACCACCGCAATAAGTAATCAGACGCTTGTTGATATTCTTTTCAGCGAAGTAAGCTTTCAGTGCCTCGTCGCTCTTCATTGAAAAACCATCCATCATATCCATCATGGAGTGATTGACCGAGCCTGAGATATGTCCGTCGTAGGGTGTCCCCGCTTCACCCTGGTAAATCTCCTGCGGTAAAGTGTTCACGACACAGCTGCTGCCGGACTTGATGATCTCCAGAACCTCTTCTTTGCTGGCGAACATGTCGGGAGAAAGGGATGCTGTGAATACGCCCGGTTCATAGCTGTTTTCTTCCGATTGCAGTTCGCCCTGCCAGGCCTGTATACCTCCATTAAGTACACGAATGTTGCTGTGACCAGCGTATTTCAGCACCCACCATATGCGTGTCGCCCAACCGATCATATCGGTTGAATAGACAACGACCGATGTGTCGTTGCTCACGCCAATAGCACCAATCTTGTCAGCAAGTTCAGCTTCCGCAGGCAGCATGTACATAAGATCTGTGTCCGATCGAGACAGGCTGTTGTGATCCAGGAAAACGGCGCCGGGAATATGTGCCTTGAGATAACGCGCTTTGGCGGATTCGGCGTTCGGATCAAACACAACGGTAGCGTCAAAAATTCTCAGTTTCTCATCACCAATGATGGTCGCCAGTTCGTCTGCTTCAATGAGAAGGTCGGATCGGTTCATGTTTATCTCCAAGTGAGATCAGTTGGTATATGCCTGTGCGGGCAGCCAGATCACAAGTGCCTGCCAGTTAAAGATGATCGTCAGGCCAAGTAGTTGTAGCAGTATAAACGGGATAACACCTCGATAGATGGTGCCGACATCGACCCCCTTGGGCGCCACACCTTTCAGGTAAAAAATGGCAAAGCCAACAGGTGGTGTCAGGAAACTGGTCTGCAGGCAGACAGCGAACAAGATGGTGAACCAGACAGGATCGAAGCCGAGGGAGATCACCACGGGTGACACCAGTGGCAGGATGATGAGGGTGAGTTCTATCCAGTCCAGGAAGAACCCCAAAATGAAAGTCGCAAAAAGGATGCTAATAATGATGCCTTCCGGGCTGAAAGGCAGGCCAAGCAATGCGCCTTCAATCAACTCGTCGCCGCCAAGACCTCTGAGTACCAGCGAGTAAGCGGTTGCTCCGAGCAGGACGGCGAAGATAAATGCGGTTGTCCTGGTGGTTTCATAGAGCACTTCGCGCATCACGGTTAGATTCAACGCGCGATTCATGAGGGCCAGCAACATGGCACCTGCAGCGCCAACGCCTGCGGCTTCAGTCGGTGTGGCGAGTCCGAGGAAGATGCTGCCCAGGACGGCGAGAATCAGGAAAGCGGCTGGGACAATCGCCAGAAACAAATCGATGACAGCTTTGAGGTCAATCGGTTCACCTCGAGTAGCGGGTGCATGATCCGGTTGCACGAAACCAATGATCAGTAGATAGGCAATGTAGAGCCCGCCGAGCAGCGCGCCCGGGAACACGGCACCCAGGAACAGGTCTCCGACACTCATGGCCATTCGATCTGCCATGAGTACCAGCATGATGCTGGGCGGAATCAGTATGCCGAGGGTGCCCACGGCACAGACTGTGCCTGCGGCCAGGCTTTTGTCATAACCCTGGTTCAGCATGACGGGTAGGCCAAGAAGCGCGAGCAGAACAACGGATGCGCCGATGATGCCGGTTGTTGCTGCGAGAAGAACGCCAATCAGCGTGACGGTGATGGCAAGGCCGCCTCGGACCGGCCCAAGTAATCTCGAGAAGCTTGTCATCAATCGATTGGCAATGCCGGAGCGATCCAGCAGCAGACCCATAAAGATAAACATGGGTAGAGCAACCATCACCCAGTTCTCCATGACGTTCCAGATGCGGTCTACAGTGATCGAGGTATACGCCCAGTCGACACCAATCGGCACCTGGAAATCGACGTCTAGGATAATGGCAAGGGCGGTGAACAGAACAGCGAGACCACCCAAAAGCCAGGCGACTGGATAACCCGTAAACACTGAGACGATAAATCCCAGGAACATCAGGATGGCGAGTATTTCATTCGGGCTCATGGCCAGCTCCTGAAGAGATAGGCCCACACACGTGAGAGTCGTGAGATGGCGGCCAGCAGCAATAGGAAGAAGCCGATAAACAGCATGCTCTTGATGGCCCAGCGGAAGGGCAGGCCGCCCGGTGACATGGATACCTCGCCTAACGTAAAGCTGGTTTGAATAAACGGTACAGAGTAAATCAGGATCAGTGCCACAAAAGGCAGAACGCAAAGTAGGATCCCGTAGAGTTCAAGCCAGGCCTGCCATCTGGGGCCAAGGCGCTCATGAACGACGTCAACTCTTACGTGACCGTCCACCTGAAAGGTGTAACCAATCCCCAACAGAAATCCTGTGCTGTAGAGATGCCATTGAATCTCTTCCAGTTCGATCCGGCCTTCACCAAAGACATATCGAAGCACGACGTTGCAGACGATTGTGATCAACAGCAGTAGCCAGATCCAGGAAATGGATTGGCCGATCCATGTCAAAACAGGATCAATGCGTCGTGAGATGGCGGTGCTTGGCAGTTCCATGATCTGCCCTAAAAATCTCGCGGTAGATAGGCGAGTCTCTTCCATTGAATATAATCCTTCTGGAAGCGGCGCTGTGATTCCAGGATTTTTGCAAACGCCGGATCCTTTTGGGCTTCTTCATCGAGAAGCTCCGTTGCAACTTTGCTGAGTTCCCTCAGCATCGGTTCCGGTAACCGGCGCGCACTAACCCCGATGTCTGAGAACCCGGCGATGATTGCGCCCTGCACGGCTTCTGAGTGAGCAAGGTTACGCGTGACTGCTGACGTGCAGGTGGTTGTCAGCAAGCGCTGGTCGGTTTCAGACAATTCATTCCAGACATCCAGATTGACAATGAAGTGAGTCGCCGTGAAGGGTTGGTGCCACCCTGGGAAATAGTTGAACTTGGCGATGCGTGCAAAACCAAGCGCTTCATCGACAATGGGCAGGGCGTATTCCGTCGCGTCGATGGCACCTTTCTCTAAGGCTTGAAAGATTTCACCCGAAGGTAACATGGTGACAGAGGCGCCAACCTGTTCCAGGACTTTTCCGCCCAGACCAGCAAACCTGATCTTTAGGCCTTTTAGATCTTCAACCCCCTCAAGCGGTTCCCTGAACCAGCCAGCAGTTTCAGGACCGGTCATGCCGCAGTAGATGGGGTGAATGTTGTGTGGCTGATACAGCGCCTCTGCCAGCTGTCGACCGCCGGCTTCGAACCACCAGGCACTGTATTCCCAAGGTTCCATGCCAAAAGGCACAGCGGCAACCAAAGCTGATGCAGGTATTTTTCCCTGATCATAACCAAGCCAGGTATAGCCGGCATTCACTTTGCCATCACGAACCGCGTCAGAAATCGCAAAAGCAGGTACCATCTCTCCGGGTTCGTAGATGTCGAGTCTGATCGCCCCATCGCTAACCTGATTAGCGGTTCGGCTGACATATTTGGCGTTGTCTCCCAGAACGGGGAGGTTGGTCGCATTGGAGATGGGTAGTCGCCAGTGGATTCTTGTGTTGACTCCAGCGATGCCTTGCTCGCTGCTCACGGCTTGGTTGCCTGGTGGCCTGACGGCGAGACTGGCTATGATGCCAATGAGAAAAGCGACGATTACGGCTGTCGCTGCTGCGCGATGTGACAGCATCACATTCCCCCTCATTTATTTGGTTGTCTGATTAGGCTAACAGGACCGTTGCCAGACAGCGATGATGGATTTACCTAGTTTGCGACCAAATAGCGGGTCAAGTAATCGGGAAATCGGCACGACCATTTTGTCCCAGATCTGGATTTGATTTTTGGTAGGGGAGCTCGACTGAAGCAGCCAGCGATTAGCAAGAGACAAGAGCATGCCCACAGAATCTATGTATTCAGTGTGGATCAGACTGGTATTATCGGGGGTCAGTGCCGCCAACATCTCTCTATTGTACCGACGGTAGTGTCCAATCGCCGCGTCAAACGGGCTAAATAGGGAGTTGTGGGATGGCGACAGGACAACAAGGTGACCGCCGGCCCGAAGATGCAAACATGCCTGCTTAAGTTCTCTGCGGTCATCCTCGATATGTTCGAGTACATCGATGTAAAGTATCGTATCAAACAGCCCGTTGATATCTTTCAAGGTGCCTGTCGTTACGATAGTTTTCGGATATCGGATCGCGGCCGCGTAACGCTCATCTGGTTCTACTGCGTGCCACGAACTGAATTCCTCTTCAGAAAATGTCGATCTGGTGGCACCGGCACCAGCACCGATGTCCAATATATCTCCTTTAAAGTAAGGAAGTATTTGTCGCCTCCAGTACACTTTCCAGTTAGTGGCGCTTGCAAACAGTTCGAGTTCGTTACCGACGTATTGATTCATCGGTCAGATACTAACTGATAAGATGGAAACCATGAAAATCGTCATCGTCACACCCGTGTTTAATGATTGGACGTCGTTCAAAAAGCTCTCTCGGGAAATCGATGCGTCCTTGGCGTCGGAGGAGGATGTTGATTACACCATGCTCGTGATCAACGATGATTCTTCGGTTATACCGAATCTCGAGGATGTACCTTCAAAAGTCAGATTGCTGCACCTGACATGTAACCTGGGCCACCAAAGAGCTATTGCCGTTGGCCTATCTCATCTGGCTGATGAGGAAGAGTTTGATGCGGTTATTGTTATGGATGCCGACGGAGAGGATAAACCCTCTGATTTGCCTCGGATGTTGCAGGCTCACAGGAAGAAGCAGGGGGCCATTGTCGTTGCACGAAGGGATAAGCGCAGTGAGGGTGGAACCTTTCGTCTGGGCTACAGCATTTATCGCGCGATGTTCAGATTGTTTACCGGTAAGCATCTGCCGTTTGGTAACTTTTCTCTGATTCCCTCCGGTGCGGTGCGACGTTTGGTTTACGAGGAAAGTATCTGGAATCATTTAGCGGCAACTATCCTGAAGTCGCGCTTCGAACTCGTGATGTTGTCGACACAGCGTGGTCAAAGATACCAAGGTCAAAGCCAAATGAACCTAAGTTCGTTAACGCTACTCGGGTTGTCGGCGATTTCAGTGTATAGCGATCTGGCGTTGCTCCGAACCCTCATCGGATCTTTAGCTATGAGTTCTGTGGCGGTACTAGGCATATTTGTGACAACTTACATCCGGCTCTTTACAGATTTTGCGATACCAGGATGGGCTTCCGACGTCGTGGGTTCTATGGCTATTATTCTCTTCCAAAGTCTTGTGCTCTCTGTTTTCCTTCTCTTTATTGTGTTGTCCAACAGATCACAGCGCGGTTTTGTCGCCGCACGTCATTATGAGGACTACGTGCTGCTGATAGAAGATTTCACTTTGCGCAAATGAGTTCGGACACGGTTTCCCGCCTGCTGTTTCTGGTTGTGATGATCGGGGCAGGGTGGCTTGTCTTGCGAGCAGCACAGGATTTAGTTGGCTCAGAAGTCCTTGGCGGGGACTATACCTTCTTTATCCCGCGTCTTGCCTACGGATATTTCTGGGTTGTCGAAAACGGACTGTCGATACCATGGTTCGTGCCTGGATTCTGTGGTGGTCTACCGTTTTATGGCGATCCCCAGGTGATGTTCTTCTCTCTGCCACAACTGCTGGTATTTCTGGTGGAACCTCAGATGGCAGTGGTCCTGTCTTTCATCCTGTTTGCGCTGCTTGGTGCGATCGGTATGTATCTCTACTGCCGGCAGCTTTTCCTGACGAGCTGGTTCAGTCTGTTGGCTGCCTGTTTGTTCCTGTTTAACGAGTTTTACCTGGCACGGATGCTGGCTGGGCACTTTACCTATCATGTCTTTCCTCTTATCCCATTGATTGCCTGGCTGCTGGTTAGAGATGGGTGCAACTTATGGTCGTCTCTGCTGCCGGCCGGAGTTCTGATCTCCTACTTTGTTCATGCCGGGGCACTTAATTTCCTTATTCCCGGCATGTTGTCGGTCCTGGCGCTTCTATTGATTCACTTCCTCACAAAACAGGAATCTCGAGTCTTACGGAACTATTTTCTTGCAGGCGGTGTTGGATTCGCGCTGAGTCTCTCAAAGCTATCAGCCAGCTATGCGTTCGCTCGCTTCTTTCCTCGAGAAGGTCTTTCACTGGGTTTATTCGATGATATCCAGAATGCTCTGTTAGCGGTGTTTACGACCTTTTTCCTGGGTCCTTGGGTTGCTTTGGATGATATGAATATTGGTTACGTCGTGCAGCACCATGAATTGCAGTTTGGTCTCTCTGTGGTGCCACTCGTACTGTTTCTGCTGGCGCTGTGGCGATTACCTAAGCTCTTGTCCGTCATCACACTGCCGCGTTTTTTTGCGCTTCTCTTGCTGCTGTTGATTGTCCTGCTGCCGGTTCTGCTGTCGGTAAAGTCCGAGCTGCTTAACGGCGTTTTAAAAACACTGCCTTACTTCAGGGAGATGAGTCTCGCGGTTCGCTGGCTCGCCTTGTTGATACCGGTGTTCGTGGTGTCACCATTAGTCATGATCAATTCCGGTGGCTCTGGGAATACGATGAACCCAAGAGTCTCATCGACATGTCTTGCCATTGCCTTTGCGTTGCTGCTGGTGACACATCTGTTCTTTGAGAAAACCGGTGAGGCGTATCCATACACACCTGATCATATGAATGCTGCTGTGGCTTCGGTTAGAGAGGGCGGCGCCGTGCCGACTGTCGCCGTCGTTGTTTCCCATGAAGGGCAAATGTCCTTCAGTGGCGTCGATGACAGCTTTCTGACAGGAGGCACCAGTTTGATCTGTTACCAGGCTTTGTTTGGGTATGGGCTAGAGACCTACCCAATCGGCACCCTGACACCTGGCAGCATCTTCACGCAACGCGGTGATCGACTAAATATCAAGAATCCTTCCTGTTATATGTTCCCTGAGGCAAACAGCTGTGTGCCCGGTGATCACTTCACCATTGCGCAGGAAGAGCAGGCCGCCAGGTTTGCAACCAATCAGCCCTTTAGCTGGAAAAGGCCCTGGTGGCAGGTTGCCGCCGACTTCATCAGCCTGTCAGCAGCAGCGCTGGTTCTACTGGTGTTTTTCGCCTCTATACTGAGAAGCGCAATCTCGCGATAATAACGCCCTTTTTCGATAGTAAAGCAGAGGAAATCACATGAGTGATGTCAGATATGACGATCGCGTCGTTGTAATCACTGGTGCCGGAAACGGTTTGGGTAAAACCTACGCGCTCGAGATGGGGCGTCGCGGTGCGAAGGTCGTGGTAAACGATCTCGGTGGATCAGCCTTTGGCGATGGTTCTGACCAAGCCGCAGCCGATGTTGTTGTGGATGAGATAACCGGTGCAGGTGGCACCGCGGTCGCTAACTATGACTCGGTGACCGACGGAGACAAGATCATCCAGACGGCACTCGATACCTACGGTAAGGTAGATGTTGTGATCAACAATGCGGGTATCTTGCGTGACAAAACCTTCCACAAGATGACTGATCAGGATTGGGATCTGATCTACGACGTTCACGTACGAGGTGCCTACAAGGTGACCCACGCAGCGTGGCCACACATGCGTGAGCAAAACTATGGTCGTGTGATCTTCACGGCATCCGCTGCTGGCATCTATGGCAACTTCGGTCAAACGAACTATTCAATGGCCAAATTGGGTCTGCACGGTATGTCCCAAACTCTGGCGCTTGAAGGACGCAACAAGAATATTTTTGTGAATACGATTGCTCCGATTGCAGGTTCTCGCCTAACGGAAACGGTGATGCCACAAGAGCTGGTGGATGCTCTCAAGCCCGATTTCGTGATGCCTCTGGTGCTGAAGCTGTGTGATGAGAACAGTCAGGAAACCGGTGGCCTCTTTGAAGTTGGTGCAGGCTGGATCGGTAAAGTGCGTTGGGAACGCACCCGGGGTCATGCATTCAGTGTGAGCGAGGGATTTACGCCAGAAGACATCAACGAAGTGTGGGATGAAATCGTCGACTTTACCGATGCCGATCACCCGGCTTCAATTGCTGAAGCGAATAAGCCAGTTATCAAAAACCTTAAGGCTTAGGCGTTAACTCAACTGGGAGAGACTGGTCACTAACAGATAGAGACCGGTCGCCCAGATTGCGCAGGCCAGAATATCGAAAGCCAGAAATCTGGTGGGAGAGAGTCCCGATATGCCTGCGACAATAGGTGTTATTGAACGGAGTGCAGGCGTGAGTCTTCCAGCACAAATCGCCAGGGGTGCCGATTTCTCCAGGAGATCATGCACCTTGTACTTTCTTTTCTCATAGCGTCTCATGATCGGCGCTCGCCAGAAACGATCACCGATAATCCTGCCAAGAAAGTAACCGGTGTGATCGCCGGCCATCGCACCCAAAAAAGCGAGAGGAACGATCTCAACGATCGTGCTGTTGCCGGTGCTGTAGAGTAGCGTTGCGGTGCTTAGCAGGAAGACGCCGGAAACGAAGATGCCGATGACGGCGCAGGCTTCCAGGAATGCGAGGAGAGGAATAACCACGATGATGTATGGCGGGGGGTCCGCCATCCATTCATGCATCAGCTCCAATCTTAGCTAAGAAATTCGGCGCGGGTTCTGTGATCGTGCTTGAAGGCGCCACCGAGTGCGGTGGTTTGAGTGGTTGAGTTCACATCCATCACACCGCGAGATTTCACACAGTAGTGTGTCGCTTCAATCGTGACAGCAACATCGTCTGTGCCCATCAGTGTTTGCAGGGCGACAAGGACCTGCTGGGTGAGTCTTTCCTGAACCTGTGGCCGCTGCGCAAAGAAGCGAACGATCCGATTAATTTTCGAAAGACCGATGATTTTGTCTTTTGGAATGTAGGCGACGCGAGACGCTCCGTCGATGGTAATGAAGTGATGTTCACAGGTGCTGACCAGGTCGATCTTGTCCACTTTGACCATTTCCTCAACGCCCATCTTGTTCTCGATGATGGAAATTTTTGGAAAGTTGGCATAGTCCAGCCCGCCAAAAATTTCGTCGACGTACATCTTTGCGATTCTGTGGGGCGTTTCCGTCAGGGAGTCGTCGCGGAGATCCAGTCCAAGGGCAGTCACCACGTCAGTGAGTGAGGCCTTGATGGACTCGTACTTTTCATCGCGGCTGAGCCCGTTGTCGATCATCGGGGTTTCAAGACCTTTTTCCACTAGAGCACGGCGAACCATCACCGCCTCGGGTGAGAGTTTGGTTGGCATCAGTGTCGTACTGTTTTCGAAAGTCTCTGCCGTCACGCTCATGTTCAGTAATCTCTTATGTGATTACTGTTATTACGCCATGTCTGAATGGTCGGATCAATAAGCAGGGGAAAAGAAAGGGCGGGCTCAGGACCCGCCGCTAGGTTGTTCTCAACTGGGGGAGAAACTGAGGAAGGGGTTAAGAACGCGTTTAAGCCCTGTGAGTCGAATGGGTGCTTCAAGAACTGAGAGGCATATACACTCCTCGTTTCGGGCTGCAAACGGCCTGTGCTTGTCGCCAGGTTCCCGGACAATGAAGTCTCCAGGTTGGTAAACCCCCTCTTCATCGGAGAAACTGCCTTTGAGTACCACCGTAATTTCTCGACCATGGTGGTCATGTTCGGGTGCCTTACCGCCAGGATTGATTCTATGCAAAGAAAGCTCGTGGTCCTGCTCACCGACACTAACCGGTGCAACCTTCAGGGAACTGGTAAGCTTACGCCAGCTCAAGTCACCTTCAGGCAAAAGGTTACGAACATACTCGGGCAAGTCTGTCGCAACTTCGTCGGAGCAGATTTTTTTAACGGGGGCGGCAACCGCCTCAGCACCAGACTCAATACAGTCCATGATGCGGTCCAATAAGCCGTCTGATACCGCTGCGCTCTCACCAGCCTGCAGGATATCGCCACCAATATCTTTTAGAGACTCGACGGTGTTGCGGCATTCTTCGCAAAACTGGAGGTGCGTTGTAACCGCAATGGTTTGTGCGAGAGACAATGAACCTGTTGCGTATTCAACCAGCAGGTCCGGTTCTGGATGCCTGTTGATCATGTGTAGCTGCTCCCTTTTACGATGCCCTCTTCAAAGGCGGGCATAAGACCAAGTTTCATTTTGTTCAAGGCCAGTCGAATCCGTGATTTCACGGTCCCGAGCGGCAAGCCTAATGTATCTGCGACCTGTTGCCCCGACTTGCCCTGGAAATACATCAGCTTCAACACTTCCGCCTGTTCCTCTGGAAGCTTCCCGAGCTGTTCATTGATCTGTTTTTTGTTGCGAATTTGCACCAGAGACGAGTAGGGCGTTGGGTCCTCTCGCTCGTCATAAATATCGTCGGCATTCAGATCATCAGGATTCTGTCGATTTTGCTTGCGTAACCAGTCAATTCGGGTGTTCCGCGCAATGGTATACATCCAGGTACTCGCAGAAGCCTGATTCGCAGAGAAGGTTGGCGCTTTTCGCCACACTTTAATCATGGTCTCCTGAACAAGCTCTTCCGCGCTCTCGGGTGTTACACCTCCGCTTTTTATCAAAAAGGCTTTCAAAAACGGAGAGAAATGGGCGAAGAGGGCGCTAAAAGCTTCTTTGTCCTGGTTTTGCCCAACCCGCTCGATCATGGTGTTCCAGTTGGTACCTTCGTGTGCCAAACCTCGGCCTGCCGTTCCATTTGATCTCATCATAACGGGGGTTTTACTCATCATTCCACCTTTTACGCCCGATATTTTGATTTGGATCACTTAGCGGGAAGCCATTGAGGGAGGGGGCGGTAAAGACCCTCGTCCATCTGGTAGTGGCTGAAATCGATGATGACATGCCTCGAGCGGTCCGAACTGGTTTTAAGGTTAGTGAAACCCTCATATCGCGTGAGTTGGCGTGTCCCGTCGTAGCTGAGATGAATATCTGGAAGGAGCATTCGAACCAGCCAGTTAGCGGGCTGGACGCGAAAGGAGGCGCCTTTTTCATCGATGTCGATGCGCTGGATCTTCATGCTCAGGAGTCTGTTTTGACCTGCAATGGCAAAGATCACTGATTGCTCCGCGTTGGTGTCGAACAATTCCCAGTGGCCTCGGATATAGGCGTCGAAACCGGCATCAACGATGATTTCAGGGTTGATTTCGAAGCTGAACCGCTCGGATGTGCCCTGTCTCGAGGTCACCATCGTTGCGTACTCGGCGTCGTAGCTGACCGCGATTTGTTCGTTATTTAAGTAGTCCGTCTGTGTGATGCTCGGATGTTGAGGTAAACCCTCGTATGCCATCAGCTTTTCCAACAACACATTCTCTTCTGAATCAAAGTAGCGTACTTCGTGTTCACCGTTGTCACGATATTGGTGATGTTCGATATATCGAACGGTGTTGTCATCAGCGTCTCGCGCGATGCCGATTGTGTGTCTAACCGCTGCCGTTGATAAATTCGGGAGTGTCAGTAACAGGCAAAGCCAAATCAGGTGCTTCACAGAGCCGCCCTTTGTTTTTCTTCCTTTATTCGCTGCCAGTTGGACACTTCGATGCGTGTCGGATCATATCCCAGTACCGTTGTGATCTCGATCAACTCCGCCAGTTTCGCCTCTGAAATTTGCTTGTTGCGGGACATGATCCAGAGATAGTCGCGCTTGTTGCGGCCGACAATCGTTGTGTCGTAGTCCGGGTCCAGATAGACAATTCGATAATCTGCCTTGATCGGCCAAAAAAATTGCATACCCCAAACGGCATTGTTGGATCCTTCTCGAATGAAGCCTGTGGCCTTCAGTTTGCGCGGTTCGCCGGTCTTCGCATTGGTGAACGAAAAGGTGGTTTTGATGGTTCCGTCCGCATTGCGTTCATAGCGTTCTATCGGAAACAGCGCATCACGCTCAGGGAAGGTGGGGATGTTGGCGATGACAAACCAGTCGCCCATAAATCGATCAATATCTACATGTGATACAGGTTGCATCTCTTCTCTCGTTGTCATGGCACACCCTGCTAAGGCCAGACAGGCAAGCAGGATGACGGCAGACTTGAATTTTAGTTGGATGTTTTTCACACTGGGGTTTACGTGCACTTTTCCAGTGCAGATCATTCCCACGCGCAATGTCTTACATGGACAAATCGACTATTTGCATCCGTCGCGCCTCATATGGAGACCTGGAAGCGCTGGAAGCGGCCAGGACAGCGAGTATTCAGGCCGAGGCAGGGTGGCCGGAACGGTTCTCTTTCGAGCTAGCGGAGCACATGGAGACCGAGGGAACTTTTACCTATCTGATTGAAGACGAGTGTCCTTTCGGCTTTGTTACGGTTGGTCGCTGTGAGCTTGATCTCGCTGAAGGCGAGATCTTTGAGTGGTTCCTGCGAAAAGAATATCAGCAAAGCACCTATGGCCGTCGCCTGCTTATTCACGGTTTGTCTGTGTTAAAGCGTCGCCAATGCGAGAGCGCGCTTATCTGGCTGCCGGCAACTGCCAGGAGAGCAAAAGAGCTGCTGCAGCGGCAGGCTTTTGAAGATTCGGGGGCAATCCGTGAGAGAAATGCCGCTCAGGTCACGACCCTGGAAACAGGTCTCGTCCGAGATCTTTCAGATTTTTTCTAGTCCACCCGGTGTGGATAGTTGCGTTGATAAATACTGACTTCACCAAACTCCTTCAGCTCGTCCAGATCGGGAATCGTGCTCGAGGTGACCTCATCGAGCTTTTCATAGTCGGCAAACATCTTCGGATCCCGAATGCGTGAATCGGCGATGAGCACCTCATGTGCATAGTCCTGCAGTCGATCCAGCCACTCGAGGTTTTCTCGATCGTACAACACATCTGCGGCAATCAGCAGGTCGACCTTCTCGCTCAGATCCTCAAGGTTGTTCAGTATGTCAACCTCGACACCGTTGGCCGCAGCGTTGAAGACGCTGGCATCAAGCGCGTGTTGATCAAGATCGCAGGCGATCACCCGGGTCGCGCCCGTCATCGCCGCGGCGATGGCAACAACACCTGATCCAGCGCCCAGATCGAGCACGGTTTTGCCTTTGCAGATATCCGGTGCCGACATCAGATGACCGGCGAGCACCTGGCCGCTGGCCCAGCAAAATGCCCAGTATGCCGGACGTTCCATGATCGCATGCATCTCCTCGTCCGGTAGTCGGCCTCGCGGATAGTCTTCGCTGATCAGATACAAAGAAATACCGGGGCACTGCGGAAGAGAGGTCAGGCACAACTCGCCGGCTTTAACCGTCTCCCTGAGATTTCGGATCAACTGCTCACTCATCTTTTGTATTAGACTAGATCGATGAAAAAACTGATAGCGCTGCTGTGCAGCACTTTTATTGTCTCTGCGCAGGCGACGCCTGAGCGATTGTTCGACATCGCGAGTTCGCCCTCCCCCGAAAGAATCGAAAAAGACATCCAAACGTTGGTCGAGTTCGGTACCCGGCATACTTTGAGTGACGTTGAAAGCGATATTCGAGGCATCGGTGCTGCTCGTCGTTGGATCAAAACCGAATTTGAGGCGATTTCAGCTTCCTGTGGTGGTTGTCTGGAGGTAGAGTTTCAGAGGCACATGATCGGAGGCGGTGAAAACCGAATTCCTGATCCGGTGGAAATCGTGAACGTGATTGCGATTCTCCGGGGTACCGTTGAACCCAACCGATATGTGGTGATGAGTGGCGATATTGATTCCCGGGTCACTGATGTGATGGACGCGGAGTCAGAATCACCGGGCGCCAACGATAATGCGTCAGGCATGGCTGGAACCATAGAAGCTGCGAGAGTTTTGTCGAAGTATCGTTTCCCAGCGAGCATTGTGTTTGCCGGTCTTTCCGGTGAAGAGCAGGGTCTCTTCGGTGGCCGGGTTATGGCAAGCCAGGCCAGAACCGACAGCTGGCAGATACAGGCAGTGTTGAATAATGACATGATCGGAAACACCCGAGGCATTAATGGCGTTGTTGATAACACGACGGCAAGGATATTCAGCGAAGGCACTCGTCGCGATGAAACCATGCTTGAAGCCCTGGACCGGAGGTTTCGGGGCGGGGAAGTGGATTCACCTTCCCGAAATCTGGCCCGCTACATTGATCGGATCGCAGATGATTACCTGACTCATCTCGATACCATGATGATTTATCGTCTCGATCGATTTCGTCGAGGGGGTCATCACAGTCCGTTTAATGAGGCGAGGTTTCCCGCTGTTCGCATCATGGAGACCAACGAACACTATGATCGCCAGCATCAGGATCTAAGAACAGAAGAGGGCGTTCACTATGGTGACACCATCGAGTTTGTAGATTTTGACTATGCGGCGAAGCTGACAGCGCTAAATGCTGTCTCGCTTGCTGCAATGGCCTGGGCACCTGCGCCGCCGCGTAAAGTGTCCATCGAAGGTGCCGTCATGCCTGACACAACGCTTCAATGGCAGAAGGTTCCTGGCGCGGTGAGTTATCGCGTCTATTGGCGCCTGACCACTGATGCACAGTGGCGATGGCACCGCGACGCGGGTGACGTCGCCGAATACACGCTCAAGAACGTCGTCATCGACAACTACTTCTTTGGTGTCGCCAGTGTGAACAAAGATGGTATTGAAAGCCCGGTTGTATTCCCGGGTGTGATTGGCGCTTTCTGATGAGACCCGAAGAACTGGATCCAGGTACGCTGGAGAATCGCAGGGTAGGTCCGATCACGGTCCTGTTTGGTTACGAGAACGGCAAATACCCCTACGGAAACTCCTTCTTGGTGGAAGGGGAGGAGCAGAGCGTCATGATTGACCCGTGTCTGGGTGTCGTCGCTCGACGCGATGCGCTGCCGAAGGTGGATATGGTGATACACAGCCATACCCATGAAGATCATATCGCTGGTACTCATCTGTTTTCGGATGTCCCCTGGTATGCGCACTCAGAAGATGCGCTGGGACTCAAAAGCATCGACGGACTGATGGACATCTACGGTTTGCCGCCAGGCGAAACCTACGACGCGTTTCTGGCGGAAATTGATTCTGCCTTTTATTACCCGCATGAAGGCTCTTCTGCTGGTGCGGTGCGCACGTTTGAAGAAGGTCACAGCTTCGACCTTGGTGGAGTGACCATTGACGTCTTGCATACGCCTGGCCATACCCGCGGTCACAGTTGTTTCCTCGTTAGCTGGGGCGACTCCAGAGAGGAGCGTTTTGTCTATCTGGGTGATATTGAACTGACTGGATTTGGACCTTACTACGGTGACGCCTGGTCCAACCTGAAGGACTTTGAATCAAGTATGCGGCGACTCAAAGAAGTCGATGCTCATTGGTGGCTGACCTTTCATCATAAAGGGCTGATCGAGGGGCGGGAGACGTTTCTCGCAATGCTGGAAAAGTTCTCAGCCATGATTGATGACCGTGAATCCCGCTTGCTGGATTACATTGTGGCGCCAAGAACGCTGGATGAAATTGTTGAGCACAGGTTTGTCTATCGTCCGGGGCAGACCGGTTTTCTCATTGATATGACGGAGCGCCGCAGTATGTTGCAACATCTAGAGAGACTGATGGCGTCGGGCGTAGTGGCGCTGACGAACGATCATTATCAGGTAGTCAGGGCGCGTCGAACATGAACGTTTTGCGAATCTATACCGGCGATGACGGTGAGTCTCACTTTGAAGATATGGATATCGAGTTTTCTGAGGATGGTTTCGGTGGTCTGCTCTCCAGTCCGGTAAAAACGAAGTCAGTGATATTCAGAAAAGTTGATGGCGACTATCTGCTCGACTTCCACAATGCACCGCGACGGCAATATGTCGTTAACCTGAAAGGGTCGGTAGAAATCGAAACGGGTCTGGGTGAAAAACGTTTGCTCGGCCCCGGTGAGGTTCTATTGGCGGAAGATACAACGGGCCGTGGCCATATCAGCCGATCACCAGATGGTGAACCTCGGGAGTGTTTGTTTATTCCTCTCGCGGACTAACCGCTAGATCATGATCGGGGCGTCATCAGGCTCTTCGTGACGCCCCGGCGTTGCGCGTTCAGTCAGTGTCGGATCAATCGATCGATAGTAGTACCGATTGTCTTGCAACGTCCTTTCGATCCTTCGACGCGACATCAGGCAGTGCAGGTGAGCCACACACTCACCCAGTCCCATAAACATCGAGTGACCTTCCAGTTTTCGCTTGAACAGCAGTGGCAGCAGATCGATCGCCACCTGAGGTTCAACACAGGTCTCCTCGAGAATAAGCATACGGTCCTCGTGATGATCAATCAGTTCCTGAAGGCGTGATTGAACGCCATAAAAAGGTTCATTGTGTGCAGGCAATACAAGTACGTCGTCTGGCAGGGCAGCTTTGAATTTCTCATGGGAATCCAACCAGACCTTAAGCGGATTACCAAAGGGTTCAGTGGGGTGAACACTGACGTTTGAAGTGATGATGGGCAGTATCTGGTCGCCTGAAAGAATCACGTTAAGTTTTTCACAATACAGGCAGACATGTTCCGGCGAATGACCGGCTCCGACGATGACTTTCCAGGTATTGCCACCAATCTGCACGTCGTCACCGTCCATCAGGCGGATATAAGAAGAGGGTATCGGTAGGTCTTCTTCATCCGGCGTGAAGTTGCTTCGTGTGTCGGCGAGCTGCTGAAGAAATTCCTGTGAAATACCGGCTCGCTCGAAATATTCGCTCATCTGCCAGTTACCACCTTCACGCATCATGACGTTCATCACGCGTGTCTGGTAGTACTCTCCGTGGCTCATAAGCAGGGGCGCATGCCAGTGGTTTGTCAGGAAGCCAGCTTGACCCGTGTGGTCGGGATGCATGTGGGTGCAGAGCACCTGGGTCACGGGTTTTCCGCCCAATGCAGTGTCGAAAATCGTATGCCAGTAGTCGCGAGTTTCCGGCCCCCGTATCCCGGTATCGACGATCGTCCACCCTTTATTGCCTTCAATCAGGTAGAGATTGATGTGGTTGAGTGACATGGGAAGCGGCATTCGCAGCCAGTAAACACCTGGTGCTACCTCCAGGGCAGTCCCGAATTCCGGGGCTTCCGGGAAGGGGTAGGTCAGGTCGGGATTGCTTGCGTTCATGACTCATCTTAACACTAATGACGTTCTTGATGCCGTTCGTCGGGAACTAGTGTGACCCAGCGCACGCTTTTTACATCTCGTCGGAATATCCGTAGCGAAGGTTGAACCGCCCGTGATAGTTATAGTTCCTCGGATTGGATTTGGGGCTGGAGTTGTGACAAACACGGACGTAAATCAAGGTGCGGATATCATCCCGCTACCATTGAAGGAAGGTGGTACGCAGGCAGCCATACTGGGGCTCGTTAAAAATCGAGTTGATCGTAAAATCGAATACCTGCTCTCAGGTCTCAAGATCAATGTTGCTGAAGCGTTGTTTGAAGAAATGACCTCTTTGAACGAAGAGGACATGCTTTCTCATCACTTCAATATCATGCGTGAAATCAAGGTTTCAGAACAGCTGTATACCCATGAATTTAATGCTGCAACTGAAAAGTTGTGGTTGTCGTTTCCGAAGGGCTTTGATGACTCGCATGTAGAACAGCCGATCGGCAAAGTCTCAGAAGATATGAAGCAAATGTCGCGACATGTTTACAACCACTACAAGGTGCTGATCAAGGAAACCCGTTATCGCTTCCAGACTCTGTTAAAGCGAGAGATCAAAGAAAACCCGCTTACTCCTGACTATTACTATCGAATGTTCTGGCAGTCACTTTCAGAGACTGAACTTTCCTACGAAGAGAAGTGTTACGTCCTTAAACTGTTCCATCGTTTTGTGATGGATCGTTATGGTCAGATTCTGGCGGCTGCCAACAACACACTGATTGAGATGCGAGTTGACATCACTCAGGTGGTGCCTCCGACATCCAGCCAGTAACCCGAGTCATTGCTTTTCAGGTGTCCTGCCGTCGGTGTCGCAAAGTGAGTGCCGATGATCAAGATATCCTGGTCCGCATATTTATCCATCAGAGAATGTCGTGTCTTCGTTGACTCACTTTGATCGTAATCAGCACTGCTGGCCCAATCCAAGCGCTCGATCTGACAGGGATGGTGGATGCAATCTCCCGTAATCAGCGCTTCTTCTCCTTCGGCGCGAATATGCACACTGACGTGTCCCGGCGTATGACCGAATGTAGGTTCGAAAAAGACTTCATCACAAACGACATGATCAGTCTCGACCAGGTCAACAAGCCCTGCCTCAAACACGGGCCTGACGGAATCCACCATAATGTCATCTTCACCGGCATCTTCATCATCCCAGTACTCGTACTCAGGCTTCGCCATGAGATAGCGAGCATTCGGGAAGGTCGGTATCCATTCGCCGTCCACTAACATGGTGTTCCAGCCAACGTGATCCACATGCAGGTGGGTGCACATTACCGTGTCGATGTCGTGTCTGTCGTAACCAGCAGCTTTCAGATCCTCTAGAAAAGGCAATTGCAGATTCGACCAGTTAGGAATGCTGCGCTGCTTGTCGTTGCCGATGCAGGTATCCACAATCATTTTACGAGTCGGTGTTTCGATGACGAGCGCATGAACACTCATGATGAGGCGACCCTCTTCATCAGCAAAGTGGGGCGCAAGCCATGGAATCTTTTTGACTTCATCCCGCGTTGCCTGGGGCAGGATGAATCGACTGCCACCCGCGATTTCCATTTCTACAACGCGAGTCACTTTTACATTACCGATCTGCCACTGGTTCATGCTGCCGCCTCGGTATCTCTTTTGATCAGATCGACCGCCTCTTCAAGGGTCGCAGTGCGTTCTTTCCAGTCACGACCGCCTGTAGAAACTCGCAGTGTCGATACGCCGGCCGTTCGATAAGCCCCGAGTCGTTCGCGAATCATGTCCTCTGTACCGATCAGGTTCGTCTTTAACACCATTTCTTCGGGTACTCGTCTGATCGCTTCTTCTTTCTTGCCGCTGACCCACAAACCCTGAACCTCTTCAGCAGCGTCCACATAGCCTGCGCGCTTAAATGCGTCGTTATAGAAATTGGTTTTCGCTGAACCCATACCACCCAGGGTAAATGCCATGGCAGGCTTTCTGGCTTCGATCATTCGTTCGACGTCATCGCCAATCTCAAGACTGCCTCCGACCTGGATATCAATGTCCGCCATCGTGCGGCGAGACTTTTCGAGGCCTTTTTTCAGTGGTTCCAGGAAAACGTCAGCATGCTCGGGAATAAAGGAAGTTCCCAGCCAGCCGTTTGCCAGTTCACCGGTCATTTCCATAGACTTCGGTCCCAGGGTGGCCAGATAGATAGGCAGGTTAGGGCGTGGCGGCTGTGACAGCTTAATGGGTTTCCCTTCACCGCCAGGTCTGGGTAGCAAATAGTGTTCACCTTCGTACTGCAGTCGTTCGCCGGATAGGCCTTTTCTGAGGACTTCTACACATTCACGCAGTCTACCAAGCGGCTTGGCGAAGGACGCGCCGTGCAGGCCTTCAACGACCTGTGGCCCGCTGACGCCAAGACCCAGGACAAATCTGTCGTTGGACACCGTCGCCAGGCTCTGGGCGGTCATCGCAATCATTGAAGGCACCCGGGAACTGATCTGAACGATGCCGGTGCCAAGCTTGATGTTCTTGGTAACTGCGGCCATGTAGGCGAGGGGAACAATAGCGTCCATACCCCAAGCCTCGGCGGACCAGACGTAATCGACACCCATCCGGTCGGCGTCGATGGTGTATTGCACCAGTTCATCCCAGTCTTCACCGTTGTAGTAGGCGCTGCCAATTCCGATTCCGGTTTTCATCTGATTCGTCCTCCTGGGTATTTTTGTCGACTGTTGGCGAATATCTCACGGCCAGTTGCTTGATTAAACCCCCTCTGTCGGCTAGGTTACCTAGAATATTGATCTTCTTGCTCTTTGAGGCAGCGCCTTGAAACTTAAGTCTTTCGAACACATGAACTGTTCCTTGGCGCAGACGCTGAATATCGTCGGTGAACGGTGGAGTCTGTTGATCATCCGGGACGCCAGTTTTGGCGTAAGCCGGTTCGATGACTTTCAGAAGTCTCTGGGTGTTGCCAGGAACATGCTGTCCATGCGGCTGAAACAGCTGACAAAGTTTGGCATTCTCGAAAAGAGCGTCGATGAGGGCAATCGCACTGAGTACCACCTGACAAAAAAAGGTTGGGATCTCATGCCTGTTCTACTGTCCATGACACACTGGGGCGACAAGTACGTCCCGGCAGAAAGTGGTGAGAGAGTCGTTTTTGTCGACAGGGAGTCTGGTCGACCGATCGAGTCCATGTCGATTCATGATGCCGACGGAAAACGACTTGGCGTTCATGACATCCGCGCCCGTTTCCCCCGCTAGACCCAGGGTCTTCTGCGCAGTTTAGATAAGAGCCTTCAGCTTTCCTTGGAAAGATCTGACAGGGACCTGATCAAGGTCACCGGGGTAGAAGAGAGAAGTAGACGGTCATAAAAGGTCCCAAAATAAAGAAACCCCGCACGAGGCGGGGTTTCGTTAGGATTTTGGCCGGGACAATGTCGAGCGAACCCTCCATTGTTTGGTCTATCCTCCGAACCGCTCGGTTCGGTTTGAGTCGCTGGTCCAGGGTTTACACCCTGGGCCGTGGACTCGTGCGACGCTCTGCTTTCCGCTTCCTCTGCTTTCTGCGCCCGGGCAAACCCTCGCGCGTCCTTCAGTCTCTGCTTCGGCTTCCTGCCGCGGCTGGCTGTTTCTGTCGTGCCAAACGTCTCTGGCGACTTCCGCAACCTGGCCCTTTGAGCCGCTATTTAAGGACGCCTTGCTACGTCCCCACTGCTCGGGTGATCGCCCTCATCACAGTGGATCAGGTATCCGGTCTACGGTCCGCTTCTCCTTTCGGTTCCACTTTCCGTTGCCCCTCTCGGGACACCCGGTAACCCTTAAGCCGCCCTTGCCTTGGCGACCCCGACCCGGCACAGGTCATTTGGTTTTAGGTATCGGCTTGGCTTCCCGTTTCCGGTCTTCCTTACCTCCCTCAACCGTTGAAAGTAATTTACCGAGGTTATGCCGGTGAAGCTAATGAAACATCTGCAACCAGCGGTGAATTAGTTGTGGATAACTGCTGGGTAACTGTGAACAGATTGAGGCGCCGCTGTGGATAACGGTGGGCAACTGTCAGCATATTTGTAACCCATTGATATGTATGGGTTATTCTGTGTGAATTCTATTCATTTAAAGCCGATAATTCTGAAAATTATTTTTATACCCGCCGAGACGCCCTCACGGGCTTGGAGGAGGCCCTGCTTTTTTACAAAGGGTCAGGTAATGAACTAACTGAACGATTAAGGGGTATGAAACCTAATCAAATCGTTAGAATTGTTCTTCTCCGGTTTGTCGAAACTCATCAGGAAAATCTCGATATAGCGCGAACTTAACGTTGGCGACTTTTTGGTTAACCGCGAAGTGGAATGATTCGACGGGATTGTTTCGTGTTGCAACCTGTAAGAAAGTTTCGTCCAGTTTTGCGAGGCTCTCAAATTCCAGCATCAGATGAAACTCACCAAGACCGTCTGCACCCAGGCCAAGTTTTCGTCGGGTAATTCTGTAAGCGGCCAAATTGCCTTCTTTCTGGAGATGACGAAGGTACGCGTTAGCGGCATCGGTAAATTCCAGGTCGCTGGTTCCCGGCTTCAGGTCACACCAGATATGATAGATGTCCATAGACTTTCTTACCCGTTCGCTGATAGGAGATAAATGATGGAAGTGAGATTGGACGGCAGGGTAGCGCTGGTGACAGGTGGGAGTAAAGGGCTCGGTTATGCCATGGCTCACAAGTTCGCAGAGTCTGGTGCTGAAGTTTGTCTTTGGGCGAGAACTGAACCAGAGGTCAGGGCTGCTGCGCAACAGATTACGCAAGAAACCGGCGCTAAAGGTTTAGGTATTGCCTGTGACGTCAGTCAGGCGGATCAGATAAATTCAGCTTTCAATCAGACCTTGGCGTCTTTTGGTCGTGTCGACATCCTCATTAACAACGCTGGCTTTGCGAAAGCAGGCAGCTTTGAATCGATCACCGATGAAGAGTGGCAGATGGACTTTGATCTTAAGCTGATGGCTGCTGTTCGACTCAGTCGGCTGGTTTTTCCTGGGATGAAGGAGCGCAGATGGGGAAGAATTATCAATATGTTGAATACACTGGCGAAAACACCAAGCGCGGGTTCTGCACCCACCTCGGTGACACGTGCGGCAGGAATGGCGTTAACAAAAGTGTTGGCGGGTGAGGGTGCGCCCCACAATATACTCGTCAATGGTTTTAACATCGGGTTAATCAAGTCCGACCAGATCAAGAGAGCTTATGAGAGTAAACAAAGGGAAGCGTCTTTTGATGAATTCGTAGAAAAAGCGGGCGCTCGTGCTGTGCCACTTGGTCGTTATGGAGAAGCGGACGAGTGTGCCAGCCTTGCCTGCCTGCTTTGTTCCGATAACTGTGGTTTTGTTTCCGGGACAGCTATCAATATTGATGGCAACATGTCACCCGCACTTTAGTCGTCGATAGGATAGACATGCCTGAGAATCTGCCGGAAGAGATACTGCGCGTTCGAGAATCCGCAGAGCAGTTTATTGATCAAACCATTCGACCCCTTGGCGATGCAGACGACGCCAAGGCGGCGAGCCAGGTTCGTGAAGCATCCAAAGAAGCGGGTTTCTTTTTCAAGACTCAACCAGTGGAGTCTGGTGGTCATCCAGCATCTGCGCTCGAGCTTACCGTGCTTCGAGAACTGTTTGCTCACGCCAATCTGCCGTTAACCCGACATGTGTTTGGCCCAGGCCCGGGTGTGTTACATGCGGTCGAGGGTAAGTTAAAGGATGAGTATCTTGCGCCGGTTCTGGCCGGTGAGAAAAGAGGGGCTTTTGGTTTTACCGAGCCAGATAGCGCGCCAAGGCCAACCTGGGCCGTTCTCAACAATGGCAGGTTAACCATCCATGGACAGAAGTCGTACGTCACAGGTGGCGCGACGGCTGATTTTGTTTCGGCCCTGGTGAATGTCGAGGATCCTGAAGGCGCCAAACTCGGTACGGCGATGATTGTCATTGACCGCCTCTCTGATGGTTTGAGTATTGAAAGAGAGTTCTCTTCTCTGGATGGCAGCAGTCATGTCGCCATGCGTTTCGATAATGTCATCGTTGCCGAAGACCACATCATCGGAAAACTGGGTGAGGGATTGCCCCGTGCACTTACCAATATTGGTAACGTCCGCATGATGGTCTCAGCCCAGGCGACGGGGATGTGTCTTTGGGTGCTTGATTATATTGAAGGCCATCTGAAGGCTCCTCATAGGAGTGGTTCACCCCTCGGTGACCGGGAAGGGGTGCGCCTGAGATATGCGGACATGCGAATGGCGACGTTTGCAGCACGTAGCATGCTCTATCGAACCGCACGGCTCGTGGATAGTGGTGAAAACTCAGTGAATGAAACGGCGATGACTAAGGTGTTCACCTCAGAGACCGCAGGTAATGTTGTCGACATGGGTGTGCAGCTTTTTGGCGGGCAGGCGCTGGTTGACGGTCACCCGCTGGCCAAGCTTTATCGTGAAGTTCGCGCGTTGCGATTTGTGGAAGGCGCCAGCGACTTGTTGCGTTTGAACGTTGCGAAAGGGCGTCTGGAACTCGGTAAGGGGTCAGTCTGATGATTCGATTTGGCACTTTGGGTGCCGCTCGGATCACGCCGGGTGCGCTCATCTATCCGTGCATGAATGAACCGCGTGCGCTTGTCACGGCGATGGCTGCGCGAGATCGTAAGCGCGCAGAATTGTTTGCAGAGGCTCACCACATCTCCAGGATTTATGACCGTTACGAGGAAGTCATCGCGCTTGATGATATTCAAGCGATCTACAATCCGTTGCCGATCAGTGCCCACTGCGAATGGACGCTGAAAGCGCTGGACGCGGGTAAACATGTGCTGTGTGAAAAGTCGTTTGCCAGTAATGCTCTGGAGGCAGCGCTGATGCATCAACGAGCTCTTGATTCCGGTCTAGTGCTGATGGACGCGTTTCATTATCGCTACCATCCTGTTTTTATCCGAGCGAAAGAGATTTTTGATAGCAGTCAGCTTGGCGTTATCTCATCGATCGATGCGGTGTTTTGTGTGCCGGTCAAAGGTGCGACGGATATCAGAATGAACTATGACACCGGTGGTGGTGTCACGATGGATATCGGCTGTTATCCCATCTCCTGGGTCAGACACCTCTCAGGGAAAGAGCCTGTAGATGTTGAAGCCAGCGCTGTGGTTGGGCCGCCCGATGTGGATCTGTCACTGGATGCGCGAATGATTTTTGACGACGGGCTTGTGGCGACGGTTCATGGAGACATGCGTGAGAGTGCCTCGATGACGGCCCGTATCACCGTTATTGGTGACAGGGGAGAGATGGTGGTTGAGAACCCAATTGCTCCACAGCTCGGACACCTGATTACGTTAACGGTGGATGGTGAAACGAGTTACGAGATGCGAGATCGTCGTCCGAGTTATTGCTACCAGCTAGACGCTTTTATCGATGCCATCGAAAACAACGCACCGATGTATACGGACAGTGCCGACGCCGTAAAGCAGATGGCGCTGATCGATCGATGTTATCTGGCGGCTGGCTTACCGATTCGTGGAGCGCCTTGCGAATGAGATGCTATTCGTCGTCTACTGACGCCTCGAAATGTTCACACTGCCAGCCCCAGTTCTCGAGTTTGCCGGCAAGAAAAGCAGCCCTGTCTTCGCAGTAACCCGGCGTCGCCTTTGCACTCCAGGGATATTCCGACGTTCCACCCTCTGCCGGTTTGTCGTATCGGACTTTACAGGGAACCTTCCACCCGATTTGCGCGTACTCAACGCTGATGCTTCGAACAATGCCTTCAGATGTGCAGACGTATTCGTCTGCTACGGCGTGTAGACTCATTGTCAGGAGTGTCAGGAAAGTGATCGTTTTGGTCATGCTGGATTGATCCGATCTTTTTTTAAAAGAGTTTATGCGCGATTTTGCCTACGGTCGGTAAGTAAAATGTGAGTAACCAGGTACGAGCGCGCGGTGAGCCAGTCTGGCCCATCGGCATAGATTTTCTCGAGTGTCACGAGGATCAATAATCTCTTCAATCTCAAAGTATTCGGCAGATCGGAACGGCGACCTCAGTTTGTTCAAGCGGTCCTTAATGTTTGCGAGATGTTCGTCGTAGTTATCGGCTTCTTCGAGTTCCGCCTTATAGGCAACCTCGATACCGCCTTCGATGGGTAATGATCCCCAGTCGCCGGATGGCCATGAAAACCGGAAGTGTTCGCTACCGGGTTTTGTGTTGGCTGCTCCGGCAACACCGAATGCTTTCCTGACGACGACACTGCAGAAGGGCACATTGGCCTGGCCGAGTGCTGCTAACGCCTGCGAGCCAAAGCGAATGGTCGCAGTTTCCTCAGATTGTTTCCCGATCAGGAATCCAGGGCAGTCCACGAGATGAACCAGAGGGAGATGGAACGTCGAAGCCAGATCACAGAATCTGATGAGTTTTCTGCAGGAGTCAGCTGTCCAGGCGCCACCATAAATCATCGGATCTTCAGCAAACAACGCAACGGGCACACCGTCCAGCCTGGCGAGTCCGGTGATCACCGACTTGCCCCATTTTCGTCCTATCTCAAAAAAGGAATCCTGATCGCATACCGCCTCAATGACCGGGCGCATCTTGTAGACCTTCCTCGGATCATTCGGCACAACATCCGCCAGGAATTCTTCACGACGATCGACGGGATCGCCAGACACAATGATTTCCGGTACCTGTTCAACGTTCTCCGGCAGGTAGGATAGAAACTGCTTTGCCATGTTAAAGGCTGCCTCCTCGCTGGAGGCTTCATCGTCAATAGCACCGTTTCTTGTATGTATCTTGCTCGATCCGAGCTCTTCTTTGCTGACATCTCCGAGACTTGCCCAGTCAACCAGCGCAGGACCGGCGATCATCATCTGTGCGGTATCTTTCACGATGATGGAGTAGTGTGACGTCGCCACCCTTGCAGCGCCGATACCGGCGACGCTGCCGAGTGCAAGCGAGACAGAAGGTGCGATACCAAGGTGCTGGACAATAACGTCCCAGCCGGCGACTTTGGGGATGTAGGTTCGCCCCGCAGTTTCGATGGTCTTCACCGAGCCACCGCCGCCCATGCCGTCTACCAGTCGTATGTGGGGCAGTTTGAGTGCCACCGCGAGACCTTCAGCCTGCAATCGTTTCGCGCCAATGGACGCGTCGGCAGAGCCGCCGCGAACGGTAAAATCATCGCCGGAAACAATAATCGGCTTGCCGTTGATTTCAGCGGTTCCAAACACAAAGTTTGAAGGTGTGAAGTCTTTCAGGTCTCCGTCGTCGTCATACTCGCCAACCCCTGCAAGCTTGCCGATCTCATGAAATGATTTCTTGTCGGTTATTGCATCGATACGTTCTCGAATCGTGAGTTTTCCGAATTCGTGTTGCCGGGCGACTTTATCTTCGCCACCCATTCGTTCGCTGAGTTCAGCGCGTGTATTGAGCTCTGAAAGTTCTTTTTTCCACGTCATGATTAGACTTCACTTGGTCCTGAACACTTATCCGATCATATCAATTTAGATACACTGCTGCCCCAGCGCGTCAGTCCGCTTGGAGACCTCAGAAAAGTGACAAAGACAAAGGAATACCGCCAGACAAAATTTCAGGCACCGGAAGGTGCGACTGAGATCCTGCTGGTTCGGCACGGTGAATCTCGAGCGGCGACATCCGACAATCCATTTCCACTGGTGGATGGTCACGGAGACCCGGAACTCGCCCCGCAGGGTCGAGAACAGGCTGTTGCAGTTGGAGAAAGACTCAGGCGTCTGCCAATCAGCGCGGTGTATGTCACGAGTCTTCGAAGAACGCACGAAACCGCTGCCCCATTGTGTGCACACCTGGGTATGGATCACCGCATTGAGCCTGATCTCAGAGAGGTCCACCTGGGGGACTGGGAAGGTGGACTCTTCAGGATCAGAGCCCATGAAAATCATCCGCTCTATCAGGAAATGCACAAACAACAACGCTGGGATGTGATACCAGGGGCGGAGTCAACCGAAGTGTTGCGAGAGCGTGTGTCCCGTGGTCTTAACAAAATAGGTCAATCACACCCTAATGAGTTGGTTGTTGCTGTTGTTCATGGTGGCGTCATTGGACACATTGTTGCGGAAGCAACCGGCTCGGCGCCATTTGCTTTTAATGGTTGTGACAACGGCAGCATCACCAAAATAGTCCTGGTCGAAAACCAAATTGTTGTGCGTGGATTTAATGATGTCAGTCATCTTTCCGATCGACCATCTTTGCAATCCATGCCTACCTAGATGAAATAAGGAAATGAATGAAAAACGCATACGAACAGCTCACCGAACATTTTCAGAAAATCGGTGACCTTCAACATGTTTATGCCATCACCAGCTGGGACGAAGCGGCAATGATGCCCTCCGGTGGTGGAGAGGCCAGGGGCAAAGCTCTTGCGACACTTGGCGTGATGATTCACGAGTTAACGGTCGCAAGTGAGATCGGTGACTGGCTGGATAATTGTTCCAACCTGGACCTGGATGAGTGGCAGGCGGCTAACTTGCGTGAGATTCGGCGTGAATATGACAGCGCCACCTGTCTGCCTTCTACGTTGGTGAGGGCCAGTTCCCTTGCCGCTTCCAATTGTGAACAGGCCTGGCGTTCCGGTCGGGAGAATAATGACTGGGATGCAATGAGGCCATTGCTGGAAGAGGTGGTTGCACGCGCTCGCGAGAGTGCTGAGGTGCGAAGTGAGAAAACGGGGCTCAGCAAGTACGACTCGCTGCTGGAAACCTTTGAGCCGGGTATGCGGTCGGATCGGATCGATGAGCTCTTTGCCGGATTAAAAAATTTCCTGCCGGATTTTGCCGAAGCCGTTATCGCTGAACAGAACAAACGTGAAACGCTTTCCCTGGGGAACCACTTCCCCATCGATAAGCAGCGTGAGCTTGGTCTCAAAGTCATGAAGGTGCTTGGCTTTGATTTTGATCACGGCCGCCTGGATGTTTCCCATCATCCCTTCTGTGGTGGCGTAAAAGAGGATGTGCGCATTACCACCCGGTACACCACGAAGAATTTCTTTGAGTCGCTGATGGCGGTGATTCATGAAACAGGCCACGCGATGTATGAGCAGGGCAGGCCTGAAGGCTGGGATGGCCAGCCTGTCGGCGTTGCAAGAAGCATGGGCGTGCATGAAAGTCAGTCGCTCATGATGGAGATGCAGGCGGGTCGCTCAGAAGAATTTATTGGATTTCTGGCACCTCTGATTCGTGAAGTGTTTGGTGTGGGCAACGATGATCCCGCGTGGTCAGCTCAAAATCTGCATCAACAGTATGTGCGCGTTGAAAATGGTCTGATCAGGGTCGATGCCGACGAGGTTACTTATCCTTTACACGTTATTCTTCGCTATGAAATCGAGAAGGCGCTCATCGAAGGTGAGATTGAAGTGGCTCACGTGCCCGATATCTGGGATGAGAAGATGATGAGCTACCTGAAGCGTGACACACGTGGCGACTACAAAGACGGCTGCCTGCAGGATGTTCACTGGCATGCGGGTCTTTTTGGTTACTTCCCGACTTACACGCTTGGCGCCATGATGGCGGCTCAACAGTTTGCTGCTGCGAAATCGGAGATGCCAGATCTACTGGAACAGTTCGGTCGCGGTGATGTCAGCGGGCTGCTCGGCTGGGTTAGGCGGAACATTCATGAGCGAGCCAGCCTGTATACGGTAAGCGATCTTATGACACAGGCAACCGGTGAAGATCTCAACGATGAGTTTTTTGTGAATCATCTGAAGGCGCGATACCTGCCTTCATAGCCTCCTTCAGGGTTTCGGATCAGAGAGATCCTTGGCTTCAAAGCGAGCGGGGCCGCTCGGCGCTTCCTTCGACGCCTGTTTCTTCGAGTATCTCTCGTTCACGGATTCAATGTCTTTTGCGCCGAAGCTGGCTTTTCCGGCAGACGATGAACCGCGTTCTGCCAGTTTGCGGCGAATTTCATCCGGACTCTGGGCAATATCTTTCGCAGGTGTTGCTTTCTTCACCGGTGCTGATGGCGCGGGGGCGCTCGACAGATCTTTTGCACCGAAGCTGGCTTTGACGCCTGCAGAAGAACCGCGTTCCGCCAGTTTGCGCCGTATTTCTTCGGGGCTCTGAGCGATCTCTTTCCTTTTGACAGGTTTCACCGGCTGAGCGTTTGCTGTGGGTGCTATGGTGTTAGACAGTTCTTTTGCCGCAAACTGCGATGCGCCGACTCCGGTGTTTTTGCCTTTGAGTTTGTTGCGAATTTCGTCTGGCGACTGAGCACGCCGCTCTCGCAACTTTTCCTGTTCGTGACCCAGATCTCTGGAAGAAAATTGAGCCCGCTCTTTTGCGATTTCTTCGATGGTTCTGCCGTCTACCACGTGCATGGCAACGACTTCATCGAGAATCGCCAGCCATGGCGCCGCATAGTGATCTTCCGTTCCGAACTCGCTCTCGCCCTGCGCCCGGTTCTGATTTTCACTGATCGTCAGGAAGACAGTGGGGAGTTGACGAACAAGTAGATTGCGGACGATTTTCATTCGACCCTCAACCCATTCCTGTTCGAAAGACTTCAGTGACAGGTTCGACCAGTCTTTGCTGTCCCCCTCCAACTCCGCAACCAGTTTGCGATAGTAGTCTTTCATTTCGCGGTGGATAGTCGGATCAATTTCACTGTAAACGGAATCCACATCGAGCAACTGCAGGCTTTGCAGTTCGTAGAGCAGGGCGTTTTCCAGGTCGATCAGGTCGCGGTCTATTTGTTTGAGCTTTTCGTCCATCTCTCGGGCGGGTCAGTCAGACAGATCCTGTGTGACGGCTCTCAGTATCTGCCGACAGGAAATCTGACCGATCAATTTTCCCTCTTTTATGACGGGGCGACGTCTCCGCTTGTTTTCGAGCATGGAGGTCGCGACCTGAATAATACCGTCATCTGCATCGGCTACTTCAACCTCGGTCGTCATGATATCGCCCACCAGGGCGCCGCCAGGATCACTGCCGTTGTAGACACTGGTGACCATCGCGCGTAGGCAGTCCAGTTCGGACAATACGCCGATGAGTATGCCGTCTGCATCAACCACTGAGGCACCGGATGCCTTTTTTTGCAGTATGGCCTGGGAGGCTTCATAGACATTCATGTCTGCGGTTACGCGTACATCCTGTTCCGCGAGATATCGTTCTATGCCATTTGACACCTGTCTTTCCTTCTTGTTTTGCAAGGTGTTATCCGAGTTTGAGCCATCTAGGATGTGGATACAAGCGGCGTTTAGAGCCGTTCCCAGAGGGTGTCGAAGCTGATTTTCATGGCACTGCTGATGCCCTCGGAGTCCAGAATCACCACGGTCTGATAGTCGCCGCCGACAAGAGAAATCATGGCGCACTTGGAACCATAAACGGCAACGTAAGATGCGGCCTGCTCCCCGGTCTGATCTTCTATCCACTTGCGATTGGATAGAGGGGCGTCCTCGCCACCCTCGCCGATCGCGATAACGTTAACGTGAATGCCAGCCTTAACCCGGGCGTTAGTGAATCCGGGGAAAGGGCGATAGAGGTATTTTCGTATATGCCGGGAAGAATAGACCCGATAGTGTTTTTCCTCAGAGTCGCTAACGGTTTCCAGAATGTCCCGCAGCAGGTATTCGACGCCTTCATCACCTTCGTAGTGAAAGACACTTGTCTGGCTGATATCCGGCATGATCTGCTTTAGGTCAGGAAGAATTTCATGCTCGAGGCGATCTGCAGCACTGGTGGTCTTCTTCTCTACGCGCCTTGCGCGTCTCACCAGCACTTCCGGTGGCTCAGCACAGAAAAACCGTCTTTTGCCTTGGGGGAAGTAAGTCACCAGCGACATGGTGCGCAGGCGTTTCAGTTCCTCGTAGACCGTTCCCCGGTTGATATCAACGGCGGCCGCGATGTCTCTGATCGAACTAGGTCCAAGCTTGAGAAGAGAAAGATAGATGTCTGTCTGCCGATTGGATATCCCCAGCTCGGCCAGGGTTTCGTGAATAATCATGTCAATACTTTTGCTGACAAGGGTCAGTGTGGTTCAAGAAAGTGCACAGATATTTGGGTTTAAGTTTGCTTTTTGAATGAGTTGTTCGTCAAATATTTGTTGACATACCGCCTCGTGCGGTCGTTGTTATAATTCTCGTATGGTTGCAGTCGCCCTGTCAGATCTGGAAAAAGCCGCGTTTAAGCGCGACGGGTTCCTTGTGCGCCGACAAATGGCGTCTGAATCCGGGCGTCATCAAATGCAGCAGATCGCCTCGGATCATCTAGATGAGCTGATTGCGCCCATCGAATATGAAATCGACGTCCGGTACCCGGGTTCGCCCAGCGACCCCAATGCGCCCGGTGCTCGTACCTCGCGCAGACTGCTTCAGGCTTACGCCAGGCATGAAGTGTTCAGGACCTGGGCGACCAGTGCCGATGTCGCCGGAACGCTTAAGTCACTGTTCGATTCTGAGCAGGAACCGATGCTGTCTCAGTGTCATCACAACTGTGTCATGACGAAAGCGCCTGGCTACAGCAGTGTCACGCTCTGGCACCAGGACAATCGTTACTGGTCTTTTGACTACGAAAATCTGATCAGTGTCTGGATGGCCCTGGGTGCTGAGAACAAACTGAACGGCTGCCTGAGGGTGATTCCAGGTTCACACAAGCTCAGTCTCGATAGCGGCCGATTTGATGCCGCCATGTTTCTAAGACCGGATCTCGCAGAGAACAAGGCATTGATTGGTGCGGCGGAGGTTGTTGAACTGGGCCCCGGAGACGCACTGTTCTTTCACAGTCGCCTGTTCCATGCGGCTGGCAGAAATCTGTCGGATGAGACAAAGCTGTCCGTCGTCTTCACGTACCATGAGGCGGGCAATCATCCCATCCGGGATACCAGGTCCGATCGTTTTCCCTCAATCGGGCTTGGCGAGTAAGGACATAAAGTCCTCAAGAACAGTTTCCCGCGAATTACCTTTACGCCAGGCAAAACCGATATCTCGATAAAATTGATCGCGGGGTAGTGGCACGGTGCGGATGCGTCGATTCGCGACCACCCCAAGTGCCATGTCAGGTATCAGCGTGACGCCGAGATCGTTTTCCACCATCTGAATCAACATCTGGAGGCTGTTCGCGCCGAAGGTGTGGATTTTCTTGTGGTTTTTCAGCCGACATCCGGCCAGGGCGTGATCACGGAGGCAGTGTCCGTCATCCAGTAGTAACAAACTCTCATCGGGCAACGCATCAAAATCAGGCACATGCTCGGTGACCAGTTTGCTGTTTTTACTGAAAGCCAGGTGGAAACCTTCGCGATAGCAGGCCCAAGTTTTGACCCGGCCAACATCATAAGGTAGCGCAAGCATGGCCAGATCCAGGCGGTTGTCGAGGAGTTCCTCAATCAGATTCGCCGTTGTGTTCTCTCGGATATAAAGTTGCAGTCCTGGATACGACGACTGCAGAGAGTAGGCATAGTTTCCGACAATATAAGGTGCGATGGTTGGTATGGCGCCCAGTTTAACGGGTAAAGCCAGTGGATCCGTAAAACCCCTTGCTTCGGTGATCAGGTCCTCCGACTGCATAATGATGTAACGGGCACGATCAGCAATCTGCTCACCGGCAGGGGTAAATGACACGCTTCGGTTGGTGCGCTCGACCAATGTAATGCCGAGCGTTGTCTCCAGTTCACGAATACCGGTGGACAGGGTGGACTGGGTCACGTTCAATTCAGCGGCGGCACGCCCAAAGTGAAGCTGTTTTCGCAGGGCGACGAGATACTGGAGTTGTCGGATGGGTGGTAGATGCATATCGTGATGATATATCAAATGGATGATTGGCTTACGGAAGATCTAAGTGATGAATGGTGCTAGTAGTCTGATCCGCGCCTTTGTGGACGCGGGTGTGAATGTGTGTTTTGCGAATCCAGGTACCTCAGAGATGCACCTGGTTCAGGCAATGGATGGTGTGCCGGAGATGCGCGGAGTGCTTTGCCTGTTTGAGGGTGTTTGCACGGGCGCAGCAGATGGGTATGGTCGTATGACCGGCAGGCCTGCAACAACCTTGCTTCACCTTGGCCCAGGATTGGGTAACGGTATTGCCAACTTGCACAACGCCCGCAGAGCATCGACACCCATCATTAACCTGATCGGAAACCATGCGCTTTATCACGTTGAACATGATGCGCCACTGACATCTGACATCGACACGCTCGCAAAAAATGTATCCAGCTGGATCAAGTCGGACTCAACGGCAGACTCCCTGGCTTCTGATGGGATGATGGCCCTAACCGCCTCGCTGACTCCCACGGCAGGCTCCAAGGGTCAGGTTGCGACCATGATCATTCCTGCGGATGCCTGTTGGGAAGAAACGGCCACACTAGCAGCGCCGCCTTCGATACCTGCAAGACAATCAGTAGATGAAAAGAGCATCTCTGAAGTTGCCGATGTTCTTGATGCAGCAACGCTTGTGCTTCTAGACCACGACGGCCTTTCCCTGGAAGCAAGGACGGCAGCTGCGCGAATCTCAGCGAAAACCGGTTGCCGGGTATCGCTTTCAACTTTCCCGGCAAGGGTTGATGGCGGCGCCGGAACTCCGGTGACGGAACGCCTCCCGTATTTTCCGGAACAGGTGATGGCGGCACTGAAAGGCGTTAAAAAAATTGTGCTCGCAGGTGCTGAGGTGCCAGTCAGCTTTTTTGCTTATCCAGCCACACCTAGCGTGCTGGTACCAGACGGCTGTGAGGTGTTTACGCTGTCTCGAGTAGAAGAAGATACAACCAGTGCGCTCGAGTCTTTAGCAGATCTGATCGGGGCGCCAAATGAGTACACCACTCATGAACGCAGAAGCCTGGCACTCCCGGCAGGCAGTGCGACCACCAGATCGGTTGCGACATCTGTCGCTATGCTAATGCCGGAGGGCACCATTGTTTGTGGAGACAGTGGCGGAGGCGGTGCCGCGTTCGGCCCGGCCCAAAGTGCCAACGCCAATAGCTGGTTAAACCTGACGGGAGGTTCGATCGGGCAGGGTGGTCCTGCGGCAGTTGGTGCTGCGGTGGCGTGTCCTGATCGGCCGGTCCTCGCTTTACTGGGTGATGGTGCCTCGATGTATACCAACCAGGCATTCTGGACTCAGGCGAGAGAAGGCCTCAATGTCACAACCGTCATCTTTAATAATAGCCGTTATGGCATTCTGGAAACGGAATACCTGAGGCTGGGCGTGAATGAAATTGGTGAGCGTGCCGCTGATCTGTTTGACTTGAGTAAGCCGGATATCGACTTTGCAGCGCTGGCGATGAGCATGGGTGTGCCATCGGTTTGTGTTGAAACCGCAGAAGACTTTCATGAGTCGCTGACGCGAAGTTTCCATGAAGACGGTCCGTCGGTGATCGAGGTGAGGTTGTGATCACGATCACAGATTCGGTAAACGTCTGTTTTTAAAAGCGATTCTGCGCGTTATAGTTGATTTAAATCTGAGTAAATTTAAGTATAGTTAATGCAATCTGTACTAAAGGGAGTTGGTCCGGGGAGGATGAGCTTCCATAGACCTATCTTTGGCATACTTGTGGTCGCAGGTGTCTTGGCTTGCGGCACGGCGATGGCTTCCCTCTCAGAAACTGCCATAAAAACGTCTTTGACCAACAGCATCGTCTCTGTTCAGGTGTATAAAGGCCGTGATGTTGCCCGACAAACCAGTGGTTTTGTTGTTCAGGCAGATCGCTTCAACGGTTATGTCGTGACCAATGCGGAAGTCGTCAGTGGCGCAGACTCGCTGACGGTCGCCGTACCTGGCACCGGTGGTCGTTTGATTGCACAGGTCGTGAGATCTGAGCTGTCCAATGACTATGCGCTCCTTAAAGTAAACGGACTTAATCTACCACCACTTGAGTTTGCAACGACGGAACCGTCATCCGGAGAAGTGGTTTGGACAGCTGCGAAAATTAATGGTGGTGAGCAGATTTCTCTGAGCAAAGGTTTGCTTCGCACCGGCTTCAAACTCGCCCATGACCAGACTGGCTGGTACCAACATACGGCAAGCAATCCATCGTCCGGCGGCTCTGTTCTGCTGAACGAATGTGGTCACGTATTAGGGCTGAATTTTCTGAATCCCGCTGGTGATGGCAGCACCCGCGCGGTCGACATGAGCACCATGGACAAGTTGTTGTCAGAGCAGAACATTAAGCCGACCGTGACCAGCAGCCAGTGTGTCTCAGAGGCGGCTAAAGCCAGGCAGAAAGCTGAGGCGGCATCGGAAGAAGCTCGACGTGCCCAGGATGAAGCTGTGCGTGCCCAGGCAGTCGCACGAGAACTGGAAAAAGCACTTAACGCCTCGAAACGTTCCAATGATGGTTTGAGTCGCCAAACCCAGATTGCGCGAGAACGCGCTGACGAAGCGATCGAAGCAGCAGAGCGAGCCAAAGCCCGGGCTGATAATACCCAGCGTGAGCTGGAGGAAAAGACGCTGGTTTTGCGCGAAGAAACGCAGGCGTTGCTGAAAGCATTTGAGGAAGAGCGCGTGCAGGCGGAAGCTCGATTCCAGGATCTACTGCAGAGTCAACAGAAATCGGCAGCATCGAGGGAGCGTATTCTGCTGACATTCTCTGGTGCGCTGGTCATCCTTATCGGTTTCGTGCTGTTCCTCGGCAGAGTTCGGAACGGGGGAGCGGGCACCCCCCCCAACACAGTGAATTCCAGTCGACTTGCCTCAGGTTTTGAACATAACCCTGACAGTTCGGGCAAAACTGAGATGCACAGGCAGGAGCTTGCGGAGTATGTCCTTGATGGGCGCGATGATGATGGCATCCGATATCTGCTTCGCATATCCGGTGATCAGCTGGTGAAACACTCTGGTGGCGTGATCATTGGACGGAACCCCAAGGACTCTCCCTACATCATTAACCATGCCGACGTTTCTCGGAAACATGCACGTATCAAGGTGAAAAATAGCCGCGTGTTTATTGAGGATTTAGGGTCAACGAACGGCACCTCCGTGAATGGTCAGTCCATTGACGATAAAGGGCTGGTGTCGGTCAGCAGCGGGGACCAAATCATCATCGGTTCTGTCGTGATGAAACTCCGGGTGATGGAAGGCTAAAAGCCACCTGAAACACGAGGGTCAGGTTGTTCAAACACCTGTTTTCCTTGTAAAATTCCAGTTCATAAAATCCGGTAGAGCGCCGGAAAAGGGCACGCAACCCGCGTGCTTTTTTTTGACCTGCTGATTTTTTTTGGATTCCAATCCAATTTTTCCCAAAGAGACAAACAGAAGATACAAACGAGGGTTCAGAATTAATGTCTGCAGTAGAAGAGATGAGCAGTCAAGAAGGCGCGAATCAGCTTGCTGATGTTGTGGTCCGGTTCGCCGGTGACTCCGGTGACGGGATGCAGCTAACGGGAAGTAACTTCACCGAAGCAACCGCGCTCTACGGGAACGATCTTGCCACGTTTCCCGATTTCCCGGCAGAGATTCGTGCGCCCGCAGGGGCGACTTTCGGTGTCTCCGCATTTCAGATTTATTTTGGCTCTGACGAAGTCAGTACCGCAGGCGATCAGGTCGATGTTCTGATCGCGATGAACCCCGCGGCACTGATCACGAATTTGAAGGACCTGGTGCCCGGAGGTTTGATCGTCGTCGACGTCGATGCCTTTACAGACAAAAACATGACGCGGGCAGGTTATACCGCGAGCCCGATCGAAGACGGTTCTCTGGACGCTTACCGTGTTCTGCCAATCGAAATTTCCAAGCAGGTGCTTGAGGCCGTCAAACCTTATGGGTTGTCTCACAAGTTTGCGGTTCGTTGTAAGAACATGTGGACCCTGGGTCTTGTCATGTGGCTGTTCGATCGTGATCGAACGGTAACGATTGAAAACCTTGAAAAGAAATTCGCCAACAAGCCCGACATTGCACAGGCCAACATCGCTGCACTGAACTCTGGACACGCTTACGGCGAGACCGCTGAGCTGCCAACGGGTGTGGAAGTCTACAGCGTACCGAAGGCGCAGGTTGCGCCCGGACTTTATCGCAACACGACCGGCTCAGACGCGCTCGCCTATGGCCTGATTGCCGGGGGCCAGCTGGCCAATCTGCCCATTACGTTTGCGTCTTACCCCATTACGCCAGCATCCAGCCTTTTGCACACGTTGTCCCAGAACAAGGAATTCAATGTGGTGACATTCCAGGCTGAGGACGAGATAGCCGCGGTGTGCGCGGCCATTGGTGCCTCCTTCGCTGGATCATTGGGCGTTACGTCGAGCTCAGGGCCCGGTATTTCATTGAAAGGTGAGGCGATCTCTCTCGCAAGTGCCACCGAATTGCCGCTTGTGATCGTGAATACACAACGTGGTGGTCCGTCGACGGGTCTGCCAACCAAAACTGAACAGTCGGATCTGAATCAGGCTATGTTCGGCCGTCACGGCGATACCATGTTACCGGTAATTTCGTCATCGACTTCTGTTGATTGTTTCGACGTCGCCATTGAAGCCTGTCGTCTCGCAGTTCAGTTCATGACGCCGGTTATTCTGCTCAGCGACGGTTATATGGCGAATGCGTCTGAACCCTGGCTGGTTCCAGACATTCATGATTACGAGCCTTTCCCGGTGACATTTGAAGAGAACCCCGACGGGTTTACCCCAGCTAACCGCGATGAGGAGACTCTGGCGAGAGTCTGGGCGAAGCCTGGCACCCCCGGTCTGGAACACCGAATTGGTGGTATTGAAAAGAGTTTCGAGACCGGTGACATCTCCTACGAACCAGAAAACCATCAGAAGATGACCGACGTTCGGAAGGACAAGATCGATGGTATTGCCCGCTACATTCCAGAGCAGAAAGTCGCGACCGGCGAAACCAGCGGCAAACTGGCGGTTGTTGGATGGGGATCAACCTATGGTGCGATCCACCAGGCAGTTAAGCGATGTCGTCAGGTAAAAATGGATGTGTCCCACATTCATATCAGGTACCTGAATCCATTTCCCACCAACCTGGGTGAATTGCTGGCGGGATATGACAAGGTTCTGATTCCTGAAATGAATACCGGTCAGTTGGTGAACGTCATCAGGTCGAAGTACCTGATTGATGCACAACCTCTGAATAAGATCTCTGGACAGCCGTTCAAGATCAGTGAAGTTGAAAACGCGATTAAATCGCTGCTGGAGGCATAAAGATGAATGCACCTGTTGAAAATCTGACCGCGAAGGACTTTGCTTCCGATCAGGAAGTTCGTTGGTGTCCGGGTTGTGGTGACTACGCGATTCTGAAAACCATTCAGAAAACGATGCCGGAACTTGGCGTCGCCCGTGAAAACCAGGTCTTTGTTTCTGGTATTGGATGCTCTTCCAGATTCCCGTACTACATGAACACTTATGGTTTCCACACCATCCACGGTCGCGCGCCTTCCATTGCGACTGGTGTAAAGCTGGCAAACCCTGAACTGGACGTGTGGGTTGTCACCGGAGATGGCGATGGTCTGTCTATCGGTGGTAACCACTTGATGCATCTGTTGCGTCGTAACGTCGACCTGCAGCTACTGCTTTTCAACAACGAAATATACGGGCTGACCAAAGGTCAATACTCGCCAACGTCCAAGGTCGGTACGAGGTCGCCGTCAACGCCGGATGGCTCTGTAGATATGCCGCTTCGTCCCTGTGTCTTTGCTCTGGGCGCAGGCGCACGTTTTGTTGCACGCACGATCGACACGGAAGCCAAGCACATGGGCCCTGTACTTCAGAGAGCCCACGCGCACAAAGGGACGTCTTTTGTTGAGATCTACCAGAACTGCCCGGTCTACAACGACGGCATTTTCGACCAGATCAAGGAAAAGAAGACTGCAGCTGACACACGGCTTGTTCTTGAGCATGGCAAACCCCTCACTTTTGGTGCTGACAATGAGAAGGGCATTCGTTTAAACGCACAGACGCTGATGCTCGAAGTGGTCACCATTGGCGAAGATGGTGTGACGGAAGACGATATCGTTGTGCATGATGAGACCAACAAGATTCTTGCGCAGATGCTTGCGGGTCTTAAGCTGCCAGAGTTCCCTGAGCCTATTGGCGTTATCTACTGCGAAGCCACTGCGCCCAGCTATACCGACGACGTCTACCAGCAGCGGCTCGTTGTGCGCGAACAAAAAGGTGAGGCTGATCTCAACGCACTGTTGCGCACCGGTCACACCTGGACGGTTTCCTGAAGTCAGAGCGTCAGCTCGCCGGCGTCATCGTCTATGTCCTGAAACGGACACCACAAGGTCATCGCGTTCTTTTTCTTAAGCGAAGCGGCGGTCAGTATCAGGGCAGTTGGTGGCCGGTCGCAGGTACGCCGGAGCCAGGAGAAATTGGCCGCGCGACTGCCATTCGAGAACTTCGTGAGGAAACCGGATTCACGCCGCTGGAGATACTGGACTTTGGGATTGAGATTCCTCACGTTGATCCGACCCTTCGCCTAGAAAGTTTTGTTGTGTTCGTCGATCCGGATCAAGAGGTCTGCATGAACGATGAGCACAACGACTATCAGTGGCTGGATGGCGATGAGGCTGTAGCCATGGTTCCAGAACACGCCAGAAGTTACTTGGTCCACCTTAAGAATCGATTTGTGGATGCGAAGCTGATACCTTAATGCGCTTTTCAAAGCAGGTGATTTTTCATGGCGCTTCCTAAGGTTGGTAAAGTAGCCCCCGCGTTTTCTCTGTTGAATCAGGACGGCAAGAAGGTGTCTCTGAAAGACTTCAAGGGCGGAAAAAATGTGCTCGTCTATTTTTATCCGAAAGCGCTGACACCGGGCTGTACCACGCAGGCTTGTGGTTTAAGGGACAATAAATCGAAGTTGAGTCGTCAGAAACTGGTGGTGCTGGGTTTGAGTCCGGATCCTGTGGCTAAACTCGTGAAGTTTCGAGAAAAAGAAAAACTGAACTTTGATCTATTGTCAGATGAGGATCACAAAATCGCTGAAAAGTTTGGCGTTTGGGGTTTAAAGAAATTTATGGGCAGGGAGTACATGGGCGTGAATCGTATGTCTTTTCTGATCGGGATGGACGGTAAGATCAAGCATGTGATGGACAAAGTGAATACCAAGACTCATCACGACGATGTGCTCTCAATAGTAAAGGACCTCAATAAAAATGGCTGAGTTCAACCCCGAAGACAACATCGGAACAATCCCGGTTCAGGAACGTCACCAGTTTGATGTGCCAAAGCTTCAGGCCTTCATGGAATCCGAGGTGGAAGGGTTCAGTGGTACCCTGACCGTGGAAGAGTTTGCGGGTGGTCAGTCAAATCCAACTTACCTGCTGAGTGCTGGAGAGATGCAGTACGTGATGCGCCGAAAACCGCCTGGCGTGCTGCTTAAGTCAGCTCACGCTGTAGATCGCGAATACAAAGTGATGACGGCGCTTCAGGATACCGAGGTTCCTACGGCGAAAACCTACGCGCTTTGCACCGACGATGAGGTGATCGGCACCTGGTTTTACATCATGGAGTACCTGGATGGGCGAGTGATCTGGGACAGCACCGGCGGTGCTTATACACCGCAGGAGCGGGGCGCTTTCTGGGACGCAGCGAATGATGCGTTGGCGAAGCTGCACAGCGTTGATTATGAAGCTGTTGGACTGTCTGACTTTGGTAAACAGGGCGACTATATCGCCCGGCAGCTTAAGCGCTGGTCTGAACAGTATGAATACACAAAGACTGAGGACAATCCCTATATGGATAACCTCATCGACTATCTGCCCAAGAATATTCCCGAAGAGGATAAAACCAGTTGTTCGATCGTGCACGGTGATCCGAAGATCGACAACATGATGATGCACAAAGACCGTAACGAAGTAATCGGCATACTGGATTGGGAGCTCAGCACCCTCGGCAATCCTTTAAGTGACTTTGCCTACATGTGCATGCGTTATCGGGATTCACTGCGTGGTGTTGACCTGCAAGAATTGGGTATCCCCAGAGAAGAAGATTACATTGCTGCGTACTGCGAACGCACAGGTCGATCCGGTATCGATCATTGGGATTATTACCTGGCGTTCAACATGTTTAGGCTGGCAGCGATCCTGCAGGGCATTGCCAAGCGAGTGCAGGATGGTACGGCTGCGAGCCGGAATGCAGAAGACGCAGCGTCCGGTGCCTTTGATCTATCAAAACTGGCCTGGGCCCAGATCGATCACTCCGTCAAGATCGACTAGTGTCTAGAAACCTGTCAGATCGTCGTCCAGCTGCACGCCGAATGAGTTCAGCGCACCGGCCAGCATGCGGTACTGTCCGCAGGTAAAAACCAGATCGATCATCTGCTGCGTGTCGTAACTCTTTGATAAACCCTCCCAGGTGTCATCGGAGATGAAAGCGTCGGTGTGCAGTTCATCAGCGGCTTTGATAATGAAACGGTCGTGTTCGCTCCAGACTGGATCTGGGGCACCCACTTTGATCGCCTCAATCTCCTCGTCACTCATGCCGGCATCTTTGCCGATGACCTTGTGCTGGCCCCATTCGTAAACGGATCCTGATAACCAGCCTGCACGCAAAATCGCAATCTCTCGTTCCCTGGGTGACAGCGAGGACTTAGCCAGTATGTGATTGGCGAATACGAGCCAACGCTTCGCCAGCTTCTCATGGTGAGCGAGTGTGCGGAATATGTTCTGCACGTTGCCACGCATTTTTTGTGCACCTAATACTTCCAGTTGTGCCTCGTTCCAATCGTCCTCGTGGATGGCGGGGATGCGCGGTGTTTCCATGGTGGGTTTCCTTTATGATGCGTGCAAACAGGAGGAATCATACATGAGTGAGCTGATCCTGCATCAGTATGCGGAGTCTACGTTTTCCGAAAAAGTGAGAGCCTTACTGGGCTATAAAAATGCCACATACAAGCAGGTTGATACCAGCATCATTATGCCTCGACCTGATCTCATGCCGCTGACCGGTGGTTATCGTCGGATTCCGGTGATGCAGCTTGGCGCGGACGTCTATTGTGATACTGCGATCATGTGTCGTGTCATCGATGACATGTTTCCAGAAAATACGGTTTATCCGGAAGACAGCCTGACAACGTCAGAAACCTTTTCGCGTTGGACGGATACTTTTTTCTTTCAGGTCGCGGTTGGCGTTGCGTTTCAACCATCAGCCCTGGGTAATGAACCTTTGTTTAAAGATGAAGCTGCGGCGGCTGCATTTATGGCGGATCGCGCGCAGTTGACGGAAGGTGCCGCACAGATCGGCATGGAGTTTGACGTTGCTGAAGCTCACTTCATTTCTCACCTGAGTAATCTTGATCATCAGTTAGCGGGTTCCGCGTTTCTCTTTGGTCACAGTCCGTGTATCGCAGATTTCTCCACCTATCACCTCGTGTGGTTCGTGAAGCAAAGAGAAGTGTTGCGTCACTATTTTGAGCCGTTTGAACATCTGGATGCCTGGTATAAGCGGATCGAGTCGTTCGGTCATGGGGATGTTGAAACCATTGGTGGTGATGAGGCCTTGTCGATAGCGGCCAATGCTCAACCCGATGAGATTCAGGATGCGATCTGTCTTGGCGGGCTGGAAGCCGGGCAACAGGTCACGGTCATGCCAATCGACTATGGTCTGCAGCCTGTGGCGGGAGAATTACTGGCCTCGGGTATTGATGAAATCGCCGTAGCGAGGACTGACGACAAAGCCGGTCGCATCGTCGTTCATTTCCCAAGAATGGGATTTCAGGTTAACGCTGTTTAAAGGAACTCATATGAGTCGATTGGAAAACAAGGTCGCCATCATCACGGGTGGCGCCGGTGGTATCGGCAAGGTTGCCGGTAAGATATTTGCGGAAGAAGGCGCTGATGTGCTGCTGGTCGATATTGATGAGCAAATGCTGAAGGCAGCCTGTGAAGAAGCGGGAAGTAATCGCGTGAGCTATCTGGTTGCAGACGTTTCCACGATGGAGGGAAACCAGGCCATGGTAGACGCCGCGACGGAACGTTATGGCGGTCTAGATGTCTTCATGGCAAACGCGGGTATCGAAGGGGATATGGTTGGCATCCTCGACTACGACGAAGATCGATTTGACCAGGTGATGAGCGTTAACGTGAAGGGGCCTTTCCTCGCACTTAAAGCCGCGGTGCCAGCGATGCAGAAGCGTGGCGGCGGCAGCTTTGTCATTACTTCCAGTATTGCGGGCCTCAAAGGCGCGCCCGGTTTGTCAGCTTATGGAACCAGTAAACATGCAGTTATTGGACTGATGCGCGGCGCTGCAAGAGAATTTGCGGACTTCGCTATCCGTGTAAATACAGTGAATCCATCGCCCGTGGAGACTCGGATGATGCGCAGTATTGAGTCAGGTATTTCGCCGGATTCACCGGAAGATGTGAAGTCGCGAATGGTCGACAGCATTCCACTGAAACGATATGCGGAAGCGGAAGACATCGCGAAGCTGATGCTGTTTCTCGCCAGTGATGACAGCCAGTTCATTACCGGTTCCGTCTATTCTGTAGACGGTGGTTCGAACGCCTGACCGGATATTAGGTCTGCCAGTTCTGTCACGTGACTATCGATGATCTGTTGCTCACGCAGCGCTTTCTGCAGTTCCAACACATACTCGATATTGGACCCACTTGGCCCGTGGGACTGACTGATTCGATTCGCGATTTCGAACGGTGACTCCTCGCGAACGAATGAAGGGTTCTGCTCATCCGCATGATACACAAAGCCAAGTTCTGTTCGATCCCTGAAATGGATGTCGATGGCTAGGCGTTCGTAGCCATTCTTCTCGCGATAATCCAGTTCCTCGATGATCTCTTCCAACTGATCACTGGGAAGTCGGTAAGCGATGCCGTGGCATTGTTCTCCCGGTGCCTGAATGAGTGTGACAACCCTGCCTGGAAACTCCGGTGTACCTCGATGATCAGGAGACGCCTGGCAAAACCGTCTCTGCCAGCCGTTGATAAAGGCGGGTTCGCGGGATTCAAAGGTGAATCCGGTTTTCCAGATCAGGGAGCCGTATCCGAAGATCCACATATTTACAGGCTTTGGGCGTTGATCTCGTGGATGTAATTAACGACATCAAGAATGCCGTCTTCCCGGTTGTGACCGCACACAAAGGTTGCGATCGCTTGAAGGTCTTCGTGACCGTTACTCATGGCAATACCGTGACCCGCTGCGCTGACCATGGGCATGTCGTTCAGTTGGTCGCCAACGGTGCAGATGTGATCGGGTTCGATATCCAGGTGATTACGAAGTTTTGTCAGTCCATACCATTTGTCGACGTGTTTCTGCGAGATCTCACCATAGAAGTAGTCGGTCTCCAGATGAGGCACGGTGATCATGTTGAACCGATCGCCGATCTCTGCTTTTACGGCATCCGCGACCCGGTTGATCTCGTCCTCAGTCCCGAAGACCCCGGAGACCAGAAAGTCGGGTGCGTGATTCATCAGGTCTGCCTTGGCGCTGTGATCACTGTTGTTGTGATAGTAGCGAGCGGTGACATCATTCCAGCTGGCTTCAGCATCCAGAACAAAGTCTGCACCACCCAGGTCGTGAGCATCTCGCTGTGCGAACAGGGTCAGGTCCAGATCCCTGACAATGGCGGCAACGGGTGCGACATCGAATGTGTCTGCATGAAGCGTATTCTGGTCCGGACACTTCAGGAGAGCGCCTCCGTTACAGACTGCATAGACTTCGAATCCCAGATTGTCGATGACATAGCGGGTTGATCGATAGCGACGGCCGGTGGCAATGACAACCTCCACGTCGTTGCCGTCGTGGAGTTCACGCAAAGCATCTCTGGTGGCCGGTGAGACCTGGTGGTTTTCAATAGCGAGAGTGCCATCGAGATCCAGTGCGATCATTCGGATCATTGCTCGACTCATCGTTGGTATGATGGAAAGCACGGAATTGTACGCGAATTTAGAACATGCAGTGGCTTTATCAGTCTCTTGGACTGAACTTAATCAATACCCTGGCTCGTCTAGGTGACTATCGTCACCAGGAAATCAGCTTCGGGCCGGAAACCTCCCAGCGGCTTGACTGGTATCAGGTCGATCCAGAGGCGCCAACGGTGATCTTCTACTACGGGGGCAACTGGCGTTCTTATACGAAAGAATCCTATCGGTTTGTCGCTGACACCCTTTGCGGCATGGGTCTTAATGTCGTGATTCCTGAATTCAGGAAGTATCCGGAACATCGATTTACTGACATCCTGGAGCGTGTGGTTCAATCCACCGATCACTTTATTGAACACCACTGTCCGCCATCGCCGCTGTTTGTCATGGGCCATTCTTCGGGAGCGCAGCTGGCTGCGCTGGTCACTCTGAACCAAACGCTATTGAAAAAAACTGATCGAATCACGGCGATGATTGGTATGTCGGGTCCTTATGACTTTTATCCTTTTACCGAAGACGATCACTGGGATCTGTTCGGTCCGGAAGAAAACTATCCCAGGTCTCAACCGGTGAACTATGTCCGACCAGACGCACCAGAACTCTATTTGCTGCATGGCGCTGACGATAACCGGGTACGTCGTGGCCATTCCAAGAGCCTGATGGAAAAGCAGCAAGCCGTTGGTGGTAAAGCCAGTCGCGAAGTTTATGAGGGCATGGGTCATATCGATGCGGTGATATCGTTTTCACGCATACATCGTCGCAAAAGCAAGCTAATCGGTGATATAAAGTCGTTTATCTTTTCACGCACTTAATAGTAACAGGAGGGAACATATGGCTGTCTCAGAATCCAAGGTTGATGAGCTGCTCGTCGAAAACAGAGGCAGGGTGGTAGTAATTACACTCAACCGACCTGAGCGAATGAACGCCATTAGCCGCGACATGCTGGATGAACTGTCTGTCAAGATGACAGAAGCCAATAAAGATCCTGAAGTGCGCTGCATTGTTCTCACCGGTGCTGGTCGTGGGTTTTGCGCAGGCCTTGACTTGGTAGATACAGGACAAGGTGGCATTGGCAGTGGTGAAGGTGGGGGCAGTAACCGCCCGAGACAACTGTTCGACTTGCGTGATGCGCCGATTAATGTCATGTGGAACATTGATACGCCGATTGTCTGTGCATTGAACGGTGCAGCTGCTGGCTACGGCATGGATGTTGCGCTGCTGTGTGATATTCGCGTCGCTGCTGAATCCTCCAAAATGGCGGCGGTAACGGCCAAGCGAAACGTGGTTCCGGAAAGTGGCGGCACCTGGTTATTGCCACGGCTTATTGGCTGGGCTAAGGCGGCAGAGCTTTACTACCGAGCCAGGGTTGTTGGTGCCGAAGAATGTCTGGAAATGGGATTGGTTAATACCATTGTGCCCGACGACAAGTGCCTCGAGACGGCACTTGAGTGGGCCGAGGAGATTGCCGATAACGCACCCATCGCTGTTCAGACAACAAAACGTATGATGCGTATGGGTCTTGAAGAGTCCTACGACACGGCAGTTGATCATCTAATGGTTCACCTGGCCGGTATGTTCCAGAGTGAAGATTTCAAGGAAGGCGTGCAAGCTTTCCTCGAGAAGCGAAAGCCGGAATTCACAGGCCGATAACGCCCGCAAAAAGCATGATTGCTCAGCTATCCTGCGCGGTTCACGGGCAGGGTTTGTATGACATTACCTCAGGTGTCGCGAGGACAGTGTCTGACCTGGACGCTGAATCCGGTCTTTGCACACTCTTTATTCGCCATACATCTGCCAGTCTGTTGATACAGGAGAACTGTGATCCATCAGCGAAAGCTGATTTGGAGATGTGGTTAAACCGCCTGGTTCCGGAAAACGATCCTGACTATACCCACACCCTTGAAGGTCCTGATGATATGCCAGCGCACATCAAAGCCGCGCTAACAGCAACCAGCATTGCTGTACCTTTCGAGTCAGGAAAACTGTTGTTGGGAACCTGGCAGGGGATATTTCTATGGGAACACCGACACCGCGCGGGGACGCGCGATGTGGTGATTCACCTGGGTTAACGCCTTTCTAAGACGCCTTCTTGTACGGAGGAAACATGGCAGCGGCAAGTTTCGAGACAGTCTTCGACTGACTGAAAATCGCTTTTGCATGGCTGAAGTTTTTGAAACCATCATAACCATGGTAAGAGCCCATGCCGCTGGGTCCGACACCGCCGAAAGGCAGATCTTCCTGCGCGACGTGCATAATGACGTCGTTCACCGTCACTCCGCCAGAAGTGGTGTGAGTGAGTACCTTGTTCTCTTCTGACTTGTTTTGACCGAAGTAGTAGAGACCCAGAGGGCGATCCTTGCTGTTCACATAGGCGAGGGTCTCATCTACATCCTTGTACTGCTTAACCGGCAATAGCGGACCAAAGATCTCATCCTGCATGACTTTCATATCATCGGTCGGGTCCAGTACCAGGGTAGGTGGAATGCGGTGATGCTCCTGCTGTGAAAAATCTTCGTCCGCGGGATTAATTTCCACAACATTGGCGCCTTTGTCGCGTGCATCATCGAGGTAACCGTTCAGACGCTCGTAGTGTCGCTCGTTCACAATGCTGGTGTAATCGGGATTATCTTTGAGGTCCGGGAACATTCTTGCTACCGAAGCTCGAGCATGCTCAACAAACTCATCGCGGCTGTCTTCAGGCAGCATGACGTAGTCAGGTGCCAGACAGATCTGGCCAGCGTTCATCGTTTTGCCGGCCATGATGTTGTTAGCCGCCAGTTCCAGGTCCGCAGATTCCCCGATGATCACGGGAGACTTACCACCCAGTTCCAGAGTGACGGGCACGAGGTTTTCAGCAGCAGCTTTCATGACATGTTTTGCAATGGATGTTGCGCCGGTGAACAGCAGATGATCGAACGGCAGTCTTGAGAAAGCGCCCCCCACGTCAGGTCCGCCTGTAAAAACAGCAACCTCTTCAATGTCGAATTCCTTTTCGAACAGCTCTTTCATCAAATCCGATGTCTGGGCAGTGAACTCAGACGGTTTGATCATGGTTCGGTTACCCGCAGCGAAAATTCCAGCCAGCGGTGCAAAGGTAAGCTGTACAGGAAAGTTCCATGGGCTGATGCAACCAACCACGCCCAAGGGCTGGTAGTCGATTCGGCCGCGTGCGCCGAACAGACCCAGTGGAAACATCACTTTTCGCTTCTCAGAGCGCATCCACTTGCGCAGGTGCTTCTTGGAATGTTCAAGAGGGCCAATGGCACCATCAATGTCGGTCATCTTGGACGCATCCAGAGACCTGTGACCAAAGTCAGCGGCCATGGCTTCGCTGAGCTTGTCTCCATGCTGCTTCAGAATGTTGATCGCGCGATCGATGCGATCAATCCGGGTTTCTGCGGTAACAACACCTTCCGCGATATAGGCAGCTTTCTGCCGATCCAGGATTTCCTGCATATCTGCCTGCGTTGGTTCGTTAGACATGTAGCCCCTCTCTTGATGAATAGGTTTAATGAAAGGATCCGAGTTTAGCAATTTTTGGCGGCAGGTGTTATTTGCCGATGTCTCCGGGTGTTATGGAGTACAGGTAGGCGTCATGGGGCCTGCCGTGCAGCATCAATCTATTTCGCAGGCGACCCTCGTAGGTGGCGCCGACCGACTCGGCAACAGCTTTGCTGCCAGGGTTTTCCACGGACATGATGATTTCAATGCGCTGCAGTCCCAGGTGTTCGATGCCAAATTTTGCCAGGGCGCGACTGGCCTCGCTGGCAATGCCTTGCCTCGTATGGGCGGTCGCCATCCAATAACCCAGATTGCCGATCGGGTGTTCGTCGATCTGGTTGATACCACAACCGCCCAGCAGTTCTTTGCTATCAGGATCAAAGATGCCAAAGCTGTACGCAGTGCCTTCCCGCCAGTTCGGCAGAATGGATTTCAGCCAGGCCCTGGAATCTTCAATGGCGTAATCAGGATGGCACCACGGTAGGAACTCGAAGATTTCGGCAATGGATGATCTGGCTGCGTTAAAGAGCCTCTGCTCATCAGCGAGTTCATACCTTCGGACGAGGAGTCGCTCTGTTTCGAACCTTGTCGGAATCGGTTTGTTGAGGTTCAACTGAAATCTTCCGTGCGATAAGTCATGACGCGCGTCTTATCTGACCAGCCTTCAGCCGACAAACCGGCCTTTCGGCGTAACTCACTGACAAATTGCTCCGGCGTTGATAGCTGCTCCCATACCGATGGCAGATATGTCGCCTGCTTTCCGGCTTCCTGGATGATCAGCCCGTCGATGCCCGGGCGCAGTTTTTCCAGAAGATCCGCTCGTGCCTGGACAGCGAGTGGTTTGGGTTCTGAGAGCACAGAGATGTGTATGTCCACTCGCTGATACTCATCATGGGTCAGGCGTTCAAATCTGGGGTCGTTAAACGCGGCAGCCTGGGCATTGTTTGCAACGTCGACGATCAGTGGGCGATGCGCCTGGAGGGAACCGATGCAACCGCGAAGACGTCCATTGATATTCAACGTGACGAAGGTGGCACGCTGCAACTTCAATCGATCAGAGAAGCGATCGAGATTGATGTTGTAGTTGTTTTCGCCTTCGAGGGGATTTCTAACGGCCTCCCTTGCCACTTGCAGGAGTGTTTGTTGCTCTGCTCGCGACCAATGGTCGCCGGTATCCGCGTTTTCAGTGACTTCCCATGCGCCGTAACCAACCACTCGCTCCCGGGAGCCTGCCGTATCGCCCGAGTTTCTGACATCAATTTTGTTGAGGGAATAACCTCGTGCCTTGGCCAGATGTAGCAGACCGTTCACAGGTCTGCAGCCGCAGGCTTCTCTTCCATTTAGGGTCGCATCAAGCGCAATGATCTTTCTGTTGGTTTGCGCATCGATGGCCTGAGCTTTTTCGTAGGGCTCGAAATGGGAAAGGTCGCTGCTAATAACGATCAAGGTTTCATCATCGCCCCAGAGTCTATCGAGCAAGGCGGCAACGCTCTCTCGGCTCGCATCGCCGACGACCACCGGGATCAATGTAAATCTGTCGATGACCTGTTGCAGGAAGGGTAGGTGGACCTCGAGGCTGTGTTCTGTTTCATGGGCCTCATCCATGATGGTGATCTCAGGCATATCACACAACGCGGCGATTTCACGGGTATCAAGTGGAATGTTGCCCAGAGGTGTCCGAAAGTGCGTATGGCTCGGCATCGCCATGCCTCTGAAGGCAACCCGATGTGAAGGGCCGAAAAGAACGACACGGTTGATTCTGTCGCGGGCTTGGGCAACTCGTCGATAGATGCTGCCCGCAATCGGTCCAGAATAGATATAGCCCGCGTGGGGCGCGATGATGGCTTTTGGACGCTCAGCGGTGTCATGACCGTTTTGTCCTTCAAGATATGTGTCGATCAGGGCGCTAAGCGCAGCCGGGTCATTTGGGTAGAATGTACCAGCAACGGCGGGTTCTCGGACGGATGCCATAAGGATCACCTGAACTTGTCAGAGGCATTGTAAGTTCAATGGCAGGGGAAACCAATTTCGTCAAAAAGTGACATCACAAGCTGGGACTGGACGAAAGCCGCTTCCGCAAAGAAGTCGGAGGCCGCGTCTGGTCGATACTGGCACAGTCTGGAAGACGGCCGTCTTCAGTGCGATATCTGTCCTCGCTATTGCAAGCTAAGAGACGGGCAGCAGGGATTGTGTTTCGTGCGCGCGAGACAGGGCGACGAAATTGTCCTGACCACCTACGGTCGCTCCAGTGGATTCTGTATAGATCCCATTGAGAAAAAACCACTCAATCACTTTCTGCCGGGTACACCGATACTTTCTTTTGGCACAGCGGGTTGTAATCTCGCCTGCAAATTCTGTCAGAACTGGGACATGAGCAAATCCAGGGAGCAGGATCGACTGGCGGACGAGGCCTCCCCCGAGAGACTTGCGGAGGTTGCGCTGGAAGCTGGATGCCGGAGCATTGCGTTTACTTATAACGACCCCGTTATTTTCCTCGAGTATGCGGTGGATGTCGCAGAGGCAGCGCGAGAGCGGGGCATCCATTCAGTTGCGGTATCAGCAGGCTACATTTGTCCTGAGCCGAGACAAATGCTTTTTCGTCATATGGATGCGGCGAACATTGATTTAAAGGCATTCACTGAAAGTTTCTATCAGAAGATCTGTGGTGGTCATCTGGCTCCAGTGCTTGATACTTTGCTTTACCTGAAACACGAAACCAACGTCTGGTTTGAAATCACGACTCTGCTGATTCCAGGCGAAAATGATTCGCCAGGAGAGCTGGAGGCGATGACACGATGGGTGTCCGATAACCTGGGTCCTGACGTGCCATTACATTTTTCTGCATTTCATCCGGATTATCGGATGCTTGATCACTCGAATACGCCAACTGAAACACTCACTATGGCCAGGGATATTGCGATTTCTACTGGCTTGCACTACGTTTATACAGGCAATGTGCATGATTCGGTGGGTGGTTCCACATACTGTCCGAATTGCAATGAGCGACTGATAGAAAGGGACTGGTACCAGCTCGGAGAGTGGCATCTGGACAGCCAATCCTCCTGCAGAAGTTGCGGCACATGGATTGCTGGTGTCTTCGAAGAACAACCTGGTCACTGGGGAAGGCAGCGGCAGGTTGTGAGAATAAAAAACTAAGGGGATCTGTGTTGTCGACAGGCATCTCATCATTGCAAGACATTACGGCGCAGATCAAAGCGCCCCGAAACATTGCTCTCGATTTTGAGACGATCGATAAAGGTATCGATAACTACCATTCGGACATTGAAATCTCCGTTTCCTTTGCCCTGCGAGTGAAAGAAGCCATCGAACAGAACTTCAAACGGCTGGTGGGCGGCAAAGCCCTCATGTCCGGGAATTCGGAAACCATCCATGAAGTTCGTGACGCATACACGGACATGATGAGAGTCACATTTCATCGAACTAAAACTGACCTAACGCCGGCGCAGATCGATCTTCTCCAGTTCGGGGTTGTCAAATTCATTATCGATGAGGTTCGCGACATCATTGAAAAATATGGTCAGCAGCTGGAAGAGACGGTCGGGCAACAGCAGTACTCAGGTTCTCGTTCTTTGATGGCGACTCAGGAGAAAGTCAGCTGGTTCCGGAAACACAGCCACGAGTTTTACTACCGTCTGATGAAACTTTTTCTCAAGCAGCTTCAGCGAGAGGAAAACAATCACCTGAAAGGCTTGCGGGCCCAGATACTTCCGCAGTTTCCCGAAGCTTCGTTAGTTCTGTTCAATCCAATGCTCTACAGTCCTGGCCCCAGAGACCCACTCTTGCTGTTGGACTACTACGCGGTTTGGCCTGGGATGGGTGCTGAGTTCGTCGAGCTGAATGAAAAAGTTGAACAGGGAATTGCCAAGCACTTCCCGAAAGAACCCTTCATGAAACTCAAGGAACACGACAAGCTTGAAGCTTCACAGGCAGAGGTCTATGACGAGTTTGGCGGTTTGTTTGCGGCCCAACTCATGCTGGGTCCAGCAGAAGATCAGAAAGACAAACTCAGTGAATCTTTCTCCTGGATGGAACACCCGGGCAACGTCCGTTTGCTGTTTGACGAAAAGGTGCACCAAAAACACCTGGAGAACGGGGGCGGCGGTTTCTTTAGCAGTTCTGCGCTCAAAGGTGATCTGAAAAAGCTCCAAAAAGCCTGCCAGGAGCTGAAGAAGTCTCTCGGCGATAGAAAATCCCTGCGCAAGGCACTGGTGAGCTATGCGCTTAGAGAAAAACTTGGCCAGCAGGAACTCGATCTGATCGATGTGGAAGATGTTCTTGAGTTGGTGTCAGGGAATGACTCGCGAAAAGTCCATGATGCTATTGACCTGGCCCACGAGGGCGCTGCAGCGCTCGCGACTAAGCTCGAAGCGTGCCGAAATGAGTTTGCTCAGCAGTTTCGCGAAAGTGAGGACGAGCTGTTCCTTCGATTCCTGACTGACTTCTGCCGCTATCGGATGCATTTGAAGTATTACCGGTTAGCGCACAGAGTGTTCAACCGAATCACGGTGATCACAGAGCCCGAGAAAATTCAGCTGGCGAAAGCCGGTGGCCATCTTTACCAGTTGCTTAGCAGTGATGAAGTCAAGGATATCGGTGTGGATGAAACACCTGAAGTCGTTCATCACGCCATACTCAAAGCAGACGTTCGAGGTTCTACGACGGTCACCTCGGAGTTGACCAAGCAGGGTCTTAATCCCGCTTCCTATTTCTCGCTTCGATTTTTCAATCCGATCACGGAACGCTTGAAAACCTATGGCGCCGTAAAAGTTTTTATCGAGGGGGATGCTGTCATCCTTGGCGTCTACGAGTACCAAAATGCCCCGGATCAATGGTTCAGTGTTTCGCGTGCCTGTGGAATCGCAAAAGAAATACTGGATATCGTGACTTCAAAAAACGCGCATTCCAAGCAGACAGGTCTGCCGCTTCTGGAGATTGGCATCGGTATTTGCTATCGGGATGACAAACCGCTGTTTTTGTTTGATGAAAACCGACCCATCATGATTTCCAGTGCCATTGGTGACGCGGATCGGATGTCATCCTGCTCTTGGCAGCTGCGCGAGCAGTATGATTCTGGAAACTTTAATGTCGGTGTGTTTCTCCTTGATGATGGTGACAGCCAGAAGGGCGAGAAAGGTCAACATCAGGTCCGTTATAACGTCAACGGCATTGTGATTGATGACGCGGCCTTCAAGAAGCTCCAGACGGAAGTCCACTTCCGCAGACTGAAGGCCAAATCGGGTGGCGACGAAGAAGTTTTTTTCGTTGGCCAATACCCGGATGTGATGGGTAAACAGCGGGATCTGGTGGTTCGTGAAGGGCAGGTGGGTAGCTGGCAAGCTGGCTCAGCGCATGACAGCGACAATAATCAGCATTACTACGAGGTATTGCCGAATACCAAGTTCGCGAACCAGATAGCTGGGCTGACACGTAAGAAAGGCGCATAAGTCCCTATTTTTTCGGTGTTTTAGGAATCCTAAGCATTCCAAATTGCCATAATGCACTTGCAGTTTCATGCTAGAATTGCGGCCCTTTTTTCAGCACAAACCCTATTTCGGAGCAAATCGTGGGAAAAAACCTTTTCCAGAAAGTCTGGGATGACCATGTCGTGCGGCAATTGGACAGCGGGCAATACCAGGTATTTATGGCGCTTCACCTCATTCATGAGGTCACCAGTCCCCAGGCATTCGGCATGTTGAAAGACAAAGGCCTGAGTGTCGCTTTTCCTGGCAGAACCTTTGCCACGGTGGACCACATTATCCCCACAGATAATCAGTCTCGACCGCTGAAGGACGATATGGCGGAAAAAATGCTCCAGGTGCTGAGCGATGCCACAGCAGAACACGGTATTGAGTTCTTTGCACCGGAATCCGGATCCCAGGGTATTGTCCACGTTGTCGGTCCCGAAAAAGGTCTGACCCAACCTGGCATGACCATCTGCTGCGGTGACAGTCATACGGCGACCCATGGTGCCTTCGGATGTATTGCTTTGGGTATTGGCACCAGTCAGGTCCGTGACGTGCTGGCCAGCCAGACGCTGGCAATGGATCCGCTCAAAGTGCGTCGCATTCGTGTTGAAGGTGAGTTGGGAATGGGCGTGACGGCGAAAGACGTCATTTTGCACATCATTCGAATCCTTGGCGTTAACGGCGGCGTTGGTTATGCCTATGAATATGCAGGCTCGGTCATTGATGCCATGAGCATGGAAGAGCGGATGACGGTCTGTAACATGAGTATTGAGGGAGGAGCTCGTTGCGGTTACATCAATCCCGACGAAACGACGTTTGAATTCCTGAAGGGGCGTGATCGCGTACCTCAGGGTGCTGATTTTGATGCAGCCTGCGAGAAGTGGCGTGCCTATGCCAGTGATGCAGATGCGGAATACGACGACGAAGTCGTCATCGACGCAAAAGACATCAAGCCGACGGTGACTTGGGGCGTAACGCCGGCCCAAGCGATTTCCATTGAAGAAATTGTCCCGTCTCCCGAGAAGGCTGAAGGTCTCGATAAAAACCTGATTACAGATGCGTTGGACTATATGAAGCTCCAGGCAGATGCGCCGATCAAAGGAACCAAGATTGACGTCGCATTTATCGGCAGTTGCACTAACGGCCGGCTGAGTGATTTTCAGGCTGTGGCCAAAGTGATTGCTGGCAGAACTGTTGCAGACAACGTTCGTGCGATTGCGGTCCCTGGTTCTGAGCAGGTCGACAGGGACGCGAGAGCTGAAGGTCTGGACAAAGTTTTTGAGGCGGCGGGATTCGAATGGCGAAAACCTGGGTGTTCCATGTGCCTTGCGATGAACCCGGATAAGCTCGTCGGTGACGAGGTGTGTGCATCGAGTTCCAACCGGAACTTTATCGGCAGACAGGGTTCGCCCACTGGAAGGACTATTCTCATGAGCCCGATTATGGTGGCAGCATCAGCGATTGAAGGCAGTGTTGCTGATGCTCGAGAAGTCTTTGGTCTGCAGGAGGATGCAGCATGAGTATTGCCAAGGTGGCAGGCCGCGGCGTTTATGTGCCGGGCAACGATATCGACACGGATCGCATCATTCCCGCACGTTTCCTGAAGTGTGTCACCTTTGATGAGCTGGGACCGTCATTGTTTTTTGATGAGCGTTTCGATGGCGATGGAAACTCGAAAGGACATCCGCTGGACGAAGATAAGTATGCGGGCGCGGAGATTCTGATCTCTGACGACAACTTCGGTTGTGGTTCCAGTCGGGAACACGCGCCCCAGGCGATTCAAAAGTTTGGTCTGAAAGCGGTTATTGCGGGTTCTTTTGCCGAGATCTTTCATGGCAACTGCACAACCCTCGGCATTCCTTGTGTTGTGATGGATGAGCAGAGTCGTTCCAAGCTGGCAGAACAGGTACAAAGCAATCCAAATGAAGCGTTGATTTTGGATCTGGAAGGCGAGCAAATCATTTTTGCTAACGAAATTTATCCGATGTCCATGAAAGCTTCTGCCCGCGAAGCGTTTCTGGCAGCAACCTACGACCCGCTGGACAATCTGCTGAGTGCGCGGGATCAGATTCAGGATACCGCGCAGAAACTGGGGTACGCCTGAGGAGCCCGGCCATGGCCAGGAAAAAGATAGAAATCTACGACACAACGTTGCGTGACGGTAATCAGGGGGAGGGTGTGAACCTGTCCCTGGCGGACAAGCTCGACATTACAAAAGAGCTGGATGCGGTGGGTGTGGATTTCGTTGAAGGTGGCTGGCCTGGCTCAAATCCGAAAGATGACGAGTACTTTTCGAAGGTCCGTGACCTTGAGCTGCAGCATCTGCGGGTGGTGGCCTTTGGTTCAACTCATCGATCTGACGCGGCGCCCTCTGAAGACTTTTTTCTGCAGAAGCTGATTGCGGCTAAGGCGGATGTGACCTGTATTTTTGGTAAAACCTGGGACCTGCACGTTGAGCAGGCGCTCAGAGTCGCACCGGATCGTAACCTGGAGATGATCCAGAATTCCGTCGCACACTTGAAAGAACAAACTGGAAACCCGGTGTTCTATGACGCGGAGCACTTCTTTGATGGATTCAAAAGTGATCCAGGATACGCCATCGCATCGATTCAGGCTGCAGTGGATGGCGGTGCAGAGCGAGTTATCCTTTGTGACACCAACGGTGGTGTGATGCCGCATGAACTCGGGCACGCGATTCGCGAGCTGCGCAAAGAAATCCCTGCGATTAAATTGGGTATCCACGTGCACAATGACGGTGGTTTGGCAGTTGCCAACACGCTTCGCGCGATTGAAGAAGGCGTTGTCCAGGTCCATGGCACTATTAACGGTATCGGTGAGCGATGTGGCAACGTTGATCTGACATCTATCCTTGGCAATCTGGAACTGAAGATGGGTTACGAGTGTCTGCCGGAAGGTCGTCTTAAGGGACTCACCAATTTGTCTCGGAAAGTCTGGGAGTACCTGGGCATACAAGGACCGACTGGGCAGCCTTTTGTAGGGCCCAGTGCTTTTGCACATAAAGGCGGCGTTCACGTCAGCGCGGTCCAGCGTAATCCTGAAACCTATGAGCACATAGATCCGGAGCTGGTAGGTAACTCTCGAAAAATTCTGATCAGCGAACTGGCAGGTGGCTCAAACCTCAAAGCCAAGCTGTCTAACCGTTATCCGGAGCTCGAAGACAACAGTGCGGTAAAAGCAATCCTGAATGAAGTTCAGGACAAAGAGCATGCGGGATATTCTTTTGAGAATGCCGACGGTAGCTTTGATTTGGTGGTTCGAAAGCACATCGGAAAATATCGACCGGCTTTTGATCCGATTTACTATCGAATTTACTCCCCGAGTAATGAAGAACATTCAGACTCGGACGGTTTGATTGAGGCCAGCGTGAAAATTGGCATTGATGACCATGTCGAACTTTGCGCGGCGGAGGGCAATGGTCCCGTAGATGCTTTGAATCGCGCTATGCAGAAAACCCTGCAGGAGAAATATCCTGTGGTTAAAGATCTGCACCTCACAGACTTCAGTGTAAAAGTCGTGAACAGCACAGAAGAGACTGCCGCAAAGGTTCGTGTCTATCTCGAACACAGTTTCCAGGGAGAAATCTTCGGCACGATTGGCGTCAACGTCGACATCATTAAGGCAAGCTGGAACGCGCTGATTGAAGCCTATCAGTACGCGTTGATGCAGCATGGCGACTTCGTTTCTGAGCTTGATTCGCAAGAGTCAGGTGGCGAAGCGACGAAATCGCAATCCTCTTCAAGCTAGGAAATCGCCCATGACCTGGGAGCGTCGCTGGCATCCGCTGCGCGAAGAATGGGTCACCATCACGAGCCATCGAAACACGAGGCCCTGGTCCGGGTCCGATGAAATTGAGGCCGCTGTTAGCGGCGAAAGCTTTGATTCCGGCTGTTATCTTTGCCCGGGAAATTCGCGGATATCCGGTGAACAAAATCCCGACTATGAGGGCATCTATGTCTTCGACAATGATCATCCATCATTCGGGTTACCAGCAGCGGATGTTCAACCACCGGCCGACGACTTTTTTAAGGTAGCAACTGCTGGTGGCATCTGCAGAGTGATCTGCTACTCGCCCCAGCACAATGGTTCGCTGGCTCGGATGAGTGTCGCTGAGACGCGAGCCCTGATAGACACCTGGGCGGATGAAACAGAATCCCTCGTCGCGAACCCCGAAGTTGCCTCCGTGCTGATCTTTGAGAATAAGGGTGAAGTGGTTGGCGTTTCTAACAACCACCCTCATGGGCAGATTTACGCGCCGGGTTTTGTGCTTGATGGTATTCGACGTGAAGCGGAAATTTTTGAGCGATCTGAAAGGCCTCTGATGAGTCAGTTGATTGCTGCTGAAGAAGCTGATGGTAGGAGAGTTGTCACCAGCAATGATCGTGCCGTGGCTTTTGTTCCTTACTTTGCGCGGTTCCCCTATGAAGCCTATGTCGTTCCACGGCAGCAGCGCCAATTCGTTTATGAATTGGATGATCAAGCGCGAACTGAGTTGGCGGTGGTGCTGAATGAGCTGCTGGTCCGCTATGACAATTTGTGGCGGCGGGACTTTCCTTACATGATGCTGCTACATCAATCTCCATGTGACTCCGCTGAAAAGTATCCGGCTTACCACATGCACATCCAGATTCACCCGCCCATGCGCCAACCGGGGCTTCAGAAATATTTGGCCAGCGTAGAAACCGGTGTAGGTCATTTCCTGAACGATGGATGTCCGGAAGACAAGGCTGAAGAACTTCGTTCGGTGTCACCCATTCACTACGCGAATATCTTGGGCTAGCGAACTCCTGCGGTAAACCGTGATATCTTCCTGACACCTTTGCTATCAACGTTAAGAGGGACTTAAGTCATGAAGGTAGATGCGCACCTTACGCCGGACTGGAAACTGATTCCGGAGCACATTAAAAAACTCGAAGAGCAGGGCTACGATGGTGTCGGCACTGCTGAAATGAACCATGATCCGTTCATGCCCCTGTTGTTGGCAGCGGAACACAGCCAGAACATTGAGATTGCCACAGGCATCGCGGTTGCTTTTGCTCGAAGCCCAATGATCCTGGCGAACCTGGGTCATGATTTAAACGCCTATTCCGGTGGTCGATTCACGATGGGGTTGGGTTCCCAAATTCGCCCTCACATCACGAAACGATTCAGCATGCCCTGGGGTGCACCGGCGGCGCAGATGCGTGAGCTGATCATGGCGATGCGCGCGATCTGGGCGAATTGGTATGACGGTGAACCGCTGCGTTTTGAAGGTAAGTACTACAACCACACGCTGATGACGCCAGCATTCACGCCGGAAGACAAAGAGCACGGTGCGCCTAAGGTAACGCTGGCAGCTGTTGGTCCGGTGATGACGGAAGTTGCCGGTGAAGTCGCAGACGGCCTGATCATTCACCCATTCAGCAACGAAAAATACATTCGTGAGGTGACTCTGCCAGCGGTTGATCGCGGTCTCGAAAAATCCGGTAGAACCCGTGAAGACTTCCAGATCAGTTACACGCCGTTCATTGTCTCGGGTAAAGACGAAGAAACCTTTGAGAAAGAAAAGCAGACGGTGAAAAACCGCATCTCGTTCTATGGCTCAACACCGGCTTATAAGAATGTACTTGGTGTGCATGGTTGGGGAGAAATGCAGATCGAATTAAACAAGATGTCCAAGCAAGGGCAGTGGGCTGAGATGGCTGAACTTGTCACAGACGATATGCTCAATACCTTCGGTGTGATGGGTGAGCCAGATTCCATTGTTACTGAGATCAAGAGCCGCTTTGGTGACATCGTGGATCGAACCAGTGGTGGCTTTACATTTGTCGATACCGAAAAACGACTCGAAATGGTTCAGGAGCTGAGAGCTTAGACACATTTCTTCCTTTGTATCCGGGTGGTACAATCGTGCCACCACGGAGTATCCTGCCCATGAAGCTGATTCATCGATAACACATCTTGAAAAGTGAACATCTGCCGTCACCACGGTAGCCCGTTCGTTTGTTATCGACAGTTTCAATCTCTTATTACCTTCGCTTTTCAAGATCACGCGCGAGCGTGTGTTTCATCTATTACCTGAAAAGAGGAGGAACCTGCCCATGAAGCATCAAACGACCTGTTATCCGAACCGAATTTTTCCTTGGACTCAGGAGGTTGTCATGCCCAGGAGTAAAACCAGAAAGAAGGTGTTGAAGAAACCGAAAATAAAGATTGAGCAGTCAGCCCAGCAACACGCGGACTGGCACGTCAATCCGAAGTCTTCAAACCGAAGTAACTATGTTCCCAATATGCGCAACAAACAAAACGCCAATTGGGAGCGCCGCGGCTAGGAACGAAAAAGGGGGCTTGCGCCCCCTTTTTTATTTGATTAGTTTGCTCACTTCACCGGCCTCTGGAAATCGACCGGTTTCATACTTCGAATAAATGAGAACACCGTCGACGATCACATCGAATATGCCTTTCCCATCGGCGATGAGTTCGACCTCGATATCGGAGAAGTGCGCTTCGAGCTCTGCCGTCAGACTGACCGCATCAGGTTTGTAGTTTCATTGTGCGCAATATTTGATAGAGATCTTTTTCATAGGTTACCCCTAGAAGTTTTTGATGCGTTCTGCCATATCCGGATCTGTGCCGGGACTGTGCTCTCGTTCCCAGACTATCCCTTCTGCATAACCCATGCTGAGGCCCTGGTTCACCAGCATTTTGTCGGAACGTAGGGTATGCCACGAATTACCCACGACCTGCCGGGCAACTTCCATCGTGCGTTCCTGCAGTTGATCATCGGGCACACACTCATTGGCGAGTCCAATCTGTGCGGCTTCCGGTCCCGTAACGACTCTACCGGTGAACATCATTTCTTTGGCTTTGAGTAGACCTATTCGAGCGGGCAGGCGTTGGCTCATGCCCCATATCGGTACCATGCCCCATTTGCCGTGGGTATCCGCGAACTTCGCCGATTCAGAGGCAATCAGCAGATCGCAGGCGATGGCCAGTTCCAGCGATCCGGTATAACAATGTCCCTGGACCGCGGCGATCACCGGCTGCGGCAGATTTTCGATCAGCTCAAGTGTTTCTGGCTGGTAGAAGCGGCTGGGTGCTGTTTCCCCGGATTGAATGGCCTTCAGATCATTGCCTGCTGAGAACGAACGTCCTTCTCCCCTCAGGATGACGCAGCCGACAGTGTCTGTTTGGTTGCCCAGCGTTTCCACGTGTTCTCGCAATTCAACAAACAGGTTCGGGCTGAGTGCGTTGAGTGCCTCAGGCCGGTTAAGCGTCAGGGTCGCGATGCCATCCTCATCACTGCGAAGTACTAACTCACCCATGTCTCTCTCCGAAAATAAAAAAGATTGTGCGTGAATTACCTGGAAACTGCCAATGTGTCGGTATCATCCGGTGTATCCTTCACCCATCTAGACAATAGGAAAGCCATCGATGGACAACATGCCGCGAGCCGTAAAGTGGCAAGACGATCAGTTGATTCTGCTGGATCAGCGAAAACTACCCAGCGTTGAGGAAGATGTTGTCTGTGATTCCATTGAACGCGTCTTTGAGTCGATTAAGACGCTGACGGTGCGAGGAGCCCCCGCGATCGGTATCGCCGCGGCTTATGGCGTGCTGCTTGGCTACAAGGGTCAATCAGCGCAAAACATCAGTGCCTCTTTCGATGAACGTGCGGATTACCTGATCAGTGCCAGACCGACTGCGGTCAACCTCGCGTGGGCCATCGAACGTATGCGTGATTGCCAGCGGCGACATCACAATGATGAAAATCTTTATGACGTTCTTGTGGAAGAAGCGATTGCGATCCACGAGGAAGACAAAAAAGCTTGTCGCGCCATTGGCGATGCGGGCCTGGCACTGGTTCGTGAAAACCCCAATCTGCTGACCCACTGTAATGCGGGCAGCCTGGCTGTATCGGAAATGGGCACGGCACTGGCGCCCATGTACAGGGCACACGAGGAAGGTGTGAAGGTTCACGTTTTCGTGGATGAAACAAGACCGCTGCTTCAGGGTGCGCGACTGACTGCTTATGAACTGCACCGGACCGGCATCGACTGCACGCTGATTTCTGACAATATGGCAGCGCACATCATGGGTGAGGGCAAAGTCGATATGGTGATTACCGGCGCGGATCGAATTGCGGCAAATGGTGATGCCGCGAACAAAATTGGCACGCTGAATCTGGCGATTCTTTGTCAGTACTACCAGATACCCATGTATATCGCAGTGCCGCTTTCCACGATCGATATCGATACCAGGTCTGGTGATGACATCGTGATTGAAGAACGAGATCCCGAAGAAGTGAAAAGTTACGGCGGCCACCCGGTGGCGCCTGCGGGTGTTGCTGCCAGATCTCCAGCTTTCGATGTTACGCCTAATAACCTGATCAATGGGATCATCACTGATAAGGGGATCCTGGAGCCGCCTTTCGATGTCGCCATTGCGAAAGTGATGGGGGTATCAGATGGCTGAACAGGAAGGTGTCATCAAATTTAATCTGACCTTTTCTGAAAAGGTTATGCCAGTTATTGATGTCGCTGAGCTTTCGGCGTGGCGATCTATTCTGAAAGATCTGAGTTTGCTGGGTCAGACACCAGAACGATACGGCGGTTATGGGTTTGGCAACATTTCCATGCGCTGTGAGGGTGGATTTATTATCTCTGGTACCCAGACCGGCGATCTCGACGAGGTATCGCTGGATGACTATGCCGTATGCCAATCCTGGGATTTGACGCGCAATGCGGTATCAGCTTTTGGTCGAGTAAAACCTTCTTCGGAATCTTTGTCCCATGCTGCGGTCTATGATGTTCATAAAGACGTAACCTGCGCTTTGCACGTTCACAGCCCGGATATCTGGAGACATGCCGATGAAATGAATATCGCAGTCACAGACGAGGAGGTGCTTTACGGCACACCAGAAATGGCGGCCGAGGTACGACGCCTCATTATGGATATGACCTCACCGGGCATCTTTTCCATGGGCGGTCACGAAGACGGCGTTTTCACCTTTGGCAGATCGTTGGCGGAAGCTGGTGAACTCATGGTGCGAGTACTGGCGCGAGCCCGGTCGATCTAGGCTGATTTTCAGGTCAAATTCTGGCAGATCCTGAAAATCCGATGGAAAAGACCCAAAAGGCGCCGAATATCCGTACTTTGAGCGAATCCATAGCTAGAATGGCGCTAATCAGTTCAGGAAAAAAACGTGCCAGACAATAAACCCATCATTATCACGCTCGTTATTGTCGTCGCCGCCATCATTGGCGTCATCGTCTATTTCGTGACGTCTACAGAACCTGAACCAACTGCCGTGCAAGAAATTGCGATTCCAGTACCACCTGCGGTGCCCGATCCAGAGCCGGAGCCGGAAGCAGAACCGGAACCGGAAGTGGAACCGGACCCGGTTGTTGAATTGCCACCGGAACCTGAAGTTGAAGAAGAGCCTGCGTTTGTCTTGCCGCTTCTTGATGACAGCGATTCGCTGATTCGAGATGGTGCTGTCAGCCTGACTCGTCATGAAGGCGTTAATGGCTGGTTGGCACCTAGCCAGTTGATTCGGAAGTTTGTTGCCTTTGTCGATAATGTGGCGCACGGACAGGTGGCGAAAGAACCGGTAAGGCAGTTGACGCCAGAAGGACCGTTTCTTGTAAAAAGAATTGATGAAGACACTTTTGAGCTCGATCCAGCTTCCTACGACCGCTACAACCTGGCAACAGAGGTTGCCATCTCTGTCGATGCGAGGCGCGCCGCTGAGTTTTATCACTTGCTGCGTCCTCTGATTCAGGAAGCCTATTCTGAGCTTGGCTACGGTGAGACGTCTTTCGACAACAGGATGTTTGAGGCGATTGGTCGTCTCCTGGAGACACCGGTCATTGAAGATCCGATTCGCCTGGTGCAGCCGGTGGTCATGTACAAGTACGAAGACGAAAAACTTGAGTCTTTAAGTGCCGTGCAAAAACAAATGATTCGGATGGGACCGAGAAACACCAGACTCATCCAGAACAAGATCCGAGAAATCTCCCTGGAGCTGCGTGCTATTCTTGGTAGATGACGCTGCCTTTATCGGATTACACAGTTCTTGACCTGACTATCGCTCGAGCCGGACCGACTGCGGTTCGTCTGTTATCGGATTGGGGCGCTAATGTTATTCGCATCGAAGCGCCCGCTTCGACAGGCGGAGGTGATGTGACCGGCGATCGCCTGAGCGCTGATTCACAAAACCTGCATCGCAATAAACGCGGTGTCACCATTAATCTCAAATCTGACGCAGGTCGAGCGCTGTTCCTTGAAATGGCGAAATCGGCCGATGTCGTGGTGGAAAACTTTCGGCGAGACGTAAAGTTTCGTTTGGGGGTGGATTATGAATCAGTGCGCAAGGTTAACCCGTCGATCATCTACGCCAGCGTGTCGGGCTTCGGCCAGGAAGGTCCGTATGCTGAGAGACCTGCTGTTGATCAGGTTGTTCAAGGCATGAGTGGGCTCATGTCCATCACGGGTGAGCCCGGCGAGGGGCCCATGCGTGTGGGTGTTGCGATCAGCGATACTTCTGCCGGTATGTTTCTGGGACAGGGGATCCTCATGGCTCTGCTGCACCGTGAGAAAACTGGCGAAGGGCAATGGATTCATACGTCGCTGCTCGAAGCAATGTTAAGCAAACTCGATTTTCAGGGTGCCCGCTACACCATGAGTGGTGACGTGCCTGTGCAAGAAGGTAACAACCATCCAACCAATTCACCCATGGGCGTTTTTGAGACCAAGGACGGCATGGTGAACCTTGCCGCCAGCACGGGAAAGATGTTTAAAGCATTCACCCAGGCGATCGGTCGACCAGAACTGGGGGAAGACGAGCGATTTAGTCGGTCCAAGGGGCGCATTGAACATCGTCATGAGCTTTGGCGAATCATTAATGATGTGACCTCAAGCATGACGACCGAAGCATTGGTTACGCTTGCCAATGCAGCAGGATGTCCTTGCGGTCCTATCTATAACATTGGGGAAGCATTCAACGATGAGCAGGTTGAGTATTTGAAAATGACTCGAGTGGCCCATCATGCTGAGGCCGGTGACCTGATTCTGGTTCGATCACCGATAAACATGTCGGCGTTCCCTCAGCAGGCATCATTTGATCGAGCGGGACCGAATGCCGGCGAACATACCGACGAGGTATTTGCTGAGTTCGGGTTCTCGGCCGACGACATTGCGCAGCTTAAAGAGACAGGAGCGATCTAGTGCAGCTGAATACAACGAAGATGCTGGCCGAAGTTGAGGTCGGCATCGGATGGGTAACGTTTAATAACCCTGAGCGTAGAAACGCGATATCCCTTGAAATGTGGGAAGGCCTCGCCACGATTTTGGAAGCGTTCCAGGCTGATGATGCCGTACGTGTAGTTGTTCTCCAGGGCGCAGGGAACAAGGCGTTTGTTTCCGGTGCAGATATCTCCGAATTTGACACCAAGCGAGCAAGTGCGGAGCAGAAAGAAACCTACGCCCAGGTTGCCGCTGCTGCGAACCGCTGGCTGGTCAAGCTCGACAAACCTCTGCTCGCCATGATCCAGGGATTTTGTATCGGAGGGGGGCTTGCTACGGCACTCAGCGCCGACATCCGATTTGCGACCTCCGACTCAACGTTTGGTATTCCCGCTGCCAAGCTTGGTCTTGGCTACGAGTACGAGGGACTAAAACGTCTGACGGGACTGGTAGGACCCAGTCGTGCCAAGGACATCATGTTTTCTGCACGCTTCATGGGTGCCGAAGAAGCTCTGCAGATGGGGTTGATCAACCGCATCTGTGACAGAGCGTCCATTCGGCAGGAAATCACAGAATATGCGCAGCTTATCGGAAGAAACGCGCCACTCACGATAAAAGCAGCCAAGGCCGCGATCAATGAAGTGATGAAGGATCCGGACCGCCGAGATCTGGACCAAATCGGTAACATGATTGATGAATGCTTTGATTCCGCCGACTACAAAGAAGGTCGACGGGCATTCAAAGAGAAGAGAAAGCCGGATTTTCACGGTCAGTAACGGCGATCAAGACCAACTTAAACTTGCTCCGGAACTGGGCGTCATCCCGATTCATGGCAACAGCCTGTCTCTGCAGGCGGAAGACCTTGCATGCCAGGATCAATTGTTAATGTTTGAAGATCTGGAGGATGCCTTCGCTGAGGCGAGCCGTCGGACAAACGTCTGGCGTTCTGGCCTTCTACCGTTCTGACAGTGCTGCGGCCTGTGCGCGGCGCAGTGGTTTCAGGAGATAGTCCATAACGGTCTTTTCGCCCGTCATAATGTCGACGGTAGCAATCATGCCGGGAATGATCGGCAAGGGATTGTCATCACTGCCCAGATGATTCTTGTGAGTTCGCACCTGAATTTTAAAGTAGTGTTCACCGCGTTCGTCGGTGATGGAGTCCGCGCTGATCAATTCCAGGACTGAGTCCAGACCACCGTAGATTGAAAAGTCGTATGCCGTGAGTTTAACGGTTGCCTTTTGTCCCGGGTGAATAAAGGCAATGTCAGCAGGCCTGATGCGCGCCTCAATAAGCAGAGTGTCGTTGGCGGGAACGATTTCGATCAAATCCATGCCGGGTTGAATCACTGCGCCGACGGTATTCACCAACACCTGGTTGACGGTCCCGTCCACTGGTGACTTCACGGTGGTTCGGTTTACCCGGTCTTCCAAGGCGACGTTGGAGATATTCAATCGGCTAAGTTCTCGTTTAGCTTCAGTCAACTCTGCCTGTGCAGCGCTGATGAATTGCTGGCGTCGTCCTTCGATCTTCTCATTCGCCTCTGCGACCGCAGCTTCCGATCCAGGAATCGCCAGGCGCGTTTCCTCGAGTTGTCCCAGGGAGTCATTCACCGCCGCTTGAAGTCGCAGCAGCTCTACCCGGGAGACGGCACCCTTGTCGACCAGTGGCGCTGTCATATCCAGCTCCTGCTGTGCGAGAGCTGCGTTTCGTGACAGCTTCTGTTCTGACGCTTTGAGTTCGGCAAGACCCTGTTCGAATTGCGTGCGCTGCTGTCTCAGAATATCCAGTGAAGAATCCAGTTCCTCCTGCCGGGACTCGTACAATCTCTTCTCGTCCTCCAGAAGATCAGCGTGATCCTCTGTGAGCTCGTCGATGGCAGTGAATGAGGTGCCCTCGATTTCTGCTTCCAGTCTGGCGATACGAGCTCTGAGTGCGTCAGTTGTGAGTTTGCCCTCGCGGAAAGAAGAGGCGAACCGAGTGTCGTCCAGTACAAGCAACGTCTGATTTTCTTTGACCGTTTCACCAGCCCTGACACTGACGTTCGCAAGGATGCCGCCTTCAAAATTCTGCACCACCTGAACCTGGCTGGATGGGATGACGCGGCCCTCGGCATGGGCAACCTCATCCAGGGTAGCGAAATTCGCCCAGACGATGGCAACGAGGACGAACGCGGCACTGATCCACAGAATACAGTGACTCGCCAATGGTAATGATTCAACTTCTGCCGCGTAGGTGTCCGGCATGAACTCAATATCTGCTCGAAAATCACTCATGATGCTGCTCCGGCCAACGCTTTCAGGACGTCATCTCTTGGTCCATCAGCGACCAGCTTGCCCTCGTTTAGAACAATGATTCGGTCGACCAGTGTCAGCATGGACGCTTTGTGCGTCACAAGCAGCAGCGTTTTGTCCTCGAGATAAGCGGAAAACTGTTTGTTAAACAGCGTCTCTGCGGTGTTGTCCATAGAGGCCGTTGGCTCATCCAAAAGCAGAATCGGGGCTCTGTTGATGACCGCTCTCGCGATCGCGACCCCTTGGCGTTGGCCGCCTGACAGGTGAGCACCTCTCTCACCAACGTTGAGGTCAAACCCCTCGGGATGTGTGTTTAAGAATTCAAGAACGCCGCCCATCCTTGCGGCATCAAGAATCGCTTCATCTCTGGCGAGTGGTGTGCCAAGCACAACGTTCTCGCGAACACTGCCGTTAAACAGTGAAATTTCCTGAGGCACATAGCTGATGTTTCTTCGTAGATCTGTTGGATCAATCTGTTTGATGTCTGTGCCACCAATGAGAATTGAGCCGTCCGTTGGATGGTAGTAGTTCATAACCAGTTTCTGGAGTGTGGTTTTTCCGGAACCGGTTCGACCGATAATGGCGACTCTTTCACCTTCTTTGATGCTAAATGAAACATGAGACAGTGCAGGTATCTGCTGGTCGCGGTAGCTGAAGGTGACGTCTTTGAATTCGATATTTCCGGTGATGTCTGGTCGATGTAGGAAGTTTTTTCCAGCAGGTCGCTCTACAGGCAATGACATGATCCTGTTGATCGCTTCAAAAGCAGCCATGGAATGGTGGTATCGGGTCAGGATACTGGCGACCTGACCCATGGGTGCGAGACAGCGGCCAGTCAGGATAGTGCACGCAATTAAGCCGCCGACACTAAGCGAGCCTTCAATGATTGCGTAGACGCCGAGAACAACCACCGCGATGGTAGCCCCCTGCTGTATCAGCTGTGCGATGTTGATAATGCTCAAGCTGAGAAAACGTGATCTTAGGCCCAGCTTCGCCAATCGAGCATTGAAGGTTTCCCATCTCTTTTGCATTACGCCTTCAGCACGCGCACCTTTGATCGTGTCCAGAGATGACAAGGCTTCGATCAACATGGCGTTTTTTGCTGCGCCTTCTCGAAATGATTCGCTGATGGCTTCGTGTAGCGGTTTTTGCAGCGCGAATCCTGCGATTAAGATCAATGGAATGGCGGTCAGGGGTACTGCGACCAGCACGCCGCCTAGATAGAAGATCAGGAGTACAAACAGAATCACGAAGGGGAGATCGATCAACGCAATGAGTGTTGTCGACGTAAAGAACTCTCGAAAACTGTCGAATTCCTGAAGGTTGTTCGCGAATGAGCCGACTTGAGAGGGTCGCTCCTCCATTCGGATATCCATTACTCGGCCAAACGTTCTCGAAGACAACATGATGTCGGTACGTTTACTGGCAGCGTCGATAAAGTAGCCGCGAAGTGATTTCATGACGATGTCGAAAGTGAAAACGATCGCGACACCCGAAGCGAGAACCCACAGTGTCTCAAGGGCATGGTTGGGTACGACTCTGTCATACACGTTCATGATGAACAGCGGCGTCACCAGTGCGAAGAGGTTGATCAGTAGTGATGCAACGAGGACCTCCAGGTAAAGTTCTCTGGATTTCCTGATGGTGTCCCAGAACCAGTCCTTGGATGTTTTCCCGGCACTGTTGTCTGGTTTGATCAGGAAGCAATGGCCGCTATAGCGTTCCTCAAGAGAATCAATCGGTACCTGGTGAGTTTTCTCCTGATCGTCGAAAAAGACGACAGTTGCCTTGTCAGCGTCTCGTGATACCAGGATACAGGCACGTTCATCGTTCAACTGCAGCACAACGGGCAGAACCAGTTCCGTGATGTCACCAAGGTCTCTTTGGACGTGGTTGGCGTTGAAGCCCGCTGACCGTGCCGCTCGAATGAATAGAGAGGGGCTTAGCCGGCCGTCTTCCAACGGCAGACCAGCAACCAGGCTTTCGGCGCTATGTGGACGATGATGCAATCTTGTGACGGCGACCAGTGCCTCCAGGAGAGGGTCTCGTGCATGTTGGGTGGATGCGTCAGTCATCGTCAATAAACTACTTTGAGCCTGAAGTATAACATTCGGAGTTTTGCGGAAGATGTAAGCGGTTCGTTTATAATTCAGCGATGCGTTATTTAGTAGTACTGCTTACCTGTGTTCTCCTGAACGCTTTTTCATTGACATCCGTCGCTGAAGATACGGCTCAAAGTGTGTTCTCCACGGCGCAACAGGCGGCGGCGGAAGGGCGGTACGACGATGTTATTTCGCTTCTGTCTTCCGCCATTGATGGTGGCAGTCTCAGTGAAACCGATATGGCCATTGCGTTCAGCAATCGTGGCATCGCATACAGTCTGCTTAAGCGCTACGGACTGGCGGTGCAGGATCTTAACCAGGCGATTCGCCTGAATCCGGAGCACCCCCTGACACTCAATCATCTCGGCATTCTAGCTGAACATGTGGAGTTGAATTTTGCCAAAGCGGCAGCGTGGTATCAGAAAGCCGTCGATCTTGGGTATCCAGCCAGCCAGGTTAACCTGGCGAATCTCTATCGCAGTGGTCGCGGTGTGGAGCGTAACGATGCATTGGCCGCACAATATCTCATTCTCGCAGTGCAACAGAATTATGACGCGGCACTGGTGGCGTTGGGTGAGATGTACATGGATGGTACTGGTGTGGCACGAAACGAACAAAAAGGGCTTGAGCTGCTAAGAGAAGGTGTCTCCCGTGGCGTTGTGACCGGAAACTTCTATCTTGGTCGCGCCTATGAGAAAGGTTCTGCGTTGCAGAAAGATTACGTCAAAGCCATGGCCCACTACCGGGAATCTGCCATGCAGGGGCATGCGCCTTCCCAGGGTGCCCTGGGCTATCTCTACCGAAAAGGGCTCGGCGCAAAAAGAGACTTTATTGAAGCCGCTAAGTGGTACGGGTTGGCATCTGAGCAGGGTGATGCCATTGCGGCGAACCGGTTAGCGTGGCTGTTGGCAACGTGTCCTATTGATGAGATCTGTGATGGTAACGCGGCCCTTGAATACGCTGGTCTCGCCATTAAAGCGGATCGTTCGGCCTCGAACCTGGATACCCTCGCGGCAGCCTATGCCAGGGTCGGCGAATTTGATCGCGCGCTGTCTGTGGTCAACGAGATTCTTGCGTTGGATGACTTGAGTGACGCCGCGCGTCGAAAGTACGAGCGGCGCATCGATCGCTACCAAAATGGAATCCCATTCCAGATTTGAACCATGCTGATTGGTTTCTTTGAACACCTCAGGAAGTATCGGGTTCCTGTCTCAATTCGTGAGTTGCTGGATGTGCTCACGATCTTTAATAAACGCCTCGTGTTCGCAGACCAGGATGAGTTCTATTTCATGAGCCGTCTCGCGCTGGTGAAAGATGAAAAATATTACGATCGCTTCGATCAGGCATTTGCATCCTATTTCTCCGGGCTGGATGACTGGATTGGTTTGTTTGATGAAGAGGAAGAGTTACTTCGAGAGGAGCTTCTGAGGCACGTTCGTGAAAGTGGGGATCGTGAAGTTGCTGAAGCTCTAGAGCGATACACAGAAGTGGTTCGTGAAATCAGAGAGCAACGAGAGCGAACTGTCGATGATGAACAGGGGCGCGAAGAAGGCGATGGTACTGGCGAGGGTCACGGTGACGACGCCGGTGAAGGCGGTGAGTCCGGCAAACAGGGAGAGGGGGATGAAGGGGAAGAAGGCGAAGGTGACAACGGTGAAAAAGGCGAAGGGGATGAAGGCAAAGAAGGCGAGGGCGATGATGGCCAAAAGGGTGAAGGTTTAAGCGAGGAGGCGGAAGAAGGTGAGCGAACCGAAGAAACCGATAGGCACCAGCGCAAAGCAACAAACGTCTGGTTGAACCGCGAGTATGCGGACTATGATCCGGACGTTGAGCTAGGGACTCGCAATCTCAAGATGTCACTACGTCGTCTCAGGCGTTGGGCCAGGGAATCTGCTGAACTTGAGCTCGACCTGCCGGATACCATTCGTTCCACCGCTAGGAATGGTGGGATTCTTGATATCAAGGAAGTGCCTGAGCGACACAATGCGGTCAAGGTGTTGATGCTCCTCGATGTGGGTGGCTCCATGGATGACCATGTCGAGCTGTGCGCGCAACTCTTTTCTGCTGCGAGAAGCGAGTTTAAGTATCTGGAGAACTTCTACTTCCATAACTTTATTTATGAATCTGTCTGGCACGAGAACGACCGGCGTGCTGAAGACAAGTTATCCACCTGGCAATTGATTCAGAAGTTCCCGCGAGACTACAAAGTGATATTTGTCGGCGACGCCGACATGGGCCGCCATGAGATTGCAGAGCGAGGTGGTAGCGTCGAACACTTCAATGCGGAACCAGGAGAAGTCTGGTTACGGCGAATACAAGATGAGTTCCACCACGTGGTATGGTTAAACCCTGTTCCGGAAGAACGCTGGTCTGACTCTTATTCCATCCAGATGATTAAGCGCCTGGTGGATAATCATATGTATTTTCTCAGTGACACTGGCCTCGCCAGTGCCATGAAGTACCTGATGAGATAGCGGGGTTGCGCTTAGTCCGGTAAGCCAAGCACACGCTTGGCAATGATATTGAGTTGCACCTCGCTGGTGCCGCCTTCAATCGAATTCGCTTTGGAGCGCAGCCACTCTCTGGTGGTGTTCAATTCTCGATCAGCAAAACCATCACCTTCCCAGCCGAGACTCTGTGAGCCCATGATGCCTAGAAGGATTTCGAAACGCTTTTTGTTCTGCTCAGTTCCGTAGTACTTAAACATCGAGGACGCTGGTGAGGGTGCTGAGGTGGTTTTCGCCTCATCAGCAGATCGCCTGAGCGTCAGTGCAAATGCTCGGCCATCCATCTGGTGTTGCGCGATGTCTTTACGCAGTGACGCATCGGCAATTTTGCCGTCGATTTCACCGGCGTATTTTTTCGCCTGGTTTTCCATTGAGTTGGCGGAGTTCTTGGTTTTCCCCCGTGTACCCATGCCCGCAACCATGTTGCGCTCGTGCTGCAGAAGTTTTTTCGCGATGGTCCAGCCTTCATTTTCTTTGCCGACCAGATTGGCTCTTGGTACACGCACGTCATCAAAGAAGGTCTCGCAGAAGGGTGATGCGCCTGAAATCAACTTAATGGGTTTGGTGCTGACACCAGGTGAACTCATGTCAAACAGGACGAAGCTGATGCCCTCATGTTTGGGCGAGTCCGGATTGGTTCGCACAAGGCAGAAAATCCAATCAGCGTAGTTTGCATAGGAGGTCCAGACCTTCTGACCGTTAATGACATAGTCGTCACCATCTACCATGGCTCGAGTCTGAAGACTCGCAAGGTCACTGCCGGATCCGGGTTCGCTGTATCCCTGGCACCAGCGAATTTCACCCCTGACGATTTTGGGTAAATGCTCCAGCTTCTGTTCTTCGTTACCGTACTCCAGCAACACCGGTCCGAGCATGCTGATGCCGAAAGAGACCAGCGCTGGTCGTGCATTGATTCGTGCCAGCTCGCTCTGCAGGATCATGTTCTCTTCATGTGAGAGACCACCGCCGCCATACTCTTTTGGCCAGGTCGGGCAGGTCCAGCCTTTACCACCCATGGCTTCAAGCCATTGCTTCGCATCTTCACTTGGATACTCTGCATTGCGACCGCCCCAGACAGTTTCTTCTTCCGAGCCGGTGGTGCGCATGCGTTCCGGGCAGTTTGCGGCCAGCCAATCTCTGACTTCCTGACGAAATGCTTCCATGATGATTCCTTGGGATTCCTGGTTAGTTGACGGTTCGAACAGGCTTACCGTTGAGGAAAGCTTCAATGTTTTCTCTGGTCTGCATGATCAGACGGTTACGGGATTCTATCGCACCCCAGGCGTTGTGTGGGGTGACAATTAGGTTGGACAAAGGCTCAAGCAAAGCTTCGTTGTCTGGCGGCGGCTCCTGATCAAGTACATCAATCGCAGCACCGGCAATAATGTTCCGCTTTAGTGCGGTGATGAGGTCTGAGGCACTGACCAATCCACCGCGGGCTGTGTTGATCAGGAATGCGGAAGACTTCATTTGGGCCAACGTTTCCCTGTTGATCATGTGGGCGTTTTCATCAGTGAGTGGACAGTGAAGGCTCAGGTAATCAGACGTTGCTAGAACCTCTTCAAACGAAACCCGGCCTTCACGCGGCTCGACACCGGGACGGTCACTGATTTTGATCGACATGCCAAGTGCTTCGGCGGCTCTGGCAACAGCGCGACCAAGTTCGCCGTAGCCAATAACGCCCAGCTGCTTGCCAGCGATTTCCTGGATGGGGTGATGCAGAAGACAAAAGACATCTGACTGCTGCCACTGTCCATTGTTTACGTCGGCGAGGTAGCGATGCAGGTTCGTTGAGAGCGTCAGGATCAGTGTCAGTGTGTGTTGAACAACCGAGGGTGTGCCATATCCCCTTGCGTTACTGACGACGACGCCACGCCTCTGCATCGCATTCAAATCCACGTTGTTGGTACCGGTCGCGATGACACTGACGAACCTGAGGCTCTCCGCGCGCTTTAGATTGGTTTCGTCCAAGCGTACTTTATTAGTGAGAACGATATCTGCCCCAGCGATGCGATCAGCCACCTGTTCGGGTTGGGTGAAGTCGTGGATCTGCCACACATCCAGCAAGCTGGTGACAGGTGTCAGGTCAATGTCTTTGCCGAGACTGTCGGCATCGAGAATTACGCCGAGCATGGGTTGGTGAACTCACTAACCGGTTTAACCAGGGGTGGCCTGGTTCCATTCAGCGATACGATCAGCCTGTGATTCCAACAGCGCATCAACGTCGCCGCCGATGGTGATAGACACGATAGAGTCTCCCTGAGCAATGCTGTTTACAACTTCCTGATCTGCCTGGGAATCAACTTGGCCAAAAACACTATGTGCGCCGTCAAGGTGAGGGGTCGGCACGTGTGTAATAAAAAACTGGCTGCCGTTGGTGCCAGGACCGGCGTTTGCCATAGAGAGCTTTCCAGGGGCGTCGTGCCGCAGACTGCTGTCGAACTCATCTTCAAAACGATAGCCAGGGCCACCTGTTCCAGTGCCGAGTGGGCAACCGCCCTGAATCATGAAGTCACCAATAACGCGGTGAAAGTTAAGACCGTCGTAAAAGTTTTTGTTCGCAAGGTTTACGAAACTTGCAACGGTGACAGGGGTTTGTTCAGGGAAGAGCGTCAGGTTAATGGTGCCTTTGCTCGTTTCAATTGCCGCAGTGATGTTCAATGTCTATTCCTGTTAACGATTTTCGATGTTGGTGTAGTCACGCTTGTGCTCGCCAAGATAAAGCTGGCGAGGTCGCGCGATTTTGAAAGGGTTAGCCACCATTTCTGTCCAATGGGTAATCCAGCCTGGCATACGTCCCAGGGTGAACAACACGGTGAACATTGGGATGGGGATACCCATCGCCTTTAAGGTGATGCCAGAGTAAAAGTCGATGTTTGGGTAGAGCTTACGATCGATAAAATAATCCTGTTCGCGAGCTATCTTCTCCAGGTTCTGTGCGACCTCAAGGAGTGGGTCATTGGATGCACCCTGTTCTTCGAGTACCGCGTGGGCGCTGCTTTGCATGACCGTCGCACGCGGATCGAAGTTCTTGTAAACCCGGTGCCCGAAACCCATCAGCTTGAATGGGTCATCTTTGTCCTTGGCTTTCTCGACATATTCTTCGATCTTGGAAACGTCCCCGATCTCCAGAAGCATATCCAGTACTGCTTCGTTGGCGCCGCCGTGTGATGGGCCCCACAGCGCCGCCGTTCCTGCCGCAATGGCAGCGAACGGGTTACATTCTGTTGAGCCAGCCATGCGAACGGTAGAAGTCGAAGCATTCTGCTCGTGATCTGCGTGCAGAATGAAAATTTTATCCAGTGCTTTTGACAGGGTGGGGCTGATATTCGGAGCCTCACCTCTTTTGCCGAAACACATGTGCAGGAAGTTCTCTGCGTAGTTCAGACTGGGATCGGGTTCAACAAAGTCTTCGCCGATGCTTTTCTTGTAAGCCATGGCTGATATGGTCGGGATCTTTGCAATCAGCTGCAGGGCGGCTTCTTTTCTGTAGCCGGCGTCGCTGATATCCAGCTGTTCGTGGAACAGGCTGGCGAGTCCTGCGATTGCTGCACACACCATCGACATGGGGTGGGAGTTTTCGGTGAAGCCGTCGAAGATGTGTTTGAAGTGATCGTCAAGGGGCATTCGTTCATTGATGTCGCCGATAAACGCATCAAGTTGCGCCTGCGTAGGCAGTTCGCCGTTGAGAAGCAGATAGCAGACTTCCAGGTGACTGGAGTTTTCTGCGAGTTGTTCGATTGGGTAACCGCGATACAGCAGTATGCCGTTATCTCCGTCGATATAAGTCACACGCGAGTCACAGCTGGCGGTTGAGAGAAAACCCGGGTCGAAGGTAAACATCCCCTCTTTAATCAACCCTCGGACATCGATGACATTCAAGCCTTCAGCTGCCTCCAGTACAGGCATTTCTACCGTCTTGCCGTCGATGACGATTTCTACTTTTTGTGCCATTTATTTTCCGCTCCAGAGTGGTCTGTCGTTCTTATCGAGGACGCTAATCATTGTCTGATTTGCAGGTCCATTTGATTAGTTCTACTAATCAACGGATTATGCGTCCTGATGCTTTTTATGGGCTGCACCTGCCAGCGCGACGAAGCCGCCTGCGGCAGCGAATAAAAGCAAAACGACCTGCTCTTGTAAAGGCTATACACCTGATGAACAGGGCGTTTCGAAGAGCCTGCTCGTTTGTTTTTCCGGGGTTAACTGACTATTATTACCGCGCTCCAACGGATTCACGGGATGAAGACAGAAGGGCCCCGACAATAATTCCCAATTATCAATTGAGTAAATACCAGTGAAAGAAAATTCTCGTCCAATCAATGTCGGTATCGGCGATTTGATGGGCTTTGCTTGGCCCATCACCGCAATCGCTTCGATTACGCACCGAATTGCCGGTGTCGTGCTTTTTGTGGGCATAGGCTTCGGGCTGTTTGCCCTGCAAGTGTCCCTGAGCAGTGAAACCGGATTCGAAGGCCTCAAGTCGATGATCACGTCGCCGCTGGGCAAATTCATTACCTGGGGTCTGCTGTCAGCATTGGCCTATCACTTCGTTGCGGGCATCAAGCACCTCATCATGGATACCGGTGTGGGTGAGACCCTGGAAGGCGGCATCTTCGCAGCCCGGGCTTCACTGTTCTTTTCTGCGTTGCTCATCGCGCTCGCCGCGCTTTGGGTCATATAGGAGACTGGCATGGTTACTCAAGCAACGAGTATGAGTAGAAGTGGCGTCAGCGACTGGCTGATCCAACGAGTCACAGCCGTGATTCTTGCCGCTTACACCCTTTGCATTTTTGGCTACGTCGCGACGAACCCGGATCTGAACTATGCGCAATGGTCAGCCTTCTTTAGTAGTACGGGTATGCAGATCTTCACCATGCTGGCTCTGGTCAGCACCTGTGCCCACGCCTGGATTGGTATGTGGACCGTTGGCAGCGACTACCTCCGGGAACATACCCTGGGTGAGAAAGCGGCATCTCTTCGTTTTATCTACCAGATTGGCTGCATCCTTGTGATCGTCGCCTACCTGATCTGGGGCATTAATATTCTTTGGGGTAACTAAGTATGAGCGACCTACCAGTTCTCGAATTTGATGCCATCATTGTTGGTGGCGGTGGGTCAGGCATGCGTGCCGGCCTGCAACTTGCCCAGTCGGGAAGCCGAACTGCTGTGCTGTCGAAAGTATTCCCAACCCGCTCGCACACGGTTTCGGCCCAGGGTGGTATTACCTGTGCGATCGCAAGTGAAGATCCGAATGACGATTGGCGCTGGCACATGTTCGACACCGTAAAAGGTTCGGACTACATTGGTGATCAGGACGCAATCGAGTACATGTGCAGTGTCGGTCCCCAGGCAGTGTTCGAGCTGGAACACATGGGGCTGCCGTTTTCACGAAAAGAAAACGGACGTATCTATCAAAGACCTTTCGGTGGTCAGTCAAAAGACTATGGTAAAGGCGGCCAGGCCGCACGAACCTGTGCAGCTGCAGACCGAACCGGTCACGCGCTGCTTCACGCGCTTTACCAGGGCAACCTGGCAGCAGGTACCGTTTTCTTCAGCGAATGGTTCGCTGTTGATCTCGTGAAAAACGCAAACGGGGCGGTTGTCGGCTGTACAGCGATCAACATGGAGACCGGTGAGCTTCATTACATCAAGTCCAAAGCGACGGTTCTGGCAACAGGTGGCGCAGGGCGGATATACCAGTCAACAACCAATGCCCTGATGAATACCGGTGACGGGACGGGGATGGCGCTGCGTGCTGGCTACGTCGTCCAGGACATGGAAATGTGGCAGTTTCACCCAACCGGTATTGCCGGTGCCGGTACGCTCGTGACCGAAGGTTGCCGTGGTGAAGGTGGATATCTGATCAACAAAGACGGTGAGCGGTTTATGGAGCGTTACGCGCCGAACGCAAAAGATCTGGCCGGACGTGATGTGGTTGCGCGGTCCATGGTTCTGGAAATTCTGGAAGGTCGTGGCGCCGGAGAAAACGGTGATCATGTGCTGCTGAAGCTGGATCACCTGGGTGAAGAGATCCTCCATTCACGGCTGCCTGGCATTACAGAACTGTCGAAGACCTTTGCTCACGTTGATCCCGTGAAGGAACCGATTCCTGTCGTGCCTACCTGTCATTACATGATGGGCGGTCAACCGACCAATATTCATGGTCAGTGCATCATGGTTGGTCCTGACGGATCTGATCAGGTGATCGACGGTCTCTACGCAGTGGGTGAAGCGGCCAACGTTTCTGTGCATGGTGCAAATCGCCTCGGCGGAAATTCGCTGCTCGACCTGGTTGTGTTCGGTCGATCCGCTGGCCTGCACATCACAGACGCACTCTCCGAAGGTATGGACTCCGGCGAAGCATCTGAGTCTGATCTTGAAGCGGCAACCGCCCGTTTGAATCGCTGGGATAACTCCAGCAGTGACGGTGAATCTCCGGCAGCTCTGAAGAAAGAGTTGCAGGAATGTATGCAGCTGAATTTCGGTGTCTTCCGGAAAGAAAGCCCGATGCAGGAAGGCATCAAGAAGCTGGCTGAGTTGAGAGAACGTATTGAGAAGGCCTCGCTGAACGACAAATCTACTGCGTTCAATACAGCACGCCTTGAAGCGCTGGAGCTGGATAACCTCCTGGAAATCGCTGAAGCGACGGCGATCAGCGCCGAGCAACGCAAAGAAAGTCGAGGTGCCCATGCACGTGACGACTTTCAGGGGCGTGATGATGAGAACTGGCTCTGCCATTCCATATACGATCCCAATGACAAGACGTTGAAGAAACGAGCGGTTAACTTTGAACCAAAAACCGTTCCTATGTTTGAACCGAAAGAGAGAAGCTACTAGTCATGCAGGTAAGCGTATATCGATACAATCCGGACGCAGACAAGGCCCCGTATATTCAGGACTTCAACCTGGAGATACCCGGCGGTCGCGATCTTATGGTGTTGGATGTTCTGGAACTGTTGAAGGAACAGGATCCATCTGTGACTTATCGTCGTTCCTGCCGTGAGGGTGTCTGTGGCTCCGACGGTGTGAATATGAACGGCAAAAACGGGCTGGCATGCATTACGCCGCTGTCTGAAGTGGTTCGCGGCGATAAGCTCACCATTAAGCCGTTACCTGGTTTGCCAGTGATTCGCGATCTTGTCGTGGACATGGAGCAGTTCTACGACAACTACAAGAAGATTAAACCTTACCTGGTCAACGATGAGCAGCCACCTTCTATTGAACGATTACAGTCACCGGAAGACCGGGAAAAGCTGGACGGTCTGTACGAGTGTATTCTCTGCGCCTGCTGTTCTACCAGCTGTCCTTCTTTCTGGTGGAATCCTGACAAGTTCATTGGCCCTGCAGGTCTGCTGCAGGCCTATCGTTTCATTGCGGACAGCCGGGATACTGCGACTGAAGAACGCCTGGCTGACCTCGAAGACCCGTTCAGCGTGTTCCGTTGTCGGGGCATCATGAACTGTGTTTCTGTCTGCCCGAAGGGGTTGAATCCGACCAAGGCGATCGGCCATATCCGGAACATGCTGCTTAAGCGCGCTGTATAACGATCTCGGCCCGCGGGTCGCTGTTACGACCCGCGCAATGCCTGTACAATCTGCCTTCCGCGCCCTCGTGGAGAGGGATACAGTCGTTTTTTTACCTGACGAGGCAGGCAATGGTTGAAAGTATCATGGAGCGCATGTGGCGGTCTGGCCATATCTCCGCCGGTAACGCCAGTTATGTAGAAGAACTCTACGAAAAATACCTACAAGCTCCCTCAGAAGTGCCCGACCAGTGGCGCAGCTATTTTGAAACCCTACCCATGGTTGAGGGGAAATCTGCGCCGGATATATCCCACTCCACGGTTAAAGACCATTTCCTGCTGTTGTCAAAGAATCAGGCCCGCGTGGTGCCCGTTTCTGCCAGCAGTGTTAACGCCGAGCACGAGCGAAAACAGTTTGCGGTCAGCGAACTGATTAATGGTTACCGGCGTCGAGGGCACCTGAAAGCGAATCTTGATCCGCTCGGTTTGCAGGAAAATCTGGAAGTTCCTCGTCTCGAACTGGAGTACCATCGTCTCTCAGCGGCAGATCTTGATACCAGCTTCCAAACCGGTGATTTGTTTTTCGGTCAAAGTGAAGCGCCACTGAAAGACATCGTTGATGTGCTGGAAAGTACCTACTGCGGTTCCATCGGCGCAGAGTACATGCACATCTCTGATGAAGCAGAACAGATGTGGGTGCAGCAACGTCTGGAAAGCGCGCGTTCAAAACCATCCTTCAGCAATGGCGTTAAACGTCGAATCCTGGATCGCTTGATTGCTGCAGAAGGTCTCGAAAAGTATCTGGGTACCAAGTATCCGGGCACCAAGCGATTTGGCCTTGAAGGGGGTGAATCCTTTATTCCATGCCTGGCTGAACTGATTCACAGAGCAGGTTCTTCGGGTGTGGCAGAAACTGTCATCGGTATGGCGCACCGCGGTCGAATCAATGTGCTGGTGAACCTCTTGGGTAAAGACCCCGCTGATTTGTTTGACGAATTCGAAGGTCGTTACGAGCCGGGATTTGGTTCCGGTGATGTGAAGTACCATCAGGGTTTCTCATCCAACCTGATGACACCTGGTGGCGAAATGCACCTGGCCATGGGGTTCAATCCCTCCCATCTTGAAATTGCTGCGCCGGTTATTGAGGGTTCAGTCAGAGCTCGTATGGACCGACGTCGCGATGCTTCGGGAGACAAAGTGCTGGCAATCAATGTGCATGGTGATGCCGCTTTTGCGGGGCAGGGCGTCGTCATGGAAACCTTTCAGATGTCTCAGACCAGAGGCTTCTATACGGGCGGCACGATCCATGTGGTGATTAATAACCAGATCGGTTACACCATCAGCGACCAGGCAGATGCGCGTTCGACCCATTATTGCACTGAAGTGGCGAAGATGGTTCAGGCACCTGTTTTCCATGTAAATGGTGACGATCCTGAGGCGGTCGTATTCGTGTCGCAGCTGGCACTCGACTATCGGATGGAGTTTAAGAAAGACGTTGTGATTGACATCGTCTGCTACCGTCGCCGTGGTCATAACGAAGGAGACGAGCCTGCGATCACGCAGCCGGTCATGTACGAGAAAATTCGCAGGCATCCTACAACACAGGAACTGCTCGCGAAGAAGATCATCGCGGAAGGTGCAATCGATGAGGCGGATTACCTCTCACGTATTGAGGGTTATCGCGACTCGCTGGACAAAGGCAGCGCGGTTGCCTGGGACTACCTCACTGAGCCGGATACTTCGATGCATGTGGACTGGACGCCTTTTCTTGGTCACCAGTGGAATATTCCGTCAGATACGACCATCGATCTGAAGCGATTTCAGGACATCAGCCACGAACTTCATGAAGTGCCAGACGGATTCGTGTTGCAAAAGCAGGTGGCCAAAATCTGGGAAGACCGTCGCAAGATGGGCGCTGGCGCTACCACGATTAACTGGGGTTATGGTGAAGTCATGGCGTATGCCACCCTGCTGGATGAAGGATTCAGTATTCGACTGACCGGACAGGACGTGGGGCGCGGTACTTTTTCTCACCGGCATGCGGTTATCCATGATCAGAAAGAGGGCGGTCGACTAATTCCTCTGCTCAACATGCAGAAAGAAGAAAACCGATTCTTTATCTATGACTCCTTTCTGTCGGAAGAAGCAGTACTTGCCTTTGAATATGGTTACTCAGGAACCAGCCCTAACACGCTGGTGATCTGGGAAGCGCAGTTCGGTGACTTTGCGAACGGTGCCCAGGTGGTTATTGATCAGTTTATTACCTCCGGTGAACACAAATGGGCCAGACTTTCAGGTCTCACGATGTTGCTGCCGCACGGTTACGAAGGTGCAGGACCTGAGCACAGTTCTGCGCGATTGGAGCGTTATCTTCAGCTCTCGGCAGAACACAATGTCCAGGTCTGTGTACCGACGACGCCGGCTCAGATTTTCCATCTTCTGCGCCGTCAGGCGATCAGACCGTTGCGCAAACCTTTGATTGTGATGACGCCAAAGAGTCTGTTGCGTCACAAGGAGGCGATTTCCTCGCTGGAAGATCTAGTGGATGGTGCGTTCCAGACGGTCCTTGAAGACCGTTACGTTGAAGACCCTTCAGCGGTTGAGCGCATCGTCCTTTGCAGCGGCAAGGTCTATTACGATCTGCACGCCAAACGAGTCGAAGAAGCGCACAGCGATGTTGCGATTATCAGAATTGAACAGTTGTATCCATTTCCTGAAGAGGATCTGCTGGCAGCACTGTCTTTGTACCCGAATACAAAAACCGCGGCCTGGTGTCAGGAAGAACCCATGAACCAGGGTGCCTGGTACTCCAGTCAGCATCACATGAGACGCGTGTTGCATAATGTTTTCCCAGATTTGTACCTGGCCTATACCGGTCGAGAAGCCTCGGCTGCAGCGGCAGCAGGTTACATGTCACTTCATGTACGTCAGCAGGAACAGCTTGTTCATGACGCATTACATGGCACTAACGAGAGATAAGTCATGGTTGAGATAAAAGCCCCGCAATTTCCAGAATCCATCGCTGATGGTGAGGTCGCCACCTGGCACGTCGCTGTGGGAGAAACTGCTCACAGGGATCAGGTTCTGGTTGATATTGAAACAGACAAGGTTGTACTCGAAGTGGTAGCGCCAAGAGACGGCAGGTTGACGGCGATCCATAAGCAGGAAGGCGACACGGTGCTTGCAGAAGAAGTGCTCGGCGAGTTTGAGCCGGGAGAGGTGTCATCTGATGCGCCGTCTCCTGCCAGTGCACCCGCAGTCGAGGAGACTGCCCTCACACCTGAACCTGCAGTCGCAGAACCGGCCTCTTCTGTTGAAATCGCGGGTGCCGGGGAGGACACCATCGCAAGCCCGGCAGCCAAGAAAATGGCCGAGGAAAACCGCATTGATGTGACTCGCATTGCCGGCACGGGTAAGGGCGGCAGGGTCACCAAAGAAGATGTTCTGAAGGCTGTTGCAGAGGCGCAGGGTCAAATGGCCGAGAAGCAGACGTCTGCTTCCATGCAGGATTTGCCAAGCGCCGCTGACGGGAATCGTATCGAGCGTCGCGTGCCAATGACGCGCCTGCGGGCCAGCATTGCCAAGCGTCTTGTAGACGCGCAGCAGACAGCAGCCATGCTGACGACATTTAATGAGATTGATATGCGGGCCATCATGGACCTCCGAGCTCAGTACAAAGATGATTTTGCGAAGGTGCATAACGGCACTCGATTAGGTTTCATGTCCTTCTTCATCCGTGCCAGTGTAGAAGCGCTTAAGCGATTCCCCGCCGTGAATGCCTCCATTGATGGTAGCGATATTGTTTATCACGGCTACCAGGACATCGGTGTCGCGGTTGGCTCTCCAAGAGGCCTGGTGGTGCCGGTGATCCGCGATGCTGACAGTCTGACGCTGGCGGAACTCGAAGAGCAGGTCAGTGACTACGGTAAGAAAGCTCAGGAAGGAAAACTGTCGATTGATGAGATGACCGGGGGCACCTTCACCGTTTCAAACGGTGGTGTGTTCGGGTCTTTGCTGTCGACACCGATATTGAATCCGCCGCAAACCGGTATTCTTGGTATGCACAAAATCCAGGAGCGGCCAATGGCGATAAATGGCGAAGTTGTCATACGCCCGATGATGTACGTTGCCTTGTCTTATGATCATCGACTGATTGATGGGCAGGAAGCGGTTCGTTTTCTTGTCACCATCAAAGACTTCCTGGAAGAGCCAGCACGTATCCTGCTGGACATTTAGCGGAGGGAAACATGGCCAAAAGATATGACGTAATCGTAATTGGCGCAGGCCCCGCGGGGTATCACGCAGCCATTCGAGCAGCCCAGTTAGGACTGAACACAGCCATCATCGAGAAATGGCTTGATAAAGAAGACAAGCCTGTCTTTGGCGGCACGTGTCTGAACGTTGGATGCATTCCCTCTAAAGCGCTTTTGGAGGCGTCACACAAGTTTGTCGAGGCGCGTGATCATTTCGATGAGATTGGTATCAAGGTCGAAGGCATTAGTGCCGATATTCCAGCTATGATGACCAAGAAGGATCAGGTCGTCGGCAACCTCACGAAAGGTGTTGCCGGGTTGCTCAAGACGAATGGCGTAACCGCTTATGAGGGCAGCGCCAAGGTGAGCGCTGGACGCCAGATCAGCTTTACCGGACACGACGGTAAGTCTGAGGAACTCAGCGCAGAGAATGTCATTATTGCAACCGGTTCTGTCCCTGTCGAAATTCCACCTTGTCCGCTCACGGACGATTTCATAGTTGATTCGACCGGCGCGCTGGAATTTTCAGAAGTGCCAAAGCGTCTCGGTGTGATTGGCGCAGGCATTATTGGCCTTGAGCTCGGCAGTGTCTGGAATCGTCTTGGTTCAGAAGTTGTCCTGCTCGAAGCCCTGGAAGACTTCCTGCCAGCTGCAGACCAGCAAATTGCCAAGGAGGCCGCAAAACAGTTCAAGAAGCAGGGGATGGACATACGTCTCGGCACCCGGGTCACCGGCACTGAAGTGAAGAAGGGCAAAGTGACGGTTCAGTACACGGACGCGGAAGGCGAAAAAAATGAAGTGTTCGACAAGATCATTGTTGCCGTGGGTAGGCGACCTTATACCGAGGAACTCCTCGCCGCAGACTCCGGCGTCACGATGGATGAACGTGGATTCGTGCATGTGAATGACGTCTGTCTCACAGACGCGCCGGGTGTCTATGCAGTGGGCGATGTCGTGCGCGGGCCGATGCTGGCGCACAAAGGTATGGAAGAGGGCATTATGGTCGCCGAGCGAATTGCTGGTCAGATGCCGCTCGTGGACTATGATCTGGTGCCCTCTGTGGTCTATACACACCCTGAGATTGCCTGGGTCGGTAAAGCCGAACAAACGCTCAAAGCAGAGGGCGCCGACTATCAAGTGGGTAGCTTTCCTATGGCAGCCAGTGGTCGCGCCATGGCGAATAACGAGACAACCGGTGTAATCAAAGTGATCGCAGACAAAGGTACCGATCGAATACTCGGAGTGCACATTATCGGCGCCCAGGCTTCAGAAATTATTGCAGAAGCAGTCATCGCGATGGCGTTTGGTGCCAGCGCGGAGGATCTTGGCTTGACCATGTTTGCCCATCCGACCTTGTCCGAAGGTCTTCATGAAGCGGCGCTGGCTGTTTCAGGGCATGCGATTCACATCGCAAACAGAAGACGAAAGAAATAACCCGAAACTAAAGAACAAAAGGATCAGAGTTTATGAACCTTCATGAATACCAGGCGAAGCAGCTGTTTGCTGAATATGGCCTGCCGGTATCCAAGGGCATCGCAGTTGATACAGCCGATGAAGCTGTCGCTGCCGCCAAGGAGATCGGCGGAGACAAGTGGGTCGTAAAGGCCCAGGTACATGCCGGAGGCCGGGGTAAGGCTGGTGGCGTAAAGCTGGTAGATACGGATGACGAAATCCGCGAATTTGCCAACAAACACATCGGCACTAACCTAGTGACCTTTCAGACAGATGAAAAAGGTCAGCCCGTCAGCAAGATTTTTGTCGAAGCCTGTACAGACATTGATCGTGAGCTCTACCTCGGTGCGGTTATTGATCGTTCCACGCGCAGGGTCACTTTCATGGCTTCCACCGAAGGCGGTGTTGAAATCGAGAAAGTGGCAGAAGAAACGCCCGAAAAGATTCTCCAGGCGACGATTGATCCCATGACAGGCGCTTGCGGATATCAGGCGCGCGACATTGCTTTTCGATTGGGTCTGGAGGGTAAGCAGATTAATCAGTTTGCCAATATCTTTATGGGACTTGCCAAGCTGTTTCAGGATTGTGACCTGAGCCTCATTGAGATCAATCCGCTGGTCGTGACCACAGATGGCGACGTACATTGCCTGGATGCCAAGCTGTCTGTTGATGGCAACGCACTTTATCGTCAAAAGAAGTTGGCGGAGATGCGTGATCACAGTCAGGAAGATGAACGTGAAAATCAGGCCTCTGAGTTCAACCTCAACTATGTTGCGCTGGAAGGCAATATCGGATGTATGGTAAACGGTGCTGGCCTTGCCATGGGCACCATGGACCTCGTGAAACTTCATGGCGGTCAGCCAGCAAACTTCCTTGACGTTGGCGGTGGTGCAACCAAAGAAGCGGTCAGTGAAGCCTTCAAAATCATCCTCTCCGATGATGGCGTTAAGGCGGTTCTGATCAACATTTTTGGCGGGATCGTCCAGTGTAATATTATTGCGGACGGCATTATCGGCGCGGTGAAAGATGTTGGCGTAGACGTACCTGTGGTTGTTCGCTTTGAAGGAAACAACGCAGATCTCGGTGTTAAAACACTGGCAGAAAGCGATGTAGATATTATTGCTGCGACAAGTCTCACGGATGCCGTTGAGCAGGCCGTTAAAGCAGCAGGAGGTGCGGTGTGAGTATTCTGGTAAACAAAGATACCAAGGTAATCTGTCAGGGATTCACCGGTTCCCAAGGAACACTGCACTCAGAACAGGCGATTGCTTACGGCACCAATATGGTTGGCGGCATCACGCCAGGCAAAGGTGGCCAGGAACATCTCGGCTTGCCGGTGTTCGATACTGTGCGCCAGGCGGTGGAAGAAACCGGCGCGGATGCATCTGTGATCTATGTGCCTGCGCCTTTCGCCAAAGATGGCATTCTTGAAGCCGCTGCTGCGGGTATCAAGCTGATCGTTTGTATCACGGAAGGCGTGCCCACGCTGGATATGCTGGTTGCCAAAGCGAGCCTGGATGCACAGGGTGTCAGGCTGATCGGTCCAAATTGTCCGGGCGTCATCACACCGGGTGAGTGCAAGATCGGTATCATGCCTGGCGACATTCACCTGCCGGGCAAGGTTGGGATTGTTTCGCGATCAGGTACGTTGACCTATGAAGCGGTCAAACAGACCACAGATCTGGGTTACGGCCAGAGCAGCTGTGTTGGTATCGGTGGTGACCCGATTCCTGGCAGCAACTTCATCGACATCCTGGGTATGTTCGAAGAAGACCCGCAAACCGAAGCGATTGTCATGGTTGGTGAAATTGGTGGTACCGCTGAAGAAGAAGCCGCTGAATTCATCAAGAGTAACGTGACCAAGCCGGTGGTTGGATACATCGCGGGTGTGACTGCGCCTCCCGGAAAGCGGATGGGACATGCGGGCGCGATCATTGCCGGTGGTAAGGGTACGGCAGATGAGAAATTTGCATCCCTTCAATCGGCTGGTGTCTCAACCGTGAAGAGTCTTGCGGATATTGGCAAAACCCTGCAGGAAGTGACCGGCTGGTAATGTCTGCGACCATCAGGAGCGGCTATTTCACGCCGCTCCTGTTTCTTCTCGTTGCGGCAGCTACCGCCATTCTCGGTAGCTATTTTTTTATGCTCCAGAACTTCAGCGCGGACACGACGCTGTTGTTTACCCGATACACGGCTCGTGTGTCCTTCATGTTTTTCCTGCCGGTGTTTGCTCTAGGTGCACTTCATCAGCTTTATCCCACAGATCTAGGCCGTGCACTGATGGGGCGCCGGCGCCAGTTGGGTCTCGCTTTTGCGGCTGCGCATACTGTGCATCTGGTTGGGATCATCGCAAACTATCTGGCTATTGATGCCTGGTTCTCTGCGGATGATACCGCTGCCATTGTTATCTACGTCTTTATCGGACTGATGGCGGTGACTTCCAACAGTTTCTCCGTCAGGCAGCTTAAGGGCGTCTGGCGAGTCCTTCACAAAGTCGGGCTGTATGGGATCTTTATCGGTTTCTTTGTGACTTACCTGGGAAGAGTCCAGGGTTATTCTCAATCACAGCTGGATCCATCCCTCATGGACCCCTTCTGGGTGTATGTGGTTTTGCTGGCCCTCGTCACTTCTGCCTGGTTACTGCGGATTGCGGCATTCTGGCAAAAACGGGGTTGAAATTTCCCTGATGCGCCCCAATTTTCGAGGGGATGTAAATTTTTACGGGAACGTCATGACGACCGCACAAAAAGAAACCATGGGTTTTCAGTCGGAAGCCAAGCAGCTTCTGCACCTGATGATTCACTCTCTCTACAGCAACAAAGAAATTTTCCTCAGGGAACTTGTCTCCAATGCCAACGATGCCATTGATAAGCGTCGTTTTGCCGGGCTTTCGGATCCCGCTTTGCTGGAAGAGGGTGTCGAGCTTGGTATCACGATTGATATTGATGAGGACGCGCAGACGGTAACGGTTTCCGACAACGGCATCGGTATGACGCGAGACGAAGCGATTTCCCACCTCGGTACTATTGCCAAGTCTGGTACAGCACAGTTCCTGGAATCTCTGACCGGTGATCAGCAGAAAGATGCGCAATTGATTGGTCAGTTTGGTGTTGGTTTCTACTCTTCATTTATTGTGGCTGACGAAGTAACGGTTGAGTCGAGGTCAGCCAGTGCTGCGCCGGAGGAAGCCGTGCTTTGGCACTCCGCAGGCGAGGCTGAGTTTGATGTTGAAACGGTGACCCGAGAGCAGGTTGGTACCTCGGTAACGCTGCATCTGAAAGCGGATGAAACAGAATTTGCGAATGGCTGGCGTCTGCGCAGCATTGTGAAGAAGTATGCCGACCATGTGGCGGTACCGGTTCGCATGCTCGAGGAACCCGCGCCTGTAGCTGAAGGCGAGGAGGCACCGGAGCCTGGCTATGAAGTGGTTAACACGGCTAAGGCGCTGTGGACGCGGTCCCGAACCGACGTTAGTGAAGACGAGTACAAGGAATTCTACAAGCTCGTTTCCCATGACTTCGATGATCCAATGACCTGGAGCCATAACCGGGTGGAGGGCAAGCTTGAATACAGCAGTCTGCTCTATATTCCGAATCGAGCCCCCTTTGATTTGTATCAACGCGAGTCGCCGCGCGGCTTAAAGCTCTATGTGCAGCGTGTCTTCATCATGGACGAGGCAGAGCAGTTTTTACCGCTCTATCTGAGGTTTGTACGTGGCGTGGTCGATTCCAGCGACCTGTCTCTGAACGTTTCAAGGGAAATCCTACAGAAAGATCCCACAATTGACTCCATGCGCAGCGCGCTGACGAAGCGTGTTCTCGACATGATCGAAAAACTGGCTGCTGATGATGAGCAGTATCAGACGTTCTGGGATGAGTTCGGTCAGGTACTTAAAGAAGGGCCGGCAGAGGACTTTGGCAATAAAGAAAAAATCGCCGCGCTCCTTAGGTTTGCGACGACGATTTCTGAAGGTGCAACGCAGAACCAGTCTCTTGCCGGTTACATTGAGCGAATGAAGCCCGAGCAGGACAGGATTTACTTTGTTGCAGCTGAAAATTACCACACCGCAGCAAACAGCCCACACCTGGAGATTTTCCGAAAGAAGGGTATCGAAGTTCTCCTGCTGCATGATCGAATCGACGAGTGGCTGGTCAGTCATCTCGGTGAGTTTGATGGCAAAGCCTTTCAGGACGTTGCCCGCGGCGAGCTTGATTTGGGTGATCTCGATGAGTCTGAGGATGAAGCCGAGCAGGAGAAGGTTGAGGAGACCTATAAAGGGCTGGTCGAGAAGATGAACGAACTCTTGGGTGAGTCTGTTGCAGAGGTGCGGCTGACAAACAGGCTTACGGACTCCCCGGCGTGTTTGGTCGTCAGTGAGGATGATATGGGAATGCAGATGCGGAGGGTGCTGGAATCCGCCGGTCAAGCTGTGCCTGATAGCAAACGCACATTTGAATTAAACCCGGAGCATCCGCTGGTAGAGAAACTGAATGATGAAGCGGATATGGATCGATTCAACGACCTGGCGATGGTGCTTTATGATCAGGCGATCCTTGCAGAGGGTTCTCAGTTGGATGAACCGGCAAACTACGTCTCGAGATTGAATAAGCTCCTGTTGGAGCTTTCTTCCTGACCTATTCCTCGGAAGCCGCTTCTCGCTGGTAGGCGCCGCCAGTATGTTGTTCGTGTTGGCTTTCTCTAAGATTGCCAATCACGGACTCCAGCGCACGACTGAACAGAAGACCGTCGCTAATGATGTTGACGGTGCCGTCGCGCAGCTCTCTCGCGAGACCAAGCTTGGTTTTCTCGACAACCTTCACACCCTGTCGGTTGACGAAGATGAACTTGTCGATGGCATTAATCTTTGCCGCAAGCTTGCAGCGGGTGTTGTTATCATCCTCTCCCGCGAATTCGACCCAAACACCAACGCTCAGCGTATCTACCTGTCTCATGTAAGGGCTGTCATCGGTCAGCGCTTCTTCCTCGGAAGCAGGTGCTTCCTTCGCGCTTTCTTCGGCCTTTGGTTCTCCCGAGACGGGTGCCTTGGTGTCCTCAGCCTCAGATGAAGGAGCGATTGCTCCATCTTCCGGTTCACGTCCTGCCTTAATGAGATTCTCTGTCGCGTCGACGCTGAGTTCCTCCCCTGCGTCGGTTTCTAGAATGGGCGCTTCAGCATCGATCGAACCGATCTCTTTTTCAGTCTCATCTTCTTCCTCGTCTTCGCCGGCTTTGAGAAAGCGTACTTTGGGTTTGCCTTCTTCTGTCGGAGCATCATCTGTTTCGATGTTCTTCGCTTCCTCAGTCTCTGGCTCGTCACTGACTTCAACCTTTACGTCGCCAGACGCCGTTTCGTCTTCAACGGCCTTTAGTTCCGCCGCAGGGCTTTTTTCAAGACCGTGGAAGGTTTCGTTCTGAACCTGCTGCAGTTGTTCAATAAGCTTATCGATTTCTGGTTTTTCGATGCTGGCGATTCGAAAGGCTTTGCGCAGGTTATTGAGTAGTCTTGGGTTAATCGTCGCCAGACGGTCCCGATCACCACCTTCTTCGTGTGGCTGTACGCTCCAGAGCAGTACATCGATCGTGTTAATGGCCTGTTTCCAAGCATTTCCGCCAGGACCTTCTTTTAGAACCAGCATGACCATGAACTTATGGAATGGCTTTTTCAGCAGTTCTTCGACAAACTCATGCAGCGCACGTCCCAGGATACGCTCTTCAATTTTCTGGGTGACCAGCTCATGAATGTCGTCGAGACGATCATTACGTTCTGTTGCCTTAAGGATCCGTTGCTCGAGTTGCCTGGTTTTGGCGGCTTCTTCAGCTCGGAAGGTTCGAAAGTCGTCGATCAGATCAATAAACAACTGCTCGTCGTTTTCGTAGGCGACAATCTTGTCGACCAGTTCACGAATCTTCTGGTAAAGCGGATCTTTTTCGAGTTCTTCGACCTCTGTCCAGCCGATACCCGCTGAAGCGAACTCGTTAAGAATGGTTCGAGCAGGGTGTCGTTCATTGTTGAAGAACTCTACGTCTTCGAGGGCAACCTTAATAATGGTGATCTGCGTGCGACCGATCAGTTCCTTGATTGGTATTGGCACGGAAGGATCTTGCCAGATCGCCTCATACAGCAGGTTGACCAGATTGATGATGTCAGACGACTGGCGGTCTACGGCGCTGACGACGTTTTTATCTTCCTGACTTTCGAGCAGGAACTCACCGAGCGATTGAGAGATGTCGAGTTTCTCTACGTCCTCGAGAGAATTGGGAATGGTAGATTCTGCTGCGCTGGAAGCATTTAGCTTGGCCTGGATACTGCTCAGGATGTCCATCAGCTTCGCCTGGTCCACCATTTGAACGGTCTGTCCTTCCTGAGGCTGGAAAGATTGCATCGCCTGAGTTGGTCCTGCGGTCTCGACCGACTCTCCACCATCCTGCAGGAGGGCAGGGACCATCGCCGCAGGAACGGCGACCATACCGGGCGGTACAATCTGGCCACCTTCACCAATAAAGGTCGCGCCGTCATCCCTGCCGTGCAGGGCGCCTTCGAGGCCAGTCACCGTGCCCGGTAGCGCACCACCGGTTATACCAACTCCGGGCTGACCGCCGGGTATTGCGCTGTCTGGGGTCGCACCTGCAGGTGCGCTAGGTGGTGGGCCGAACTGTGAATTTGTGGACTCCCCTGAACTGGCTGGCTCATCGAAGTGCAGGAGGTTCTGCATCATTGAAAACAGTTCTGGTCGGTCCTCATCTTCCTCATCGAATGCTTCTTCTTCCAGAGTGCCGAACATACTGGTATCAGCCCTTGGGATGTTTCGAGCTGATGGCGGTGGCGTGGCGCTTTTTCCCGGAGCTTCCATGCCCAGATCTGCCATGACGTGGCCATCAATAAGCACTTGATTCGCCTCGTTGAGAACAACATCCAGGTGCTTAAGTACCTTTGTGTTAAAGGCCCTGTAGATGGTCAGGTTGTCCTGGGCATCCAGTCCGAGTGGGCGTAAGGCTTCCTGAAAAGCGGTAGCGATTTGCTCCGGGTCCAGCGGATTTGTCGATTCATCAATTCTTTTGCGCGGGAATAGCGATGCCAGACGCGTGTTGAAGCTGATGAAGATGGCAAGATGTTCGTTGCGTGACGCGTTCACCATACCCTCGAGCGCCACCATCACATCCAGTTCTTCTTCCTGCACCAGGGATAAGGTCTCAAAGTTAAAAACCGCCTCGTCCTTGAAGGTTTCCTTGTCCAGCAATTCATCAAAATTGTTGTTAAGGTTGGAGACGAAGCGCATGAGGACCTCGTCAGACTGACGGGTCAGAGACTTGAAGTCTCCAATGGCATCAACGACCTGGCGCTCGGTGTCGCTGATGACGTCGTGAGCCATCTGGTTCAGCGTTCTGACCGTCGCTTTTTGGATTTTTTCAACTATCTCTGACAAAGGGGTATCTGCGAGCTGAGTCTAGGCTCCGGTACGATACCGTGAATGTGCTTTAAAGTATAGAAACCGTGCCCGGTTTGGCCAATTTCAGGGAGGACAAAGTCGTTAATGATTAATGGTTTAGCTGCGATTTCTTTCATGGATTCTCACCTGTGAAACTGATCCTGATGAGACACGGTGAAGCAGAATCCTACGCCTCAACTGACTTCGATAGAAACCTGACGAGTTTTGGTAAGGAAGAGGCCCTGGCATCCGCGAACCAGCTCAATACGTATAGCCTTAGGGTGGACCTGATGTTGGTAAGTCCCTATCCGCGAGCGCGTCAAACAGCGGAATTGGTGAGTGAGGTGCTTGAACGAGTGCCCCAGGTGGTGACGGCATCAGTGACACCTGATGTGACGGTGAGCGAAGCCCTGGGCGAAATGGAAAAGCACCGGGACGGGAGACAATGCGTGATGGCAGTGATGCATCAGCCCATCATCGGGAGTCTTGTATACTATTTAACCGGCGTGCAGCAGCCCATGGGCACGGCGTCCGTGGCAATCATTGAAGCACCCGTATTGGAGCGTGACCGTTGTACTCTGGAATCCGTTATTTAGTTGTGCTGGCACTGGTCGGTTTTACTTCTGCCCTGGTGGTGGCAGAGCCCGCATCGAAAGTTTATCTCGAATCCTACCGATCCGCTGAGCTCGAGTCGGAAGAATGGAGCGAGGCGAGTTCACATCTCGTGGTACTTGGATCATTGGAAAAGGTGAATCGCGAACTTCAACCTGAAAAATCTGAAATCTTCTACGGTCGGCGTTATCAGGAAACCTACTACCTGCCCGAAGCGAGACGGACCGAACAGGTTTTTGATCATTACCGGATGCAACTGGAGCAATTAGGCCAGGTGCTGTTTCAATGTGATGGTCGGGCCTGCGGCAGTTCGAGTTATTGGGCCAACAAGGTTTTTAAAGAAGCCATTCTTTATGGGCCGGAACAGTTTCAGAAGTACCTGATTGCCGAACGATCTGATAGCGGCGGCTACGTTGCTGTGTATGTTGGGCAACGAGCGACACGAAAAATTTACGTTCACCAGGTGCACTTCCTGCCTCAGGATTGACTTCGCTCGACATCGGCGTAAACTGCGCGCGCCTGAATACATTCAACCGAGCCGAGTCATGACAACTTCGTTCAAATATACACCGCATCTTATGGACACGACGCTTTGCGCGACCGTGGACGTACTGCTGTGCGTAAAGGAGGCTGATCGGATCGTTTAGGTGTGATTGAGAAAATATATTTTTCGTAAAGCCTCCTCAGGGAAACCTCAGGAGGCTTTTTTTTTGCGCGCTCAAAAGGCGCGTTTAGCTCAAGGCTTTTATTTTACGCGCCTACAAGGCGCGTTTAGCTCAAGGCTTTTATTTTACGCGCCTACAAGGCGCGTTTAGCTCAAGGCTTTTATTTTACGCGCCTACAAGGCGCGTTTAGCTCAAGGCTGCTCAAAAGGTAGCAATGGTGGTAGATATGAGTGAACGACAACTGAAAAACAACATACAGGTTTTGTATGCATTCAGCTTCTGCTGGCTCGCACTCGTCATTATTCCGGTGGCGGTGCCGTTTTTTGCATCCAAAGGCCTCTCAGTCGCTGATGTTTTTGTACTTCAGAGTATCTTTGCGCTGTCTGTTGTGGTTTTTGAGGTGCCTTCGGGTTATCTCGCAGACATTATCGGTCGCCGCAATGCGTTGATCCTCGGCAGCGTGTTCCACGGCTTTGGATTCACGCTCCTGTGTTTTGCCGACGGTTTTCTTGGTCTGGCACTGTTCGAGATAACGGTTGGTTTAGGTATGAGTCTGTTATCAGGATCGGATCTCTCGCTTCTGTACGATACTCAGCTGGCATTGAACCAGTCTCCGGCGCAAAAGACGCGCGGGATTGCAAACATGCGTGCGGTGAAAGCCGTGTCCGAAGGGCTTGCCTCATTGCTGGCGAGTATCCTGGTGCTCTGGTCTTTTGACGCAGTGGTTTACGCCAACGCGATTATCGCCTGGTTTCCATTGATTCTTTCCTTCTTTCTGGTGGAGGCGCCCTATCAACGAATGGATATCGTGTCGCCGTGGCATAGCCTGCGACGGATCTTGAGTCACCTGTTTCTGCAGGACAATTTGTTGCGCCTGACGACCCTGGCGTTCACCTTCTACGGCCTGGTTACCTTTTATGTGGTCTGGCTGGTGCAGCCATACTGGGAACAACAAGGTATTTCACTTGCCTGGTTTGGTGTCTTGTGGGCATTGATGAACTTCACCGTTGCCGTTGCGGCGCATTTTTGCGCCAGGCTGGAAGAGCGGGCAGGGGCGGCAACTGTTCTATTGGTCATGGGTTTGCTGCCTATCCTGGGTTACGTCGGGATGGCGATACCTGGCGGTGTTGTCGGGTTGGTGCTTGTGCTGACTTTTTACATCAGTCGAGGGTTCCATCAGGTAATACTGACCGATGCTTTTAACAGTAGAGTACCCAGCGGTTTTCGCGCAACGGCGAATTCCTTGGTTGGCCTGATGTTCCGATTGACCTTCATTGTGACAGGTCCATTGGTTGGCTATCTGTACGAGTGGCAAGGGATGCTGGTGACATTGCTGGTGCTGGCCGCAGGTTCAGTGTTATTGCTGTTTTTGTTGCTGTTGCCACTGCTCCGGCAGTTACGCCACACAGGCTCTTTACCGACTGACTAAACATTGACATGCCTGCAAAAACGGAACACGCCGAAAAGTGCAGGATAGAGCGGCGGTCATCTGTAACAAGCTTGTAACCGTCGCTCCCCGCTGTCTTCACAGCGCTTCGTGTCAGATATTGATCTGAGGTTTCTCGGCAATGCCTGGTTGATCTTCTTTCATCGCTTGGTGCTGGCAGCACCTGATCTCATAGCCACTTTCTTGAGAGAAGCTGACGTTGTATGTTTAGGCCTCTCTGGAAATGATGGAGCAGTTCTTGGTCGACAATATGTCAAAGCGGGGGTTCGATCCACTGACTTACCGATTCGAAGATCAACTTCCTGATCACGGTAGCGTTACTGAGGTTGCTGACGGCGTATTTTGGGCGCGCATGCCAATGTGGGGGCGCCTCAACCATATCAATGTCTGGATCCTACGAGATTACGACGGCTGGACCATTGTTGATACCGGTTTGAATCGGGAAGATGTCCAAGATTGCTGGCGTTCAATTTTTGAGCATCACCTGGAAGGCAAGCCAGTAAAGCGTGTGGTCGCGACTCATTTGCACTCAGACCATACCGGTAACGCAGGCTGGATCTGTCAGGAATGGGATGCCGAACTTTGGATGTCGCGCAGTGACTTCTTCATGTGCAAGGTGATGGCCGCTGATGGTCCGTCAGATGTGCCAGAAGATGCGATCAAGTTTTATCGACGCGCTGGATTCGACGAATCGCGACTGAATCGTTACCGGGAAAGGTTTGGTCAGTTCGGTGCGAATATCTGGGAGTTACCCGCGGGTTACCGCCGAATTCAGGAAGGCCAGTATATTGATATTGGCGGCCGCGAATGGCGAGCCGTCATTGGCTATGGGCATGCACCGGAGCATGTGTGTCTCTATTGCCCTGAGTTAAAAGTCATTATTGGTGGTGACCAGATTCTTCCTAAGATCACACCCAATGTCAGCGTAAATCCGTCTGAACCGCTGGCGAATCCACTGCGGGACTTCATTAACTCCTGCGCACGATTTCGAGAAATTCTGCCTCCGGATCTTTTGGTTCTCCCCGCACATGAAAGTCTTTATGAAGGAGTGCACGAACGCTTGACAGCACTGATCGATTGGCACGAGGTGGCCATAGAGAAGTTATATGATCTTTGTGAAGAACCGAAACGGGCAGTAGATGTCTTTCCTGCACTGTTCAAAAGTAAAATTACGGATACCAGTTTCTTCCCTGCGACCGGTGAGTCGATCGCTCACCTCCACTGCGCTCAGGAAAGGCGTATGTTGACCGTGGAAGAAGATGAACAGGGTGTTGCCTGGTGGACGCAGGCCTAGAAGACTGTGGTTTCCATTACAGGGGCTTATGCGACGCCTCAGCCGGGAGACGTGAAATGATTTTGTTTCTGACGCGGATCTACCCCTGAAATTCTGGGTGCCAGCAGGTCCGGTGGTCCTGGTTTAGAGCGCTGTCCCGATCTTGACCCTGCTCATCGGCTAGAGTTGGCTGTGTACAGGTAGAAAACGGATGAAATTTGCCATAAACCTGTCCCAGGCTGAGGTCTCTGGTTCCTTAGAAAGAGTGACAGTATTTCCATCTTGATCGTAGCCTTCCCAGCGAAGACGTCCTCGATCATCCAGCACAACTTCCCAGGCAAGGTTTGGCAGAGCTTCGTAAACCTGGTCCTGCAGCGGATCTGCCATCTCCTGTGAACGGATAATTACGCCCATTTCTGTGTTGATGTTGGCCGAGCGAGGATCAAAGTTGAACGAACCGACAAACAGTTCGCGATCGTCTACCAGAAAAGCTTTTGTGTGCAGAGTGAATTTACCGCTATCGGCCGCGATCAGATGCTGACCTTGAAAGTGCGCGTCTCGCCTGACCTCAAAAATCCGGACACCACCTTCAAGCAATGGTTTACGGGAAGGCATGTAGCCACCATGCACCGTAAATTGATTGTTCGCGGAAAGAGAGTTGGTGACGACGGTTATTTCAACGCCGCGCTCTTCCAATGCGAGTAAGGCTTCTATACCCGAACGCCTGGGCACAAAGTAGGGTGATATCAGAATAATTTCTTTGCGGGCTGACATCAGAGAGTTGGCCAGATCGAGCTTCATCGTTGAAGCTTCGGCAGCTTTTTTTCTGAAGCTCTTGTCCGGTGAGTCGACCGTTAACTCATAGGGTGCCCAGTGATAAATGCCAACGTCATTCTCAAGCATTTTCTCTGCGGAGTCTCTGATCGCTTTCGCATAGACGCCGTTTGACACGGTTTGGCGCGACTCTTCCAATAGCCTGCGAACATCCTCGAGCGCAGCATCTTTATCTTCAGGTATTTTCGCAAATGCGGGTAGGGGAGTGGCTTGTTCGTGGTTCCAGTAGATATCAAACGCACGGGAAACTTCCTCGACAATCGGACCGACAGAAATGGCGTCCAGATCTCCGAAATGGGCATCCGCTCTGCTGCCGAAATACTCATCCGCAATGTTTCTGCCACCGATAATCGTGACTTGATTATCAACAGTGAAAGACTTGTTGTGCATGCGACGATTGATGCGGGAAAGATCGGTCAGGCCATCCATGAACCTGGCTGATCGTCTCGCGAACGGGTTGAAGACCCTGACCTCGAAATTGGGGTGGTGATCCAGGGCGGCAAGACCGAGGTCTTTGCCGCCTGTAAACATGTCATCAATTAAGAGGCGAACCCTTACGCCTCGATCCGCGGCAGCGAGCAGCGAGCGAATAAATGCTAGACCCGCATCATCGCTTTTTACCAGGTAATACTGTGCGTCAATCGTGGCCTCGGCGCGTTCCGCCAGAATGAGACGTATCGCCAGAGCGTCAATCGCATCTGGCAGGAGATGAAACCCGGATTTTTTGGCCGGCTGGCCTTCAGTTAATCTCGCTGCGTATTGTCCGATTCGCGTGTCCGCTGTACTTGATACGGGCGGGGCGGTGGTTTTATTGCGAGGGTAGTCAAAGTCAACGGTTGCACAGGATGTCAGCAAGATTATGCAGCATAAAATGCCAGGGTGAAGTAGGTTCGAGAGAAATCGCATCGACTTAAACCGGTGCCTTGCGTTCGAGCGGTTCATCTTCCCATAAGGGTCTTTCACGGTACAGACGATCCACTAATTCTTGTCTTCGAGTTTTATGAGCCGGATCGTCCCATAGGTTAACCAGCTGATCAGGATCCGATGTCATGTCGTAAAGTTCGCCCTCATTGCCTTCGTAGAGATAGCTTGTCTCGTAAGCCGTACAGAGCCAGCCATCGCGATGGTAGATCGACCTCAAATGCATATCGATGTGTCCATGCTCGGAATCCCATTCGGTCAGGATGGTTTCGCGGTGACTGGCTGATTCCTCGCTGACTGGCAATACATCACCCTCACAGTAATCCGGTGATTCAATGCCCGCGATATGGCAGAAGGTTTTTGCCAGGTCAACATGACCGACAGGTGCCTGGATTTCCGATGGCGCGATGTTTGCGTTAGGGGCGGGTTTCCAGATTAATGGCAGGCGCATCAGAGCATCGACATGATAGGGGCCCTTAAACATCAACCCGAAGTCTCCCTGTAGCTCGCCATGATCAGTCGTAAAAAAGATATCGGTATTTTTCAGCATGCCGGCGCTTTGAAGATGGTTGATGACCTCGCCGCAGGCCTCGTCAATCAGCTCATTTTCAATATGGTTCATCGCATTAATCTCACGAACCTGATCTGGCGTCAGGTCTCTCGGTCGAAACTCTCGTGGTGATTCCAGATTGGTCCAGTGAGTGCCATCGTAATATCCACGCCAATGACAGGGTTTGTCATCGAGCCAACTTGCCAGCTGTTGTTTGTCTTCGCTGTACAGTCGGGGTAGTGGAACGTCCCGCCAGTCGATGCGGTGCATTTCGGACCGCGGTACATCCCACGGGTGGTGAGGGTCCGGAAAACTCATCCAGCAGAACCAGGGTGTTTCCTGGTCCTGGAGGTTCAGCCAGTTAATAGTGCGATCAGCAACCCATTGAGTGTGATAGAGCTCTCGCGGCACATCCATTGGCCAAACCTGAAGTGCACCTGTCTCTGTATTGCCTATCGTGTTTTGTCCCTTGTCGGTCACCATTGGATAGAAGCGCCTCTTAATATCCGGGTGCTGATCCATGAAATGATCGTAATGGCTGTGCCCCTCAAAGAAATGGTTTGCCAGTTCCATATGATCGAAACCGCGATGAGGGCCTGTTGAGTTCTGTGCGGCCATACGGTTTTCAAAAAACTCCGCAGGAGACCCAAGCCAGGGCTCAAAGTGTGCTTTGCCGAGGAGCGCGGTGTTGTAGCCATGGTCTTTCAGGTGGTGTGCGATGGTATGCCGATCCTCCGGCATACAAACACCATTCATCCAGACACCGTGCGATCCAACGTGCTGTCCTGTAATGATGGTTGCCCGAGCCGGCATGCAAACAACATTCTGATTGTGTGCCCGCCGATAATTGATGCCCGATTCTGCAAGCGCATTGATGTGACGTGTGTTGGCTACCTGACCGCCGTTACATCCAAGGGCGTCATAGCGCATCTGATCGGTTGTGATCAGAAGAATGTTTCGTTTCGTCACCCTTATGCCTCAATAATCGACTGCAGAATGTTGGAATTCGAATCCCCCAGGTTTCATGACGAGGCGATGGGTGGCTCTGTCTTGGGATGCATCCATGGCTTCGTAAGCGGAGTCCTCTGACCACATAGCGATTCTGGCACCTTCCTCATCCTGTACGATTCGTGTTTCGTAGTAGCGGGGCGGTTTGGCGCTCAGTGCTTTGACTGCTTGGTCCGCGGTGTCGAACTTCGATAATTGATACAAGCTGATCCAGGTCGGAGGTGCCAGGTCTATTTCTCCTTTGGCATGACGTTCAAGCGCTTCCCCCGGATTGATCCACTGGTGATCCTGAATCTCGCCGCCATCAACCGTGATCTCATGATCTTCATCAGCTTCCGTGATGAAGAACCAGGTTACATAACGTTTTGGTGTGATGGGTGGAGGGGTCCAGTGAGAAAACCAGACGAAGGCATCTTTCGGTAACCTGATGCCTGCTTCTTCTTCCGCTTCGCGCATCGCCGCATGGCGAGCTGCGTTATCGACATCATCGCCACCTTCGTAGTCTTCTGGATCAATTTTTCCACCGGGAAAAACCCACATGCCGCCAAACGCAATTTTTGATGTCTTGTGCAACATCAATACCTCTGGGCCGGGGGCATCATCCTCATCCCTCAACAGCAGCACGGTTGCTGCCGGAATCGGAGGAGGCACTTCTTTCTTCTTGTTTTGATCCTCAACATCACCATAGATGTCGTTCTTATGTTTACTCATCCTTCACCATCTTTAACCCAACTGGGCTTACGTTTTTCCCTGAAGGCAGCCATGCCTTCAGTGCCTTCTTCTGATTCAAAGAGCCGCTTGCTCCATGGTCCGGCTTCCTCGAAACCTTTTGCGACTGAAATTTCGCTGATTCTTCTTACCAGTTTCTTGGCTTCTTTAACCGCGAGCGGACCACCAAGATTGATCATGTCAATTTCTTCCTGAACGGCGCTCATCAGATCTTCTGCTGTCACTGCCCGGTGGGTTAATCCCATTTTTTCAGCATCGGCGCCATTGAACCTTTCGCCGGTAAGAAACAGTTTCATGGCGTGATGGGTCCCAAGCTTTGGAATACAGACGACCGCAATGACTGCCGGGATAACGCCGATGCGTACTTCGCTGAAACTGTAGATGGCCTCAGTTGTTGTTATAGCGATGTCCGCTGCGGCAACCAGGCCAATACCGCCTGCGAACGCTGGACCGTTGACGGCCGTTATGACCGGCTTCTCGCTCTTCAGGATTGCATCCAGGAGGTCTGGGTAGGTAATGGCTTGTTGTCCTGCAACCAGCTCTCCTGGAGGGCTCTTGAGATCCGCACCGGAGCAGAATGCTGTGCCTGCACCGGTAATAATAATGCTCCGCACCTCTTCATCATTGTTGGCCGCGGTCAGGTGGGCATACATTTCATTCACCAGTTCAGCCGACAGGGCGTTTCTTGCCTCAGGCCGGTTCAGGGTGATCCAGGCGGCTCCCTCTTTGATGGAATATAGTGTCGTTTCCTGGCCTGCCATGATAGCTCCGTACATCTCATGTTCGGGTCCGAAACTAACATAGATTGAACATAGACGGGCAATCCCTTAGGGTTAGCATCCTCGCTGAAGCCAGAAGAAACAACGGAATACCGATGCCAGGCAGCTCTATTGGAGAAATGTTCAAAGTCACAACCTTTGGCGAAAGCCATGGGCTGGCGCTTGGCTGCGTGGTGGATGGTTGTCCTCCAGGGTTGGCGCTTTCTGAGACGGATCTTCAAGGTGATCTGGATCGGCGAAAACCCGGAACCAGCAAGTTCGCAACCCAGAGAAAAGAAGGGGACGAAGTTAAGATTCTTTCTGGCGTGTTTGAAGGCGCCACCACGGGTACCTCTATAGGGCTGGTGATCGAAAACGAAGATCAGCGTTCGAAAGACTATTCAGAAATCAAAGACAAGTACCGTCCCGCACACGCGGACTTTACCTATCAGCAGAAATACGGTGTGCGTGACTATCGCGGCGGCGGGCGGTCATCAGCGCGTGAAACTGCCATGCGAGTGGCGGCAGGAGCCATCGCGAAAAAATATCTGCAGGAAAAACATGGTGTATCTGTCCGTGGATATCTTGCGCAGATGGGAGACATCACCATCAACGACTTTGACTGGATTGAAGTCGATCAGAATCCCTTTTTCTGTCCGGATAAAAATCGAGTACCCGAGATGGCATCGCTGATAGACCAGCTCAGACGCGATGGCGACTCGGTGGGTGCGAAGGTTACCGTCGTTGCGAGCCATGTGCCGGTTGGCCTGGGCGAGCCAGTATTTGATCGGTTAGATGCCGAGCTCGCTGGTGCCTTGATGAGTATTAATGCGGTTAAAGGTGTAGAGATCGGTGCAGGTTTTGATGTCGTCTCATCGCGGGGTTCAGAGCATCGTGACGAGATGACACCGCAGGGCTTTAGTTCTAACCACGCAGGCGGGATCCTGGGCGGGATTTCTACCGGGCAGGACATCGTTGCAAGCATTGCATTGAAACCAACATCCAGTATTACAACGCCAGCGAAAACCGTGACAACGGATGGGGACATAACGGAGATTGTCACCAAGGGGCGACATGATCCTTGCGTTGGCGTGCGAGCAACGCCGATCGCGGAAGCGATGGTCGCGATCGTTCTTATGGATCATCTGCTGCGTCACCGAGGGCAGAACGCGGATGTCTTGGTAAAAAGCCCTTTCGAAGGCTAACGCTGGTAGTCCGAGTCGCCGCGAAGGAGATCAATAAAAGCTTCTCCCGCATTGGATAGTGTCCGATTGACGTGATGGATCACGCCGAGGGTTCGAGCAGTATCGATTTCAATATCCAGGACAGCCACGTCGTCATCGATCATGGTGGTCGGCAAGACACTCCAGCCAAGTCCCACGCCGATGAGCATCTTGATGGTTTCAAGGTAATTTGTCGACATGCCGATTTCCAGATGCAGGTCGTGTTCCTCGAACATGCCCTTAACGATGCGACCGGTAAAAGTGGTCATGTCTGGCAGGATCGCGGCGTACTCAGCAAGCATGGACAGGTCCAGGTTTTTCCGGCTTGCCAGTTCATGTGATCGGGAGCACACGAAGACCAGTTCATCACGCCAGATTGGCTCGGCGATCAGGCGTTCGTGGGAGACCGGCGCTAAAGTAATGATCGCCATTTCGAGTTCGCCTTGAACAATGCGTTCATGAGCAACCTCAGAGTCCATAAAGTGCAGGTCGAGGGTGACATCAGGATGTTTTGTGACATAGTTGTTGAGAACCCTTGGCAGACGCCACAGGCCAACGTGGTGACTGGTTGCCAATGAGAGTTGACCGCTGACCTGCCCGCTCAGGTTTCGGATAGCGCGCTCGGCATCTTCCACCTGCTGCAGGATAATGTTGGCGCGAGCGACCAGGGAGTGTCCGGCCTCGGTGAGCGTAACCGTGCGGCCGATTCGATCAAAAAGCCGGGCATCCAGCTGCTGCTCTATTTGGGCGATGCGCTTGCTGACAGCAGGCTGTGTTAAATGCATTCGATCAGCTGCCTGACTGAACGAACCCACCTCAGCAACAGCGAGAAAGGCTTTCAGGCTATCGATGTCCATCGGACCCTCTTTCATTCCGATTTTTTATGCAATCGATGATAAATATGAATTTGTTTTATGACAATGCTGTCCGTAGACTGCTTTCGTCAAAGATACAGATCCAATGGAAAGACCATGAGTGAAGCACAAACCGTTGATGTCGCAGTCGTTGGCGCAACTGGCGCTGTCGGCGAAGTCATGATGGAAATCCTCGAGCAACGAGACTTCCCCGTTGGCAAACTGTATTTGCTGGCGAGTGAGCGTTCAGCGGGTTCCAGGTTGCAGTTCAAAGGCCAATCTATTGTTGTGGAAGACCTCGCCACCTTCGATTTCAGTCGGGTTCAAATTGGTCTTTTCTCCGCTGGGGGCAGTATTTCTGAGGAATTTGCGCCTAAGGCCGCGGAGCAGGGGTGCGTTGTCATCGACAACACCTCTCACTTCCGAAGGGATGAGGATATCCCCCTTGTTGTGCCTGAGGTCAACGGTCATCGCATCGCTGACTATAAAAAACGCGGCATAATTGCGAACCCGAACTGCTCCACCATTCAGATGTTGGTCGCGCTGAAACCTATTCAGGATGCGGTTGGTATTTCCAGGATCAATGTGGCCACCTACCAGGCGGTGTCCGGTGCCGGGAAGCGTGCTATTGAAGAACTGGCCACTCAAACCGCCAAACTGCTGAACGCGCAACCCATCGAAACTTCAGCCTTCCCTCAACAAATTGCCTTCAACGCCATCCCCTATATTGGCGACTTCCTTGAGAATGGCTACACCATGGAAGAAATGAAAATGGTTTGGGAAACCCAGAAAATATTTGAAGATCAATCAATTATGGTGAATCCAAGCTGTGTACGAGTGCCGGTGTTTTATGGTCACAGTGAGGCGGTACACATTGAAACGAAGGCACCGCTATCTGCGGCTGAAGCCAGGGAACTGCTGGCAACTGCGGAGGGTGTCGAGCTCATTGACGACCAGGCAGACCCTGACTTTCCAACGGCGGTCCGCGACTCGGCGGGTACAGACGCCGTGTTCGTCGGCCGAATCAGAGAGGACATCTCGATCGACAACGGCCTCGACCTCTGGATCGTATCCGACAACGTGCGCAAGGGCGCGGCGTTAAACAGTATACAAATTGCCGAAGTTTTGCTAAAACATCTGCAATAAGCGATACTTAACGCAACTATTAGAGATCATTTCGAGGTTTTTCCGTCAGGTTAGAGATAACCGACGGTCTTTTTGCGTCGCACAAAGATGGCCCGGGAAATGAACAAAAACCTCGATCAAGACGTCGGAGTAGAGAGGGGAAAAACAATGACACAAAGGCTCCGTTTGCTCCTTGCGACGCTCCTTGCTCTGTGCAGCTGCTCTGTTTTTGCCGTAGGTTTAGGCGAACTTGAGCTCAAATCCCACCTCAATCAGCGTTTTGATGCCGAAATTGTCCTGACCAGTGTTGGATCACTGGAGTTGGACGAAATCATTGCCAACCTGGCCTCTCAAGAAGACTTCGACCGTGTAGGCGTTGCCAGAGATTACCACCTCACGGATCTGCGGTTCAGTGTGCGCCAGCGTGAAGACGGTGAGTACATTGTCCACGTTACCAGCAGCCGCCCTATTATCGAACCTTTTTTGAACTTCATCGTAGAGGCGATCTGGCCGACAGGCAGAATTTTGCGCGAGTACACGGTGCTGCTCGATCCGCCTCTTTTTGGATCAGAAGGCGTTGAACAGATTTCACCGGGTACCTCCGTGAGAGCAGTGCCCTCCGCCGGCGAATCTGATCAGGGGTCCTCTGGGAATCGACGTCGTGAAATTCCTCCAGCACCAACCGTGAGCAGCGGTCGTGTCGAAGGGGTGGTTACTCAGGATGACGAATATGGTGTGACTGGCCCGGGCGATACACTTTGGACCATCGCGATGAAGGTCAGACCAAGCGAAAGCGTGTCCGTGCAGCAGACCATGCTGGCGCTACAAAGAGCGAATCCTGAAGCATTTATTGATAATAATATTAACTTGCTGAAGGCAGGGCATGTGCTCCGAATCCCGGCATTGAGCGAGATCCGAGCGGAATCCGCGAAAGACGCGATTGCTGAAGTTCGGGTTCAAAATGAGGAGTTTGCAGACTACCGTTCCAGTGATGTGACACAGCTTGATGCCCGTAGAACGGCTCAACGAGACGGCACCCCGGAAGAGGCGAGTGATGATGGCGAGTTGAAACTGCTGGCGGCTGATCGATCCTCCGGTGCCCGTTCCGGGGAGAACGAAGCTGAAGTTACTGCGCTTGAAAACGATCTGGCAGTCGCTCGGGAAGATCTGGATCGCGCGAGACGCGCGAGCAGTGAAATGAATGTTCGCCTAGACGACCTGACAGGTCAGATCGAAACGTTGAATAAATTGGTCAAGCTGAAAGATGATCAGCTCGCTGCTTTGAAAGCGGAACTGAATCGCCAACAGGCGGCTGCATTGGATCAACCGTCGACCCCGGCAGTATCAACCGCGCAAACCGCTTCAAGTGATTCTTTGATGTCTAACCCTCTGGTGCTTGGTGGTGCGGGCGCGCTTCTGATTGCCCTGGTTGCCGGCGGTCTTATCGTGATGCGTCGTCGGGGTCGGTCAGACGATGATGAAACCGAAGACTTCCCCGATGTGTTGTTGGACGACGAGCCTTCACTTTCTCTGGCAGAAGATGAGCCTGCGGAAGAATCTGAGCAATTCGAAGAAGCTGAAGAAGAGGAAGATGTTACGCAGCAAACCAGTGATGTCATTGGTGAAGCGGAAATCTACATTGCATACGGCCGCTTCCCGCAGGCCATCAGTTTCTTGCAGAATGCCATCGAGAATGAGCCAGATCGAACTGACATCCAGCTGAAGCTGCTTGAAGTTTATGTGCAGACAGAAGATGCCACTGCGTTCAACCTTCAGCTGGATCAGCTAAAACTCCTGGGGGATGATGATGCCACGAACAAGGCCATTGAACTTCAGGGCCAGATCCCCGGTGCTGCGGAAGAGCGTGCCGCGGCGATGGATGCAACCATTGTTTCCTCAGAACCTATTGCTGCGGTTGAAGAGCCTGCGGACGACGATGACGATCTGTCCTTTGATCTGGATGACCTGGATGCGGAGACAGAGGACGATGATCTGAACCTTGCGTCAGACGAAGGCGAGGCGCTGAGCCTCGATGAAGCCATGGAGCTTGGCGACGCAGATCTGGATTTTGATCTGGATGCTGCGCTTGATGAAACGGCTCCGGCGGATGAAGAAGATATTGATCTCGACGAAGAATTTGATCTCGATTTCGATGACGATACCCGCGATGAGGTCGCTAGTACTGATCAGCTTGATAGCGATGACCTTGATCTTGGCGATGACCTCGATCTTAGCGACGACCTCGATCTTGGCGACGACCTCGATCTTGGCGATGATTTGGACCTCGATCTAGGTGACGATGAATCAGGCGTTGACCTGTCGCTCGATGATGGCGACGACGAAATCGAACTTGACCTGGGCGGCGATGACGACCTCGAGCTGGATCTCGAAGGAGATGATGAGCTGGATCTGGGTGACGACGACCTGGCACTCGACCTCGACGGCGGTGATGATGAGCTGGATCTGGGTGACGACGACCTGGCGCTCGACCTCGACGGCGGTGATGATGAGCTGGATCTGGGTGACGACGACCTGGCGCTCGACCTCGACGGCGATGATGATGACCTCGATCTTGGCGATGACCTGGACCTGGATCTCGGAGACGACGATCTTGATGAACTGAATCTCGACGAGGATGCAGGTTCTAAGCTGGATCTGGCCCGTGCCTATATTGAAATGGGCGACAATGACGGCGCCAAACCTCTGCTCGAAGAAGTGGTTTCTGAGGGGGACGAAGCGCAAATCAGCGAAGCCAATGAACTTCTTGGCAAGATAGGATAATCGTTGCCAAGAACAGCTCTGGTTGTCTCTTACAATGGCCAGCCTTTTCACGGCTGGCAATTTCAGTCTCCTGAAATTCCAACGATACAGCAGCACCTTATGGATGCTGTTGCCAAAGTTGCTGATCATGAGGTAACCCTCTTTAGTGCAGGCAGAACGGATACCGGCGTCCATGCCACCAAACAGGTGGTGCACTTTGATCACGACAACGAGAGACCCGACAAAGCCTGGGTGATGGGTGTCAATGCACACCTGTCTGATGCCGTGAGCGTGGAATGGGCCGGTCAGGTTGATAAGAGTTTCGATGCCCGCCGCACGGCGATCGCGCGCCGTTATCTTTATCTCATTCATAACACTCGCGTTAGATCCTCGCTGATGTCAGATTTCATTACTCATGAACGACGCTCACTTGATGCGCCTGTCATGCACCAAGCTGCACAGAGTCTGCTAGGTGAAAACGACTTCAGCTCATTCAGGGCTTCCAACTGTCAATCAAACTCCCCCATGCGCTTTGTCTCTGAAGTGAGTGTGCAGCGGCATGGTGATCTGCTCGGTGTGGAAATTGAGGCCAATGCGTTTCTGCATCATATGGTGAGAAACATCGTCGGCTCACTGATCGATGTCGGGGCAGGGGATCAGGATGAAGGGTGGATATCTGAGCTCATGCAAGTCCGAGACCGGAATCAGGCGGGTGTCACTGCGCCACCCAATGGCCTCTACCTGATTGACGTGGTTTACCCGGAAGTTTGCGGTATACCTGTGGGCCGTCGCTTGCCGCATTTCATGCAGGTATTCCAGTAACTGTCGGGATCCCCGTGGTTTTGCTAAAATCGCCCGCTTTCCGAAGATGGTCAAAGGTGCCCACCCATGGCTCGTACGCGTGTCAAGATCTGCGGTATCACGCACGTAGATGACGCGGCTGGTGCAGTTGCATCTGGCGCAGACGCGCTCGGGTTTAATTTCTACCCGGGCAGTGCGCGATTTACCTCTGCGGAGGAAGCCAGATCAACGGCTCTGACGCTGCCGGCTTTTGTGACCACGGTTGCACTGTTTGTCGATGAATCCAGCGAAAATATTCGGGCCATTCTGGAAGTGTTTAAGCCGGACCTACTGCAGTTTCACGGTGCAGAGCCCCCGGATTTTTGTCGCCAATTTGACCTGCCGTACATCAAGGCGATGGCCGCTACCGGGAAGCCGGATTTTAAGGATCGAGTGGTGGAATACAGCGATGCCAGGGGGGTATTGCTTGATACGAAGGTAGAAGGCGGCTTCGGTGGTACTGGAGAGACGTTTGACTGGTCACTTGTTCCTGAGCTGTCCATGCCCATTATTCTTGCTGGTGGGCTGAACGCTGGTAATGTACGCGAAGCCATCATGCAGGTGAGTCCCTTCTCAGTGGATGTTAGTGGCGGCGTCGAAGTGACGAAGGGGCGAAAAGATTTTGAGAAGATGCAGGCGTTTTGCGCCGCGGTCCGTGAAGCGGACCAGGAGAAAGTATGAGTAACAAGACAGTCAGCGAGCTCGGTGTTAATGAGAGTCTGTTTGCGTATCCGGATGAACGGGGTCATTTTGGTGTTTTTGGTGGCAAGTTCGTTTCCGAAACACTGATGGCCGCACTCCAGGAATTGGAAGCCGAGTACTACCGACTGCGTAAGGATGATGCGTTCCAGGAAGAACTTCAGTGTGACCTGTCAGAGTACGTTGGCCGATCTTCGCCACTTTATTTCGCTGAACGTCTGACGAAGGAGGCCGGTGGTGCCCGCATTTACCTCAAACGTGAAGACCTGAATCATACCGGTGCCCATAAGATCAACAACTGCATTGGCCAGGCGCTGCTGGCGAAGTACATGGGTAAGCCGAGAATTATCGCCGAGACCGGCGCGGGCCAACACGGCGTTGCATCGGCAACCGTCGCCGCGAGATTTGGTCTTGAGTGTCAGGTGTATATGGGCAGTGAGGACATTAAACGTCAGAGTCTGAATGTCTATCGAATGAAACTGCTGGGCGCGGAGGTGGTGCCGGTAACTTCAGGGAGTCGAACGCTCAAAGACGCACTCAATGAAGCCATGCGCGATTGGGTGACGAATGTCGACGATACACACTACATTATTGGTACCGTCGCCGGCCCTCACCCTTACCCCATGCTGGTGCGTGACTTTCAGTCCGTCATTGGTGAGGAAACAAAACAACAGTTTGATGCCCAGCATGGAGGCCTGCCGGATGCCATCGTAGCTTGTGTTGGTGGTGGCTCGAATGCGATGGGTATCTTTTATCCTTTTCTGGAAGATCGCTCAGTTCGCCTGGTTGGTGTAGAAGCTGCGGGCCATGGTCTCGAAACCGGGCGTCACGCTGCGCCTCTGAGTGAAGGCACAGTCGGTGTCCTGCATGGTAATCGTACTTACCTGATGAGCGATGACGCTGGACAGATCATCGAAACGCACAGTGTATCTGCCGGTCTCGATTATCCCGGTGTTGGGCCGGAGCACTCTTTCCTCAAAGACGTTGATCGTGCCGAATATGTCGCGATTGATGACAATGAAGCCCTTGAAGCGTTTCGTTTGTTAAACCGCGTTGAGGGTATCCTTCCTGCCCTTGAGTCATCTCATGCCATTGCCTATGGCGTTAAACTTGCGGGTCAGATGTCGGTAGACCAAAGTATTGTGATCAACCTCTCCGGCAGGGGAGACAAAGATATTCCCACCGTTGCTCGAATCGACGGTATTTCCATCGAGTAGTATTCATGGTTCAACTTTCAAAGACCCTAACTGACCTTTCGAGTGCGAATAAAAAGGCGCTGGTCGCCTACATCGTAGCCGGTGACCCTACACCAGAAACCACGGTGCCCTTAATGCACACCCTGGTTGAGGCGGGCGTAGATGTCATTGAACTTGGTATGCCTTTCTCTGATCCTGAAGCAGAAGGCCCCGTGATTCAGCTCGCGCATGAAAGGGCTTTGGCCCACAACGTGTCTTTACGCCACTGTCTCGAGATGGCAACAGAATTTCGAAAGTCGAACAGCTCTACGCCCATTGTGCTAATGGGTTATCTGAACCCGATCGAATTCATTGGCTATCAGCAGTTTGCAAAACAGGCGGAGGCTGCAGGAATCAGTGGAACCATCATCGTCAACCTGCCACCGGAAGAGTCCGGCGAGATGGACTCAGTGCTCGAAGCGCACAACATTGAACCAGTTTATCTGCTCGCGCCTACTACGACGGACGAGCGGGCGGAGATTGTCTGCAGAGCTTCCCGAGGGTTTGTTTATTACGTCTCGCTGAAAGGTACGACCGGGGCTTCTACCCTCGACATCGATGACGTTTCCGAAAAGATGGCCCGTTTTCGAAAAATCAGTTCACTGCCGATCATGGTGGGATTCGGCGTGAAAGACGGTGCTAGCGCGAAAGCGGTGGCCGGTGTTGCTGATGGTGCCGTGGTCGGTTCAGCCATCGTGAAGCTGATGGAAGAACACAGAGATAATCCTGAGCTGCTCCAGCAGTCAGTGAAACAGTTTGTCGGTGAGCTTCGAGCTGCCATTGACTGAACCGGGTCCTCATCTCGATGACTGGCTGGCTTACATCGGTAGTATTCATCCCGTAGGCTGGGATCTCGGGCTTAAAAGAGTCGCGGAAGTCGGACGAAGACTCGACGTTTTACACCCCTCAAAGGTCGTCATTCTTGTCGCGGGTACCAACGGAAAAGGCTCCACCTGCGAATACCTTGAGCAGTTCGCGCTTGCCAGCGGTCTACGAGTAGGCAAATCCACATCACCTCACCTACAGACGTTCAATGAACGCATCATGGTCGATGGTTCCCCTGTACCAGACCATGAAATTGTCGACGCTTTCCAAAACATTAACGCGGTACGCGGCGATATCACGCTGACTTACTTTGAGTTTGCGACGCTGGCGTCCCTGGTCATTTTTCATGGCAAACAGCTGGATGTGTCCATCCTTGAAATTGGTCTGGGCGGGCGTCTCGATGCGATGAATATCGTCAATCCGGATCTTTGCATCATTACGGCGATCGCTCTGGATCATCAGGATTACCTGGGTGATACCCGCGATGAGATCGCCGCTGAGAAGGCTGGGATTATGAGGGAAGGGGTAACCTGCCTCATTGCAGACCGTGAGCCGCCTGGCAGGCTCACCGCTTCGGCTGAGCAGGTTGGCGCACCAATCTACAAAATCGGTGATGACTTTGATCTTGAGCCTGGTACGACTCCGAAATTACCCGCAGACAGCTTCGTTGTTGCCCTGGAAGCAGCTGGTCGACTTAACTGGGACACCACTGACGCCAAGCGTATCGCTGATGAGACTCAACTGTCGGGGCGTCGATCCTGGGGGCACCTGCATTGTGATGTCCTGCTGGATGTCGCACACAATCCTTCAGCGGCCTCATCACTGGCAGACTACCTGGCAACCCTGTCGGGTTATCAGGCAGTTCATGCTGTGATTGGTATGTATGCTGACAAGGATATTGAGACGGTCACGGCGCTTCTGGCCCCGCACATCAAGACCTGGCACCTCTGTGCCAGCGAGGAGCCCAGAGCCGCCTCTGCGGAGGACCTAAAGGCACGTTTATCGGCAGATCAATCGGGAAATGCCAGGACCTATGATAAGATTGACGAAGCATTTGCAGGCGCAGCGTCTGATGCCGGGGGAGATGACCTGATACTCGTTTTTGGCTCATTTCCCGTGGTCGGAACCTGTCTCAAGCTTTTGCCGGACTGATACACCAACGAATTCACCAATTTCAGACAAGCCGGATCTTCGCAACCATATTTAATGGACGCCAAACTCAAACAACGCCTGACCGGTGCTGTCATCCTGACATGTCTTGCGATCATTGTTTTACCGTTACTGCTGGACGGGACTGAGCAAGAGCGCGCACGCGTCATCGCAGATATTCCTGAGCCCCCTCGAATCGAATTGAGTGACATCACGGTGCAGGATATCGAGCGCCAGATGGTTCAGATGGAGAAGGCGAGCGAGGCAAGATTGCCGAAAGAAGTCGTCGATGAGACTGACTATGAAGCGTCGCCAGATTTTATCCTCGACAAAAACAACCTCCCGGTGAATTGGAGTCTGCAACTGGGTAGCTTTCAAAGCAAAGAAAACGCGACCCGACTCAGAACTCAACTGAGAGAGCAAAACTACCGTTGTTATATCCTTCACTCAAAAACCAGCGATGGCGAGATCTTCCGTGTGTTTGTGGGTCCCTCCGGCAGTAAAGAAGCGCTGGTGAAGATGAGCGTGGAGATAGAACAGAAGCTCCAACTCAAAGGGCGGATCGTTCGATATCGAATTGAGGAAGACAGGGAGCAACTTGGCGGCTGATGGCGACGATTGACTGGATCATGGTTGGTGTTTTGGCGATCTCGACGCTGGTCAGTTTGCGCCGCGGATTCGTTAAAGAAGCATTATCCCTTGTCACCTGGATTGCCGCGGTTCTCGTCGCTCGACTTTTCGCCAATCAGTTCACCGTCGTATTGACGCCCTATATCGAGACGGAATCTATACGTCTGTTCTCGGCCTACCTCATTCTGTTTATTGCCACACTGATGGTCGGTGGCGTTGTGAACTACATGGTGAGCGAATTAGTAAAAGTGACCGGCCTCACAGGATTGGATCGAATGCTTGGTATGGCGTTTGGATTGGTACGCGGCGGTATCGTCGTGCTGGTTTTCGTTGCAATCGTGCATTACGCATTACCTGTGCAGGAAGATGACTGGTATCAACAATCAAGACTCATCCCTGAGCTTATTGTACTGATCGAAGAATTTTGGCCGGTTGTCTGGGAACAGGGGGAACTGTTGATGCAGGACGATCCTGCACAGGAAACATAACGGAGGAACGATGTGCGGCATAGCTGGCATGGTTGGCAAAAGTGACGTTGGTTACGACCTTTATGACGCCCTGACGTTGTTGCAGCATCGCGGTCAGGATGCCGCTGGCATGGTGACGTGTGATGGCGACAGGTTGAATCTGCGCAAGCACAACGGTCTGGTGCGCGATGTCTTCAGGCAACAGCACATGGACATGTTGAAAGGTAACATGGGTATTGCCCACGTCAGATATCCCACTGCAGGTACCTCGAGTTCAGCTGAAGCGCAGCCGATGTATGTGAATTCGCCTTTCGGCATCTGTCTCGCGCACAATGGAAACCTGACCAATGCGGAAGAACTGAACGAAGACCTGTTCAGAGCAGATCGTCGCCACATTAATACGAACTCTGACTCAGAAGTTCTGTTGAACGTGTTCGCTCATGAGCTGCAGGCAGTTTCGTCCTTACGCACGTCACCCGATGAAATTTTCGAAGCGGTGCAACGACTTCATCAAAGAGCCGTCGGTGCCTATGCCGCTGTCGCACTCATTACTGGGTACGGCATTCTGGGTTTCCGAGATGCCCATGGTATTCGTCCATTAGTTTACGGCAAGCGCAGCACGCCAAACGGAGATGAATACATGATGGCTTCAGAGTCCGTGGTTTTAAGCGTGCTTGGTTTTGAGGTCATTGCAGACGTGGCGCCGGGCGAAGCAGTCTATATTGAAAACAACGGGCAAGTTCACAAACGACAGTGTGCACCCAAAAAGGATTACAGTCCCTGTATCTTTGAGTATGTGTATTTAGCGCGGCCTGATTCTGTCATTGACAGTGTTTCGGTGTACAAAGCCAGATTGAAGATGGGCGAAAAACTTGCCGACAAGATCAAGGCGACTTATCCCGACAACGATATTGATGTGGTGATTCCTATCCCCGATACCAGTTGTACAGCGGCACTGCCGATGGCGCATCGTCTTGGCGTCAAATATCGAGAGGGTTTTGTCAAAAACCGTTACATAGGCCGTACCTTCATCATGCCCGGTCAGGCAGAGCGCAAAAAGTCGGTGAGAAGAAAACTCAGCCCTATCGAACTGGAATTCAAAGGTAAGAATGTCCTTCTGGTAGATGATTCCATTGTGCGTGGGACCACCTCGAAACAAATTGTCCAAATGGCAAGAGAGGCAGGCGCCAGTCGAGTTTACCTCGCATCGGCAGCACCGCCGGTCAGGTATCCTAATGTTTACGGCATTGATATGCCTGCTGCATCAGAATTTGTGGCTCACAACTTGTCGGTGGACGAAATTGCCGACTACATTGGTGCAGACTGGTTGCTATACCAGGACCTGCAAGATCTCAAGGAATGCGCTTCGGGAATCAACGACGAAATTGATCGTTTTGACTGCTCCATCTTTGATGGTGACTATGTCACGGGTGATGTTGATGAGGAGTATCTCAATCGAATTGAGATGTTGCGCAATGATTCAGCCAAGTCTCTGGACCCGCGGAACGCCGAGGTCATAGAGCTGCACAATCAGGGCTGACAACCGAAGTAAGGGATAGAGTGAGACGCGTAATACAGAAGACAGTTGATCAGGTTGGATCTGTCGTTCTTGGAAAGGAAACACAGATAAAGCTCGCTATTGCTTGCCTGCTTTCCGAGGGTCACCTGCTGATCGAGGATATGCCCGGTATGGGCAAGACGACGTTGGCGCACGCGCTGGCTAAAGTTTTTAACCTTTCCTACAACCGCATACAGTTCACCAGTGATATCCTGCCTGCGGACATTATCGGCGCGCCAATCTTCGACAAGGATCAAGGCACTTTCGTTTTCCACGAGGGTCCTATTTTTAATCAGCTCATCCTTGCGGATGAAATCAACAGGACAACACCAAAAAGTCAGAGCGCGCTTTTGGAAGCGATGGAGGAGCGGCAGGTCACTGTCGAGGGCGAGGCGCGAAGTCTTCCTGAACCGTTTTTTGTGATTGCGACCCAGAACCCCAGCAATCAGGCAGGAACCTTTCCTTTACCGGAATCGCAGCTGGATCGTTTTCTCATGCGTATTGAGCTGGGCTATCCGGACCCGATTGCCGAAAGAATCCTGCTGCAGGACCAGGATCGCCGGGTTGTCATCGGCACACTGGCAACCGCGATTAATCTGCTGGAGCTGAAAGAGCTCCAACAAGCCTGTAAAGAGATCAAAGTGAGCGAAGCGCTGCTGGACTACCTGCAGCGCATTATTGCGTATACCCGGGAGGCAGCTGAATTCACGCACGGTATTTCTCCTCGTGGCGCGATGGCGCTGCTGGCCAGTGCCAAGAGTTGGGCATTCATGCACGATCGTGAGTTTGTCGTGCCCGAAGACGTTCAGGCGGTGCTACCTTCGGTGGTTGAGCATCGTCTTCGGGAAGCCTCTGACTTTACTGATCATGTCGGTACCGCCCTGGCCCAGCGACTCCTCAACAACGTCGACGTCATAGGTTAACTCGTGACGGACGCTTCTCAGCATGACGGGGATAACAACCTGGCTGAGGTGTTCGGTGAGTCGGTTCGCAGCGAACGCTTCAATCGCTGGCTGAATCGTCGTATGCCGCCAGCTAATTCCATCACGCTGAATCAAAGGAAAGTTTTTATTCTGCCGACCAAGCAAGGTCTGATTTTTGCTTTGCTTGTCAGCGCGATGGTGATGGCCGGTATCAACTACCAGAACTCTCTCGTCTTCGCCCTGGCATTCCTTCTGGCAAGCCTCTTCATGGTGGCCATGCTCCATACCTATCGCAATCTTTCAGGCCTGACGCTTGTGGCAGGTAGTACGCGACCGGCATTCGCGGACGAGGAAGCAGAGTTTACGATTGTCCTAAAGAGGTTAGGCGATCGAACCTATGAATCCCTTCAGCTGGGTTGGAACCCAGGCTTCATGGGTAACGCCAACCTGATTGAAGATGAAGAGGCGAGGGTGCGCCTCTTCGTGAAAGCCAAACGCAGGGGCAGATACAATCCCGGACGCTTTCTGCTGCAAACGTTTTATCCCCTGGGCTTGTTCAGAGCCTGGTCCTGGATTGACCTGGATATGCACACCATTGTGTATCCAAGACCAATTGCAGGTGGGGAAATTCCGTCAACCACCGCCACGAGCCATGAAGAAGGTGAACTGATTCTGCGCGACGGGGCTGAAGACTTTTATGGATTGCGTGAGTATCAACCAGGTGACGCGATACGGCACATTGCCTGGCGCGCCTATGCCAGATCTGAAACGCTCATGACAAAACAGTTCGCCGCCTACGCTGATCGAAGGGTCTGGCTTGAGTGGGATCACTTCCCGGGTATGGATCGGGAAAGCCGTTTGTCACGACTGTGTTATTGGGTCCTTCAGTTGAACAGTCGAAACGATGAATATGGTCTCAGGCTCCCGGGTGTGGAGGTTCAACCAGGTCGAGGTGAGGCTCATAGGGATGCCGTGCTGAAGACGCTTGCATTGTTTGAGATCGACTGATGTATCAGATACCAAGAAATTCTCTTGTGCTCATGCTGGTGTCTATTGCCCTGGTCATCTTGCCGCATATTTTGCGATTGCCCATCTGGGTGACGCTCATGTCTATTGGATGTTGTTTCTGGCGGGTGATGGTTTATCAGGGGCGCTGGTCGTTCCCTGGAAAATGGGCGAAGACATTCTTTGTGTTCGGCTCATTTTTGGGTGTTGGATTGGGTTACGGGACCTTGCTGGGTCTGGAACCCTGGGTAGGCATGCTGATCATTGCGCTGGTGCTTAAGCTGCTGGAGATGCATCGCAAACAGGATGCCTACACAGTGGTTGTCCTGGCTTACTTCGTTGCCCTGACAGAATTCCTGTTTGAGCAATCCATCCCATATACCCTTTACATGTACATCGCGATCACACTGATCACTTCTGCGCTGATCGGTCTTAATCAGGCAGAGGTGTCACCCAAAGCAGCGATCAAAAAAGCTTCGAGCATGCTGGCTCAGGCGATGCCCTTGATGATTCTGCTGTTTGTCATGTTTCCTCGCATCGGGCCGCTCTGGACGGTGCCTTTGCAGACTGACGTTGCGAGAACCGGAGTGACGGACTCCATGTCGCCAGGCAACATTGCGGAACTTGTGCAATCAGACGCGCTTGCCTTTCGTGCTACTTTTGAGGGGGAGGTGCCTTCGTACAATCAGTTGTACTGGCGAGGTCTCGTGCTTTCCTATTTTAACAAAGGCAACCAGTCCTGGACTCAGGAACGTCCTGGTCTCTATGGTCAGACTCTGCAGGGTAAAAATGATGATGCACCCTGGAAAGGCAATATGGAATACGTCGGAGAGCCAATTCGCTACAGCGTCATCTTGGAACCCACCAACCAGAACTGGATATTTTCCTTAACGCTGCCTGAGCCGACAGACGAGGAAAGGTTGGGCCTGGTCAGGGACTTTCGCTTCTATTCTTTCCAGGAAATTCGAGCACGATTTCAGTACGAACTGACTTCCTACCTTGATCACAGAACGGATGTGGCGCTCACCGAGTTCTGGCGCCACCGATACACCCTGTTGCCTGATGGTGATAATCCGCGAGCCAGGCGGTTTGGTTCAGAACTCAGGGCGGATAGCCTGAGTGACGATGAATTCCTGTCCAGGGTGCTTCGACATTACATGACTGAGGGTTTTGCTTACACACTGAAACCGCCAACCCTGGAAGGCGATACGATTGATCAGTTCCTGTTTGAAACTCGGCGCGGCTTTTGTGAGCACTTCGCAGGCAGTTTTGTCTATTTGATGAGATCCGGTGGCCTACCTGCCCGGGTTGTTGTTGGTTACCAGGGCGGCGAATTCAATCGACGAGGAAACTATGTCGCGGTCAGGCAGTTCGATGCGCATGCCTGGGCTGAAGTCTGGATGGAAGGTCGCGGTTGGATTCGGGTGGACCCAACTTCAGTGGTCGCGCCAGAAAGGATTCAGGAAGGTCTGGAGTTTGCTGTCGAAGGTGAGGAATTCCTCGCGGATGTCGGGCTGTCGCTGATGAAATTCCGGTCAAGTCTCTGGATCACCGAGTTGCGCCTTCAGTTCAGTGCCCTGAATCACTACTGGGACGCCTGGGTGGTCGGTTACTCACCAACGATGCAGATGGAGCTGTTGAATCGTTATCTTGGGGACATCGATCGAAAGACTATGGGTATCTACCTGATCGGTGGTTTCTTTGTGATCTTCGGGCTTGTTGCGCTCTTCTTGCTGATGAAACGCAGCACTCGCAAGTTGGCGCCGGTTGAAAGGGAATATCTTAAATACTGTCAGTATCTTGCCGACCAGGGGTTGGCCAGGGCGGTAGGAGAGGGCCCGCTTGATTATGGTCGCCGCGTCTCGGAGGCACGTCCTGATCTAGCGCCGGGTATCCGAGCCGTCACAAATGCTTATGTTCGCCTGAATTTTGCAGAAGACCGACCTGAGGAAACGGATCTCCTCAGGAAGGCCTATCGCAATCTAAGAATCAGATCGTTTGCCTAGACGAATCGACTACCCTGCAGCAACGATGTTGACTGCAGGAATCGTGACCGTTTCTGCAGACTTCTGGAACGATTCGATTTCATGGAAGTTCAGATAACGGTAGATGTCGTCTGCCATGGTATCGAGGTCCTTCGCGTACGCCAGATACTCCTCAGGCGTTGGGAGTTTGCCGAGGATACTCGAGACTGCTGCAAGTTCTGCCGACGCCAGATAAACGTCTGCGCCATCACCGAGTCGGTTAGGGAAGTTGCGAGTCGACGTGGAAACACAGGTTGTGTTCGGTGCCACTCGAGCCTGGTTACCCATGCACAGTGAGCAACCGGGCATTTCGGTGCGTGCACCTGCCTGCGCGAACACATTGTAGACTCCTTCTTCCATGAGTTGGTGCTCGTCCATCTTCGTCGGTGGAGAAATCCAGAGGCGAGTCGGTATGGAACTGGCCTGACTGAGCATGCTAGCTGCAGCGCGGAAGTGGCCAATGTTGGTCATACAAGAGCCGATGAATACTTCATCGATCTTGTCGCCGGCAACTTCAGACAGTGGCTTCACGTCATCCGGATCATTCGGGCACGCAAGCAGCGGTTCTTTAATCTCGTTCAGGTCAATTTCGATAACTTCCGCGTACTCTGCGTTCGCATCGGGTTCCATAAGTTCGGGGTTTTCCAACCAGGCCTCCATGGCTTCGATTCGGCGTGCGATGGTTCGAGGATCGCCGTAACCTTCGTTGATCATCCACTTAAGAAGCGTGACGTTGGAGCTGAGGTATTCGATGATGGGCTCTTTACCCAGTCGAATGGTACATCCACCGGCAGAACGTTCCGCCGATGCATCGCTGATTTCGAATGCCTGCTCGACTTTCAGGTCAGGCAGACCTTCGATTTCAAGAATTCGACCAGAAAAGATGTTCTTCTTGCCTTCTTTCGCGACCGTCAGCAGGCCACGTTGAATGGCTGCATAGGGAATGGCGTTCACAAGATCCCTGAGCGTGATACCAGGCTGCATTTCGCCTTTGAAGCGAACCAGTACCGACTCAGGCATATCCAGCGGCATGACGCCGAGAGCCGCGGCAAAGGCGACCAGGCCGGAGCCCGCCGGGAAGCTGATGCCCAGAGGGAAACGGGTATGTGAGTCGCCACCGGTACCAACAGTGTCGGGTAACAACATGCGGTTTAGCCAAGAGTGAATGATGCCGTCTCCCGGTCTGAGTGCCACACCACCGCGCGTCTGAATAAAGTCAGGCAGGGTGTGCTGTGTATCGATATCGACAGGCTTTGGATATGCCGCCGTGTGACAGAAAGACTGCATCACCAGGTCTGCTGAAAAGCCGAGACAGGCAAGCTCTTTTAGTTCATCACGCGTCATCGGGCCAGTGGTGTCCTGGGAACCCACGGTGGTCATCTTGGGTTCGCAGTATGTGCCGGGGCGAACACCATCGACGCCGCAGGCTTTACCGACAATCTTTTGCGCCAGAGTGAAACCGGCACCTGACTCTTCTGCAGGAATAGGCTTTCGGAACGTATCCGTGGTTTCGAGTCCAAGAGCTTCGCGCGCTCTCTCAGTCAGACCGCGGCCAATGATCAGGGGAATACGACCGCCTGCGCGAACCTCGTCAAGCAGAACTGGCGTAGAAAGTTCGAACTCCGAAATCACGTCACCGGTTTCATTGGTGATCTTGCCTTCGTAAGGGTGAATCGTGATCACATCGCCCATGTTCATCTTTGTGACATCACACTCGATGGGCAGAGCGCCTGCATCCTCCATGGTGTTGAAGAAGATGGGTGCGATTTTGCCACCCAGACATACGCCGCCATCTCGTTTGTTCGGGATAAAGGGAATGTCATCGCCCATGTGCCATAGCACAGAGTTGGTCGCAGACTTTCTTGAAGAACCTGTGCCAACGACATCGCCCACGTAGGCAAGGGGATGACCTTTCTTTTTCAGTTCCTCGATGGTTTCCAGAGGATTTTCCATGCGCTTGATCAGCATGGCTTGTGCGTGCAGCGGAATATCGGGTCTGCTCCAGGCATCACCAGCCGGTGACAGGTCGTCGGTATTGGTTTCGCCTTCCACCATAAAGACCGTCACGGTGATTTGCTCAGGCACCTCAGGCTTACTGGTGAACCATTCGGCATCTGCCCATGATTGAAGAACGGTTTTGGCGTGCTCGTTTGTCTTGGATTTTTCAACGACATCGTGGAAAGCGTCGAACATCAATAAGGTTTTGGAGAGACCTGCGGCCGCAGTTCCAGCGACGGCATCGTTATCCAGTAGGCTGATCAGCGATTCAATATTGTAGCCACCCAGCATGGTACCCAGCAGTTCAGTCGCTCGATTGGCATCGATTAGAGGAGAAGAGGCTTCGCCTGTTGCCAGAGCGGTCAGGAAGGCGGCTTTTACATAGGCTGCATCATCAACACCCGCCGGTATCCGATTTTCGAGCAGGTCTACGATGAAATCTTCTTCACCTGCTGGTGGATTCTTGATCAGCTCAACCAGTTCGTTGACCTGTTCAGCATTCAGGGGTTTGGGCACCACACCTTCTGCGGTGCGTTCCTCTACGTGTTGTCGATAGGCTTCAAGCACAACCTGTTCCTCACTGTATAATGTTGGGGCGCTGGCGGCGGAATTGCCGTCAGCGCTCGTCCGGTTTCAAAAGGGTGGCAAGTTTACTGGAACCGGGTCCTAAAGTTAAGTCGCAACCCGCCGTAAGACTATGAATGTGAACAGTTTTTTGCGTTGTCAGACGCCCGATTCGTGGCTTGAACAAGCCGTATCTCAACTTCCGATCCTGCTTATTGATCACGCCAATTGTGAGAAGAAAGCCGCGTCTACCGCATTAAACCTGATGTACAGGCACGTCGATCAAACAGAAATGATTCTCAGGCTGTCAAAACTCGCTCGTGAAGAGCTGAGGCACTTTGAGCAGGTCGTCGCTATCCTGAAAGGAAGGAATATATCGTATGCCCAGATTTCCTCGGCGAGATACGCCGGAGAGCTGAGGGCCAGCGTCCGCACGCATGAGCCTGCGCGTCTGATCGATATCCTGATTGTCAGTGCGATTGTCGAAGCGAGAAGCTGTGAACGCTTCTCCAGACTGGTAGCAGTGCTTGATGAAGAATTGGCGGAGTTCTATGCCTCCCTGCTGAAGTCGGAGGCTCGGCACTTCAAGGTTTACCTTCAATTGGCTGAGCAAGTAGCAGAAGGGGCAAACATCGACGATCGAATCGATCACTTCCTTGCTGAAGACGAGCGGTTAATCACTTCGCCTGACCCTGAGTTTCGCTTTCATAGTGGCGCGCCCCTCTGAGGCTGAGCTTAAAACTGGTATTCCTTCAGCTCAACATCGCTGCCGTCGGCCATGAGATACTGCATCGAAGTGTGCCAATCACCCAACACGTAACGCTTACCTGAACTTTCACCGAGGCTGACGTCATGGATGGCTGGTCGATGGGTATGTCCGTGGATGAAGAGCGATACGCCAGCCTCCTGCATGGCTTTGGTTACTTCCTCCGGGGTCACATCCATGATGTCGTCGGCGGTTTCACGAGTGTGTGCTTTGCTCTCGCCCCTGATCTGTTTAGCGATGGCGGCACGTTCCTCCAGCGGTTTCTGTAGAAAATCCGCCTGAAATGCGGGTGACCTGAGTAATTGTCTGGCTTTCATGTACTCGACGTCGAGCGTACAGAGGCTGTCTCCGTGCATCAGCAGGGCGGGCCGTCCCTCCAGATCGATCGTTTTTGGGTCTTCCAGCAACGTGGCATTGGCGCGGCCGCAATAGTCCTCGCCGATGAGGAAATCACGGTTTCCATGCATCAGGAAAACCCTGCAGGACAGGCAGGACAGGGCGCTTGCGATCCTTTGGTTGAACTCAGATTGATTGTCATCTCCGAGCCAGACTTCGAAAAAATCCCCAAGAATATAGAGCTCATCGATGTCCTGGCAGTGTTTGGCGAGGAAGCTTTCAAAAGCTCTGGTCAGGTCGTCTCGCTGATCATCCAGGTGCAGGTCGGAGATGAAAATTCGTTTCATAATAGAAGTCTTTCTAAGCCATTGCTTTATTTGGAAAAAATGGTCGATTCATTGTTTGACTGTACAGGACCTCATTAGTAGAATGCGCCCCTTTCCAACGGCAGCTCCTGTTTGTCGCTGGCTATTATATTCGGGGTATAGCGCAGTCTGGTAGCGCGCCTGCTTTGGGAGCAGGATGTCGGGAGTTCGAATCTCTCTACCCCGACCAAATTCCCATAAGGTGAATGTCAGTGAGCGCCCGTAGCTCAACTGGATAGAGCATCGGCCTTCTAAGCCGAGGGTTGAAGGTTCGAGTCCTTCCGGGCGCGCCACCTCATGGTAACGAGCAATGGTGGGCGTAGCTCAGTTGGTAGAGCTCCGGATTGTGATTCCGGCGGTCGTGGGTTCAAACCCCATCGTCCACCCCAGATTGAAGTGAAACTGGGAAGTAGGAATGTGGCGTGGTCGCGGCTATTACATGCGTGTGAACCCCATCGTCCTCTCCAGAGAATGAATGCAGCACGACATGCGAAAGTGGCGGAATTGGTAGACGCGCTGGTTTTAGGTACCAGTATCGAAAGATGTGAGAGTTCGAGTCTCTCCTTTCGCACCAGATAATCGATAACAGGTAAGACAATGCAGGTAACGGTAGAAACCACTCAAGGCCTAGAGCGAAAAATGCGGGTGGTTGTGCCATCCGAGCGGGTGGAAGACCAGGTCAGCGAGAAGATCAAACAAACGGCTCAGAAGGCGCGAATCAATGGATTCCGTCCGGGTAAAGTGCCCATGCGGGAAGTGAAGCGTCGTTTTGGCGAAGGCATCCGACAGGAAGTCTCCAGCGAGCTCATTCAATCATCATACGGCGAAGCGCTGCAGAAAGAAGAGATCAGCCCAGCCGGTATGCCGCAGATCGATGATGTAAAGATCGAAGAAGGGCAGGACCTGGAATTTACAGCGATCTTCGAAGTGTTCCCTGAAATTGACATCTCAGGTTTTGATGGCATTTCTGTAGAACGTCTTGCCAGTGAGATCAAAGATTCCGACGTGGATGAGATGATCGACACGCTTCGCAGTCAGCGTATGCGTTACCACGAAACAGACCGCGCCAGCCAGAATGAGGACAAGCTCAATCTGGATTTTGAGGGCTTTGTCGACAGCGAGGCCTTTGAAGGCGGTAAAGCAGAAGGCGCTGACATCATCCTGGGTTCAGGTTCTATGATTCCTGGATTCGAAGACGGACTTGTTGGGCTTAAGGCCGGCGACGAAAAAGATCTCGAAGTCACCTTCCCTGAGCAATACCAGGCAGAAAACCTTGCTGGTAAAGACGCCGTTTTTAAGATCAAGATCAATACAGTTTCAGAACCCGCTCTACCTGAACTCGACGATGAATTTTTTGATTCGTTTGGCGTAGAAGAAGGCGGCGGTCTTGACGCTTTCCGTTCAGAACTCGTCAGCAATATGGAACGTGAACTGGATTCGGCGATCAAGGCCAAGGTGAAGGACCAGGTAATGGATGGTCTCCTTGAGAGTCATGAGTTCGAAGTGCCTCAGGCGCTGATCGATCAGGAAGTTAACCGGATGCGACAGGAAGCGGTGCAGCAGTTTGGCGGCGGTGCCCAGATGGACCCGAACCTGTTGCCAGCAGAAATGTTCTCCGAGCAGGCGCAAAAACGAGTAAAGCTTGGCCTTCTGGTTGCCGCAATTGTTGAAAAGAACGACATTCAGCCAGACGCTGAGAAGGTGCGTGAAACCATCGACACGATGGCAAGCCAGTATGAAGAACCGGAACAGGTTCGTAATTTTTACTACAGTAACGAGCAGCAGCTCAGCCAAATTCAGAACATGGTCCTGGAAGAACAGGTCGTTGAGTTTGTGCTTGAAGGCGCCGGCGTGACTGAAAAAAGGGTCGACTATCAGGAAGCCGTCAGTCGCGAAGCACCCGCTGAAGTGGCAGAAGAGGGCGCTGAAGCGGCCTCAGAGGAATCTGACGACTAATTCGCTGGGTTGTCATCCGATAACCCACTGATCTCGTAAGGTAATTGTGCGGGTTATGTTTCACAATTAGCCATCAAGTCAACCATTGAACTTTCGATATTTTGCCGCATTATTAGTGGTGACAGGCGCCATTTTTAAAGAGAAATCCCATGCACGAGTTCGACGACAGATTATTTCCTCAACCACAGGGTCTGGGTCTTGTGCCCATGGTTCTGGAACAAACAGCGAGAGGCGAGCGGTCCTATGACATTTATTCCCGTCTCCTGAAAGAACGTATTATTTTTGTTGTCGGTCCAATCGACGACAACGTGGCAAACCTGGTTGTTGCGCAGCTGCTTTTCTGTGAATCGGAAAACGCAGATAAAGATGTACAGCTATATATCAATTCTCCAGGCGGCTCTGTGACGGCCGGTCTCGCGATCTACGACACCATGCAGTTTATCAACTGCGAAGTCTCGACCCTTTGCATTGGTCAGGCAGCGAGCATGGGTGCTTTTCTGTTGGCGGGTGGTACAAAAGGTAAGAGATTTGCCTTGCCTAATTCACGCATTATGATTCATCAGCCGAGCGGTGGTTCCCAGGGCCAGGCATCGGATATCGAAATTCAGGCGAAAGAGATCCTCTATCTGCGTGAGCGCATGAACGAAATTATGGCAAGCCATACCGGCCGCACCGCAGAACAACTCGCGAAGGACACCGAGCGTGATAACTTTATGACGGCTAAAGAAGCCCTGGAATACGGGATGATCGATACCATCCTGGAACAGCGCTCTAACCTGATGGCAGTAGCTTAAGGGTCGTCGGGCGGTATATTTTTATTTTGGGTGTATGAATATAATGGTTTGAGGGTATGCAGCCCCAACCAGCACGTAACAGCAGTAGGTAATTTGAGGTTTCGGTATGTCAGACGAACACGATGGAAATAACGGCGATGGCAAGCTGCTCCACTGCAATTTTTGCGGCAAGAGTCAGCATGAAGTTAGGAAGCTGATCGCTGGTCCATCCGTCTATGTCTGTGACGAGTGTGTTGAGCTTTGTAACGACATTATTCGCGAAGAGCTCCAGGAAAGTAACGAGGAATCCGAGAATCGAAAACTGCCAACACCTCAGGAAATCAACGAAATCCTTGATGAGTATGTGATTGGGCAACACCGCGCGAAAAAGGTGCTGTCGGTTGCCGTGTATAACCACTACAAGCGGTTGAATTACTCCGGCAAGAAAGATGATGTTGAGCTACAGAAGAGCAATATTCTTCTTGTTGGTCCAACGGGTGTTGGTAAAACTCTGCTGGCAGAAACGCTGGCCCGATTGCTGGATGTGCCTTTTACCATTGCGGATGCCACAACGCTGACTGAAGCGGGCTACGTTGGTGAGGATGTCGAGAACATTATTCAAAAGCTTCTTCAAAAATGCGATTACGACGTGGACAAGGCCCAAGTGGGAATTGTTTACATCGATGAGATCGACAAGATCTCACGAAAGTCTGACAATCCCTCTATCACGCGTGACGTGTCGGGTGAAGGTGTCCAGCAGGCACTGCTGAAGCTGATTGAAGGGACGGTTGCATCGGTACCGCCTCAAGGGGGCCGAAAGCACCCTCAGCAGGAATTTCTCCAGGTTGATACCTCCAACATTCTGTTTATCTGTGGTGGCGCGTTTGCTGGACTGGATAAAGTGATTCAGGATCGTTCTGACAAGAGCGGGATCGGTTTCGGCGCCAGCGTGCAGACGGAAGCCAGCAAGAAAAACCTTGGCGAGACGCTGAGCGACGTTGAACCGGAAGATCTGGTTCGCTACGGTCTCATTCCGGAATTCGTGGGTCGTCTGCCAGTCCTCGCAACACTCGAGGAACTGGATACAGAAGCGCTGGTTCGAATCCTTAAAGAACCAAAAAATGCTTACACCAAACAGTACTCAAAACTGTTTGAAATGGAAGGCGCTGAAATCGACTTCCGCGAAGATGCACTTGTTGCTATCGCACAAAAGGCGATGGAGCGAAAAACCGGTGCCCGAGGTCTGCGCTCGATCCTCGAATCCGTGCTGCTCGAGGTGATGTACAAGCTGCCATCAGAGGAGGGCGTCAGCAAAGTCATCATCGATGAAAATGTTATCGCCGGCTCTTCCGACCCGATGCTGATCTACGAGAATGCCGATCAGCCGAAAGCTGCGCCTGAATAACCGTTATTCGGCATCTCACGTCCGGAATTATCAGTAAACCAATAAAAAAACAGGTTCTATCGACCAATTTTTTTGGCAGTTTGCCGTAAACTGTTCCTATATACCCAACTTCGAGATAACCATGCCAGAACAGCTGTTTGATGTACCCATTGTGACTCTCAGGGACATGGTGGTGTATCCACACGGCGTCCAACCTTTATTCATAGGCACTGAGAAATCTATTCGTGCCCTCGAGTTTGTCCAGGAGAACGACAAGGATAAGAAGATCCTTCTTTTGGCAAAGCGCGATCCGGCTAATGATGAACCTGGTCCAGACGATCTGTTCACTTTCGGCACCGTAGCCACCATCCTTCAGCTGATCCGTCTGCCTGATAAAACCGTTAAAATCCTCGTTGAAGGAAACAACCGCGCATCGGTGAAGGAAGTACGTGATGGCGAAGCGTTTTTCACCGGCGATGCTGACTTGCAGGAAGAAGCAGTCGTCGACCGCGGTGAAGGCCAGGCGATGATCCGCTCTTTGATGAGCACGTTTGATCAGTACGTACAGCAAAGTAAAAAAGTGCCGGCCGAAGTCATGACTTCTTTAACCAGCATTGAGGATCCCTCTCGCCTCGTTGATACGATTGCATCACAGCTGACACTGAAACTGGATATCAAGCAACAACTGCTGGAAATGGTTGACCTGCAGGAACGAATTGACCACATGCTGAGTCTGCTTGAAGGCGAACTTGAACTGTTTAACGTTGAAAAACGCATTCGAGGTCGCGTCAAGAAGCAGATGGAAAAGAGTCAGCGCGAGTATTACCTGAATGAGCAAATGAAGGCCATCCAGAAGGAATTGGGAGAGCTTGATGATGTGCCGAACGAAGTCGAGGACATGGAAAAGCGCCTTGAATCTTCGGGCATGCCAAAAGAAGCGAGAGAAAAGACCAAGGCCGAGCTGAATAAACTCAAGATGATGTCGCCGATGTCAGCTGAAGCGACTGTCGTTCGTTCCTATATCGATTGGATGCTGAACACGCCCTGGAAGAAGCGTTCCAAGGTGAGAACCGACATTCCGGCCGCAGAAGAGGTGCTGGAAGCCGACCACTACGGTCTCGAGGAAGTAAAAGACCGAATTCTTGAATACCTTGCCGTACAAAAACGCGTCAAAAAGATCAAAGGACCTGTGCTCTGTCTGGTAGGACCTCCCGGCGTTGGTAAAACCTCTCTGGGCGAATCGATCGCAAGAGCAACCAACCGTCAGTTTATCCGAATGGCCCTTGGCGGAGTTCGCGATGAAGCCGAGATTCGTGGTCACAGGCGAACTTACATAGGTTCCATGCCTGGCAAGATCATTCAGAAGCTGGCGAAAGTCGGCGTGAAGAACCCGCTGTTCCTGCTCGATGAAATCGACAAAATGGGGCAGGATCATCGCGGTGATCCCGCATCAGCACTGCTGGAAGTGCTGGACCCAGAGCAGAATAATTCTTTTAACGATCACTACATGGAAGTTGATTACGATCTATCGGAAGTCATGTTCATTTGTACGTCGAACTCAATGAATATTCCCGCGCCTCTATTGGATCGTATGGAGATCATTCGGATTCCCGGCTACACCGAGGACGAGAAACTGAATATCGCTTCGCGCTATCTGATTCCAAAGCAAATCGAGAATAATGGTCTCGAGAAAGAAGAGATCGCGATTAGTGATAACACCGTTACCGATCTGATTCGTTACTACACCCGCGAAGCTGGTGTAAGAGGTCTGGAACGGGAAATCGCAAAGCTATGCCGTAAAGTGGTTAAAGAAACCGCGCTCAATGAAACGGAAGGTGAGGGTGTCATTGAAGTGACCCCTGAGCGTCTGGAGGAATATTCCGGGGTCCGTAAATTTAACTTCGGTTTAGCGGAAGAAGAAGACCAGATAGGACAGGTGACAGGTTTAGCGGTCACCAGCGTTGGTGGTGAATTGCTGTCAATTGAAGCCGTAGCGGTACCCGGGAAGGGGCGTCACATTAGAACGGGTTCGCTCGGTGATGTTATGCAGGAGTCCATACAGGCCGCGACAACCGTTGTCCGAAGCCGATCTAACGTTCTTGGTATTCGCAAGGATTTCCATGAAAAGTATGACCTGCACATCCACATGCCGGAAGGTGCGACACCGAAAGATGGTCCAAGCGCGGGTATTGCGTTGTGCACTGCAATGGTTTCTGTACTCACCGGCATTTCAGCTCGTTCTGATGTGGCGATGACCGGTGAAATAACACTGCGGGGTCAGGTGTTGGCGATAGGCGGCCTCAAAGAGAAGCTTCTTGCCGCACATCGAGGTGGCATTAAGACGGTTTTGATTCCAGATGAGAATAAGAGGGATCTGAAAGACATTCCCGACAACATAAAAAGTGATCTTGAAATCATTCCAGTCAAGTGGATTGACGAAGTGCTTGAGGTGGCATTGCAAAGAATGCCGGAACCCCTTGAAGAGGAAACTGATTCCGAGGCAAGTAGTGATGCAGAGCAAAACTCAGAATCCGGCGAAACCCCCAGAATTAGCGCTCATTAGCGAGTTTTACCTTGAATATGAGGGCCTCAGAGGGTATAAAAATACGAGGCACAGGGTTACCGCATATGGACATGCGAAACATCAAAAAATCACTACAACAGACCACTAACAAGGGGTAGAGCGTGAATAAACAAGAGCTGATTGAAAACATTGCAGCATCCGCCGATATCACTAAGGCAGCTGCTGGCCGAGCGCTGGATTCAATGATTGATTCGATTACGGATTCATTGAAAAAAGGCGACTCAGTTGTGTTGGTAGGATTTGGCACTTTTAGTGTTCGAGATCGTGCAGCACGAACAGGCAGAAACCCGCAGACTGGTGAAGAAATTCAAATCTCAGCAGCGAAAGTACCAGCTTTCAAGGCAGGTAAAGCCCTTAAAGACGCAGTGAATTGATCACTGTTGATCGAATGAATATTGCCGCTGAGATAGGGTAACGAATAACAATAAAAACCATAGGAAACACACAAAAAAAGGCGTATCTCTGAGATACGCCTTTTTTTATGGTCTACAATAGGCCACCCCAAAACAGGTCGGAAGGACCGCAGTAAGAAGAGAGGAACAAATGGTCATTCAGAAGATGCGCGATGGCAGCGAGGGTATTCTCGCAAAGGTCATCATTGGACTGATAATCATCGTCTTTGCACTTTTTGGCTTTGGTTCTATTACCACTTTCCTGGCCCCGGTACCCAAGGTGGCTACCGTGAATGGTTCAGAAATCGCCCAGGCCGAGATGGAGTTTGCCGTCGAGAGAAACAGAAGATTGTTACTCGCACGAGGCATTCCGATCGACCAGATTAACGAAGACGAACTGCGAGCGAATGTTCTGGAAGGTTTGATTTCCAGAGCCCTGCTGTCTCAGGCAGCAGACGAATTTAGTCTGTATTACAGCGATGCTGCGATTGATGCAGATATTGTATCTACCGACATGTTTCAACTTGATGGCGTTTTCAATGGCGATCAGTTTCAGAATGTGATCCGCAGTGCCGGTTACACGCCCCTGAGTTATCGCGATGAACTCCGTACCGACAAATTGTTCGATCAACTGCTAACCGGCATTCGAAGCTCTGCTTTCCTGATCGAAGAAGAAAGCAAAAGATACGGCTCATTGTTGTCCCAGTCTCGAGATATTGCCTTCATTGAAATTTCAGCGATGGACCTGATCGACGAAGTTATTGTCGAGGATGAAGACATCCAGCTCTACTATGAAGAAAACACATCAGACTTCGTTACGGATGAAACGGTGAACATAGAGTTCGTTGAATTAAAGCACGATGAGCTTGCCGCCGACCTGGAAATCGATGAAGAAGCTCTGGCGCTGTATTTCTCGGAAATTCGTGCAGACTATGCCACGGATGAATCCCGCAGGGTGGCCCACATACTGATTGAGGTGTCTGATGATGTCACTGTCGATGATGCCAAGAGCCAGGCAGCGGCCGTGTACCAGCGAATCCTGGACGGAGAAAACTTCGCTGATCTTGCTCAGGAAGTGTCTGATGATGCTGGCTCAAGTGAAACTGGTGGTGATCTGGGCTTCAATCCGCAGGGCACCTTTTTCCCTGAGTTTGAAGCGGTTGCCTATGACCTAGGCATGAATGAGGTTTCAGAACCAGTCGAGACGGAAATCGGATTCCATATTATTAGAGTTTTGGATATCGAAGAGGCCGTTCAGCCTGAACTCGAAGACGTTCGAGTGGAAGTCGAGATCGCCTATCGACTGTCAGCCACGGAAGAAGACTTTGTTTCGATGTCTTCCCGTCTGGCAGAATTGTTGTTCGAGAGTATTGATCTTGAGGTGCCGGCAGAAGAGATTGGTCTGGAAATTCAGACGACAGGCCATCTGACCCGAGCGGCTAATCACTTCTTGATGGGTAATGAAAACGTCTCTGATGCCGCGTTCAGTCCTGACGTTCTGCTGGATGGCAACAACAGCGATCTTATCGAGTTGTCAGAGGATCATCTCGTCGGTATTCGAGTGCTAGAGCACAACCCAAGTGAGACACGAGCTCTCAGCGAGGTGAGCGAAGACATCAGATTTATCCTGCAGCGCCAGAAGGCCACTGATCTTGCACAGAGCAGGGCGGAAGACATCGTCGCTGCCATAGAAGGCGGTTCGCTGGCTCAGTTCGTCGCCGACGAATACGGGCTCGCCTGGTCATTGGCGCCTGGCGCGACGCGCTTTACTCAGGAGATTAACCCACAGGTATTGAGCGCTGCGTTCAAGTTGCCCAGGCCCGCTGCGAATAAAGAATCATTAGGTGCATCCACTATGCAGAACGGTGATGGTCTGATTGTTCGTGTTTCAAGGGTCGAGAACAAGCCTGTACCTGAGCTTATGGAGGCTGAAATTGCCGGGTTGCGCCAGAGCATGGCGTCTCAGTTGGGTTTAGCTGACTTTAACGAGTTTGAGCGAAGCCTGAACGAAACCGCCAGGATCAACACGGAAGGGGACTAGTTGATTAACTGAGTGACGTCCACATAGAGCGTCAGACGGTCCCCTGGGTGGATGTACTTTTGACCGTCCACCTTTTTGTTCCAGGCAACAATGTTCTGAACTGAAACGTTGAACTTGCTTGCAATCTTCGAGAGCGATTCGCCGCTTCGTACTTCGTAATTTAACCGTCTTACCTGTCTATTTCTCATCGGTTTGGCTACGCCCGTAACCTGGCTCTTGTTGTGTTTGAAGATTTTGAGTTCGGTTCCTGGGTGCAACAGACCCGTTGTACCCATACCATTCCATTTGGCCAGTTCCCGCATGCCAACATCAAACTTTCTTGATATTTCCCACAAGCTGTCTCCAGGTTGCACGATATAAATAGCCGGTTCGGCCCCATACTTGTTTTCAAGGCTTGCTTGTCGGGCAGCCAGTCTGCCCTTGGACGTCATGGTGTAATCAACATTGGGCGATGCCGCGGGTATCAGCAGTGATTCGCCGGCCCGAATGGTGTTACCTGATATTTCATTAGCACTGCGAATCGTGTCCACGGTCGTGCGGTATTTTTTGGCAATAGAGCCCAGGCTTTCGCCATATCGAATTTTGTGGCGCTTCCAGGACAGTCTTTCAGTCGCTGGCAGGTCAGTCAGTGCGTCTCTGAATTGCGCTGCCTGGCTGATCGGTATAAGGAGTTCATGGGGGCCCTCTGGGTGTGTTGCCCATTGATTGAAAGCGGGGTTCAGCGTGTAAAGTTCCTCATCGGAAATGCCAGCCATTACCGCTGCTTTGTGTAAATCGAGCTGGCCACCCGTTTCTACAACTTCCCAGTAAGGCTTGTCTTCCATATCAGGTAATGTGATGTGGTACTTCTCAGGGTTGGCAAAGATCTCGCTGATTGCGAGTAATCTAGGCACGTAGGTGTAGGTTTCTTTCAGTACCTCGATAGACCAGAAGTCCACTTCGTCTTTAGGTAAGTTGCTGCGACGAATAGAATTCAGGACGTTACCTTGGCCTGCATTGTAGGCGGCCAGCGCGAGCAACCAGTCGCCGTCGAACATCTTGTGCAGGTATTCAAGATAATCAATCGCGGCGGTGGTTGAGGCACGCACATCTCTTCGACTGTCCTGCCACCAGTCGATTTTCAGGCCGTAAACCCTTGCAGTGCCGGGAATAAACTGCCAAAGACCTGCCGCTCGTCCATGTGAGTAGGCGAAGGGATCATACGCGCTTTCCACAATGGGCAGCAGGGCAAACTCCAGGGGTACTTCACGGCGTTCCAATTCTCCGATGATGTAGTGCAGATGAGGTCCCGCCCGTCTCGCAACACGCGCCACATACTCTGGATGATTGACATACCACCGAAGCTCGTTGAACACTCGTTTTCTGTCGGTCTCGCGTGGCAAAGTGAAGCCGCTGCGCATTCGCGCCCACATATCTGCCGGTTGAACGTCAATTTTTGACTCAACCGAGACCCGTTGAGCTTCAATGTCCTGGGGCTCCGTCGGTGCATCCTCACCCTTGCGCATTAACTCGGGCGCTGTTGGTGAGAGGACATTGCTGGGCGGGGCGTTTTGCTCTGGTGCGATTTCTGACCGGGGCAGGACCGATTCGTTGGTCATGCATCCAGCAAGCGCAAGGCAAGCCAGCAAGGCTGCTGCATTTGAAAAAACAGGGGATATCATGTGAAGACTGCAGGAACGTTCCGTGTTTGTTGCAAGTAGCATTATAATAGTAAAAGCCGTTATGAATAGGTTGACATGCAAAACACCTTTTCGTCCTTGAAACCAGAAGCCAGGCCTGCGAGGGAAGAACTCCTCCGCTGGTTTGAATCGCCTTTGGGAATCCACGTACTGAATACTGAGCTGGCAGTTCTGGACCAGCTGCTGCCCGGGTTCTTTGGCTACAATCTAGTACAGCTAAGTGTTCAAAATCGTCCCCTGTTTTCATCAAGTCCGGTACAGACAAAGATTCAGTTAGCACTCGATTCTGAAAGCGTGGATGCTCAGAAGAATCCGGTCATCGGTCGGCCAACGTCGCTGCCCTTCGAGAATGACAGCATTGATGTTGCGGTTCTGCATCACTTTCTTGATTTCGCTGACGCGCCACAAGAAATTCTTAAAGAGATTGGCAGAGTTACCCTGCCGATGGGGCATGTCGTGATTGTTGGATTTAACCCCTGGAGTTTATGGGGCCTGTGGCGTTCGGCCCTGCAGTTCAAACAAACTTCACCCTGGAATGGGCATTACATTGGGCCTGGAAGGCTGATGGACTGGCTTAACCTGCTAGACTTCAAGATTGACCGAGCACAGTATGCGATCTACAGGCCACCCGTCTCCAGATTAATTGGGCAGGTCAACGACTACTCCCAGGGTGTGAGCAGGAACCTCAACCTGCCGGTGGGTGGCGTTTATGTCATCGTGGCGCGGAAACATGTCGGCTCCGTTCGTTCTATTAGACCCGTATGGAAAACCAGTCGAGGCTTCGGTCGACTCAGTGTCGTTCGATCAGTAAAACATGACGGTTTAACGAGCGTCGAACATCCTGGGAACAATTCTGAGTAGTCCTATAGAAATCTTCACCGACGGAGCGTGTCGTGGCAATCCTGGGCCGGGTGGTTGGGGCGTATTGCTGCGCTCTGGCGATACCGAAAAAGAGCTCTGGGGCGGTGAAAAAGAAACGACCAATAACCGAATGGAGCTTTTGGCGGCCATCGAGGGCCTGGATGCTCTAAAACGCCCGTCAAAGGTGTCGCTCACGACGGATTCGCAGTACGTTCGTAAAGGTATCACTGAGTGGATTGCCGCATGGAAAGCCAGGGGCTGGAAAACAGCCAGCAAACAGCCTGTTAAAAATCGCGATCTCTGGGAACGCCTCGATGCTTTAGCGCAACAACATCAGGTAGCGTGGCACTGGGTGAAAGGGCACAGCGGTCATACTGAGAACGAACGCGTGGATGGGCTGGCGAATCGCGGTATTGATGAATTATTGGGTAGCGGGGAGTAAATGAGACAGGTTGTTCTTGATACGGAAACAACGGGGCTGGAAGTCCAGGAAGGTCATCGCATTTTGGAGATTGGCTGCGTAGAGATCATTGATCGAAAGCTGACACGCCGCCACTACCATCAGTACATAAACCCGCAACGGGATATTGATGAAGGTGCGCTCGAAGTTCACGGCATTACCAGCCAGTTCTTGAATGACAAACCAGTATTCAACGACGTCTGGGAAGCATTTTTGGAGTTTGTGAACGGCAGTGAGCTCATCATTCACAATGCCGCATTTGATGTTGCTTTTATTAATCAGGAAATGAGGTTGTTGAATCCGAAACTCGGTGGGATTACGGAATACTGTTCAGTTGTGGACAGTCTGGAACTCGCGCGCAACAAACATCCCGGTCAGAAGAATAATCTTGATGCGCTCTGCAAGCGTTACAACGTGGACAATTCTCAGCGCGAACTGCACGGCGCTTTGCTGGACGCTGAAATTCTTGCCGATGTATATCTGTTGTTAACCGGCGGCCAGGTCACGCTCGGGCTTGGAGATGAATCTCAGGCGTCCACGAAGAAGTCTGCTATTGCCAGACTGGATAGCGATCGACCTGAGCTGCGGGTGATCAAAGCCAATGTCGAGGAAATGGCAGCACACGAGGAACGTTTGGATGCGCTGGAGAAAACATCGGAAAATGGTGCCGTCTGGCGTGCGCGCGGCGAGGCCGAGGCATGACTTATCGGTGGCCGGAACCCGACTTTGGTTTTCTCGCAGGAGGAATACCTTCTGATAGAGATGGTCTGTATTTCGTTTGTCATGGCAACGATTTGCGACAGTCTTTTGGCGATGACGGTAACTGGCGTCCAGTAACGAAAGAAGAAGTCAGTCATCTTGAGGATGCCAGGTCTCACTTCATGGGGCATCTGGGCAATCAACCTTGCTACGCGGTGGAAGCTCCGGAGAAAGGAGAGCATGAGTTTGCTAACTTGCGGATGAATCTTGGCCGCATCAACAACACCTTATTCAACCTGGCGGGAAGATCGCTTCAGTTGTGTGACTGGTTTCGAACGCATAGGTATTGCGGTAAGTGCGGTTCACCAACGACTGAAAATGAAGGGGATCGCTCAATGGTTTGCGAGCGATGTCGTATTAACTTCTATCCAAGGCTTTCTCCATCCATCATCGTGCTTGTTCATAGGGAAGATGAGGTCCTGTTGGCGCGAAATCATATGTTTCCTGAGGGCCTTTTCAGTACGCTCGCAGGCTTCGTAGAGCCGGGCGAGTCCATAGAGGAAACCGTCAGACGTGAAGTGGAAGAGGAGGTGGGTGTCAGGGTCGGCAATCTTCGGTATCGCGGCAGTCAACCATGGCCATTTCCAAACTCTCTGATGCTGGGTTTTCACGCAGAATACGAAAGCGGCGCTATTGTTTGTCAGCAGGATGAGATCGCAGAGGCAAAATGGTTTGGTTGTGCAGAGCTGCCGAACATCCCTGGTAAATTTGCCATCTCCAGATGGCTGATTGATGCCTATCTGGCGGAACGCGGCTTCAACGACTAGTCCTGGACCTCATAGGCGACAACAGGATCATTGTGCGCAAACAGATATAGAAGCAGCTGACTAAGGACAATGTTGCCATCAGAGCGGTATCGGCCATCCATGAATGCCGCCATGCTGTTCGTTTTTCCCTTCAAAAGGTCCCAGAGGGTCTCAGGTTTGTCGATATACAGGGTGAGGGTAGGCGCTTCTGAAGAGCCTTCAATAAAGCCGAACCTCTGTGCATCGACAACCAGATAGAATGCATCCCCAGTATCGAACTTCATCTGAAATACCGTTGCCTCACGTTGGAGGATGGATGGATTGAAGTGAGGCGCCAACTCCGCGTGTATCTTTCTTAGTTCGTTGCTCAAGCTCATAAAAATCAGTCTAGCCCCTCGAATGAGAATCCGGCAACGCCGCTATACGATCGGCCACCGCATACAATAACCTTTGTTTTGCTTTCGGTAGATAGGCTGGAATTTGATTCATCGTGTCGGCAAGCACTTCCTCGAGCATTTGTTTATTCGGCTCGGGGTTCGACGTCAGTTCATGCTGCATCAGTACCATCTTTCCCGGAAAAGTGGCGAGAAGCGATTGGAACCGTTGACCCTGCATCGCGTCAAGCGGATTGCCCGATGCCTGCTGCACGATGTACATCCGAGTGAATGACGCCAGGATAAAATCTGCAAGCTCAAACTCCTGTTGCTGGTTCAGTTCATTCGTTAAGTAACGATTCATCACCATTTCCAGTGCAGTTTCCGCTTCGCCGGATATCCTGCTCGGCACATATGGGTTGCGATTTACCTGGCTGAACCAGCCATAGTGAGTGAGCGGTGCCAGAGTTGGCTCAACCACGAATACGGGGCGTTCTGTTCTTGAAACGAACTCTATAATCGTGGCTTCTTTCTCTTTTTTAGTCGCCATGGCAGGAGATAGCCGATTCGGGAAGGTGAGGCTGCTCCAGTTGAGCAAGCTGATGTCGGTTCGCTGTTTCTCCACAAAGTGCAGGTACCCCAGGGGGAAGGAAAGCAGATCTCCGTCGACAAACAGTACGGCATCTTGGGGTAATGCTGACAGCATGCTTGTGAAGTAGTCCTCAACCCACCGGTCAGCTCCGCGATATGTGGACGGCAGGTTCGCCAAACTGACAGCGGCGACAGTCGCAATAAGCAGTGCAAATTTCATGATCGGTCTTTCCAGACTTCGATTCAAAGAACAAAGCAGATAGCCTAACCACATCGTCAGGGAGCCCCACGCAATAATAGGGTAGGGCTGGAATATCGATCGACCTCTCGCATCAAATTCAAAGCCTAATAACAAAACCAGGATGATTGTACCGCCAGCGAGATTGAGCAGGCTGGGGAGTAGCAGTTCGTGACGATCTCTTATCATCAGAGCAAGACCGCCAAGGGCTGCAATCCCAACAGGGATGCCTAGCTGGTTCAACGCTTCAGGGGCGAGCCAGGCAAGGTACTCAGCCCTATCAAGCCAGTCTGCAGACAGATGATGATCGTTGTATGGTGCCCTCGATACATAGTCAAAAAAATCGGATCGGTCAGTCACCGCTCCGAACACACCAAATCCGCTACCATCGGAAAAGATCAGTGTGCTGTAAGGCAATAAACCAGCCGTGAAAGAAACTAATGCGATCATGAGCGGTCTGGGTTGAATCAGGTCTGCAAAGTGATGGCGCAGTATCGGCCAGACAACCGCAATCAGAGCGGGTGTCGCCAACAACATGAGTGGCCAGTGATTACTCAGCGCGAGACCAAAAATAAAGCAGGAGATAAACCAGTAGTGCCGGTCCCTTGATTGAACGAAGGATGAGAGTGTGAGCCACGTGAGGTAAAAGAGCAGCGCGCTTAGCGTATAGACCTCAATGATGATCGACTGCTGCCAGAAGGTCAGGCTGAAGCCGTAGGTAAGCGCGGCGGTTGCTGCTATGGCAGTATCGAAATACCGGTTCATCAGAAGATAGAACACAGCGATCGTCAGAGCGCCGAAGACCGCGCTGATCATATTCCCTGCCTGAATGTGATCAGAGATCAGCAAGTTCTGACAGGCGAGTGTAAATAGAGGATATCCGGGTGGATGAGACAGCCCACCCTGGGTGCAAACCATCTGAAATAGGCCTGCGTCCTCAAGCGTGATGCTACCGGGCATTGTCAATGCATAAGCGATCAGTGGGATCACCACGACCGGTATCAAGAGTAGGGCAGTTGACGTGAGGGTGGGGCGCATCGAGTGATTATAACGTTGGAGTACCGTCGAGTATGTTAGGATGAGCCGTTTTTCCGCGTTCCGTAACGTTCACGATTAAGTAAGGGAATAATGTTGGAGTTTTTGCTTGAGTATGGGCTGTTTCTCGCGAAATCAGTCACCGTTCTGGTTGTTATTCTGATCGTGATTACCGCGATTTTTGGAATGAGTCAGCGGCAGAAAGAACCAGAAGTGGGACATATTGAAGTTAAAAGCCTGAATGATGCGCTGGAAGCGATCACACACAGCCTAAAAACCGTCGTGCTTCATCCTGAGCACAGGAAGAAAGACGAAAAGGCGGTTAAGAAGAAAACCAAAGAAAAGCAGAAGTCTCTAAAGCAGGAGGCGAAGGCGGGTCAGGGGCCGAGGCCTAGAACCTTTGTCATTGATTTCAAGGGTGATGTTCAGGCGAGCAGTGTCACTGGACTTCGGGAGGAGATTACTGCCGTGCTCGCCGTTGCCGAAAAAGTGGATGAAGTGCTGATACGCCTGGAAAGCCCAGGCGGCGTCGTGCATGGCTATGGTCTTGCCGCATCTCAGCTGCAACGGGTTCGAAACAAGGAAATACCGCTCACTGTTGCAGTCGATAAAGTTGCCGCCAGCGGCGGTTACATGATGGCATCAGTTGCCAACCGGATTATTGCTGCGCCTTTCTCTCTGCTGGGCTCGATTGGTGTGATTGCGCAGCTGCCGAACTTTCACCGCCTTCTCAAAAAGAACGACGTCGACGTTGAAGTCTTAACTGCTGGTCAATTTAAGAGAACGCTAACCGTTTTCGGCGAAAACACTGAACAAGACCGGGAAAAGTTTGTAGAGGAACTTGAAGATGTTCATGCGCTATTTAAAGAATTGGTGTCAGAGAACCGGCCTCAGTTGAACATAGATGAAGTGGCAACGGGGGAAGCATGGTTTGGTACCAGGGCATTGGAACGAAACCTGGTCGATGAGCTTAAGACCAGCGATGAATATATCGTTGATCAGTGTGAGACCAGAGACGTCTACTTGGTAAAATTTGTTCAGCACAAAAATCGAATCGATCGAGTTTTTGAGAGAGTGACTAAACTCGTTTCTCCCACTGTCGAACAGCAACACACTAACCTGACCATTCAATAATAAGAGCAACAGGAGAGTCCCTTGACCAGTTTTAAAGCCTTCTGGGTAGAGAAGAGCGAGGACACTATTAATCACAGCATCATAGAGCGATCTATTGACGATCTGCCGGAAGGTGAAGTGCTTATCAAAGTTCGGTATTCGAGCCTCAACTACAAGGACGCCCTGTCAGCCAAGGGTATGCCTGGGGTCACTCGAAATTATCCGCATACACCGGGGATTGATGCAGCCGGCACGGTTGTCGAATCAAGCAATGGCGATTTCAAGGAAGGCGACGAGGTCGTCGTGATCGGTTTTGACTTGGGCATGAACACGCCAGGTGGATATGGGGAATATATTCGTGTTCCCGGTAGCTGGATTACACCGTTACCCTCCGGCATGGGGCTGCGTGACAGCATGATAATCGGAACCGCAGGGTTAACGGCAGCGCTTTGCTTTGACAAACTTCTGCGTATGGGCGCGAAACCAGACGATGGTCCTGTCGTCGTGACCGGTGCTACGGGTGGAGTAGGTTCTGTTGCTGTTGCACTGCTTGCGAGCCAGGGTTTTGAAGTAGTGGCCAGCACCGGCAAAGCAGATAAACATGACTATCTTAAGTCCCTGGGTGCCAGCTCGGTTGTCGACAGGGATCAGCTTGGTGCTGAAAACCCTCGCCCTGTAGCGGCTGAAGATTACGCTCACGGCGTGGACACGGTCGGCGGGGAAACACTGAGTAACGTCATTAAAGGCTTGAAACACAGTGGCAGCGTTGCTATCTGTGGTTTGGTCTCGTCGCCAGCGTTCAACATCACCGTACTTCCTTTCATTTTGCGTCATGTCAATGTGCTGGGTGTCGACAGCGTAGAGCTGCCTATTGCCGAGAAAAGTCGGGTGTGGGGACGCCTTGCCAGTGACTGGCAGGTCCCTGGTCTGGAAGACATGGTTGTTGAAATCGGTCTCGGTGGTCTGTCTGCTGAGATTGATCGCATATTCGCCGGTGGCGTCACCGGTCGAACACTGGTTGTTTTATAACGGGTCTCACCTGAGGATAAACATGATTCGGATTGCGTATAACGAATTTCTGGGCAACAGCCCCCAATGGTTTAAAAATGCCATTCTGCTGTTCCTGCTGGTTTGTGTGCCCCTCAAGTTTTTGGTTGGCGACACCATTCTTGGATGGCTTTTTCTTTTGATGTTTATCCTTACGCTGGCGATGGCGCTCAAGTGTTATCCCCTGCAAAGCGGGGGTATTCTCGCCCTGGCAATCCTCGCCCTGGGACTAACGACACCTGATACCGTCTGGCACGAAATTCAGGCCAATCTCGGTGTGCTAGCACTGCTGATTTTTATGGTCAGCTTCATCTACTTCATGAAGCCTTTGCTCAGCTTCTTGTTTGCGCGGTTAATCGTTGGGGTGCAAAGCAAGGTCTTGTTGTCGCTGATGTTCTCCGTTATGGCGGCTTTTCTTTCTGCGTTTCTGGATGCGCTTACCGTAACAGCGGTTCTGATTGCGGTATTTGTCGCACTTTATGGTGTGTATGAACGTATCCATTCGACGCAAAACTCAGACCTCGATCATGATGGCGGCGACGACCCTGAAGAATTGGGAGGCGACGTACTGGAAAACTTCCGTAGTTTTATCCGAAGTCTTGTCATGCACGGCGCTGTTGGCACCGCGCTTGGGGGTGTAACAACGATGGTGGGTGAACCTCAAAACCTGCTGATCGCTGACAAATTGGATTGGGAATTCGTTGAGTTTGTGATCGTCATGTCTCACGTCACCATACCGGCAGTGATCGCTGGATTCATAACCTGTGTGGCACTGGAGTTTTCCGGTGTGCTTGGCTATGGGCAGAAGCTCGACCCCCGTATCCGGGAGATTCTGCGAGGATACGTCGAAGAAGAAGACAAAAAGCGTCAGCCTCGTGAAGTTTATGGGCTCTGGGTACAGGGTGCCTGCGGCGTGCTTTTGGTTATTGGGTTGGGATTGCACCTCATGGAAGTGGGCCTGATTGGGCTTAGCTTGCTGGTGCTGGTAACGGCTATGACAGGGATTAATGAGGAGCATCGAATCGGTCATGCCTTTGAGGAATCTCTGCCATTTGTGTCTCTATTGTGCATCTTCTTTGTGGTCGTCGGTATGATCCATGACCTTCATCTTTTCAGTCCTGTGATTCAATGGGTGCTGACGATGCCGATCGATGCGCAACCGGGTGCCTTCTTCCTGGCAAATGGTTTGTTGTCTGCCATCTCGGATAATGTGTTTGTGGCAACGGTTTATATCAATGAGGTGAAAGCCGCCTTTGATGCCGGTGAGATATCACGGGAGCACTTCGAATCCCTGGCTGTCAGTATCAATACCGGTACCAACCTGCCTTCTGTCGCGACGCCAAACGGTCAGGCTGCGTTCCTGTTTCTGCTGACATCAGCTTTAGCGCCAGTGATACGTCTCGGTTACATCAAGATGGTGGTCATGGCGTTTCCCTACACGGTTGTGCTGACGATCGTAGGTTATCTCGCTCAGTAAGCGGACTAGTCTCGGCGTAACTCGTCGGTGACTGCGATGGGAGTTGGATACCGGAACACCACCAGGTAGGAAGACACCAGGAAAGTCAAAATGGCTGTCGCCTGAATCAGGTGTGAAGCGTGATTTCCGATCAGGTTTTCTGCCGTGGCGATAAATGCAATCAAAAGCGAAAACTCGCTGATCTGACCCAACCTGAAGCCAGTCTCCCAACCCAATCGATCTGATTCGCTCATCCCCCTTAACAGGAACCTGAAAACGACTGGTTTGAGCGCCAGCATCGCGCCGGCGAGAAACAGAGCCGGTAGGATGACGTCAGCCAGCAGCGCCATATGGAATCCAGCGCCAATGGAAAAGAAAAACAGGATAAGAAAAAAGTCTCGCAGTGGCTTCAGGTGATCCGCAATATAGAGCGCGATAGGACTGGTGGCGATGGTGACACCAGCGACAAATGCGCCAATCTCCAGTGACAGTCCGAGGAGTTCTGCCATCTCTGCAAGACCCAGGCACCAACCAATCGCAATGAGAAAAATGTACTCGTGGAACGCATCGAACTTCTCCAGTAGAGGCAGCATCACGTACTTCACAAAGACCCATGCGCCTAGGATAAGTAGCGGCAGGCTGACCAATACCCGCACAATCTTAGAAGCGCCGCTGAATTCCAAAAAGCCGCCCGCGACAACCAGGAGCACAATAATGGCCACCAGGTCCTGAATGAGTAGCTGGCTGATAATAAGCTCGCCGGTGCGGCGATGGTGCAAGACGGTCGTGGGAAGCAGTTTTATCCCAATGATTGTGCTGCTGAACATCATTGCCACACCAATGATCACAGTTTCGGTCTGTGTGTACCCGAAGGCGAACGCGATCGAAGCGCCGGCTATGAAAAAGATGACGCAACTGCTGAGTCCCACCAGCATTGAACTGCGCAGCGTATTGATAAGTTTGGCAGGCTGCATGTCTAGACCAAGGAGAAACAGCAGGAAGATGATGCCGAACTTCGCTGTACTGCTGATCAGTTGCGGGTTGTCGATGAAGGCAACCCCTGAAGGCCCCAGGATCATGCCGGTGATGATGTAGACGACAATAAGAGGTTGGCGTGTGAATAGCGCGAGCGTCGCCAGAATGCCGGCGCAGGCAAAAATCAGGAAAAACGAAAATATGAAAGGGTCAGAACCCATCAGAGCTCGCGTCGATGGCTAGCGCATGATGTTACCCTGTTTATGCGCGATGTCTAAACAGGGGGTCGCGGTCAATCGTCTGCTGATAGCTGACTGAGAACCCTTCGATTCGTTTGAGTGCCTGGTCAGCGTTTTGACCGTCTGCCAGTTGGTAGGCATTAAAGCCACAGCGCGCCATCTGTTCCAGTTGATCAAGTCTGACGTCGCCAATCGCTCGAATTTCACCCGTGTAATTGTGGTGTCGTCGTAGGACTGCAGCTGTGGAGTAAGCGCGCCCATCCGAGAAAGCAGGGAAGTTCAGTGCGATCGCTGTAATGTCGTCTAGAAAATCGGCGATTGCTTCAATTTCTTCACCGGCATCGAGCCACACAGCTTGAGGCCGATTATCAGAGTCGAGATACTCCTGCAGGGTCAGGAAAGTGACCTCATCACTTTCTAGTACCGTGTTATTTTTGATCAGACTTCCCATGTCGCGTACACCGCCTCCTTATATGGGTCGATACCGAGTCGACGGTAAGTATCGATGAATCGCTCTTCGCCTTGTCGATGCTCCAGGTGGACATCTACCAGTTTCTGGACGACGCCAGGAACATCATCCTGGGCAAATGATGGTCCCAGAATTTTCGCCAGACTCGCGTCTTCATAACCAGAGCCGCCAATAGAGACCTGGTAGAACTCTTCACCTTTCTTATCCACACCGAGGATGCCGATGTTGCCAACGTGGTGGTGACCACAGGCGTTCATACAGCCCGAAATGTTGATGTCGAGCTCACCCAAATCGTGCAGATAATCCAGATCCTCGAATTGTCGCTGGATGGCCTCTGCGACAGGAATGGATTTTGCGTTCGCCAGAGAGCAGTAGTCTCCACCGGGACAGCAGATGATGTCGGTCAGAAGTCCCAGATTAGGAGAGGCGAGTTCTGCTTCCACCAGCTTTGTCCACAGATCATGCAGCGATTTCTTCGGCACGTCTGCCAGGGTGACGTTTTGTTCGTGTGTGACACGCACTTCTCCGAAACTGAACTCGTCGGCGAGGTCCGCGATAATCTCAAGTTGTTCATCTGTGACATCACCTGGCGCGATGCCCGTCTGTTTCATTGCCAGGTTCACGATGACGTAACCCGGTTGGCGGTGCGCTTTCACATTCTGTTTGACCCAGTTGCCAAAGCCACTGTTGTCTGCAAGCAGATCGTCCACCGCGGGCACATGGTCTTCCAGCTTTTCGTAGGCTGGCGCTGTGAAGTGCTTTCTGACGCGATCGATTTCTGCCTGAGTCAGTGTCTCAGGACCATCTTTCAGGTGGACCCACTCTTCCTCGACTTTTTGAGCAAAGACTTCCGGGGTCATGGCTTTCACAAGGATCTTAATCCGCGCCTTGTATTTGTTGTCTCGTCGACCATAACGGTTGTAGACCCGCAGGATCGCTTCCAGATAGGTCAGCAGGTGTTTCGGCTCGAGACTTTGTTTGATCACAGGGCCGATGATAGGTGTTCTACCGAGACCACCGCCTGCAAGAACTTCGAAACGCGTCTCACCGTTTTCTCTCAATACACGCACACCAATGTCGTGTACCTGGACCGCAGCACGGTCACCCTCTGCACCGGTTACCGCGATTTTGAACTTACGCGGTAGCCAGTTGTACTCGGGGTGGAACGTTGACCATTGTCGAATCAGTTCTGCCCAGGGGCGGGAATCTTCAATTTCATCCCGTGCGACACCAGCGTACTGATCAGAGGTCACGTTTCGGATGCAGTTGCCACTGGTTTGGATTGCGTGCATTTCGACGGTCGCCAACTCGGCCAGAAGATCGGGTACTTCTTCAAGTTTCGGCCAGTTCAGCTGTACGTTCTGTCGAGTTGTAAAGTGGGCGTATCCCCGATCGTAGTGGCGGGTAATGTGAGCAAGCTTTCTTAGCTGCGTGGAAGAGAGCATGCCATATGGCACCGCAATCCGCAGCATCGGGGCCAGACGTTGAATATACAGACCATTCCTCAGGCGAAGATGCTGGAACTCCTCTGCGGACAGCGTTCCGGCGAGGAAACGATCGGTCTGGTCCCGGTACTGCTCCACACGTTCATCGACCATTTTCTGGTCGTATTCATCGTATACGTACATCTGGCTGAGGTGCCTCTTCTTGGAAGGGCGCTAATATAGCGGCTCAAGGCCTGATCTTGAACAGAAACTTCGATATATGGATATGCTGAATTCTTCTGGATTCGAACGTATAATCGCGCGCTAATTGAACCTGTGTGGAGAAAAAATGAGCGACGAAACTGAAAACAGTAACCATGAAGACGCGTTCGCTGACGCCATTTCAGCATTAGCCGTCGTTGTACTCCCGGTCGTCACCATTATCTACTGGCTTAGCGGGCTGCCAACCAGCTGATCTACAGCACCAGGTAAACGACCCCAACCAGGGACAGTACAAACAAGACCGTGAATATCAGCCCTGCGGCGATAAAGACCAGGGGATTGCCCCTAGTGAAGTCGCGCTCACGGTTCTTTGCATTCTGAACGCCGAGTGCCGCCGCGAGGACACTCATGACGACCTCAAGGAGAGAGGGTTCACCCAGGACTTCTGGGGTTTCTGATTGTTGATCGTCTTTTTGTCGATTCAAGTCACTCATGGCCGCCATTATGCGTACTTGAGGTTAGGCGACAACCACTTTTCCATGATTCGAACTTCAATGCCTTTCCGTTCGGCGTAACTTTTCACCTGGTCATGATCAATCTTCCCGAGACCGAAGTATCTCGACTCTGGATGTGAAAAATAGAAGCCGCTGACGCTCGCAGCTGGCGTCATGGCAAAGTTTTCGGTGAGTGAAACGCCCGTTGCGGACACTGCGTCCAACAGGTTAAACAGCGTTTCTTTCTCAGTATGGTCGGGACAGGCGGGGTATCCAGGTGCTGGTCTGATTCCCTGATAACGTTCCTTGATGAGTTCTTCGTTATTCAGGACCTCTGTTGCTGCATAGCCCCAGTATTCTCTTCGTACCAGTTCGTGCATCTTTTCTGCAAAAGCTTCCGCCAGGCGATCAGCCAACGCTTTGACCAGGATAGCGTTGTAGTCGTCCTGCTCTGCTTCATATTCTTTCGCGATCTCCTCTACACCCAGGCCTGAGGTCACGACAAACCCCCCAACGTAGTCTGCTTTGCCAGAGTTAACAGGCGCAATATAGTCAGATAGGCAGAAGTTAGGCTGCGCATTGGGTTTCTTCATCTGCTGGCGAAGGTGATGCAGGCGCTCTTTCTCAATCCTCCTGTCCTCGTCTTCGAACACAACGATGTCGTCGCCATCACTGTTCGCTGGCCAGAAACCGATGACAGCATTCGCTTGCAGTTCTTTGCTTTTGATGAGTTGCTTGAGCATAGCCTGAGCATCGTGGAACAACTGTGTTGCCGACTCGCCAACCACCTCATCTTCCAGAATGTCAGGGTATTTGCCGGCCAGCTCCCAGGCGATGAAGAAGGGGGACCAGTCGATGTAGGGAATCAGTTCCTCAAGGGGAAAGTCCCTGATCTCTTTGGTTCCCGTGAAACTCGGGGCAGGGGGCTCGTAATTTTCCCAGTCGATCACTGAAGCGTTTGCAACGGCGTCTTCATAACGCATCGTGTCGCTTTTCGGCGAACGGTTACTGTTGCGAATACGAATCTTCTCGTACTCTTCTGCCAGCTCAGCGCGCAGGGTTATTTTCATCTCTGGATTTAACAACTGAGAGGCAACGCCCACAGCTTTAGATGCGTCCGGCACATAGGCGACCACATCCTGATGGTAGCAGGGGTCGATTTTCACCGAGGTGTGTGCCTTTGATGTTGTTGCGCCACCGATTAGCAGCGGCAAAGAGATATCCAGGCGTTCCATTTCGGACGCCACATGAACCATCTCATCCAGTGACGGTGTGATCAAACCAGACAGGCCAATCACATCTACCTCTTCTTCCTGCGCGGTTTTCAAGATTTTTTCTGCGGGCACCATGACGCCGAGGTCAATGACCTCGTAGTTGTTACACTGAAGCACGACACCGACGATATTTTTGCCGATGTCATGGACATCACCTTTCACCGTCGCCATTAGGATCTTGCCTTTAGATCGCGTTTCGTCTGTCTTTTCTGCCTCGATGAAAGGCACAAGGTGGGCCACCGCCTGTTTCATCACGCGTGCGCTTTTAACAACCTGAGGTAGGAACATCTTTCCAGCACCGAAGAGATCGCCGACCTGATTCATACCCGCCATCAGAGGTCCTTCGATAACATGGATAGGCCTGTCAGCGTTTAATCGTGCTTCCTCGGTGTCCTCGACGATATACTGATTAATGCCTTTGACCAGGGCATGGGCTAATCGCTCTTCAACAGGGGCTTCGCGCCAGGACAGGTCTTCTTTCTGTTCTTTCTGACCAGTACCTGCAAACTCCGAGGCGATTTCGATGAGCCGTTCCGTTGCATCTTCTCGACGGTTGAAAATGACGTCTTCGATTCGATGACGCAGTTCCTCGGGAACCTCTTCGTAAATCGCCAACTGACCGGCATTCACAATGCCCATGGTGAGACCCGCTTTTACCGCGTGGTAGAGGAATACCGCATGGATAGCTTCCCTGACAGCGTTATTACCCCGGAATGAGAAGCTGACGTTGGAAATGCCACCGGACGTATGTGCATAGGGGAGGTTGTCTTTGATGAACTGGCAGGCATCGATGAAGTCTTTGCCATACAGGCAGTGTTCTTCGATGCCGGTGGCAACCGCGAAAACATTGGGGTCGAAAATAACGTCTTCGGGCGGGAAACCAACCTCGTTGACCAGGATGTCGTAGGAGCGCTTACAAATCTCTTTTCGGCGTTCCAGGTTGTCCGCCTGGCCGTTTTCGTCAAATGCCATCACGACAACGGCTGCACCATAATCCAGGCAGGCTTTCGCCTGTTCGATAAACGGTTCTTCTCCTTCCTTGAGGCTGATCGAATTCACCACTGATTTGCCCTGAATACATTTCAGTCCGGCCTCAATGATTTCCCACTTGGAACTATCAACCATGATGGGCACCCGGCTGATATCAGGTTCGGCGGCGATGAGATTCAGAAATCGAACCATCGCGGCTTTGGAATCCAGCATGCCTTCATCCATGTTGATATCGATAATTTGTGCGCCATTTTCAACTTGTTGGCGAGCGACCTGCAAAGCCTCTTCATAATCTTCTTCGCGAATCAGTCTTGCGAACTTTGCAGAACCCGTAACGTTGGTTCTTTCGCCCACGTTGATGAATAGGGAGTCATCTCGAATCGAGAAAGGTTCAAGGCCAGACAGTAGAGAAACCCGTGCATTATTTGCGGGTTGTCGAACAGGCATGCCTTCGACCATTTCACTGAAAGCTCGAATGTGTTCTGGTGTTGTTCCGCAACAACCACCAATAATGTTAACGAGACCACTTTTGACGTAGTCCTCCATGGCCGTGACCATGTGTTCAACAGTTTCGTCGTACTCGCCGAACTCGTTAGGCAAACCCCTGTTGGGATATGCGGACACGAAGGTGCTGGCGATTCTGGAGATATTTTCCACATAGGGGCGAAGTTCATCTGCCCCAAGCGCACAGTTAAATCCAACCGATACAGGATCCGCGTGGCGTATAGAAGCCCAGAAGGCTTCTGTGGTTTGACCTGACAGGAGCCTGCCACTGGCGTCGGTGATGGTGCCGGAAACCATGATAGGGAGAACAACGCCTTTTTCACGGAACACTTTACGGGCGGCATAGATGGCCGCTTTCGAATTGAGAACGTCAAAAATGGTTTCGATCAGGATGATGTCCGCGCCGCCATCGATCAGCCCCTCAATGCAGAGACCATAGTCGAGAACGAGGTCATCGAAGGTGATGTTGCGAAAGCCTGGGTCGTTCACATCGGGGGACAAGCTTGCCGAGCGGGTGGTGGGTCCAATGGCACCTGCGATCCAGCGTGGTTTTGAACTGTCTTCTTTCAGGTAGCGCTCGACGGCGTCTCGGCAGAGACTGGCAGATGCGCGATTTAGCTCATAAACCAGAGCCTCGGTGCCATAGTCGGCCTGTGAAACACTGTTTGCGGTGAAGGTGTTGGTCTCGAGAATATCCGTACCTGCCCGCAGATAGTCCAGGTGGATGTCGCGGATAACATCCGGTCTCGTCAGCGTGAGAAGCTCGTTGTTACCCTTCAATAGACCGTCGTGATCGGCAAATCGATCGCCCCGATAATCCTCTTCACTCAGCTTCAGGTCCTGGATAGAGGTGCCCATGGCACCGTCCATGACGAGAATCCGTTCATTGAGGGCTTGTCTTAACTCGCTCATTCCAACTGCTCAGGTGTACGAAAACGCGGCAATTCTACCAACGCCGCTGACCATGCTGGGTGAAGATGTTGCGTGGCTAACTTGAACACCTCTCATCTCAAAATGTCACAATAAACCCATGGTTTTTAAAGGATTTTCTTTTCGATAAAATGGACGCACAATCTTTGAGCACAGGTCGAAAGATCACGATGGTTGAGATCACCGAGTCAGCGCAGAAATACCTTATCGAGCTGCTTGCCAAGCAGGAAGACAAGGACGTGGGCATCCGCATATTTATTGCTGATCCAGGCACGCCTACGGCTGAGACCTGTATCGCTTATTGTCGACCGGGCGAGGAGCAGGCTGAAGACGAGCGTGTCGAATATGAGGGTTTCACTGCCTGGATAGATGATCGAAGCCAGCCGTTCCTGGTTGATGCTCTGGTGGACTATGCGGAAGATCGCATGGGTGGTCAGCTGACTATCAAAGCACCAAATTCCAAGATGCCTCAGGTATCCGACGACAGTCCCATCGAAGACCGAATCAATTATGTCCTGCACAGCCAGATTAATCCTGGTCTTGCTTCCCATGGCGGCATGGTCAATCTGGTTGAAGTGGTTGAGGAAGTGGCAGTTTTGCAATTCGGCGGTGGTTGTCAGGGCTGCGGCATGGTCGATATGACCCTGAAAGACGGCGTTGAGAAAACTCTTCTAGAGCAGCTGCCTCAGTTGAAAGGCGTACGCGACGTAACTGACCACACGGTTACTGAAAACGCCTACTTCAAATAGGCTTTCTAGTAACCGCCAGAGATAATTGTTGCATTCGGCGCGGCGTGAAGAATCTGCCCACGACCAGGTGGGTTGTTGCGAAAAGCTTCAGCGGTTTCTCCCTTCAATCCAGTGAGTCTGATTGCGGTTTCTATATCGCCGTTCTGCATATATAGCCTTTGCGCGACGAACTGCCTCATGCGATCCGGGTTTTCGGGTTGCAGATCATCAATCAAGCTCACAGCCTCTTCAGGATTATTCATTGCCAGCGACTGGATAAGACCCATTGTCGCAAAGTCCCGGTTTTGTCCTGCCGGTAATGACCTGACCCAGTTTTCGGCGGATTCAGTATCAGAGTAGGCCCAGGTTGTGGCGATGCTGTTATACGCGGGTCCCAATCCCTCAGTCCCATCCAGGGCACTTAGGAATTGCGCAGAGCGCTCCGGATCTGCTTGGGAGTAGATGGAAATGATGGTGATCGCTGCCTGGTCAAAAGCTTGGTTGTCTTTGTAATCGTCTAACCAGCTCATGGCCTCATCTAAACCCAGCTGGGTTTTCTGTTGTGCGATATCTCGCAGCAGGGTTGCTTGAATCTCCGGGCTCTCTGCTTCACTCAGCCATCGTTCGGCTGCACCAAGGTCCGTGTGAGCGAGACGGCTGGCGACGCTCTGCATCAATTGCGGGCTGCCTGACTTTCTGGCCCAGGCGACTGCTTCGGTGGGATTCTCTCGCACATAGTAGTGCGCAAGTGTTGGCTCAATGTTCGCCCGGACGTGATTGGGAAGGCGATTTACATAGGCGACAGCGGATGTGATGTCCGTTGATGCCCATCCCATCATTGCCTGGCTCATCAGCCCAACATTACCCGTTTCCTCGAAGTGTCTCTTAAGATAGGGGAGACCCCGTTCAGGATCGACAGTGACCATCATCGAGAGCGTCGTACCCAGCAGCTGCAGGTTTTCAGGAGCATATTTCTGGACCAGTTCATAACCGCCCAGGAAACTGGATTGTGAAGCTGTCACAACAACGCCAGCCAGTGCGGCCATTTGATCTTTCGGATCGAGTGCGTCCAACGCATTCAAGGCTGCTTCTGGATCTGACTCGTACCAGCGTCCCAACGCCTGGCTGATTTCAGAGGACCGTCGCATACCCTGGCTATTTAAAGCCGCTCTGAAGGACTCCTCCGGAGACCGGCGCATATTGTCTGTGTGTTGCACGATAGCCAGGCCATGAGGGCCGAGTGCCATTCTGATTCTGTCATCGTAGTTGGAAGCAACGAACGTAGGATCCATCAGAAGCCTGACACCGATCTGGTATCGAGTGCTCATGTCCCGTATCTCGGCGAAGCTTTGACTCATCGATTCAGGATCGATTCGAGCCCAGCTGGTGTAGACGCTACCTAGCAGGAGCTGGCGCTTCTGAGATGGCGCAGTTTCCGCATAAGCCAACGCAGCCTCGACATCGATTTCGATCAGCCGCTCGAGAAAGACCAGCGCCAAATTGCCGCTGTGGAATGGATCATCGCTGGCGACATATTTATCCAGCAGTTCGATAAGCTCTATTTGTGTGCTTTGTGCAGCCAGTTCATGAGCTGCGTACTGTTGTCCGAAGAGCCCGTCATCGACATCAATCGATACAGGCTCAGTCATGACTTCGGGGCGAATCAGTGGGGCAGGTCGCTCAGGTGCCTGGACCTGCTCGTGTATATCGAAGTCTTTTGGGTTGACCGGGTGATTCGACCGATAGCCGGGCAGCATGAAGTAAGCAGCAACAATAGCCAGTGTTGCTACTGCAACGTGAGTGAAGGCCAGGGTCAATGGCGATTTCATGGATTCACCTTAACATGCAGCGTTTTACGGTGTTTGTAGAGTTTATCCGTCTCGTGTCACTATCTGACAGACGGTGATGAGGGAGTAAACGATGACCAAAGAGCGGGACTTCGATGTGATTGCTGTGGGGGCTGGGTTCGCGGGTCTTGGCTTGATTCACTACCTGCGTGAAGCGGGTTTGTCTATTCAGGTGTTCGATAAAGCCTCCGACATCGGCGGTACCTGGACCTGGAATCGATATCCGGGCGCAGCAACGGACAGCGAGGGGTACTACTACTGCCTCTCGTTTTCCAAGGAACTGCTGCAGGAGTGGACCTGGTCGGAACGATATCCAGGTTGGGAAGAAACTCATCGTTACATGCGCTTCGTTGCGGACAAATTTGATATGTGGCCGCATATCCAGCTCAACACAGAAGTCAGTGGAGCGGAGTTCGAAAAAGATAAGGGTCTCTGGCGGGTAAAAACTGCCGGTGGCTCCGAATACACCTGTCGATATTTCATAAGTGCGGTAGGCATGATCTCGGAGCCCAACATTCCTGAGATAAAGGGACTCGGGAGCTTTAGTGGCCCCTGTTTTCATGCCGCTCGCTGGCCGCAAGAAGGTCTGGACTACGCCGGTAAACGTGTCGGCATTGTTGGTGCAGGCGCGACCGCCGTTCAGATGCTCCCTGTTATGGCGAAAACAGCGGAAAGCGTCATCCTGTTCCAACGTACGCCCAATTTCGTTCTCCCGGCGGTTCAGAAACCCATGACCGACGAATGGGAAAAGGAAATCAAAGACAACTACGACGAGATTCTCGCCAAGTGTCGTCACCATGTATTCGGTATGGCGTTTGATAGTCCGGTGGGCAGAACAGTAGAAGACACTCCGCCCGCAGAGGTTCAGAAGATATTCGAGGAGCACTGGCCTCGAGGCAGCTTCAGATTTTGTTTCGAAACCTTCGATGACCTGCTGACGAATGCGGATTCGAATAAAGCTGCAGCGGATTTCATTGCCAGCAAAATCCGGCAGAAGGTGAATGATCCTGATACTGCTGATCTGCTAACACCTAAAGGTTACCCGTTGTTCGCGAAACGGCCACCGCTGGATCATGGATATTTCGAAGCGTTCAATCGAGACAATGTGCATCTGGTTGATATCGATGAGCGGGAACCGTTGCAAGAGATTACCGAGCAGGGTATTCGAACGACGGAGAACGACTATGAATTCGATATCATCGTACTTGCCACCGGCTTTAAAGCGTACACAGGCGCCGTAGAAAAATTGGATATCCACGACAGCCACGGCGTCAGTTTGAAAGATAAATGGCAGAACGAATCAGCGTCGATCATGGGGGTTTGTATCGCTGACTTTCCCAACTTTTTCATGATCACTGGTCCCCAGGCGCCGTTTGCCAATCTGCCGACGTCCATTGAGCAGAACATCATGTGGATTACAGATTGCATCGTAAAAATGGAGAAAGAGGGGTTTGAAGTCTGCACGCCGACGAAGGAGGCGGAAGAAGCCTGGTCAGATCACACGGCGGAAATCCATGCGCAGACGCTGATGGCAGAAGGACACAAGGTAAACTCTTGGATGATGGGTGCCAATATCCCCGACAAGAAACCGCGGGTGCTCATCTATTTCGGGGGGGCAGATGTTTACTATGACCGCCTTCGCGAATCTGCCGATGGTGGATTCCCGGAACTCAAATTTAGTCGTATCGCTGGTTAATACAATGTCTGATCCCTATCTCTATTCCGTGACGAATAACGTCGCGACTTTCAGCATCAATGATGCGCCTTACAATCTGATGAGTCTTGAGTACATCGACCGTTTGGAAGAGCAGCTGCCGGACATTCTCGCAGATGAAGGCATCAGGGCCATGGTGTTTACGGGAGGAGGACTAGATCATTTTTCCGCCGGCATGAACTTGAAACAGCTGCCGGAGGGCATCAAGCGCGCGGGAAGCCCGGAAGCATTTTTTGGCCAGCGCCATCGCGTTCTGGATATGATCGAGTCCGGTGGCACGCCGGCCATCGCAACTCTTTATGGTTTTTGTTTGGGTGGCGGGCTTGAGTTGCCGTTGGCGTGTCATTTCAGAATCGCCGCTGACGCGGGCGCCCAGATTGGGCTTCCCGAAATGGATCTGGGTAGTGTGCCTGCCTGGGGTGGTTCGGCCAGACTGCCTCGTACTGTTGGAAGAACCTACGCCCTTGATATGATTCTTCGCGGGAGAAAGATTGATGGTGCAGAAGCCTACCGCATTGGTCTGGTCACAGAGGTCCTTCCTGTTTCCGAATTGAAGTCGAGGGCTCAGGCGCTTGGTGAAGAGCTGGCGTCACAACCCCGATTGGCAGTCAAAGCCATGCTTGATGCAATTGTAGGTTTTGAGACGAAAACTCAGTCAGAATCAATTGAAGACGAAATGAAGGCGGCTGCGTTGAATCGCGGCACTGCAGATTCAATGGAGGGCATGCGAGCTTTCCTTGAGAAAAGAAAGCCCGTTTTCAATCAATCCGAGAGCTAGGCGGCTGCCTCTTTGTCACTCGACAGAGGTTTTCGCTCCGGCAGGTGGTCTTTCACCTTGTCACGCAGCGAGTGGATCATCTCAGCTGTGGTCTCCCAGCTCACGCAAGCATCAGTGACCGATACACCGTATTCCAGATCCGCAAGATTGTCCGGGATCTTCTGATTTCCAAAGTTCAGATGGCTCTCTACCATGAGTCCAACAATCGACTGGTTTCCTTCAACGATCTGGTTGGCCACATTGTTCATCACCAGTGGTTGCAGCGATGCGTCTTTGTTCGAGTTGGCGTGACTGCAATCCACCATAATGTTGGCGGGAATGTCGGCTTTAAGCAGCTGTTGCTCACAGATGCTGATGCTCACGGAATCATAGTTGGGGCGGCCGCCACCACCGCGCAGGACGATATGAGCGTGCTGGTTTCCTCGGGTATGAATCACTGAAACTTCACCCTGGTGATTGATGCCGAGAAAGCGATGCGGTGCTGATACGGATTGCAGGGCGTTGATCGCAACCTCCAGTCCTCCGTCGGTGCCATTCTTGAACCCCACTGACGAAGATAGGCCGCTTGCCATTTCACGGTGAGTCTGCGACTCCGTGGTGCGCGCCCCGATCGCACTCCACGAAATCAGATCCTGCATGTACTGAGGTGTCACCGGGTCCAGGGCTTCCGTGGATGTTGGGAGTCCCAGCTCTGCCAGATCAACCAGCAGTTGTCTGCCTCGAGTGAGACCCTCAGTGATGTTGAACGAGTCATTCATGTTGGGATCGTTGATGAATCCTTTCCATCCCGTTGTGGTTCTGGGCTTTTCAAAATAGACGCGCATGACCAGTAGCAGGGAATCGCTGACTTCCTCGGAGAGTTTCTTCAGTCTCTCCGCGTATTCCATCGCGGCACTCATGTCGTGGATGGAGCAAGGGCCGACAATCAAGAACAGGCGTGGGTCTTGCCGCTTCAGTATGTTCTTGATGGCCAGTCGTCCGCTGGACACTGTTTTCAGTGCATGATCCGAAGCGGGAACCAGTGCTTTCAGTTTTTCTGGTGTCACCAGTGTTTCTTCACTTAACACGTTCAAGTCGTCCATTTGTACATCGTTCATAAGGAAAGTCCTGTCTAACGTCGTCTAACTTTTTGATGAACCAAAAAAAACCCCGAGGGCTTCCGCCTGTCGGGGTTTTCTCAGGCGGGTGAACCGCCCAGGAATAGCTGAGCGATTTAGCTTACGACGTAAAAGTAATAACCCAGCCAGCAATCACCTGCAGTTTGACCTGCTGGCGAACGGACCGGGTTGCTAAAGCGCTGGCTGAATTGGTTCTTCATAGTGCAGGCCATCATAGACCGATGTGTCGGGATTGCAAGTGACAATATGTACGCACGTCTATACTATCCGCGTCTTTTATTAGCCGCAGCGCGAGGGAGTAAGTGGCTTGGAGTATGAGCTTTCCATAGTGATGGTCAGCCTGCTGTTTCTTGTCGGCGTCATATCTGGGTTTATTAATACTCTGGCTGGTGGCGGCAGCATGCTGACGCTTCCGGCAATGATGATGATGGGGATGCCCGCAGATGTGGCGAATGGCACCAACCGGGTTGGTGTCCTGGTGCAGTCACTGACGGGCGCCAAAGGCTTCAATGATCAGGATCGGCTCGACCGATCAGCCATTCTGCCAGTCCTTGTGCCGACGATCTTAGGCGCGCTAGTAGGGTCACTTTTAGCGTCATATATGCCGGTTTGGGTGCTTGAGCCGGTTCTATTAGTGTCCATGGTTTCGGTGGCGCTCATTATGGTTGTTCGCCCTGATACGGTTGCGCCACCCGAAGGCACGGAACCGGTTAGATTGCAGGACAATCCTGCTGCAGGCATTCCTCTGTTTATGGCTGGCGTCTACGGCGGTTTCGTTCAAGCGGGTGTCGGTTTCATTCTGATCACGGCGCTAGCGGGTGCTTTGCGCTACGACCTGGTGAGAACCAATGCCCTGAAAACTGTCTGTACAGGCATCTTTTCTGCTGTGGCCTTGGCAGTATTTGCGCTGCGGGGTCAGGTTTGGTGGATTCCAGGCTTTATACTCGCCTTTGGCAGCATGCTGGGAGCCATGGGAAGTGTGCGCTTTGCAATTAATGTCAGCCAAAACACGTTAAAATGGATGTTGTTTGTCATGGTAACGGCCAGCTGCGTCGGAGCCATCCTGATTTAACCACTCTGCTTGAAAAAGCCCTGAAACTGTCAAGAAACAGCTATGAGTAGTACTGAAGAAAAGTATCCCAATAATTTTATTCGCAACATCATTGAGCAGGATGTTGCCGACGGTAAAAACGAAGGTGCCGTGATGACACGGTTCCCACCGGAACCTAATGGTTATCTGCACATTGGTCACGCCAAGGCCATCTGTCTGAGCTTTGGAATGGCGGAAGAATTTGGTGGGGAAACCAACCTGCGTTTCGACGACACCAATCCTTTGAAAGAAAGTGTTGAGTACGTGAACGCGATCAAGCGTGATATCGAATGGCTGGGGTTCAAGTGGAAAGAAGAGCGATATGCCTCAGATTACTTCCCACAGTTGTATGAGTTTGCAGAACAACTGATTAAAGATGGCAAAGCGTATGTCGATTCACTGACGGCAGATGAGATTCGTGAGTATCGTGGCACTCTGACGGAGCCTGGAAAAAACAGCCCGCATCGCGATCGTTCGATCGACGAAAACATGGATCTGTTTCGTCGAATGAAAGCTGGTGAGTTCGCAGATGGCGAACACATCCTGCGCCTGAAGATCGATATGGCTTCTCCCAACATGAATATGCGAGATCCTGCGATCTACCGCATTCGTCATGTCGAACATCATCAGACTGGCAATGAGTGGTGTATTTATCCGATGTACGATTACACCCACTGTCTGTCGGATTCGCTGGAAGGCATTACGCATTCGTTGTGTGATTTGAGCTTCGAAGCCCATCGTCCTCTCTACGACTGGGTGCTCGATGAGCTGGCCATGAATTGCCATCCCCAGCAGATCGAATTTTCTAGACTCAACCTGCAGTTTACCGTCATGAGCAAGCGTAAGCTTCGTCAGCTGGTGGAAGAGGGCATCATAGATGGCTGGGATGACCCACGGTTGCCTACCATTTCAGGACTCAGGCGTCGCGGTTATACGCCGGCTGCAATCCGTGACTTCTGCCGCCGCATTGGTGTCACGAAAAGTGATAACAATGTCGAACTGGCGCTGCTGCAGAGTGTGATTCGTGAAGACCTTGAGGATTCTGCACCTCGCGTGATGGGTGTATTGAAGCCTCTGAAGCTGGTCATCGAAAACTTCCCTGAGGGCGAAAAGGTCGCTTTAGACGTGGCGAATCATCCCAAGGATGAGACCATGGGAACACGATCATTGAATTTTACTCGCGAGGTTTACATTGATCGGGAAGACTTCCGCGAAGAAGCCAATAAGAAATACAAGCGGCTCGTATTGGGTAGCGAAGTTCGTCTCCGCTATGGCTTCGTCATCAAAGCGGAAGAGGTTATCAAAGATGCCTCAGGTGAGATTGCCGAGGTTCGTTGTTCTTATGATCCTGACACGCTCGGAAAGAACCCTGAAGGCAGGAAAGTGCGTGGTGTTATTCACTGGGTTTCAGCAGAGGAAGGACTGCCCGCTGAGATTCGAGTCTATGAGCCACTGTTCACAGTGGATTTTCCGGATGCAGACGAGCGCGACTATCATGAGTTGATCAATCCAGAATCTCTGGAGGTTCATCATGGGATTGTCGAGCCGTCCCTGAAAGACGCCACGCTCGAACAACGTTTTCAGTTTGAGCGTGAGGGTTACTTCTGCGCAGACAGCAAAGATTCGTCGCCTGACAACCTCGTCTTCAATCGTGTGGTGGGTTTACGAGATACCTGGGCGAAGATCGAAAAAGCCGGTGGCGCATGAGCGTTACCTACCGGGATATATTGTCTGCTGCGGAGCGCATTGCCTCTGGTGTTCATCGAACCCCGGTTCTGACGTCGAATCTTCTCAATGAAATTGCTGGCTGCGAGCTCTATTTCAAATCCGAACACCTGCAAAAAGCAGGTGCTTTCAAAGCGAGAGGTGCGGTTAACGCGGTATTTGCACTTTCAGAAGAAGAGCTGGATCGGGGTGTCGCGACACACTCTTCAGGAAACCATGGTGCGGCACTTGCGCGAGCTGCATCTCTTAAAGGTGCGTCTGCCTACATTGTCGTGCCATCGAATGCGCGCAAGGTAAAGCAGGAAGCCATTGCCGGCTATGGTGGCGAAGTCATTCTCTGTGAGCCAACATTGTCTGCCAGAGAAGCGAGATTGCAACAGGTCATTGAAGGAACCGGCGCAACCTTCATCCATCCCTATGACAGTCCCTGGATTATTGCAGGGCAGGGCACGGCTGCTTTGGAGCTGGTGGAGCAGGTGCCAGGACTTGAAACACTGGTCGCACCGGTTGGTGGTGGCGGTATGCTGGCGGGTAGTGCTCTGGTCTGTGAACAGACAGGTGTCACGATCTTTGGCGCAGAGCCAAGGGGCGCAGACGATACCTATCGCAGTTTTATAACCGGAGAGCGAGTGACTTCGCACGTTCCAGACACGATCTGTGATGGCCTTCTGACCACGGTCGGTGAACAAAACTTTGCCATTATCCAGCGTCTGGTTTCGGACGTTCTTCTCGCATCGGATACAGAAACTGTCGAGGCGATGAGGCTGGTATGGACCAGGATAAAGCAGCTGATTGAGCCATCTTCGGCAGTCGCGCTTGCGGTCATATTGGCTAACCCTGAGGTATTCGCTGGCCAAAAGGTTGGCGTCATGGTGACCGGTGGTAATGTTGACCTGGAAGATCTTCCCTTTTGACCTGATCAAATTCTGGATGAGACGGATTGAAGGTCAAACTGAATGAAATCACGTTTTCTTCGAGCGAGGCTGCGGGTAAACTCGCAGCTGTTCACATGACTGGCGATATCAGGTGGAAGTAACCACCGGGAAGTGTGACTGACAGATATTGAAGCCGTTCGCCTGGGCGCCCAAACCACCTAACGGGAGTTTGCCCTTTCCATGACCGAATTGACTACACCAAATGATAATCTGACAACACTCGAACACCAGGATCCGGATGTCTATGCCGCCCTCAGAGGTGAAGAGGACCGTCAAAGAACCGGTATCGAGCTGATACCTTCAGAAAACTATACCTTTCCCGAGGTCCTCGCGACGCTGGGCAGTGTTTTCACGAACAAATACTCTGAAGGTTATCCAGGTCGCCGCTACTACGGTGGCCAGGCGTTCACCGACAAAATCGAAGACTTGGCGAGGGAGCGGGCAAAGGCCGTTTTCCGCTGTGAACACGCCAATGTGCAACCGCTGTCAGGCTCGGCCATGAACCAGGCCGTGTATCTGGGGCTGCTGGAGCCGGGAGACACCATCCTTGCGATGGATCTGTCTCATGGTGGCCACCTGACCCACGGTGCGCCTGTTTCTCATATGGGAAAATTGTTTAACTTTGTTCGCTATGTTACTGATCCTGTTGATGGTTCTATCGATTATGACCAGGTCAGAAAGGATGCTCTGGAACACAAACCCAAGTTGGTGCTGTGCGGATATACGTCCTATCCGCGGGATATTGAATACCAAAAGTTCAAAGACATTGCCGAGGAAGTTGGTGCGTTGACCATGACGGACGCGTCTCACTTTGGTGGCCTCGTCGCCGGTGGCGCCATGAAGAACCCCTTTGATTTCGGGTTTGATATTGTGACTACAACCACGCACAAGTCTCTGAGAGGTCCACGCGGTGGCATGGTCCTCTGTACCAAAGACCTGGCCAGTAAAATCGATAAATCTGTGTTCCCCGGGTTGCAGGGCGGTCCACACATGAACGCTGTGGCAGCCATTGCGGTGACCTTGAAACGGGCCCAATCCGACGAGTTCAAGGAGTACGCAAACCAGGTGCTGGTCAACAGCAAAACGCTCGCCCAGAGTCTGATGGATCGTGAGGCAAGCCTTGTTACCGGTGGCACGGATAACCATATGATGGTTCTCGACACGATGAAGAGTTTCAATCTGGACGGTCGGGTTGCTGAAGAAACACTGGATAAGGTGCACATCACCACGAACAAGCAGATCATACCCGATGATCCTAATCCACCTTTGCGCCCGAGTGGCATCCGAATTGGAACGCCGGCAGCCACTGCAAGGGGCATGAAAGAAGGCGATATGGAGCAATTGGCGAGTTGGATAGATCGCTGCCTGCGTTCTCCTGAAGATGAAGCGGTGCTCGATGAAATTCGTCAGGAAGTGGTGCAGTTCTGCGAAAGCTTCCCTGTGCCAGGCATCTGATGTAACGACCTCATCTCAATGAACTAAGAAGGAATAAAGAGCCCTCAGCGTTAATTGGTCCAGTGTGACCGGGAGCGGTTATGGTGCGAGGGTCAAGCCATTCAAAAGAAGGAATAAAGAGCCCTCAGCGTTACTTGGCCCAGTGTGACCGGGAGCGGTTATGGTGCGAGGGTCAAGCCATTCAAAAGATGGAATAAAGAGCCCTCAGCGTTACTTGGTCCAGTGTGACCGGGAGCTGTTATGGTGCGAGGGTCAAGCCATTCGATAAAAGGAGTAAAGAATGAAAATCGGAACGATGATGGGCGCCACAGGCGCGACAACCCTCGATGATCTCATCGATCAGGCAAAGAAAGTTGAGGCCGCAGGGCTGGATAACGTCTGGCTGGCCAACATTTTCAGCTTCGATGCGATTTCAACACTGGCCATCATCGGTAGAGAGGTACCACGGATAGGTCTTGGTACCGCAGTGACGCCGACTTATCCAAGACATCCGACAGCGATCGCTCAGCAGGCGTTGACCACAGCCGCGGCAACGAACAATCGGTTTACCCTGGGCATTGGTTTATCTCACCAGATCGTGATCGAAAACATGTTGGGATTCTCCTACGACAAACCCGCTAAACACATGCGTGAATATCTGGAAGTCTTGATGCCACTCGCTCGAGGTGAAACCGTCAACTTTAACGGTGAGCAATATCGCGTGAATGGTGTGACGCTGGAAATCCCAGGCGCGGATCGGATGCCTGTGGTTATTGCAGCCTTGGGTCCGGTGATGCTCAAGATCGCCGGGGAGTTGGCTGATGGCACAAACACCTGGATGGTCGGACCAAACACAATGGCGAATCATATTGCACCTGGCTTGGGTCGCGATGATGCAACTATCGTGGGGGGCGTGCCGGTTGTGTTGACGACCCGGGTCGATGAAGCGCGCGAACAAATTGCCAAGGATCTCGTCATCTATGGCCAGTTGCCTAGCTATCGCGCCATGCTGGATCGCGAAGGCGCAGAAGGACCTGCAGATATCGCTATCGTTGGTGACGAAAATACCCTTCGTGGTGAAATTAAGCGTTTTGAAGACGCCGGCGTGACAGACTTTAATGCTGCGATCATGGACATCGAAGATGGTGCCTACGATCGAACGCTAGAGTTCCTCAGCTCAATGAAGTGATCCACTCGTTCGACACACGTGCAGCCTCGGCGTAGACATTTTCCGTCGAGGTCCGTGTTCGTTTAAGAATCTTGAAACTGTGATCTGCGGTTTCAAGCCAGTGCAATTTCGCATTGGAAAGCTTGCCCACAGTTGGTTCCAAGAGATCAGGTTCCGCGAGCGCGTCTCGTGTTCCGGATAGAAACAACATGGGCCTCTCGATATCGGGCAGATGCAAGGCGCGTTTTGTATCGGGTTTTTTGGCGACGTGAAGCGGGAAAGAGAACAACATTAATCCCTGGATATCCGGGGCGTTACGTTCGGCCATATAGTGCGTTGACATTCTCCCACCAAAAGAATGTCCGCCGATAAATAAACTGGCAGCAGAAGTCTTTTCGCGGGCAAGTTTCAGAATTTCGTCAAAGGCATCGAGGCAGACCTCAATTTTGTCGACACGTCGTCTGCCTTCATCCATAAAGGGAAAGTTGAATCGCAGTGTGCCGATTCCGACATCTGCCAGTGCTCCCGCTATGGCGTTCATATGTGGATGGCTGCAGGGTGCACCGGCGCCGTGTGCCAGGATAAGAAGGGAATCTGCATTACCCGGAAGATGAATGATTGTTGTCATGATGACACTCAACCAGAAACATCAACCAGATGACAAGGGCGTGAGAGATAACTCAGCAAAGTCAACAGAGGCAGTCTTCAGACTGGTGCCATCATGATTGAAGACGGCAAACGCTTCATTGTCTTTCTGCTTGAGACATGTCCTATCGATCCGCAAAGGTACTAAATTTCCTAGTCCGCCAGCTGTTCTTTCCATTTGAGATAGTCGTCAGGGCTTATGTCTCGCCAGGGCTTTTGAGGTGGGTTAGCGTCGGTGGCGGATGCACCTTCAATCATGTTGTCGCTGGTCCGTATCAAGAGGCTAACGGGATCAGCTGCAGCGAAAAGCGCTTCAGCTTCATTCTGTTTGCGATCCAGATCACAGTAGTCGCTCCGAATGTTCCTGAGGTAAACCTCTGCCGCCCTTTTTTGAATGGCCCGAAGCGCAAAGATTCGACGTTTGAGTTCTGGCGCTTTCCAGGCGATGAGATAAATCACCGCATAATGTTTGTTGTCCACCGACTGAATTAAGGCACTGACGGGGCCAAGCCAATCCTCAAAGACCACAACAGCCTCTATCGTTGAACCTTTTTCGCCCCACCTGTGTTGATCTGCGCTCATGCTGCTATATTGACGGAAAGTGTTATCGAAGTGGTAGGGCATCACATGAAAATCGGTTGCCAGATGGCGTTCAACGAGTACACCAGTCCGGCTTATATTGCCGAGGCTGCGCAACATGTCGAAGAGTTGGGGTTCTATGGGTTCTGGGTGCCGGAACATGTGTTGTTCTTTCCTGAGTATGAATCCAAGTATCCCTACACGGACGATGGTCGGATTGCTGGAGATCCACGAAGTCTGCTTGATCCATTCAGCGCATTAACTTTTGTCGCAGCCCATACCTCAAAGATCAAACTCGCAACCGGCATCTGCCTGGTGCCGCAACGCAATCCGGTTTATACGGCCAAAGTGGTTGCGGATCTTGACTACCTGTCCGGCGGTCGTTTTGAACTCGGTGTTGGAATCGGCTGGCTGAAAGAAGAATTTGATGCCCTTGGCGTACCCTGGGAGGACAGGGCAGGTCGAACTCTGGAGTGTCTGGGTGTGATGAAGTCACTCTGGTGCGATGAAGTCTCCAGCTTCGAAGGCAGGTACTTCTCCATAAAGGCGGCATATCAGAACCCGAAACCCGTGCAGCAGCCTCATCCGCCGATCATTTTTGGCGGCGAAAGCGATGCGGCGCTCCGTCGGGTCGCAACCGTCGGTCAAGGCTGGTATGGCTTTAACCTCACACCAGACACCATGGAGGAACGTCTCAGCTACCTGAATGATGAATTGGATAAAGCGGGCAGATCCATCGATGACATACTGATCTACGTCAGCCCTCACCCCAGCGTCCGCAATCTTGCTGATATGCAGCGATTCGAAGCGCTGGGTGTTGAGCAACTGATTGTTGGTGTGATGGCTGCCAAGATGGATAGCCTGAAAGAGCGGGCTTCGAAGGCCATGGCGAGGGTATTTGGCTAACGCATCTCAAGCTATTCGTGGCGAGCTATCTTCTTGAAAAACAAGGCGCTTGAGGTTTAACCTTGATCTCTTTGCAACCTACCTATGAGGGAATCATGTCAGAAGAAGCAGCCGCTACAGGTCCACTGCCCGTAGTTGACTGGCTGAAAGGTGCCGGAACTGAAGATCCGTACCTGGAAGGCCATAAATGTGGCGAGTGTGGCGCCGTGTTCTTGGGGCAACGCGAGAACTGTTCCAGTTGTGGAGCGCGCGACCAAATGAGCCCGACTCGTTTGTCGACCAAGGGCAAGCTGTATTCCTACAGCATTGTTCACCGAAGCTTTCCGGGCATAGAGGTGCCTTATATTTCTGCCATTGTTGACCTTGAAGGTGGCGGTACGGTGAAAGGTAATCTGATCAATATTGATCCTGATCCGGAAAAGATCGAATTCGATATGCCGGTTGAAGTGGTTTTTGATGACGCGCTCGGTCGTAAAGACAGAGACGGCAACAGCTACGTCAGCTATTTCTTTCAACCGGCATCATAAGCAGCCCTGAGCCAATTAGAGCATAAAAGGAGTGACTCATGAGTGATGTATACATAATGGGCGTCGACATGATTAAGTTCGGTCGTTTCCCCGAAAAAACTGTCCCACAACTTGGCGCAACCGCTGCGTTGATGGCGCTTGATGATGCGGGTCTGAAGATTCAGGACATGCAGGCCCTGTACTGCGGAAACCTGGGGCAGGCAAGCGCGATGGTCGGACAACGAATCCTTCAGGAAATCGGCCAGACCGGTATCGGTGTGGTGAACTGTTCTAACGCGTGTGCGACTGGGGCAACTGCGTTTCGTGAAGCCTGGATGTCGGTAAAAGCCGGCGTGAACGACGTGGTTCTGGCGGTTGGCGTTGAACAGATGGGTAAAGGCCTGCTTGGTGGCGCCGGCGGCGGTACGGGCATTCCTAAAGAAGGTTTGCTGGGTTCAGGCACGATGCCTGCGGTATTTGCGGAAGCTGGAATGGAGCACTCGCGTCAGTACGGTACAACGTTCGAACAGTTTGCAAAGGTTTCAGTGAAGAATCATCACCATTCAACACTGAACCCGAAGGCGATGTATCAGATTGAAACACCGCTTGAAACCGTGATGAATGCAGAAATGATTTCCTATCCAAACACGAAGTTGATGTGTTCCGTTAACGTAGATGGCGCAGCGGCTGCGGTTCTTGTTTCTGAAAAGAAAGCAAAAGAGCTCGGTATGGATCGAGCGGTACGCGTCAAGGCGTCTGTTCTGACCAGCGACCCGTACTCAGATCGTGATCTGGTTATGCCGAACGTCAACGACGTAACACGCCGCGCAGCGTCGCAGGCCTACGAGATGGCTGGCTGTGGCCCGGAAGACATTGACCTAGTCGAGCTGCACGATTGTTTCGCGACCGCTGAAATTCTGCACTACGAAAACCTGGGTCTGTGTAAAGATGGTGAAGCGGGTCGGATGATTGACGAAGGTGAAACCGCACTTGGTGGCCGCGTTCCGGTTAACGTATCCGGTGGTCTGCTGTCCAAAGGTCATCCTCTCGGTGCAACAGGTATCGCTAACATTTACGAAGTGGCCACTCACCTGCGTGGTGAAGCCGACAAGCGTCAGGTGGAAGATGCGCGCCTTGGCATGACCCACGTCATTGGACTTGGTTCAGCGTGTGGTATCCACATTCTTGAGAAAGTCGCATAGGTACTTCGGTACGCGGTAAAAGGCCGAGCTTAGCTCGGCCTTTTTCATTTAACCGGGCCTCATGCCAACCGAAGCGGAGGAATCCTGAGGGCTCTGCGCTCCCTTCGTTGGGTCGAGACGAGGACTTAACTTGAAAATCGGCGTCGTTAGTGACACCCATAACAATCTGAAAAACTGCAACCGTATCGTTGAGATGTTCAACGAAGCGGCGGTCGACCGTGTCGTGCATACCGGTGATATCACACAGGCCAAAACTCTGGAGATCTTCTCTAAGCTGACCATGCCGATGTGGGGTGTATACGGTAACAATGACCTTGGGGAAATGGATTCGCTGGTTAATGCGGCATCTCAGTTTTCTTTTGAGATCATTGAGCCGCCCATGACCCTGAGCTGGCTCGAGAAGAGTATTGTGGTGGTCCACGATCCATTGGAACTGTCGATGGTGAACCCTGATCATTACGATGTCATTCTGCATGGCCATACGCATCGTCAGACCATTGAATACGACGGTAATCAGCTAACGTTTAATCCTGGTGAGTGTGCTGGTCACATGTCAGGGTTTAATGCCATCGGTATCCTGGATTTGAGTGATCTCCAGGTAGAGATACTGAACTTTTAGGTCATGGACGTGCGTCATGTAGTCTTCCTTCTGCTGACGCTCGTAACGCCTTCCTTGTCGGCAAAGCCGAACATTCTGGTGATCTATGTGGATGACCTGGGTTACGGCGATACCTCGGTCTATGGGCACCCAGTCGTAGCGACGCCAAACATCGATCGGTTGGCAGAGGAGGGTGTTCGGTTCACCCAGTTTTATGCGCCCTCTGCACTGTGTTCGCCATCGAGAGCCGGGCTTCTCACAGGCAGAACCCCTTATCGAACAGGCATTCAATCCTGGATTCCCGATAACAGTGATGTTTCTCTGAACCGAGATGAATACACCATTGCCCAACTGGCGAAGGACAACGGTTATCGCACAGCGGTGATTGGCAAATGGCATCTGAACGGCGGTCTGCATATGGAGGATGCCCCGCAACCCAAAGACTTTGGTTTCGATTATCAATACGGTTTGGCGGCGTGGGTAAAGAATGAAAAAGCCGAAGCGGCCGGGCGTGGTCCTCTTTACCCGGACAATATGTATCGCAATAACGAGCCTGTCGGTGAAACCAATGCCTATTCTGCAGAGTTAGTGAGTAGTGAAGCCATCAATTGGTTGGAAGCAGGCAAGGAGCCATTCTTCCTGTTTCTCACCTACAGCGAGGTTCACACGCCTGTCGCTTCGCCGCCAGCTTTCCTGAATCAATATGACGAACACCTGACGGAAGAGTCGCGACAGTATCCTCTTCGCTACTACATGAACTGGGCTGATCGGCCGTATCGGGGTAAAGGCGAGTACTACGCGAATATCAGTTACCTGGATGCGCAAATGGGGCGGGTGATTGAGCATTTAAGAGCAAAGAAACAGCTCGATAAGACCATTGTGATCTTCAGCAGTGATAACGGGCCGATTACAGCCAACGCAGAGACGCCCTGGGAGCTCGGAATGGCAGGTGAAACCGATGGTCTCAGAGGCAAAAAGCGATATCTCTTCGAAGGGGGGATCCGTGTGCCAGGCATTGTTCGGTGGCCCGAGATGGTACCAGCTGGTGAGGTCGTCGATGAAGTTGCGACTGCGTTGGATGTATTGCCGACCCTTGCGGAGCTGCTGGAGCATGACCTGTCGCATCTCACGCTCGACGGTGACTCCATCGTGAGTCTGATCGACAGTGATGCCGCGACGAACATCGTTCGGACAAAACCATTTTACTGGTCTATTCCGACGCCCGATGGAATGGAATACGCCTACCGGGAAGGCAGCTGGAAGATGATGCTGGATCCGTCAGCGGTGCCGGTGTATCTGTTTAATCTCGCCGAAGATCGATACGAGGTTAACAACCAGCTTGAGCGTGAGCCGGAGCGAGTCAAAAGTATGCTGGCTCGATTCTTAAGCTATCGCTCTGAAGTGGAGCCAAGCTCTACCGACTGAATTCATATTTGGCTTCCCGTTCCAATAGGAAGGGAGCGACCGTATCACGCCAGATGTCGTAACCTTGTTGATTCATGTGAAGGCCGTCAGAGATCAGTAGAGATTCGTTCGCTGAGCCATCTGGATTAAGCATGGGCGTCGCTACATCGATGTAGCTGATGCGTTGGTCGCTCGCTGCGATGTCCTGCAGTTCCTTGTTTACCGCCTGCATGGTTGGCCACATGCTTTCGCGCAATACACTGGGTTTCACCGACAGCAGATAAATTCTTATCTGTTTGTTGTGCTCATGAATTCGAGCGATGGTTTTCTGGTATGCATCGACAATGGTGGGGACGGGCACGCCTTGTGCGACATCATTGTCACCTTCATAAATGACTACCGCTCTGGGGTCATGGCTTAGGACCAGCAAATCCAGATAGGCTAGAACATCATTCATATTGCTGCCGCCGAATCCCTTGGAAACAACCGACAAGGGTTTGAGGTCCTCGTGTATTCGATGATCCCAGAAACGCATGCTGGAGCTGCCGGTCATCACAATGCCACCCTTCGGTTTAGGATTAATTTCATCTTCCAGTTTGAAGCCGATCATGGCGTAGTCCCATCGATCTGTGGGTGGGTATTCCTCTGCACTTAATGCGAAGGAGAAAACGAGCAGGGGTAGGAGAGTGAGTTGTCGAATCATGTGTTGGGTTCCGGATCTTCCTGGCCGCGCCTAACAAACCAGATCACAAAATAGACAAAGGGTGTATCAACTAAAGCAATAACAACTTTCAGGCAATAAGCGGCGATGATGAGTTGGATCAGCTGAGTTCCTGGAACAATGCCGTAAAAGGCGATCCCGTAGAAAATCGCTGTGTCCAACCACTGGCTTGCGATCGTTGAGCCATTATTTCGTAGCCACAATTTTCCTTCACCGGTTCGCTGCCGGATGTGATGGAAAGCCCATACATCAAAGGTCTGGCTCACCATGTAGCTGAGTAACGAGGCAATTGTGACTCTGCCTGCGAAATTCATGACGGTCTCGAAGGCTACCTGGTTGCCGTAAAGTGCACTGGGATCCCAGTGGATCGTAAACTGGGTAGCGATCGACACGATGGGGTAACACAGTGCAGTCCCAACGACGGCAGCATGCGCGAATTTTCGACCGTAGAGTTCCGACATGACGTCAGTCAGCAGGAAAGTACTGGAGTAAATCAGGATTGAGCCAGATACGGATATCACACCGATGACCGGCAGGCTGAAATCTCCAAGTTTCTCGGCAATGAATATGCTCGTGACAACCGAACCCGCCAACAGGGGTGGGAGAATGTAGGGTCCCAGGTAACGAGCTGAACAGGCAATGGCTGCGGCCGTTGCAACTGTCGTCAGCAGGGCGGCGAGTTCGTACAACTTCTATCCAAAATGAAAAGAGTATACATGCCGTGCGTGAGTGATGGGTTAAACTTCCCCAATGCCAAGTAGTAAACAGAAACAAAGTAAATCCAATCTGCGCCCCATCAGTACGCTGAACCTGCTTTCCAATCGTGAAATCCAGGGGCTCATGTCCTCCAAAGAAGAAGTCCGCCAGCTGTTCCGAGAGTGTGCGCTGGCAATTCTGAATACAGGTAACGATGAAGACGACGTGAAGAAATTACTTCGCGCCTATTCGGACTTCGAAATCGAAGTGGTTCCTGAAGCCCGTGGTCCCAAGATTGCGGTAAAAAACGCACCGGGGACGGCGTTCGTCGACGGCAATATGATCCGTGGAATTCAGGATCACCTGTTCTCGGTACTCCGGGACATCGTCTATGTGAATCACATCCTGTCGCGTGATGGTTTGTATGATCTCGACACCAGCGAAGGCATCACGGAAGTGGTCTTCGACATTCTTCGTAACGCCAACATCGTGCAGCCGAACCTCAGACCGGATCTTGTGGTTTGCTGGGGTGGTCACTCCATTGATCGAATTGAATATGACTACACCAAGGAGGTCGGATACCAGCTCGGTCTCCGCGGACTTAACATCGCAACCGGCTGCGGTCCTGGTGCCATGAAAGGTCCAATGAAAGGTGCTGCTATTGGCCATGCAAAACAACAGGTGGAGAAACGTAGATATATTGGTATTTCTGAACCAGGAATCATCGCTGCTGAAGCGCCGAATCCCATCGTGAACGAGTTGGTCATCATGCCGGACATCGAAAAGCGCCTTGAAGCTTTTGTTCGCGTGGCACATTGCATCATTGTATTCCCGGGAGGCGCGGGCACGGCAGAGGAGGTGTTGTATCTCCTCAGCGTGCTGATGCACGAGGCGAATCAAGGCCTACCTTACAGCCTGATTCTTACCGGACCGGAAGAGAAGAAAGACTACTTTGAGTCCCTCGATAAATTCATCAAGGCAACGCTGGGTGATGAGGCGGTGCAACACTACCAGATCATCAATGGTGATCCAGAGAAAGTGGCGAAAACTGCGAGAAAGGGTGTTGAACGGGTGCGTAAACATCGTCTTAAGACCCAGGATGCCTATGGGTTTAACTGGGATTTGACCGTCGCGCATGAGTTGCAGCGGCCTTTCGAACCCACCCACGAAAACATGGCGTCGTTGAAGCTCACACGAGATCAGAGTTCTGCGGAGTTAGCCTCGGCATTGCGATGTGCTTTTTCGGGAATTGTGGCGGGCAACGTTAAAGCATTCGGTATTGAGCAGATTGAGGCTCACGGTCCTTATAAACTGAATGGGGATGCGCAAATCATGGCTGAACTTGAAACCTTGTTGGGTGAGTTCATTGCACAGAAGCGGATGAAAATTAACGTCGAGAATTATGAACCCTGTTGGAGGTTGGCATCCTGATGTTCCGAGTTTTGTTTGTCTTGATGTTGGCGATGGGTATGGCGTCGGTATCTGCTGAGCCTATCCCCGTGAAAGTGGTAGTTGTGTCCATGTTCGAACACGGTGAAATCACGGGAGATCGACCCGGTGAGTTCCAGTTCTGGGCGGAAAGAATGCCGCTTGATAAATCGCTGCCTTTCCCCGCAGGAGAATATGATCTCAGGATGAACGATGACGGCGTGCTGGGGATGTGTACCGGCGGCGGGATTCCAAATGCAACCGCCTCGATTATGGCGTTGGGTATGGATGGCCGATTCGATTTATCGAATGCCTATTGGGTCATCGCGGGCATCGCCGGCGGTGATCCGGAAGATTTGTCACTTGGTTCCGCCGCCTGGGCGAAATGGGTCATTGATGGTGATCTGTTATTCGAGATTGACGCGCGGGAGATTCCTGAAGGCTGGCCCTACGGAATTGTGCCCCTCGGCGGGCATAAGCCGGCTAAAACAGAAGCCGATCTCTCAACAGGATGGACTGTCGATACCATCAAGTTTCAACTGAATGAGCCTTTGGTGGAATGGGCGTATCAACAGTCGAAAGAGGTAAAAGTACCGGTGATTGATGAAGTGGCAGCCTTTCGGAAGCAGTTCAGCGATCAGCCGAATGCGATGAAAGAACCATTTGTCACGATAGGGGATACGCTGTCAGCGAGTACCTATTGGCATGGGCATTATCTCAACGAATGGGCGAACGATTGGGTTCGGCTCTATTCCGGGCAATCCGGAAACTTTATGACCTCCAATATGGAAGACAGCGGCACACTGACGGCGCTGCACCGACTCGACAGAATTGGCAGGGTAGATGCTGATCGGGTTCTGGTTTTGCGTACCGCCAGCAACTTTACGGTGCCACCACCCGGCAGGTCGGCGGCCTGGAGTGCCACGGCAGAATACCCGGACCGTGGGTTAGCTGCGTTAGAAGCGGCTTATCAAGTGGGCAGTGTTGTTGTAAATGCGCTGGTGAAAAACTGGGAACGTTACGAGAACGAACTGCCTCGTTAGACGTTCCAGAGTTTGTGCGCTGCTGAAATGTGATCTGCTCTGACACGCTCCAGGTCAACGTCAACTAAGGCGCTGTTGCGTACGCGCCACTGTCCATTAACCATCACGGCACTAGCCTGATGTGCGCCGCAGAGCACAAGTCCTGCGATTGGATCGCCCGCACCAGAGAAGCGGAGATCGTTCAGATCAAACAGAGCAACATCAGCCAGCTTACCGGCGGCTAATTCTCCAATCCCTGATCTCTTGAAGAGTTGAGCGCCACCCTGAGTCGCGACTCGAAGGGCATCGTGATGGCTGAATGCCGAAGCGCCATGAGCCAAACGCTGCAGCAGGAACGCCTGTCTGAGTTCCTGCATCATGTTGGAACAATCGTTGGATGCGCTGCCATCAACACCCAGGCCGATTGGTGATCCAGCTGCACCCAGCGCAGGTACGGGACAGCTTCCGGAAGCAAGAATCATGTTGGAAGACGGGCAGTGGGAAACGGCCACGCCTGCTTTACCCAGTCGTTGAATCTCATCGTCATTAAAATGAATGCCATGAGCAAGCCAGACATCGTCAGCAAGCCAGCCCACATCTTCCAGGTAGTCCACGGGCCGCATGCCAAACATTTCCATGCAGAACTCATTTTCATCCAGCGTTTCCGCTAAATGTGTGTGCAGCTGGACGCCATGTTTTCTTGCCAGTTCAGCACTGTCTTTCATGAGCTCCGTGGTCACGGAAAAGGGAGAGCAGGGTGCAAGTGCGATCTGCAGCATCGCGTCCTCTGAATCGTCATGGTAAGCGCTGATGAGGCGCTCGCTGTCCCTTAGGATTTCATCCGGTGACTGCACGACTTTGTCTGGAGGCAGTCCGCCGCTGCTTTTTCCAAGGCTCATAGAACCCCGTGTCAGGATGGCGCGAATACCCAGTTGCTTGGCGACGTCAGCCTGAACATCGATCGCTTGCCCGGTAGATTCGGAAAACACATAGTGATGGTCCGTGGTGGTGGTGCAGCCGGATAGCAGTAGCTCGCTAAGAGCCGTTGTCGTGGATGCGCGAATGGCATCCTCATCTAAATTCGCCCAAATGGGGTAAAGGCTAACCAGCCACTCGAACAACTCTTTATCCAGAGCATCGGGAAACGCCCGGGTCAGCGTTTGATAAAAGTGGTGGTGACAGTTGATCAGGCCGGGTAACAGAACCTGGTCCGTCGCATCGAAAATTTCGTCAACGTCGGTTTTGGGGTCCTCGGAGACCAACTCGATGATTCTGTTGTCCTCGACGACAATGCCGCGAGGGGCAGTTTGATCGTTGCCTGTCCACACTGCAGTGGGATCTTTAATCCAGGTTTTCAATGGCGTCGGTTCCTTAGGAAATACTTACCGGTGGTTGGAGTCCGCAGCCCTTCAGAATGGTTGAAGACACAAAGTCTGCGATTCGATTGATCTGTTCTTCATCATAGTCAGGTGTTTCAAGAATGCTCTGTACCTGGACCTGAAAATCGGCGTAATGCTGGGTGGTTGCCCAGATCATGAAGATCAGCAGCACGGGATCAGTCTCCGGCATTTTGCCTGCATCTATCCAGCCCTGGATGATTTCGGCGCGCTCTGTCACCCAGGGTTTCATGACGTCCTGCAGGTAGCCGGAAAGGTAGGGCGCACCTTGAATGATCTCATTCGCGAACAGCTTTGAGGCTGACGGGTCCTCGAAGGAGATCCGGACTTTTTGCCGGATGAATGTATCGAGCGAAAGTGCGGGATCGTCTTTGACGCTGACGTCGTTAAAGAAGTCGTTCCAGGAATTCAGGATGTTATCCAGAACGGCCAGATACAGGCTGTTTTTGTTTTTAAAGTAGTAGTGAACATTGGCCTTGGGTAATCCAGCACGATCTGCGATCGCCTGCATACGTGCGCCCTTAAATCCATGCACCGCAAATTCTTCCTGTGCCGCTCGAAGGATCGTGCTGTAGTGCTTGTCTCTTGGTCGTTGTGAGCCTTGCTCAGCTTGAGCCCCGACCGTGGCTATTTCTCCCTGCATGAGCTAAATTATGGTGAAAACCTGTCCAAATGGTCAAGAATTGAAATTTATTCTTAACAATCAGATCAAGGAACTCGATGTTCCAGCCGATAAGACGATCCTTCAGGCGGTCCGTGAGCTAGGCCTGACGGGCACAAAAGAAGGCTGTGCGTCCGGTGACTGCGGCGCCTGTACGGTTCTGGTTGGTGAGCCCTCTGATAAGGGCGTTCGATACCAGACGGTCAATGCGTGTATCGCCCCGATCGGGCAGCAGGCGGGTCGTCACATTGTCACCGTGGAAGGGCTCGAATCGCCTGATGGTGAACTTCATCCGGCGCAGGAAGAAATGGTGAACTGTCATGGTTCCCAATGCGGCTTCTGTACACCGGGATTTGTCATGTCGCTGGCCGCATTGGTTGAGGCGGACGTAAGTGCAGACCGCGAAGAAGTTTTGCAGGGCATCTCAGGCAATCTATGTCGATGTACCGGTTACCGGCCCATTGTAGAAGCGGGTATCGCTGCGCTTGAGGTTGGTTCGTCGGCCGCCATACAAGGCCAGGAGCTGGTTCAATCGTTAAGTGCGTCAACAGCACAGGCTGTGCTTCAACCTGCCAATGAAAGCGAGTTACAGGAAAGCATCCGAGATTTCCCGAATGCTGATCTGATTGCCGGCGGCACGGATCTGATGCTCGAGGTCACCCAGCGATACGAAGCAAAGCCGAATTTGATTGACGTGACTCGGGTTGAAGAACTTCAGCTCGTTTCAGCAGACGAAGAGAAGTTAGTTATAGGCGCCGCCGTTTCCTACTCCAGACTCGAAGAATTTTTTGCCGGTCGATCATCGCCATTTGTGTCTTTGCTGCATCGTTTGGGCTCAAGGCAAATACGAAACAGCGGAACTCTGGGCGGTAATCTTGCCAACGGATCACCGATCGCAGATACGCCGCCCATCCTGATTGCCTGGGACGCTGAGATCGAAACGGTAAATACAAAAGGGGAAGCTCGTTTGACGGCGGTGTCCGATTTTTATCGAGGCTACCGGGACACGACCCTGTCTGGCGATGAATACATCGCAAGAATTCACATCCCGCATGCGTCGATAGAGAGCTTTCACCGATTCTTTAAGTCGTCGAAACGCCTTGAAGACGATATTTCCTCGGTCATGGGTGCGTTCCGCTTCGAAGGTACTCCTGACAAAGTGACAGTGGCGCGAATCGCTTTTGGTGGTATGGCGGCAACGCCAGTTCGACTTAAGGCTATCGAGGACTTATTGACCGACTCTGAGCTCTCGAGGGATCTTGTTGCGCAAGCCGTTGAGGCTTTAGGTGACAAAATGACGCCTCTCACGGATGTTCGAGCATCAGCCGCGTATCGATCCGAGATGGCAGCAAGCATGCTCGAGCGGGCGTTGCTTGAGTTTATGGGGGAAGCGCGACCGGTGATTACCGAGGTTTCACTCGATGCGTAAACTCACTAATGGTTCAGCTGGCGCTGGCGTCGTGGATACTAAACCGGTTGTGGGTTCGGATCTGGCCCATGAATCGGCCATTAAACATGTCACGGGTCGTGCAACCTATGTTGATGACATAGCTGAGCCCGCGAATCTGCTTCACGTGGCCACAGGGCAAAGCACCATCGCTCACGGTCGAATTCGATCCATCAATCTCGATGCAGTCAGGACAGCTGAAGGTGTCGTGGACGTCATTGTTTGCGACGACATCCCTGGCGATCCCGACATCTCTCCTGTTTACACCGGTGATCAGTTGCTTGCGTCTCAGATTGTTGAATATGTCGGCCAGCCTATCTTTGCGGTAGCAGCGTCAAGTTTGGAAGCAGCGAAAAGGGCATGCAGCCTCGCTCAAATAGAATTTGAAGAATTGCCTGCCATCCTGACACCACAGCAGGCGCTCAAAGAATCACAGTTTGTTTTGCCGACGCGCACGTTTCAGATTGGAGATGCCTCGAAGGCGATTGATGCAGCTGAGCTGGTGATTGAATCGGAACAGACAGTTCGCGGCCAGGAACACTTTTACCTGGAAGGTCAGGTGAGTCTGGCGACGCCAACAGAAGACGGTGGTGTTCATGTCGTATCTTCGTCACAACATCCAACGGAAGTGCAGAAGCTTGTCGCGTCGGTGTTGGGGCTCAACATTCACCAGGTTCAGGCAGAAGTACGGCGAATGGGTGGCGGCTTTGGTGGCAAAGAATCTCAGGCTGCCGCACTGGCATGTATGGCTGCAGTGTTTGCGGTTCGAACCGGTCGACCGGTGAAGTACCGAATGCCGCGCCAGGACGATATGGTTCAGACCGGTAAACGACACGATTTCTGGAATCGGTATCGTGCCGGTTTCGATGCAAAAGGCGTTCTGACGGGCGTCGAGATGGAGCTTGCCGGGCTCTGTGGTTGCACGGCAGATCTATCGGAAGGCATCGTGGATCGCGCCATGTTTCATGCAGACAATGCTTACTATTATCCGGCGACCACCATTCATGGCTATCGCTGTAAGACCCATACGGTTTCGAACACGGCTTTCAGGGGTTTTGGCGGTCCGAAAGGAATGATCGCGGCGGAGTCCATGATGGACGATATCGCGCGAACCGTTCAGCGGGATCCGTTAGATGTACGGATCGACAACCTCTACGGGCCAGGTCGTGATGTAACGCCCTATGGCCAGAAGTTGGAACAGCACATGCTGCGAGACATGATGCAGCAGCTTGCTACCGACACCGATTACTATGAGCGTCGAAAGTCTATTACCGAGTACAACCGCAACAGTGATCAGTTTAGAAAAGGGCTGGCGCTAACACCGGTTAAGTTCGGCATTTCGTTTACCGCGACTCATCTCAATCAGGCGGGCGCGCTGCTTCATGTTTATACGGATGGCAGCATTTCCATCAATCATGGTGGTACTGAGATGGGGCAGGGGCTCTACACCAAAATCGCCCAGATTGTTGCGACTACCCTGGGTGTTTCTTATGAGCGCGTGATGGTGACATCTACGAGAACCGACAAGGTGCCCAACACATCTCCGACAGCTGCGAGTTCCGGCACCGACATCAACGGTATGGCGGCGAAGAATGCTGCGGAAAAGATTCGAGCCCGATTGATTAACTTTTTGGCGGATCAACACGGCGTTGAATCCGATAGTGTGCAAATCGCCAACGATCTGGTCATGGTGAATGGCCAGTCACTGACGTTCGACGAGGTGATCAAGGCAGCTTACATGGCGCGGGTTCAGCTCTCGGCGACAGGATTTTATAAGACGCCAAAGATTCACTTCGACAAAGAAGCGGGCAAAGGTCATCCGTTCTTCTATTACGCCAATGGATGTGCCGCTTCCGAAGTGTTGGTGGATGGCGCAACGGGTGAATATCGCGTATCTAGGGTCGATATTCTTCATGATGTTGGCAGCTCTATTAACCCAGCGCTCGATATCGGGCAAATTGAAGGGGGGTTCGTGCAGGGCATGGGCTGGCTGACCACAGAAGAACTGCTGTGGGATGACCGGGGTCGGGTCATTTCGAACAGCCCGGCTAACTACAAAATTCCGACGGCTTATGACTTGCCTGAACACTTCAAAGTCAGTTTGTACGATCAACCCAATAACGAAGACACGATTTACCGCTCTAAGGCTGTCGGAGAGCCGCCGCTCATGTTGGGTCTGTCCGTTTGGTGTGCTTTGCGGGATGCAGCAGCAAGCTTCTCAGACTACCGAATGAATCCGCCAATGGATGCACCGGCGACACCCGAACAGCTCTATCGTGCGATACAGGCTGCCAAAGCTGGAGTTGCCTCGTGAACTGGCAGCAGGCCATCAGTTGGTGTCATCAGCAAGCAGACCCTTTTGCAGTTGCGACCGTGATCGGTACCACTGGCTCCACGCCACGGGAAGTTACCAAGATGGTGATTACCGCTGAAAAAACCTTCGATACGATTGGTGGTGGTCAACTGGAGTTCAAAGTCATCGAAGACGCGAGATCGATGCTGGAGAGCCGCGCACCCTCACAAAAAATCGACCATTATCCTCTGGCAACCAAAGCTGACCAGTGTTGTGGGGGTAGCGTGACGGTTCTTATTGAATCCTTTCCGATCACCGCCATGCGACTTGCTGTATTTGGTGCGGGTCATGTGGCCAGTGCCCTGATGCAGGTGCTTGCACAATGTGATGCGCGGATCGAATGGATAGATTCGAGGGAAGATGTCTTCCCAGAATCTGTGTCCTCCAATGTCCAGCTGATCAAATCCAAAGATCCTGTGAGCTACGTCGACGAGCTGACCGACCAGCATCGTTGCATCATCATTACTCACGATCATGCGCTGGATTACCAGCTGGTTCATGCGCTCCTGAATCAAACTGAAATCGATTACGTCGGACTCATTGGCTCCAATACCAAGGCAAAACGATTCTTTCAGCGGATGGACAAAGATGGAATTTCGCAGGAAGACCAGCAGAGGTGCGTTTGTCCCATTGGCATGCCGGAAGTGAAAGGCAAGTTGCCCATGGAAATCGCTGTATCCATTGCGGCACAGATTTTATCGCTGGATCCGGTTAAAGCCTCTCAAATTAAGCCGGAACTTTCCTGGAAAGAAATCCGACAGGCGTTTCCGCCACGAGAAATAAAATCCTGATATAGGGCATTTCAATGACGCTCGAAGAATTTAATGACCTTGGCCGCCAGTGGCAGTACGAAGCGTTACTGAACTGCTGTTCCTGTGAAGCCTGGGCGGCACGAGTGCCGGATGGTGCGCCTTTTGAATCCGTCGACGCCGTGGTTGAAAGCGCGCGAAATGCCTGGGATAAGGCGTCGGAGAACGAGGTTCTGGAAGCATTTTCAGGTCACCCGCAGATTGGTGATCTAGAGGCATTGAGGAACCAGTATGCCAACACAGCAAGCGCCGAGCAGGGCCAGGTGGTAGAGGCAGACGAAACCGTGTTGATTCGATTGAGAGATCAGAACAAGGCGTACCTCGAAAAGTTTGGTTTCATCTTCATTGTCTGTGCGACGGGCAAAAGTGCCGAAGAAATGCTGGCACTGCTTGATGAACGCATTGGCAATTCTAGAGAGGAAGAATTGGTGAATGGCGCGCGTGAGCAGATGGCGATTACAGAATTAAGAATAAGAAAAATGGTGGAGAACGATTGATGCGAGCACCAGTAACGACACACATCCTTGACCTGGTTAGAGGACGACCCGCCGCTAGGGTCGCGGTGAAGCTATTTTCCGGTGATGAACTGCTGTCTGAAGGCGTTACCAACGACGATGGTCGCGTTGAGGATTGGCAGAGTGAGTTCACACTGGTGCCGGGTAAGTATCGATTGGAGTTCGCTGTCGAACCCTGGTTTGCGGAGCGTGGTGAGGTCAGCTTTTACGAAGACGTGCATATCTCTTTTCGGGTCGCGTCAGTTGATGAGCACTATCACGTGCCCTTGCTCCTAAGTCCCTTTGGTTACTCCACCTATCGGGGGAGCTGACGTTGAGTCGTAGTGGCGCATATCGCAGCCGGATTCTGCACATCACGTCAACGGATCCGCTGAAGTATGAATACCTGGAAGACGGTGTTCTGCTCGTCGAAGACGGCAAGGTTGCAGACCTTGGTGCAGCGGAACAGTTTGAGCGCGCCGGCTTTGCGCTTGGCCAATGCCAGCATGAACCCGACTACCTGTTGGTTCCCGGATTTATTGATACCCATGTGCATTCACCACAACTGGACGTCATCGCCTCCTACGGAGAGCAACTGCTGGAGTGGTTAAACAAATACACGTTCCCTGCAGAAGCCAGATACGCCGATGAAACCTACGCGGCAACTTCTGCTGTAGCGTTTTTAAACAGCCTGCTCGAAGCGGGCACAACCACCGCGCTTGTGTTTGCGACAAGTCACCACAAAGCAACCGACGTCTTGTTCGAAGCAGCGCGCGAGAAAAATATGCGTTTGATTGCGGGGAAGGTCCTCATGGATCAGAACGCAACCACCGAACTGCACGATACAGCAGTTGGTGGTATTCAAGACAGTGAGGCGTTGATCAATAAGTGGCACGGTAATGGACGGCTTGGCTATGCAATAACGCCTCGGTTCGCTGGCACTTCAAGTGTTGAGCAGTTGACGCTCGCAGGCGAGCTGCATCAGAAATATCCTGACACCTGGATTCAATCTCACATCTCCGAAAACCTGGACGAAGTTCGCTGGGTCAAAGAAGTGCATCCGCACATCAGTGACTACCTGGATGCCTATGAGCGTTATGGTCTGGTTAACGATCGAGCGGTCTTCGCACACTGCATCCACTTGACGGCATCAGAAAGAAAACGTTTTGCAGATCTCGGCGCGAGGGCGGCGTTCTGCCCATCTTCGAATATGTTCATTGGCAGTGGTTTGTTTGACCTTGCGCAGATGAAGGAAGACCGGATTGACGTTTCGCTGGCTTCCGATGTCGGTGGCGGTACAAGTTTGTCGATGCTGAGAACCCTGGCTGATGCTTACAAGGTATGTCAGCTAAAGGGTTATTCGTTAGGGCCTATGGAAGCTCTCGCTCTGGTCACCCTGGGTGGCGCCGAATCTCTTCATATCGATCAGTTTGTCGGCAACTTTGAGAAAGGAAAGGAAGCAGACTTCCTCATGTTGAACCCGAACGCGACCAACGTAATGTCGCGCCGTGTTGGTTTTTCTGACTCGGTGGAAGATGAATTCTTCGTCATGATGACGCTTGGGGACGAAAGAAACATAGCCGCGACCTATGTCGCCGGTGAGAAAGTGAGTATCTAGGAGGGGTCGTGGAAGCCTATCTGGTTGATTGGTTCAGTGTCATCTTAAGGTGGTTGCACCTCATCACTGGCATCGCGTGGATCGGTGCTTCACTGCACTTCGTCTGGTTGGACAACAGCCTGGAGGATCCAGGAGAAGAGAAAAAAACGGATGGTGTGAAAGGCGAGTTGTGGTCCATCCATGGTGGCGGCATCTACAACTTCAACAAGTACCATCTCGCACCCCCAAAATGGCCGAGCATTCTGCACTGGTCGAAGTGGGAAGCCTATACAACCTGGATGACAGGAACGCTGCTCATGGTGGCGGTTTACTACCTCCAGGCACAGTCGTACCTGGTCGGATCCGGGAAATGGATCACGGACCCCGGTGTCGCCGTAGTCGCAAGCATTGGCTACCTGCTATCCGGTACCCTGGTTTATGAAGCACTGGTGCGCTCACCGCTCAGGCATCGAGAGAGTATTTTTGTTGTGTTGCTCGCCGTATTCATTGCGGCCCAATGCTGGCTGGCAACGCAGCTTTTCTCGGACAGGGCGGCCTACCTACACGTGGGTGCGCTCATGGGCACGATCATGGCCGGTAATGTGTTTCTCGGCATCATTCCTGCGCAGAAGAAGTTTGTCGCCGCGGTTCAGGCAGGGGAAGAACCCGATCCGGCGCCCGCGGCTTTCGCGAAACAGCGCTCTACCCACAATAACTATTTCACGCTGCCTGTGCTGTTCTGCATGATCAGCAACCACTATCCGTTTCTCTACGGCCATGAGCTCAACTGGCTGATCCTGATCGCTATTATTGCGATCACAGCGTACGCCCGGCACTTCTTTAACCTGAGGCACAGAGGCGTAGTTAACTACTGGATTCTTGTTCGTGCATGCCTGGGTTTTCTGTTGCTGGCGGGCTGGCTTGGTTATGACCGACACGTGGAGCAGCAGGCTGCACTGGAGCTGCAGGTGGCCGATGAGGCGGCTTACGCTTTAATCGACAAGCATTGCACCGTGTGTCACGCAGAGAAGCCAACGCAGCCAGGTTTTCTCGCTCCGCCAGCGGGTATCCTGATGGACGATCGTGATGCCATTCTTGGTTCTACGGCACAAATGGCGACAGCCATCAAAACTGACTATATGCCGCTCGGTAACCTGACGGGCATGACACCGGAAGAAAAAACCGAACTGGTTGCCTGGTTAGAACAAAAAGGGTTAGAGCAGTAAACATGGTCGACATACCTACCATCGACTTTGCTTCTTACGATGAGTCCAAGACAGAAACGATCTCGTTATTGGCTCAGTCCGTCAGTGAGGCGTTGTCCTCTTCGGGCTTCATGAAGATCCGAAACCTTGGGGTCAGTGATCAGGACATCAGGAAGGCGTTTGATCTGTCGGCCTGGTTCTTTGCCCGCACCGATGAAGAGAAAGCAACGTCTGCCTACACGAGTGCCGCTGAAAACTTTGGCTATCAGGGGCTGGGTGTTGAGCATCTCGACCCGTCGAAGCCGGCAGATCTCAAGCAGACTTTTACCATGCGCGATCTCTTGAGACATGATCCCAATGACTCACGCTGGCCCAGCGAAGACTTTCGAGACATCGCAACGGATTTTTATCAGAAATGCCTCGAAGGTGCCTATCGCATTCAACGAGTCTTCTCTGAAGCCTTGTCTCAGGAAAAAGAGTTTTTCGTGCAGTACCACTCGGGAGAAAACGTCAGTCTGCGTTTTCTTTACTACCCGGCTGCCGGTGTCACTGAAATCGAACATGAACAGCTGGGTGCTGGCGCTCACACCGACTACGGTATGATCACGTTGTTATTTCAGCAAGGCGTAGCAGGTCTCGAGGTGCAGGATTCAGAAGGCCACTGGCATGAGGTGGAACCGGAGTCCGATGCCATCGTCATGAATACCGGAGACTTGATGGAGCGGTGGACCAATGGACGATATCGATCCACGCCACACAGGGTGCAACCGACGATTGGCGCCGAGGATCGTTATTCAATTGCTCTGTTTGTGGATCCCGATACCGAAACGCCGGTTAAAGTGCTCGATTCCTGCCTCTCGCCCGGTGAATCGCCACGTTATCCGGAAGTCACCGCTGGTGAACATATTCAGGAGCGGATTCGCGCCAGCCACGGCTGACTAGCCCCGATAGAACGATGCAATCCGCTGGCCGTATTCCTCGAGCATGGCGTTAGAATCGATATTGATGCAGACCTTGTGCGGACCGTTAGCATCCTCACGAAATACCGTCCTTCCTCTTTCTTCACCCTCTGCGGTACAGGAAAGATGCCCCGTTACCGTCTCAAACAAATCGGGACGCGTCGCGTAGACGAGGGCTGATGAATCATGCACCGGGAAGTCATGGCGGTCTTCTGTTCTCACATGGTAATCGGCGTAGGTTCGATTGATGGCCAACAGAAAGTCGCCAAACGCGAGACCGCCAACCACGGGTTCCAGGTACTCGTGAGACATTCTTGTTTGAGTGGTGACATCCAGTCCGACCATGGTGAGGGGTGTTTCTGTTCTAAAAACAATTTCGGCAGCTTCAGGATCGCCGATGATATTTGCTTCTGCGAAGGGCGTAACGTTACCTGGATGCTGGTATGCACCGCCCATAATGATGATTTCTTGCAGGCGTCCTGCGAAACCGTCATCCTGCTGAACCGCCAATGCGAGGTTGGTTAAACGACCCACCGCAAGAATGACGAGTTCACCTTCGTGTTTCTTGCTCAGATCGATCAGTGCCGATACGGCATCCTCCCGTTCGATGTCGCCACTGTATTCCGGCAACCCCACGTCACCGAGTCCGTCAGCGCCATGAACGAAGTCGGGATAGTCGTCAGGTTCTGTGCCGTTGATATGGATCGCTGACCCTTTATAAACCGGCACATCGATACGGAACAGGTCTCTCAGAATCAGGGCATTGCGTGTGCATTGCTCAATGTCTGCATTACCGAGAATGGTTGTGATGGCGTGCAGCTTGAGGTTCTCGCAGGCATTCAGGTAGAGCAGGGCCATCGCATCATCGATACCCGGATCCGTGTCAAAGACAACGTGTTTTTCTGTCATAAGATGCTAAACGGGCTTTAAGTCGTCCGTGCTGATTTCGTTCAGTCGCTCGTGCAGATAGCTTTCGGCTGTGTACCGATCTGACAGCACCATGTCGGGATAAGGGTGGCAGAAAATCGGGGCGGTAAGTCGTGCCTTTTTCGCTTCTTCGCCGGTGGGGTTCACGACCCTGTGACTGGTAGAAGGCAGCGCGCCACCCGTGAGTTCCTGAAGCATGTCGCCAATGTTAATCACAATGGACCCAGGTGGAGATTCAACAGGGAACCATTCGTCCATACCCTTAGGTTGGATTTCCAGTCCCGATTGGCTGGCCGCTGGGAGCATGGTGATGAGGTTGATGTCCTCGTGAGCACCGGCACGTATGGCATCCGGAGGTTCATCGCCCGTAAGCGGTGGATACCTGAGGACACGCAGTAACGTCATGGCCCGTGACAGATACTCTGCAAATGGTTTGTCGATCGCCTGCCAGAGGCTCGAAGAGGTATTTTCCTGCAGCCAGGTCATCACGTCTGCGCCGAGAGCATATATCTCATCGTAGTACCGCAGGGTGATGTCATGTACTTCTTGAGGGAGCTTACCCCCGGGCCAGAACTGAAAATACGCCTTGAGGTCCTGGGCTTCGTGTCCTTTGGCTGTCTCCGCCTGATTCGGGGAGAAGTAGCCAGCGTGAGTCTCCGGGTCCACCGTGTAATCTTCCGGGTTGCCATTCAGAAAGAAGTTATCCCAGGCTGCGTAGAATGCATCCAGCTCACTTGCTGGGATTGGATGATTTTCGACAACGGCGAAACCGGATTCAACCAATGACTCCGTCACCTGATGCGGTGCATCTTTTTCTTTGAGATCAACAATTTTAACGTTCATCGGTTGACGCCTGTTTAACCACGCAACTCAGAGAGTACGGCAGCGATGCTGGGTTTAGCCTCACTGATTTCTTCTGGCGTCAGCCCGGATAGTTCATGGGGAAACACCAGCCAGCGGTCAGTCTCGTGAATATAGTAGTCAGGTGTCAGGTGAGTGGCGTTTCGTTCTGGCTTGTACCAGGGTGTTGCCACCTTGATGGTCTTTGGAAGATTTGCACGAGCTTTAGACTTCATCTCATCAAGAATGGCCACCACACTGCGCCCAGAGTCGAAGACGTCGTCTACCAGCAGTAGTTCATCCTCTGCGTTCACGTTATCGATGATGTAGTTAAGCCCATGCACGCGAACTTCTTTGTCCTGCTGACCAATGTCGTAATACGAGGAGGTTCTGATGGCGATATGGTCAGTTTCGATGCCCATGTAATCAAGATATTCCTGCACGGCAATACCTACCGGTGCGCCGCCACGCCAGACGCCGACGATAAAGTGTGGGCGAAAACCACTTTCGTAAATCTGATTCGCAAGTTTGAATGAATCGATCAGTAGATCTTCAGCTGAGATGTAGAGTTTTTCCATCGCGCGAGAGTAGCATTGCGCAGCTCCTTTTGTCATTGTAGTCAGCGATATCAGCGGGTGGGGACAATCTTGCAGGCAATACTAGAGCGATATTTTGGGCTCAATGCTCATGGCACGAATGTGCGCACCGAGATGTTGGCCGGTGTGACCACCTTTCTGTCCATGGCATACATCACAGTTGTTAACCCTGCGATACTTTCTGATGCCGGGATGGATTTCGGCGCGGTCTTTGTGGCGACGTGTATCGCCGCCGCGGTTGGTTCTGTCATCATGGGCGTCTGGGCCAACTATCCTATTGCTCAGGCGCCGGGCATGGGTCAAAACGCGTTTTTTACCTACGGCGTGGTTCTCGGACTTGGCCACACCTGGGAAGCGGCGCTCGGCGCGGTGCTTGTTTCCGGTGTCATCTTCGTTGTGCTCTCGGTTCTGCCAGTTCGTGAATGGTTGATTAATGCGATTCCAAAAAATTTGAAGTTGGGTATATCGGCTGGCATCGGTCTTTTCCTTGGTTTTATTGCGATGAAGAACGCCGGCATCGTTGTCGATAACCCGGCAACACTGGTCTCTTTTGGTGACTTTTCTGAAACAGCACCGTTGATCTGTCTCGGTGCGTTTGCGTTGATTGCTGCGTTGTCAGCACGGGGCATCACGGGTGCTGTCATTATTGGCATGTTAGTGGCGACGTTACTGGGATTGCTCCTTGGCGATGCCGAATACAAAGGATTGATATCCACGCCGCCGTCTCTCGAACCCGTCTTGTTCAAATTTGATCTGATGGCTGTCCTCGATGTCTCGATGGTGACGGTGATTGTTACGATGCTTCTTGTTGATGTGTTTGATACCGCAGGCACATTGGTGGGTGTTGCCAACCGGGCAGGTTTAACTGATGACGAGGGAAAACTACCGAGGCTTGGTAAGGCGTTGCTTTCCGATTCCACGGCGACTGTCGTCGGTGCAGTAGCGGGTACGTCTTCTACAACCTCGTATATCGAAAGTGCCGCCGGTCTGGAATCAGGCGGCCGTACCGGTCTTGTTGCGGTCACCGTGGCAGGCATGTTCCTGCTCTGTATTTTTCTCGCCCCGTTAGCGCAAACGATTCCCGCCTATGCGACAGCGGCGGCATTACTTTTTGTCGCCTGCATTATGGCGCAAAGTCTTGCCGATCTGGATTGGGAGGATCTGACGGAAAGTGCGCCGGCGATTGTCTGTGCGCTTGGAATGCCGCTATCTTTTTCCATCGCTGACGGCATAGGGATGGGTTTTATTACTTACGTGGCCATCAAGTTAATGAGCGGAAAAGCAGCAGAATGCCCGGTGGCGGTGTATGTCGTAGCGGCCATATTCCTGGGCAAATTTCTGCTTCTGTAATGAGAAGAAAGAGGGTGGATGACAAGGTTATGCTGCATCGGTTAACGCCGAGACAAAGTCCAGCCAGCTTTACGATCGATCAGGTTGTGGCGTCGCCTCAGCCGAAACAGCAGCAGCTTAACTGGCGGCGTATTGCTCCAGTTTTGTGATGTATTTCTGCCGCTTGTCATCTGACAGCCAGGCAATGTCGAAGGCGTTTCTCGACAGCTGGACGAGATCCTCCTGGCTGAAATTACCTTCCTCGGCGAGCGCTATGAAATTATCGTTCATGTAGGCGCGGAAGTAGGCAGGGTCATCCGAGTTGACCGTCGCCTTCATGCCCCTGTTTAACATCTCGCGAATTTCATTGCTGGTGAGTGACTGCACAACAAAGCGATTAGATACCGGGCAGACGGTCAGACCCAGACCTTGATCGACGATATCCTGGATCAGCTCCTCGTCTTCCAGTGAATTGACGCCATGGTCAATGCGATCCACTTTAATCAGATCAAGACACTCTCTGATGTGGCCATGAATGTCTTTCTGGTTCACGTCACAATGCATGGTTAACTTAAAGCCTTCCTCCCGAGCGCGGGCAAACACGGCTTCAAACTTACTCGGTGGATTATCCTTTTCATCGGAATCGAGGCCAACACCGATAATCCAGTCTTTATAGGGAAGACACATTTCCAAATGTTCCATGGCCGACTCGGCGCTCATGTCTCGAAGGAAACACATGATCAAGTTGGATTCGATGTCTAGATTCTTTGCCGCATCCTCCTGGGCTCTTCGAATGCCTTTGATGATGGTCTCAAAAGCCACCCCGCGGGAGGTATGGCCTTGAGGGTCAAAAAAAGGTTCGCAGTAGACAACCTTGTCGGCAGCGGCTTTCTCAAAATACTGGTAAGTGAGTTCGTAAAAGTCCTCTTCTTCGCACAGCACATTCATCGCGGCGTAATAGATTTTTAGAAATGACGGCAGGTCATGAAAATCATAAGCGGCCACCACTTCTTCCGGTGTGTTGTATTCAAGTTCGATGTTATTTCTCTGTGCCAGTGCAAAGATGTGTTCGGGCTCCAGGGTGCCTTCAAGATGAACATGTAATTCTGCTTTCGGCATGCCTTCAATAAACGCTTTCATGGTTTACGTCCTTGGTGCTATTACTGTTAGAGTAAAACGACTTTCTATAGAAAATTCGCTGATGGCTCAAGACACTCTCCAACCCAATTTGCTGTTTAAACTCGATGATAAACCGCCGGTCGTTGGCTCTGCGCTAGTGGGTTTCCAGCATCTTGTCGCCATTATCGGTGGCATTTTAACAGCGCCTTACCTGATTGCTCTGGGTATGGGATTGGATCCCCAGGACACCGCCTATGTCATCAGTGCTGCGTTGATCGTTTCTGGTTTGGGTACCTTGCTCCAGATAAACAGGCTGGGAGCCATGGGTACGGGTTTGTTGAGCGTCCAGGGAACGAGTTTTGCGTTTATCGGCAGTCTGATATTCGCCCACCTTCAGCTGGCCGAGCGGATGACCGCACAGGAAGCCCTGGGTGTCATTTTTGGTTCATCTGCTGTTTGCGCGGTTTTAATGGGCGTCCTGTCTTTGTTTGTGCGCCAGCTTAAGAACATCATTACGACAAATGTTGCGGGCGCTACGATCATCCTGATTGGACTTTCGTTGATTCAGGCGACGCTTCAAAATCTCGAGCGTGTTTACCTCGATTTCGGTGGCTTGGAAGGAGAAGGGGCTGTTCGAATGGGGCTGGCGGGCGCGGTTTTTTTGGTGATCGTTGTGCTCGCGAACATAAAGCTTGTTTGGCTGAGGCTCAGTGCCATTGCGATTGGTCTTTTAGTGGGTGTGGTCATGTCCATGACGCTAAGCTTCGCGGACTTTTCCGGGGTTACCAGTGCAGGCTGGGTGTTCATCCCTGAACCCTGGCGTTATCCACTGTCTGTGGACTTTGCCGTCGTCGCGCTCATTATGCCGATCTTCCTCGTCTCTGCGATGGAGAGTATCGGTGACGTTACGGCGACGAACAATCTTTCAGGTCTTGAGACCGGCACCTTTGAATATTGGATGCGTATTCGCGGTGGCATCATGGCAACGTCGGTAACCTCAGTGGTTGCCGCTGTGCTGTGCACGTTTCCCAGTACCACCTTCAGCCAAAACAATGGTGTGATTCGATTGACCGGCGTCTGCAGCCGATATGTTGGCAACTACATTGCCATTTTTCTGGTTATTTTGGGTTGTATGCCAGTTGTCACGGCCTTTTTTCAGGCGATCCCATCAGAAGTGATTTTTGGTGCAACCCTGCTGATGTTTATTCTGGTCGGCTTGTCCGGTTTCAGGGTTGTTGAAATGTCTGGTCCGTCGGTGCGTGACTGGGTGGTTGTCACCTTTGCCATTCTGTTCGGTTATCTCTGCGCAAACTTTGTGGATCGCGTTCCGGGTTTGAGTGACGAGGTGGTCATGGTGCTGCAATTCCCGGTTTCGACCGGTGCCATGCTCGCGATCATTTTAGAGTTTGTTATCCCTGGGCGTGCTGCTGGTACCAGTGATTAGCAATATCGGCGCGGCGGCAGATCCAGACATCGGGTTTTGATGCCACGTACTCCAGGAATCTTGCCAGAGAAGCCGCTCTGCCGGGTTTGCCAATAATCCTGCAGTGCAGCCCGACATTCATCATCTTGTCACCCTCAGAGTACAACGTATCGAATGAGTCCTTCAGATACTGAAAGAACTGTTCGCCAGAGTTAAATCCCTGAGGTGCTGCGAAGCGCATGTCATTAATGTCCAGGGTGTAGGGAATGATCAGATGGTTTTGATTGTGCCAATAGGGCAGATCGTCGGCATAAGAATCACTGTCGTAAAGAAAGTGATCCCACTCAAGCACCAGGTTTCTTGTATTTGGACTGTCACGTCCAGTGTACCAACCCAGGGGTTTTGAGCCAGTCAGGCTCTCGTGTATCTCAATGGCTTTCGCCATATGTTCGCGCTCGACGTTTTCGGGCACAAACTGATAGTCGATCCAGCGATAGCCATGAGAAGCGATTTCCCAATCTGCTTTTAGCATGGCGTCTACGGCTTCAGGATTGCGCTCCATGGCCATCGCAACACCGTATACGGTGACGGGGAACCCGAATTTCTGAAACAGACGGTGTAGTCGCCAGAATCCAGCGCGGCTGCCATACTCATAAAGTGACTCCATACTCATATGCCGGGCTTCGTAAGCGTTCGCACCGATGATCTCGGATAGGAAGGTTTCCGAGGCCTGATCACCATGGATAACGTTGTTTTCTCCGCCTTCCTCGTAATTGATCACGAAGTTGAGTGCGAGTCTGGCACCGTTTGGCCACTTTGGGTCCGGTGTTGCTTCACCGTAACCGATCATATCTCGAGGGTATTCAGTCATAGGAGAATTGTACGCTGTGGAGCCGATCTAATAGAATCGAAACTTTTGCGAGTCCTGTCGTGCCACGAGTGCTCTTAGCTTTCCTTTCTTTCCTTGTCTTGCATGCCCAAATTGCCAGGGCCGACTGGTTTGAGGACGTCAAGGAAAACGCCACCGACGAGCAGCTGCTGCAGTTGCTGTATCAAATGCCAAAAGGCGGTGACCTCCATCACCATATGTCAGGCTCTGGTTTTGCTGAGTGGTGGTTAGAGCTGGGCGTGGCTGCGGAGGAGCGCGGCTACAAGTACTACACGAAGGTAAAACTGAATAACTGCCGTGATTACGGATGGCAAGGATTCGACACCACACCTTATCACCTGATGTTCCAGACGATCGTTGAGGCGAAATGGAAAGCGTTGTCCGAATGTGAGCAGGGGGAGTATCTGCCACTTGCAGAACTGAATGAACGTCAGAAGCAGGGTTTTATGAGCGCCATTGTCCTGGATAAACCGTACGAGGGTCGTGAGGAGTTTTTTGAGGCCCATTGGCAGCGTCTCGGTGATCTGACCGGTGATCCTCATCTGCGAGGCGATTTGATTGCACGACAGTTCCAGGCGTTTGCCGACGAAGGCCTCATTTATGTGGAGCCGATGGTTACCGCTTTTGGTTACCAACAGCCCGATGGAACGCCGATAGCGCCAAACGACGTGGCGGAGCTGTTTCGTGAGCGACTTAAGCAGAAAGACATTGTCGATACTGGCCTGACTTATCGTTTTCAGCAGGCAATCCTGCGTTTTACACCGAGCGCTGAGGAAGCGCTCAAATTTGCCTACGAATTTGTTTCAAAGAATGAGCCTTATGTGGCAGTGAACATGGTGGGGCGTGAAGATGATGACAAGGGTTATCCCTTAAGATTTCTGCCAACCCTGCGAGAGATGCGACTCGCCCACAATAATGTACGCCTTTCGATTCACGCCGGCGAGGTTGATGAGCCGAATTCTCATGTTCGTGATACCGTGCTGCTTGGCGCAGAACGTATTGGCCATGGCCTGAATCTCATCACCGATCCGGACACCATGCGGCTGTTTCGGCATGGCCCCTATATGATCGAGATCAACCTGATCAGTAATCTGCTGCTGCAATACTATGATGATTACAGCCAGCATCCCTTTCCAGAGTACCTGCGTACCGGTATTCCCGTGGCGCTCTCCACCGACGACCGAGGCATGTGGGACTCTACGATGACGGACGAATTTTTTGTGGCCGTGAAGGAATTCAACCTGTCCTGGACGGAAGTGAAGCGGCTGAGTGAAAATTCCCTGAAATATGCCTTCGTCGATGCCGAGACCCGCGATCGATTGCTGGCGACCTATCGATCCAGGATCGAAAAGTTTGAATCCAGGATGGCCAGAAAGGGCCTTTCCGGTCTCAGCGATAAGCCCGCACTAAAACGGGGATTTATCTGCCGTCAGTACGAGATTTGTGCCCCCTGAGGGTGCAAAAACCAGCTGCAATCTGAGAAGATATGGACGCTTAAAACTCAGTCGTGTCTGAAGACTCAATCAGGCCGGGGACCAGGGTCTCAAGGCATGACATTTGCAAAGCATCGGTGGTTCTTGCTGCACTCCAGTGCAGTGGACTGCATAACAAATTGCACATGTAATTGCATACTTTCAATCAACGTCGGGGAGACATTTGAATGAAGCTTAGAAAAGCGGGCTTTACAAAAAGCCTAGTAGCTTCCGCCGTTCTGTCGTTTGGTCTTGCAGGCCAGACCTTTGGTGCAGAAATGGAGGAAGTTGTGGTCAAGGGTGACCTTGGCAGTTTGCCTGGAGAAAACGTTCAGTCTGTTTTCGGGTTTAACAAATCTGTTCTGGAAACACCTCGATCCGTATCTACGATCTCCGAAGAGATGATGGAACGATTTAATATGCAGGACATCGACGAGCTGATCGCGCTCGCTCCCGGAAGTTTCACTCAGTCCTTCTTCGGTGTTGCTGGTGGTCTGGATGTTCGAGGTACGCCGGGTGAGACTTACTTCCGGGGTGTTCGTCGTCTGGACAACCCCGGAAACTACCCAACGCCGATCGGTGCCTCTGACCGGGTTGATATCGTTCGTGGTCCTGCTTCACCCATTTACGGCCCGTCCAAAATTGGTGGTTATCTGAACTTCAACCCGAAGTCAGCCCGTATCGAAGAAACAGGCCAGTTCATCCCTGAAGCAACCGGTGCCATGTCATTCACCACAGGCAGTTGGGACAAGTCCATCATTACTGCTGAAGTCGGTGGTCCCGGCAGAATCGGTGATCAGGACTTTGGTTACTACGTCTATGGTGAAATCGAAGACTCGGGCAGCTATTACGATAATTCTGCGGTAGAGCAGAACCTGTTTCAGGCTTCGTTCGATATGGATATCTCTGATCAGGTGAGAATTCAGTTCGGTGGAATGTGGCATGAGTACACTGGTAACCAGGTCGCTGGTTGGAACCGTGTTACTCAGGCGCTGATTGATGATGGCATTTACACAACGGGTATCGCTCAGTCTCTTGACCTGGATGGTGATGGCCGAATTTCTCATCAGGAGTTTGATACTGATGGTGATGGTTTCACAAACCTCAACCCGTTCCGTTTTGACTTCCTGAGCGGTGCACCCGGCGGTGCGTTAACTCCGGGGAGCCCCGAGACACTGGAAGAGCTGGAAATTCTTGTGGGTGACCTGTCAGCACTGCAGCTGTTGAATCCTGGCACAGCGCAAATTGACGGCAATCAGGTCCTTGTAGCGCCCGAAGACACGCTGGAAAACGAAGTAACGACCTTATACTTCGACATCATCTACACTTCAGAAAATGAGTGGGAGTGGAAGAATCAGTTGTTCTATGAGCGATACGACAATCTGAACGAAAACGCCTACGGTTTCTCTCAGTTTCATGACACCTATGTGGTTGAGAACAAACTGGTGATTTCAAAGACCTTCGCAATGGATGGCATGACTGCTGCGGTTCAGATTTCACCCTCTTACCGTTACACAGACTTCGAGCACGCCGATGACTACACGAACGAATACTTCGATCGTCGTGACTTGACGCAAGCTTCCAGTGCCCGTGATAAGCGTGTTCTGGCGACCAGCATCGATGACGACTACACGGAATACTATATTGGTGAATACACCAACTGGGGTTTCGCCTTGATGGGTGACTTTGTTTGGGAAAATGGACTGAGTGTCCTGGCTGGCGTTCGTTATGACGACATCGACCTGGAATCTCGCCAGCCTACAGACAAGCTACTATTCGCTAGCTCCAACAACTTCTGTCCCCCTCCTGGTGGGTGCGAAGCGGTGGAAGCAGATGGCAGTGAAGACGGCGTTTCCTGGACGTTCAGCGTCAGCTATGAAACTCCGATGGGTCTGATTCCTTACATCACAGCTTCAGAACAGTCCACGATGATCGTGGGTCAGGGCGCTGAAGTGACTGTGGGCAACGTGCTCAGCGGCGGTTCCTTTGACACTTCAGAACTGTTTGAAGTTGGCCTGAAGGGTAGCCTGCTCGATAACGCCCTGTACTTCGGTATTTCTGTTTATGAACAGGAACGTACTGACTTCTCTGCTCAGTCCATCGTGACTAACCAGTCAACAGAGACTGAGGGTGTTGAGGTAGAAGTTCGCTGGGTGGTTAATGAAAACCTCCTGCTGACCTTCGGTTACTCCAACATTGAAGTGACTAACCTGAATACTGAAGAAACAGGCTACCGGTTCAGCTTCATCGGCTGTGATGACCTGCCAAATATTCCTTGTGATGCGCTTTATGGCGGCACTTTGGGTGGTAACGTTTCGGCCGCACCGAGCGGCGCACGGCGTGCTGGCATGCCGGAAGACATTTACTCGATCACGGGTACTTATGACTTCGGCAACGGCTGGGCGGTGAACGGTAGCATTATCGATGTAGAAGAAGTTGCGGCTGGTTTCTCGAACAGCGTGACTCTGCCAGATTACACCCTGGTTAATCTGGGTGTTTCCTATGAAACTGAAAGCTGGCTCTTCAGTGTCAGTGGTAAAAACCTGACGGATGAGGAGTACTTCCGCTCCAATTTCCCGAACCTGTTCGGGGGCGTGATTGTTCTTCCCGAGCTGCCACGTCACTACAACGCGCGTATCCAGTACAAGTTCTAAGAACTTATATTCGTGCTTGACTCAAAAGGCGGCCCCATTGGCCGCCTTTTTTGTTTTCTTTTTAGACACGTCTAGGCTACGTTTATTCCGCTCACCTAAACAGGTCCCGTAAAAATGTTCCAAGTAACGCTGAAGGCTCTCTACGAACATCTAACTAACAGGTTTACCCGTTCTCGAGTTTCGGGTCCTACAGGGTCTCGCCAAGTAACGCTGAGGGCTCTATTACTGTTTCTCACCATGTCGCTCGTCTCCTGTGAAACGGATGTCAACGTCGAACTTGATTTGGGTGATGAGCCGAGACCGGTAAAAGTGGTTGTCGTCACCATGTTTGAAATTGGTGAAGACACCGGTGATCGACCTGGCGAATTTCAGCTTTGGAAAGAGCGCCGTGAGTACACGGAGATTCTGCCGTTTCAGGGCTACAAAGATCTGCACTACAACCGTGATGAAGAATTTCTGGTTATGGTGACGGGTATTGGCACAGCGCGAGCCGCGGCCGCTACCATGGCGCTGGGCATGGATGAGCGCTTTGATCTATCGAAAGCCTACTGGCTTATCGTCGGTATTGCGGGTATTGATCCTGAAGATGCGACGGTAGGTTCCGCCGCCTGGGCTGAATATCTGGTTGATGGCGATTTGGGGCATCACATAGACGCGCGTGAAATCCCGGAAGACTGGCCAACAGGCTACTTCCCGCGTTATACCACCCGACCTTATGATCCGGATCGACCGCCACCGACGGGAGAAATGTACCGATTGAACCCGGGGCTGACCGACTGGGCTTATCAACTCACGAAAGATATGGCACTTCCGGATGATCCGTCTGTACAGAAAGAGCGGGATCTGTATACGGAGCATCCCAAGGCTCAGGGAAAACCGATCGTCATGAAAGGCGACCATATCGCAGCGCTGACTTTCTGGCACGGTGAGCTGCTCAATGACTGGGCCAATCAGCTTGTGTCGTACTGGACAGACGGCAAAGGCAATATGGTGACCTCTGCGATGGAGGATACAGGCAGTTATTTGTCTATTTCCTGGCTCGACAAGATAGGTCGGGCAGACAAAAATCGGGTCATGGTGCTGCGGATGGGGAGTAATTTCACGATGCAGCCACCAAGCCGGACTGCTGCGGAAAACCTCCTAAAAGAAACCAAAGGCTACAAGTACGCTGGATTGGAGATTTCGGTGGAAACCGGATACCTCGTGGGATCTAGAGTGCTGGATGAAATTCTCAACAATTGGGACGTCTACGAGGACAATGTGCCAGGCATAGATGCCATTGGGAATGAATCTGGTGACTGAAGAATTTCTCAGCGCGGTTCGCGCCTTACCCAAGGCTGAGCTGCATCTGCACATCGAAGGAACGCTGGAACCTGCCATGTTGATGCGGCTGGCTGCAAAACACAGTGTTTCTTTGCCTTATCAGAGTGAAGCGGAGGTGCATGCTGCGTACGACTTCAGTGATCTGCAAAGTTTCCTGGACATCTACTACCTGGGTGCCGGTGTGCTCATCGACGAACAGGATTTTTATGATCTGATGTTTGCCTACCTCTCTCGTTGTCGTGATGAGGGCATCGTGCACAGTGAGATCATGTTTGATCCACAAACCCACACGGACCGTGGCATCAGTTTTGGCACAGTGATGGATGGTTTTCTTAGAGCTATGGCGTCGGCGCAGCGGGAATGGGGTCAATCTTCCGCGTTGATCATGTCGTTTCTTCGGCATCTGGATGAAGACCGCGCCTTTCAGACTTTGAAGCAGGCAGAACCATATCGGGATCACATACAGAGTGTGGGTCTGGATAGTTCTGAACTAGGACATCCACCGGAAAAATTTGCCGGGGTCTATGCGGAAGCAAGATCTCAGGGTTATCGGCCGGTAGCTCATGCCGGTGAAGAAGGGCCACCAGAATACATCTGGGGCGCGTTAAACACTCTGGAAGTTGAAAGAATTGACCACGGCGTTCGTTGCCTTGAAGATGATGCTCTGGTTCAACACCTGGTAGAACATCAGATTCCCCTGACGGTTTGTCCGCTCTCTAACGTTCGCCTCTGTGTGTTTCCGGAAATGTTGCAACACCCTTTGTTAGACATGTTGGATCGCGGATTGAATGTCACCGTGAATTCCGATGATCCGCCATACTTTGGTGGCTATCTCATGGATAACTTTGAATCGCTGCATGAAAACCTGTCATTAGATCTGGATCAGGCCAAGCGGCTTGCAGTCAACAGCATTAACAGTAGTTTCTTGTCTTCAGACATTAAAGAAGGTTGGCTAACTCAGCTCTCCTCGCCATAAACCTTGAGGCCGTGAATGCCGCCGTTTGGGTAATGGGTGTAGAGGAGGTGTGTGATGGGTTCCGAAGTTTCAATCTCTGAAAAACGATGCCACTTGTCTGCAAACAGTCGTCCAAATGAGATGATCGGCAACCAGCGTTCATCACGATTTAGAAGTTTCACATTAAACGATGCATGGTTGCCGGCGGGTTCTTCCAGATAACGCTTTTCCTGCATATAACTTCGGAAGTTATCTGGGATCACCTGAGACCCATCATCGAACTCAATGGCCCAACTGGGTCTTGCCTGCCAGATGTCCTCCAACTCTGATTCATTCTGCAGTTGTATACCGAATATGTGGCAGCTGAGCGGTGGGTTCAGTCGATGCAGATAGGTATCCACGATCACTTCGGAAACCCGTGTGGGTGCTCGAAGATGAAACAGGGCGTATTCGCCAAAGCCGCTTCGCGCGGACTCCCAGCCCAGCATGTAATCTACCTGGCGCTCTCCGATGACAGCATCATGAGGTTTGCCATAGTGTTCGTTCGAAACATGACTGATGGTCGCATGTTGGAGCAGGTTCTCTGGATCGCTATCCTGATTAAGCGGTTCACCATGAAGGTTGATGCGGGCGATACCGCCTTCATGAAAACACCTCACCAGGCACTCATCCGCTTCCGTCGGTTCGATATCGAACGAGTGGTCCTGGTCAGGCGCAAGGGTGACGCGGGTCAGTACTTCGTGCGTGCGTCCGTCTCTAATCAGTTCCACTGAAACTTCCGGCACATGATTCCCGGTAAACCATTTTGTACTGATGGTAATCCGATTCACCTGAGAGGGTTGTTTAAGGCCCAGGTTTATCCAGTGATGTGCGTTGTGATCGAATCGAAAGCCGTCGTTGCTTTCGAGAACACTGGTTGCACGATGTCTTGTGGTTTCGAATCCCCAGTACTTGGCGCCCATATGGGTAAAGTTTCCGGTACATTCCGATGGCTCATCGGGTCTGGCTGTCTCATGGGGATTGGTAAACGAAGAGTCGCTATAGGCGATAACAAAAGCGGGTAACTGCATTAGAACGCCACCCATATCTGTTCTGGCTCCGCCAGAGTGACTTCATCGCAATTTTCATCATCGGCAATCCGGTCAATCACTAGAAAATCTGAAACCTTTTCTGTTGCCAGGCTGTAATGGTGCCAGGTGCCTTTGTGGTAGTTCACACCCTGATCACTGGAAGCGATAAATACTTCCGCCTGGCGCATGTCTAATTCACCTGCAGGCGCCACGATGACAATGTAAGGGCTATCGCCCAGGGGGAAAAATGCCTGGCTGGATTTGGGATGCCTTTCCATCATTTTGACGTGTATCGGCGCGTTAAGCGGCGTTGAACGAAAGATGTTGACGGATGGCCGTCCGCCGTCGCTCAGCAGATCCAAGGATGCCAGGTCATGAAAACGTTCCGTGTTCCCTTCGTTAATTGACCGAATGTCCTCAGATGATGTGTCGATCACATCACCAAACTTGGCGAAGGCCTCTCGAGTTAGTGGTTTTGGGCAAACTTTTTGCATCTCAAACTGGCATAGCGCTGGTGCATTTACCTATAGTGTAGCCTTGAGTAGCAAAGGATCAAATGTGACGCAGGTACGTCAATGGCAGGCCCATCTCAACCTGCAAACGGAAGTCAGGGACTCAAAGACTCGCTTGGTTGCCCTCGACCACAAGGGTCCGCTGCGAGTTCAGAGACCTTTCGTTCAAAACGACGGCAGCTGTCACATCTACCTGCTACATCCCCCGGGCGGCATGGTGGGTGGCGATACCATAGCGATTGATGTCAGTGCGGGGAAGGGTACCCATACACTGGTGACAACGCCTGCTGCAGGCAAGCACTATGGATGTTTGCCGGATATGCCACAACAAATGATTCAGCAGCATCTCCGGGCAGCCGATGATGCCTATCTGGAGTGGGTGCCACAGGAAAGTATTTTCTTTGATCGGACGAATGCATCAGTCGTACAGAACGTAGAACTCGCACCGACCAGTCAGTACCTTGGGTGGGAGATACTCACTTTCGGACGTCGCGCCTCTGGAGAAGATTTCTCGAATGGCGCCATGTCGCAATCCCTGTCGATTCGAGTCGCAGGAAAACTGATTCATAGAGAGTATTTGAGTTTTGATCCGGCGTTGCAGCGAGCTACCTGGGGTCTTAACGATCACAGTGTGGTTGGCACGCTCGTTGCCGTCTTTCCGGAAAGAAACCACAGTGAGGCAATGAGGCGAGTTCCCGAGGTCCGTTCGCTGCTGAATGACCCGAATTGGGGAGTGACGGGAAAGCCACGCACCTTGCTGGTGCGCTTTGTCGGTGATTCAGCAGAACAATGTCGCGAAGGATTTTTTGCTGCTCGAGATCTGCTGTCACGATCGATCCGACCAAGAATATGGAAAACCTAACAACACAGGTGCGCGGGAGGCGTTGATATGGAGCTGAGTCCACGAGAAAAAGACAAGTTGCTGATCTTCACGGCAGCGCTGCTGGCTGAAAGGCGCAAAGCTCGCGGTGTGAAATTGAATTACCCGGAGGCGGTGGCACTGATCTCTGCCGAAGTTATGGAAGGTGCGCGCGACGGTCGCACGGTGGCTGAACTCATGGCACATGGCAAAACCATTCTTTCCTCTGGAGATGTCATGGAAGGAGTGCCTGAAATGCTTCACGAGATTCAGGTTGAGGCAACGTTTCCGGATGGTACCAAGCTGGTCACCGTCCATGAGCCTATCGTTTAAGGAGCGCTGATGAAACCGGGAGAGTACTTGCTGGCCGACGGTGATATTGAGCTGAACGTCGGCAGAGCCACGTGTGAAGTTGAGGTCACCAACACCGGAGACCGACCGATCCAGGTCGGATCGCACTACCATTTCGCGGAAACTAATCCTGCTCTGTCCTTCAGTCGAGATGCGGCTTTAGGCTATCGATTAAACATCCCTGCGGGTACCGCGGTGCGATTCGAACCGGGTGCATCTAGAACCGTTGAACTGGTTGCGTTTGCCGGAGATCGAAGAATATTCGGGTTCAGAGGCGAGGTAATGGGTTCTTTGGAGGCAAACTCATGACAACGATTTCAAGGAAAGCCTATACCGACATGTTCGGACCGACGACGGGTGACAAAGTTCGTCTTGCGGACACCGAACTTGTGATCAAGGTGGAAGAAGACCTGACCACCTATGGTGATGAGGTGAAATTTGGTGGCGGCAAGGTGATTCGTGATGGCATGGGACAAAGTCAGGCGCCCGGTGCGGAGGTCGTGGATACGGTCATCACCAACGCGCTGGTACTGGATCACTGGGGCATTATAAAAGCCGACGTCGGCATGAAAAACGGTCGGATTCATAAGCTGGGTAAAGCCGGAAACCCAGATACCCAGCCTAATGTCGATATTGTGGTTGGACCAGGCACCGAAGCCATCGCCGGTGAGGGCATGATCCTCACTGCGGGTGGTATTGATGCGCACATTCACTTTATCTGTCCTCAGCAGATTGAGGAAGCGCTGATGAGTGGTGTGACCACCATGCTTGGTGGAGGAACCGGGCCGGCGACTGGTACAAACGCGACCACCTGCACGCCTGGCGCCTGGCACATCGGTAAGATGCTCCAGTCTGCTGACAGTTTTCCGATGAACCTCGGCTTTATGGGTAAGGGCAACGCCAGTCAGCCACTCCCCCTCGATGAACAAATCATTGCCGGCGCCATGGGGCTCAAGCTTCACGAAGATTGGGGGACAACACCAGCTGCAATCGATACCTGTCTCGACGCCGCGGAACGGTTTGATATCCAGGTGGCGATTCACACCGATACCTTGAACGAGTCAGGGTTTGTGGAAGACACCATTGCGGCATTCAAAGGCCGAACCATACACACCTTCCATACGGAAGGCGCCGGTGGTGGTCACGCGCCAGACATTATACGGGCGTGTGGACTGTCCAATGTCCTGCCTTCGTCCACAAACCCAACCAGACCTTATACGGTCAATACCGTTGATGAGCATCTCGATATGCTGATGGTCTGTCATCACCTGGATCCAAACATTCCAGAAGACGTTGCTTTTGCGGATTCTCGAATTCGTAAAGAAACCATTGCGGCGGAGGACATACTGCATGACCTTGGCGCCTTTTCGATGATTGCCTCCGATTCTCAGGCGATGGGTCGGGTTGGTGAAGTCATTTGCCGTACCTGGCAGACCGCTCACAAGATGAAAGTGCAGCGAGGTTTTCTGGCGGAAGATACGGATGCCGATAATTTCAGAGCGAAACGTTACATTGCCAAGTACACGATCAATCCAGCCATCTCTCATGGGATTGCCCATGAAGTTGGATCCATCGAAGTCGGCAAGCTGGCGGATCTGGTGCTATGGAAACCCGCATTCTTTGGCATCAAGCCTTCAATGATCATCAAAGGCGGCATGATTGCAGCTGCGCCCATGGGCGATCCGAACGCGTCTATACCGACGCCACAGCCAGTTCATTATCGCCCTATGTTTGGTGCATTCGGGCGGGCGATGGAGTCGACGGCACTGACCTTTGTCAGTCAGGCGTTTGATCCATCCGCTTCAGATCTGGGGCTCGCCAAAGGTACTGCGGCGGTCAGAGACTGTCGAGGCGTTACCAAGGCGGACATGATCCACAATACCTATCAGCCTGAGATGGAAGTAGATCCTGAAACCTACGAAGTTCGTGCAGACGGTGAGCTGCTGACTTGCGAGCCAGCTGATGTGCTGCCGCTCGCTCAACGATATTCCTTGTTCTGATTGATTTTGACAGGAACGTTATGCGTATTGAGTGTTATCAAAAAGTTCACGATGCCAGGGAAACCGTCGGGGAAATTTCTCTCGATTTTCAGGCCCGAACCAGAAGTCGGGGAAAAACCACCGCCAATAATGGTTCAGAGGTTGCCTGGTTCCTTGAGCAGGGGGAATTTTTAAGAGACGGTGAGTCGCTTGTATCCGAAAACGCTGAAAGTTATCGGGTCAAGGCGGCACCGGAGCCTGTTTCGCGGGTGACTTCATCGGATCCTCTATTGTTGATGCGTGTCGCTTATCACCTGGGTAATCGGCATGTCCCGCTGTGCGTCGAAAAAGACTATCTTCTTTACCAGCCTGACTATGTGCTCGACGACATGGTTAAGGGGCTCGGTGCAGAGGTCAGCCAGTGTGAGCTGCCGTTTCAGCCTGAAGATGGCGCTTATCACAGCTATGAGGGGGGAGGTCACAGTCACAGTCATGACTAGCACCGCGCGTTTGCTACAGCTTTGTTCCCAGGCTCTGCCGGTTGGTGCCTATGCATATTCTGGTGGCCTTGAATCAGCCATTTCGACGGGGTACGTGTTTGATCGTCAGTCTGCACTCGTCTGGATATCCGGTGTGTTTGAAACCAGCGTTGCTCAGCTTGATCTTCCCGCTTTGGTGCTGGCTGAGACCGCCTGGCGTGAACAAGATCAGGAGACATTGGATCTGATCAACGACTATCTGCAGGCTAATCGAGAATCCGGTGAACTGTTGCTGGAAGATGTGGATATGGGACGCTCACTGCAGCGCCTGTTGAATGATCTTGGTGAGCCCCATCCTGCTTGTCGTTCCCCCAGCTTTGTCACCCTGTTTGCTGTCGCTGGCGTGAACTGGCATATCCCTGTAGGCGAGCTTATTGCCGGTTACTGCTACAGTTGGCTGGAGAATCAGGTCGCTGCAGCAACCAAATCGGTGCCACTTGGACAAACCGATGCGCAGCGGATGCTTGGTGAACTGCTGGCATTGATAGATGCCGCTGTTAACGCAGCGATGGCCATCGCGGCTTCCGAATCTGCTAAAGATTCTTTGGAAGACTGGTCATTTGGCCGGTCACTACCCATGTTGGGCCTGCTATCTGCGCGACATGAAACCCTAGACGCACGTTTATATCGATCTTGAGGAACTAACTTAAGGAACTCCCCATGACTGAAATTGGCACAACTGAACACAGGAAACCACCCCTGCGATTGGGTATCGGAGGACCGGTTGGTTCGGGAAAAACGATGCTGGTGAGATCACTGTGCATGGAAATGCGCCATCGATTTAATCTGGCTGTCATCACCAATGACATCTATACGAGAGAGGATGCTGAGTTTCTGTTACGACACGAAGCACTGACGCCAGATCGGATTGTCGGTGTGGAAACTGGTGGATGTCCGCACACGGCCATTCGAGAAGATGCCTCCATGAACCTGAATGCTGTCGATGATTTGCGGCATAAGTTTCCTGATCTCGACATGATCATGATCGAAAGTGGCGGCGACAACCTGGCTGCAACCTTCAGCCCTGAATTGTCAGATCTGACCCTGTATGTCATCGATGTTTCCGCCGGAGACAAAATCCCAAGGAAAGGTGGGCCCGGCATCACGAAGTCAGATCTTCTGATCATCAATAAAACCGATCTCGCCCCCATTGTAGGCGCAGACCTGGGCGTGATGGACAGAGATGCCAAGAAGATGCGCGGTGAGAAACCTTTCCTGTTTACCAATCTCAAGGATGCTGACGGTTTAACAAAGGTCGTGGACTTCGTGGTGGCGGAAGGTATGCTAGCGGCTTAATGGAGCTACCATATTCACTGCTGTCTGAACTGGAGAAGGTGCCGGAAAAAAGTCTTCCGCCTGTTCATCTCTGGCATCCAGAGCACGAGAAAGATATTGATCTGATCATCCAAAAGGACGGCACCTGGCAATACCAGGGATCGCCAATCAAACGGCCTCGTCTGTTGAAACTCTTCGCTTCGGTGTTGCGTCGTGATGACAACGACTACTTCCTGGTCACGCCGGTTGAAAAGTGTCGGATCGAGGTTGAGGACGTTCCTTTTCAAGGCATCCTGATGGATGCCGATGGAGAAGGGCCGTTACAACAACTCACTGTGACCACAGATATGGGCGATCGAATTCTGATCGGTGAAAAACATCCGCTTCGTATCCAGCAAGTCGGTGACGAGTGGATCCCTTACGTCATGGTTCGTTCTGGACTGGAAGCGCGGCTGAATCGAAATGTTTACTATCAACTTGCCGACTTAATGGTTGAAAGCGAAGATCCCAAGACCTCTGAACGCTGGCTAAGCGTCTGGTCAGACGGTCAAAGTTTTCCAATGATGCCCGCCTGATGCTTCTGGTCGAAGCGCCGGATAGGAATCGTCTGCTTAAGGTGGTTGATGCACTGATCGATGGCAGTTGCACTCGCGAGGAAGTCGCAAGTTGGCAGCGTGCCGTTCAAGCAGCCTGTTCCTGGGAGATACCGATTTCTGAGTCGGACGGCTATTGGTATTTCTACGGTTTGAGTTTTGTTGATCTGCCGTTTCCAGGTGGTTACTTCCTGCGCGAAAAAGATTTTAACGAGTATCGTGCCGACCTTCGGCAAGCCGCGGGAGAGATCCTTAGCGAAGACCTGATTCATCGTCGTTCATGGCAGCTTGATCGAAAACCGGTCCGCTGGCCAATTGCGGTGATTCACGATGAGAGCGACGTGATGTCAACTTTACCGGGGTGTCGAGGCACTTTTGAGAAACGCATGGACATGGTGGAACACTGTCACGTGGAATACCGATCAAATCAGTATTTACTGGTTAAGCAGTTTGATGAGCACCTCAGCCAGGTTCTGCTGTTGGGCAACAGTCGAGACAAGAGCAAGGCTGAGGGCCTGATTGAGGCGCTCAGCCTTGATTCGAGCGCTGTAGATTTCTCCTACGGCTAGTTACATCGCACCGTAGTTTGGACCACCAGTTCCCTCTGGCACGACCCAATTGATGTTCTGTGCGGGATCCTTGATGTCGCAGGTCTTGCAGTGAATACAGTTCTGCGCATTGATCTGGAACCGCTTTGAGCCATCTTCCTCTTCGACGACTTCATAAACACCGGCAGGGCAGTAACGCTGTGCGGGTTCATCATACAGCGGGTAGTTGCTGTTCATTGGCAGGCCCTCATCCTTCAGTTGAAGGTGGCAGGGCTGATCTTCTTCGTGGTTGGTTGCCGTCAGGAAAACCGAGGACAGTTTGTCGAAAGAAAGGACGCCGTCTGGTTTCGGATAGTTGGGCTTGCGGGCCTTGGCGGCGAGCTTCAGTTTGCTGTGATCCGGTGCCGGGTCCTTCAGGGTGAACGGCAGCCGGCCACGGAAGATGTATTGATCAACCCAGGCGGCAGCAGCGCCGAGAAACAGTCCCAGTTTGTGTTGCAGCGGCATAATGTTTCGCGCTGTATAGAGTTCATCATGGAGCCAGGAGGCTTTGTAGGCCTCGGTATAACTGTGAAGTTCTTCGCCGCCATTTGAACCAGACTTCACCGCGTTATAGACGGCTTCAGCGGCCAACATGCCCGATTTCATCGCGGTGTGGGAGCCTTTCTGCTTCAGGTTATTCAGGAAGCCGGCATCGTCACCGACCAGCAGACCGCCCGGCATGGTGAGTTTTGGCAGTGCCTGATAACCACCTTTGACAACGGCACGAGCACCGTAAGAAATGCGCTTTCCTCCTTCGAGGCACTGGCGGATGGTTTTTTGATGCTTCCAGCGCTGGAATTCATCGAACGGGCTGAGATGTGGGTTCTTGTATCCGAGATCGATGATTAGGCCGAGTACCACCTGATTGTCCTCCATGTGGTACAGATAGGAACCCCCCAATGTTTCTCCCGGGAAATGACCGAGCGGCCAGCCAACCGTGTGCATAACCTTTCCAGGTACATGTTTCTCCGGGTTAATTTCCCAGACTTCCTTGAAACCGATGCCATAATGTTGCGTGTCGGATGCTTTCTGCAGGTCAAATTTCTCCATAAGCAGTTTGCCAAGATGTCCGCGACAACCTTCGGCAAAAACCGTGTACTTTGCGTGCAACTCGTAACCAGGCTGGAAGGTTGGCTTTTGTTCACCGTCTGCACCAACGCCCATATCGCCGGTAGCAACACCTTTGATCGATCCATCTTCATGGTAAAGCACTTCACTGGCAGCAAAACCCGGGAACAGCATGACGCCAAGCTCTTCCGCTTTCTCTCCAAGCCAGCGGCACAGGTTGCCGAGGCTGATGGCGTGGCTGGTAGATGGATTGTGGAGTGCAGGCGGCAGAAAGATGCCCGGTACCCGCATGCCCTGTTCCTGATCCACCAGGTAGTAGACGTCATCCTCTGTGACGGGGTTATTCACCGGCGCGCCTTGTTCCTTCCAGTCAGGAATCAGCTCGTCCAGAGCGCGAGGTTCGAACACAGCACCAGAAAGTATATGGGCGCCGATTTCAGAACCTTTTTCTACGAGACATACCGTGAATTCATCGCCTGCATCCGCCGCCATTTGTGCAAATCGGATTGCGGTGGACAGACCAGCCGGGCCGCCGCCGACGACGACCATATCGAATTCCATGGATTCTCTTTCCATGTGGGAGCTCCTCAAAAGGTGGTTAACGCTAAGAATCCGCTATTCTAAGGAATGCAGCGGGGCAAGCAAATGTCCCTCAATTTGTTCCGGAAATAGTCAGACCGATAAGCTCCTGATTTTACACAAATTTCAATGGTTTTGTGCAATGCACACTATTGATTATGATAATGATTACCGGCAGAATACGCGCCTTTGAACTTGCCGATCCGGCTCGCACGAGCCTTCTCAGCGTTCCCAGATTTAAATACAACACGAAACGAGGAATTACATGAAAGTTCTTGTAACAGCCAAGCGTGTTGTCGATTACAACGTGAACATACGCGTGTTGTCCGACAACTCCGGCGTCGACCTGAATAACGTGAAGATGTCCGTCAACCCATTCGATGAGATTGCCATCGAAGAAGCGGTCCGTCTCAAGGAAGCCGGTAAGGCTGATGAAGTGGTTGTGGTATCCATTGGCCCTAGCGCTGCACAGGAGCAGATCCGTACGGCTCTTGCACTGGGCGCAGATCGAGGCATTCTGGTTGAGACGGATGTAGATGTTCAGCCACTTGGTATCGCCAAGGCGCTGAAAGCTATCGTCGAGAAGGAAGAACCCGGTCTCATCATCACCGGTAAGCAGGCGATTGACGGTGATAACAACCAGACGGGTCAGATGTTGGCGGCGCTCTGTGGTCTGTCTCAGGCGACATTTGCTTCAGAGCTGGAACTTGGTGATGGTTCTGCGACGGTAACCCGCGAAGTGGACGGTGGTCTTGAGACCATCAGCGTGAAGCTTCCTGCGGTTGTTACTACTGACCTTCGTTTGAATGAACCACGTTATGCTTCGCTGCCAAACATCATGAAAGCAAAGAAGAAGCCTATCGATACTTACACTCCGGAAGATCTGGGCGTAGACGTGACACCTCGGGTTACGACACTCAAGGTGACACCGCCGGAAGAGCGTGAAGCAGGCATCATGGTTGAGACCGTTGAGGAACTGGTCGACAAACTTAAGAACGAAGCGAAGGTGATCTCATGAGTATCTTAGTAGTAGCAGAACACGACAACGAATCCATCAAGGCGCCGACGCTGGTTACCGTCGCTGCAGGCCAGGCAATCGGCGCTGGCGATATTGAAGTTCTGGTTGCCGGTGCTGGTTGTGGCGCTGCGGCTGAAGCTGCTTCCAAAATTGCTGGTGTCAGCAAGGTGCTGGTTGCCGATAACGCAGCTTATGACCACGCCGTTGCAGAAAACGTTGCTGCACTGATTGCTGAAATCGGTGGTAATTATTCTCACATCCTGGCGCCAACAACGAGTGCGGGTAAAAACTTTATGCCTCGCGCGGCAGCTCTACTGGACGTGGCTCAGATTTCTGACATTTCCGGCGTTGTCAGCGAAGACACATTTGAGCGACCTATCTATGCAGGTAATGCGATCGCCACGGTTCAGTCCAGCGATGCCATCAAGGTGATCACGGTTCGTGGCACAGCCTTTGACGGTGTGGCAGCGGAAGGTGGCAGCGCGACCGTTGAGACCCTCGACAGTGTTCAGGACACTGGCCTGACCAGCTGGGAGAAGGAAGAAATTGTTGAGCTGGATCGTCCTGAACTGACTGCGGCTTCCATCATCATCTCCGGTGGTCGTGGTATGCAGAATGGCGAAAACTTCACATTGCTTGAATCTGTCGCTGACAAGCTGGGCGCTGCCATTGGCGCATCACGTGCGGCCGTTGATGCAGGCTTTGTACCCAACGACATGCAGGTTGGTCAGACCGGTAAGATCGTTGCACCTGATCTCTATATTGCAGTTGGCATTAGCGGCGCGATTCAGCATCTTGCAGGTATGAAGGACAGCAAGGTCATTGTTGCGATCAACAAGGACGAAGATGCACCGATTTTTCAGGTTGCTGACTATGGTCTGGTTGCTGATCTCTTTAAGGCAGTCCCTGAGTTTGACTCTATGCTTTAAATGGACGTCTACTGAAGACGCTTCGCGAGTCCAGAAGAAAAAGCCTGCTTCATGCGGGCTTTTTTGTGCCTGAAAGAATGGCCCCCTCAATCTTTTCCGACCAATACAGGTCTGGAACCATGAGGTAGGACCCGTTCTTCAGTTTCAGAAAGGTCCAGCGCCAGAAATGGAGAATCCTGTTGATCTGTGCCCAGTGCACGACTGTCAATTGATCAGCCACCGTGACATGAATGCCGCCTTCGCTGGTTTCGATTACGCGTTCGCTCTTTACCTTGTCAGAAAACAGAGCTGCGAACGCCGGGCCAGCAACGCCGATCACCGCGCATCCCAGCGTTGGCGGCAACGCAGCGATGAAAGGTGGTACACCGGTTTCCTGGCGTGCCATAAACAGCAAAAACATCACGTAGATGAGCGCGAGGAAGGAAAGATAAAAGGGCGTTCGCGGTATCGTGTACAGGTGCAGAATGAGAATATCCTGCACACGATAGCGGTACTTAATGGTTTCCGATTGGAAATCTACAGGCTGGCCAGCCACTCGTCGTCAGACTCTTCTGTGATGCCTTCAAAGAGCGGGGATGACAGATAGCGCTCGCCAGTATCCGGCAGCATGACGCAGAAGGTGCTGTTCTCCGGCGCGCTTTCAGCAACTTTCATTGCAGCCGTCAAAGTTGCCCCTGCAGAGATACCGACGAAGATACCTTCCTGCCGTGCCAACCGATGGGAGGTCGCAATGGATTCGTCATCTCCAACCGGCACAATTTGATCGGCTACGTCTTTGTTAAGGACACCAGGGATAAAATCAGGCGTCCAGCCCTGAATCTTGTGCGGCGACCAGTCACCACCGGAAAGCATGGTCGCGTTTTCAGGTTCAGCGATCACCACCTTGGTATCTGGTCGCGCCATTTTGATCATTTCTCCTGCGCCGGTCATGGTGCCGCCTGTACCCCAGCCACTGACAAAGTAATCCAAATCTTTCCCGGCAAAGTCGCGCAGGATTTCCGGGCCTGTCGTATTCCTGTGATAGGCAGGGTTGGCTTCGTTTTCGAACTGCCTGGCTAGAAACCAGCCGTGTTGCTCCGCGAGCTCCTGGGCTCGTTTGACCATGCCTGAACCTCGTTCAGCCGCTGGCGTGAGTATGACTCGCGCACCCAGCGCCTTCATGATCTTTCGTCGCTCGATCGAAAAAGTTTCCACCATCGTTGCGACAAAAGGGTATCCCCTGGCGGCGCAAACCATGGCAAGAGCAATACCCGTATTGCCAGAGGTCGCCTCGACAACAGTTTGTCCCGGCTTCAATTCACCGCGACGTTCAGCATCTTCGATGATGGCAATGGCCAGCCTGTCTTTGACCGAAGCCAGTGGGTTAAAGGCTTCGACCTTTACATAGATATTCTGCTTCGGGGGCGCAATGCGATTCAGTTTTACGACAGGCGTATTGCCAATCGTGTCCAGAATGCTGTCGTAAATCATGGAGGTTCCTGCATCTGTTTCGTAAAGACAGCAGGATAGGGGAACCTAACTGTGGGGTCTAGCTTCGAAAGCGACCTTCTGTGTACCAGGGAACCTCTTGGGCTGAGTCCTCAACTTTATCTGCTACATCCAGAATCATGGCGAACAGTGCCATTCGAATCACAACACCATTGTCGGTCTGGCGGAAGATAGCCAGGTTAGGGTTTTCATTGAGGTCGTCATCCAACTCACGAGCATCGCCGCGGCTGTCCCGGGGTAGTGGATGCATGATGACCGTGTTCGGCTCACAGAACTCTGTGTAGATTGACTGGTTCAGTCGAAACAGTCCCTTGTACCGGTCCGCTTCTTCCTGAGAAGGAAAACGTTCTTCCTGTGTGCGAGTGACATAGAGAATGTCAGCCTGTGTAATGCCTGCCTGAAGGTCCTCCATCTCAACGACCTTATGACCCCGGGCCTCGATATTGGCAACATACTGCTCAGGCAGCTTCAGTTCAGATGGGCTGATCAGGGTGAAATGGATGTTGGTGTAAAGAGACAGCAATTTACAGAGGCTGTGTACTGCGCGCCCATATCGAAGGTCTCCAATGAGCGCGATTCTGAGATCATCCACTTGTTTGCCGCGGCCTTCCATCTCCTTTCGGATGGTGTAAAGATCAAGAAGGGCCTGGCTCGGATGTTCGTTTGAACCGTCACCGCCATTGATAACCGGGACCCGGCTGGCAGACGCGAACTCCTCAACTGAGCCTTCAATCTGGTGTCTCATGACGATGAGATCACTGTAGCCGGACAACACGCGAGCCGTATCGTAGAAGGATTCGCCTTTCGCAATGGCCGACGCTTTGATCTCAGTGGTTTCCCTGACGTCTCCCCCGAGCAGGTTCCACGCACAACCGAAACTCACTCGGGTTCGAGTGCTGGGTTCAAAAAACATGTTACCGAGAATGGCGCCTTCCAGAACGCGTGTCACACGTTCACGGTTGGCGTAGGGGATCATCTGGTCCGCGACGGAGAAAACGGATTCGATATCATCGCGTTCAAACTGCGATACGGAAAGGATATGCGAACCGACGAAATTCATGAAAGGCGAATTCTACCTCCGCACCTTTAATTTTTGTAGCCGTCGATAATCAGTTGGCGCATCCAGGCGTTTGCCTGGTCGCTGTCCGTGCTCTCATGCCAGTAAAGGTATGACTCGAGATGTGGCACTTCGAATGGGAGTTCCAGATACCGGGTTGGCGATGCCACGACGAGGAAATCTGCGAAAATTTTCGGTACCGTCAGCGCGAAATTGGAATTGGACACCAGTTGCGGTGTCGATAGGTAGTGTTGGGTGCGCAATATCACGCTACGTTTTTTGCCCATCTTGCCGAGCGCCAGATCAACATGACCTAAACCACCGCGCCTTGATGAGATGTGAATGTGTTGCAGCTTGAGATAGGTATCAAGATCCAGTTTGTCACCAATCAACTCATTGTCTTTGTTTACCACGCAAACATAAGGATGTGAGTACAGAGACGCCTGATTGATCTGCGGATCCGGTGTCAGTGGAATATCTATCGCGAGGTCGAGGTTGCCACTGGCCAGCTCGATATTCATATCTCGTCGGTGCACTTGGTAGCAGTCCACCGATACCTGCGGCGCTTCCTTTTTTATGAACTTGAACAGTTCAGGTAGAACAATGGCTTGGTTCAGGTCCGTCATACTCACTCGAAACCGTTTATCTGAGACTTTTGGATCGAATGACTCACTCTCCTGTACGCTGGAGCGAATCAGGGCAAGAGATTGGCGAACAGAACCGATAATATTTTGCGCAACGGGAGTCGGCACCATGCCTTCTGCAGTCCGAACGAAAAGTGGATCGTCGAAAAGATTCCTTAAACGAGACAGTGAATTTGAAACCGCCGGCTGGGTAATACCTATAATTTCCCCTGCCCGAGTCAGGTTCCCTTCAGTGTAGATGGCGTCAAATACCACAAACAGGTTGAGATCTATATCGCTGAGTTTCATGACTTACATTGCATCATCAGACTGAATCAAAATAATTAAACCAGATAAGTATCGCTTATAGTATGCTCCTTTCGCCCAAGTTTGAAGCCCAATCCGAAAGCTATGACAGAAGTATCTGAACAGGAAGTACCAGAAAGACCGAAGGCCGAAGTAGAAGCAGAACCGGTCGCAAATACGACATTGCTGCCATTTGGGTTCGCTAAACGCCATGGCATTGTCGTTTTACCCACGGAAGACAGCGCGGAAACCGCTGATGTGATTTATCGAGAAGGACTTGCAGGAAACATCTTGGCGGAAGTTCGGCGGGTGAGCGGCAGAGATCTGGCGCCTAGACTGGTGGATGAAGCGACCTTTGATCAGTGTTTGTCGGACACCTATCAAAACGACTCCGGTACCGCGATGCAGATGATCGAGGATCTCGGAGATGAAGTGGATCTTTCGAGCCTGGCAGAAGCCATTCCCGAAACGGGTGATCTGCTCGAGCAGGATGATGACGCACCAGTCATCCGGCTGATCAACTCGTTGCTCGCCGAAGCAGTCAAAGTTTCAGCATCGGACATCCATGTGGAAACTTATGAGACGAGGCTTGTCGTCCGTTTTCGTGTTGACGGTGTGTTGCGCGAAATCGTTTCTCCGAGACGAGCGTTGGCTCCATTGTTGGTTTCTCGTATCAAAGTTATGGCCAAGCTCGACATCGCGGAAAAGCGTCTGCCTCAGGACGGTCGTATTTCTGTTCGTGTCGGCGGCAAAGAAGTGGATGTCCGTGTTTCGACCATTCCTGCCAGTAATGGTGAACGTGTGGTCATGCGTCTGTTGGATAAGCAGGAAGGGCGAAGGGATCTGGCTCATCTCGGTATGGGGCAGAACGACATGTCCCATATGACAACACTGGTTGAAAAGCCCCATGGTATTTTGCTCGTAACGGGTCCCACCGGTTCCGGAAAATCGACAACCCTGTATGCCTGTCTGGACCAACTCAATGATCGCTCCAGGAACATCCTGACGGTCGAAGATCCCATCGAATATGACATTGAGGGCATTGGTCAGACGCAGGTCAACAGCAAAGCGGATATGACTTTTGCGAAAGGGCTGAGAGCAATTCTGCGCCAGGACCCCGATGTTGTGATGGTCGGTGAGATTCGTGACTACGAAACAGCCGATATTTCGGTACAGGCAAGTCTGACCGGACACCTGGTTCTGTCTACGCTTCACACCAACACTGCCATCGGTGCGGTCACCCGGCTTGGCAACATGGGCGTTCAGCCATATCTCCTGAGTAACTCATTGATCGGGTTGGTAGCACAACGCCTCGTCAGAGTGCTCTGTGAAGATTGTCGGGAGGCGTATACCGCAGACGAATATGAATGCGATTTTCTAAAAGTGGACAAAACCAATCCGCCAACCCTTTACCGGCCTGTTGGCTGCGAAGCTTGTGCGGGGGAGGGGTACCGTGGTCGAATGGGTATCTATGAGGTCGTTGCTGTCGATGATGAACTCAGAAGAATGATTCATAGCGGTGTGTCTGAACTCGATATGGAAGTGTATGTCAGAAGCCAGACAACCGGTATTAGAGATGATGGTCGTGCGAGAATTCTTTCTGGCACAACCACCATCGACGAAGTACTTCGCGTCACCATGGACGACTGAGAGAAGCTGATTGGCTGCTTTTGAATACAGTGCCCTGAATGCTCGTGGTCGAGAAGAAAAGGGTGTCCTCGAAGCTGACAGTGTTCGTCAGGTCAGGCAGATTTTGCGAGACAAGGGGCTTACTCCGCTCGGCGTAAATCCAACCCGAAAGAAAGAAGCATCCAGCGGTCCAAATCCGTTATCTGAACTCTTTAAGCCGTCTTTGTCCGTCAGCGAGAGAGCACTGGTGACTCGCCAGTTGGCGACGCTGATTGCTGCAGGCCTGCCTGTTGAAGAAGCGCTTCTGGCGGTGTCTAAACAAAGCCAAAAGCCTGCCACAAACAGTATGTTGATTACTGTCCGATCCAAGGTCATGGAAGGATTTTCGCTAGCCAATGCGCTGGCAGAATATCCGCGTGCTTTTCCTTCCCTGCACAGGGCAACAGTCGCTGCGGGAGAGTCCGCCGGACACCTGGATCTGGTGCTCAATCGGTTGGCTGACTTCACAGAATCACAACAGGAGTCTGCCTCCAGAATTAAACAGGCACTCGTTTACCCGGTCATTCTCTTTGTCCTGACCGTGCTCATCCTTGCCGGGCTGCTTGGTTACGTCGTGCCCGATATCGTTAAAGTCTTTGCAGAATCAGAGCAGGCACTACCCTGGTTAACTACGGCCGTGATCGCGGCCAGTGATTTTGTTGTGGACTATGGACTGGTCATATTTGTTCTTGCGGTTGTTATTGTCCTGGGAACCAATCGGATCTTGAAAGTGCCCTCGATTAGACTGACCTGGCATCGCTGGATTCTTGGATTACCCATCGCCGGAAAGTTATCGAGAGGGACGAATACAGCACAGTTCGCCAGCACGCTGAGTATTCTGTCTTCCAGTGGTGTGCCCCTGGTGGATGCCATGCGAATTGCCGGTGAGGTGCTCTCTAACACCTGGCTTCGCCGAAACGTGAGTGAGGCGACTGTCCGTGTGAGTGAGGGATCCAGTCTCTCTAAAGCACTCGAAGTCAGTGGCTATTTTCCACCAATGATGCTGCATATGATTGCCTCCGGAGAGAGCAGTGGAGAGCTGGATGACATGCTTGAGAGGGTGGCTCGTCACCAGCAGCAGGATGCGGAATTGTTGATGAGCATGTTGCTTAGCCTGTTTGGTCCGATCATGTTGATTGTCATGGGTGGCGCCGTGTTTACCATTGTGATGGCAATCCTATTGCCTATCATTAATCTCAATCAGCTGGTCGTATGACGAGTTCATCGCTTGTTCAGTGATTTACAGTAAAATTCGCGTTTCCAGGAGTTTATGATGAAAAGAACGACGCTGAGTCGGAGAGCAAGAGGGTTTACCCTGATTGAGATCATGGTGGTTGTCGTGATTCTCGGTATTTTGTCCGCCCTGATTGTTCCCAACATCATAGGGCGCCCGGACGAAGCCAGAGTCGCGGCTGCGACACTGGGTGTCCAGGAAGTTGGTAAAGCGCTGGAATTTTATCGTCTGGACAACGGTTTCTACCCCAGTACGGATCAGGGCCTTGAAGCGCTCGTTAGCGAACCCACCGGATTCCCTGAGCCACGAAAGTGGAACCCAGAAGGCTATCTCAAATCTGTCCCCGAGGACCCCTGGGGGGAGCCCTACCTTTATTACAATGAAGACCGCAGCATAGAAGTGTATTCCTTCGGTGCGGATCGTCAGGAAGGCGGCGAAGGCGTCGATGCGGATATTCTTCTGTCAGAGCTATAAGTCTCGTCATCAGGGATTTACCCTGATTGAAATCCTTGTTGTTCTCTTTATCGTGACTGTCCTTGCCGGGCTGACTGTCGCAAGCTTGCCCGCGTTTGTTCAGAACGCTGACTTCGATACAGAAACCCGCAGGTTGGCGCTGCTCTTTTCAATGGCGCGTAACGAAGCGATGCTCGATTCCAGTGAGTTTGGTTTTCGTCGAACTGAGAGAGGTTACGAGTTTCTGCGATTTGATGACGGCAGTCGAAGCTGGAAGAAAGCCGCCTCGCCGTTTCATGAACGCCCGTTGCCTGAAGATCTGAGGATGACGGTGCGGGCAGATGCCGAAGGGTTCAGGTTGCTCGGTGAGAATCTGCCGCCGATTCTGATCTTGTCTAGTGGTGAGACCACACCTTTTAGAATCATCCTTGAATCACGCAACGGCGGTGAAGAGTACACCTTCAGATCAGATGGTTACGGTGACTTTCGCTGGGATCACGAAAATGAGGACCCGGATGAAAGCTAACCGAGGATTCACCCTGGTCGAGGTGATGGTCGCGCTCGTGGTATTTGCCGTGGTATCCGTTGCTCTGGTACGGAATACCACGCAAAGCTTGCGCCAGGCAGGACAGATTCAGGAAAAAACGATTGCCTGGTGGCTTGCAGAAAACCGGATGTCTGCGTTACGTATGTTAGAGCGTAGTGACAATAATTTTCCTTCCGTTGGTGTGTCCCGTGAAGTGATCGAGACCGGTGATGTCAGCTGGGAAGTTGAGACAGACATCGAGTCGACAGAGAATGATTATGTGCGACGTGTCGTGGTCAGTGTCTACCGAGAGTCCAATGATGTGTCTAGTGTCGAACTTGTAGGATTCCTGGGGCGGTACTAGGTGCGTCATCTCACTCAAATTCGAAAATCGACCCAGGGCTTCACTTTGCTGGAGTTGCTGGTCTCCATTTCTATCTTTTCGATACTGGGTCTTGGCGCATACCAGATGTTGCAGACGGTGATTCAGAGCAATGAACGGGTGAGAGAAGCCAGTGAAGGTGCGACCAGTTTGAACCTGGCTTTTTCGACCTTGCAGAGAGACTTTAACCAGTTCGTGCCGAGACAGGTGCGAGACCAGTATGGTGATCCAGTTGCGCCGCTTGTGTTTGAAAATGAAGACTATGCGGTTGAATTCACGAAAGGCGGCTGGAGTAATCCGGCTGGCAGGAGTCGAAGTCGATTGCAGCGGGTTGCCTACAGTATCGACTACGACGAAGAGACCTTGTCTAGACACTTCTGGGAGGTGCTTGATCGTGCTGAAGATTCGGAGCCCATCAGTCAGGTCCTGCTCGAAGGTGTCACTGACTTCCGAGTGACTGGTTTTGTCGATGATTCAACCTCAGCCTTGGAATCCGAATTTGAACTGGAGGAAGAGCAGCAGCAGGCGCCCATCGGTGTAGAGGTCGTGATCGCGGTCGAGGGTGTGGGTGAAGTCGAAAGGCTGTTTCAGTTGGTTGATCCTTTTAACGCGCAGCGGCTTCGTGATCAGCGTGGCGTTAATGACGATACAGAAGGCGGCGAAAACACATCGAGTCCCGATGAACCTGAAACGGATCGTCGCGCGATCACGCCCGGCGACTCCGACGATGAATAGGAATAAGCAGACGGGCATCGCTCTGGTTGCGATTCTGCTGATTGTCGCATTAGGCACTGTGATGGCAGCGTCTATGGTCGTTGAGCAGCAGGCATCTATTCAGGCTACTCGCGGATTTTTGGATAGAGGACAGGCGCTGCAATACGCCTTGGGTGGCGAAGAACTTGCCCGGCAGGTTCTTTATGAAGACTTTTCTGAAGATGAAGATACCGATCACCTATTAGAGGCGTGGGCAAGTGATGATCTTCATTACGAATTTGAAGATGGGGAAGTCAATCTAAAGATCACGGATCTCCAAAGCCTGATAAATCTAAACCTTCTATCGCAAAAGAATCCGGGTAATGCCCCGTCACGGCAAAGACTGTTGAATCTGATCAATGCGATGGGTCTTGATCCTGCCATTGTCGACCGGATCCAGGATTGGATCGACGAAGATTCCGGCGCTCGCGTTACCGGTGCAGAAGATTTTGAATACCTGGCCTTCGATCCGCCTTATCGAACCGGCAATACCCTGATGGCCGATTCATCGGAGATCGCGCTGCTCGGTATGGAGCCCGAGTGGTTCCAGCAGTTAATGCCTTACCTGACTGCGCTGCCGGATGAGATGACGGTTTTGAATGTGAATACGGCACAGGCTGCAGTGCTCCAATCACTTGCTCCCGGTCTCTCTTATGAGGCTGCGGAAGCGATAACCCAGCGAAGAGACGAAGAGGGCGGTTACCAATCGTTGCAGGCTTTTCGACAGGTGCCAGAGCTCGCGGGTCTTCCGGGACTCCAGGACGGAGGTCTTGGTGTACAATCTGAGTTTTTCGAGATTCGGATCATCGCAAGATACCAGGATCGATTCAGTTACCTGACCAGTATTCTTCATCGCAATTCATTAGACGGCAGTATGCGAATTCTTTATCGCGACTTTTCCAAGACATTCAGGGTAAGCCCGGTTCCCGTGACGGAGGAACAAAGTGGCTGAGACACTTTTCTTTCGACTTAATTCTGAAGGGGTCCAGTGGTTGCTGTTCGATCAGTTCGGCAACAAAAAAGATCAGGCTGTTGGAGATCTATCTTCGTTTAACGATACGTTCGATGAGGAATTCAATGGTCGGGCCATATTTGTCGTTCCCGGTGAGGATGTCCTGAACACACTGGCCAATGTGCCGAGTCGTCAGTACCGCCAGATCGTCCAGGCGGTGCCGTACGTTATCGAAGAACAGTTAGCGACAGATGTAGAAGACTGTTTCTTCGCTTTGGGTGAACGCAATCAGCAGGGCGATATTCTGGTGAGTGTCTGTGACCTTGAGCAGATAGAAAAATGGTCAGAGTTTCTCGGAGAGCTCAGCCTGAATATCGACACCATGGTATCCGAGACCAGCCTTGTTCATAGCAATGGTATACATTCGGTGATTGATGGACATCGGGCTCATGTTCGGTGGGCCAATGGCGATGGACTCACCGTGCCTTCAAACCAGCTTCCCCTGGTACTCGGATCTGATGATGATCCTGAGCCCCTTGAAATAGCCGGCACTGAAGCGTCGCTAGACGCCATGTCGCTTCAATTAGGGGAGGTCGAAGCAACGGAACGTCAAGTGATTCGGACTGTTATCGAAGAAGACGGTTTCTATCTGCTCTGCCGTCAGTTCGATGGTACCGAGACCAATTTATTACAGGGGCCTTATAAGATTGAGGTCAAACGATCCGGTGTCCAGGTTGTGTGGCGCTCGGTTGCGATTCTTTCCGGCATCGCGGTTTTGCTGCACCTACTGCTTCTGACAGGGCAGGGTGTCTTCTTGTCTCGAAAGGCGGATGAATATCAGTCCGCGACCACGACGCTTTACAAAAGTGTGTTTCCCAATGACCGGAACGTGCGAGATGTTCGAAGACGATGGAATTCTCACCTCGGTCGTTCCAGTGGTTCAGGTAGTGAGTTTATTGCTTTGTTGGCGCAAGCCACACCGGGATTAACCGGGGCCGGTCTTACTTTGCAAAATGTGAATTTCAATGAAAGTCGCGGCGACCTGATACTTCAGGTCCTCGGGGATCGGTCAGAGTCGCTCGTCCAATATTCGCAGAAACTTTCCGCAGACGGCCTTAATGCAGAAATCGGTACCATCAGCCAGGAAGGCGCCAGTGTTCGAGGCAGTATCAAGATTAGAGGCGGGTCATCATGAGGGCCTCCATCGCTGAACTTCGAGAACGTTTTGATGCCCTCGAGACCCGAGAACAAGCAGCGCTCGTCGTGCTGGGGGGCTTTTTGGCTATTCTGGTGTTCTACTTTGCGCTTTGGACACCGGCCTATGACTACCTGGAAGACAGTCAGGCAGATCACGACCGACACCTGAAACTGCTGACGTATTTGCAATCCACAGAAGCCGAAGCCAGGGCAGCTGCGCAGGGTGGGGCGAAGCCCTCTGCAGGTCGAAATCTTCTGACTTCGGTATCGCGGACTGCTCAGACAATCGGCATCAACCCCAGCCGAATGCAGCCTGAGGGTAGTGGTGCGGTCAGTGTCTGGTTCGAGTCAGTGCCTTTCACACAATTGATGCTGTGGCTAGAACGTCTTGAGTCACAACAGAGCATCGTTGTTCGTCAGATATCTATCGATAGACGTGATGAACCGGGTCGGGTTTCTGCGAGACTGGTGCTACGCAGTTAGATGTCGTCTAGATAGTCAAAAGCCAGAGTGCAGCACCGCCCACAATGCCGACTTGTCTGGGCACGTTGCCGGTCTCCTTTAAACGGTTTGCAACGGTTTCCGTTGGGTCTTCCCCATAAAGCACGCGGTTAATGACGGGTACCTCAAAGACAGACACACTGATGGCGATGGCGAAGGTTGTTGCTAACAACAGCGCTTGAGGCCAAGTTTCCAATGGCAACAAGAGATACAGAAGAATGCAGAGAGACCAGTTAGCCACGGGCCCTCCAACGCTCATTGAGATGAATTGGCCTCGTGTGTTGAGCTCATCTTTGAAAGTGAACATAAAAAAAGACTTCGGTTCTTTAGCCACGGGCGACACGGCGCCCGAAATTCGCGCTCCCGTAAAGTGACCCCACTCGTGTGCCAGGTAGGCGACCGCAGTACCAGCGAAAATCGCATTGAGCAGTGCGACGGCTTCCGCAAGCAGCCAGCCAGTTGCGCTGGCCCAGGCATCGGCGGCACCCCACAGAGTGAGTGCAGCCAGCACGTAAGCGCCGTGACGTACCGCCACGCTTTGTAATCGTTCACGGTCTCGTTTCTTACGTTCGTCGGCTTCCAGCTCTGTCGTCTCACTCATTATTTATCATCCTCTGTCGATTCTCATTTTGACTGAAAGTGTTTGCTACCTTTGGGCCATCGGGCCATCCAGTTTTCCGCGCCATCCCGTTTGAACGTTCGGAGTATAGGGAATTGCGCTTGAATGATGGCCTGGACAACCATATCGGCAACATTTCAGGTGCTTTGAGTCGTCGACTTTCTCCGCACCTTCGGCGTAAAAATTGCTTTTAAGATGAGTACTAGTGAAAAGAAAACCCCTTGTAGCCATCTGCGGTGATCGCATCGCAGATTTCGCGATAGGGTCCGACACCTGCGGCATAGGGCATAAAGATCCTCGGCTTACCTTTAACGTTGGCGCCGAGATACCAGGACCCGCCGTTAGGGAAGAGCGTCATATTGGCCACTTCGTTAACATGCTCGACCCATTGGTCTTCCGCGAGCTGTTCTGCTTCAACCACGGTCAGTTCGTTAGTCTTCATGTGCCCAATGCAGTCCATGATCCAGTCGACGTGTTGTTCGATCGATACCAACATGTTACTCAGCACTGATGGGCTGCCTGGTCCTGTGATAGTGAAGAGGTTAGGGAATCCTGCGACCGCAAGCCCCAGATAGGACCTGGGGCCTGCATGCCATTTATCGACAAGTTTTTCTCCCTCTGCACCCTGTATGTCTATTCGGAGGAGAGCGCCGGTCATCGCATCGAAACCGGTCGCTAGAACGAGGGTATCCAATTCGAAGACTTCGCCATTCACCTGCACACCCTTTTCAGTAATCTGTTCAATCGGGTGGTCCTCCACAGAGATAAGGCTCACGTTGTCCCGGTTATAAGTGTCGTAGTAGTTGATATCGACGCAGATACGCCTGGTTCCGATCGGATGATTGGTGGGGCATAACAGTTCTGCGGTCTCTGGGTCTTTGACGGTTTCGTGAATTTTTCGATACACAAATTCCCTTGCGAACTTATTGGCCTCTTCGTTCATCAGCTGATCGCCAATGGCCGACATGAACTTAGCTCCCCCGGATCGCCATGCGTCTTCGAGCAGGGCCGTGGCTTCGTCATCACTCACTTCAGCTCGAAGTATGGGCGCTTTTATTTCGATTCTTGGTTCAATCTGAAGGTCGCCGAAGCCGGAGCCATTACCGATTTTGTGATTTTTGCGATGTGCTCGATAGTTTTTCTTAAATTCAGATACCCAATCTCTATCAAGGGGGCCGTTCGCTGCAGGAACACTGAAGTTAGCCGTACGCTGAAATACGTAGAGATGATCTGCTTCTTCCGCGATGACGGGTATGGCCTGAATGCCGCTTGAACCTGTGCCGATAATGCCAACCCTCTGCCCCGTGAAGCTGACAGGTTCGTGCGGCCATTTGCTTGCCTGGTATAAGTTGCCCTGGAAATGATCGATCCCAGGAATATCGGGAAGTTGAGGCACGGAGAGACAGCCTGTTGCCATGATGCAGTACTTGGCAATGGCCCGATTGCCTTTATCGGTTTCAATAACCCAGTCTTCGCTGTCGTCTCTGTAGTGTGCGCTGACCACGAGGGTTTCGAACTGAATGTCTTTACGCAGGTCGAATCGCTCACTAACGTGTCGAGCGTATTTAAGTATTTCTGGCTGTGGTGCATACCGTTCGGACCACTCCCATTCCTGTTCAAGTTCTGACGAGAATGAAAAGGAATAAGCCAGGCTCTCAGCGTCACATCGTGCACCTGGATACCGGTTCCAGTACCAAGTGCCGCCGACGTCATTGCCCGCCTCGTAAATGCGTGCGCTGAGATTAAGTTCCCTCAGGCGGTGCAGCAGATACATGCCAGCGAAACCAGCACCGACGATAACGGCGTCAAACTGTTCAGTGGAGCTCGCCATATAAAACCCTGATCTAAAGCAGACAGACAGTGTCTCTGTCTTGTTGTATCAGGTCAAACCAGCTGGGCCAGGTAGGAAGTACCGCTGTTTAGTGGAGGAATCTGAAAGTAGTCAGCCAGTGATTGTCCGATGTCAGCAAACGTAGGTCTTACGCCTAGATTAACGGCCCCCATGCCTCGCCGCCATGTGAGTACGGGGACATATTCCCGAGTGTGATCGTTGCCTTCCCAGGTCGGGTCACAACCATGATCAGCAGTGATGATCAGCAGATCCTCGTCTCTCATAGTCGCTTGAATTTCGGGCAGTCGGTTATCGAAATACAGGAGCGCTTCGGCATAACCGGCCGGGTCTCTGCGGTGCCCAAAGTCCTGATCGAAGTTAACCAGGTTAGTGAAAATGAGGGTGTTGTCGGGTTCAGAGCGGATCTTCTCGATCGTTGTGTCGATAAGCGCTTCCAGGCCTGTGGCTTTGGTGCTGGTTGTAACGCCTCGATGCGCAAAAATGTCAGAGATCTTTCCAACGGCGGCAACCCTGTGACCAGACGTAACCAGGTTGTCCAGCAACGTAGGCTCTGGTGGTTCTACCGAGTAGTCACGACGATGGCCGGTTCTCACAAAGTTATTGGAAGTCTCACCGACGAAAGGGCGAGCGATAACGCGTCCGATATTGTCGGCGTATAGAAGTTCGCGCGCCGTTTCACAAAAGTCATAGAGGTGTTTCAGGCCAAAACTTTCTTCATGTGCTGCGACCTGGAAAACGCTGTCTGCAGATGTATAACAAATGGGTTTTCCCGTTTCGCAGTGCTCTTCACCGAGATCACGAATGATGTCAGTGCCAGATGCGTGTACACATCCAATAACACCCGGGACGCCAGTTTTCTGAATCAGGGTTTCTAAAAACTCGACCGGGAAGCAGTTCGGTATCTTTGGATAATAGCCCCAGTCGAACATGACGGGTACGCCGGTCATTTCCCAATGGCCACTTGGCGTATCTTTGCCACGACTGAGTTCTGCCGCTGCGCCGTAGGCACCTGAAATTGGTTGATCGTTAGTGACAGATAGGGTTTCCGAGGTAACCGCCCGCGTTGCGGCACTTAGACCCAACGCATTGAGATGGGTCAGACCTAACGGATTGCCGGTTCGATTCTGATAGTCCTGCGCTATGTGCGCATAAGTATTGGCGCCTGTATCACCAAAAGTGTCCGCATCGGGTGTGAATCCTATGCCGAAGCTGTCTGCGACCAGGATAATGGCTCGACCCATGTCAGTCTCGAATAATTCAGCAGCCGCAATTATATCGCGAATGGTGTAACCTGCGTCCTGCTTTCAAAAGAACGTCGTGGCACCCGCAGTATGTTAGAAATTGGACAGAGCCTCCTTGGCATCTTGTGTATTTTCGGCGTTGGTTACCTCTTATCCTCTGACAGATCACGTATCAGCTGGCGTGTGGTTGGCGGGGCTTTCGCCATTCAACTTTGCATCGCCGCTCTGGTCCTTTATGTCCCCGCTGGTAAACAGGCACTGGAATCGGTTGCTGAGATCGTGATCAGCGTTCTCGGATATGCTCAGGCGGGCATGAGCTTCATGTTCGGTGACTTTGCCTCAAGCAACTATGGTTTTGTGTTTGCACTTCAGGTCCTGCCGATCATCGTTTTCTTTGCGTCCTTGGTGTCTGTGCTTTATCACCTGGGGATCATGGAACGCCTGGTCAGTCTGATCGGTGGTTTTATTCAGAAGGCGCTTGGCACCACCAAAGCAGAATCTATGGCTGCTGCCACCAACATCTTTATTGGGCAGTCTGAATCGCCTATTGCGGTGAAACCTTTTCTTTCGAGGATGTCTCAATCCGAAATCTTTGCCGTCATGGTCGGCGGCATGGCAACGGTCGCCGGTTCGGTTTTAGGTGGTTACGCCGCTGCTGGTGTTGAGATGAGATATCTGCTGGCCGCAAGTTTCATGGCAGCGCCTGCGGGTCTCATGATGGCGAAACTGATTCGCCCTGAACTGGATCATGTGACGTCCGATCAGGCGGATGTTCATGAGGATATCCTGGAGCATCGCGCCGTGAACGTGATAGACGCCGCCGCAACCGGTGCACTTCAGGGTATGCAACTGGCGTTCGCGATAGGCGCGTTGCTGCTCGCCTTCATTGCCCTAATCGCCATGATTAATGGAATGATTGGCTGGGCTGGTGGGCTCTTCGGTTTTGAGGGACTGACACTGCAGCAGATCTTGGGTGTCGTGTTCCAGCCAGTCGCATTTCTGATCGGTGTCCCCTGGGAGGAAACGCGACAGGTTGGCAGTTTGCTTGGACAGAAGCTGATGTTGAATGAGTTCATCGCGTTTCTGGACTTCGTGGCCAATTACCAAAGCGGACTAACACCAAGAACACAGGCGATTGTGACTTTTGCTCTGTGCGGCTTTGCCTGCCTCTCATCTATCGCCATTGTCGTTGGGGGTATTGGCGTTCTCGTGCCGGAGAGAAGAGAAGAAATGTCTCAGCTTGGGCTGCTGGCGGTTATCGCTGCCACACTGGCCAACCTGATGAGTGCTACCATCGCGGGTCTTATGTTGTCGTTTTCATAGAGGAATCAGGATGGCTACACCTCACATCGGAGCTGAACCCGGTGATATCGCAGAAACGGTTCTTTTGCCCGGCGATCCCTTGCGGGCAAAGTTTGTTGCAGAAAACTACCTCGAAGATGTCCTTGTGGTGAATGAAGTCCGTAACATGTTGGGCTTCACGGGAAATTATCAAGGGAGACCTTTGTCAGTGATGTCCAGCGGCATGGGTATGCCCAGCATGTCGATTTACGCGACCGAGTTATTTGAACACTTTGGTGTTAAAAATATCATTCGGATGGGTAGCTGTGGTTCGATCCATCCCGATGTGAATCTTGGTGATCTCGTGGTTGCCATGGGAGCGTCCACCGATTCGAACATGAATCGATTGAGGTTCAACGGCCACGATTATGCAGCGATTGCTGACTACACCTTGATGAAGAAATGGGTTGAGGCTGCGGAGAAAACGGCCGCAAACTTCGTTGTGACCAACGTATTTACCTCTGACACTTTTTATCATCTGAGCGACGACATCTATGCCATCGCCAGTCGACTAGGCATAGCGGCCGTTGAGATGGAGGCCGCAGCGCTCTATCGCATCGCGGCAGAGCAGGGTGGTGCCGCTCTTGGCGTCATGACCGTCAGTGATCACATCACGAAAGAAGAGCGGCTCTCCGCAGAGGAACGCGAAACCAACTTTGGCGAGATGATGGAGATCACACTCGCCAGTTTGTAGCCCTTACGCGTTCGGGTTGATCAAATATTTCTCGCCGGTTGCCTGTTTGCCATAAACGCTAATGGCATCCACCGTCAGTGCTTCAGCCAGGCTGACTTCTTTTGTATAGGTACTGGCGAAGGTGGTTTTGATTTCATCGGCAACTCGTTGTCGAAGTTCGTTTGCTGCATCCATGCCAATCTTCTGCAGGAACGGTGTCAATAACCAGCCACCCAGATTCCAGGAAAAGCCAAAGTTGCGATTCAAGGTTGTCGGGGATCGATCCAGTCCACCGTAGATATAGACCTGCTTGAAGGTATCTGAGCCATATCGGTTGTAGTCTCCGCCGGCACGCATAGCTGCTGCCTCCATTGCGGTGAGCAGTTGTCCTGCGAGTTTTCCGCCACCGGTTGCGTCAAAGGCGATGTAAGCGTTGGTTGCGGCGATAGCGTCAGTCAGGTCCCCCATGAAGGAGTCCTCGCTGGAGTTACAGACCTGTTGTGCGCCAATGTCTTTCAGGATATCAACCTGTTCCTGTTTGCGCACAACGTTAACCAGTTGGATACCGTCTTTCAGGCAGATTTTCTGCAGCATCTGGCCAAGATTCGAGGCGGCTGCGGTATGACAGAGCGCGGTGAAGCCTTCCATTTTCATCGTTTCGACCATGCCGAGCGCCGTAAGCGGGTTTACGAAACAGGAGGCACTCTCTGCGGGGGTGACGCCTTCATGCATTGGCAGACACTGTACGGCTTTAACGCAGCGAAACTGGGTATACATGGCACCACCAAGAATACCGACGGTTTTTCCAACCAGGGCCTGTGACTGAGGGCTGGATCCCGCTTCCACGACGACGCCGCCGCCTTCATTGCCCACGGGCATAGGCTGGCCGGCTCGAGCTGCGACAATCTTTCTCAATCCCTCCGGAATCGTTGCGGTAATCACAGGCGCATCATCAGATCCGGAAGCCACTGCGGTCGTCATATCGGCCATGCCAAAAAGCAGGCCCAGGTCCGACGGGTTAATCGGCGCAGCTTCTACTCTAACCAGCACTTCATCTTCTGCGGGCACGGGCACGGGCACCTTGGCGAGTGAAAGTTCCAGGTTGCCTTCTTTGGTGACAAGTGATTGAAGTTGAAGTTGTTCGGTCATTTAAACCTCCTTTTAGTGATGGGCTGCAAACAGTCGAGTGCGTTCCGCTTTCGGGTCTGCAAGAATGTCATGTCTATATTTTATAATTTCTTCGCCGGTAAATGCCCTGGTCTCCGGGTTGGGTGCGTATTTTTTCAGCATCCAGTTGAGAAGATTTGCTAGCTCAGCATCGTTAATCAGGGATTGCGAGGCACCAGGTACCTGAACCAGATACCTCCGACCATCTTCGGTGCTCGCGAGAAAAGATAGGTCGCTGTTAAAGGCTGGCACGTCAGGTGGCATACCTTCGCCGCTCACTAGATGGCAGCCCATGCAATGAATCATGTAGTGGCTCTTGGGATCGGCGTTAAGGCTTGGCTGCCAGAGCGTGAGTGCAAGGAAAGTGAAAAGCCTCATCAACTTTCATCGACACCCACGACCACAGCTGTCGAGCAGTGATAGGCATTGGTTTTAGTACCAACACACCAGTTGATATCGTTGTTCTTGGGCGGGTAGTAAGCCGGTTTATCGCCTTCGTTCCTGTTGCAGAAACAACGTCCACAGCCACCTTTGCCGCAACAATCGTTATAGGAAATGATGTATCGCTTTCCATCTGCGGGGTTTTCGCAGGTACCCACCCAGGTGACCGGCGAAGGTTCAGAACCTGGCGGGCAGGTTGAGGCAGTGCCGCCGCAACAACTGCATAGAAAACCGTCAATAGCACAGTAACGCCAGTAGTCACAGCTTTGTGGATCGCCAATCTCTTTGATATCCGTGCGACCGGCACGGGCCATAGGAAGTACTGGTATCAGGGCAGTGCCAACCAGTACCTGACCCAGGCGTGAAATAAAATTTCGCCGGGACAGGCGTCTCGCTGAGTTAACCGTTCTTCCGGTCACCCATCGATCCAGCTTTTTCAATAAAACGGTATCCACGGCTATTCCTCTTTAAGCCCAAGATACTCCTGCACACTGGAGACGTCCAATTCGTCAGCGTTGATAAGGCTCTCCAGGTGTTCACGGTTGTTGACCAAACCTCTGGATCGCAAGACACCACTTTCATTAACCAGTGCAGCAAACGGCAGTCGGTTAACGCCCAGCATCATGCCCAGGGGCTGGGAGACCACATATTGCTCCGCAGCTATGTCATGTTCTCTCGCGTAAGCCTCATGAGCGCTGACGTCGTCTCCGTCTGAAGCAAACAACAGTCGAACATTTTCGCTTTCGGCCATGTCTTTAACGACCGGCAGTAAAGATCGGCAGATCGGACAACCGGGAGACATAAAAAAAATAAAGGTTGATGCTTCACCGGGTGCACCGATATCGATGGTTTCGTTGGCAAGGTTTTTAGTCGTCACGGGTGACAGCTGTTCACCAATCTTTGGCCCTTTTTCCGGTGTCAGGGCGCCAACAGGCGCGACTCTCTCATGGAGCACACCTATCTGGCGAGCCAGCGCATACACCGCGAACAAGAGAAGTATGACAAGTGCCCACAGGATGAGATTGGAAATAACCAGTGCTGTAACCATCAGGACCACCAGAGTCTTTGCTGTGTATAGTTGGAGATGAGCAGCGTCATCGTAATGTAGACGCCTGCAGATGCTGCGACTGCGGCGATTATCGTCAGGTAGTCCAGCCAGAGCAGAGTGCGTTCTGAAACCGATAGCGTGCAGCTGAAGAGCAGGGCGATCAGCAGCAGGTTTCTCAAGACGTGAAAGTAACTGATGCCTTCTCCCCTGGAACTGAGGCATCCACAGTCAATGTGAGTTCGCCCACGGAGCAGGTTTACCAGGATGCCAACGGCGTACACCGTCAGCATGATCAGGCCGAGTAGCACGCCCCACTGGTAGGCCTGGGTGATGAGTAATGTTGCGGTAATCACTTCTGCGGCGACAACGGCCACGGCAACCACAGGTGCCATGATTTCAGGCAGTACTTTGTAGTCAATAAGTTGTTGTCGAAACATCTCGACGTCCTGGTATTTCTCTAGTGCGGAGAAAGCGAACAACAAGGCAAAACTGCCCAGAAGGGCATAAAGAATTGTTGGGTCAATCACGCTTAGCGACCCGGCTCTGAACTAAGACTTTGCAGGATTGTTGGGAAGCTGAGCTCGGTGATTGTGCCCGTGAGTGTTGTTGAGATGAGATCGTAGACCTGCACCTGGCCGGAGACGATTGAACCGACATAGAGCTGCGGGTTCTCATCTTGAGACACCGTAACAGCGGTCGCGGGTTCTTCCAGAACTAACCGATGCCGAATTGCGCCACTTGTTGCATCCATGTACCAGACTTCGATTCCCGGAGCTTTGTGCCCGCCGGTGTCCACGGCATCTGCCATCGGGTGCATCAGTGCCAACAATAGGTTCGAAGCTCGGTGTAGCGCGAGCGGCTGCATACCGCCAATACGCCATTCACCGGTGCCGTCGTCGATAACAAAGCGCTCTTCGATGTTAAGTGATTCGTTTTCCAGATCAAGCTCCACACCAATTACACGACCCAGGAACGAAGTAAAGACCCACCCTTTGCTGTCCCGCGCGGCTTTTTCCATGAGCGGGTCTTCCTGGAGGTCGAAAAAAGATGCTGAGCGATCCCGGGCAACTTCATTGCCTTTGGCATCCAGCATCATGATCTGTACGGTGCCATCGCCACACAGCTGTAGGAATCTGAGGCCTTTATCCGGGTATACCAGGCCACAACCTGCAGTCGAGATTTCGTTGAGAAACTCGCCGCTGTTCAGATCGGCGACAGACACTGTGTTACCCGGTGTGATGTTGGTCACCAGCATCAAGCGAGTGTCACCATCGTGCAGCAATCCAGAATAGTTGCGCATCGGGGACCCTCCGGCATGTTTCGGTGGGATGATGATTTCACTGACCGGTGAAAGGTTTTTTAAGTCATGAGTCGAGATGACGTCTGTACGTTCGCCTCGTGTGTGCCGGCTCAGGTAGGTTTCAGCAGTGTGAACAACGCCTCGATCCACTTCGAGTTCAAATGCATTGGCATCGATACCCGTCGAGATCATGCCGAGAACCTCGAAGGAATCCGTGTCGAAGAGCAGAGCGTTTTCGCCGAATGTGTTGATCAGTAACGCATGTTCCGGAATGACATCAATCTGTTCTGCCTTCAGGGTCTCAGGCGCGATGTCTGCCTGAGTAGTAAAGCTGCCGATCATCAAAAGGGCGCACAGTATTCGATGGAGCATCAGTCTTCCAGGATTGATCAGTAGGGCGTCATATTACCGAAAATCTCTCGACTTCAGGGAGAAATGCTCGAGGTAATGGCTGAGATCCTCAACATGTCCTGCGATAACGTGAATCACCGATTCCTGTCGCTCAAGTACACCTTTGATCTTCAGTAATCTGCCTTGAACGACAGCAGATCGGTAAGTCTCAAGAACACGCGTCCAGATAACGACGTTGATGTTGTCGGTTTCATCTTCAAGTGTCAGGAACAAAACGCCAGAGGCAGACCCGGGTCGTTGGCGTCCGGTAACGATACCGGAGACCTGAACGAACCGGCCATGCCTGATTCTTTCAAGGTCGTTCGCCGTCTTGCAGCTGGCGAAGGGGGCATCATCACGCTCTCTGAGAAGCGACATGGGGTGCCTGCCCAGGGTGAGACCAAGGCTCAGGTAGTCAGCGCGCAGATCATCAGATTCCTGAGGTGCCGGGAGAATAACCGGTGTCTCCATGGGGTAGGACTGTTTTGCTTCAGCGACTTCAAGCAGGCCGGACTCTGGCAGAATGGCACTGGCCTCCCAGTGCGTCTGGTACCTGTGTCCCGAAAGGCTCTTAAAGGCGCCGCCTTCTGTGAGTCGAGCCAGATCACCTTTATCGAGTCGGGCGCGTCGGGCAATGTCGTGAATGTTTTTCGCAGGGGCGACGTTGCGTGCATGCAGAATTCGAAGTGCTGTGTCTTCTTTTAGGCCTTTGATACGTTGAAAGCCAAGCCGGATTGCAGGTTGTTTGGATGCAATCTCGCCATGATAGGTGGGTGCTTCAAGGGTGGATTCCCATTCGCTGGCGTTAATGTCGACTGGCCGAATTTCGATATCGTGACGTCTGGCGTCCTGGATAAGCTGGGAAGGCGAATAAAATCCCATAGGTTGGCTGTTTAGAAGGCCGCAATAGAAGGCAGCAGGCTCATGACGCTTAATCCAGGCTGAGAAATAAACCAGAAGTGCGAAGCTGGCCGCGTGGGACTCAGGAAAACCATAATCACCAAAGCCTTTGATCTGCTCGAAGATTCGCTCAGCAAAGTCCTGATCATGGCCTCGCGCAAGCATGCCCTCGATGAGTTTTATCCTGAACTTGTCGAGGCCGCCTTTTCGTTTCCAGGCGGCCATGGCGCGTCTTAACTGATCCGCCTCTCCAGGTGAAAACCCGGCAGCCACAACAGCGAGCTTAATGACCTGTTCCTGGAAGATCGGCACCCCGAGTGTTCTTTCAAGCACAGACTTAACGGCATCGTTAGCATAGGTCACTTTTTCCTCACCGTTTCGTCGCTTCAGGTAAGGATGAACCATGTTTCCCTGAATCGGACCGGGGCGAACGATGGCGACTTCTATGACCAGGTCGTAAAAATTCTTAGGCTTCAGTCTCGGCAACATGGAGATCTGGGCTCTGGATTCCACCTGGAAGACGCCAACACTGTCGCCTTTCTGCAGCATCTTGTAGGTGAGAGGATCCTCTGCGGGAATCGTTGCCAGCGTCATATCAGTCGCCCGATATTCATTAATCATGTCGATGCTTTTTCGAATGGCGGTGAGCATGCCAAGCGCAAGAACATCCACTTTAAGAAGGCCCAGGGATTCCAGGTCATCTTTGTCCCATTGGATGATAGTTCGATCTTCCATGGCGGCGTTCTCAACCGGCACAAGATGCGAAAGCGGGCCGCTCGATATGACAAACCCGCCAACATGCTGCGAAAGGTGTCTCGGGAACCCGAGAATGGCATTCACCAGCGTCAGGAACTGGTCAATTACCGGGCTGCGTGGATTAACGCCGGCTTCCTGGAATCTCTCCTGTAACTGTTCACGCTTGTCCCACCAGGACAGGGACTTGGCAAGCTGATCAACCAGCTGCAGATCAAGGCCAAGTGCTTTACCAACATCTCTGATGGCACTTTTCGGGCGATAGGTCACAACGGTTGCCGCAATCGCAGCGCGATGACGCCCGTATTTTTTGTAAATGTACTGAATGACTTCTTCGCGTCGTTCGTGCTCGAAGTCGACATCAATATCTGGTGGCTCGTTACGTTCTTTGGAAATGAACCGTTCGAACAGCAGGCTCACCCTGGCCGGATCCACTTCCGTAATGTCCAGGCAGTAACAGACGGCACTGTTTGCTGCCGAACCTCTTCCCTGGCAGAGGATTCCCTGGCTTCTCGCGAACTGAACGATGTCGAATACGGTCAGGAAATAGTACTCATACTGCATCTCTGCGATCAGCATCAGTTCCTTCTCTATGAGCTCCAGCACATGTGCAGGTGTGCCTTCAGGCCATCTTTTCTGCATGCCAAATTCGGTCAGCTGTCTCAGGTACTCCGAAGGAGAAAGACCTGGCGGTACAAGTTCTTCCGGATATTCATAGTGAAGCTCATCCAGGGAGAAGTGACACAGCCCGGCAATCTGAGCGCTGGCTTCGATCAGACCGGGCGGGTAAAGCTTTTCGATGATGTTGATCGGGCGCAGGTGTTTTTCCCGGTTGGCGCACAGCAATCTGCCTGCAAGCTGGATAGACTGGCGCATTCGAACGGCTGAAACGACATCCAGCAGGGCTTTCCGGTCCGGGTGATGCATGTGTACATCACCGCAGGCAACCAAAGGCAGAGACGCGCTGCGTGCAAGCTGAAAAGCATGTTCGTAACAGCCTATCGACTGCCCATCCGGAAATACTTCAAGTCCGATCCAAAGCCTTTGCTGGAATGTCTCTGACAGCACCCCAGCATATTTCGAGTGGTGTTTCTGCGCCTGACCGGGAATCCAGATAGCCAGGCACTGATCAGTGGCGAACTCCAGCTCCCTGAGTGACAGTCGATACTCACCTTTGTCAGCACGGCGCCTGGCAATGGTAATGAGGTTACAGATTTGACCGTAAGCAACACGATTTGGGGCCAGTAAGACGATAAGAATGTCTTCGTCCAGCTGGAATTCGCTGCCGACAATCAGCTTGATACCGTGTTCTTTGGCGGCGACGTGAGCTTTGACGACCCCGGCCATGCTGCATTCATCAGTCACGGCAATGGCGGAATAGCCGAGCAGGGCTGCCTGTTCCACCAGTTCTTCCGGGTGAGATGCCCCTCTTAAAAAGGAATAGTTACTTATACAATGTAGCTCCGCATACATTGCTGATGATTCGGCCTTTCAAAATACTGTATATACATACAGTACTATACCGATGGCTAAATGACCATAGAGAAGAACAAGGTTGTGGCTTTTCACTATGTCCTGACTGGCGAGGACGGGGAGAAGCTCGAGGATAGTGGTACAGAACCCATGGTTTACCTCCATGGTGGTTACCGCAATCTCCTGCCTGCCCTGGAAACCCAGATGGATGGCAAAGATAAAGGTGATGAACTCTCAGTGACCCTACCGCCTGAACAGGCTTATGGGGTGAGGGTTGAGGATTCCGTCCAGAGAGTGCCGATCAAACATCTCTTAACAAAGCAGAAACGCCTTCGACCGGGTATGGCGGTTGTTGTGAATACTCGTGAGGGTCCCCGTGATGTGGTCATTGCCAAAGTCGGCAAGTTCAACGTCGATGTGGATACCAACCATCCGCTGGCGGGTAAGACGGTCACATTCAATATAAAGATTCACGATATTCGCGATGCATTGCCGGAAGAAGTCAGTCACCGCCATGCACACGGATGGGACGCGGACCCGCATCATCACCAATAGTCGCCTGAACTTTAAAGGAATCTTAAAACTTCCTTTACGGACTTTAATCGAGGCTTAACGACTCCTCCCTACACTGGCGCCTGTATTTGAATAGAGGTGTGCCAAATGGGGAAGAGATTCCTAATGTCCGTTTTCGTTGTCCTGTTCATCACTGGTTGTGGTGGCGGCGGTGGCGATATCAACATCGAGCCGACAACAATCGATAACTCCGTCAACGACTCAAACAACACCAACGTAGGTGGTGGTGACAATCCAGACGATATCTGTGCGTCCTACACCAATTCTGGTGGTCAGCTGATCCAGGGATCAGCAGATGCTGATGGCAACTGTTCTTACTCTGCATCTTTTCTGGATGCGGGTAATCCACTGACCGTCGATATGACGATTCCCGCGTTACCTAACGGCGGTGCTCACTTGTTTGATGGCAGCGTTTTCGTTGGCGTTAATTACGACAACGATGACGATCTTGCGGCTAGTGGTATTGTGCGTGGCGGTGACGGACCGACACTGACGGTGGAAGCGGGCGCGACGGTTGCGTTCGCGACAAGCTCTGACTTTGTCATCGTAAACCGTGGTTCACAAATATTTGCTGTGGGTACAGCAGACGCGCCGATCACCTTTACTTCGATTTCCGACGTTAACGGTACGGTCGCTCCTGAAGATGTGCAGCAGTGGGGCGGCATGGTGATCAATGGCTTTGGTGTTACGAATAAGTGTGATTACGCGGGCAATCGCGGGGAATCTGGATTCAGTACCTCGGATTGCCACGTGGCTGCAGAAGGTGCAGCTGGTCTCGATACGTCTCACTACGGTGGTGACAATGATGAGGATAGCTCCGGGCGCCTCGAATATTTTGTGGTTAAACACACGGGCGCACAGGTGGCCAACGGTGATGAGCTGAACGGTATCTCTTTTGGTGGTGTTGGCAGCAACACGATCATCAGCAATCTGCAAGTTTACTCAACGTTCGACGACGGCATCGAGATGTTCGGCGGTTCCGTCAATTTTGAGAACTTTGTTGGTGTCTACGTGCGGGACGATTCCATCGATATCGACGAAGGTTGGAATGGCACGATCACAAACGCGCTTGTCATCCAGAGTGAAACTGACGGTAACCACTGCATTGAATCTGACGGCCTGGGCAGTTTCTCAAGCCTGACTGACGCAGAAGTCGAGTCCAAGATTGCTCAGGGCCTGCAAAGCGCTCCAACCATCACCAACTTGACGTGCATCATTTCTCCCAACGGAGCAGACACAGCAACTCATGACCCAGGTGCTGGATGGAGATTCCGGGAAGGCATTTTCATGAATATCAGCGACTCTTTGATGATCAGCTCGCCTGGTGTGGATTCGTCAGACAACAATTATTGCCTGCGAATCGATAATCGTTCTGCCACCGCAGCGGCAGCTGGTGATCTGGTGATGACCTCAAACATCCTGGCTTGCCAGGATCGTGATCGTGGCGACACGATTGGTGGTCTTAGTCCAGCTGACTGGGCTGAAGCCAACGGCAACCAGTTTGCCACCATCACTGCTGCGACCGATCCTACTGCAAATGCTGACACCAGCCTTGTGTTGCTGGGGGGTACGCCGCCCATTTACTCAACTGATTTCAGCACGATGGTTGTAGATGACGCCGCGCCAACGGTGTCAGCGCCAGCTTCAGGTCGAATCGGTGCCGCGCTTCAATCCGCAGGGTGGGCTGAAGGCTGGACCTACGGCATTTTCGATGGCTCACGCGCTCAGCCTCTTTGGTTCGAATGATCTAGAAGAGGTCTGGTAAATGAAAAGAATGATCAGAGTAAAAGCAATCTCAGCTGCCGTTGCGATTGCAATGAGTTCCGCTTTGACGACTTCTTCTGCGTTTGCAGTGGAAGAAACGCCTCAAATCGATATCGCGAACCCCATGGAAGAGGTTGTGGTCCAGGCGAGACTGAGAAGCTCTGCAGAAGAGCTGATCGGTGAAAGAATGGACGACGATGTCGTTATGGATTTTATTGATGCGGAGTTTATTTCGCGAGTTGGTGACAGTACGGTCGCAGGCGCGTTACGTCGGGTGGCTGGACTGTCGTTGGTTAACGACAAGTTTGTCTACGTTCGAGGTCTTGGGGAGCGTTACTCGAGCACACTGTTGAACGGCTCTGTCATTCCCTCGCCGGACCTCACGAGAAACGTGATACCACTGGACCTCTTTCCCACGACGATTGTTGATTCGTTGGCTGTCCAGAAGTCCTATTCTTCTGACATGCCTGCGGCCTTTGGCGGTGGTTCGGTTGATATTCGCACAAAAGGCATTCCCGACGATTTCACTTACGGCATTGATGTCGGCATTGGCTTCGATTTGGAAAACGAAAGTAAACACCTCAGCTACGATGGCGGTGGTGACGATGAGTGGGGCACGGACGACGGCACTCGGGCGCTATCTGGTTTCATTCGGTCAACGATGAACGAATATCAGGGCAACGTTGAAGTGCAGAACCTGTTGTCTTCCATGCAATCGCGTGGCATGCCCGACGCAACTTTAATTGACGCTCAGCAGCTGAACCGTGAACTCGCGGTTGCTCTCAATCGCAATCTTACTGTTCAGGAAGAAGACGATGATCCGAACTACGAGATCAAGGCCCATATCGGTAACAACTTTTATCTGAGTGACGATTGGGAGTTCGGCTTTCTAACTTCCGCTTCCTACAAGCAAGGCTGGGACGACACCCAGTCCACCGCTCGCAATTTTCAGTTTCCTGCGGATCGTTTCGAAATAGAAAACGAATCTACGCGCAAGACCGATTTGCACGGCAACATCAATCTTGGTTTCAGGTACACCGACGACCATACGATTGAAACGCTATCGATGTATCTTCGAAATACAGACGACGAAACTTCTATTCGCGACTTCTTTAACGAGAATCGTGAAAAGTCAGATGGTATTGGCTTTCGTGAGTATCGATTTAAGTTCGAAGAACGTGATCTGACGGTCAACCAGATTATGGGTGAACATCACTTCGGAGCTGCAACGCGAGAAAAGCTCCCAGACTGGGGCATCATCCAGTGGCTTGAAAATGTCCTCCCGGAAGAATCCAAGATCAACTGGAAGTATTCAGAATCTCAAGCGAGCACTGATATTCCGAGTGAGGTTAACATCGCTGGTACGACAACCAATGACCCCGTCACTGGTACTGTCCTGACGACTGCAGTCGACCTTGATACCCGTGCGGCGGTTTATCGCTTTACTGACCTCCAGGATGAAGTGGAAAACGGTGGCTGGAGCTGGGCTGTTCCAGTGTTCACAGAATCCTCAGTCATCGAGCTAAGCGGCGGTTACGAATGGAATCGAAAATACCGTGTCTATGAGCAGCAGCAGTTTTCCATTGGTGCATTCCGGGTGGGTGATCCGTCGGTCCTTGAGGGCCCCATCGGTGAGGTATTTTCAGATGCCAACATTCTGAATCCGGCAAATGACTTTATCTTTGGTGTGCCCGGGGCGAATAATCAAAGCTACATCGCAGCGACGATGACAGACGCGATTTTCGGAAAGCTGGACTGGACCTATGACGAAACCTGGAGGCTGATGTTAGGTCTCAGGTGGGAGGACTATAGCCAGGTTGCCCTTGACTGGAACATCAACGGCTATACCATCCAGAATCCGCAGGTCACGACAGATGTCGACACGCTTGAAGATGCTGTTTTCAAGGAAGATGAGATCTATCCGGCTTTCGCGCTGACCTACATGACCGAGTGGTGGGCGGAAATTTTCCAGCTTCGAGCGGGCTACAGCGAGACTGTGGCTCGACCTGATCTTCGTGAAATCACAGATTCCGGTTACATCGACCCGATTACGGATGCGCTGGTTCTGGGAAATCCCGGCGTGATTCCTTCAGACATCAAAAACTACGACATAAGAGCCGAATGGTTCTTTGGTTCAGGAGACAACCTGACCGTTTCCTTCTACTTCAAGGACATCCAGAACCCGATTGAATTTTTTGAAGCTGCAGCCTCAGACACGAATACAGCGCGTGAAATCATCAATGCCAAAGAGGGTGAGGTTTATGGCGTTGAAATCGAAGGCCTGAAGTCGCTTGGCTTTCTGGGGAGTTGGGGTGATGCCTTCTTCCTTCAGGGGAATGTGACGATACAGGAGTCCGAGATTACTGCCGGCGAGAAAGCTGATGCACCGACCAATAATGTTCGTGAACTCACCGGAGCATCTGAGTATGTGGTTAACGCCATCATTGGTTACGATTCGTTCAACAGCCAGCACGCAGCGACCTTGTCGTATAACGTGTTCGGTGAGCGTCTCTTTGTTGCTGGTCGTAACGGTGCGCCGGATGGTTACGAGCAACCGTTCCACTCAGTGGATTTCACCTACACCTGGTTTCCAACAGACTACATAACATTGAAGCTTCGATTACGAAACCTGTTGGATGAAGAGATCACGATAGAACGTGAAGGCGTCGAGACGTTTGCCGAAGCGCCTGGACAGGTGGTCGCACTGAACTTCCAATGGGACTTCTGAGTCTGCGCGCGTAAATTACTTGCCTTGCCAAGCAGGCTCGCGTTTCTCTGCGAATGCTCTTGGTCCTTCAAGGGCATCTTCGCTTCTGAGACGTCGAGTCTCTGTTTCATAAGGGGTGTAGAAAGCAGAGGGCAAATCGCGCTCCAGACCTTTCATTGCAGCTTCTTTCGTTGCACGAACCGACAGTGGTGCGCAGCGAAGAATGTCACGTACGTAGCCTTCCGTGGTTTGCATGAGCTCATTCATGGGTACAACTTCGTTGACCAATCCTAATTCGTAAGCGCGTGCAGCGGTCATATGCCTGCCAGTCAGCATGTATCCCATAGCGGGCTTTAACCCAATCTGTCTCGGCAGACGATGTACACCGGCTGAGGCGGCAATCAGGCCGCGTCGTGGTTCAGGTAAACCTAACTCAGCATGCTCTGCGGCAATGATGATGTCACAAGCCATAGCGACTTCCAGGCCACCTCCCAGTGCAAAGCCATTCACCATCGCGATAATCGGCTTCGGGTGGTACCAGCGTTCTATGATATGGCGGGTTTCGTCCTGCAGCTTTCGCCAGTTTGCCTTCTGGGTATCGTCGGCATCACGTTGCATGGCGCGTTCCTTAAGATCCGCACCCGCGCAGAATGCGCTTTCACCGGCACCGGTAATCACGGTCAGCCAGATATCATCGTTTGCTTCGACCTCATCCAGATGCTGCGACAACTGCCAGCGCAGTTCGATGTTGAGCGCGTTAAGAGATTCCGGGCGATTCAGGGTGATCCAGGCACAGCGATCCTTGATTTCGAATCGAGTAGTGGCGGTTTCGATCATCGACATATCCATCCGTTCGGGAGATGGATTGTCTCAGAAGGAGGGTGCTAGAGTCTTGCGACGGTTTTTCTTTCAACCTGCAGGTCGTTCTCAAGAACCGAGATTTCTGAATCCAGCCGCAGCAGTTCATCCTTTTCTATGGCCTGTGGCTTTTTGTCGGCAATGTCCTCTGCTGCTTGAGATGCTGGTACAGCGCAGGGTGTAAATGAGAATGTTGTTGTACCTTGATCGTCGGTACACTGGGTAACTCCACTGGTGAGTCATAAGAAAGGACTTGCCAGCGCAAGTAAGATCAGAATGCTGATGATTGCTGGGCGTACCATTTAAGGCATTCATCCTGATATGGGAGAATTCATTTCGACAAACGACGGATCCAGTCCGTTGACTGATTCAAAAACAAAAACTTACAGATGAATTCGTGGAACTTGTCGAGGAGTAAACCAGATGAAAGACGTCGCGGGAAAAGTCGCTTTTATTACTGGGGGAGCCAGTGGTCTAGGCCTGGCCATGGCGCAGTCATTCAGCGCTGCCGGAATGAAAGTCGTGATTGCAGACATTGAAGACGCAGCGCTGGAGGCGGCTGCCGCAAGCTTTGCTGAGTCGAATGCCGAAGTCATCACTGTTAAGGCCGATGTCACGGATCGTGATTCCATGGAAGAAGCCAGAGCTCAAACACTGGATGCTTTTGGCAAAGTCCATGTGCTGTGTAACAACGCAGGCGTTGTCGTTTATGGGAGCGTCGCGGAAATGACGGCTAAGGATTGGGATTGGGTTATGAAAGTGAATCTTGATGGCGTCATCAATGGTGCGGTCACTTTTCTTGATGACCTCCGCAGCCATGGGGAGGGCGGTCATATCGTGAACACCGCATCGATTGCCGGACATTACGGCATACCGGGACTTGGTGTCTATTGCACCAGTAAATTTGCAGTGGTTGGCATGTCGGAATCCATGCGTCTCGATCTGTCAGCGGACAATATTGGCGTTTCTGTCCTGTGCCCCGGTGTTGTAGAAACGGGTATAGGCAACAGCGAGCGTAATCGTCCATCCGAATTTGGTGGTCCCGCAGAACGAGATCCAGATTCACAAACCGATACCGGTGTCGAAATGGAGGTTATGCAACCTTCTGTAATCGGCGACATCGTGCTGCACGCCATTCAGAACGATCAGTTCTACATTCTGACACACAGGGAATTCGAACCTGCGGTTCAACAGCGCATTGAAGAGATACACCACGCGTTTGCGTACTGGGCAAACTATCGGGAAGCCAATAACGTGTGACCCGGTCTATTGAATATGCCCTGTCACTGATAGGATCGTTCGAGTGAGATAAATTCTCTAAAAACTCTGTAACCTATTGTAATAAATCAATATTAAGTTGACTAAATCACCTTCAATGCTTTCAGTTGCTCGATGCGAGCCTGATCGTAACCCAACTCAGTAAGGACTTGTTCGGTATTAGCGCCGAGCTCAGGCGACGGCTTTTCAGGCAGCGCGTTGAAATCATGAAACTTCATCGGGATACGAACGGTTCTGTACTGGCCTTTGTCTTCCATGGAGATCTTCGGGAAAAGATTTATGGCGTCTGCCTGAGGATCAGCAGCAACCTCATGCAGTCCCAGAACAGGACCCCAGATGATGCCGTGTTCGTCCATGATCTTTCCCCACTCATCTCGGGATTTGGTCAGGAATACCTCATCAAGCATAGGCACCAACACATCCATTTGTCTGTAGCGATCTCTCGCTTCGATGAATCGCTCGTCTTCCTTCCATTCAGGTTTTCCAAGGGCGTCACAGAACCTCGGCCACCAGAAAGGTTCAGGCATATTAAAGACAATCCAGGTTCCGTCACCACACGGGAAGCGGTTCGCGGTTGCTGACAGCTGTTCGTGACGTGCTCGTTTGCGCAGAGGCGCTTTATCAACGGCCGTGACGGAATAGTCCGTGGCCTGCGTCCAGACTGCTGTTTCGTACAGCGAAGTTTCGACAGTCTGAGGTTCGCCCGTCTTTTCGGCCTGTCTGAGCGCGGCGAGGATGGCACCGACCAGGGCGAGACCCGTCGTATGGTCACCCTGGGCAGGTCGAGCCATAGGGACCAGGCCGTCATCACCTTCACGCATGGCGTCGTAAAGACCGGAACGGCCAAAGAAGGCAGTAACGTCATAACCCGGACGCCAGGCATCAGGCCCTGTCGTGCCATAGCCCGTGAGGGTCGCGTGGACGATTCCTGGATTCACCGCTCGCAGAGATTGAGGGTCCAGCCGATACTTCTCCTGTCGCTTGGCGAGCAGATTGCAAAGAAAGACTTCTGCATTGGCGCAGAGCTTGTGAACCACCTCGATGGCCGCTTCCTGGGTTAAATCTAACTGAATAGACTCTTTACCGCGGTTATCCACATCAAACTGAAAGTCGTGCGCCTTGATGTCGTCTTCGATCTTCGGGGTACGGCCCATCTTTCTCATCGGGTCACCCTTGAGCGGTTCGATCTTGATGACCCTAGCGCCCAGGTCCGCCAGAATCGCTGCAGCGCTTGGCGCTGCCATCCAACTGTCAATCTCTACGACCGTTATGTCATCCAATGGTTTTGTCACGTGTACTCCAGGATTGGTAATGTAAATATCAGGTGATGCGGCCCTGTGCTTTGAGATGCACATAGAGCTGACGATCATGTCGAGAAGTGGCGGACAGTCTGCCATCCCGAACCCAGGGCTGCCATTTTGGTGGTTCAGCGGCTTCAACGCGGTCGCCGACAACGGTCACTCGTTGAATGACACGTTCTCCGATAAAGTCATTCAGAACGAAATGCTGTGTACAGCGATTGTCCCAGATACCGATGGTACCGGGTTGCCAGTGATATCGAACCGTAAATCTAGGATTGGTAACCCACTTTGTCAGATGAGAAAGCAACGCGTCGCTCTCGGTGGCGTTCATTTCCACGATTCTTCGGGTGAAGTGCTCGTTGACGTAAAGTACCTTCTTTCCTGAATCTGGATGGACCCGGACCACCGGGTGAATGGCCATGGACTCAGGATGGTTGTGAGGCAAGGCGTCATGAAGCGCGCTTATGCCATCGCAGAGGTTCTTCATGGGCTCAGAGAGTTCTTCGTATGCCTGGTAGAGGTTTGTCCACATGGTGTCGCCGCCGGTGTCCGGGCAGGTCACCATGTGCAGAATAGACATAAGCGCAGGCTGTTCCTGAAAAGTGAGGTCTGTGTGCCACTCATCAGCAACTCCGCCAGCACTCGCTTTAAGTTGAAAAATTTCTGGTGGCAGATTGGTGTCGCTGGACAGATTAGGATGGCCTTCCAGTTTGCCGAAATGTCGACCGAAGTTGATATGAGCTTCAGCGGTCGGGGATTGATCTGGCAGAAAAACGACCAGATGTTCGAGCAAAAGCGCCTTGATGCCGGCGAGATCTGCTTCTGTCGGATTACTGATATTGGGGCCTCGAATTTCGGCACCCAATGCGCCAGCCAGCCTGGTGACTTCCCATGACGAAGGAATCATTTTGTCGTCTCTTTTTTTAGCTGCCGGCAGGATAAATGCTTTGATGGAAAATGTCAGGCGAGTACCGCCCGAAATGCCACCAGGGAGGCAGCCATCGCAACGTTAATGGACTCCACTTCATTGGCGAGTGGAATTTTTGTCAGATGATCGCAACGTTTAAATGCGGTTTCGCTGAGTCCATTGGTTTCGTTACCCACAACAAAGGCCGACTTCTGTTTGGCGGGCAGATCAGGCAGGAGCGTGTCTGCTTCACCCGCAAGACCGATAATACTGAAGCCTTTGCTTTTGAGGGTCTCCAGGCCGGATTCAATGGTCGGAGAGTGATACAGCTTGCCCTTAAAGAGAGTACCAGCGCTCGCCTTGTGTACGAGTGGGTCGATTTTTGCCGAGCCTTTCCTTGGAATAAGCAGACCATGAACCGGTGAAGCGGTGACAGATCGAATGATCATTCCCAGATTCTGGGGGTTAGTGACGCCGTCGACGACGATGATCTCAGAAGCATCTTCCGGTAGACCGTTGATGTGACCGTAGTGTCTGGGCTCAATATCGACGGCAACACCCTGGTCCTGGCGACCGTTCTTGGAGATTCGCGAGAGTGCCTGCCGAGTATGCGTCTGAATTTCAATGTTCCGCGATTCTGCAAGCGCTCGAATTTCAGAAATGATATCGCTGGTTTTGTTGGACTGAGCTAAATGCAGTTTATAAATCTTGATGGAATGGTCGCGCAGAACCTCCTGCACGGGCTTTCGTCCGTACAGGGTGATCATGTCATCAAATTTCGGTTTGTAGCTGTTCAGGGGTTATCCCAGCAACGAATCCAGCTGACCTGCAATATCCTCAGGTGTCACCATTGGCTCGAATCTTTCCAGCACTTGTCCGTCAGGACCGACCAGAAACTTGGTGAAGTTCCAGCCAATATCAGGATTGCCATCAGGATTCGCCTTTTCTGACTTCAGCCACTGATACAGATCGCAGGCGCCATCACCGTTCACTTCAATTTTGGAAAACATCTGGAAGTTCACATCGTATTTCGACTTGGCGAACTCTAGAATGTCTTCATCGGAACCCGGTTCCTGGGCGCCGAACTGATTGCAGGGAAACCCAAGAACCTGCAGATCGTCTCGATCATTTTGTAATGCACACAGACCTGTGTACTGAGGGGTAAGGCCTCACTGGCTGGCGAGGTTGACGATCAGCAGTGCCTGATCGCGATATTCAGAGAAGGAAATGGTGTCGCCCGTAATGGACTGCATTTCCAGATCGTACATGGAAGACATAGCTTCAGTTCCTTTCCGCATGGATGGTCAGGAAAATATACCATGCAGGTACCAGGTATCGTTCTTTAGGTTGAGAAAAATCCAGTACACCGACCCGCTTGAATGACGGGCAATGTAGTAATCGCGAGCGACAGGGTTGTCATCCCACCAACCGAAATCGATCCTTTCTGGCCCCTGAAGCAATTCGAGTTTCCCGGACAGGGTCGGGTGGCGATTAGCCGATGAAAGTTGTTTCGGGTCCGGCAGCAGAAATAGCGGCCGAACGTTCGGCTCCAGATGCTCCGGTTCCATGGATTTCGAGGGTTTGGTGGCAATGCGCATCGGTTTCCAGGCAAGCTCAGGACGATGATCATTGGCAGCCGACAGGCCGAAACATGACTGTGGGCCAAGCCGGGCAGTCATCATGTTGATCAGGCGTGTGGCTTTTGCCTGCTCAGCTTTGCGATGCACCTTGCCATCTTTCTGCATGAAACGTGTGCCATGAAACAGGTCGCCAGAATCCGACTCTGCCTTAAAGAAATGGTTAGCTGCCAGAGCGAGATTATCGACTTCAGGAAGATCATTGATTTTTTCCAGCTGTAACTGGCTGAGCATCAGAAACATTGGCTGATCATTGTCTGGATTCGCGAGAAACACCGTGAAGGTCTTCGGCTGGTGGCTGCGATGAGACAATTTGAAAGAAAATTGATTCACCTGAAGTTGCCTTCCCGTCAGAAATGCCTGCAGCTCACCAAGCAAACGCTTCATCGGAAATACCAGGGATTCGAGATTCGTTACGTCGGACATGAAGGTCACATCGCTTCGAAATCTTGGCCTGTCAGAGATGAATTTCTGTGGGTCAGGCTTCTCTCCGGTCAGGCGAGAAAGATAATCTGTAAAGAACACACCGTATCGCCGATTTAATCCATCGACGGGCAGTTGCAGTAACTGCTTGCAGGAACTGATACCCATGCTGTGCAGAGCATCTTTGATGTTGTCATCTATTCTTAGGTGGTGAATCGGGACACTGCCGAGAGACTCTTTTGCTTCTCCCAGGTTGTCTGGCATGCCCGCTTCAGCAAAAAGAAGGGCAGACAATGGGGTTCTGTTGATGCCCATGGAGACTCGAAATCCGAGTTTTTCCAGCCCTGACCCAATGGAGGCTTTCAGATTGCCCAGTCCTTTAAACAGTTTCATGCACCCGGACACGTCAAGGATAAGGCTGGATGGTGGCTTAATCGTTACGCAAGGGGTGAACTGATATGCCCACTGAGCCAGCTGCTCGAGCTTCTCAAGCTCTTTCTGGTCGTTGCGTTCAAAGCTGACGACCTGTTGATTGATGGTTAGTGCGGTGTTCATGCTGCTGCCAGCAAGAATCCCGATATTGCGTGCAGAGGGATTCATAAAGGCGACTCTTTGGCGTTGAGTCACGACCACCGGGGTTTGTTGTGTTTTGGATTGCCTTGAGAACACTTCTACCGGCAGGTCCGGGAAATGCAGGCAAAGCCAGATGTCCTCGTTTGATTTACTGGTACTCATACGCCGTTGGGGGATGCTCAGCAGGTTGAATTGTCCGCGTATGTTTGATGGCCTCGAAGTCTCTTGCCTGGTATGGCTGAAGCAGGAGCTCTGAGAAGTCCGGCATTGGTCGGTGTAACTCGTCATCGAAGTGCAGAAGGATGTCTGAACTTTCCCAGCGCCCAAAACGCTTAATGACCTTTGCCACCATGGCGCTGTTATCTTTGCTGTGTTCATGAGTGCGAAGGCGGATCCTAAGTTCTGCAGGTGATGCGTTCACAGACACGGAATCCGGACGAAACAGCACGCCAAGGCAATTGCCGGTTTTGGCGGCAACCTGGAGTCTTCTGATCTGCTTTTCCAGAATCCCGGCTGGCCAGGCGATGACCGCACTGCAGCTTTGGGAGGAGAGGGCGTTCTCAATGACCCACAGATAATCTTTGGCGGATTTGGGTTGGCAGATCAATACTCGACCCAGATCGATGCCCGCTTGCGCCAACGCAGGTGCGTAGGGAATGTATGGTGGGCTCACAAACAGAATCCAGCGTGTCTGGCTGTGGGAAAGATGTGCCAGTGCAGGCGTCAGAATTCGCAGTTCGCCGATACCGGCCTGCTTCTGCAGGAGCTCCGTAATGCCGCTGGCAGGCCAGCCGGAACCCGGCAATTCTCGATCCAACAGCTCAAACCCCGTGGGGCAGGCCTCCAGGTACTGGCTATCGATGCTTGAAGCACGCCAGAGGCCGGTGGACTGCATTAAATGATTGAGGTCGCTCATACTCATACTGTATAGATATACAGTATTCTTCTATGGGCGTCTACCAAAGGCTTTACCCGCCAACATTGATAGGTTCCTCACGGCTGAGACAAGTAACGCTGAAGGCTATGCACATTGGGCAACCCAACGAGCGCGCCCGGAAAAGGGGCTCGGCAGACCTGAGGGCATGGATAGCCCGAGAGTCAGCGTTACAGGGATGTACCGGGCGGCGTCCACACTTGAGCGGTGCCATGACCCTTTGCCGCGGCAGCGAGCGTGTAGCTTTATGTCGTGCAGCTTTATGTAAGGAACGATCGAACAACTTTGATGAGCTGCGCTGGCTTCTCAGAAAGAATCGCGTGGGAGGCGCCCTTGATTTCAACGAACCGCGAATCCGGAATCTGTGCCGAGTATCGTCTTGCCGTTTTTGGTGTTGCTTCGTCGTATTGACCACAAACCAGTAGGGTAGGCACCTTGATGGTCTTCAGCGACTTCGTCCTGTCGTAATCTTTCAGGGTGCCGGTTGAGCTGAACTCAGATACGCCCCACATATATTCATAGACTTCGTTACCGTGAGCATTCTTCACAGTAGCCGCGAGTTTTGCGCGTTTCGGGTTTCTGCAGACGTGCTTGGCGTAATAGCGCTTCATGGCGTCCCGATAGACTTTTGAATCTGTGGCGCCAATCTCATGACAGTAATGGATGACTTTTCGCTCTGTGGCAGGCAACTTCTTGATGAGTCGATTAGCATCATCCTGCCAGTCTTTTGCGGAAAACATCGGCGACTGGAACAGGAGAGACTCGACGCGATTGGCATGTTTCAAGTAGTACTCGAGTGCCAGGGTGGTTCCCCAGGATGCCCCGAAAAGATGAAACCGATCTATGCCCCAGGTTTCTCGAAGTATCTCCAGTTCGCGAACAAAAGTAGGCACTGTCCATTGCCGTTTCCCCGTGGCGCTGCTTTTACCGCCACCCACCTGATCGTAGAGGAACACCTGGCGTTCATCAGCCAGCTCAAAAAGGCCTTCCATAAATGTGCTGTGACCACCGGGACCACCATGCAGGCAAATGATAGGAAGTTTGTTGCTGCGAGCTGAGCCGCGCTTCCGGTACCAGGTGCGGCCATACAGATGTTCAACGTAAGGCATGACTAAACCACTAATCTGAAATTGTTAAACGGGAAGTGTCTGTTGCTCCTTGACCTCTTCCATGACCACATAGGTTCGTGACTCACTGACGCCGGGCAATGTTAACAGGGTTTCCCCAAGGAGCTGGCGATACGCAGCCATATCTGCAACGCGAGCCTTCAACAGATAATCAAAATTTCCTGAGACCAGGTGGCATTCCAGAACTTCCGGCAGATCAATAACGGACAATCGAAACTCCTCAAAGACATCTGGAGAGGTTCGTATCAAGCTGATTTCAACAAATACCAGTAGCTCAAGATCCAGTAATTTGGGGTTCAGTCTGGCGTTGTATCCCTGGATGTACCCGAGCTTTTCGAGATTACGTACCCGTTCCGCGCAGGGAGTGGCACTAAGACCAACGCGGCTGGCGAGTTCTGTGTTCTTGATTCGTCCGTCGAGCTGGAGCTCACGAAGGATATTGAGATCAATTTTGTCCAGTGTTTTTGACTGCTGACCTGCTAATTCACCCACTTTAAGCCCTCCAAATTCACCATTATTCATAAATATAGTTCATGTGGCGCCGAAATACAGTGAGAATCACTAGGGTGTGTTTTCCTATACTCATACCCGAAGCGCGCAAAACAGGTCGTAAAACATGTTGGTAGGTGTCCCAAAGGAAATTAAGAATCATGAGTACCGTGTCGGTCTGCTGCCATCCGGCGTGCGGGAGTTGATTCACCACGGTCATGCAGTCGTTGTTGAAGATAATGCCGGAGCGCAGATTGGCTTTGATAACGACAGTTATCGCAAGGTCGGTGCTGAAATTGTCAGCACCGCGGAAAAAGTCTTTGAGCGATCTGACATGATTGTGAAGGTCAAAGAACCTCAGGCTGTTGAGCGTCGGATGCTGAACGAATCGCAAACACTCTTTACCTATTTGCATCTGGCCCCCGATCTCCCCCAAACGAAAGATCTTCTGGACAGCGGCGCGACCTGTATTGCCTATGAAACGGTGACTGACGCTCGTGGTCGACTGCCTTTGCTGGCACCTATGTCAGAAGTTGCTGGTCGGATGTCGGTACAGGCAGGCGCAATGTGTCTCGAGAAATCCCATGGCGGCAGCGGTATCTTGCTTGGTGGTGTTCCAGGTACTCACCAGGGTCGTGTGTTGATCCTTGGTGGCGGTGTGGTTGGTCAGAATGCCGCGCAGATGGCGATTGGGCTGGGCGCGAATGTTACGATCATCGACAAATCTCTGGATGTGCTTCGCGATATTGATGTGCGCTTCGGCAACCGGGTGCAGACACTTTACTCAACACAGGACGCCATTGCTGAGGAAGCCATGGCAGCTGATCTGATCATCGGTGCTGTGCTTGTGCCAGGCGCCTCGGCGCCCAAGCTGATCACTCGTGCGCTGGTTGCCCAGATGAAGAAAGGATCAGTCATGGTTGATGTGGCCATTGACCAGGGCGGGTGTTTTGAAACTTCAAAGCCAACGACACACGATGATCCGACTTACCTGGTTGATGATGTCGTTCATTACTGCGTCGCGAATATGCCTGGTGCGGTGGCAAGAACCTCCGCGGCTGCGTTGAACAATGCCACCCTGCCGTTTGTGCTGGAATTGGCCGATAAAGGTGCTGAAGCTGCGATGCGTAACAATCCGCATCTGCTTCATGGGCTGAATGTTTATCACGGCCACATCACCAATGCGCAGGTAGGTGAAGCGCATGGTATGGAATTTGTCGAACCTGAAATTCTGCTCGCTGCCTGATCCGTTTTAAGCCTCAGGACGGTAAAGTCGATTCAACTTGGCCTGACCCTTCGCGTATCGACCTCGACCTTTCAACGCCGATGTCCTGGGCTTTAACTGCGCCTGGACAGCTAGCGCCCTCGTTAAGCATTATGGTGACTGAGAAGGAGGGCAGTCCAATGGCAGAAAACAACTATGAGTGCATAATTCTTGAGACAAAGGATCATGTGGCGACGGTGACGCTGAATCGCCCAGAGATCATGAATGCGCTGAACTGGCAGGCTTATGCTGAGCTTGAATCCGTCTTCCGTGATCTGCAAAAAGACTCCGAAGTCCGTTGCATTATCCTGACCGGCGCTGGCCGCGCTTTCTGCTCCGGTGATGATGTGAAAGAAATTATGGTTCAGGGCGGTGGTTCAGGTCGTTTGCGTGAGGTAAGACCTGGAACAACCCCTGCTGCGAGAGCCATCCTGGATTGCGATCGCCCCGTGATCGCTGCCGTGAACGGTCCTGCTGTTGGGTGGGGCATGGATCTGTCGCTCATGGCAGACTTCCGCATTGCTTCCGAGAAGGCTAAATTCGGGGAACTGTTCGTAAAAAGAGGTCTTGTCGCGGATGTCGGTGGGATGGTGCGCCTGCCTAAACTCGTCGGGCCACAGCGCGCAGCAGAGCTGCTATTCACAGGTGACGTGATCTCGGCCGAATATGCAAAAGAGTTAGGCTTGGTAATGACGGTGACGCCCCATGAGGAGCTTATGAATGAGGCGATGAATCTTGCGCGTAGAATTGCAGCGAATCCCCCCTTGGCTGTCCGTTACCTTAAAGACGGGTTACGCCGCTCTTATCATGGTGACTATGAAGATATGGGCAACTGGGTTTCGCAGACACTCGGTGTGTTGTTCCAGACCGAAGACCACAAAGAAGGTGTCGCCAGTTTCCTGGAAAAACGAGAGCCAGTCTTCAGGGGAGAATAGCCGCTAACCTTACTCTAAGACTTCCAGCGACCCTCAAATACGGATTCGAAATCAGCAGGTTTCTGCTCGGGCAGATTGTCGGCCGAATCGATACAGGGTCCAAAGGTCCGTTGGATAGGAATAACGCCGGCCCACACAGGATGATCCATATCTTCGACATCATCGATGGGGTCGCCGGTTCGAATCTTCACTGACGCTTCATCCAGCGGAAGTTTAAGCACGTCGGTAGCCTCGATTTCCTGGGAATTGGTTTCCCTCAAGACATCCCAACGGCCTGGAGCGATGTTATCCATAAACACTTCCAACGCATCCAGCTTCGCCTGGCGATCTTCAATCAGCTCAGGTTGTCCAAAGATCACAGCGGAACGATAGTTCGCGCTGTGGTGGAAGGCGCTGCGCGCCATGACTAAACCATCGAGCAGGCTGAAGGTCAGACAGGCTTCACCGCCATCCTTGAACCCCTTCAGCATGCGGCTGCCCCGGGAGCCGTGAAAGTAGACTTCATCATCGACCCGCCAGCCAAGTGTCGGGATCACAACGGGGCTGCCATCGACCACAAAGCCGACGTGACACAGGTAAGCCTCATCGATGATTTCGTAGAGGGCTGAGGTTTCTTTGACGGCACGAGTGGGTGCACGACGGATGCGTGTCCGGTCTGTTTGTCCCAATTTTGCCATGACGATTTTCCGGTTGAGCTGAACGAGGGGCGAGATTGTAGTTAAACTCTGCGACCTGTGATAGCCCGAAACCTGATAATTGTGGTGCTGCTTCTCTCAGGTTGCAGCAAACCATCCGTGAATAGTGAACCCGTTGCTGAACGAGCCAACGGGAACGATCCCTATGGTTATCTGAGTGACCGGACCAACCCTCAGACGGATACCTATATCCGTGCTGAGCAAAAATACTTCGAGGCCGCGACCCAGGCCTGGCAATCAGACATCGCGTTGCTTGCAAGAGAAGTGAATCGAGACTTACCTGTAACCCGGCAAAACCCACCCGTTATTTCTGATGGGTCTGAGTTTTCGGCCAGAATCGATAAGGGCACCCAGTATCCCATCTATCATCGGCGGATCATCGAAACAGGTGAAATGCAGGTCCTTCTGGATGTGAACGAACGCGCGAAAAACAGTCAGTACTATCGGCTGGGTGGTTTTTCCCTCAGCCCTGACGGTCAAGAAATCGCATTTACTGAAGATGTGCGTGGCAGCGGTCTTTACGCATTGTACGTCCGGGAACTGGCGAATGGTGATGTCCGCAAGGTAGCCGAAGGTGTTGAAGCGAGCCTTGGATGGCTTGGCAAGCGAATTGTGTATATCGCCGATGCCAGGGTGCAGATGCTGTCGCCTGGCGGTGAATCTCAACTTGTGTTTCAGGAAGCAGATCCTGCATTCGCGCTTTCTATCGCTTCCGCCGGAGACGACGGCACCTTGCTCATCACGGCGGAATCCCATTCAACTACGGAGGTGATGCGGCTGCTTCAGACCGGCGATGTGCAAACGATTGCAGAACGCAAAGAAGGACACCGTTACCGCATCAGGGTCAGCAATGAAAAGCTCCTGATCCTGTCGAATCTCAATCATCCCGATTTTGGCTTCGCATTGGCGGATCCGGGAGATCCGATTGAACGCTGGTGGTTTGTTGATACTCCCTCTATCGAACGAATCACAGACTTCGAACCTGTGGCTTCTGGCGTATATCTTCATACCAGGGACGGCTTGCGACATGGCATCTTTTTTCTTTCGCTCGAAGATCTTAGGGTGCGGCGAATCTATGATGCGGATGTCGGTGAGCAAATTGCTTTTCACACGCTTGGGCCAAACGGCGAACTAAGATTTTGGAAACGCAGCCCCTTAGTGCCGGATCAATACGTGGAGTTTAGTCAGGAAGAGCGTGAGATCGCGCTATCAGTTGGCGTAACGCCGCCAGGTTTTGATCAAGACCTTTATGTACTCGAACAGATCGAAATTGAGGCTCGAGATGGCACGAGGGTACCGGTGACGATCACCTATCGCCAAGGTGAGCCGCTTGATCAGCGACCGATGCTGCTAACGGCCTATGGCGCTTATGGTTTCGAGCAGGATCTCAGGTTTGATCCAAGTCGCCTGCCTCTATTACGGCGGGGCGTCATTGTTGCCTGGGTTCACGTCAGAGGAGGCGGGGATCTCGGCGCACAATGGCGAAGTGCTGGTCAAGAAGTCAACAAGACCAATACTGTTAACGACTTCGAAGATGCAGCGAGTGCACTGCCTGAGCTAGGCTATGGCATGCCAGGCAAACTGGCAGGGAGATTTGCATCAGCAGGCGGCGTGATCGCCGGCTACATAATCAATGAGTCACCCCAGCTGTTGTCTGCCGTCGTGACTCGAGCGCCTTTTGTTGATGTTGTTACGACGTTACTTGATGAAAACCAGCTTTTAACCGCCAGTGATCGTCTGGAATGGGGTGACCCGAGAGATCCTGACATGCTTGCGCTTATCAAAAGCTATTCGCCCTATAACAATGTTCGCAAACAATCGGGCCCGGATTTGCTGATTCTGGCGGGTCTGAATGACCGGTCTGTTCCTATTCATGAATCTCTGAAGTGGCTTGCCAGGCTCAGATTTCAGCATCCCGAAGAGGCCCTGATGCTCATTGACATCGAAGAGAATAGTGGCCATCTTGGAGCGACTGACCAGTACCTCAGGCGCCAGCAAACTGCGCTTGAGCTGGTTTTCCTAATTAACCGTCTCGGGATCAGGATTTAGTGGTGGAGTTGAGTCAAAGAGTCAGGATTCCAGTCAGTACAGAACAAGTTTGGCGGGCGCTGAATGACCCATCGGTTCTTCAACAGTGCCTTCCAGGTTGTCAGTTGTTTAAGTCGACTGGGGACAATGAATTCGAAGTGGCGGTTCAAGCCAAAGTCGGGCCGGTCAAGGCGACCTTTGAGGGCGCCGTCGAACTCTCCGACGTGTATCCACCAGTTTCATACAAAATCAGCGGCTCTGGTAAAGGCGGTGTCGCCGGTTTTGCCAAAGGCGCGGCCGATGTCTCCTTGGAAGCCACGGAGGACGGAGGCGGAACGCTGATGTCTTATAAGGTGTCTGCTTCCGTTGGTGGAAAACTCGCCCAGGTAGGATCGCGACTGGTGACGGGTGCGGCTCGCAAAATGGCGGACGACTTTTTCTCCAACTTCGTTCGATTGTTGTCCGGTGATGGGAATATGCAGGTAGACATCGAAACTCTGGAAACCTGAGTTTCAAATAATAAGAAGGAAATCACATGTCGATATCAGTATCCATGAACGTTAACGGGAAAGCGGTGACGCAGGCGTGCCCCGCCAATACCACTCTGGTTGATCTGCTCAGAGAGAAACTTCAGCTGACGGGCACCCATGTCGGTTGCGATACCTCTCAGTGTGGTGCCTGTACCGTGCACATGAATGGCAGGGCTATCAAAGCGTGCACTATCCTGGCTGCCCAATGTGAGGGTGCAGAGATCACCACCATTGAAGGGTTAGGTGATGCTGACAATTTGCATCCCATGCAGGAAGCCTTCAGGGAATGTCACGGTCTTCAGTGCGGTTTTTGTACGCCTGGGATGATCATGTCTGCGGTTGATCTGGTGAATCGCGAGGCCAGCCTCGATGAGACCATCATCCGTGAAGGCCTCGAAGGCAATATCTGCCGCTGTACCGGGTATCACAATATTGTGCGAGCAGTAGAAACTGCAGCGCGGAAGATGAGGAACTGATCATGGCGGAGCAAAGTATCGGCAAGTCGGTTCTCCGCAAAGAGGACATGAGATTTATCACCGGCAAAGGGCAGTACACCGATGATGTAAACCTGCGCGGTCAGACCTACGGTTACTTTGTTCGGTCCCCTTATGCACATGCTGATGTCGGGGAAATCGATGTGTCTGCCGCTGCGGGAATGCCGGGAGTCGTTGCGATTCTTACTGGCAAGCAGGTCGCAGAAGATGAGATTGGTGGGTTGCCCTGTGGTTGGATGATTCATTCCAAAGATGGATCAGAAATGAAGCAACCGCTTCACCCGGTGATGGCCGGTTCAAAAGTAAACTACGTCGGTGAGCCCGTAGCCCTGGTGGTCGCCGAGAGTTTTGTCGAGGCCAAGAATGCCGCTGAGATGGTGTCTGTCGACTACAGTGAGCGCGATGCGGTTGTGTCCGTGACCGACGCGCAGTCGGCACCGGTGATTCACGAGGATGCGCCAGCGAATACTTGTTATGAGTGGGAGCTTGGTGAGAAAGCGTCCACTGAAGAGGCGATTGCCTCAGCGGCCCACGTCACCACCTATGAACTGACCAACAATCGGCTGATTCCTAACGCCATGGAACCTCGGGCCGCCATCGCAGATTTTAATCCCGCGACGGAAGACCTGACCCTTTATACCACCAGTCAGAACCCACACCTGGTCCGACTGATTCTGACGGCCTTCATCCAACTTGCCCCGGAACATAAGCTCCGCGTTATTGCGCCTGATGTTGGTGGCGGATTCGGCTCCAAGATTTTTGTTTACTCTGAAGAAACGGCTCTTGCCTGGGCTTCGATGAAACTCGGACTACCGATCAAGTGGACAGCGGAACGGTCTGAATCATTTCTTGCAGATGCGCATGGCCGGGATCATGTGACAACAGCGCAGCTTGGTCTCGATGCAGAAGGTCGGTTTGTTGGCCTCAAGGTTAAGACGACGGCGAATATGGGCGCTTATCTCTCGACGTTTGCCTCATCGGTTCCCACGTATCTTTATGGCACCCTGTTAGCCGGTCAGTACAAGACACCTAACATCTACGTTGAGGTAGATTCCGTATTCACCAACACGGCGCCGGTCGATGCATATCGAGGAGCAGGACGTCCGGAAGCGACCTTCCTCCTGGAGAGAATCGTTGAGCTGGCTGCGAGGGAAACCGGTAGAGATCCAGCGGAACTCCGTCGAATTAACATGATTCAACCAGATGAGTTTCCTTATCAAACACCGGTAGCGCTTGAGTACGACATTGGTGACTACGAAGCGAGCCTGAACCGGGCGCTGAAGATGGCGGACTATGACACCTTTGCCGATCGAAGAGCTGCATCGGAAGCGAAAGGAAAACTCCGCGGCATAGGATTCAGCTGCTACATCGAGGCGTGCGGCCTTGCACCATCAAAAGTCGCGGGTGAGTTGGGCGCTGGCGTTGGTCTGTGGGAGTCTGGTGAAGTTCGAGTTAACCCCACCGGTTCTGTCACGGTGCTGACGGGCACACACAGTCATGGTCAGGGACATGAAACAACATTCGCTCAGCTTGTTGCCAGCCGCTTTGGTATTTCCGTTGACGATGTTGAGGTGGTTCATGGTGATACCGGAAAACTGGACTTCGGCCTTGGAACTTACGGCTCGCGTTCTCTGGCGGTTGGTGGATCTGCGTTAGCAAAAGCAGCGGACAAGGTCGTTGAGAAAGGCCGCCTGATCGCTGCGCATCTGCTCGACGAGGACGCTGAGAAGATTGATTTCGAAGACGGGGAATATCGGGTTAAAGACAGTAACCAGGCGAAAACCTTCCAGGAAATTGCGTTTGCAGCCTACGTGCCTCATGACTACCCGTTGGAAGACCTGGAACCTGGACTCGCAGAGAAAGCCTTTTACGATCCAGGAAATTTCACCTATCCCGCCGGCACGCATATCTGCGAAGTCGAAATTGATCCAGACACAGGTGTTGTGGAAATCGATCGATTTACCGCGGTAGATGACTTTGGAACCATCATTAACCCGATGATCGTTGAAGGGCAGGTGCACGGTGGCATTGCTCAGGGTATCGGTCAGGCTTTATTGGAAGGCTGTGTTTACGACGATATGGGTCAGCTGCAGACAGGCTCTTACATGGACTACTGTATGCCGCGTGCTGATGATCTGCCGAGCTTTGCAGTTGGCATGACCTCGACGCCCTGTACTCATAACCCCGTAGGCGCAAAAGGTTGCGGCGAGGCAGGAGCGATAGGCTCGCCGCCTGCGGTGATCAACGCCGTAACGGACGCCGTCGGTGTGCCTGATATCACCATGCCTGCAACCCCTGAAAAAGTCTGGCGCGCTATAGCAACAGCCGACAAAAATGCGGCATAAGAGGAGAAGGTAAATTATGTACGACTTTAACTATCACAAGCCTTCGTCCATCGATGAAGCCATCCAACTGTTCACTGACCTTGAAGATGCGGTTTACCTGGCTGGCGGGCACACGCTTTTGCCTTCCCTGAAACTTCGTCTAGCCGCACCGACAGATGTGATCGATTTGGCCGGTATTCCCGGCCTGAATGGCATCGACTATTCTGGAGACGATCTGAAGGTCGGTGCACTAACGCCCCATGATGACGTGTCAACGTCACCGGTTGTGCAATCTGTGATTCCAGCACTTGCTTCGCTGGCAGGTGGTATTGGGGATGCACAGGTGAGAAATCGAGGCACCATAGGTGGTTCAGTAGCAAACAGTGATCCAGCGGCTGATTATCCTGCAGCGGTGCTTGGGCTTGGTGCTCAATTGGTGACTAACCAGAGGACGCTGAATGCGGATGAGTTCTTTACGGGTATGTTTGAGACCGCACTCGAAGAGGGTGAGTTGCTGAAGGAAATTCGGTTTCCAAAACCTGAAGCGGCCGCTTACGTAAAGTATCCAAACCCTGCGTCACGGTACGCAACCGTGGGTGTGTTCATGACAAAAACGTCTGAGGGTGTTCGCGTCGCGATTACCGGGGCTGCGCCATCAGTTTTCCGGGCGACGGATATGGAAGCCGCTTTGAATGCAGACTTTTCTGAGGCGGCTCTCGATGGCATCAGCCTGGATGCAGACATGATGAACGAAGATCTCCACGCATCAGCGGAATACCGAGCACATCTCTGCGTGGTGATGGCGAAAAGAGCCATCAGCCAGATATAGAGCCATCAGCCAGATATAGAGCCATCAGCCAGATATAGAGCCGTCAGCCAGATGTAGCAGTTTCTCAGCCTTCCTGATCCTGCATCTTTCTCAGGTTGTTGTAGAAGCGTTCGAGCACCTCGTAAGGCTGGCTTCCGTAGACAAACAGATCGCGTGCCACAAACGTAGGCACGCCGGTCACGCCATTTTCCCAGGCACGATTCCAGTCCTCGGTGACCTTGGCGCTGAATGATCTTGATTCAATCACCTCTCGCGCCGTTTGTTTGTCCAGCCCCACGGATCCCGCAATATCAATCAATGTGTCACGATCGCTGATGGTTCGATCATCCACGAAGTAAGCCTGGAACATGGCGTAGTGGAAGTCGTCGCCTTCCATCTGGGTGTCCGCCCAGGCGCCCAACTCCTGCGCGATCCGACTGTTGTCCAGTCTGGTCCGCTTGTTGTAGGTCAGTCCCGCTTCCTTCATCAACGCCCGCAGATGATCGCCATAAGCCTTGGCACTTTCTTTGTCTCTATTCTTGTAAAGCTCTTTCATGAGGATGCCTTCTGGCGGTGTCTCTGGATGTAACGGGAAGTGCAGCCATCGGATGGTGACGTCTTTTTCACTTTTTAATTGATCAACACTCACGGTGCTGAGGTAACACCAGGGTCAGATGTAGTCGGAAAATATCTCGATTAGAACAGATTGGCTCATTGCAGGTTCTCCGTGATTGTTGGCATGTGTTGACCAGTCACTGGCCCTTGATGACCTGTTAACGAAAAATGTTCTCGCATCATAAACACCCACGAAAATTGTTACCACATTAAGGAGTCATAATGAGTTTAGCGATTAGAAGACCTGAGAATCTTGAGTACACGCATGTCAGAGTATTCAAGGAAACTCATCAGCGTTTACTGGACATTGCCCAGGCGGAGAAAACGTCTTTGCCGAGAGTGATAGAAGCGCTGGTCGTGTACTACCTGGAGTCACAAGAAGCTCAACAGGAGATGTCGGAAAGACGGGTAGGCTGATATGTTGTTGAGTGTTTCGGCGATATACGGACTCTGCCTTCTGGTGATCGGTTACCGATCACTCCATGCGCCGGGTAACCGGTTGCAGGTCGGTAGCCGGATCAAAGGTAAAGTGGTTGACGTGATGAACGGCAATACTTTCGTTGTGCAGCGACACGGGCGATACATCCTGGTCCGGGTATCCGGCCTGAGAGAGCCTGACAGTGACTCGCCCTGGAAGGTGGTTGCTTCCTGGGCGCTGGTCGCAAAACTTCAGGGACGAAGTGTTCGTGTGTTGGTTGAGGACGTTCATGAAACCGGTTGTATTGTCGGTAATGTGAAGCTGGGTAAGCGGGACATTTGCCGTGAAATGATTCGCGAGGGTCATGGCAGGGCAATGACGTCATCACCCATCGTCTTTAGTTTACTGATGATTGAGCGCGAAGCCAGAAAAGCGCGGGTTGGTCTCTGGGAGAGCAGCAGACCTAGAGCGAGCGTTTTGGATCGAAAATCTCAGGATTGTAGGGGTAAATGACATTGAGCGCGAACACGATAGAGCCTGCAAACTCTGTCATTTCGCCGCGTTTACCAGAGTCGATCAGCAGTTCCACCGTTGCGACAACAAACAGGTACCCAATGATGTGATAGTTGCGTGGCATCGGCGCTGCAATATGATTGAAGAAGTGTCTGACCCGAGCGTTTCTTCGGTAAAGAGGCGTAGCGATAAATGCATAAATCGACAACGCAATCGCCAGGCCTGTACCGAATATCAGCTTGTTGATTTTTACCCGCTCTCCGTCAATTTCCACGACAAGGTTGTGGAGACCCAATTCACCCTGTGCATTTCGATCTTTAAGGTAGTCAGGTGTTTCGATCCCAAAGATGCGCTGTCCCCAGGAAATTTCTTCCCCGGCACCAAACAGACACAGGAGCGTCAACAGTGCAGTCACCGTCAAGAAAAGCCCCGACCTCACCTGGCGTAGACGCCAGAATCTTTTCGCACAGACCATCATCGTGACAAACAGCACAACCACCGTGCACCATTCGACGAACCCATCTTCAATCGTGAACTCATAGCGGAAAGACGGTTCATTAAATTTTGCGAGATAGATCGAAAAGAACAAAAAAGTGGCGATCGTCATTGCTGCCATTGTCTCAATCTGTTGTTGGCTCAGAACGAACTTTGGCAGATTATTGCGATGACGAATGACCAGCGTCAGGCAGTAGATGGTCACCACGGGATCGATCAGATAATCCCAAAGGTTGTCGGACTCCAGGAACCCGAGGGAGAAGGCAATGAAACAGGATGCGATAAGGCTGGCGGTAACCGATCTGCCGCACCAGGCGGTGCCCGCGAATACAACAAACAGCACGGGTCCGAGAACCACGGGGTAGAACCCAAAGCGATAGAGATCGAAATAGGTCAGCCCTAAAGCCGTCGGATAGAGTAGAAGCCCAGTGATCACGATGACCACACATATCTCGAGCAACTGACTTTGGGATATGGCTCTCAGCGGCGTCAGATCTTTCAGCAGTGCCAGCGAAAAGATGACAAGACCTGTGATCGACAGGTCCCCGGTAAGAACACGTATGTAGTGTGTCAGGTTATATTCTGCGACCGGCGCCAGCAGCGATATGAACAGCGCCGCCGCGATGATCTGGCGAGCGCGTTGGCTAAGGCCGAAAGTTTGAAAAACAGAGGACACGATATACACGACAACAAGCGCCGCGCCGAGATGGGGCAGCGCTTGTGAAAAGGCCGCAGACACTAGTTTGCCCTCCGCAGTAACAGCACACCGGCTGCCAGACAAAGCAAGATTGGAACCAGGGTGGCCAGTATCGGTGGAAATCCAAAGACGAGACTGGCGGGCGAGAGCAGGTCCTGAACAAATTTGAACAGGATGCCAATCACCAGACCACTGACAACTCTCATACCCATCGTGCTCTCACGAAGCGGACCGAAGATAAAAGAAATGGCGACAAATACGAGGCTGAGAGAAGCAATCGGTTGGAAAGTTTTCGTCCAGAATCCCAGCTCAAATTTGCCGGTGTTCAGTCCCTCGGAACGCATGTGGTTGATCTTTCTTCTAAGCTCAAGGATAGACATCTTATCGGGTTCAACCAGGATTTCCGTTTTCAGTAACTCAGGCGTCAGAGTGGTCTCCCACACCATCTCAACAAGACGGCGTTGTTCGTTGCCCGCTTGTAGGTCGGTGATAATGACATTTTCTAGCAACCAGTTACCTTGATCTTCCCGGTAATGAGCGCGCTCGGCCCAGAGTGTTCGTGACAAAGCCTCTTTTTCAGCAGCGTACTTGTTGATGTTTTGCAGTTCACCCGCCGGGCTGATGGCATTGAAATGCATGTACTGCTGATTTTCCCGGTACCAGAATCCGCCCTGGGGGGTGATATCTAACTCGGTAGCGTTTTCCCTCAGCAGTCTGGCCGTTCGTTCAAAGTCCGGCAGTAACAATTCACCGACCAGGAGGCCGGCGACGACCAGGGCAAGGGCAGGTTTCAGGGTGGCCCAGGTGATTTGCCAGGTAGAAACCCCTGAGCTTCTCATGACAATCAGTTCGCTGTTGCTCGCCAACAAGCCCAGACCGGTGAGACATCCGATCAGCGCGGCGTAGGGCAACGTTTCATAAAACATTCTCGGAATGCTGTAGCTCACATACTGTGCGGCGGTGAGCAGTGTATAGTCGTTTTTAACGTCCTCAACCTGATCGAGAAAAGTAAAAATGACGAACAGCGCGACCAGTCCGAGTGAGGACAGCGCCATGGTGGTGGCAACGGTAGAGGCGAGATAACGATCCAGGTGTTTCACTGGTTTTTCCTCGAACGTAATTCGGTTGAGCTGATATCCAATCGAAAAGCGTCGGCGCTTACTTCTTCGCACAGTGCATTGAGCGGGGTGCTCAAGGTCACGTCGCTTAGAACCCGGAAGGTTTCGTCCTGCAATCGACCAAAAACCAGAAATCGATTCCCGTGGTCAGCAATATGGCGAATCGCGGCGTCTCGTTTCTCTGCGCTGCCGTCATAATATTTGGGGTCATCGATGCGAACGATGGTGTCCAGACCAACAATGAACGTGGCGCCTGGGAAAATTGACACCTTTTCAGCGAATGTTGGTGCCCGGGTGAATACCATATCGTACTCATCGTTGAATCGATGCTGCATGGTCATGTAATCGAGTGGCGGCTTGTCCACATTCTCGATAGAAAGTTCCAGGGCGACATTGCCGGGGCGAATCGATTGCGCTGTTTCGATCATGCCACGATGGCCATCGTGGAGTGGGTTAAACGCGCCTGGGAAAACCAGGTCATATTGCAACTCGCCCGTTTGGTTGGTCTCTCGGCTCATCAGGCGCTGCCAGGCGTCTGATGCAACAACTTCCTTGATCGAGGTGCCCTTTGGGATTTCATTAATATCCAGCCCTGAAGCTCGTGCAGCAGCCAACAGCAATAGTTGATTGCAGATTACTTCCTGAGATGCTCGATCCAGCGATTTATCCAGTTCCAAATCAAACGTGATGGTTCTGTCCGCCATTTGCACAGCAATATGACACCGATCTGCGCCACGTCGTTCCCGATTGGTTGCAATAGCAGCGGTACAGCCGATTCCAGCCAAAGGCTGGACCGTGCCAAACGCGCAGGCACGTTCATAGGCGACCATTGCCATAGCTCTTGCTGTCTGCGTGCTGCAGCCGTGCGACTTTCGGGATCTCAGATAGCTGGACAATGAATCCTGGTGATAGGGCACACAGGCTTCCAGCACCGTATTGGACGCACCAGGTACGCTGAACAGATCGCTGACAATGCTGGACCCACCACCGGTAACGGCAAGCGCGAATTGCCCATCCGACGTATAGATCTTTTCGATGAGCTGCCGGTTCAGTGCGCTCGACTCCTCTGATGATGGCGTCAATTTTATCCTAAAATGGCGACTTTCGTTGTGCCTGAAATGGGATGAGCCCTATGACCACAATCCGACGCACCCTCATGCTTTGTCTTGCCTGTTTTTCTTTGCAGGTGATGGCTGAAGAATCCGGTCTGCGTGAACTGACCCCCGAAGAACTGGAACGCTACGAATTCGAAGTGGAAGAAACGCCTGCAACGGTCACTGACCTCTCTCTGGGGCAGCGATACGTGCTGAGCACACAGAGACGTGAAATCGAAGACCTGGTGGCGCGACGGCTTGGCATCCTGAAACTAAAGGGAGATGAGTCGGATCTTAAGGTGTTGCAGGCTCTGGTGGATCGAAAGGCGATTCGTTCTACTGATACGCGCGAGTGGCAGGGCGTGGGTATCGTCTTTGGCGACGTCCTGGTGACTGAATTCGGACTCCATTGGGTGAGCTATGAAGACGACATAGGCACATCGAAAGCATTACGTTGGCGAGAAACCGAAAACTATGTCTTTCCAGTGACCCTTTTCTCCAAACGGGTGGGATTTAACGAGAAAATTGACGTCGTATCGGTCTTCGCCAAGCTCAAGGAGGACATCGAGCGTTTCAAAGCCTTTGAAGAAAACCGGCCAGTCTTCCAATAACTTTAAAATCGCGGGGCAGGGCGTTAGAATACGCGCGATTTTCACGCCCGTTTTATTACCTGTCGGAAAGGCAAAACATGTTTGTTATTGATTGGCTCAAAGCCGTACTGAAATTCTTTGTCGTCGACTCTGTCGTCAATATTCTTGGCGATTTGTTCGAGCAGCCCCTGATCATGTGGGCTTTTATCGGCTGGGGCTGGCTGTCCGTCTGGGTCATGCTGTTCTCTATCTACGACACCGTAGGACAGCTCTGAGGGACTTATAGGAGCGCTTCGAGCGTCTCAATCACTTTGTCTCCAAACTGGTCTGTACTGACCAGCTGAATATCATCGCTCGATCGTGACAAGTCTGCGGTCGAGTATCCTGCTTCAAAGACATTTTTCATCGCCTGCCAGACCATGGCAGCTTCCGTTTCCATGTTGAAGCTCATCTCCAACATCATGGCGACTGAACCGATCATCGAATACGGATTGGCGATGTTTTTTCCTGCGATGTCCGGCGCCGAACCGTGAGAGGGTTCATAGTAGGCTTTATCAGGACCGATACATGCCGAGGGCATCAGGCCTAAAGAGCCAAGAATGCCTCCGCCTTGATCACTCAGGATGTCGCCGAACATGTTTTCCATGACCATGACGTCGAACTGTCCTGGGTTCAAACAGAGGGCAGTTGCTGCTGCGTCGACGAGTAAATGGATAACTTCTACATCCTGGTAGTCCTGGTGGACTTCGTCGAGTACCTCATTCCAGAAAACGCTCGACATAAGAACGTTACTTTTATGAATGTTGTGCAGTCGCTTCTTGCGTTTACGCGCCTGTTCAAACGCCACAATTAACACCTGACGGATCTGTTGTTCTGTGTATTCAAGAATTTCGTGGACGTACCGCTCGCCCTCATCATTGACGCCACGATCCTTCTTGCCGAAGTAGAGGCCGCCAACCAGCTCACGAATCAGCAGAATATCGATGCCGTCCTGGATGATCTCCGGCTTCAGCGGTGAAAAGTGAGCCATGTCTTTGCTCAACGTAATCGGGCGAAAGTTCGCGAAAGTGTTGTACCGCGCGCGCAGCGGCAAAATAGCGCCGCGTTCGGCTTGCTCTTCTACTGGAATTTTTTTGGACGCTTCGTGCGAGAGGCCAACAGGGCCCTTCAGGATAGCATCAGCATCATCACAGACTGCCTTGGTGCTATCCGGAAACGCTTTGCCTTCGTCGAAGTAGGCGTGAGCACCGAAAGGTGCAGTGGTCAGTTCAAAAGAGACGTCCCGTTTTTTCTGCAGCACATCAAAAACCCTGACGGCCTGGGCCATAATTTCGGGCCCTATCGCATCTCCCGGTAATACTGCGATCTTGTATGCGTTAGTCATGAGACTGCGTTCCGTCAGGTTCGAGGTTGGTGAAAGGCCGTAAATTCTAACACGGAGAAAGACTAATAGAGCAGGAACGCCCGTCGTTCGTCCAGCCAGCGCCTCGCGTCAGACTCTACCCGGCTGAGCAGGTCTGACATCGAGGCGTTGTTATCATCGACCCAGGTACGCAGGGCTGGGCCACCGTTAATGACATCGATGGGCTTTCTATCCAACTCATACTCATAGTCATGAAAGCGCCAGAGATCGTAGTCGACATCAAGTTGTCTGATTCCTTTCAGGCAGGCAGCGATAAGACTGTAAGGCATAAAGGCTTCATGATCGTATCCAGGGCAGTCAGTATGTACCTGGAACGCAGTACAAAGTTCGCCCACATGTTTGTGGAAAGTCGGCGAGAAGAAGCACTCCCGAATGTATACCGGCGCCAGCAGGTGTGATGCCTCTTTCTGAATGTGATTCAATAACTCAGGGATAGGCAAGGCAGGTGCACCTAGCACCTCAAGGGGGATGGTTGTACCACGGCCTTCACTGATGGTTGTTCCCTCAAGGAGTACCGTGCCCGGAAAACACCGCGCCATGTTGACGCTCGCTGCATTCGGGCTTGGATTGATCCAGGGACGTTCAGACGGCCAGCCTAGCCCGAGCCCCTCAGGGGCGTACCCGGCCATCTCGATGATGGTCAGGTTCAGCTCTTTGCTCAAACGGCTCTTGAACCAACGCGCAAGTTCCCCGACCGTCAGGCCGTGTCGGGTCGGCATCGGCGCACAGCCAACAAAACTCTCTTGGCCATCTTCAAGATATAGACCATCTACCGGTCTGCCGGCTGGGTTCGGGCGATCCAGGACCCAGAGTTCAATACCGGCTTCACTGCAGGCTTCGCAGAAATAGTAGAGCGTTGTGATGTAGGTGTAGATTCGGCATCCAATGTCCTGGAGATCGAACAGGATGATGTCCAGATCAGCCAGCATGTCTGGCGTTGGGTAACGGTGTTCGCCATAAAGGCTGATCACGGGCAACTGGTGCAGTTGATCGAGGTAATCCTCGGACTCGATCATATTGTCCTGTTTATCACCTCGCATCCCATGCTGCGGACCAAAGGCCCTCAGGACATGACACCCGTTTGCCATTAGTGCATCGATACTGTGCTGGTTGGCGCTGCTGATCGAGGCCGGGTGTGCTACCAATCCGACGTTGCTGCTCTGTAATCTCTGCAATCGGTCCTTGTCGTCGAGCAGTCGATCAAGTCCGAATTTGAATGTCATGGTCATCGCCTTTAACTATAGATGATCTATTTTGGTATGCAGAGCCGCATCGTGAAAATCTGGATTATCTCCATGCTTTATCGCGAAATAGTCCAGCTCACCACCCTCTTTCTCGATGATCACCGCAGGTCCAAGCGTAATGGGAAAAGCCATATCGATACCCTGAAAGGTGGCTTCCAGAAAGAAATCGCTAACTTGGAAATTGATGATCTCGATAACCTCGCTTTGCTTCATACCTTCGCGATAAGTGTTGAACTGATAAGCATTCCAGCCCCCGGTGGGTGACACGTTTAACTCGACGTAACTCGCCTCGCCCATCTTGCCGATGAAGAGTTCAAGGCATGTGGTTCTCCATAACTCATCCTCACGTCGTTGCTGCGTAAATTGAGGCCAGAGGACACTCTTCAGAGAAGAAACATCCCACGAAGCTTTCAGTGCATTTGGCTGACCGGCAATCGATTCGATCTGAAATGTAACGATTTGGTCACTGGAATACTCTGTAAGGCGATATCTCATAGGCGCGATGGTAAGCTTCACGCGCCGCCAAAGACAGTGCTAAGGAATGAATATGACTGCTTATGATTACGATCTCTTTGTGATTGGAGTAGGCTCTGGTGGCGTGCGAGCCGCACGCATGAGTGCCGCCTACGGCGCGAGAGTCGCAACTGCAGAGGAAAAGTTCATGGGCGGGACCTGTGTCAACGTGGGTTGTGTGCCAAAGAAGCTGTTTGTTTATGCCTCTCACTTCTCTGAAGAGTATGAGCAGGCACAGGGTTTCGGGTGGGACGCAGCTACCCCTGACTTTGACTGGCAGACTCTGCTGGAAAACAAGAATGCCGAAATCAAACGATTGAACGGCATTTACAAGGGATTGCTGGATAACGCCGGCGTCACTCATTACGACGGCCGTGCTCGGATCGTCGACGCTCACCACATCGAAATTAGTGGTGAGATCGTGTCGACCGAGAGGATTCTGATTGCCACTGGCGGCTGGCCTGTTGTCCCTGACTTCCCCGGCAATGAAAATGTCATCACATCCAACGAAGCCTTCTTCCTCGAGGACTTGCCGAAAAGAGCGCTGGTTGTTGGCGGTGGTTACATAGCCGTCGAGTTTGCCGGCATCTTTCATGGTTTGGGCGTGCAGACAACACTTTCTTACCGACGGGAACTGTTCCTGCGTGGGTTTGATATTGATATTCGCCAAACGGTCAGTGATGAGCTCACCAAGAAGGGCATTCATCTCGCTTACGAAACCAACGTAGAGCGCATTGAGAAGCGAGAAGATGGCACACTACTTGTGCACTTCACCACTGGCCACACCTGCGAAACGGATCTGGTGCTGTATGCCACAGGTCGAATACCAGCCGTTCATGACATCGGTTTAGAAAACGTCAACGTTGAGCAACGCGACAATGGTGCGATCATCATTGACGAAGAGTTTCGAACCAGTGAGCCCAACATTTTTGCGCTGGGGGATGTCACAGATCGTCTGCAATTGACGCCGGTCGCTATTGAAGAGGCCATGTGTTTTGCCAGCTCGCAGTTCCTTGGAGAAAGGCGTGTCATGGATTACGACAATGTTGCCACAGCGGTTTTTTGTCAGCCCAATGTCGGTACTGTCGGGTTAACAGAAGAACAGGCGAGGGAAGTCTGCAGCGCCATTGACATCTATCGTTCCAGTTTCAGGCCGATGAAGCACACATTAAGCGGTAGTGAAGAACGATTCATGATGAAGATTATTGTCGATCGCGAAACAGACAAGGTGTTGGGTGTTCACATGGTGGGTTCCGAAGCCGGTGAAATCATCCAGGGTATTGCGATCGCAATGAAGATGGGCGTGACCAAGACACAGTTCGATGCAACCGTGGGCATTCATCCGACGACTGCAGAGGAGTTCGTCACCATGCGTGAAGCTGTGAGTGTCTGAGCAGACTATCGTCGGTGTTGATGGTGCAAAGGGCGGATGGGTCGCATGCCCATCTGAGGGCCCCATCAAACTATTTTCGAGCTTCACTACCCTGGTGCGAGCTTATCCCGGTGCGCGTTTTCTGGTTGACATCCCTCAGGGGCTGACAAACAAAGAGGAACGTGATCTTGAGAGCATCATCCGGTCTCGACTCAAGGGCAGGTCATCCAGCGTGTTTTCGGTTCCATCACGTCGGGCAGTCTATGCATCAACCTACGAGGCCGCTTGCAGTATTAATGATGCGCTGCAGGGCAAGAAGCTTTCCCTGCAGGCGTGGTACATCTGTCCTAAGATTCGCGAAGTGGATCAGGCACTCCTAGCGACTAGATCCTGGCAGCGGCGGATCTATGAAGCTCACCCTGAACTTTGTTTTTATGACTGGGCTGGTGGGTTGTTGCCATCTAAAAAAACGAACGCGGGTCAGCAGCAAAGACTGAGACTGCTTTCAGCCATCAAGCCGGAAATGAAAACGCTTTACGCCAGCGCACTAAAGACGATTCCAAGGAAGCTTGCGGCGGTGGATGACATACTTGATGCCATGGTGTTATCGATCACGGGTCAGTCGGGACCTCACCTGGTCCGCGGCGACGTGCGTCGAGACGAAAAAGGGCTGGCGATCAGGCTCGCAGTTCCCGATACTTCAGCTTTCGCTTGATTCCTAAGGACTTCTCTTGAACGAAGACATCGTTAACGCGCTGACAGACCTGCTGAACCTGATGGATGGATTCCTGGGTTCCGCCCAGTGGTTTCCGTTTGCGCTCCTCGGTACGGGCATCTTTTTCACGCTGTATCTCAAGTTCCCGCAGATTCGCTTTTTTAACCACGCGATTCGCATCGTTCGAGGCAAATACGACAAAGAGGATGCAAAAGGGGATGCCACGCACTTCCAGGCGCTGGCTACAGCGATCTCGGGCACAGTAGGCACAGGGAATATCGGTGGCGTCGCACTGGCGATCTATCTCGGCGGACCGGCAGCACTATTCTGGATGTGGATGACTGCATTTTTCGGTATGACAACGAAGTTTGTTGAAGTCACGCTCTCACACAAATACCGGATGGTGGACGAAAAAGGTCATATTGTTGGTGGGCCCATGTATGTCATGGAGCGCCGTCTGAATATGAAGTGGCTTGCGGTATTTTTCGCCGTAGCCACGGTGATCAGTTCGCTGGGTTCGGGAAACCTTCCTCAGAGCAACAACATCGCCAATGGAATGGCGTCCTCCTTTGGTGTGCCTGAATGGATCACCGGCGCTGTACTCGCGACCCTGCTGTTTATGGTGATCGTCGGCGGTATCACGAGGATCGTGAGGGTCGCGGAAATGGTTGTGCCGTTTATGGCGGTGGTTTACTTCATTGGCGCGCTAGCCGTCATCGCCGTCAATCTGCCACAAATTGTTCCTTCTTTCTTAGTGATCTTCCAGGATGCGTTTACCGGTTCTGCGGCAACAGGTGGTTTTCTTGGCGCCAGTTTTGCTTACGCGTTTAACAGGGGCGTAAACCGGGGCTTGTTCTCTAACGAAGCCGGTCAAGGCAGTGCGCCAATAGCTCACGCAGCAGCGAAAGCAGATGAGCCTGTATCGGAAGGGATGGTCTCCATACTCGAACCATTTATTGACACCATCATTATCTGCACGCTCACGGGTCTCGTTATTCTCTCTTCTGGCGTATGGACGGAAAAGCTCGAGAATCGATTCCAGCAGTTCGACATGCATTACCTGGAGGGAAATTACACCGAGAAACGTGAGGAAGATCGTGCAGAGCTGTTTGCTTACCTCAATTTTGGTGATTCGAGCGTTAAATCCTTTGAAGGCGAGTTGACAGTGGTTGATGGAAAAGCGATCGGCGGCGACTACACGGTCCTGCACAACCGTTCCATCGCCGAAGAAGTCAGGTATTCATTTGATGGTGAGCCTTACTCAGGGAAGATTACCGTGATCGATGGCAAGCTGGAGTCCGAATTGGACGTGGACGGCAAGTCTCTTGTTCATTCCGTTAAACTCACCAGTGAAGCATTCGGGCGGGGCTTGCTGGGCGAATATGGGAAGTACATTGTTTCAATCACGCTTGTGCTTTTTGCGTTCACCACGGCTGTAGCCTGGTCCTACTATGGCGACCGCGCCATGACCTATTTGTTTGGCGTCTCATCTGTCCTGCCTTACCGAATTTTTTATTGTCTTGGTTTTTTCTTTGCGGCGATTGCCGATACCTCTTTGGTCTGGCTTGTGTCGGCGGTCACACTTGCTTTGATGGCGATTCCGAACCTTGTGAGTATCGTGCTGCTGTATCGGGAAATGGGCGAGACCATTACCGAATACTGGGACAAGTTCGATAAAGAACACCCGGAGGGTTATTGATGAGCGCTGTCAGACCGGAGACAGGCGATACCGGGTTTACCCTTGAGCGCAGCCGAGAAATACCTGCATTGAATTTGACGGTCGAAGAATACAGTCACACCAGCGGCGCCAAACACTTCCATCTCGCGAACGACTATGAAGAAAACGTATTCATGGTGGCCTTTAGAACTGTGCCCAAAGATTCCACCGGCGTTGCGCACATTCTTGAGCACACGGCACTTTGTGGTAGCAAAAAGTTTCCTGTGCGAGATCCGTTCTTCTTGATGATTCGTCGTTCCTTGAATACCTTCATGAATGCTTTCACAACGAGTGACTACACAGCCTATCCATTCGCCAGTCAGAACGAAAAAGACTATTTCAATCTGATGGAGGTCTATCTGGATGCGGTGTTCTTTTCCAGGCTCGACCCACTCGATTTTTCCCAGGAAGGTCATCGTGTTGAATTCGAGACGTCGGACGACCCGGGTTCACCGCTTGTTTATAAGGGCGTTGTCTACAATGAGATGAAAGGAGATACCAGCTCTCCGATGTCCATGCTTTACCATGGCATTCAGGAGGTGCTTTATCCGTCATCGACCTATCACTACAACAGCGGTGGTGATCCAGTTGTCATTCCTGATCTCAGCTATGAGCAGCTCAAAGCCTTTTATGAGTCTCACTATCATCCCTCTAACGCTGTTTTCATGACGTTTGGCAATCTTGGTGCGGCCGTTCAGCAGCAACGCATCGCTGATCTCGCGTTGAACCATCTGGAGCCTAAGTCTGTCGAACAGATTTCCGTGTTGCCGGAGGTTCGCTATCAGCAGCCGGTTGAAAAAGAGATTTCCTATCCGGTGGACGAGGACGATCTATCCAAGAAAACTCACATTGTTATCGCGTGGCTGCTGGGCGAAAACACTGACCTGAAGATGCTACTGAAGTGCCACCTCTTGTCTGACGTCTTGCTGGACACCAGCGCGTCTCCGCTTCGCCAGGCCTTGGAAAAAACAGATTTTGCGACTGCGGCATCACCCATGTGCGGTTTCGAAGAGGAGCATATGGAGATGAACTTCATGTGCGGCGTTGAAGGCAGTGATCCAGAACATGCCGATGCCATAGAAGCGCTTGTACTGGAAGTCCTGGAACGCGTCGCGGAAGAGGGTGTTGAGATCGAAAAATTAGAGGCCGTTCTCCATCAGCTAGAGCTTTCTCAGAGAGAAGTCGGTGGTGATGGCTGGCCCTACGGCTTACAGATTATTTTCTCCTGTATGTCTGCTGCTATTCATCGGGGTGACCCGATTGCACTATTGGACTTAGATGGCGTTCTCGAAGAAATCAGGCAGGACATTCAGGATCCGAGTTTCATCAAACAGTTAGTAAAAGACTTGCTGCTTAACAACAAACACCGAGTTCGAGTGGTGATGAAACCAGATCGGGAACTCGGCGCTCGCCTGATTGAAGAAGAGAAGCAGCGCCTCAAACAGCTACGCCAGTCTATGGCTGACGAAGAAGTTGACCATGTCATTAGCCTAACAGCGGCACTGAAGCGCCGGCAGGAACAAGAAGAAGATCTTGAGGTTCTGCCAAGGGTAACGCGTGCAGATATCCCATCATCCAGATCTTTCCCGAATTTGTCGCGTGACGACCATAATGGTCTTGCCATTAGCACCGCGTCAGCGGGAACAAACGGTATTAGCTATCACCAGGTGGTCAGTCCATTGCCGAAATTAAATAACGATCTTCTTGGACTGCTTCCGGTTTACACACAGATCGTTTCAGAACTAGGCAGTGCTGGTCGCGACTATTTGCTCACCCAGCATCTCCAACACCGCGCGACGGGAGGCATCTCTGCTTTTGTATCGCTGAGGGGGGATATAGACAACTGCGACACCGGCAAAGGCTTTCTTACCACGTCCAGTCGTACACTCAACAATAAAGCGCCGGAAATGGCTCGTCTGCTTCGTGACACTGTTCGCGAGCCGCGGTTTGATGAACAAGAACGAATTCGTGAGTTGATACAACAGCTCGCCATGAGAAGGATGAATGGCATCGCTTCCAATGGCCACTCATATGCCATGTCTGCAGCGGCAGCGGCGTTACGCCCCGTGTCGAGCTTGAATGATTTTCTGTCGGGTATTCCCGGGATTGTTAGACTCAAATCGCTGGCCGAAGGCATTGCGGATGAGGCTCGACTTGCTGAAACCTGTGACGCACTTCAAACGCTGCATGAGAATTTGAGAACCGTAAGCCCCGAGATGTTGGTGATTACGGAGCACGACTTCCTCGATGAGTTTTCCTCCGTTGTCGCGACGCTTTGGCAGGGTTCTGAAACTGACGACACAAGTCTTATGAACCTGCCTTCCGTCAGTAACTCCGGTGATCAGGCATTTGTGGTCACCACCCAGGTCAATTATTGCGCCAGTGCATTTCCTACGGTGCCCGAAAGCGATGATGATGCTGCTGCGCTGTCGATACTCGCCGGCGTGCTCAGGAACAACTTTCTACATTCAGAGATTCGCGAGAAAGGCGGTGCCTATGGTGGCGGCGCCGGTCACGACAGCGCTAATGGCGTGTTTAGGTTCTATTCCTATCGAGACCCTCGATTATCGGAAACCTTTGCCTCCTTCCAACAATCCGTGGAATGGGCAATAACGAGCGAGATCAGCGATGCCATGCTGGAAGAAGCAGTACTGGGCGTGATCAGTTCGGTGGATGCGCCAGGATCTCCTGCCGGAGAGTTGCGCCAGGCTTTCCATCATGGGTTGTTTGGCAGAACTTCAGAGCATCGGGAGATGTCGAGAGGGCGCTATCTGAACGTCCGACAAAGTGATTTGAAACGTGTTGCCACCAAGTACTTGCAAGGCATACCCGCGCGCGCTGTCGTCACCAGTGAAAACCGTCTCTCGGAAGTGGACAGCGAGTTCATTCAGGTGAGCGTTTAGCACCAAATTTGCGCATCGAAGAACCGTGAAACCGGTTGTGAATTTTACTCAGAAAATCAACGTACTACTTGACATTGCAAATGTGAGTTCAAGCTGACCCTTTGGGCTCCTGTTTGCTTGACAATCATTCGTGCCTTGCTCATTCTGTCGCCCTTGATCGGATCGTCCAGAGTCGCGTCTTCTCTACGATGCTGGCTATCCAAGTCAATAAAACGATAAAAGCAACAAACCCCAGTAGGTATCAGCATGAAAAAGCACCAGATGAGACTCGGTACGGTGGTAACAGCCCTGTGCCTGGTGTCTTTGATTAGTGCCGGTGAGGTATACGCGGCGTCTCTTGATGAGGTCCTCGGTGTGCGTTCATCAACAACCGTTGACGGCGCAAAATCTCAGGCAAAGATCGACGAGGTTTCTGAAGAAACTCGTGACCTTCTTCAACAGTATAAGACGGTTATGAAAGTTGTAGACGGTCTCCGTGTTTACAACCAGCAACAGAGACGACTCATCAGTAATCAGGAACAGGAACTTGCGGAACTGGAAGAGTCTATCGACCAGGTTACCGTCATCGAGCGCCAGATCGGTCCGCTGATCGAGCGAATGATCGAAAACCTCGAAAAGTTCGTGGATCTTGATATTCCGTTCCTGATTAGTGAACGAAGAGAACGAATTGATTTCCTTAAGGACACGCTTGATCGTGCTGACGTATCCGTCGCTGAAAAGTTCAGTCAGGTACTTCAGGCCTATCAGGTTGAAAACACCTATGGAACAACCATTGAAGCCTATACAGATACGATTGAACTCAACGGTGCGACGCGCCAAGTTGACATGCTCAAGTGGGGAAGAGTTGCACTGGTATTCCAGACTCCCGATGGTGAAGTCACAGGCGTCTGGGACAACGAGGCTCGCCAATGGCAAATCCTCGGCGATGAATTCCGTCGTGGTGTTCGTGATGGTCTGCGCATTGCGCGTAAGACGATGACCGCCAATCTTGTACATCTGCCAGTTCCGGCTCCGGGAGAATAAGCCATGAAGAAAGTAATAAGTTTTGTGATGGCTGTGACCCTGGCATTCAGCGGGTCAACTTACGCAGCTGAGGAAGAGATTCCGGCCAAAAGTCTGGCGGAACTGCTTGAACTCGTAAAAGATGGAAAAGTCGTTAACGCAAGAGTTAATGATCAGCGCGAAAAAGAATTTCTCGCTGATAAGGCAAGGCAAGCTCAGGAAGTTCGAAACGCAGAGCGTATGCAGCGCGAAGAAGAAGCTGAAGCGGAACGCCTTGAAAACATCTTTGAGAAGAACGAACAGGATATTGCCGCACGTCAGGAAATCCTGGCCAAGCGTCTCGGTTCACTGCGCGAACTGTTTGGTGTTCTCCAGCAGGTCTCTGGTGACACGCAGGGTGTCTTCGAAGGTTCCATCGTTTCTTCCCAGCTGCCCGGCCGTGGTGATTGGCTTGGCGAGTTCGCTCAGTCTATGGGCAAAAGCTCTAAGCTGGCGACGATCGAAGAAATCGAGCGCCTTTGGTTCGAACTTCAGCGCGAAATGACTGAGAGTGCAAAGATTACTCGATTCAACGCGACCGTTGTGACTTTAGACGGTGAGCAGGTAGAGCAGGAAGTTGTTCGTGTAGGGTCCTTCAATCTCGTCTCTAACGGTGAGTACGTAAACTACGACATTGAGACGGGTAACGTCCTGGAACTGCCGCGGCAGCCTGCCGCGCGTTTCGTAAATTCTGCGAGCGATCTTCAGGGCTCTTCAGATGGGTGGGTACCGTTTGCACTCGACCCGACTCGAGGTCAGTTGCTGTCTCTGCAGGTGCAGGTGCCTACGATTGAAGAGCGCGTACAACAAGGCGGCACGCCGGGTTACGTGATCATCACACTGGGTATTATCGCGCTTCTCCTGTCGCTTGAGCGGTTCATCACGCTGACGCTGGTTGGCGGTAAAGTTAAGAAGCAGGCAGCAAACGCGGGTAGCGCAAATACGGGTAACCCTCTTGGTCGTGTGCTGCAGGTCTACCATGACAACAAAGACATCGATGCAGAAACACTGCAGCTCAAACTGGACGAAGCGATTCTAAAAGAACAGCCGGCGATTAACGCCCGGATAGCGTTCATTAAGATCATCTCCATGGTGGCGCCGCTGCTGGGTCTTCTGGGTACGGTTATCGGTATGATCGTAACCTTCCAGGCAATTACTCTGTTCGGTACAGGTGATCCGAAAACCATGGCTGGCGGTATCTCCCAGGCTTTGATTACGACGGTTCTCGGACTGACAGTGGCGATCCCTACCGTGCTTCTGCACTCAATCGTGGACTCGCGAGCCAAGGGCATCCTGCACATCCTCACAGAGCAGAGTGCTGGACTTGTAGCGGAGCACGCTGAAAGCACAGGCAAGTAAAATATGGAAGGCATCATTATAGCCATACGATCCTTTCTGGAAGCCGGCGGGGATGTGCTGTATCTCATCGCCGCGGCAACCTTCGTGATGTGGGCGCTGATCTTCGAACGCATGTGGTTCATTAATACGGAACACAAGCAGGATGTAGGGAAGGCGCTCGCATACTGGGAAGGTCGCCCAGAAAGAAACTCGTGGCATGCTCACATGATTCGTTTGCGACTGATTTCAGAAGTGAACGTCAAGCTGCAAGCCAACATGAGCTTTATCAAAACCCTGATATCCCTTTTGCCTCTCTTGGGACTGCTCGGCACGGTGACCGGAATGGTCCAGGTGTTTGAAGCGATGACCTATTCAGGAGGTAACGCACGATCCATGGCCGCTGGTGTATCGGCAGCGACGATTCCGACAATGTCCGGAATGGTCGCAACTTTGTCCGGCGTACTAGCCAATACGTTCATAGTGTCCAAGGTAGCTTCAGAAGAGAGTTACATGGAAGATACGTTAACGATGGATCACTAAGCGGGTAACAAATCGAGTAAGCAAATGCGAAAACCCACACAACAAGAAGAAGAAAAGGTTGCTGACCTGACACCCATGCTCGATGTGGTGTTCATCATGCTGATTTTCTTCATTGTCACGGCCACCTTTATCAAGGAAACCGGCGTTGAAGTTAACCGTCCGGATACGAAGACAGCGGAGTTCAAAAAGACGGTCTCTTTGCTGGTTGGTGTCGCACCTGACAGCGGCATCTGGATCGACAAAAAGAAAGTCGATATTCGTAACGTCCGGCCGATCATGGAGCGTCTGCATGCAGAAAACCCCAAGGGTGGGCTGGTTATTCAGGCAGATGGAGAATCCAAGGTGGAAAAGGTTCTTGCCGTTATGGAAGCAGCGCGTAACATTGGTATCAACCAGGTTGCAATCGCTGGTGAAGACGCGAACTAGGAGGGCATATGGCAATTAGATTCAGTCTCTCTGTTGTTGTCGGTGTTGTCGTAACACTGGCACTCTTTTACCTCATGCAAGCGTTGATCCAGGGCGCAGACAGCGCATTAACCGATGACGATATCGGTAATCTCGTTGATTTCGTCCGCGTTAAGCAGGATCAGGAGGTTCAGACCAAACAACGTAAACCCAAGAAACCACCACCCCCAGACGAACCTCCACCGGAAACGACGCCACAGGACTTTAACGTCAATGTGGACAACACCGGGTTCAGCATGAGCAACGTCAATCTGAACGTCGGTGTGGATGTCGGCGGCGGTGGCTTCGGCATCTCTGATGGCGAATACCTGCCTATCGTTAAGGTTCAGCCTCAGTATCCAAGACGTGCCCTCAGCCGCGGAATGACGGGCTGGGTGATCGTGGAATTTACCGTAAGCGAGCAGGGCCTGGTCAAGGACCCGTTTGTTGTCTCGAACTGCGGTTGGATCAAGAACTCTCGTAACACGGGTGAATGTCTCGATTCGCCGAACAGCGTTTTTAATTCCGCCGCCCTGAAGGCAGCGCTCAAGTTTAAGTACAAGCCAAAGGTCATTGATGGCACACCTGTAGAAACTGCAGGCGTTCAGAACAAAATCACCTTTGAATTGGTCGACGACTAGGAGGCCACCCGATGCAGCTAAAACAAATCACAACCCTTGCTGTTTCACTTTCGATTCTCTGGGCCTTACCACTGATTGTCGGTCAGACCGACGTTGGTATTTCCCTGGGAGATACAGCCCAGGCTGAAGAGAAGAAAAAGACGCGTAAAGTCCCTGCGATGCGCGAAAAAACCTATAAGGTGCTTTCCGAGGCACAGATCATGATCGACCCTGAATCGATCCCGCGGGAAGAGGGCGAACCGGCACCAGAGCCAAAGGGTGGTCCCGCTGACGCAGTTCGACTGCTTCAGAAGACACTGACCCAGAAAGGTCTCAACAGCTATGAGCTTGCGCAGATCTGGAATACGCTGGCATTCGCCTATTACACGTTGGAAGACATTCCCAAGACCATCAACGCTTACGAGCAAATTCTTCGCCAGGGAACCATTACGGAGGCGCTCGAGCTGGCGTCTCTTAGAGCGCTTTTCCAGCTGTATTACGCTGAAGAACAGTACGCCAAGTCGATTACCTACATCGACCGTTGGCAGGCGCTTAAAGGTACGCCTGATCCACAAGTGACGTTCATCAAGGCAACCGCCTACTACCAGATGGACAACTTCAATGAATCACTCAAACAGGCGATCCTGGTTGAAGACATTGCGGTTTCTCAACAGAAGACCGTCAAGGAAAACTGGTGGTATCTGCAGGTGGTTCTCTACAACGAGGTTAACGACGTGGATAACGTCATCAGGGTTCTTGAGACCTTGATCGTGCACTATCCGAAGAAGCAGTACTGGATGCACCTCGCAGGTATGTATAGCGAAAAAGGTCGAGATGACGCTTCTCTTTCAGCTTACTACGCCGCCTATATCCAAGGTTTCCTGGCTAAAGAATCTGAAGTCGTGATGCTCGCGCAAAGACTGCTCGGTGCTGAAAATCCTTACGAAGCGTCTCAGGTCCTTGAAAAGGGCATCAAAGACAACCTGGTGGAGGAAAACGAAAAGAATCTGAAACTTCTGGCCACCGCCTATACTTTGTCTCAGGAAATGAGTCGCGCGATTGACGCATGGCGTGATGCGGCTAAGTTTGCAGATGATGGTGAAACCTACTATCGCCTCGCACAGGCTCTGGCCCAGGAAGATCGCCATAAAGAAGCGGTTGACGCCTATTCAGATGCTCAGAAAAAAGGGGAGTTGAAGAAGCCAGCGGACGTCGCTTTCTGGAAGGGCATTTCTCAGATGCAACTTGAACGATGGGATTCAGCAACAGGGTCGTTCAGAGATTCGATCAAGCTGGACAAGAAGAAAGAAAAGCAGGCACGCCAATATATTCGCTACATAGCGGGCGAGAAGCGGCGTCAAGAAGAACTCAAGAAGATGCTTGAAGAGGCGGTCGGCGAATAGCGTTTTTCAAAAGTAACAAAGCCGCCGCCTCACTAAGAGAACGGCGGCTTTTTTATGTCCAGTCGATACTAGTCCCGTTTATTGGGTAACTTTCTCACCTTGTTTGAAAAACGTTTACGTTCCTCTTTCTTTGCTGCCCTGGCTGCTGCGGTCTGCTGGCTCTCAACGTGTGCCACTTCACGCTTAAGCTTGTAGTAGCGATCTAATCGTTCGCGATCTAGGCTTCCATTTTCGATGGCCTCTCGGATTGCGCAGCCGGGTTCCTGATTGTGCTGACAATCGTTAAATTTGCAGTGAATGGCGATTTCCTCGATGTCTTCAAATGTTTGTGACAAAGATGCGCTGTCGGCCCAAACCTGAATTTCGCGCATTCCCGGCGTATCGATAATCATTGCACCACTTTCCGTCAGCACAAGCTCTCGGAACGTCGTGGTATGACGACCTTTGCTATCGTCATCACGAACCGCACCGGTTGCAAATCTTTCATAGCCGAGCAGTAAGTTAATGAGTGTCGACTTCCCGACACCGGATGAGCCCATGAAAGCACACGTCGTTCCTGGTTTTACGTAATTCAGCAGGACTTCGGTGCCAGCTTTATCTAGTGCGCTCATCACGTGTACGGGAGCACCCATGGCGATGGACTCCAATTCCTTCAAGCGTTCTTCCAGGTTGTCACATAGGTCAGCCTTGTTCAGGACAATGACGGGATTGGCGCCGCTGTCCCAACTCAACAGCAGGTAACGTTCGATTCGGTTTGGATTGAAGTCATCGTCCAGCCCACTGACAATGAACACGGTATCGATGTTTGAAGCTACGATCTGTTCATCAACGACTTCACCGGCTTCTTTTCGGGAAAACTTACTCTTACGATCAAGGCACTTTTCGATCTGTACGGTGCCAGCTTCGGCGCCCTCTATGTGACTGTAAACGACCCAATCGCCTACCGTTGGCAAATCCGCTTTGCTCAAGGCGGCTTTTCGCACCCTGCCAGGGATGACGCCAATCAGGTTCCCGTCGTCGGAGAGCAGGTGATACTGGTTCATATCCTGACGCACAACACGCGCAGGTTTGCAGGAAGGGTCCGTTTCGACCAGTTGTTGCTGGAAAAAGTGATTCCAGCCGAGTTCGGTGATTTCTACCACGCGACCAATTTAGCGATCTGAACTGGCTCTGACAAGAAATCTTGAGGTCTTTGAGATCAAAGGTGCAAACAGCGCAACACCGATCAGGACCAAAAGTATGAGGCTACTCGTGCGCTCAAACAGGAATGACCATTCACCATTGCTGATCGTCAGCGCACGTCTGAGATTGTCTTCGAGCATGCCGCCCAGTATGAAGCCAAGCAGAAGAGGCGCCATTGGGAAGTTAATAATACGCAGGATCACAGCGGCCACCGCGACGGCGACCAATAGCTGAAGATCGAAGGTATTAAACGACACCAGGTAAACGCCCATCATTGAAAAGAACATGATGACGGGAATAAGAATAGGCCGAGGAATGGCGAGCAGTTTGGCGATGTAAGGGATCAACGGCAGGTTCAATACCAGCAGAAACAGATTGCCGACGTACATCGATACGATGACTGACCAGAAGACATTGGGTTCATCAATAAACAAGCGAGGCCCCGGTTGAATGCCGTACGCAATCAACGCGCCCAATAAAACGGCGGTGGTGCCGGAGCCAGGAATACCCAGCGTGAGCAAGGGAACAAATGAACCTGTGCAGGCGGCGTTGTTGGCTGATTCAGGCGCGGCAAGGCCGCGGATATTGCCCTCGCCAAATTTCGGATCAGCGTTGCGTGCAAAGGTGCGCTCCATCCCATAAGAGAGGAAGGATGCGATGGTTGCCCCGGCACCGGGGAGTACCCCAACAAAAAATCCCAGAACCGAAGAGCGGGAGACGACCGGTGCCATCTCAATCGCATCGCCTCTTGATACACCAAGACTTGTCTTCGGAATCTTGATGGCGTCGTCAGCACTGGAGCGCCGCAAAACCATCATGATGGCTTCTGACAGCGCGAAGGTGCCCATAGCCAGCAACAGAAAACTGATGCCATCGATAAGATCCATTCGACCAAAGGTAAACCGTTGGACCCCTGCAGTTAAATCAGTGCCGACTGTCGACAAGGCCAAGCCGACAAAGGTCATTACCAGTGCTTTCAGGTGGCCTCCGTCGCCAGCGAAAGCGGTCACCAGAGTCAGCCCTAAAACCATCATCAGGAAGTAATCTGCTGACTGAAAACTCAGCGACAGCTGTGACAGATAGGGCGCCGCCAGCAGAAGCAAGATGGCGGCAAGTGTTCCCCCGGCAAAACTTGCCCAGGCGGCAGTCGCAAGAGCTTTCCCAGGTTCTTTTCTCTGGCTTGCCATCGGATAGCCGTCAAAGGATGTCGCGACGGTACCGGCAACGCCAGGTGCGTTAATCAGAATGGAGGACGTCGAGCCGCCGAAGATTGCGCCGTAGTAGACACCGGCCAGAAGAATCATGCCGCTGCTTGGATCAAAACCGTAGGTCACAGGAATCATCAGCGCGATGGCTGATATGGGCCCAAGCCCCGGTAACATGCCGATAATGGTGCCAATGGCACATCCGACCAAAACAAGCATGAGGTTGAATGGCGTGAGGACCGTCTCCAGTCCCAGCAGGAGTCCTTCTATCACCCTGATGCGCCTAGCAGACCAGGCTCAAGGTAGATTCCAAGGGCGCTCATGATGCCCCAGATGGCGAAGGTGAGGCCTAAACTTACGCTACTGATCAGCATTCCGCGACGTTCACCCAGAATAAGAAACGCAATTGCCAGGAAGAGTGTCGTGGCGACTGGAAAACCAAGCGGTTCCAGCAGGAAACTGTAGGCAAGCATCAGAATGATGAGGAATAGAGCCGGTGGATTGCGAAGTTCAATGTCTTGCGCCTCAGCCCTAGCTGGAAACAGCGAAAGCAAGACGGCGAAAAAGCAGCCGCCCACCGCGATCAGGTAAGGAAAAGTTCGTGCGTTGAAGGTCTCTTCTTCAGCCCAGAAGTCCAGCTGAATGTCTCCCGCGAAATAGCCGTAGCCAAGAAAGAGTAGGCCAAATAACACCCCGGCGATGCGACTCATCGCAGGTATCCGAGCTCTCGCATGAGGGTGCCGATTTCTTTCTCCTGCTGTTCCAGGAACTCATAAAACACCTGGTCTGTCAGACTGAGCGTTGTCCAGCCATTCCTCGTGCGGACCTCTTCGAAAGCAGGAGTCTTAGTGATCGTTTCCACGGTGTGAATCATTTGACGATAGTTGCTGTCAGGCAGGCCCGGGGCAGCAAAAAAGCCGCGCCAGTTAGCAAAGCTGAAATCGATACCTTGTTCTGCCAATGTGGGCACGTCAGGAAGTTCTGGTAGGCGCTCAGGGGATGTTACTGCAATGATTCGAGCCTCACCGGCACGATGCATATCAATCGCCTCCGACAGACCTGTCGATAGTGCGGTGGTTTCACCGGTCAGCAATCCGGCCATGGCTTTGCCGCCGCCATCGTATGGGACATAAACGACCGAACGTGGGTTGCCGCCGCCGAGCTGAAAGGCTTTGGCGATGACAAAGTGATCGGTAGAACCCCTCACGGAACCACCAGCCACTTTTACGTCACGCGGGTTGCGATTATAAGCATTTGAAAGATCTGTGAACGATTCAATGTTGGCGTCTGCCTTTACCAGGATAGCCGTGTGATCGGCGATGACAGAACCAATCACTCGAAGGTCTCGGAACGATTGGGGGAAAATGCCCTGCAGGGAACGAACGACGATCGGTGTAGAGCTGATCAGAAGAGTGTTCTTCTGACGGTCAGCTGTCTCGATAAGCTTTGCGATCGCACGACCACCACCACCACCGGACAGGTTTTCATAGGAGACGTCTTCGATCATGCCCGACTTTTGCAGCGCTTCCCCAATACCGCGTGCCGTGCCATCCCAGCCTCCGCCGGGGCCTGCGGGAATCAAAAAGTGAACTCGAGGCATGACCTCCGACGATAAACCCGTTGAAGAAAACCCTGCCGTTGAAAAGAGAAAGCAGAGGACGATAAAGAGACGTTTGATCACTTGTTCAGGAAATTCAGTGCAAGTCCGGGTGTTTCCCATTCACAGGCGATAAGTTTGCCGGTTGTAGAAAGGGTAATGTAAGCCGTTTTCAGGTCTTCGCCGCCGAAGCAGATGTTTGTCGTTAGCGCGTCAGGCATCGAGACATGCCGGGCAGTTGTTGCATCTGCTGAGTGAATGGTAATCCCACCTGAAATCAGTGTTGCGACGCAGACGTTACCTTCTGCGTCGACGGCCAGAGAGTCAAACATATGGTAGTCCGGCAGCTGTGCCATCATCGTTGGCCTGACGCTGCGGTCCAACTCGCCGGGAGAGGCAATTGGATACGCCCAGAGTCTTCCTGTGGGGGTTTCCGCGACATAGAGCGTCTTTTCATCGGGCGAAAGACCGACGCCGTTGGGTCCCTCCAGTGGGAAAATCGCTTCAGTGATATGTGACCCATCGGCTTGGGCATAAAACACACCGGTACGATCACGGTCTCGTTCGCGCGTTTTGCCATGATCCGTAAACCAGAAACCGCCTTCGGCATCGAAAACAATGTCATTGGGGCCACGTAGTGGAATGCCGTCACATTCAGAGTAAAGCACGGTGACTTCCCCGGTTTCCAGGTTAATTCTCTCGATGCGACCGCCTGAATAATCATCGGGTTCGTGACCTGGAAACAGCAGGCCAGTACTGCTTTCATGCCAGATAAAGCCACCGTTGTTGCAGACGTAACAAGCCCCGTCAGGACCGATAGCGGCGCCGTTAGGACCACCACCAGGTTCCGCGATGACTTCAATCGTACCGTCAGGTTGGACACGGCTGAGCGTGCCGCGTGCGATTTCGACGACAATGACCGAGCCGTCCGGCATCGCGATAGGTCCTTCTGGGAACTTCAGGCCGGAGGTGATCTCGGTAATGTCTGTCATGGGAAATCCGTTAGCTGTTGTCTGCCTTCATAGTATCAAAAGCCCAATCCAACCAGGGGAGCAGCGCTTCGATATCGGAAGATTCTACCGTGCCGCCGCCCCAGATGCGCAATCCCGGAGGCGCGTCTCTGTAACCGCCAATGTCCAGCGCGACACCTTCTGATTCAAGGTTGGCAACCATGCCTTTAATGAGCGCGCGCTGATCGTCCTCTGACTTTGAAGAAAACCAGCCGTCAACAATCGACAGACAGATCGAGGTTGAAGAATTACTGGCTGCATCCTTCGCGAGGAAATCGACCCAGTCGGCATTGCCGACCCAACTGCTAATGACGCTGAGATTGGCTTCGGATCTTTTGATCAGGCCGCTTAAACCACCAATGCTTTCTGCCCAGGCGAGGGCATCGAGCTGATCTTCTACCGCCAGCATGGACGGCGTGTTAATAGTCGCACCATCGAACAGATCCAATCCCAGCTTACCTTTCTTCACAAGGCGAAAGATCTTTGGCAAAGGCCAGGTCGGTGTGTAGCTTTCCAGTCTTTCCACCGCTCGTGGAGACAGTGCGAGCATACCGTGGGCCGCTTCACCGCCAAGGACCTTCTGCCAGCTCCAGGTAACGACGTCGAGTTTGGACCAGGGCATATCCATCGCGAAAACCGCAGATGTGCCATCGCAGAAGGTCAGTCCTTTTCGATCATCAGCAATCCAGTCACCGTCAGGAACACGAACACCCGAGGTGGTGCCATTCCAGGTGAAAACGACGTCGCGATCGGTATCAACTTGAGTGAGGTCAGGAAGTTCACCATAGGGCGCTTCCATCAACCGGAGATCTTCCAGTTTCAGTTGAGACTTAATGTCAGTTGCCCACCCGGAACCAAAACTCTCCCATGTCAGTACGTCAACACCGCGCTCACCCAGCATGGTCCACATGGCCATCTCAAACGCCCCCGTGTCCGACGCGGGCACAATGGCCAACAGGTAGTCTTCGGGAATACCTAAAAGCCGTTTGCTGTCATCAATCACCTTTTTCAACAAGGCTTTGGGTTGTTTTGCACGGTGTGATCGGCCCAAGGAATCCACGCTCAAGTTTGCGACCGACCAACCGGGTCGCTTCGTCGTGGGACCTGAAGAGAACTTGGGATTAACGGGCTTTGTGCTCGGTTTGCTGCTCGGCATTTTCACGATTTTCCGGTGTTGAAAATGCCGGCAATTTGCGGATTTACGCGGTGTATGTCAAGTTCATGATCGGGGGATCATCATGAATCAAACTAATGCTGAATATCGCGTTGCAGCGATGATGGCTGCGGCTGCGTTATTCACATTGGCGGGCTACGAATTTATTCGCAGCCCTGCGACTGTCCTATTCAAAAACGCCTATGGCGCTGAAAACCTTCCACTGGTCATGGCGCTTATGCCCGTGGTGGTTTTTGCCGGGGTGGCGCTCTACGGTTGGATTTTGACTCAGCTTGGCCCGCGAAGAACCTTGCTGGTGACTTCGCTGGGTTCAGCCTTCATGATTTTCGGTTGTTACCTCGCGCTACTCGGCGGCAGCAAAGCCATCACGCCGGTTCTGTTTCTGTTCAAAGAGTTTTACATCGTTCTTCTGATCGAACAGTACTGGAGCTATATCAACTCATCTGTCTCTCCCAATACGGCAAGGAAGGTAAATGGCCCCGTAACGGGGATCGCCGGTATTGGCGGTGCGGTGGGCGGCACTCTGGTCGGCATGTCCGCTCAATCCCTGGGCACAGAAACCATGATTCTGCTGGCGGCGTTTGCACTAATACCTGCCGCCCTGGTGTCTGATGTGACTTACCGGCTTCATGGCGAACCGGAGATACCACCAAAACAAGAGAGCCATGGAAACCTTGGGTTGTCTCTTTTCAAAGAGAACCCGCTGCTACTCAGCCTGATTGCGATTGTTCTCTCGACTCAGGTGATCGCTGCTGTGCTCGACTTTAAGTTTCAGGAACTGCTGTCGGTTGAGTTCGCTGGGCGCCAGGATGCCGAGACCGCGTTTCAAGGCTGGTTCTGGGGAACACTGAATACATCGGTACTCGCGTTGCAGTTCATATTGGCGCCACTTCTGATGTCCTTTGTGGCGATTCGCTGGATCCATCTGATGATGCCCCTGATACACATTACAGCGATTACTTTGGCCATCATGGAACCCAATGTACTGACCGTCGGTACAGCGTTCTTCCTGTTTAAAGCATTCGATTATTCGATCTTCAGAGCCGCAAAAGAAATTCTCTATGTCCCACTTGGCTTTGATGAGCGATACCGAGCCAAGGAAGTCATTGATGTGTTCGGATATCGAACAGGCAAAGGTGGCTCCAGCGTGCTGATCGTCTTGTTTCAGAAGGCCGGGGTCATGATGAGTAACTATTACCTTGCGATAGGGTTTGCCGTGACCTTGCTTTGGTTGGCGCTTGTATTTCCGCTGACTCAACCACGAGACACTATGGACTCAAGCGTTCAAGGGTAAGAACGGCTTCGACTCCACCTTCTTGAACTCAAGTTTTCCCGGGCAAAGTATTCCTTATTAGTTGTCGTGGAGCCTGTAGGAACAAGTATCAATAGCTTTCCACTCACAGAGTAATCATCATCAATCCAGATCGATAGAAACTGTGGTTTTGTTAGGAAGCGATTGCCGAAAGCAGGATCTGCCAGCCAGACGTTCCCTTCAGAGTCAATGCCACGAATCACCGAGAAGTGCTCGATTCCACCTATTACTAGATGGGCAATAGCCGGAACCTTAAGCTTTAAGAGTGAATCGAAATTAACAACTAAGCCAATCGCTTTAATGCCGAAGTGTAGCTCTGCAACATTTTTTAGATCTGAGAACGATGCCGCGTTATCGTTAACTTCTAAGAGCTCGAGAATCTCGAGTTCAGTAACCGGATGGTTGAAGAAATGAGTAAGTATAGTCGCGAGGCTGGCAGCACCACATGAGAAGTCAAACTGCTGCTTAACCACGTTAGTATCGCGGATAGCCTTCCAAGAAAACCTTGAAACCTCGTCTGAAGCTGGGCCCAAAACGATCACAACATTCGCGTTCTTGTCCTGTGAGTAGCAGGTTGTGTGAACAACAAATAGGACCAAGCAGAGTGCTGTTCTAGGCATCGTCTTATCGATAAATGAAATGAAGTGTCAGACTGGACCCGCGATCGTTGGTAACAGCGAAATCACCCTCAAACGATAGGGTTAGCTTTTCTGATACATGGTAACCGACACCCATAGCTAAAGAGGTTTCCGTAAGGTTAATCCCAGAATGTGATCCATTGATTCTTAAGCGTTCGCGCCATTGCCAGCGAATCCCGCCGGTCAATGTAACCCTGTTATTCACAATAAAGGCGACTTTGGGTTCTAGGCGAAGTGAAATTCCGGGCTCAACATCTAAGCCATTAATAATGCGTTCAGCATGATACTCGGCGACGAAAAGGCCGGATAACAAAATGGGGTCAATAGATTTGTAGGTTGCTGCTCCCATTTTATAAGTCTTTCCATACTCCACCTGAGAGGGCGCGCGAGACGGGCGTTCTGCGACAACGAACTCCCCGAAAACCAGAAGAGCGGGTCTCAAGTAGTCGTCAGATAACTTGTGACTTACTCCTATCGACAGTGATTCCCACTGACTACCGGAATCCGAAAACTCTTTTCCCAGCAGATAAGCTCTCTCGTTCCAATATCGGAATGAAGTGTTGGCAGATACTTCTGTTTTAGGACTGATGCCGTATCTAACGCTCAACCCAAGAAGTAATTGATCAGAATTAATAGTCCCGAGAGAGTCGATGTCGTCTTGACGGTTGAGGTACTGGGTCGATAGCCCAAAACGAATGTTGTCTTGCTGCACAAATATATCGTCGACTGAAATCGGAAGTTCAGCTTTCGATAGGGAAACAGGAAGCAAAATTAGAAGCGCGGAACCGATCACCTTGGTGAACATGCTCATTTGAGTCTCCTTACTCCTCTTGTTCTTTCCTGAGGTGTTTACCCATGATGAAAGTGCCGCAAATGCAAATCAGCCAAACGAAGCCGCCTCGTATTGCAGCACCGATCAATTCATGCTCTAGAGAGAAAAGTGCTATTTCACCGATGAGTAGAGCGAGAAATGCGCCGATGAGTTTACGCCACTGCCGCATTACTACCATTTTCGAGAAAACCGCCGTGACGAGAAACGCCACGACGGTTGCATTTGCAAGTATTGCGATACTCATTAGTTACTCGAATATCCTGCTTGGCTTCCTGCCACTCCCGTAAGGACCGATCGAGTTCCCCACACGGCACGAGCCAAACCTGTAGTAGCAGATGCTATTCCGCCTGTTGCTCCAGAGAGAGCTCCCAAAGCGGTTGATGCTACGGCGCCTTGAAAGTCTGAGCCATTGGCTAATGCAGAGCCAAGCCCAATCGCTCCGCCGATAGCTGCTCCGACTACACCAACCTTACCCTCTGTACTCGCCATCTCATTATCCGTCATTGGGCTAAATGCAACTTCATCTCCATCGAACAATACTTGATGATGGGTGCCTGCTTGCAACTCAGCTAAAGACGAGGAAGAACAGGCAATAAGAACAAGAATTCCAACGATTCTTTTCATAAACATACTCCAAATTTAAGTTAACTACTGAACTAAGACTTATGGCTTAGCAATAAGAAGTGTTGAATTTCTTGATACCAAGGCTCTAGAGCGCTTATCTTGATCTAATGTGGACGCAATCCTGATCGGCCGTAGGTATTCCTGTTCCACTTGTAAGCAATTGCGCCCATGGCCAGATTGGAGACCGCAGCAGCAAGGAAAATGCCTGTCATGCCGAACATCCACTTGCCAAGGAAGGCAAGAGGGATGTAGAGCGCGAACATGCGAATGATCGACATGATGGTTGACGATACCGGTTTGCCGAGAGAGTTGAAGATGGCACTGGCCATCATCAATACGCCCCAGGTGCCGTAGCTGATTGGCACCAGTAGCAGGTAGTGCGCGGCGACTTCGATCACCTCCGGGTTGTCGTCGAACAGTCCAGCGATTGGCTGCCTGAATGTCATCAGCAGAATCGCAACAAGCACACCCCAGCCCAGCGAGTATTGAAAGGAAAGCAACATGGCACGGTTGGCTCTATCGTAACGATCAGCCCCCCAGTTTTGGCCAACAAAAGGACCAATGCTTGCGCTCAAGGCGAACAGGGGAATCACAAACAAACCTTCAATCCGCGACGCGATACCAAATCCTGCGACCGTCTCCTGACTAAAGTCTGCGAGCAAGCTGACAATGATCGCGGTCGAGATGGGTCCAATCAGGTTGGTGGCCGTCGCAGGAATGGACACCGCCATGATGCGACGCCACGAATTCATGATCAAAGAGAGCGTGACGCCAGCATAGGTAATGAGATGCTCACGATAGTGCAACACCGCCATCGTAATAATGAAAAGAATCAGTCTGGAAATGAGTGTTGACCATGCAGCGCCCACCAATCCCAGAGCGGGCAATCCCATCCAGCCAAAAATAAGAAATGGGCTAATGCAGATCTGCAATACGGCGCCTGAGACCATAATGGTCCCAGAGATACTGGCATCGCCAGTTGCTCGTAATGCATTGGCGCCGACCGAGGGTACCGCCATAAATACCACCGAAAGATAGTAGATCGTCATGTAGCCGGTGATCAGCGGCAGGGTCGTATCGTCAGCCCCAAGTGCTCTGAATAGAGGGTCGATAGTTATATATCCGATCATCGACATGACGATCATGACCATGGCAACAAGCAAGAGACCATCGCTGGCAATTCGTCTGACTTGATCCATGTCGCCGCTGCCAACTGTTCGGGCAAGAACGCTGCTGACCCCAATGGAGATACCGAGGGAAAGAGACATCAATGCGCCCTGAACAGCGAACGTAAAACTATAGGCGGCGAGGGCAACAGTGCTGACCTGAGCCAGAAAAAAAGCTTCGATAAGACCGGCGCCGATGTTTGCGGTGATACCTAGGATGACAGGCGCAGCGAGGCGAAGCAGGCCCTGACTGACTCGCCCTTGAACTAACCTTGGCGTTTCTGCCTGTTCATCACTCATTCGGCGATGCTTAGACTTAAGTCGTTACGCACATGCCCTATGTCATTCATGTTGAAAGGTGTCAGCTGGTAAACGTAATAGTTCAGCCAGTTGTTGAACAGCAGGTTGCCATGACTCTTCCAGGTAACAATCGGTTCCTTCTTCGGGTCGTCATCCGGGAAATAGTTTTCAGGCACTTCTGGATCAATACCCGCTTCAAGATCCCTCTGGTATTCGTCGCGCAGGCAGTTGGGTTCATACTCCGAGTGTCCGGTGACGAACAGGTGGCGTCCGTCCTTGTGACTCCAGATATAGGGGCCAGCAATTTCGGAATCTGAAACGACTTCAAGGTCATCCAGCCCGGCCAAAGCACTGGCAGGCACTTCTGCATAACGTGAATGGGGTGCATCAAAACGGTCGTCGAAACCACGCACGATCGGGGACAGGGGGTTGACAAGCCTGTGCGGATACACGCCGCTGATCTTTTTCGGGAGGATCAGTTTGTCGACACCATAAAGGTGATACATCGCCGCCTGAACAGCCCAGCAGAGGAACATCACAGACGTCACATTCGTTACCGTCCAGTCCATGATTTCTTTCATATCATCCCAAAAGCTGACGTTATCGAAAGGCACCTGGCCTAGTGGAGCCCCGGTAATGATCATGCCGTCGTATTTTTTGTCTTTGATGTCCGAGAAGCTCTTGTAGAAGTTCTCCATGTGTTCGATGGGCGTATTCTTCGAAGGCTTATCGGTGATTCTTAAAAGTTCAACATCAACCTGTAACGGCGAGTTCGAAAGCATGCGTAACAGGTGGATTTCAGTCTCTATCTTTTTCGGCATCAGGTTCAGCAGCAGAACCCGAATGGCTCGAATATCCTGGTGGCTAGCCTGACTGCTTTCCAGGCAAAAAATGTTCTCGCCTCTGAGAACTTCAATGGCTGGAAGACCATCTGGAATGTTAAGTGGCATCTCTATTCACCCTGGCGTCCAATTTTGGGCACAAAAAAACCTACTCAGCTTGTGGCTAAAGTAGGTTTTCTCTTTAGCTGTATTTGTAGAGCGCCCGCAAGCTGTTTTCAAATCGGCGCTGTTCCGCGGATTGTAATGAATTTGCGAATCCGCGGTCAATCCAGGGCGCAAACGCAGGTCTCTAGGGCCAGTCGGCGTTACCGTAGCTTTCCTGTAGGCGCCGCATCCCCTTTATCCATCGATCGTAGTCGCCTGCTTTACGCTGGATATAGGTGAGTACTTCTGGGTGAGGCAGTACAAGGAACTTCTCTTCTTTCAGCGTTTCAACTACGGAGTCACACAACACTTCCGGTTCCATCATGCCATCAATACTGGCAACCCCGTCAGGATTGTCAGCAGTCATCGCCGTTCGAACGGCTTGAGGGCAGAGGACCGAAACCTTGAGCCCGCGATCACCGTAGGTCACGGAAAGCCACTCTGCGAAACTTACCGCTGCGTGTTTCGTGACCGCATAAGGTGCAGACCCCACCTGGGTAAGCAGTCCTGCAGCTGAAGCTGTATTCATGATGTAACCATCTCCCCTGGCTAACATCGCCGGGATCGCTGCCCGCGCCGCATAGACGTGCGCCATGACATTGATATCCCAGATACGCTGCCAATCTTCGTTGGGTGTTTCCGGTCCGCCACCAGTACCGATACCAGCGTTGTTACACAGAAGGTCAATCTGACCGTATTCTTCCTCGGCCGTAGCAATCAGGTTGTTCACTTCGCCTTCAATCGAAACGTTGGTTGGAACGGCCAGTGCATCGACTTCATCCGCCACTTCCTGAAGACCATCGGCGTTTAGGTCTGCGATGACTAACTGCCTGGCGCCTTCGGCTTTGAAACGTCTCGCCATGGCGCGACCAATACCACTGGCCGCCCCGGTAATGACAATAACTTTATCTTTGATGTCCATAACTGCTGACTCTGTTGTAGAGAAAGGCAGGAAGGCTACCACGAAGAGAAGGATCGCGTCTTGTCAGGGGACCGTGTTCTAATACGGGATTGCCCGACACGAGAGACTTTTCAACATGATGAATGAACTCGCTTTTTACACGCTGCCAGGTGCGCCTGAATCACCCAGAGATTTGATCGGGGAAGTTCGTCATGCGGAGGAGCTTGGCATCGGGAACTGCTTTATCTCCGAGCGTTTCAACATCAAAGAAGCAGCAACGTTAAGTGGAGCAGTCGGCGCCGTGTCCGAAAAAATAGGGATTGCAACGGCTGCAACCAATCACAACACGAGACATCCCGTTGTCACAGGTGCTTATGCGTCCACGATGCACTTTCTCACGGATGGCCGTTTTTCCCTTGGCCTCGGACGAGGTATCGACATGATGTTTGATGCCTTTGGATTGCCTCGTATCAAGACGGCGGAGATCGAAGACTTCGTCGGCATCATGCGCAGACTGCATAAAGGCGAAACCATCGTTGGACATAAGGGACCAGCGGGTTCCTGGCCCGTGCTCCGATTAGATCCCGCATTTGATGAATACATCCCCATGACTTTTACGGCTTTTGGGCCCAATTCACTGGCCCTTGGCGGCCGGGCGTTTGATGCGGTTGTTCTTCACACCTTCTTTACGGATGAAACGACGACCCGTTGTGTGAATACCGTCAAGCAAGCTGCGGAAAAAGCGGGGCGCAATCCAGACGATGTTCGGGTCTGGTCCTGTTTTGCCACGATTGGTGATCATCTGCCGGAAGACATTCGCCTGAAGAAAACCGTAGGCCGAATGGCCACTTACCTGCAGGCTTATGGTGACCTCATGGTGAAAACCAATGACTGGGACCCGGCAGTGCTTGAGCGGTTTCGTGCTAATGAGCTGGTGGCCAGCTTTCAGGGTGCTTTGGATCAGAAAGCCTCTACCGCCGAGCTGGAAATTGTTGCGGAACTGATTCCTGATGAATGGTTGGCATCAGCAGCCAGTGGTACGCCGGAACAATGCGTAGACGCCATAAACCATCAGTTTGATCTGGGATGCGATGGCATCATTCTTCATGGCGCATCACCGACGGATCTTGAGCCTATCGTGAAGTGTTATGAGGCGCAGCGCGATGCCTCAAAATTCGCGCATCTGCCTAACAACCCAGCGATGCCGCCCAGCATGGTGTGATCAGTCAGTTTCTCGAATCGCTTCAGCGATGATGCCCATGATCTCGGTGATCTGCTCTTCGGTAATTATGAGAGGCGGGGAAAGCACAATTGAATCTCCGATATTCCTGGCGAAAAGGCCTTTTTCATAACAACGTCTGGCAACTTCACCCCCTCGCTCCATAGGTGCGCCGGGTCTGGCGGCCACTTCAATCGCGCCGATCAGTGGCAGGGTACGCACATCGATAACATTGGGCTCGTCCTTGACGGCCAACATGCTGTCCATCCAGTGATCACCCAGCTGGTTAACGCGATCAAACAGTCCCTCTGATTCATAAATGTCGAGAGTTGCCATGCCAGCTGCACAAGCGACCGGGTGGCCAGAGTAGGTGTAGCCATGGCTGAACTCCACACCACCGTCGCCTGAGGACATGAATGTCTGGTAGATCTCGGAGGTAACAAAGACACCGCCCATTGGGATTGTTGCGTTGGTGATGCCTTTCGCTGTTGTGATGATGTCTGGAATCACACCGAACTTTTCAGCAGCAGACATCGCGCCAAGTCGACCGAATGCTGTGATGACCTCATCAAAGATCAACAGGATGCCGTGGCGTGTGCAGATCTCCCGCAGTTTTTTGAGATAACCCTGTGCCGGAAGGATGACACCACCGGCGCCGGCAACTGGCTCTACGATCACTGCTGCGATGTTTTCAGCGCCATGTAACTGCACGATACGCTCCAGATCATCGGCACGATCGGCGCCGTGTTCGGGCAGTCCTCGAGAGCAGGCGTTATTCTCCTGGTCCAGTGTATGTTGAAGATGATCCACGCCTGGCAACAATGCGCCATAGGCTTGTCGATTCTTTACCAGCCCGCCTACGGAAATGCCGCCAAACCCCATGCCATGGTATGCCTTCTCACGACCGATCAGCCTGGTTCTTGATCCTTCACCTCGAAGCTTGTGATAAGCGAGCGCAATCTTCAGCGCTGTGTCTACGGCCTCAGATCCTGAGTTTGTAAAGAACACATGATTCAAAGGATCTGGAAAGTGGGCAACCAATCGCTCAGCGTAGTTGAATACGGCAGGATGCCCGGCGTTAAAATTGTGCGCGAAATCCAGCTCTTTCAGTTGTTCCTGGATGGCCTCATTGATGGACTCACGATAGTGGCCGGCATTAACGCACCACAAACCTGCTGAGCCATCCAAAACGCGATTGCCGTTTGAGTCTTCATAGTACATGTCGCGCGCGCGCACCATGAATCTAGGCGCTTCCTGAAATCGACTGAACGCCGTAAATGGCATCCAGAATGCATCCAGTTGATCAGTAACTATATTGTGATTTTTGTCATTCATAACGACACCAGCTTTATCAATTCCGAGGGCTCTTTGATCACGTGTGACGCCCCGGCGGAGGTCAGTTCCGGTTCATCCCGGAATCCCCATAACACACCAACCCCTGAGATGTTGCAAGCAACGGCGGTCTTCATATCAATGGCCATGTCACCCACCAACATGGTGTTGTTTGCAGCTACCGACAAGGTATCCATGATGTGTTGGCCGCCTGCAGGATTCGGCTTGAGTCCAAATTCAGGTCGATAACCGAGCACCATATCGAAGTCACCTTCGAAGTAGTTTGAAATACATTTCTGCGTGAAAACGTCATCCTTGTTAGACAAGACAGCAAGGTGCGCTTTGCTTCGAAGGGATGCTATAAGCGTTTCAATACCAGGGTAGGGTTGCGCATCCCGCCAGGTGTTGTCGTAGTGGTGCTTGAAGCCAGCCAGGCATCGGTCGATTTCATCGTCAGATTGTCTTTCTTCAGGTAAACATCTAGAAGCTGCGATTCTTGCACCGTCACCTATGATGTAACGAAACGCCTCAACCGCTTTGGCAGGCGCATTCATTTCTTCCAGTGCACGATTAAAGGCATCCGCTAAGCTCGCCTGTGTGTCCAGCAATGTCCCATCCAGATCAAAGATGATCAGTGGCTTAGTCCTCGTCATTGGATAAGGCTCTCTCGTAAAGTTTGTCTAGTTGCAGCATCTCGTTTCTGGCGATCATTCGTCTTAGCTGACCTAGGTGATAGCGTTCCCTCCTGAAAGGTACAGGTTCGTTTGCAGAAAGCTCTGGATCTGGATCAAGCAGAGCGTAGTAGCCCAGCGATTGAAACAACGTTGAGAATATGTCGAGTCTGGTCTGGCTGGCGTTAAGGCGTAATTGGCTGTCGGATAGCGCCGATCCCATCAGGAAAGAGGCGACTGCCGCATCCAGGCTCACCTGCATTTCCGTCATCTCGTCGGTTAGTTCTTCGTCCCAATGCCTGGCCATGTTTTGAATGTGTACCAGGCCAGCCATCCATTCATAAAGTTGCCAAAAGGGTGAGCCATGAAGGCTAATGAGTTCGGTAGCTGTTCCAGCTTCAGCGATGATGTGCTCAGTGGTGTTATCACGAATCACTAAAGAATCTTCGATTGGATCCAACAGGACTTCGAATTTGCTTGTACCATTCGCGAATTCACTAAGTAGGCGTTGTCGCTCCTCTGACTTGTCAGCTGACAACAAGATCGGTGCCACCACCGTAATAACATCCGGTGGTACAGGACAACCGAATCGAGCCAGTGCGGTAAGGAAAGACAGCTGGGTCTCGCGATCCCATTCAAGACCGCCTGCTTCATGAGGCCAGTCTGCAGCAAGCCAGCCACGTTCCCCTAGCGCTTGAAAAATACGAGCATGGTCAGAAGTCTCTGTTGAAAACCCTTGCTCCTTGAACAGGGCTTCAACGTCGTCACGAATATTGGCAGTCAATCTGAAGTGTCTAGTACGGATTCGGTGGTGCGGGGCTTACCTTTGATGACAACCGTTCCGGCAATCTTGTCATGCCAACCCTGTTTCCTGGAATCAAATGCGATCCAGATGAACCCGAGTCCAAAGGGGAAGAGGCTTAAAAAGTATCCCAGATATCTCACGATGTTCTGGGCTGTGCTGGGGGCGGCCAGTGTCTTGGCATCAACAATGACTGAGCTGAACAACATCTTGCCGGGTGTCGCGTTCTTAAAGACCCAGAAGAGGATAAATATGGTGCCCATAACAAGCAGGTCAAAACCGAGCTGTGAGCTCAACCGAACCAGGAGTTCAGTTTGTTGTACCGGGTCTGTGAGATCGTAGTCAGCCAGATTCAGTTCACCCATCACTCTAGCGGCTAGTGGCGCCATGATGATGGTTGCCGCTGTGCTATCAATCAGAAACGCAACAAATCTGGCCCAGAATCCCAGGTATTCAGGTTCTGCATTGGCAGGTGCGTCACTCATAGAGTTTCAAAAGATAGTCTTTAGCGCCGTTTATTTTAGTCGCGAGGTAGGTCGATCCGCCACGGTCAGGATGAACTTTCTGCATCATGCGTCGGTGCGCGTCTTTTACGTCCGCCGCGTTTGCGCCAGCTTCGAGTCCGAGGATATCCAGCGCCTGTGCCTCCGTCATTTCGCCTGAATCAGTCGAGGCGTGGGAAGCCTGTTCTCCGCCGCCTGAGAAATCTTCATATTCGCGTTCAAGGTAAGCGGCTAAAAGGTTGTAGGAATCCGCATCAGAAGCCACCTCTTTCAACAGGTCAGCCAGCTGCTCCTGGGAAAGATCGCTGAGTGACCTACCAGCAAACTGACCTTCGAGCACGGTACCCTCCATCATGCCGCTGTCATGAAACAGCACCATATGGATATACCGTGATTTGATCTCACTTTTTGACGGGGCTGCGGATGGTCCTCGGCCTCCGATGTTTAGGTTCATGGCCTTGAGTATGGCCGCGAACTGGGCACCCTGCATGATGAGTCCCATGATACGAAACATAAATGGCAGAACAGCGCCGACGAGGGCAAAGAGGGGATGAAGCCGGCCGGTAAACGCAAGAAACAAAAGAAGCAGGCCCGCCATCGTCGCCAGGTAAATGTTCATAAACTGCCGAACGCTCAATTGTTTCCTCGCAAGAAATCCCCGCAATGCCACGTAGACGAGGAAAGCGATAATGGCGATGATAAGGAGTCGAGCCATAGGTTTGCCGGTTTACTTCAATTGTTGGGTCAGGAGAGCGGTGCGTTTGTGACGGCTTTCAAACTGTTGCAGTGCCTTTCGTCCACCTGCCGCATACACGGCGACCGCTGAAAGCAAATTCTTAAGCTCCGCGGCAGAAGCAAGATTGAAGGGCGCATAGGCGCCACCGGAGAGTTCCGCCATCTGCCTGAAGGTCGATTTTACTGCTGAGTCAATACCTTCCTGAAACATGAACAGTGGAATTCTCAGGACACCTAACTGGCCGGCCAGCTGGCACAAGTCGTCAGGATTTTCTTCAACGGCATCACCAACGAACACCACCGCTTTGATCGGCTGTTTTCGATGTTCTACAGAGGCATGGTCCAGAACTTTTTTGATTTGCGTATGACCACCTAGACAACGAACGGCTGACATTTCTCGAAGCAGGTCTCGGGCTGATGCACACCAGGTTGAATGTTGAAATTCATTGAATCCGCGGTAGTAACAAAGTTGCACGGCCAGATCACCAACGTTTGATGTCGCGTCAAACATTTGACCCTGGAGATGACATGCCTGGTCCCAGGTCGGCTCCCGCGACGCGGTCGCGTCCATGCCGAAGATCAGTCGTCCAGCATCGCCAGGCGTTTGCTTTATCGGCGTTTTTGCGACCTTGTCCAGGAACGCGGAGACATCGGAAGACGGTTTTATTGTCGGTTTGCTCACGTAAGCATCTAAACACGGGTTTATAATGAGACAAAGTTTAGCTGAAGAGTGGCGTTGGACGTAGTGAACAGGTTAGTGGTTGCGATCTCCAGCAGCGCCTTGTTCGATCTCAAGGCAAGTGATCGTGTCTACCGGGAAGAGGGGGTCGCGGCCTACGCTCGCTACCAGATTGCTCGAGAGGATGAACCCCTCGCGCCCGGTGATGCCTTCCATCTGGTGAAAAAGCTGCTCGCCATCAACACACGGCTTGGTCAACCAGAACGCGTTGAAGTCATCCTTTTATCTAGAAACACCGCTGATACTGGGCTTCGAGTATTCAATTCAATCGAGCATCATAGATTGCCGATAAAGAGGGCTGCGTTTACGGGCGGCGGACAACCCTACAAGTATATGCGACCTTTTGGATGTCAGTTGTTCCTGTCAACCCATCAGCAAGATGTGATCGACGCGCTCGACAGAGGCATGGCGGCAGCAAGTATTCTCTCCGGTGCGACGTCTGCTGCTGACAACGATGAGCTCCGATTCGCCTTCGATGGAGACGCGGTTCTGTTTTCCGACCAAGCAGAACGTGTTTATCAGAAAAAGGGGCTGGAGGAGTTCATCGCGTCAGAAAAGCGTTCTGCGAATGAGCCTTTGCACGGCGGACCCTTCAAGCCGTTTCTTGCAGCGTTGCAAGCACTTCAGGAAGAATTCGGACCGGGCACATGCCCGGTTCGGACCGCGCTCGTCACCGCAAGATCGGTACCCGCCCACGAGAGAGTAGTCAAAACGTTACGTTCGTGGGGAATCCGACTGAACGAGAGCCTGTTTCTTGGCGGTATGCAAAAGTCAGAGTTTCTGAGGGCTTATCAGGCTGATGTGTTCTTTGATGACCAGGCTGAGCACTGTCGGCTCGCCTCTGATGTGGTCCCTACCGGACACGTCCCACATGGCATCATCAACGAGAGCGACTAAATATGCTGTTTCGGTATGTTTCTGGATATTTTTATTCGATAAGTGTATAAGTCAGGGATATCGATTGTCGCTCTTGGCTGAGGGCTTACCATGAAACTGCAGCAGCTCAGATACATCTGGGAGGTCGCTCATCACGACCTGAATGTCTCTGCTACCGCACAAAGCCTCTATACGTCTCAGCCCGGTATCAGTAAACAAATCAGACTGCTTGAAGACGAACTCGGCGTTGAAGTCTTCGCCCGTTCGGGCAAACACCTGACGCACATTACTCCCGTTGGCGAGACCATCATCCAGCAGGCCGGTGAAATTCTGCGCAAGGTGGAAAGTATTAAACAGGCGGCCCACGAGTTTCGGGACGAGAAAACCGGCAGCCTGTCCATCGCGACCACCCACACTCAGGCCCGTTACGCTCTGCCACAAGTGATCTCTGGATTCATCGGCCGTTATCCCGACGTCTCGTTGCATATGCATCAGGGTAGCCCCATCCAGATCGCCGAACTGGCCGCGAATGGGGAAGTGGACTTTGCCATCGCCACAGAAGGTCTCGATTTGTTCGGAGATCTTGTGATGTTGCCTTGTTACAACTGGAACCGATCTATCGTGGTGCCCAAGAACCATCCGCTGGCGACCGCGAGCAGAGTTGAACTTCAGGACATTGCCGAACAGCCGATTGTCACCTATGTTTTCGGTTTTACGGGTCGATCCAAACTGGATGAAGCTTTTCAGAAAGAGGGATTGGAACCCAAGGTCGTGTTCACCGCAACGGATGCCGATGTCATTAAAACCTATGTTCGCCTCGGTCTTGGCATAGGCATCATTGCCGACATGGCCCATGACCTGGATGAAGACCCTGACCTGGTCGCTCTGGATGCGAGTCATCTATTCTCGCCGAGCACCACAATGATTGGTTGTCGTCGCGGTACCTTCCTGCGGGGATTTATGTACGATTTTATCGAGCTGTTCGCGCCTCATCTTGACCGCGAGGTGGTGAACAAGGCATTCAACGCCCAAAGCCGGTCGGAAATCGACCAACTGTTTGAAAATATCCAGCTACCGTTCCGGTAGTGAATGAGTAAAAGGAAGTCACATGCAAGTCATCTGTCTCGACCTTGAAGGGGTCCTGGTTCCGGAGATCTGGATTAAATTTGCCGAGAAAACCGGCATCGAAGCACTCAAGGCAACGACCCGCGACATTCCTGATTACGATGAGTTGATGCAGCAAAGACTGCGCATACTGGATGAGCACAATCTCGATCTGGCTGCCATCCAGGAAGTGATCGCCACGCTGGAGCCGATGCCCGGCGCAAAAGAATTCCTTGAAGGTCTGCGAGAGAAATACCAGGTCATCATTCTCTCAGATACCTTCTACGAGTTTTCAAAACCCCTCATGAAGCAGCTGGCGTGGCCAACAATCTTCTGCCATCGGCTTGAGATTGATGACAATGGTAGAGTCGCGAATTATGTTCTCCGACAGAAAGACCCTAAGCGGCAATCGGTCAAAGCTCTGAAATCATTGAATTACACGGTGTTCGCAGCGGGTGACTCCTACAATGACACCACCATGCTGGAAGAAGCCGATGCCGGTTTCCTGTTCCGCTCCCCGCAAAACGTCATTGATGAGTTTCCTCAATATGACGTAACCACCGAATACACCGAGCTTGCCGGCTTCTTTGATAAGGCAGCGCTAACGTTCGAATAAGTCGCCCTTAAACCAAGCCCGACACGAATTTTGTATACTTAGCGCCCGCTAAATGGGCGGTGTTTTAAGGAGTTATCTATGTCAGCTGGACGTCAATTCCGTGAGGCGATTGCCGCGGAATCACCCCTTCAGGTCGTTGGGACCATCAATGCTTACGCCGCCATGATGGCTGAAGAAGTTGGCTACAAGGCCATCTATCTTTCCGGTGGTGGTGTCGCCAATGCCTCCTACGGTCTGCCGGATCTCGGCATGACTTCACTGAACGATGTACTGGAAGACGTGCGTCGCATCACCTCGGCAAGTTCATTACCTTTGCTGGTCGATATCGACACCGGGTGGGGTGGAGCCTTCAATATCGCGAAGACCATTAAAGACATGATTGCTGCTGGCGCTGCCGGTGTGCATATCGAAGACCAGGTGGCACAAAAGCGCTGTGGCCATCGACCGAATAAAGAAATTGTCAGCCGGGAAGAAATGGAAGATCGAATCAAGGCGGCCGCTGACGCCAAAACTGATCCTGATTTTGTCCTGATGGCCCGTACCGATGCACTTGCGGTGGTGGGTCTGGACGAAGTCATTGAACGTGCGGTTCGCTGTGAAGCTGCAGGTGCCGATGCAATTTTCGCCGAGGCCATGACGGATCTCGACATGTATAAGCAGGTTGTAGACGCGGTGAAGGTGCCCGTACTTGCGAATATCACAGAGTTTGGATCCACACCGCTTTACACCACCGAGCAGCTTGGCAGCGTCGGAATTGCGATGGCGCTGTATCCGCTGTCTGCGTTCAGGGCGATGAACAAGGCCGCACTTAATGTCTATACAACCTTGAGGGAAACCGGTACGCAGGAGAGCGTGGTTGAAACCATGCAAACCCGTGCGGAACTCTATGAGTTCCTGGGTTATCACGAATACGAAAACAAACTGGATGAACTGTTTGCCAAAGACGGCAGCAATCAATAGAGGAACACAATCATGGTAGAGAAAAAACTAGGTGGTGCTGGTCTACGGGGCCAGTCTGCAGGCGAAACGGCACTGTGTACCGTTGGTAAAGAAGGCTCTGGTCTGACGTATCGTGGCTACACGATCGAAGAGCTCGCCGCAAAAGCAGAATTCGAAGAAGTCGCATACATGCTCCTGTACGGTGAACTGCCAACACAGGTTCAGTTGGAGGCTTACAAAACCCGCTTGACCTCCATGCGTGGACTTCCGGATGATTTGAAAGCTGTCCTGAAACTGATCCCAAAAGACACCCACCCGATGGATGTCATGCGGACGGGTTGTTCCATGTTGGGTAATCTCGAACCCGAAACTTCTTTCGAAGATCAACAGGAGGCAGCAGATCGACTGCTGGCAGCTTTCCCTGCCATCATCTGCTACTGGTACCGCTACTCACATGATGGTGTTGAGATCGACACTGACACCGGAGAAGATACGATTGGTGGTCACTTCCTGAAGATGCTGCTCGGTGAAGAGCCCTCGCAGATGTTCCGTGACGTGATGTCCTGCTCTTTGATCCTCTATGCAGAGCATGAATTCAATGCATCCACCTTTACCGCCCGTGTCTGTGCAGCAACGTTATCTGATATGTATTCCTGTATCACCGGTGCAATCGGCTCATTGCGTGGTCCTCTGCACGGTGGTGCAAACGAAGCTGCGATGGAACTGATTGAAAAGTTCAGCACGGTTGAAGAAGTGGAACCTGCCATCAAAGGTATGTTTGAGCGCAAAGAACTCATCATGGGCTTCGGACACGCAATTTACAGAACCTCAGATCCTCGAAATGCGCTGATCAAGGAGTGGTCAGAAAAGCTGGCGGGCCTCAAGGGCGACACCCAGCTGTTCGACATTTCTGTGGAAGTAGCGCGCGTCATGTGGGACGAAAAACAACTGTTCCCGAACGCCGACTTTTTCCATGCATCGGCCTACAACTACATGGGCATTCCAACAAAAATCTTTACCCCGATCTTTGTTATGTCTCGACTGACTGGTTGGGCCGCCCACGTGATGGAACAACGTTCCAATAATCGACTGATTCGTCCGAGCGCGGACTACATCGGTCCGGACACACGTCCATTTGTAGAAATGAAGGATCGGTAAGGACAGTCAGTGAACAGCAAGTATCGCAAGCAACTGCCAGGGTCAGACCTGGATTATTTTGACACTCGTCAGGCGATTGAGGAGATCCAGCCCGGTGCCTATGACGGCCTGCCGTACACATCCAAGGTGTTGGCAGAAAATCTGGTGCGACGCTGTGATCCGGATTCCCTGACGGACTCATTAAAGCAGCTCATCGAGCGAAAGCAGGAACTGGACTTTCCCTGGTTCCCGGCGCGGGTTGTTTGCCACGACATCCTCGGTCAGACAGCACTCGTTGACCTGGCAGGATTGCGTGACGCCATTGCGGACAAAGGCGGGGACCCTTCACAGGTTAATCCGGTTGTCCCAACACAGCTGATCGTCGATCACTCGCTTGCGGTTGAGCACGCTGGCTTTGAAAAAGATGCATTCGAAAAAAACCGGGCCATTGAAGATCGTCGTAACGACGATCGATTCCACTTCATTGACTGGACGAAAACCGCTTTTGAAAACGTGGATGTCATTCCTCCCGGGAACGGCATCATGCACCAGATTAATCTGGAGAAAATGTCACCGGTGGTTCACAGGCGGGACGGCGTCGCTTTTCCTGACACACTGGTCGGCACAGACAGCCACACACCGCATGTAGACGCTCTGGGTGTTATTGCGATTGGCGTTGGTGGTCTTGAAGCAGAAAGTGTGATGCTTGGGCGAGCCTCATACATGCGGCTGCCTGACATCGTTGGCGTGGAGCTGACGGGCAAAAGACAGCCCGGTATTACCGCCACAGATATTGTCCTGGCAATCACTGAATTCCTCAGGGAAGAACGAGTGGTTTCCTCCTACCTAGAATTCTTTGGCGAAGGGGCAGAAGCCCTGACGCTGGGTGATCGCGCGACAATTTCTAACATGACCCCAGAATTTGGCGCGACGGCTGCGATGTTCTACATCGACCAGAACACCATTGACTATCTGAAGCTAACCGGGCGAGATGACGAACAGGTGAAGCTGGTTGAAACCTATGCCAAGGCAACAGGTCTCTGGGTTGATGGTATGAGAGACGCCGAGTACGAGCGAGTGCTGACCTTCGATCTGTCGTCTGTGGTTCGTAATGTTGCCGGACCTTCAAATCCTCATCGTCGTGTTGCCACAAGTGATTTGGCCTCGCAGGGTATTGCGGCGCCATGGGAACAGGAAGGGGACCTGATGCCCGATGGTGCCGTCATCATTGCTGCGATCACGAGTTGTACCAACACCAGTAATCCAAGAAACGTGATTGCTGCCGGATTGCTGGCCAGAAATGCGAATGCCAAAGGTTTAACGAGAAAGCCTTGGGTTAAGAGCTCACTGGCACCGGGATCAAAAGCCGTGCAACTGTACCTGGAAGAAGCCAACCTGCTGCCGGAACTGGAACAGCTTGGCTTCGGCATCGTCGCCTTTGCCTGCACCACTTGCAATGGCATGAGTGGGGCCCTCGATCCGAGCATCCAACAGGAGGTCATCGAACGCGATCTTTACGCAACAGCTGTGCTTTCCGGCAACAGAAACTTTGATGGTCGAATTCACCCTTATGCCAAGCAGGCGTTCCTGGCATCACCACCACTGGTCATTGCTTATGCGATCGCGGGAACGGTACGCGTCGATATAGAGTCTGATCCGCTTGGACATGATCAGGATGGCAATCCGGTGACGCTGAAGGACATCTGGCCATCCGATGAAGAAATCGATGAGATCGTGAACAGCAGCGTTAAGCCGGAACAGTTCCGCGCGGTTTATGACCCAATGTTCATCACAGTCAAGGACACCACAGATGCGCCGAGTCCTTTGTACGAATGGCGTCCACAAAGCACCTATATTCGCAGACCGCCTTATTGGGAGGGCGCACTTGCCAAAGAACGGACGCTTAAAGGCATGCGTCCCTTAGCGGTACTCGGTGACAACATCACAACCGATCATCTGTCTCCCTCAAATGCGATCCTGGCCTCCAGTGCGGCAGGTGAATATCTCGCAAAAATGGGGCTCCCGGAAGAAGACTTTAACTCCTATGCCACACACCGTGGTGACCATCTGACGGCGCAGCGGGCAACTTTTGCCAATCCGAAACTGCTCAATGAAATGGTTCAGAAAGATGGTGAAGTACAGCAGGGCTCTCTTGCACGTATCGAACCTGAGGGTGACGTCGTTCGAATGTGGGAAGCCATCGAGACGTATATGGACAGAGGACAGCCTCTGGTCATTGTTGCCGGTGCGGACTACGGTCAAGGCTCATCCAGAGACTGGGCAGCCAAAGGCGTTCGTCTGGCCGGCGTTGAGGCCATTGTGGCCGAAGGATTTGAGCGGATTCACCGAACCAACCTGATCGGCATGGGTGTATTACCCCTGGAATTCAAAACCGGTGATACACGCCAGACTTATGGCATTGACGGCACTGAGACGTTTGATGTGATCGGTAAGCCCACGCCACGTGCAGACCTGATTCTGGTCATTCATCGCGCCAACGGCCAGAGCGTTGAGGTCCCGGTAACTTGCAGGCTCGACACCGCAGAAGAAGTTTCCATCTATGCTGCGGGTGGCGTTCTGCAACGCTTCGCACAGGACTTTCTTGAAGGTGCCGCGTGAGTTCAGTTCCTCAGGTCAAGATCCCCGCCACCTATATTCGTGGCGGCACCAGCAAAGGCGTCTTCTTTAACCTGCAAGACCTGCCCGAGCGCGCACAAGAACCTGGCGAGGCACGTGACGCGTTATTGCTGAGAGTGGTTGGTTCTCCAGACCCTTATGGCAAGCACACGGACGGCATGGGCGGCGCGACCTCCAGCACGAGCAAAACCGTCATCGTGTCCAAAAGTACCAAAGAAGGGCATGACCTGGATTACCTGTTTGGCCAGGTGTCCATAGATCAACCGTTTGTGGATTGGAGCGGCAACTGTGGCAACCTTTCTGCAGCAATTGGCGGATTTGGCATTATGTCGGGCCTGATGAATCCAGAGCGGGTACCGGACAACGGCATCTGCGAAGTACGTATCTGGCAGGTAAACATTCAGAAAACCATCATTGCCCATGTGCCTGTCGCTAATGGCGAACCACAGGAGACCGGCGATTTCGAACTGGATGGGGTCACGTTCCCGGCAGCCGAAGTACAATTGGATTTTATGGACCCCGCAGATGATGAAGGCGGATCCATGTTCCCAACCGGGAATGTCGTGGATGATCTTGAGGTGCCCGGTATCGGAACACTGAAAGCCACGTTGATCAACGCCGGTATTCCCACCGTTTTTGTTGATGCTGAAGAGATTGGCTACAACGGCACTGAATTGCAGGACGACATCAACAACGACGAGGCTGCACTCGACAAGTTCGAGACGATTCGTGCCTATGGCGCCCTAAAGATGGGCCTGATTTCTGACCTCGGTGAAGCCGCAGCGCGACAACACACACCCAAAGTCGCCTTCGTTGCTGGACCTCAGTCGTACACAGCGTCAAGTGGCAAAGCCATTAAAGAAAGTGATATCGATCTTCTGGTAAGGGCATTGTCCATGGGTAAACTGCATCATGCGATGATGGGCACGGCAGCCGTCGCCATTGGTACCGCAGCCGCGATACCAGGAACGCTGGTCAATCTTGCTGCCGGTGGCGGAGAACGGGCTGCTGTTCGGTTTGGTCACCCATCAGGAACACTGCGGGTTGGCGCGGAAGCTGGAGAAGTGGACGGTGAATGGCAGGTTAAGAAAGCGTCCATGAGTCGCAGCATGCGCGTTCTGATGGAAGGGTCGGTACGAGTACCTGGGGACGCCTTCTAGTTACTGTCGCGCCGTCAGGCGATAGAGATAGGTTTCATCCACGTTTTCATTTCTCGGACGATTGCCGTACTTGGCTTCCCACGCCTGAGCAAACTTTTCGAACTGTGCGGCGTCTGTTTCCTGGGTTGCCATCAGCTCATAAATTGAACCGTCAACGCCAAGGCGCACGTTAGGGTCTGCCTGAATGTGCTCAACCCATGCGGCAACGTTGTCACCGGCAAACACATGCAGCGTCCCTTCAATATTGGCGATCCAAAGATTCACGGAATAGGGACCATCTGCACTGTTGGTTTCCAGCTGGATGATGTCGACCTGACCTACCTGACCCCAGTTTTCAGGGAGCGCCACAACCTGACCCTCAAGCGGCCCCTGTCCAAAAGGCAGGTACTCACACCCAGCCAGTACAACCAGCAGCAGCAGACTTGTCAGGGATTTCATAGGAGTCACTCGGCGCCGTATCGAATCATTCGAAACTCATGATACGCCTTCATGACCTTTTGTACATATCGCCGGGTCTCCGGCTTGTTGGGCGGAATGCCATTGTGTCTGGCCACCGCATTGGGTCCAGCATTGTAAGCAGCCAGCACCATGGTCAGGTCGTTATCAAATCGTTCCATCAACTCGCTGATATAGCGTACGCCACCATGAATGTTCTGTCTCGGGTCATAGCGATCGTAAACTTCCAGATCCTGAGCAGTGCCCGGCATCAATTGCATAAGTCCGGTGGCACCAGAACTGGACACCGCGTGTGGTCTGAAACTGGATTCAACCTGGATGATCGCTTCTACAAGCGCAGGATCGACCATGTACCTGTTACTGGCTGCTCGAATATGCGTCTGGAACTTCGAAGGCCCACCTGTCTCGATTGGTCGATCCGCGACAATGTGACCGACGTTATTGAACGTATCTCGCTTGGTCAGCAGGGTATAACCGCGTACCGGCCGATCTGACACCATCCGCTCGCCGTCCGGCCCCTGATAAATGTAGAGTTCAGCGGTTGCCACTGAGGAGAACCCACCAACAACAGCGTAAAGCATTGCTTGAAGAAGCAAGGGTAATCCGCTGAATTTTATGTGGTTTACAGTCATTCCCATGGCTTTGGTATGATGGTCGCCGCATTGTAAACCAGCTCAACAGCAAAGCTGAACCCCAAAACGGCCAAGAGATAAGGATCCTTTATGAAGTACGTTCTCCCTGATTTGTGTGATGAATACCCCGAGCTGGTTCGTGTCATGACGCCGATGTTCAGGAACTTCGGCGCCAAGCTGTCTTTCGGAGGGCCTATCACCACCATTAAGTGCCATGAAGATAATTCTCTGGTCGCTCATGCGGTGAATGAACCGGGTGAAGGACGGGTGCTGGTTGTTGACGGTGGCGGCTCACTTCGCTGCGGGCTTCTGGGCGATAACCTCGCACTTAAGGCGGCAAACAATGGTTGGGAGGGCATCATTATCTATGGCTGCTGCCGAGATGTGGATGCACTCGCCGAGATAGATCTTGGCATCCAGGCAATAAACTCAAATCCGATGAAGAGTGTGAAAAGGGAAATCGGTCTTCGAGACGAAGTTGTTACCTTCGGTGGCGTGGATTTTGTGCCGGGTGAATTTGTTTACGCCGACAACAATGGTGTCATTACATCAGCAGAACCGCTCGCCATGCCAGGAAGTTAAGCGCTAGATGCGCAGTTGTCGCAGGTTAGGGTCCAGCAGCCCTGATTCCCAGGCCGCAGTGAACTGTCTACCCAACCTGTTCCCCTCGGTGATATCAAAGAAACAGCCGGTACCTTCCCAGGATTCGTAGTCCTGACGATAGATCACACCATGACCGTCAACAATCATAAATTCATGGTTCAGCTGTCTCATATCCGGATCGACGATTTTTATGCCAATCGAGGAGGGCAGCTTGCGAGAGATGTTCAGTAACGCATGACCATTTTTGATGATTCGGTGGGGATCAAAAATCAGAATCTCCACTCTCGTGTACCGATTCCGTCTCGCCAGCCTCGAACAGATCTGCATCAGCTCTGGTTTGTCGAACAGATCATGAGACAGGTTAGGTGAGTATATCTGGATGCTCTGTTTTGCCTGCCGCGCCATCTCAAGAATGATGTTCTGAAAATCAGACTCTCGTCGAAGTAATATGAGCGGTTTGTCCTGGCCCAACTTATAGGTCACATCGCCGGCAAATTCTTCTCCAGCATTTTCACGCTTCTCGACTTCCATGTTTTCAGGATCAATGGTGCGTACATACTTGTCTGCGCCATCTGCTTCAAAACCGTTTGCTAGCAGGATTGATGCGTCACGGTGAGTTGTCATCTCCACCTGGGTTAAACCGAAACGTCGCGCGCGTTGCAGAGCCAGTTCGAGCAGTGTTGTGCCAACGCCTTGTTGTCGATAGTCATCGATGACAGCGAAGTGAGCGATTTCACCCTTCGGGCTCATCCGAACGACACCAACCACATGCTCGTCTGCGTTGGTTGCGATCCAATGAATCGCCGTTCTGTCTTCCTGCTCCTCGGCAACATAGCCAGCTGCTTTAAGTTCCGTTTCGAAAACCTGTCGACGAATCCTGGTAATGGTTCTTGACTCGTCAGCCCACCGCACCTCCGCGGTATCGAAAGGTTTAACGGACATATCAACTTCTGGAGTCGCCAGTGCTTTCCTTTGAACGTTATCAACGGGAGGCGACAGGGTCTGCGTCATACGCACATGCGGAATGCCTGCCTCCATAAACTCTTCGCCTTCAGGAACAAATCCGCTTCGCTCATAGAAACCGAGTGCATGCGTCTGCGCGTTCAGATAGACCTGTTCAAACCCCAGGTGTCTTGCTTTTTCAACAGCCTGTTCCAAAAGGGCGGCACCCACACCGTGCTTGCGATGCTCGCTGAGCACCGCCATCCTGCCAATTTGGCCGTCGGGTAACAGTCGTGCCGTGCCAATGGGCACGTCGGAAGAATCTGTGGCAATCCAGTGCCATGACTCGTCATCGCGGCCGTCCCATTCTTCTTCTTGCGGTACTTCCTGCTCAACAATAAAGACCAGGCGACGGATATGAGAAAGCTGTTTGCCATCTGCTGCCCAGTCCGCCTCGCGAATGTTGAATTTTCGAAGTTCCATCGATTTCAGTTTACCTGACTTGCAGGGCACCAGAAGACAAAAGCTGTTCCAGACACTGCAGGCCAGCTGTCGAAACGTCCGTGCCCAACGTAAATTCTCGATCACTGATTAGCTTTTTTATCCATCCCTGGTCCGATGGTTCAAGCGTAAAGAACTCCCCGTTGGCGAACAGGGTGTGTTCCGCCGACGTAAAACGGGATGGCAGGGTAGCGAGGAGGACAACACCGGGTGTCAGATCAGGTGGTGGATCCAATGCATAGCGACTCAACAGCTCCGGGGCACGAAGTCTGGAGCTGTAGCTGCCGAACCAGCTTCTTAGGAGATCAAGGTTGATCACGTCATTCATTGAGCCTGCGATCTGTGAGATCACATCGCCGTCAATGTTGTATTCATTCGCAAACAATTGGCTGGTCATGGTGGGGTTAGTCTCCATGGCATACATCGCGAATTCAGACAAGTCAGCCAGCAGTTCGGCGATGGTCGGGTTTCGAATGCCAACGGATAGCGTGATCGAATCTCCTTCGCAGATGCCGTGGTGACCGAAACCAGGCGGGACATAGAGGACGTCGCCGGGCTCTGTCACCACGGTTGTCGTTGGACTGAACGCAGCCAGCAATCGAACATCAGCATTGTCCTCAAGGTCTGACTCGTGGTGCCCGCCGTTATCCAGGTGCCAGACTTTGTGGCCTGTGTGCTGCACCAGAAACACGTCGTATTTGTCGAAGTGGGCACCGCAATTGGCTCCATCGTTACCATAACTGGCCATGACGTCATCAAGCTGCCATGACGGCAGAAAAGAAAATTTCCGGTTCACCAAATCACGAGCAACCTGAAGATGCTGTTCAAGGCACTGGATCATCAACATCGTATTTGCTGGGAGATGAGCGCTTGTGTCGCCGTCGGATTCAAACGGGCCGTGCACAAGCTCTAGTTCACCAGTGATCATTCTCGACTCAACCAGTTCGTCGCCAGTCAACTCTGCCAGTTGCGACGTTGAGATAGGGAAGGCAGTAACGTCAATTGCCTGCCTAAACACCTTGGGCTGCCTGCCCCAGGTCGTCCGTTGAAACTCTGAAAGCTCGTCTGCGTTAAACATCCGTCCGGGCTTCAATCCGTCAGTAGACGAGCGACCAGTTTCTCGGCTTCACCAATATAATTTGCTGGCGTGATGGCGCGAATCGCATCATTCACATCGGGCGGCAGATCCAGGGACGCAAGCAGGGATTCGATCTTTTCCTGCGTCAGGCTTTCACCGCGAGTCAGCGCCTTAAGCTTCTCGTAGGGTTCCTCGATACCATGTTTGCGCATGATGGTCTGTATCGGTTCTGCCAGCACCTCCCAGCTCTCGTCCAGGTCCCGCGCCAGGACTTCTGGTGCCAGCTGAAGCTTATCAATGCCTTTCATGGCGGATTGGTAAGCAACAAGGCTGTAGGCAAGACCAACGCCGATATTTCTGAGTACGGTCGAGTCAGTCAGGTCCCTCTGCCATCGGGAGATCGGCAGCTTTTCAGCGAGATGGCTCAAAGTTGCATTGGCGAGCCCGAGGTTACCTTCGCTGTTTTCAAAGTCGATGGGGTTAACCTTGTGCGGCATGGTGGAAGACCCTGTTTCACCTTCCACTTTCTTTTGTCTGAAGTAACCGATTGAAATGTAGGACCAGACGTCACGATCGAAGTCGAGAAGCACGGTATTGAACCGGGTGATCGCCTGAAACATCTCGGCGATATAGTCATGCGGTTCAATCTGAGTGGTGTACGGATTCCAGGTCAGACCAAGGTGTGAGACAAACTGCTCGCTTAACGTGAGCCAGTCCACATCGGGGTACGCAGAGACATGTGCGTTGTAGTTACCCACGGCGCCATTAATCTTGCCCAGAATGGGTGTGTTCTGAACGGTCGCCAACTGCCGCTTTAGTCTTGCAACCACATTGGCCAATTCTTTGCCCATGGTCGTCGGGGACGCGACCTGACCGTGGGTCCTCGAAAGCATGGGCACGCCAGCATAATCCCGAGCAAGTTCGGAGATCGCATCAATGACCTCTTTCATATCCGGTTCGATCGCCGACTTCATGGCTTTCTGAAGCATCAGGCCATAGGCGAGGTTATTGATATCTTCTGACGTACAGGCGAAGTGAACAAACTCAACGTGAGGCGCCAGCCCATCGATCTTCTTCAGCTGATCTTTAACGTGATACTCGACGGCTTTTACATCGTGATTGGTGGTCGCCTCTAGCGCTTTGACTGCCCTGGCGTCTTCCTCGGAAAAGCCTTCAATCAGATCATTGATCGCGCGGTGCTGGGCTTCGCTCAATGCCGGCAGTTCGGGAATCGCTGATTCTGATGCCAGACACTGAAACCATCGATACTCAACGAGACATCGATGTTGGATAAGACCATATTCACTCAGCGATTCTCGCAGAGGCCAGGTGTACCGGGCATAACGCCCATCTGTGGGGCTGATCGCAGTGAGTTCTGAAAGTTCTAACGTCATATCTCGAAAAGTCGCTTATCGTATTGATTTAGTTAAGTATTTGTTCTGCATGATCTGCGGATTGGAGCAGCTTTCCTCGACCGAGCACACACTGTGTCAACCGACCATCCAACTGCCGCCAGAGCACAGCCGAGCGTAGCGCCGCCATCAGCAAGGCCCTTATTTTCGCCTGATTGGCAGGATTGGTCAGGTGTTTCTGCTGTCCCAGTATCCGAACTCTGGGTTCAGAGAGTCCCGCGGTTTTCTCGTACAGCTCGGAGAGACGATTCACGCAGTCTTCATCGGCAGCACTGAGCCCTCGGGCGATTCTATGCGTCTGAACGCTGCTGATACCGGCACCGATCGCTCGCAAAACGTCAGGATTCGCCCTGAGTCGCTTTTCCAGTGCGAGTACAGCCATTGCATAGCGAACGGTATCGCCGTGTTCGGAGACTTTCAGGTCGCCAACAATTTCCATGATCAACCGTAGCCCGGTTCTCACGCCATTGCCTGAACCGTAAACATCCAGGGTGGTGTCGGGATTCGTGACAAAGACCGATTCAAGGCTTCCTGCCAGACTGTCCTGGCCGATCAAACCCGTCCTGGCAACGCCTGCGACCAGGTGGCAGGTCTGCAGCAACCCCGCTAATGCAAGCGCTCTTTCGTCACTGCGGTTCATTGGGGATTGTCCGTAGCAATAATAATCCCGCCACCCAGGCAGATGTCTTCCTCATAGAAACATGCCCACTGGCCAGGCGTGACAGCTCGCTGTGGCTCAGCAAAACGGATGTCGTAGCCTTGTTCCGACCGGCTCAAACGGCACGGTTGATCCGCCTGACGATAGCGGATCTTCACCTGTAAATTCGCGGGCAATTCAGGAGACGGGCCGATCCAGGCAATGGCATTGACGGTCATCGCTGAGCAGAAAAGGGCAGGGTGATCATTGCCCTGAGCAACAATCAGTCGGTTGTTTTCAAGGTCTTTTCCGACCACGTACCAGGGCGCTTGACCACTGCCGCGGCGTCCGCCAATTCTGAGCCCTTGTCGCTGACCCAGCGTGTGGTACATCAGACCCTGATGTTCGCCGATAGCTTCACCCTCTAGTGTCACGATGTCGCCCGGGTTCGCGGGTAGATAATCCTGTAAGAAGTCTTTGAATCTGCGTTCGCCAATGAAGCAGATACCCGTGGAGTCTTTCTTTGCGTGCGTCGGAAGCCCATGCTTTTCTGCGAGCTCACGGACTTCAGACTTATGGAGCTCGCCTATCGGAAACATCACACGATCGAACTGCGCCTGAGACACCGATTGCAGGAAGTAACTTTGGTCTTTGTTGGGATCCAACCCCCTCAGCAAACGTCGCTCGCCATCCACTTCTGAGAGACGGGCATAGTGTCCGGTGGCTATGAAATCAGCACCGAGTAATCGTGCATACTGCGCGAAGACCTGAAATTTAATTTCCCTGTTGCACAGAACGTCGGGATTCGGCGTTCTGCCTTCCCGGTATTCCGTCAGAAAGTGTTCAAAAACGTTATCCCAGTATTCAGCGGCGAAGTTTGCTTGATTGAGTTTTATCCCCAATTTGTCACAGACGGACTGAGCATCAGCAAGGTCTTCCATCGCTGTGCAGTACTCAGTGCCATCATCCTCGTCCCAGTTCTTCATGAACAGGCCTTCCACCTCGTAGCCTTGCTGAAGGCAGAGCAGTGCCGTCACCGAAGAATCGACGCCACCAGACATGCCGACGACAATCTTTTGTGCGTTAGCCTGAACCATGCAGATAGGAGAGTTGATAAAGGGACATTATATCCTCTGGAGCGCGTAATTTCCGGTGTACAATGGTGCTTATGAGTGAAAATCCGTTAACACATATTGATGACCAGGGACGAGCGCGCATGGTTGATGTGGGCGGCAAACAGGTCACTGAACGCGCAGCAACAGCCTCTGCTGTCATTTCGATGGAACCTGAAACGCTGGCGCTTATTTTATCCGGTGATTCCAAGAAGGGTGACGTTCTTGGTGTCGCGAGAATCGCTGGCATCCAAGCAGCAAAAAAGTGTTCTGATCTGATTCCGCTGTGCCATCCCCTGGCACTAACTTCAGCAGAGGTGACCTTCGATTGTGATAAACCGACAAGCAGGGTGCTTATCCGGGCTACTTGTAAAGTCAGTGGAAAAACTGGTGTTGAAATGGAAGCATTGACCGCTGCTTCCGTTGCCGCCCTGACAATTTACGACATGTGCAAAGCCGTTGATCGAGGCATGGTGATCAGCGAAGTCGCCCTTGAAGAAAAGGCCGGCGGAAAGTCCGGGACCTACAAGCGAGATTCCTCCTGATGGCAACGGTCATCTTCTTCGCCAGTATTCGTGAAGACCTTGGCACCAATCAGATGTCTGTTGATATCGAATCCGGAACCCGTGTGTCGGCGTTGATTAACGCGCTCGCAACGATGAATGGCCCCGAGTGGGGTGCCATTTTGAAGGCAGAGAACATCAAGATTGCCGTGAACCAGGAACTCATCACCAGTGATATCGAGCTGAACGCTCAGGATGAAGTGGCGTTTTTCCCGCCAGTAACGGGAGGCTGACATGAATTTTCGAATCTGCGTTCAGCAACAACCCTTCAACCACCAAGACGAATACGATGCGCTTCGAAGACAGAGTCTCTCTGTCGGTGCCGTTGTAACATTTGTAGGAACTGTTCGTGATATCAACGATGATGATACGGTGAAAGTCCTTCACCTGGAGCACTATCCGGGCATGACGGAAAAAGAACTGGAAAAAATTCTCGAAGAAGCTTCCGTTCGTTGGCAGTTACTTGGTGCGACCGTCATCCACAGAGTCGGTGACCTGCATCCGGGTGATGAAATTGTCTTTGTTGGCATTTCAAGCAAACACCGGGGTGATGCATTCAGTGCCTGCGAGTTTGTTATGGACTATCTAAAAACCAGAGCAACTTTCTGGAAAAAAGAAAAGACATCAGATGGGGTTCGCTGGCTCACCACGAGGCAAAGTGATGTCGATGCCGCTGAAGCCTGGCAAACATAGCACCAGGCCGATCCAGTCAGAAATTCACATGCGTGAGGTGAAACTCACCTGGTGCAAGATCGTGGAGTTTCCAGGGGCCAATTTTTGATCTGAATAACCGTAAGGTTGGAAAACCGACGCCTGCAGTCATGCGTCTGACCTGGCGATTTTTCCCCTCGGATATGGTGAGTTCGATCCAGCTGGTTGGCACAGAAGTTCGTGTTCGGATGTCAGGATTGCGCGGTGGAAGGGGTGTTTCGATGGATCGAGCCTTGGCTGGTCTGGTTAACCCATCTTTTAGTTCAACGCCCCGGGTAAGCGCCTGAAGTGCAGCCTTCGAAATCTCACCCTCTACCTGTACCCAGTAGCTTTTTTCCAGCTTGAACTTGGGGCTGGCGATTCTTGCTTGCAAATTGCCGTCATTGGTCAAAAGAAGCAGACCTTCAGAGTCTTTGTCGAGACGACCCGCAGGGTAATAACCTTTCAGTGCGATGTATTGAGCGAGCGTGGGGGCGTCCCCCGTGAACTGGCTGAGAACACCATAGGGTTTATTGAACAGAATAAGGTTGCCCCGTGACATCCTGGAGCCTCCTCTCTAAAGGTTCACTCAGTTTTTGACTGAGGCGCTGTCGTCGCCTGAATTCAGGGTTTTGACGTTTACGGCGTGAGTTCCCTTTGGTCCATCGATCATATCGAATGCGACTGGCTGACCCGCTTTAAGGGTTTTATAGCCATCCATGACAATCGAAGAGTAGTGAACGAAGTAATCCTCACTCTCATCTTCAGGGAGTATAAAGCCGAAACCTTTAGCATTGTTGAACCACTTAACACGTCCCGTAGGCATAGTGGTGACCTCACTGCTGTTAACGATACAGCCATGACATATGTCCAGTCAGGTCATACAGTTGCAACACCCGCAGCCTCACCGGGCGCATGAAAACGACGGCTAGCTCTTACACGCCCTTACCATACGGCCAGGTCAAAGGTTCAGTCAAGATGACATATTATCCCTACAAATTTAGTGGGTTAGGACAACCTCATGGACAGCAGGCGTCAAGTATTCACGCCTGGGGGAATGTGTTTAGAATAGACAGGAACCGGACAGGCGCCAGTCGCCTTGATATTCAGAACATAGACGATATAACAGTGATTGTAGTGGAAAGCCTCTGTCGTAATGATTTGACCAGGAACCGAGCAGCAGCAGGCTCGGGGACTTTTTTTGGAGCCGCAGGCGCCGACCCAACGGAACCGGGCCGCGATCTGGGTGTACTTGAAGCCCCCGTCGAACCCAAACTGAAAAAGCCACCACTGTTTAAAGTCGTCATGCTCAACGACGATTACACGCCAATGGAGTTTGTCGTTGAAGTGTTACAGATGTTTTTTGGAATGGATCGTGAGAAGGCGACGCAGATCATGCTCGCGGTTCACACAGTAGGCAAAGCAACTTGCGGCATCTATCCCAGAGACATCGCAGAAACTAAATCTGCGCAGGTCAACCAATACGCGCAGGACAACCAACATCCTTTGGTTTCGGAGATCGAAGCCGTGGATGACGATGAGTAGAGGAACGTTTAATCCATCATGCTAAGTAGAGAACTCGAGGTCACGCTCAACCTGGCCTTTAAAGATGCAAGGAAGAAAAGACACGAACTCATGTCGGTTGAGCACTTGCTCCTGGCGTTGCTCGACAACAACTCAGCGGTTAGCGTGCTTAATGCATGCGGCGCTGATATCGAAAAGCTGCGGAGTGAGCTTGAGGAATTCCTCGAAGCGACCACTCCGCTGATTCCGCAAAACGAAATTGAACGTGAAACCCAACCCACACTGGGTTTTCAACGCGTATTGCAACGCGCTGTTTTCCACGTTCAGTCCAGCGGTAAAAAGGAAGTGGACGGTGCCAACGTTCTGGTCGCCATCTTTAGTGAACAGGAGAGCCATGCCGTGTTCCTCCTGAAGCAACAGGACGTGCAACGTATCGACGTCGTCAATTACATCTCGCACGGCGTTGCCAAAAATGGCGACGATATGGATCGATCAGATGACCCAGAGGGCATGACTGAAGGGGATGAAGACGGCGAGAAACAAGCGAGCGCCCTCGAGTCTTATGCAACGAACCTGAATGAACAGGCCAAGAATGGTCTCATCGACCCGCTGGTCGGCAGGGACTCTGAGGTTGAGCGCGTTATCCAGACTCTCTCTCGGCGCCGGAAGAACAACCCTTTACTGGTCGGTGAATCCGGTGTCGGCAAAACAGCGATAGCCGAAGGTCTCGCTAAGCTGATCGTTGACGGCCAGGTGCCCGATGTCATCAAAGAGAGCACAGTGCATGCCCTTGATCTGGGCGCACTTCTGGCGGGCACCAAGTATCGAGGTGATTTCGAGAAAAGACTGAAAGCACTGCTCAACGAGTTAAAGGAAACGCCTGATCAGGTTCTATTCATCGACGAGATCCATACCATTATTGGCGCCGGCGCCGCTTCGGGCGGTGTCATGGATGCTTCGAACCTGCTGAAGCCACTTCTGGCATCAGGCGAGATCAGATGTATCGGTTCAACAACGTATCAGGAATATCGCGGTATTTTTGATAAAGATAGGGCTCTTAGCCGCCGTTTCCAGAAAATTGACGTGAACGAACCCAGTGTCGACGACACTTACCAGATTCTGAGAGGTTTAAAGACAAGGTTTGAAGAACACCACCAACTTAAGTACACAGATCGTTCGTTGAGAGTCGCCGCTGAGCTCGCCGACAAGTACATCAACGACCGGTTTATGCCCGATAAGGCCATTGATGTCATTGATGAAGTCGGTGCTTTTCAGCAGCTTCAGCCACCGAGTCGGCGCAAGAAACAGATTGGTGTCGGCGATGTAGAACAGATGGTGGCGAAAATTGCTCGCATCCCACCGAAAAACGTGTCTTCTTCAGACAAAGAGTCTCTGCGTGATCTCGAAACGAATCTGAAGATGACAATTTTTGGTCAGGACGAGGCTATCGACACGCTGGCGAGCGCTATCAAACTTTCTCGCGCAGGACTGAAGGAAGATGGAAAACCCATTGGCTCTTTCCTGTTCAGCGGTCCAACAGGGGTCGGGAAAACGGAAGTTTGTCGTCAGTTGGCAAGCACCATGGGCATCGAGCTGCTGCGTTTCGACATGTCGGAGTACATGGAGCGGCACACGGTGTCACGACTGATAGGTGCGCCACCTGGATATATCGGTTACGACCAGGGCGGGCTACTCACAGAAGCCATCACCAAACAACCACACTGCGTTCTTCTGTTGGATGAAATCGAAAAAGCGCACCCTGAAGTCTTCAACTTGCTTCTTCAAGTCTTTGATCATGGCACACTGACCGACAACAACGGCCGGAAAGCGGATTTCAGGAATGTCATCATTATCATGACGACGAACGCTGGCGCACAGGAAATGAGCCGTAGTTCCATCGGTTTCCAGAATCAGGACCATACGACCGACGGCATGGAAGTGATCAAGAAGATGTTCACTCCGGAATTCCGAAATCGCCTCGATGCCATCATTCAATTCGGTGCTCTGTCAAAAGATGTCATCAAAACCGTGGTCGACAAATTTCTGGTTGAGATTCAGGTTCAACTTGACTCCAAGAAGGTTCAACTGGATGTCACAGAAGAGGCGAGGGAATGGCTCGCCGAAAACGGTTATGACGAAAAGATGGGCGCAAGACCCATGCAACGTCTCATTCAGAACCGCATCAAGAAGGAACTTGCGGAGGATATTCTGTTTGGCAGATTGTCAGATGGAGGTGGGGTCGTGCGCGTGACTGTCGAAGATGGTGATCTCTCGCTAGAGATCGAGGAACCAGAGACCGTCTGAGTTCGCTAAAACTATTCTCGAAACGTTATTCTGCCTTTAGATAGGTCGTACGGTGTGAGTTCTACTTTCACCGTATCTCCTGTCAGGATCTTGATGTAATTCTTTCTCATCTTACCGCTAATGTGCGCGATTACGACGTGCCCGTTTTCGAGTTCAACTCGAAACATGGTATTCGGCAATGTGTCGATAACCGTGCCGGACATTTGAATGTTTTCTTCTTTCGCCATCTTTCTCAGTGGTGGTTAAAACGGCGTGCATTGTGCACTAAAAGGGGAGTGATCGCAAAACGCCGCCTATCGCGAATAGGCGGTGATCGGTCTCAGGAATCCAGCTTGATCCAGCTGTTGTTTACGTAAAGCTCGATGGGTTTGTAATCCATTTTGTAGCTCATTTTCTGACACTGTTTTATCCAGTATCCAAGGTACAGATAGTCCAGTTCTAACTCTCGCGCGTGCTCTATGAGCCAGAGAATGGCAAACACGCCCAAGGAACGAGCATCTTCCTTAGGATCGAAAAACGTATAAATCGCCGACAGTCCATCGTTGAGCTCATCTGCAACCGCAACTGCCAACAACTTGTCTGAGTCGCGAAATTCGTAAAACCGGGCCTCAGGTCTGCCGTCTACCAGAAAACTCTGAAACTGATCTCTGGAGGCTGGGTACATATCCCCGTCGTCGTGTCGCTCTGAAATGTAACTGTCATAGAGCTTAAAGTACTCCTCAGTCAACGCGGGTTCATGACTGGTGATAGACACGCCATGGTTTGCCTGCATGACCCGTTTGTGTCGTCTGCGAGGTGCGAACAGGGCAGCGGGTAGGCGCACAGGGATACAGGCGGTGCAGGACTGGCAATAGGGGCGATAAATATGTGTACCACTACGACGAAAACCCACAGACGAAAGGGATGAGTAGAGTTCTTTGTCGATCTTCGCGAGCGGATCTGCGAACAAGGTAATCGCCTGCTTGCCCTCCAGATAACTGCAGTCGTGTGCGGGCGTCGTAAAAAACCTGAGTTCAGACAGGGAAGTCATGTGGTTAAGTTAACTTTTCCTGCCAGCTGAAGCCAGTCTATACGCTCTGCGCTCAGCCCGGTTGCCAGGCGTCTTCTGAACTCGCTCCTCGGAATCTCTCTTGCGCCAAGGGATTCAAGATGGGGGTTTGAAATTTGGCAATCAACCATGGCGCTGTTGTATCGGCCCATGACCGCCATCAGATGAGCAAAGGTGATCTTCGATGCATCGGTTTTCCGATGAAACATGGACTCACCGAAGAACAGGTTGCCGATTGAAACCCCATACAAACCACCGGCGAGATTGCCATCTATGTAGCACTCGAAGGAATGAGCAAATCCTTCTTCGTACAGCCTGATATAGGCATCAATCATATCTCTGGTAATCCAGGTACCTTCATGACCCGATCGTTCGCTGCAGTTGTGTATGACCGCAGGGAAGTCTCGATCGATATGGACTTCGTAGTCGTGTTTTCGAAGACGTTTGGCCAGACTGCGGCTCGGTACAAACTCTCGGGGCGTAATGACACAGCGGGGATCTGGGGACCACCAGAGGATTGGCTGCTCTTTGTCGTACCAGGGAAACACACCGTTTTGATACGCGCATACCAGCCACTCAGGAGTCAGCGCGCCGCCAGCCGCCAACAAACCATCAGGCTCATCGAGCGCTTCGTCGATGTCGGGGAAAACGCATAGTTCCGGCGATAGCCAGGGAACGCGCTTCATATCAGATCAGGCTTCGAGTTCGTCCAGGAACTTTTCCGCGTCCAGCGCCGCCATACATCCGAAACCAGCTGATGTTACAGCCTGTCGGTACACCTGGTCAGCAACATCCCCAGCGGCGAAAACACCTTCTACACTGGTCGCGGTTGCATTACCTGCAAGACCAGAGTGAATCGAGATGTAGCCGTTCTTCATGTCCAGCTGGTCGGCGAAGATCTCGGTGTTGGGTGTGTGACCGATTGCGATAAAGACACCCTGCAAATCAAATTCCGTGACATCACCGGTACTCACATGTTTGATGCGCATGCCGGTTACGCCCATATCGTCACCGAGCACTTCTTCAAGCGTATGATCCCATTGGATGTTGATGTTGTCTTTTTCGATCACGCGCTGTTGCAGAATCTTTTCGCCACGGAACTTGTCACGACGGTGTACCAGATAAACCTCTGAAGCAATATTGGACAGGTAAAGCGCTTCTTCCAGAGCCGTATTGCCACCGCCAATCACCGCCACTTTCTGTTTCTTGTAGAAGAAACCATCACAGGTGGCGCAGGCACTGACGCCTTTACCTTTAAAGACTTCTTCTGACGGCAGACCCAGGTACTGAGCAGACGCTCCGGTGGCAATAATCAGTGAATCACAGGTATAGATCGCCTGATCACCGTGCAGCCGAAAAGGGCGCTCTTGAAGTTCTGCGGTATGGATGTGATCGTAAACAATCTGTGTATCGAAGCGCTCTGCATGGGACTGCATACGAACCATCAGGTCCGGTCCCTGCAGGCCTTCGACATCACCGGGCCAGTTATCGACATCCGTGGTGGTGGTCAATTGTCCGCCGGTTTCGATCCCGGTGATCACAACCGGATCGAGGTTAGCGCGTGCCGCATAGATCGCGGCTGAAAATCCTGCCGGTCCGGAACCGAGGATCAGAAGTTTGTGATGAATCTCTTCCATGTGGGTCCTTAGTTATACTTCTTACGCAGGACGATGAAATCGGCACCCTGGCGATGGTTCTCGATGATAGACCAGAGTGTCCGGCCATGAGGGTCTTTTGCATCCAGGTTTCGGCCTGCATCCGTAAAAAACACCAGAAAACGGTCAAAATCCTCGACCCGCATGCCACGGTATGCCTTCAGCAGCACGTGAAAATCTGCGTTCTCGCCGTGAGGTTCCAGATCGAGGAAAGATTTCACCCGATCGTCGTCCCAGACTTCGTCGGTGACCTGTGGCTGACTTGGACCTGCCATAAATATGTCCTGTGATCATAGCGTTATTAGAAGCCGCGCATTCTACAACAGTTGGAAATAACGGAGTAGCGACAGACAGGCATGACACTCATTCGAGCCCTCATGACTCGAATAGATTCGTCCTTTGAATGTGCATAAAAGCATTTAAGCAGGCCGACATTAGTTATAAGATGTAACACGCTGATTTTTAACGTATTCCGCTGACAGTGGCCCAATCCAAAACCTCATCCAAAACCGCACCTCGTCAGGCGCCTTCCGATTTCTCACAACAGGTCGCGCCCCGACTGAAAGAGGGCGCGTTTATTGCTCTGGTCGCCATCGCTTTATACCTCGTACTGGCACTGATCAGTTTTGACAAACAAGACCCAGGATGGACGTATACCGGCGCGAATGACGCCGTCAACAACATCGTGGGCCGAAGTGGTGCATGGGTAGCTGACGTTTTCCTGTTCTTTTTTGGTTTTCTCGCCTTCATCTTCCCGATGATGCTCGCCTGGCAGGCATGGGTCATATTTCGCGAACGTCAAAGTGCAGATGAATTTAGTTGGCCGATATTCATCTTCAAGGGCGTAGGCTTATTCCTTACGATTTGTGCTGGAACCGGTCTGGCGGCTATGCATTTCTTTACCTTCGGACTGGATTACCAATATGGCAGTGGCGGCATCGTTGGCAGAGAAATTGCCGATTTGTTGGTCCCGGTTTTTTCCTACGTCGGCACAACACTCATTTTACTGGCGATGTTTTTGTTCGGATTGACCGCCTTTCTCGATATCTCATGGTTGAAGGTGATGGATACCACCGGTCACCTTGCCATTGAGTTCGCCGCTATGGTTCAGGCCTATTCGAATCGTGTCATAACATCCTTCAGGGAACGTGCTGAGATCCGAAAATCTGCCGAACACCGCCGTGAAGCCCTTGAAAAGCATGTGGAGAGGAAACAGCAGCGTCCAGCACCCGTTATTGAAGCGCCGCCTCCGCCCAAGAAGGAGGAGAGCAAGCGCGTTGCCCGGGAACGGCAGGGCAATCTGTTCAAAATCAGTGCCGTCGATGGGCTGCCTGCGCTCCATCTGCTGGATGAGCAGGAGAGGGACCATAGCAAGGGCTATTCCGCTGAAGACCTGGAAGCGATGTCCCGTCTTCTGGAATTGAAGCTGAAAGACTATGGCGTTGAAGCGGAGGTGGTCGCAGTCTTCCCAGGCCCCGTGATCACACGATTTGAGATCCAGCCCGCCCCCGGCGTCAAAGTGTCGCGAATTTCAGGCCTGGCGAAGGACCTGGCAAGATCTCTGGCCGTTATCAGTGTCCGGGTGGTTGAGGTGATTCCTGGCAAGTCAGTCGTCGGTATCGAAATACCGAATGTTGACCGCGAAATCGTTCAGATGAGTGATGTGCTCAAATCCAAAGCCTACGACGATTCGCAATCACCTCTGTCGCTGGCCCTGGGCCACGACATCGCCGGCGAGCCTGTTGTCGAAGATCTCGCAAAAATGCCACACCTGCTAGTCGCGGGCACCACCGGTTCAGGTAAGTCCGTGGGTCTGAACGCCATGATTCTATCGGTGCTGTTCAAGGCATCACCGGAAGATGTTCGCCTGATCATGGTTGACCCAAAGATGCTCGAACTTGCGGTTTACGAGGGCATTCCACATCTGCTGACGCCAGTCGTGACGGATATGAAGGATGCCGCAAACGCGTTGCGCTGGTGCGTTGCAGAAATGGAGCGACGATACCGTTTGATGGCAGCCATGGGCGTCAGGAATGTTGGCGGCTTTAACCGGAAAGTGAAGGACGCTAAGAAGGCCGGCGAACCGTTGCTGGACCCTCTGTGGCAACCAGATCCGTTGCTGGATGAAGAAGATCAACAGGCGCCGGAACTGGAGACCTTGCCGTTTATCGTGGTGATCATCGATGAGTTCGCCGATATGATGATGATTGTGGGCAAAAAGGTTGAAGAACTCATTGCCCGTATCGCGCAGAAGGCTAGGGCAGCTGGTATTCACCTGATTCTGGCAACTCAGCGGCCATCCGTTGATGTCATTACCGGCCTTATCAAAGCGAACGTGCCCACAAGAATCGCCTTCCAGGTATCCTCCAAAGTCGATTCCAGAACCATTCTGGATCAGGGTGGTGCAGAACAGCTGCTCGGGCACGGTGACATGCTGTACCTCCCGGCGGGCAAACCACTACCCATTCGTGTTCACGGCGCCTTCGTGGATGATGATGAAGTACACCGTGTGGTTGAGAGTTGGAAAGAACTTGGCGAGCCTAACTACCTGGACTCTATTCTGGAGGGTGCTTCCGAGAACGACATGCTGCCGGGTGCAGCGGGCGCAGCAGGTTCTGCTGATTCTGATGAAGACGCAGACCCGCTTTATGACGAAGCGGTCGCTTTTGTCACAGAATCCCGCAGAGCATCTATTTCCGCGGTTCAAAGAAAACTGCGCATTGGCTACAACCGCGCGGCGCGCATGATTGAAACCATGGAAGCTGCGGGTGTCGTCAGTGAAATGAACAGCAATGGATCGAGGGAAGTGCTTGCGAATGCGCCTCCTGAGTAGTTACTTTTCAGTGGCGCTTTTGTCACTGCTGCTGTTTGCCAATCCATCTCGAGCGAACGACGAACTCTCCCCGGCAGACAGGCTTATTGGCTTACTCGACGCCGTTTCAACGATGCAGGCCCGATTCGAGCAGTCCTCAAGAACCCAGGAGGCGCAACGGGGTGAAATCTGGTTAAAGAAACCGAACCAGTTTCGCCTGGAGACTCAAGCACCTTTAAGTCAGACCATTGTCTCCGATGGACATTCATTGTGGACGTATGACCGAGATCTCGAACAGGTCATCATCAGCACGCTGAGCAACCGTGTTGAAGAACTCCCCATCCTGCTGTTGGCCGGTGACGCAGGCGAACTTATCGACGACTATCGAGTGGATTTCTTTGAAGACGAAGTGCAGCAGTTCTTTTTACTTCAGCCTCTGAAAGCAGAGGGGATTTTGGGAAGACTGAGCATTACATTCGAAGCAGGCCTACCAGTTTCTGTCGGGGTCGATACTGCAACCAACGAAAGAACCAACATTAATCTCGAGATTCAAGAGATTACGAATATGCCCGATGACACTTTCACATTTGAGGTGCCGGACGGCATCGATGTCATCGACGATCGAGCCGAGTGATGAGTCAGGGGCTACTGGATAATCTTGAACCTGGGCGCAGTTACCAGCCATTAGCATCCAGAATGCGACCGACGAATCTCGAAGAGTATATCGGTCAGTCTCATCTGTTGGCGCCTGGCAAACCTCTGCGCGAGGCCATTGAGTCGTCGCAACTGCACTCTATGATCCTTTGGGGCCCGCCTGGCGTCGGCAAAACGACGATAGCTCGCCTGATTTCTTGTGTCTGTGACGTGGAGTTCCAATCTATCTCCGCCGTACTTTCCGGGGTCAAAGACATTAGAGAAGCCATTGAAATTGCGAAACAACAGCGTTCGGTTTCCGGTCGAAAAACGCTCCTGTTCGTCGACGAGGTTCACCGATTCAACAAATCACAACAGGATGCATTCCTGCCTCATGTGGAGGATGGCACAATCATTTTTGTCGGTGCTACCACGGAAAACCCGTCCTTCGAACTGAACAATGCATTGTTGTCACGTGCTCGCATCTACAAACTGGAATCCCTTACCGATAGCCAGCTTGTAGAAGTCCTTCAACAGGCGATTGCATCCGATGAGGAACTTCAACGGAAAGAGATCAAGGCAACACCAGAAGTCCTCACCACGATTGCGAGAGGCGCTGATGGTGATGCCAGAAGAGCATTGAACATATTGGAAGTTGCTTCAGACATGGCGGAGGAGGAGATCCAACCCGAACTGCTCGGCCAGCTCTTTGGCAACGACATGCGTCGCTTTGATAAGGGCGGCGATATTTTCTATGAGCAGATTTCAGCCCTGCATAAAGCTGTACGCGGCTCTGACCCTGATGCTTCCCTTTACTGGTTCGTTCGGATGATCGATGGCGGCTGCGATCCAATCTACATTGCAAGAAGAGTCGTTCGCATGGCAAGCGAAGATATCGGTAATGCAGATCCAAGAGCGCTGGAAATTGCACTCAATGCGTGGTCGGTCCAGGAGCGGCTTGGCTCACCCGAGGGCGAATTGGCCATCGCACAGGCGGTGGCCTACCTGGCCGTGGCTGCAAAAAGTAATGCGGTCTACACCGCAGTAGGCGAGATCAAACAAGTCATCGCTGAAACAGGCACCTTGGAAGTCCCCATGCACATACGCAACGATCCTACTGCGATGATGACCGACATGGGCTACGGTGAAGATTACAGGTACGCGCACGATTTTGAGGACGCCTTTGTACCCGGTGAATCATATGTACCGGAAGACATTGCCGGTAGGCAGTTTTATCATCCGGTGAATCGGGGTCTGGAATCCAAAATTCAGGAGAAGCTCGGATACCTGCGACAGTTGAACGACGCAAGCGATTTCAAACGTTATCCGAGGGATAACTGATGGGGATGCTGGTCGCCATTGCCCTCGGAGGCGCCATCGGGTCTCTTGCCAGGTACGGTGTTACCGTCTGGTCTGAGCAGGCACTTGGCGCTGAATTTCCCTACGGGATCTTGATCGCCAACGTGGCAGGTTCCTTTGCCATCGGGATCTGCTTCGTATTGATCTATGAAAGGGCGCTCCTGCCGGAAATCTGGCGCCCGCTGCTGATGGTGGGTTTTCTTGGGGCGTTCACCACATTTTCGACCTTCTCGCTGCAAGCGATTGGCCTGATACAGGAAGGGCGTCTTGTCGCAGCCAGTCTGTACGTGTTTGGCTCCGTGATGCTCAGCATTCTGGGTGCCTGGCTGGGTATCCTTGCGACACGTCAGTTTACGAACTAATTCTGTTAAGATTGCGCCCCGTTAAACACCGCAACTTTACGTAGTACGACCATGCTCGACCCAAAATTGATCAGACAGGACATTGAAAACACGGCGCAGCGATTGCTTCGGAAAGGCTTTACTCTGGATGTCTCCTCAATTCAGTCACTGGAAGAAAAGCGCAAGGTCCTTCAGGTCGAGACTGAAGAGCTCCAGGCGGAGCGAAACAGTCGATCCAAAGCGATTGGCAAGGCCAAAGCCCAAGGCGAGGACATCCAGCCTTTGCTGGATGCAGTGTCAGATCTGGGAGACCAGCTGGCTGAACGTAAAGCGAGCCTTGATGAAGTTCAAGTCGAACTCAACGAACTACTGATGGCGATTCCCAACGTTCCGGACGAATCGGTGCCTGAAGGTGGCACGGAAGATGACAATGTCGAAATCCGTCGTTGGGGTGATGTACCAGAATTAGATTTTGAACCCAAAGATCATGTGGACCTGACGCATGAGTCAGGAAAAATGGGATTTGAGGTTGCCACCAAGATTACTGGTTCTCGTTTTGTCACGCTTCGTGGAGAAATCGCGCGACTGCATCGTGCACTCGCGCAATTCATGCTGGATGTACATACGCGGGAACACGGCTACGAAGAAATCTATGTGCCCTTTATCGTAAACCGAGATTCGCTCCTTGGTACCGGCCAGCTACCCAAGTTTGAAGAAGATCAGTTTCGACTCATGGATGATCGTGACTTCTTCCTCGTGCCAACCGCCGAAGTTCCGGTGACCAACATCGCCAGGGATGAAATTCTCGCGGCAGAAGACGTTCCACAAAAACTGGTCTGCCACAGTCCCTGTTTTCGTAGAGAGGCCGGTAGCTACGGCAAAGATACCCGAGGCATGATTCGCCAGCATCAGTTCGAAAAAGTTGAGCTGGTCATGATGGTGCGACCCGGTGAGTCCTGGGAAGCCCTCGATACACTGACGGGACATGCAGAAACCATTCTGCAGAAACTGGATCTGCCGTATCGGGTCATGAATCTCTGCGGTGGCGATCTTGGCTTTGCTGCCGCTAAAACCATTGACCTCGAAGTCTGGCTGCCAGGGCAGGGCAAATATCGTGAGATTTCATCGTGCAGTAATTTCCTCGATTTCCAGGCAAGGCGTATGCATGCACGCTGGCGCAACCCCGAAACAGGGAAACCGGAACTGCTGCACACCTTAAACGGCTCAGGACTGGCCGTAGGCCGGACCTTGGTGGCTGTGCTCGAGAACTACCAGCAGGCTGATGGCTCTATTCGTGTGCCCCAGGCACTACAGTCCTTCATGGGTGGTGATGCCACCATCAACCTGTAGCAAAGATGCGCTACCTGCCTTTGCACCTGGACCTCAAGGGGCGCCATGTGCTGGTCGTTGGCGGTGGTGAAATTGCACTCCGCAAGGTAACGCTACTGCTGAAAGCAGGCGCTCGAATCACGTTGGTTGCTCCTGAGATTTCTGGTGCCCTGAAAGAAACACTCAGGGATCATGAGCTGTTATCAGCAACGTACGAATCATCCCATCTCGATAACAAAGTACTCGTCGTCGCCGCAACCGAAAACGAGACAGTCAATCGAGAAGTATCGGGGGATGCGACAGCAAAAAACATCCTGGTCAATGTTGTTGATTCTCCGGAATTATGTACCGTCACGTTTCCGGCAATCATCGATCGGTCACCTTTAGTGGTTTCCGTCGGATCCGCGGGTGGCGCGCCTGTTTTGACCCGTTATGTCAGGGAACAGATCGAACTGCTGCTACCGGAACGGATCACGCAGCTGGCGGGATTCCTGGCGAAAACGCGGGACAAGTTGAAAGACCTTTTGCCAGATATTGATCGCCGTCGCCGGCAGACAGAGGACTTTTTAACCACGCCTGGCGCAGAAGCGGCCATGTCCGGCGACAGTGTAACGGCGGAAAGTTATCTGTTTGATACTGAGAAGACGGTTACCTCAGGCGAGGTTTACCTGGTGGGCGCCGGGCCCGGCGATCCCGATCTTCTCACACTTCGCGCTTTGCAGTTAATGCAGAAAGCAGAGGTCGTGCTTTATGATAATCTCGTCTCACCGCGAGTCCTTGATCGAGTACGCCGCGATGCAGAGATGGAATTCGTCGGTAAACGGAGCGGTTACAAGTCGACGAGTCAGGAAGATATTAACGATCTGCTGGTCAGGCTGGCGAAAGACGGCAAGCGAGTGCTTCGACTGAAGGGTGGAGACCCCTTTATCTTTGGTCGAGGCGGCGAAGAGATTCAAAAACTGATCGAGGGAAACATCCCGTTCCAGGTGGTTCCTGGCATCACCGCGGCTTCTGGGTGCGCCGCTTACGCCGGTATTCCTTTGACCCACAGGGAACTTTCTCAAAGCGTTCGGTTTGTCACAGGCCATCCTAAAGACGGCAAAGTAGATCTTCCCTGGCAGGAGTTCGTTCATCCCATGGAAACCGTTGTTTTCTACATGGGACTCGGTGGTCTTGCGACCATCTGTCAGCAGTTGATGAACGCCGGAAGGGAGGCATCCACACCGGTCGCCATTGTTTCCAAAGGGACAACACCGGAACAGCAGGTATTGAAAGGAACGCTGGAGTCGATGCCTGGGCTGGTCGCCCGCACTCAGATCCAGACACCAACGCTCATCATCGTCGGCGACGTCGTTAATTTTTCAGCGCAGATCTAGTCGCAGTTCGGTGGCTTAGGTAAACCCGATATTCGTGCGAGAACTTTGGCTGGTTTTCCAGTAAACAGCGTCATGAGATGAATGCTGGTACCTTTCTCTTTGCCGAGCGCATCGCCGATGCGTTTTACCAGAACCCGATTCTGCGGGAAAAGACGGTAATGCGTGTAGTAGTCACGAACGAGATGAATAATTTCCCAGTGGTCTGATGAGAGCTTTATGCCATCCTGCGCCGCCAATTCCTGAGCGATTTCTTCAGACCAGTCGTTCAGATCTCTTAAGAAGCCTTCGGAATCTTTTTCCACCATGGCTAAAACCAGTTGCAGACCTTTTCCGCCTGCACAGTGAGAGAGACAAATTCAGCATAGTCGATCTGCTTCACATCACCCACATCCCAGCCTCGCGCCATGGCGTCTGTGCAAATCACGGAAACCTCTCCAGGCATGTCGGTGTTAGCCAGATACACACCTTCTTCGATCAGAATCACCTGATCGTCAGCTCGGATCAGTTTTTCGCAAAGACGCAGCGCTGCTGGTTTATTGATCGTATGTAGAATCATCGGAAATTGAGCACCTTGTCGGCATCTTCGATCCATATTCGGCATGCTGAATCGTCCAGCGCTTCAACATCCAGCAGGAGCTTCCCGGGATCGAGATTATAAGCATCGAGGTCGGAGGTACGACAGGCGATCTTACTGACGCCGTAGTCATTCAGGGCACCGTAGCCCAACGGAAAATTTCGACGGCCTATCGCTTCTCCACTCTGATCAGGAACTAGCTGCAGGACACCGTCACCCAAAAACAAAAGGCGACACTCCGTGAAAGCAGATCCCATCAGCAGAGCATCCAGTCCTTCCTGGGCATTCAGACTTGTGTGCGGCGCGCCGCTGAATATGAACAGTATTGAACTCATTCAAGCTCCGAACGTCACAACGCGATCAGCATTCATGGTGGCATCAATTAGCTGGCCCAGACCTGAGATCACGAATTCCGGGGCTATCGTTGACGCCTCTTTTTCATATCGCTCTGCTTCTGTCTCGTCCAGCACCCCGCGACGCAGGCAAGATGCAATACAGGCGATCAGTTCGACGTCATGTTTCGCTGCAAACGATTGCCAGTCAGCACAGATATCTTGTTCGTCCTGGGGAGGTGCGGTCAGTCGATTCGCGATAAGCACACCGTCGTGATAGAAAAAAACGCGCAGTACTTCGTGGCCACCCTCAATCACGGCCTGAGCGAACGACAAAGCAGAGTGACAGCTCTGGGAAGCGTAGGGGTTTCCCTGAACGACGATGGCGAATTTCACACGAGGGTACCGTCAGAAACAAAAAAGCCCCGGCATGGTATCCATACCAGGGCTTTGTTGCACATCCGAATTACTCGTCGCCGAGCGCGCCCAGAAGGTGGAGCAGGCTGGTGAAGAGGTTGTAGATGCTCACATAGAGGGAAACCGTCGCCATGATGTAGTTGGTTTCACCGCCATTGATGATGCGGCTGGTGTCATAAAGAATAAAGCCCGACATCAGCAGAACGATGGCAGAAGAAATCGCGAGGTGAGCTCCGGACATGTAGTAGCCGAAAAAGCTCGCACCCCACATCAGCAGTACTGCGCCGATGACGACCATAAGGCCAGTGAACAGGAATCCGCCCATGAAGGAGAAATCCTTCTTCGTGACCAAGACATACCCGGACAATGAGAAAAAGATCAGGCCAGTCAGGCCCATTGCCTGCATGACGATGCTGGCACCGTTCGCAGTAGCCAGATACATATTGATGATTGGTCCTAGAGTGAAACCCATAAAACCCGTTAGCGCGAACGTCCAGATCAGACCCCAGACACTGTTTTGAGTCTTGTGGACTGCGAAGAACAGACCAATAAAGCCAACCAGGGCAAGCAAGCCCAGGTAAGGTGCGTCGATCATGATTGCGACGCCCGCCATCGCGGCACTGAACAAGAGTGTCATAGAGAGCAACAGGTAAGTGTTGCGCAGCACCTTGTTCGTGGACGCAATTGCCGACTCGTGATGTGTTGCTACTTGTGTCTCAGCCATTTGCATTGATCTCCTGATGTGGCAACGGGACTTAAAGTAAAAATTGTACGTGACCCTCTCCAAAACGCAAGAAAATCCACAGCATTTCGTTTCTTCATTGCCATATAAAACAAAGGTTTAGGTTATTTCGAACCACGGGAAGCGCGAAAGTTTCACCTGCCGTTACCCGGAAATTTGTTGTACATTGAACGCGTGGAGCATCAGGTTGGGGGACCGTTTTGAACCGGACAATTTTCCTGTCCGTGCTGTTGGTTTTGGCTGCTGTCGCGCATGGAGACGAAGAGGTACTCCATATCAGCGTCGCGGAAATCTACGGCTACGGCATATTCGAAGCATCAAGTTCCCGCCGCTACAGCGGTTCATCAAGTAAAACGCTCGCGATTGATACAGTTTCCGGCATTCGATTCACCAACAAGACCACCGAAATACCCGGTCGAGTCGGTACCAATTTCGGCTTCCAATACAGCCTGAATTCCACGCCACCTGGCCAAAAAGTAGCGGTTCAATCGATCATTCGCTTTCCTGAGCCTGGTCTGCACCACCCCAACGGCCGCGTCTACCAGAAGTCTGTTGAGAGCAAGTACATCCGCATTGGAGAACCAAGCCTCCATGGGTATGGGTTCGATGAATTCTGGGAGATCGTCCCGGGTGAATGGCGCTTCGAGATCTGGCACGGTGATGCGAGGCTCATCAGAAAAACCTTCAATGTCGTGCTTGAGGATGATTCTTGAGCCGCCTCAAAGGCATTGAGGGACGAGCAATACGTCGAAGGCATTTGGGCGTGCCCGCTCCTGGGATACGTTCAAAAACTGGTGTTTTACGTACTGCCGCCACCTCTGACCTGGGTGCAAGCGGCGCTTGAAGGGCAGATGGTCGATCGCGTTGTGAACTAAGAATTGGCGGAGGGGGAGAGATTCGAACTCTCGGATGGTTTAACCCATCGCTGGTTTTCAAGACCAGTGCATTCAACCGCTCTGCCACCCCTCCGAGGAACACTAATCAGAGCGCTGATCAGCGAAGGGCGCAATATACTGGATTCCCCTCGGCTTGTTAAGCGTTTAGGCTGCGCATTATGGAATCGCTGTTTATCTTTGCTTGCCTGTGTGGCGGTGTTTATTTCTGGTTCGACGCCAATCAGGCAAAAGCCCTTGCGCTGCAGTTTGCTCGCCGTGAATGTCAGAAAGAGGGCGTTCAACTTCTTGATCAAACCGTGCAGCAAATTCGACTTTCTGCCAGTCGCGATCAAAATGACCAGTGGCGACTCTGGCGAGAGTACAGGTTTGAGTATTCCATTGACGGGGTTAATCGATACGAGGGGCGGCTGGTTTTATTAGGCCAACGCCTGCTGAGATCTGCGCTTGAGACTTCGAAACCTGTTATTCACTAGTCTTTTCCTGCTTTTCGGGTGCCAGAACACGCCGCCCTGCGAACATCCTGCGCGCGAACTTAGCGTGAATTCAGCGTTGGATTTAACGCCACTAAACCAGGTGCCAATGGCCAACAGCGAACGGGAAGATCTTGCCTGGCGTTATCTCTCTGAATTGGGCTGCGACAAGCTAGACAAACAATTCGTTTCTCAGCGATTCGGCAACAATCTTGTTTGTGATATTCGCGGAAAATCGGAGAAGCAGATTTTGATCGGCGCGCATCATGACAAATTTGGAGTGTCACACGGCATCGCAGACAATTGGAGTGGGGTAGTCGTCACGCTTTCTCTGGTTAACTACTTTAAGACCAACCCGCCGAATCACACCATCCGACTCGTGCTGTTTACCGGAGAAGAGAAAGGTCTGGTCGGATCCCGTCACTTTGTAGCGCATAGCCCGCTTCCTGACTACATGGTGAATTTGGATACACTGGGTACCGCACCGTTAAAACTCGATAGAAACAGCTCGGGGGAGCTGCGCTGTCTTGTACCTTCAGGAATCCCCGAGGTTCATCTGCGGGATATTACCGGCGACTGGCTACCCTTCAGAAACGCCGGCGTGCCTGTCCTGGCGTTTCATGCTTTAAATGCAGAATTGTTGCAGAAGTTGCACACTCCGCGGGACTCGAGATCCCTGATCAATGATGATGAGCTCAAACAGAGCTATGAGCAGATATTAAGGACGGTGGTCCGCCTGGATGGTCGCTAATTGTTGCCAGGAAAAAGCTCATCGAAGTTGGCCAGCCATCGATCAAGGTCAGTGTTTTCAGCTGGTGTCAGCAGAATACCCATGTACACCGCCTCATCTTTAGGGCGCACCCAGCGGACTTCGCCTCTCAGCATGTACATCGCGAATGGCTCCCCGATGCCAATCGTGACATTAACCAGCGTGCCGGCGGTGAGTACCGCGTTGGTTGAAAATTGGACACCGTGCGCGGAGAAGTCGATCGCTTCGCATTCGAGAGACAAGCCCACCATATCAGGCTCATCTTTAGATTCATGAACATGTACAAAGAATCTGACGTTATAGTCGATTCTCGTTTCTTTACGTTGCTCCATGGGTTGGCTTTCTTCCTTGAAATTGATGTCGTTAAAACGCCGCTACCTGACGGACGACTAACTTGGATCTATCAGGCTTCGATAGGTCTTAAGGTGTTTGAGGGCCTCCGCGTGCTCACCAACAAGTTCATAAAGTCTCGATAAGTTATAGTGTGCATCAGCAAGATTGGTAGCGCGTTTGTAGGCACTAATCGCATCTTGTACGCGCCCCATATCCTCGAACAGAGTGCCCATATTGAATGCAGCAAGGACATTGTCTGGTTCTGCATCCAGAGCACGGTTGTAATGATCCTCAGCGGCCTCGTACTCACCGGCTTCCTGAAGGAGTCGACCTATATTCACATGAGCGTCTGAGTGATAAGGATCCAGTTCGAGGGCTCGAAGGTAAGCTGCCGGGGCATCTTCTGGCGAAACCGCTTCAAGGTCGACGCCAAGATCAAACCAGTCATCGGACGAAAGCTGATCACTACCCTCGGCTTCTTCCGCTGCTTGCCTCGCCAGGGGCGCAACGGTGCCCGCGAGATCGGCCACAGCAAAGTTGAAGTGGATCTGACCTGAATCGGGATCATAAACCTGGTCTTCTTCGCGGATGACGACTTTGCCACCGTCACCGGCAATGCGCAGTGAAGTCAGCGGGCGATTGGAAGGTAATCGGGACTTAAGTTTAAAGAGGGCATGATTGATCTGCGCGCGGCGAACCCCAGCATCCATGAGTTCTTTTGCTGTACGCAGGACAATGATGTCCTGAAAATCGAAACGATACTGATTGCCCTCTGTTCTGCTTGGCGCAAGGACACCAGCCCGGGCAATTTCCCGGATGGTGTCTGGTGAAAGCTCAAGCAGCTCAGCCACATCACGCGTGGAGTAACCCTTCATTGGCCCAGTGACTACCTCTTACTATTTGCTGGACTTCCTTTTTGTGAGCTTTCTTGGCTGGGGCTTTCTTTGCAGGTTTCCTCTTTGCTTAAGGCTACGCAACTTTCTTTCCAGAACCGAAATCCGTCAGTCTTTCCTTGATCGCTCCCATAATGTCGATGTTGTTTGCTTCCTCGCGCTTTTCATGCGCGACGATATGTCTTCGCCATTGCCCGTTTGCTCGATCGCTTTGAGCATATGGTGTCTGACCTCGTCTGTATAGTTCTCGGGCTGAAATTTTTCGACGTAGACGGCAATGACTTCCGCGTCTGTTGCTTACACATTTGCGGTTCCAACCAAGCGCCATCCCTGCGAAATCATTTGAATCGAATAATTTTTGGTCGTAACGGTGGCATCGGGTTTGACCGGTATGCGCGTCAAACCGAAGGAGATCATGCTGGCACCCATACGCTTGCGGCCATATCAGACTTCGTCCAACCGCATCCACTGGGCCGAACCGCCTGAATGAAAGAGTTTGTTTACCTCGCGTCCATGCACCGACACGCCAGAGCTTATATAATGCGCCGCTTTCAACCATTCGAGCAGGACACCATGGCGAGTTTTAACTGGCAAGACCCTTTTCAGCTGGATGACCAGCTTTCCGAAGACGAGCGACTCATTCGGGATTCCGCCAGGGCCTACGCCCAGGAAAAACTCCAGACTCGCGTCCAACAAGCCTATCGTGATGAGTTTTTTCACCGCGAAATCATGAACGAAATGGGAGAACTCGGGCTCCTCGGCCCGACATTGCCTGAGAAATATGGCTGCTCAAACGTGAACTATGTGTCCTACGGGCTGGTAGCACGCGAGGTTGAACGTGTTGATTCCGGGTACCGCTCCGCGATGAGCGTTCAGTCCTCACTCGTCATGCACCCGATTTATACCTATGGTACGGAAGAACAGCGGGAAAAATACCTGCCGAAACTTGCCACCGGTGAGTGGGTGGGCTGTTTCGGACTCACAGAACCTGATCACGGTTCTGACCCGGGCAGCATGATTACCCGCGCGGAAAAGATCGACGGTGGCTATCTGCTCAATGGGGCAAAGATGTGGATCACCAATTCACCCATCGCGGATCTGGCTGTCGTCTGGGCGAAGCTGGATGGCGTAATCCGTGGCTTCGTCGTTGAACGAGGTACACCTGGATTCGAAACACCAAAAATCGAAGGCAAATTCAGTCTGAGAGCTTCGGTCACCGGTGAGATTGTGCTCAGCGATTGTGAGATTCCAGAGGACAATCTGCTGCCTAACGTCAAGGGCCTGGGAGGACCATTCGGTTGCCTGAACAAGGCCAGGTACGGTATCGCTTGGGGTGCCATGGGTGCGGCAGAGTTCTGCTGGCAGGCTGGCCTGAACTATACCCTGGCGCGTCAACAGTTCGGAAGAGCACTCGCGGCAAACCAGCTGATTCAAAAGAAACTGGCGGACATGCAGACAGAAATTGCACTGGGTCTTCAGGGTGCGCTTAGAATCGGTCGTATGATGGACGAAGACGATTGCCCCGTAGAGAATATCTCACTCATGAAGCGCAATAACTGCGGCAAGGCATTGGACATTGCCCGTTTGTCACGAGACATGCATGGCGGTAACGGCATCTCCGACGAATACCACGTCATCCGCCACGTCATGAATCTAGAGACTGTGAATACCTACGAGGGTACCCACGACATCCACGCGCTGATTCTCGGTCGCGCTCAGACCGGCCTGCAGGCCTTTACTGGTGCTTAGCTGGTATGGGCTGTAGGAGAAATCCCACAGCATTGGCACGAGATATCGGTCGTCGGAAGCCGGTGAACACCGGCTTCCAATCTCCAACGCCTGGGTTTATCTTGTCCTCATAACTTGAAGGACGCGTTCGCCAGGGATAGCAGGAGATAAGCGTGATCAGAATCATAGTCGTAGACGACCACCAACTGGTGCGGATCGGCACTCGGCGACTGCTGGAAGACATTCCAGGCATCGACATTGTCGGTGATGCAGGTAGCGGTGAAGAGGCCGTTGAATTGGTGCGAAAGCACAAGCCAGATGTCGTTCTCATGGATATCCAGATGCCCGGCATCGGGGGACTAGAGGCGACCCGACGATGTCTGCGCGCGCACCCCGACGCCAAAATCCTGGCGGTGACCATTTATGAAGATGAACCTTACCCGTCAAAACTCTTAAATGTAGGCGCCTCCGGTTACCTGACGAAGCGGGCTAACGTTGATGAAATGCTGTTGGCGATTCGCAAGGTGTATTCCGGTCAACGCTATATCAGTGCGGAAATTGCCCAACAACTGGCCTTACGACCGTTCTCTGAAGCCCAAAGCTCGCCGTTCGATCAACTGTCCTCGCGCGAAATGCAGATCACGTTGATGGTGATTATGGGACACAAGGTCCAAGAAATTTCAGAGAAGCTTTCTCTCAGCCCGAAGACAGTGAATAGCTACCGTTATCGGGTGTTTGAAAAACTTGGTCTGAAAAACGATGTCGGTTTAACCAAGCTGGCGATCAAACACGGCATCATCGATGCCGAAGTTGCGGCTTAACGCGTACAATAAGGGCGTGATGCCCGACTCTTTCCCTGCACATCGCTATCCTTCAGAAAACTGCCGTCGTTGCCGAAGACTGGTGAATCAGTTCAAACGACTGTCGGTAAAACACCCCGACTATTGGAACAAGCCGGTACCGGCGCATGGACCCTCAGAAGCCTCGCTACTGATCGTTGGCCTGGCCCCCGGATTACATGGCGCAAACAAAACCGGCATACCCTTTGTTGGCGATGCCTCCGGCAACCTGTTACACGATGTGCTGGCCAGCCTTAAACTCACCGGTCGTGTAAAAATCACGAATGCAGTGAAATGCCTGCCCGTTAAAAATCTGCCTTCTGCGCAAGAGGTCAACAACTGCTCCCGTTATCTAAAAGATGAACTTGAGGCACATCGCCTTATTCCTGATGCCACGCTGCTCGTTCTGGGCGGGGTTGCACACAAAGCCGTTGTAAAAGCGCTGGGAGCCCGTCAGGCGGATTTCCCCTTTGGTCATGGCGCTGTCCATCACGTCGAAGGGCTGCAGATCGTCGACAGCTATCACTGCAGTCGTTACAACACTCAGACAGGCCGGCTCACCAGACAGATGTTTTTGGATACGGTACAACTGGCCGGTAACATGGCGTACTCATGATCAAATTTGACGCCAAATCATTTATCAAGACCCTGCCATCCAGGCCTGGCGTCTATCGGATGTACGACGGAGCAGGCGAGATCCTGTACGTTGGCAAAGCGAAAAATCTGAAGTCTCGGGTTTCCAGCTACTTCAGGACCACGGCGCTGGATTCAAAAACGATGGCGCTGGTGAGTCATATCCAAGAGGTTGAATACACCGTCACCGGCAGCGAGACCGAAGCGCTGTTACTGGAACAGTCTCTGATCAAGGAATACAAGCCGCCTTACAACATCGTCTTCAGAGATGACAAATCTTACCCCTATATTTTTCTTTCATCTGAAGACAAATTTCCTCGACTGGCTTTTCATCGGGGCGCTCAGAAAAGGAAAGGCCGCTATTTCGGACCGTTTCCCTCGGCATATAGTGTTCGTGATTCGTTGAATATTCTTCAGAAGGTGTTTCAGGTGCGCCAATGTGAAGACACCTTCTTTAAAAACCGGACCCGTCCCTGCCTGCAGTACCAGATCAAACGTTGTTCCGGTCCCTGTTGCGATCTGGTAACACCCGAAGATTATGCCGATGATGTGGAACACGCGATCATGTTTCTTGAAGGCAAAAGCAATGCCGTGATGCAGGACTATGCGGACAAGATGGAGGCGGCATCTGGCAAACTTGAGTTTGAAAAAGCCGCGCACTACCGCGATCAGCTGACGCACCTGAGAAAGATTCAGGAACAACAATACGTCGTTGGCAACCAGGGCGATATCGATGTCATGGCAGCCGTCATTAAACCGGCAGGTGTCTGCGTGCTGGTGATGTTCATCAGGGGCGGTCGACTACTCGGTAATAAAACCTATTTCCCTAAAACGCGATTGGACGAGGACGAATCCAGTGTGCTTGCGGCGTTTCTTCCGCAGTTCTACCTGGGTGGTGCTGGCGGGCGCGAAACGCCGCCGGAAGTCGTTGTTAACGCTCGGGTCGAGGATAAGTTGTTGCTTGAAAACGCGCTGACAGAAAAAGCCGGTCGAAAAGTGCTCATATCTGACAACGTTCGCTCCCAGCGAAAGCGATGGGTGGAACTTGCTGTTACCAACGCCGAGCAGAGCCTGGGTTCCCATGTCGCTAATCGAAACAATCTGGAACAGCGTTTCCAATCATTGCAGGCAGCGCTTTCCATGGACGAAATGCCAACCAGGCTCGAATGTTTTGATATCTCTCACAGTTCGGGTGAAGCGACCGTTGCGTCCTGCGTTGTGTTCGACCAGAACGGACCGCTCAAATCCGACTATCGACGCTTCAATATTGATGGCATCACGCCTGGCGATGACTATGCCGCCATGGCGCAGGCATTGAACAGACGCTATACCCGAATAAAAAAAGGAGAGGGAAGCGTGCCAGACATACTGTTTATTGACGGTGGTAAAGGTCAGCTGCGGGAAGCGGAAAACATTCTCAAGGCGCTGCAGATCGAGGGCGTGATGCTGGTTGGTGTCGCCAAAGGACCCTCGCGAAAGGCGGGTCTCGAATCGATCATTGTGTCCGGCGGTCCCGAACTGGATTTGCCGCCCGATAATCCGGCACTTCATCTCATCCAGCATATTCGAGATGAGAGCCACCGTTTCGCGATTACTGCACATAGAAATCGCCGCGGCAAGAAGCGAACGGAATCTGTGCTGGAAGGTATTGAGGGCGTCGGACCCAAAAGACGAAGAGCACTGCTACGACACTTTGGCGGAACCGCTCAGGTGTCCAGTGCCAGTGCCGAAGAGCTTGCTAAGGTTGAGGGTATCAGTCGGGTTCTCGCAGATCAGATTTATGCGACCCTTCATAACCAGTAGACTAGCCACATGATCATCAAAGGCATCAGCACTCCAAACATTCTTACCAGTCTTCGCATCGCGATGATCCCGGTCTTGGTGATTGTGTTCTATCTCGCCCCCGTCGAGTGGCGTTACCTGGCGTCTGCTCTGGTATTCTCTGTGGCCTCGGTCACGGACTGGCTCGATGGTTACCTGGCCCGTAAGTGGGGCCAGACAACGCCCTTCGGAGCTTTTCTGGATCCAGTTGCCGACAAATTGATCGTCGTGGTGGCGCTGGTACTGCTTGTGGAGGTGCACGCCAGTGCAATACTCGCGGTGCCTGCACTGGTGATCGTAGGACGTGAGATCGTCGTATCGGCACTCCGGGAATGGATGGCTCGATATAGTGAAATGCGTGGGGTCGCCGTTTCCCTATTGGGGAAGATAAAAACCATTTTTCAGATGATTGCCATCATTCTGCTTCTGGGCGCCGGTCCCGGGAAAAGTGACCCGATGATTGTCGGATACACTTTGCTCTACATCTCTGCCGGACTGACTCTCTGGTCAATGTATGAGTACCTCAAGCTCGCGTGGCCGGATCTGTCGTCTGGCATGACCAACGATCCAGACTGAACCCTATAAAGCTTTTCTGAAATCCTTCGGAGATTGTCCTTCCCAGCGTTTAAATGCGCGGGAAAAATTCGATGCGTCATTAAAACCAAGGCTGAAAGCGACCTCCTTTACCGAAAGATGCTCTTGCGAAAGATATTCAAGCGCCAGTTGGTGCCTTGTTTGATCGATAATCTCTTTGACCGAGGTTTCCTGTTCTTCCAATCGGCGCTGAAGTGTCCGCGCGCTCATATTCAGCTCGTCCGCAATCATCTGTTTATCCGGCTCACCATGAACCAGATAGGCCGCGACGGTCTGTCGAACACGGTTGGCAATATCTGAGGCATCAAAACGGGCGAGGTAATCCATGATCACACTGTCCATGGCCGCTGCCACGACGGGATTTGCGCTGCTGAGCTTTCGGTTCAGATCGGAGGAATTGAAGATCATGACGTTTTCGTCACGGCCATAATCAATCGCGCACCGAAAAAAGTTTTTCAGGGGCGCTGCATCCATCGGCTCGAGTCTGGTCATCTGAACCTGCAAAGGCGTCAGATCCTCACCGAAAGACCTTCTGCACATCTCCAGCATAAAGGCCAGCGTGGCGTCAGTGGCTGGGTGTTCATAGGGATTTTTTACACCACCCACTAACTGCCAGGCACCCTGAAGCTTCTCAAGCCTGAAGTAAACATTCGTGCTAAGCATTCGGTGAAAGCGCTCCAGGCGTTGCAGCGCCTGCAGCAGGTTTTGACTGGATACCCAGGCATGACCGACGGCGTGCATCATCCAGGGCTCTACGTACTTCACCACATCATAGACAAGACAGGCGTGTTTGGTTTCGCTGATGGCGATTCGCCACATGCGAACGATCTCGTTCACCGGATAGCGATAGTCAGGGTCCGTTCTTTTAGATGGATCCAGTCCCGCGCGACGAAAAATATCCTCTGCATCGTAACCATGCTCATCGAGGTAGTTAAAGGTTGCCTGCGAGAGCGTGGCCAGATTGGAGAGCTGATACGACATACAAAAAGCTTAGCATGACCGCCTCTTGGCTCGCGATGACCAGTGTTTAACGTCCACATGCACAGAATGCGTCTCATGAGTTAACCCGATGGAGTCAAAGATGAACCAGGAAAAGAGGAGCCGATACAGCCGGGCGGACAAGGCCGTTTTCATCCTGATCGGTCTGACCATGACCACGATTATTGTTCAGGCGGTCGCGCTGTTTCTTTACCCGTACTAACCCCGAGCAAACCATGAGGAGGTTCCGATGAAGCAATATGACAACCCATTTGAAGCGAAGGCGGCCAGGATGCTGGATGGCGGTTGGACGCCTGAGTCTATCGCCATGTACATGCCTGCGCTGATTAGCGAAGACGAGGATCTGAATTTCTGGCAACAGGTTCGGACTGAGATGTCGATTATGGTCTCGCAAACCCGGCCGGTGGATCTCGAGAAGAAATATCGGGGATAGCGTGGAGCACGGAGCCGGATTCGAACCGGCGTGATACGGATTTGCAATCCGCTGCCTCACCACTCAGCCACCCGTGCTTAACTGACGGCCTAAGCCGCAGGCGCGCAAGTCTAGCCTAATTGAATCCGATTTTCACGAATTAGCGTCGGCGAGCAGACTACTGACGATTCTGGTGACCACAGCGCCGGCTTCCTGGGCATTGAGTCTCTGATCGTTCCTTAGCTGGTTCCACATATCGAAGGAGAGGGCAGCCTCAAGGCCTTCGATCAGGGGGCGGTCTTCCAGCAGCGACTCCGGCAGGATAGTTAATAGCCTTTGCCGCTCCTCCCTGACAATTTCCATATGACGGTTCAACAGAACCGTTGATTGAAATTTCAGAGCTTCTGCGGCAACGCGATAGGGCATGATGACCTCATACACCTGCAGCCGACGGTCGACCATCTGGGTCAAATTCTCGCGCCAATCTCGACTGTCAAGACTGGCGTCAACGATGGAATCAACTTTCTCATTAATCGCCACAGACATTTCGGCGTATAGACTCTCCATATCCTTGAATCGTCGAAACACGGTTCGCAATCCCACCTCAGCACGATTGGCGACCTCTTCTGCGGTTGGTGCCATTTTCCCTTCACGCACAAGTTGCAGCATGGCGGAAACAATACGCCGCTTGCTGTCCTCGCTTCTGAGCTTTCGCCCGTCTGTCGTGGCCGCCTGGGATTGGTCTAGTGAGTCAACGCTCATGGGTCACACTGTAGATAGTCTGTCTTGATAGTGGCACGATGTATGTCACTTTAACAATGGCCAGCCAATGACCGCAACAACCGCCCCTTTTGATGAACTGGTTTCACTGCTCGACCTGGAACAGATCGACAGCAACCTGTTTCGTGGTCACCATCCTGCGGCTCGACGAAAACGTTTGTTCGGTGGCCAGATTATTGCCCAGGCACTGATGGCCGCTGCGAGAACCGTAGAAGTCGACCACCAGCCCCATTCGCTGCATGCCTATTTCCTGAAACCCGGGGACTGGCGGATTCCGGCGGTATTTGAAGTGGAACGTATTCGTGATGGCAGATCCTTTTCCACGCGCCGGGTTGTGGTGATACAGGGAGGAGAGGCAATATTTAATATGGACACCTCTTTTCATGTAAGAGAACCAGGTCTGGAACACCAGCTGCGTGAGCCAGAAGGATTGTCACCGCCAGACGAGAATAAGATGGTGGAAGGGTTGAAGCAGCGACCTTTTCTCAGTTTTCGAGAAGACCACCGCGCCTTAATGGAACAATCTCCCCAGTCTCCCAAACAAAACGTATGGCTAAAAGCCAATGGTCAGGCGCCAGAAGACGAACTGCTCAATATGGCGCTGCTTGCTTACCAGTCTGATGAAATGCTCTTGAGCACAGCACGACTACCTCACCGCGGCAGCTATATCAGTGAGCAGCTTCAGGGGGCATCACTGGATCATGCGATCTGGTTCCATCATCCCGTTTCGGTGAATGACTGGCTGCTTTACAGCCTGGATAGCCCCTCAACCAGTAACGCACGAGGTTTCACCCGGGGCGAAATCTACACAGCGCAGGGCGTATTGGTTGCAAGTTGTATCCAAGAAGGTTTGATGAGGATGCACTAGGCGTTAAACTACGCGCGCCTGCGATTCAGCAGAACGCCCGGGTGGTGAAATTGGTAGACACGCGAGACTTAAAATCTTGTGACCGCAAGGTCGTGCCGGTTCAAGTCCGGCCCCGGGCACCAATTACGAATGAGCAAGCTCATTCGTAGACGCGACAACTGCATCGAAGATTCGTGTTACGCAAACACGAATCTGATGCAGTGATAGCGTTCCTCTCCGAATACTGATAAAGCATCATTCTGATGCTGCGAAAGGTATCTTCACAGAATGAAAAACGACACCCGCGCCATCCTTTTCGGTCTAGCAGCAGTTGCCTGCTGGTCCACGGTGGCAACGGCATTCAAATTCTCGCTGCAACACCTGACGACACAACAACTACTTTTTTACGCCACGCTGACCGCCACTTTCGTTCTCGTTGTCGTCGCGATGGTGCAGCAGGGCGGCAAGACGCTACTTCGCAGTTTTCAAGAACACTGGCAGATGACACTCATCGCCGGTGCGCTGAATCCGGTTATCTACTACGAAGTACTGTTCAGAGCCTATGATCTGTTGCCGGCGCAGGTTGCAATGTCCATTAACTACAGCTGGGCGATTGTGCTGACCGCCATGGCGGCAATCATCCTGAAACAGAAAATGAAAGCCGTGGATTTTGTCGCCGCATTCCTTTGCTACACCGGCGTTGTCATCATTGCGACCGAAGGCAGATTACTGTCTACCGGCGAATTCAGTTTGCTAGGGGTGATCCTCGCACTGGCATCCACGGTTATTTGGGCCAGCTACTGGATCATCAACATGAGAGATACCCGGGACCCGGTCATCGGCCTTGCACTTAACTTTCTGGTGGCGCTGCCGGTCGTCGCATTCAATTGCTGGTGGTTCTCCTCGTTTACTGTCACCGCGGCTGGGATTGGTTCGGCTGTCTATGTCGGCGTGATGGAAATGGCGCTAGGGTTTCTGTTCTGGTCAACCGCGCTGCGATTGACCAGTAATGCGTCCAGAGTCAGCAATCTGATCTTCCTGTCACCGTTTTTGTCGCTGGTCTTCATATACCTGATTCTCAATGAGGCCATACATCCGGCAACCCTGGGTGGGCTTGTCCTTATTGTGGGAGGGCTCCTCGGGCAGCAGTGGCAACACGCGCTTGAAAATCAGAAATCCGTCCCAACATAGGCAATATGAGCCAGCAAGATGATAATCAGGTCCCAAACGGAGCCACCGAATTTATTCCGCGCGATCAAAATGAGGGGACACAACCTCCAGCCAGAACCGACGAGGTCCTGCCTGATACCCTGCAACTGATTCCGCTGACTTCCAGACCTTATTTCCCGGTGCTTATTCAACCGATTGTGGTTGATCAGGACCCATGGGCCGAAGGCATCAAGACGGTCGCTGCGAGCGCCCACAAGCTGGTTGCACTCAACTTCGCCGTGCCCGGCGAAGCCGAGACTCCTCGGCCAGAAGACTGCAAGGATATTGGCGTAGTGTCGAGGATCCTGAGGGTTCACCAGAGCAAAGATAAACTTCAGTTCATCGCGCAAGGCTTACGGCGTGTTCGAATTCGGGAATGGATCAGAACGACACCGCCTTACGTGGTCCGTGTCGATTATCCGGAAGAAACCGCTGACGCGGGCGATGACCAACTGCGCGCCTACGCAATGTCACTGATCAGCAGCATTAAAGAGCTGATGTCCCTGAATCCTTTGTATAGCGAAGAACTCAAACAGTACCTGAATCACTTCAGTCCGAATGATCCTTCGCCTCTGACAGATTTCGCCGCTGCCATTACCTCCGCGGATCCCGACGAGCTCCAGGATGTCTTGGAAACTCTGCCGCTGCTCGAACGGATGGAAAAAGTACTTCTGCTCGTTAATCGCGAGCTTGAAGTCGGGCGCCTGCAAGCCAAGATTGCAGAAGATACGCAGGAACAACTGTCGGAACAACAAAGAGAGTTTTTTCTTCGGCAACAGCTGAAAGTCATTCAACAGGAACTGGGTATCTCCAAGGATGATCGTGAATCCGATGCAGATACCTTTCGCGAGAGACTGGCGGGTAAAGCCGTGCCAGAGCATGCACAGGCACGTATCGACGATGAGCTGCAGAAACTCCAAATCCTCGAGCCAGCCTCAGCAGAATATGGCGTCACTCGAAATTATCTCGATTGGGCGACGTCAGTACCCTGGGGCGTGTACTCAGAAGACAGCCTCGTGCTGGATCATGCCAGAACGGTACTCGATAGAGACCACGACGGCCTTGATGACGTCAAGAAACGTATCATCGAATTCCTGGCACTGGGCGCCTATAAAGGAGAGATTGCGGGATCCATTTTGTTACTGGTCGGCCCACCGGGTGTCGGCAAAACGTCGATCGGCAAGTCGGTTGCTGATGCACTGGGAAGAAAATTCTATCGCTTCAGTCTCGGGGGTATGCGAGACGAAGCGGAGATCAAAGGGCATCGTCGAACCTATATTGGCGCTATGCCAGGCAAGTTCATACAGGCCCTCAAAGAAGTTGACGTGCAAAACCCGGTCATCATGCTAGACGAAATCGATAAGATTGGCGCGTCTTATCAGGGAGATCCTGCCTCGGCCCTGCTGGAAGTCCTGGATCCAGAGCAGAACAGTGAGTTCCTGGATCATTACCTGGATCTGAGAGTGGATCTCTCCAAAGTGCTGTTTATCTGCACAGCCAACCAGTTGGACACTATCCCGGGACCGTTGCTGGATCGGATGGAAACCATTCGGCTTGCTGGCTACCTCACTTCGGAGAAGCTTCAAATCGCAAAGAACCACTTGTGGCCCAGACAACTGGAGAGGGCAGGCGTCCCTTCCAGCAAACTGAAGATTACTGATGCCGCGCTCAAGAAAGTGATCGAGGGTTACGCCAGAGAAGCGGGCGTCAGGAACCTTGAGAAACAGTTAGCCAGATTGGTTCGAGCATCCGTCGTTCAGTTGCTGGATGACGACAGTCGAAAGATATCTATCAGCAACCAACAGGTGGAAGAAGTCCTAGGCGCTCCGGTCTTCAAAAAACAGAAACCGAGAAAAGGCGTTGGTGTCGTCAACGGACTCGCCTGGACGTCGCTTGGCGGAACCACTCTCGCCGTGGAAGCCTCTCTGGTGCACGACGGCAGTCGAGGATTTCGTCAAACAGGCCAATTGGGCAGCGTGATGACAGAATCCGCTCAGATTGCTTATAGCTATGTGGCATCAAACTTGGCGGAGCTTGGCATCGAAGAGACGTTCTTCGACAAGGCCATGATCCACCTGCATGTACCCGAAGGGGCCACGCCGAAAGATGGGCCCAGTGCAGGCATCACCATGGCATCAGCACTGACGTCACTTGCATTGAGCAAACCCATCAAAAGAAACATTGCGATGACCGGCGAGCTGACCCTAACAGGCAAGGTCCTGCCGATCGGTGGGGTGAAAGAAAAGGTCATCGCAGCAAGACGCGCCGGTATCGCGGAAGTCATTTTGCCGATCGATAACGAACGCGACTACGATGAGCTGCCGGACTACCTGAAGGAAGAGATCGAGGTACATTTTGCTTCTGACTACAAAGATGTTGCAGCGCTGTTGTTCTAGGGCAGATGTCTGACCTGAATCGCTTCAATACCTGAGCCTGCCAACACGTCAGAGATCACCACGACCTTGTCGCCGCTCTGCAGCCCCGCTCGATCGAGCAGCACCTCAAAGGCTGTTTGCAATGTCTTTTCAGGATCAGAGCTGAAAGCCGTCCGATAGGGCGTCAGGTTGCGGTTTAATATCAGCCTGCGGCGAGTCTGGGAGTCATTGGTAAATGCGTAAATGCGTGTTTTGTGCGGGTGGCAGTTCGTTACATAGTCCGCCATATAGCCGCGTCGTGTAATCACGACAATACCCTGGGCATCCAGTGACTCAGCAAGTTGGACGGCGGAAATTGCCAGGTTCTGCTTATCGGAAGAAGCAATCAGGTTGTCCGTAAACCCTAGACCCGTCGCCGCCTCTGTCGCCTCTGCAATTTCTCCCAGCTGCTCGACACATCGAACTGGATACTTACCCACGGTAGTTTCACCGGACAACATCACCGCATCGACCTCTTCATAGATCGCGTTTGCCACATCAGTGACTTCGGCTCGGGTTGGAATCGGATTGTCGATCATGGATTCAAGCAGATGGGTAGCAACGATGACCCTTTTGCCTCGCTCAGCACAAAGCTGCACGATGCGGCGCTGAACATTGGGCAGCTCAGCGACGTTGATTTCCACGCCTAGATCACCGCGAGCGACCATGATGCCGTCCGCTTCATCCAGGATTTCTTCCAGATTCTGAACACCAGACTGATCTTCGATCTTGGCAATGATTTTGATCTTGCCGACCTTGTCACCCATCAGTTCTTTCAGCTCACGGATATCGTCGGCTTCACGCACGAAAGACAATGCGATGAAGTCCACCTGCTGCTCGATACCGAAGAGAATGTCTTCTCGATCCTTTTTCGTGATGGCTGGCAGATTGACCCGGATACCGGGCAGATTGACATGACGTTTGCTCTTCAGAATACCGCCATCAATCACCTTGCAATCCATCGTGCCATTATCGTTTTTCGACAGCACTTCGAAATTGATAATGCCGTTATCAACCGTGATTCGATCGCCCACATCCACGGTATCAATCAGTTCGTCGTAATTGATGTGGATAGACGACTGCTCAACATCTACGTCCGGGCGAACACTGATGGTGATCCGTGAGCCGTTTTTCAGCTCGAGATCTCGTGCCAGGTCACCGGTGCGTATCTCGGGACCCTGGGTATCCAACAACACGGCAATGGGAGTGGGGCGTTTTCGATTCAACGTGCGAATCGATTTGATGACCTCAGCAGAAGCATCATGCTTGCCATGCGACATATTCAAACGCACCACGTCCATGCCCGCCACCGCAAGTTTCTCCAACATAGGGTAGCTGTCTGTCGCAGGACCGATGGTGCAGATGATTTTGGTCTTTCGCATGATAGTGGCCTGAGGGCGCAGTAAAAAAGGCGCTAATCATACCGATTCGAACAGGGATGTATAGGCGATCGCCGCTAGAAAAGCTTCAGCTGCGACTCAGCGGCGATTTTGTTCTCGTCCCGAAACGAAACGCCCAGCCCGAGCAACCGAATTCCCTGGCCGTTACCCCGTTCCCAGGCCAGCGGCAACAATTCCTGGAACAGGTTCTCGTCCAGTGAAATGGCGCGACGTTCAATGGTTGTCTGGTTAAAATCTGCAAACTTCAGTTTCACCTGAAGATTTCGAATGTGCCGATCAGCATGTTTCTCTAACCGACGTTGCAATTCACCTAATAGATCGGACATCGCTGAGACAGCTCCATCGATGTCATTGATGTCCTCAGGAAATGTACGCTCTACACTGACGCTTTTTCGTACCCAGTTCGTCGTTAACTCCCGGTTATCTATGCCCTGAGAACGCTTGAAGAGCAGGGCGCCCAAACTTCCGAATCGACGGACGCATTCCTGTTCGCCAAGTTCACGGATGTCGTTGCAGGTTTGGAGCCCCTGATCACCCAAACGCTTAACCGTCACCTTACCGACCCCGGGGATTTTCTTTAGAGGCAGGTCCCGACAAAACGCTTCGACCTCATCCGGGGTTACCACATACTGGCCGTCAGGTTTGTTCTCATCGCTACAGATCTTCGCGATGAATTTATTCGGTGCGATACCAGCGGATGCGGTTAGCTGCAGCTCCTCTCGAATGGCATCCCGAATCGCTTCAGCGATCAGGGTGGCGCTACCTTCATGGTGCTCAGCATCTGTCACGTCCAGAAAGGCTTCGTCGAGGGATAAAGGCTCAATGATCTCAGTGTATCGTTGGAATATTTCTCTGATCTGTCGCGACACCTCCTGGTAGTAAGACATTCTTCCAGGAATGACTTTCAGATCGGGACAGAGCCGTTTCGCATAAGCCGTCGCCATGGCTGAATGCACCCCATATTCACGCGCAATGTAATTGCAGGTGGAAATCACGCCTCGGCGATCTGCCGAACCGCCAACCGCCAGAGGAATATCACGCAGGGATGGATCATCACGCATTTCAACCGCCGCATAAAAGCAGTCCATATCAACATGAATGATTTTTCGCCGGCGCATTACGCCTTATGCAACCACTGGTTTAGAATTGACGACATGACACCTGCAGAAATTAAAGACACATTTTCCCCAGCTGTTGACGAGATCATCAACCGTTGTCGGCTGACCGATGAATTTGTCGACAAGGAGAAGTTCCAGGTACTGATCGCGACAGTTTGGAGCAACGCGGTTCTGGACCCACCAAGATCCGGTCTGACGGAAGATGACTTGCCTGACCTTCATGACTTTCTGAACACCTATATTGAAGAACTTGTGGGCCCTGGCGAAAGCATCACCTCGTGTTTTGAGTTTATCACCAGCAGGCAGGGTGAAGCCTCTCTAACGCGTCAGCAGGTCACCGCCAATCACCGAGAATTTCTCAACTATTTCGCTCGCCTGATTCTGCAGGACGGCATCAGGCTACCCGACTAGGCTCGCCGTTTACGAATCGATCAACAACCAGGCAGCCAATCAGGTCACCTTCCACGTTGATCGATGTACGAATGGTATCCAACGGCCTCTCGATCACCAGCAGAATGGCAATAGCCTCAAGCGGAATACCAACCGCGAGCATCACCATCTGCATACCGGACATAGACGCTGAGGGCATCCCTGGCGCGCCGATTGATGCCACCATCGCCATCAGGAAAATGGTAAACATCATGACGGTAGAGAGCTCAATGCCGTAAAGATAGGCAAGAAATATCGCCGCCACGGCTTCAAACAGCGCTGTGCCGTCCATGTTCATGGTCGCGCCGAGAGGCAATACAAAGCTGGATACGCTGTTGTTAACGCCAAGATCGTCTTCTGCTGTGCGCATTGAAATTGGCAGGGTCGCAGCTGAAGACGAGGTTGAAAATGCAACCATGAGAGGACGGGCGATTTTTCTCAACAGTGTGACTGGTGACGTGCCCGTAGTTATCCACGCAACCAGCGGCAGAAACACCAGCCCGTGTATCAGCGTGAGGACAACCACCAACAAACCAAATTCAAGCAGCTGTGTCAGAAAAGAGCCGCCTAGACCCGAATCTGCAGACAGACGAATCGTAAAATCAAACAGGATGGCAAAGATGCCGATCGGCAGCAGACGGATCACCCACTTCAGGATCTGCATAATGATGTGATTCACATCTTCAACAAAACGAAATACCGGACTGTCCTCCTTGAGCACGAGGACCATGGCGACACCGATCAATAGAGCATTAGTCACGATACCCAGGATATTGAGCTGTGCGAGCGCAGAGAAAGGATTGGTAAACGCCAGCGAGGCCATCGCCCCTAACACAGCAATAATTGAGTCTGATGAAGGTTCGAGCAATCTGACAGATCCCTCTAGACTAACGCCTTCCATCGCCGGCGGGTAATCGGTCCAGGGATGAACAAAGAAGACGGCGATGAGCGCCAGAAGAATCGCGAAACCAGTCGTGGTCAGGTAGTACAGCACGGTAACGCCACCCAATGAACGTAATCGAACCACATTGCCGATAGAGATAATGCCGCCAATCAGGGAGAAGAAGATCATAGGCGCAATCAACATCTTCAGCAGAGACAAGAAGGCATTTTTTAATAATGCGATGGTGTCCTCGATGAACACCGTGCCTTCAGGCGCAATGGTCTGATAAATGTGTGCTAAAACAACCGCAACAACGGCCGCGAGGAACACCTGGAAGGTAAGATTGCGCAACATACGGGAATCAATTCTATTATTATCCTCGCATGTCAGCCAATCACCTGGTGCTAGATCTCGACAGCTTCACACCTATTCAGTGTGACGAGCCATTGCGCACGATACTTGGGTACCGATCTGAAGCTGAAATTTTCAGCGACTTCAGCTCCGTGCCTCATCTACACAATATGAGTTTCCTGCGGCTCTATGAACTTGGTTTACAGGGCAGAGCGGGACAGGTTCGGCTTCTCAATCGTCAAGGCCGCGTGGCGGGCACCATTCGACAGGTCACAGTCAGCAGTGATCGAAAGAGCATGATGTTGGATGTTGAACCCAACATCGCGGCAAAAGACTCAACCTCACTCCATCAACTGGTGTCGTTACAACTGGATGCCAACATGATTATCACCCAAGTTCTAGCGGGTGACGTTGAGCCGAGAGACCTAACAGGACGGGAGTTCAGCAGGGCGATCGCCCCGATTGGTTGGTCTGGACGCCTGGATGCCATTTACCGTGACCGTTTTCGTAAAGCTGACGTATGTCGCCTGCGGCACCCGACGATACTCACTGACGGAAAGCTTTATCGTGGTCAGTGGCTGATGGAAAAATTATCGGTAGACGCCTGGAAAGCAGACTTTTATTCGCTCGAGACGGATGCAACTCATGCCAACAATCGCATGCTCATTACACTTCGAGGCCAGAGAACAGAGATTGCTATGGATTCCGGCTTGCTGGCCCTGGCACCGGTATCCATGGAATTTTTACCGCCGAGACTGGAAGACTATCTACTCATGGTGTTGTCGGAAGATAGATCCTGGGTCAGGCGGGTTCTGTGTTGCCCGTATTTACCTGAAGAACATCAGATAACCTATCGCATAGCAGGACCTGATGGTGTTGTGCAGGTGTTGCGTCATCGATTACGTGTGCAAAGAGCCGGTCGAGGAATCCAACGTATCGATTCTCATCTTTCGGTGGTCTCAACTGAAGAAATGGCGATGGTAAGTCTGAAGACGATGGCCATCGCATTCGATCTGAACGCCGAGTCGTCTGATCAGGTGTGTCTCCCCAACTTTCATCGGCTGGGCCCCAATATCTCCCGCCTGAGGGCTTTGCTCAAAGCTGATGGGTTTTCTGATGACATAACCGTTGCCAGAAAGAAGGCGACAAACTGCTCGATTTGCGATCACACAACAGGCCATAGTGACATGCTAGTTCTGTCTCTGGATGACATGACATTAAGTCGAGCCCAACTGCACAGACTGACTCACTCCGATAGGAGCATGTTCAACATCGGCAGTGACTCAAACTGGAAATCCTGGTTCGCTGAGCTACACGCCGCAGGCTTTCATCTTTCCATTGGACTTGGAGACCAAGAACAAGTCACCATTGGCGTTTTCGCGGATAACTGAGCTGGGACATTCATGCAGGAGTTACCAGAGACATTACAGTACGCACCGATGCCGCTACTGATCGTCAATGATGAAGACATCATCACCACACTCAATGATTCGGCCTCAGTCATGGGTTTTCGAGCTGGCGCGCTTGTCGGCGACTATCTGAACGGTATGAGCGAGCCTTTTTGTGAATACCTTCGGTATCAGCCAGCCAGCAATGTTTATCGGTTTCAATTCGAGGGATCAGAGAAACCGTGCAAAGTTACCCCGATACAGTTCGCGGAATTGCACTGTCTTTGGCTGCAAGATATTTCCGAAAATCTCGCTCTCGCAGATCAGTTGCGGCAAGTGAAGAAACCAGAGTCCATGCAGTTCAGGCAGATCAACCAGTTGATCGTGACCGCCATGGGTTACTCAGAGCTGCTGGACGTGGTCATGAGTGACAACGAAGGGTTATCCACCGAGAAGATGTCTACCGTGAAGCAGTACCAGCTGGAAATTACGCGCAATCTGCGAGCCATTCAGGACCTCATTGATGGCAACCAGGGCGTCGAGAAAAACGGCAGCATTCTTGTTATTGAACAACACGAGACGCTCGCAGAGCTCATCTCTGAGTTATTGCGAGCAGAAGGCTACAAGGTAACGGCGTTTTCAGATGCCCAATCTGGTTTAAAGTTCGCCACGATGAACGCGGCCAGCCTGCAAATTGCGATTGTTGACGAAGCGATTGCTGACAAGGACGGAGAAGGTTCGTTGTTGGATGCACTCGAGCTGGCAGCGCCGGAGCTCCCTATACTTAGGCTTACGGACCAGGGTGAGGGGCAGGGCACGATTCGAAAACCACTGGATTTCAATCGACTGATTCAGGCAGTTCAGGAAGGTTAATCAACCGCCCGGGACAGCGTTGGCCCTATCTGTTTGTGCAGCACCAGGTCGCAGTAGACATCCATATCCGTTTCCTGCTCATTGATAATGACAAGCCGCGCGCCATTTTCTTTAGCGAGGCGTGGGAATCCCGCCGCCGGATATACAACCAGTGAAGAACCTATCGCGATAAACAAATCACAGGCAAGCGTCGCTTGCTCAGCTCGCTGCATCTCTTCTGCGGGCATAGACTGGCCAAATGAGATGGTGGCAGTTTTAACCATACCGCCACACGAGTCACAGCAGGGAATAACGCCACGCTCAAGGAAAGGTCCGCGAATATCCTCAAGCTCATATCGCTTCCCACAGGCGAGACAGGTCGCGTAACTGGCGTTGCCATGTAACTCGATAACCTGCTCATCCGGTGTGCCGGATTTCTGGTGCAGACCGTCAACATTCTGCGTAATGATATGAGTCACCTTGCCCGCGTGCACCAATGAAGAAATGGCGCGGTGTCCGGCATTGGGCTCAGCGCCATCTATATTCATCCCCCCTGAAAATTTTCGCTGCCAGGATTCACGGCGCATTTCTTCCGACGCCACAAAGTCCCGGAAGTCGATCGGAGTTTGCGTATTCCAGACGCCTTTTGGGCCACGAAAGTCAGGAATACCGGACTCGGTCGAAATGCCCGCTCCAGTAAAAACGACGATTCTTTGACTTGCATCAATCATGTCGCGCAAGGCGGCAATGTGTTCTGGGACCTGTTGTTCAGACATGACTTCCTCCGACTTGCCCCAAAGAATAACGCACACAAACTGTGAATCCATACCGGGTTTTGGCAAAGTCATCGTTAAATACAGGTCACGATGGAGTAACCCGTTGGGTATCTACGAAAAATACTTTCTACCAAAGTTGTTGAACCTCGCTATGAAGGCGCCCGCAATGAAAGCCATACGGAAAAAGATCGTGCCCCTGGCTGAGGGTAATGTACTCGAGGTAGGAATTGGCTCAGGTCTGAATCTCCCGTTCTATGACAAGTCAGTCAAAGTGACTGGGCTGGATCCTTCATTGGAACTTCAGGTCATGGCCCAAAAAGTAGCGGCCAGGGAAGGGGTTAACGTTGACTTCATCAGCGTTGGCGGAGAGGAGATTCCAGCTGAAGACAACAGTTTTGATTCTGTCGTCATGACCTGGACCCTTTGCACGATTCCCGACCCGATAACTGCACTCTCGGAGATCAGACGGGTACTCAAACCCAACGGCAAAATACTGTTTGCCGAACATGGTGAGGCGCCGGATGCAAATGTCGCGAAGTGGCAGGCGAGGCTAAACCCATACTGGAATGTGATTGGCGGCGGCTGCAACCTGAACCGGCGGGTAACAGAGTTGTATGAGGGAGCGGCGTTCACGTTCGACGATATCGAGAAGGGTTACATCGAGGGTCCGAAAATCGCAACTTACACCTATCGTGGCATAGCCAGCATCGCTTAACCGCCGATTAGATGATCTCTTAATTCGTCAAAGGCAGTCGGCGGACCACTTTCAATCCGTTCGCGAATACGTCTTGCACACACAGCAGGCAGCGTGTCAGACGTATCTACTTCAAGATCGTAGGTCCCATGGGCATGGCACTTTTCAAAGTGGCTCTCTGCGGTCCCCGGAAACCGCCCCAGGCGCATCGCTTCTCGCGCCGCAATCACCTCGAGCGGACAACGCACGCCAATGAAATAAAGACTGTGAGGCATCATGACCCGAAGATAATCCTCGAGAAAATCCTGCGTCAGGATGATGTCATCCACAATGACGTTAACGCCATTATCCGCAAGCGTTGCGATCGCTCGACGCATCCCCATCAATACACGAGTACCATCTTCCCCGAACCGAACTTCGGTCACAGCCTGACCGGAATCAATCTCCGTTGGCACAACGTTCAGCCCCCTGGCGCCCGTTGTACCATCAGGTGCGTTGAGGCCTCGATACTTGGCCGGTAGACCATCGCGAAACTGATCGAGGGCGACGTGCTGATAAGGCGCTTGCATCTCCTCCTGTAACGCATGGGCAAGTGTCGTCTTTCCAGCGCTGGAGGTGCCGTTCAGGAAAACGATGATGCCTTTATGATCAGTTTGAAATGTTTCGGTGTGGCTCATGGGGCGAATGCTGTCACATTTCAACGTAAGATGCAGCGATGAGAAAAGATCACCGACCTTTCTGGTTGAAAACAACCATGGATCGAATCAACCAGTGGTATGTGGATTGGCGAATTCGCCCACAACTGGATCATGCTGGTATCGATTTTCGAGTGCTGTATCCGCGTCATCTGCAGATTACCGGTCCGAAGGTCCGGGTTCACAATCACGTCCATATCATGGCGCTTTACGACCGGCCGGTACGGCTATCTGTTTTCGAAGGTCTTGGCGAAATCTCCATTGGCAATTACTGCATCGTCAATCCAGGCGTTCGCGTATCCTCTGCTTCAAGCATAACCGTCGGGGACAGCTGCATGCTCGCCATGAATGCCTATCTCTCCGATGCTGACTGGCATGATGTCCAGCACAGGATCTATGCGCCCGGTGAAACTGCACCGATCGTTATTGGCAATAACTGCTGGATCGGCGAGAGTGCATTCGTGGGAAAGGGCGTGACGATCGGGGATAACAGCATCGTCGGCGCCTTTGCCGTTGTCACCAGCGATGTTCCTGAAAACAGCATCGTCGCCGGGATTCCAGCTCGTGTGATTGGGGAAGTCGACCCCAGTGACATCATCACACGAGAAAATATGTTCACTGGTAAAGAGACCTATGCTGAGTTCGAGAGCAAGTACTTCTCTGAACTATTGAGGCACAACAGCTTTATTTATTGGCTTAAAACGCTCGTCATCCCAGGAGGAAGGGACTAGACGCGATAGATCGCATCCCGCAAGTGAAGCACATCATCAGTTGACGTCTGATACTTCTGCGTTTCTTCACAAGCGAGATTGATCGCGGCCATCACACAGCCGATCTCCGCGCGCTCCCTAACCGACAAACCCTTCAATATTCCATAAATGTAACCCGCCCTGAAGGCATCTCCACAGCCGGTCACTTCAACCGTTTGAACGTCAGGCACGGCGTCAACGTGAGTGACTTCTCCATCCCGGATAACATCGACACCTTGTTCGCTGTGGGTAATCACGAGTTCCGACACCCTCGATCGCAGTTCAGATTCACTCAGCTCACCGTTCGTCAGCAGCACTTCATGCTCGTGCTCATTAACGATGAGATAATCCACGAGCGCCAGCAATTGATGAATATCATCGCGACTGAACGAGGCTGTTACTTGTCCTGGATCTGCAACCATGGGGATCTGCAACGCCGCAAGATCTCGCGCCTGCTTCAGCGTAAGCTGAGGTTCCTCAGGCCCAAGGTTCGCCAACATCACATCTTCAATGATGGCCAGCTCACGCGGCAACAAACGTTTAGGATTCTCAGGCCCTGGATAGAACCCAATCACCTGATTACCCAGCGTATCGTTAATCATCAAACAAGATGCGCAGTAGGGGACTTCCTCATCAACAAAGATGTATTCCGTTTCGATACCGCTGGACTGAAGGTGCGCTTCGTAATGATCGCGGAAGTTCCTGCCGGCTGAAGACAAAGGCACACCGTTGATGCCCAGCAGATTCAACCCATAAGCAATGTTCGGCGCACAACCGCCGAAACTGGAACGCATGCCGGCTAGCTGAAACGAGGCGTTGAACGCGGAGATCTGGTATTGGCCCTCGTATTCTTCAAAGGACCCACCGTAAAACCCGGTGTGATCAATTGCCGTACTGCCGGTAACCAGAACCGTGTCAGGCATTTTGATCAAACCGCCTGACAAGATCGATCAGGATCTCAACGTCTGAGGAAGCAATATCACGGTGAAACACAAAACGAGGGGACGAAACTCTGACATCGTTCTCGGCGAGGAAGCGACTTAACTCTGCAAACTTGTCCGTCTCGACCATCACCATATTCGTTTCCGGTGGTTTAACGGAAATACGTTCCAGCTGCGACACGCCTTCAGCGAAGCGGCTGGCACTGTCATGATCTTCCGCCAACCGATCTATATGGTGCTCAAGTGCATAAATACCAGCTGCGGCAATCACGCCGGCCTGTCGCATGCCTCCACCAACCATCTTGCGCCACTTCCGCGCTTCGTCAATCAACGACCGGGACCCAACGAGGACAGACCCAGCAGGGGTTGCGAGCCCTTTTGATAAACAAATCGACACACTGTCGAAGTGCTGAGCGATGTCACTGACGGGAAGCGCGAGTTTGACGGCCGCGTTAAATACACGCGCGCCATCGAGGTGCTTCGCCAATCCACGTTCGTCCGCAAAGGCGGAAAATGCCGCCAGGTAATCCATGCTGAGCACCTTCCCGCCAGTCGTATTCTCCAGGCAGAGCAGGCGGGTACGCGCAAAGTGCACGTCGTCAGGTTTTATGACGGCCTCGATATCCGTTAGCGGTAGCTCACCGCACTCATTGAATGCCACCGGCTGTGGTTGAATGCCGCCCAGCACAGCCGCGCCGCCACCTTCGAACTTGTAGGTATGGGCTTCATGGCCTGCGATATACTCGTCACCTCGCTGACAGTGGGCGAGTAACGCAAGAAGATTTCCCTGAGTGCCGCTGGTCACAAAGAGACCTGATTCTTTACCGGCCATCTCTGCTGCGAGAGCTTCCAGTCGATTGACCGTCGGATCTTCACCATAAACATCGTCCCCGGTTTCCGCAGAGGTCATGCAGGCCAGCATTTCCGCTGAGGGCCGGGTGACGGTATCGCTTCTGAGATCAATCATTCTGATGCCATGGTATTTCCTAATTTCCGAATACTAACCTTTTATTTATCAATTGGATATGCGCGGAAGCTCAGGTGTTTTGTATACGCGTTTTCTGCTATGTTGTGCACATGCACAAATCAGAGACGCCAGATCTGGCGCGCATCAGGAAAGAGGCCAAGAGCCGGCGGCGCAGACAAGGTCATGCGTCCTACATGCAGTACCTGGATCTGGTGGCCAGAGAGCTTTATGGCGTCCGTCATTTCCACGAGGCGCAAGCTGTCAGCCGAGCCGCGCATATGACCAGGTCACGACAAGTCTCTCCAACCCATCACTACCTGCGTTCGCTGCAGGCATACTACCTGGACTTCTAACCATGTACACCGGAATCGTGCAGGCCTGCCTGCCTATTGCTGAGGTCGAGAAAAAGACTGGGCTCTACACCTTCTACCTCGACTTTCCCGAACCCCTGCTCGAGGCGCTGGAGACGGGCGCCAGTGTCGCCGTCAACGGCGTGTGTTTCACAGTCACGTCGATCAATGGCCATCGCGTCAGCTTCGATGCCATCTCGGAAACCCTGGCTTTGTCTAACATCAGCGACATTGAGCCGGGTACCATGGTGAATATTGAGCGCAGCGCCAAACCTGACGCTGAAGTGGGTGGGCATATCTTAAGCGGGCATGTCGTTGGTTCCGCCCGGATCAGGGCGTGCGAAGTTTCTGAGAACAACAAGCGCCTGACATTCGTCGCGGATCCTCACTGGCTCAAATTTGTGTTCGAAAAGGGTTTTCTGGCGGTGAACGGCTGCAGCCTGACGGTGGCTGCTTTGGACCGCGAAAAAGCGGAATTCGCGATCAATTTGATCCCGGAAACCCTCGAAAGGACCAATTTTCAGCTGCTCGATGTTGGCGATGAAGTGAATATCGAAGTGGAATCCCAGACGCAGGTGATCGTAGAAACCGTGGAACGGATCATGGCAGAGCGCTATGATGCGCGGCTTTAAACCATAGAAACCCCGAAACACGCACTATGACTCTGCAACTTTTTGATACCTACGAGCGGGAGATTCGCCCCTTCCAGCCACTCACCGGACAATCGGTGGGTATCTATTGTTGCGGACCCACAGTTTATAACTTTGCGCACATCGGCAACCTAAGGACCTATCTGTTCGAAGATCTTCTGGTCCGTGTTCTGCGAGCCAACGGCTATGAAGTGAACCACGTCGTGAACATCACAGATGTGGGTCACCTGGTTTCAGACGCAGACACCGGCGAAGACAAGATGGAACTGGGCACCAAGCGAACCGGCATGACGGCCTGGGAGCTTGCTGATTTTTATACTGAGGCCTTCGAAAAAGATCTGGCCCGTCTGAATGTTCAGCCGCCCAGCATCTGGTGCCGGGCGACGGATCACATCAAAGAGCAAATCGCATTCATCGAAGACCTCGAAGACAAAGGTTTCACCTATCAAACCAGTGACGGAATCTATTTCGATTCACGCAAGCTGAACAGCTATGGGCGTCTCGCGAGACTCGATATTGAGGGGCTGCAAGCGGGCGCGCGCGTGGATCAAGGCGAACGTAAGTTTGTGACAGACTTTGCGCTCTGGAAGTTCTCACCCGAGAACGAACAACGACAGATGGAATGGGAAAGCCCTTGGGGCATTGGCTTTCCTGGCTGGCACATCGAGTGTTCCGCCATGTCGGCCAAGTATCTCGGTGACTATTTCGATATTCACTGTGGAGGAGAGGACCACATTCCAATCCACCACACCAACGAGATTGCCCAAACAGAGGCATCGAGAGGTACTCGCCTGGCAAACTTCTGGATGCACGGCTACTTCCTGCAGCTGGACGACGCCAAGATGAGCAAATCTAGCGGCGAGTTTCTGACGTTAGATGCGCTGATTGACAAAGGATTTGATCCGCTGGTCTATCGATTCTTCTGTCTCGGCGGACACTATAGAAGTCAAATGACTTTCAGCTGGGATAGCCTGGAAGCAGCGAGAACCTCGCTGAACCGACTCTATGAGGCGGCTTACAGTTGGGGAGCGCCTGGCGAAGCAGACGAGGCCATCGTCGGTCGTTTTTTCGAGGCGCTGAATGATGACCTTGGCATGCCGAAAGCCATGGCCATCCTCTGGGAAATGGTTCGCTCAGACCTGGCTGAGGACGTCAAAAAGGCGACGATACTCAGATTCGACGAGATCCTGGGATTGCGTATTCGCGAATGGGAACCGAAAGAGGTGGAGGTGCCTGGCGAGGTAACGGCGCTGCTGCAGGCGCGGAAAAACGCAAGAAAAGAAAAAAACTGGGCCCGAGCAGATGAAATCCGAGATGAAATTTCCGCCCTCGGGTATGTGATCGACGATACCCCGGAGGGTGTGAAGGTTACTAGGGCCTAGTTATTCAAACTACAGGACGGGGGTGGCCTGGTGGTTCTCCTTCCAGCTCTCAATGTCTGTTGCCAGACCATCCTGCAAACGCACGCCGATCATTGTGGACATACTCCCGGCCTTCTGGGTCCAGCGCGTGTCGCCGGACAAGAAGAATTTTCCTGGCCTGGATTGATCGTCTACCCAGAGATCGAGTCGGCAACCCACCGGAATGAAATCCTCCGCGAGGAATTTGATGCCGTGCGCCGAGGAATCCATCGCTTTACAGGCCATCGTCCTGCCGATCAGATCCTTGTCGTGGGCGTGGGTGATCTGAACAAATAGACGTTCCCCGGTCATCCCACGAACTTCAGAACGTTGTTCTGTGATATCGGCACCGGTCTTCGTTTTGCCTCCCATCATTCCTGAACCTCGGGCTTTTTGCAGACTGACAATGTTTGATGTCGTTTGCATATTCGCTTCTCCGGCTCGTCCCTTTTGCTGGTCTCTCGCTATGGCAAGCGATAACCGTGCCAACTCTTTTTATTTTCAATTTAGACCATATAAAACAACAACTTAATTGTTTTTCAAAGCTCGTTTAAGCGATCCAGTTGGGCTATACTCGTGGTCGGCCTGCGTCACTTAACTGACTCACTGTGACACTTATCACAGTCGTAACACCAATTCGGGATGTCTTTAATGTCAGAATCACTGAAGGAATCACCACGCACCTCTCGCTTCTTCGAACAGATTGCTGATCGCCAGAGGACGCTGAATACGAGACTTTGCGTGGGCCTGGATCCTGATTTGTCACGTATCCCCGACGCCTGCAAGGCATCTGATCGCCCGATTTTCGAGTTCAACAAAGCCATCATCGACGCCACTCATGACCTGGCGTCCTGCTTCAAACCACAAATCGCTCACTATGCCAGCGAGACCGCAGAGGACCAGCTTCAGGAGACCATCGACTACATACAGGGCAAAGAGGTGCCAGTGCTGCTGGATGCCAAACGCGGGGATGTGGGCAGCACCGCGGAAATGTATGCCAGAGAGCTGTTCGAGCGCTACGGTGCCGATGCGGTTACGGTCAACCCTTATCTTGGCGAAGATGCCTTGAAACCTTATCTGGACTACGCCGATCGGGGGGTATTCATCCTGTGCCGGACATCCAACCCAGGCGGCTCAGACCTGCAAAACCTGATGCTGGAGAGCGGCCTTACGCTCTACGAACATGTCGCCAAAACTGCCAGGGATAAGTGGAACGATAACAACAACGTTGGCCTTGTGGTTGGTGCAACCCGCCCGGAGGAGTTGCGCAAAATCCGAAATATCTGCGGCAAGATGACGTTCTTGTTACCCGGTGTCGGCGCCCAGGGTGCAGATGTCAAAGAGATGATGGGCGCAGGACAGGGTGGGGGTATGCTAATTTCTTCATCCCGGGCAATCCTGTATGCCAGTTCCGGCGAAGATTTCGCCGAGGCGGCACGACGCGTAGCCCAGGAAACCTGCAACGAAATCAGTCGTTACAGCAACTAGAGTGAAATAGGTAAAAAGCGATGAAACAGATTCTTGCACTCCTGGCACTGATGGCATCCACGCACGCTCTGGCAGATTGGCTGGTCGACCCGGACGGTTCATACCTGGGTTTCGCTTCCGTCAAAAATGACCTGATTGCCGAAAACCACAGTTTTACGGACATCAGCGGTACCGTCCGCCGCTCTGGGGAAGCTGAGATCGTTGTCTCCCTGGCAAGCGTTGAGACGCTGATTCCTATTCGCAATGAACGCATGCAGGCCATGTTGTTTGAAGTAGAGACTTACCCCAATGCCACGATCACCAGCACAATTGACGTCGATGATTTCACTGCACTGGAAGCAGGGCAGAGCATAACCCGCGACATTCGCCTGAGCATCGATCTGCACGGCGCTCAAATCTCACGAAATGCAAAAGTGAAGGTCACACGCAGTGCCGACACTGTTTTTGAGGTGAGCAGTTTGGGACCCATTCTGGTCCACGCATCCCAGTTCGCCCTGGCTGATGGTGTCGAAGCGCTGCGCAATATCGCGGGTCTTCAATCTATCGAATTGATGGTGCCGATTACTTTCGACCTGCGACTTGTCGCAGAAACCAACTAAGTTTCTATGTCGGCCTCTGCCCAGATTGGACAGTGGTCCGAAGGCTTTTCCATGCTACGAATGTCGTAATCAATGCCTGAATCACCGGTCAGTTTGAGCGCCGGGTTACTGGCCAAGATCAAGTCAATGCGCAAGCCACGTTTTGGGTCGCGTTCGAATCCGCGGCTCCGGTAGTCGAACCAGCTGAACCGGTCGTCTACGTCCGGATAGTGGTGTCGATAGACATCCTCCAGACCCCAGGAGCGCAACTGTTCTATCCACTCTCGTTCTTCTGGCAGAAAGCTGGTTTTGCCGTCACGTAGCCAACGTTTCATATTCGGCTCACCAATGCCGATGTCATTGTCCATCGGCGCGACATTCATATCGCCGATGATGTAGAGCATTTCATCCGGCTGATGCAGGTCTTCCAGGTGTTTTTGCAGGTCAGCATAGAACTTCTGTTTGCCGGGAAACTTCGTTGGGTGTTCTCTGCTTTCACCCTGCGGAAAATAACCGTTAATCACCGTCAACGGTCCCTGCTTCGTTTTAAACGTGCCCATGATGACGCGTTTTTGACTATTTTCATCGTCATCTCGAAAACCTTTGATCATGTTCTCTGGCTCGGCACGATAGAGCAGGGCGACACCATAGTGTGTTTTCTGTCCATGAAATCCGACGTCATAACCCATGGCTTGAATTTCCTCGACCGGAAAGTCTTCGTCAGTGACTTTGGTCTCCTGCAGTCCAACAAAGGTCGGGTGATGTTTTTCGATAACAGCTTCAAGCTGATGTAAGCGCGCGCGCACGCTGTTCACGTTAAATGAGACGATCTTAATGGGAATTACCTATTAGTTGTTGTGTAAATCGATGGTGCTGACTTTGGGATCCTTCCTCGCGGTGAGCTCAAAGCTGAGCCCCTCCGCCGCGATATAGGAACCAATCATACTGTTGTTTGACTTGAAGTACTTGGCTGACTCAATCGCAATCTCATCGAGTTCAGCGTCACTTCTCTCTGGATCATGATGATACATCACGAGATTTTTAACCTGTGAGTCCACTGCCAGCTGTCTCACCTGAGAAATCAGGGAATGGCCCCAGCCGTGTTTTGCCGGCATGTCATTTTCTATGTACTGGGCATCATGAATGAGGAGGTCGACACCCTGGCACAAATCTACCCATTCACCGTATGTCGTTTGCGGTTCGCCAGGAGGGTCCAATTCATTATCTGTAATGTAAGCGATGCTGACGCCGTCTTCTTCAATGCGATAAGCGTTGCCGCCGCCGGGATGGTTGAGCGTCTTTCGTATGGTCCGGAAAGACTGCTGATTAAGATATTCGTCGACCTCTTGAACGGTCGTAATCTTCGACGGCAAATCCTCTGCTGCAACAGGGAAGTTCGATCCATCCATTTGATCAAGAATGGCTTTCAAAGCAAGTTCGTTGCTATCGACACCCTGGCAGACTCGGATCTCTCTACCAGGTTGATAAATGGGATCAAAAAAAGGGTAGCCCTGAATATGATCCCAGTGACCATGACTGAGTAGCAGGAGCAGCGGTTCATCGTTATGCCTCATTTTCATGCCAAGCTTACGGATTCCCGTACCGGCATCAAAAATGAGATTGATTCCTGTGTTCAAACGAACGTGAACACAGGAGGTATTGCCACCATACTTAACTGTTGAGGGCCCTGGTGCAGCAATAGAGCCCCTGACACCATAGAAGGTGACGAGCATAGGTTGATTAGTGTCTTTGACCTGTAATCAGATCACGGAACTTGTCGAGCAGGGTCTCGTACTTGTAGTCGGTAAACTCACCGGCATCAAAAAACATTCCGTGTTCCGAACACATTTCGTACCAGATGTGAGGCTGCTTCGGGTCTGCGACCTTTTCCATCAGCTTGCCGCAGATAGGGCAATCTACATCTTCAATTTTGTTATATTGCTTACCAACCTCAGGGTCGCCGCTATCGACAAACTCAGACATCCATTTACCTTTTAGCGTTTCGGCCTCGCCGGTATCAAACCAGATTCCCTTGCAGTTGGTACAACGGTCAACCGTCATATTTCGACCGTAGGTTACTTCTTCCATATCTGCATGGCACTTTGGACATTCCATAACCGATCTACCTTCTTTTTGTTGAATCGCTATGTCGCGAGGACAAGGCCGACACCAGGTCGGCATAGCAAAAGTATACTGGAGGTCAGCACAGGTTGCATTCAGATATTCGCTCTCCCGAATTCTAGGAGAATCAGCTAATTTGCGGGTTGCAGGTACTCTTTTAGAGTCTCGTCAATAGTTCGTTTCATTTGTTCGACACCAGTATATTCAGCCTCAGCGAGCCCAAACATGGTTCCGATGAGACTCTCGTCCAATGATCGATCTATAGAGAATGCATCGCCTCTTTCATAGATCTCACTCCAGGCTTGCCTCACAACGGCCCAAAATGCAGACGTTCTGGACCAATACCGATCTCCTTCGGAAAACTCGTAATCGGTGATCATTTCGTAACGATTGAAGCCGGACTCTTGGGCTATAACCAGAGTTATTTCTTGCTCAGATACCTGAGCTTTCAAATTATGCTCCTCGTGAATCCATCCTGTTGGGGTAATGGTGTGGCGATTTGTACCAATCAAAGCCTGATAATCTTCCCTGATACTAAACTCGCGTCTCGGTAGTGGGCGCCAGGTGGTCTCGCTGATCCAACTGGAATAGTTTTTCGTGTGTTGCCAGCGACCGTAGCTTTCGTAGCGTGGAGAATCATCAACCTGGTAAACACTCTGGCTCCAGGAGCCACCGACTTCTCTACGTGATTTTCTTACTGGTATCCATGTGTCATCACCGCGAAACTCGTAAAGATCACGGTCTTCATATTGCCAATCCTGCCGCCAGTGTTTGACGACAAAAGGTCCCTGGATTTCACCGTCCTCTGTGACGATAGACATGACGAGTATGTGCTGCAGAGAAATGAAGTCCTCCTCATCAACGATGACATACACGTATTCAGTGCCCCAGGATTGGTATGGACGGGCTGGTTTATAGGGTTCTCGGAAAACCGTTGTTTCCAGAAAGTCGAAGCTGGCTCGATAGGGTCCTGACATGGCCAGAATGGCTCGGCGATCTCGTTCTTTTTTGTCAATCCCTGATGCCTGAAGCCGGACCCAGTTTTCAGAGGGTTCCTGCAATAGCTTGATGTCGGGACCTTTAGTGGCACCGCCCCTCGGTGCCATTTCCCCCTGCGCGACGTAAGGCCAAGCAAATGTGTATTGCCGTATTTCAGGCTCTGAATCCGAAAAGGAAGCAGAGCTCCCAATTAGAAGGGTAAAGAGGCACGTAATTCTGAAGTTCATCGTCTGTTTCCAATTCTCTAGCTGTTAATGATAATGATTCCTATTTACAAATGAAATACGTTCCCATTAAGATGCGCTCCTCTTTATGAAGATCCGAGCCAAGTCATGACGAATAGAAAACTCTTTATCGCTGCCTGTATCACCAGCCTCATAGCCATGCCCATTAAAGCAAACGAGGTTGAAGAAACGATCACGGTAGTAGGAACACGAACTGAGCGTTCCATGGATGAAGTTGCGGCAACCATCAGCGTGAAAACGGTAGAAGATATCGAGCGGGAGGTGGCGAGAGACATTGCCGATCTCGTGAGATTTGAACCTGGCGTCAGCGTCAGTGGCACTGGAGATCGTTTTGGATTAAGCGGTTTCAATATTCGCGGCATTGAAGGTAACCGTGTTCTGACTCTGGTTGATGGTATTCGGGTTGCGGAGGAGTTTTCTTTTGGACCTTTCCTTTCATCACGTCGGGATTACGTGGATGTCGATAGCCTAAGTCGAGCAGAAATCGCGCGCGGACCTATCTCTTCACTATGGGGCAGTGATGCTTTAGGTGGCGTGGTCGCGTTTACCACGAAGAGTCCCTCAGACTACCTCAGCGAAGATCAAACCACCCATCTCGGGGTAAAAGCTGGCTATTCAAGCGCCGACTCATCGACGGTGGTCACTACGACGCTTGCTGGTGGTAATAAGCCGATCTCGGGCTTATTGCTTTATACGGCTCGTGATGGCGCAGAAACGGAAACATCTGGCGGTGAAGGGGGCTTTGGAGCTACGCGAGAAGAGGCGGATCCGCAGGATGTTGATACAGACAATATCGTCGCGAAACTTGAATGGCAGGTTGCGAACAACCATAGCGTGACTTTTGGATTCGACTACTTTGAAAACCAGACGGAAACGCAGGTCTATTCCGACTACAACGCGCTCAGCCGAGGCACACTGGTGAATGCACGCGATGCCGTAGATAAGAGAGAACGGACTCGATACAGTGTCCGCTACGACTATGATGGCCAGGGCGTTTTTGCCGACAACGCTACTGTGACGTTTTATCAGCAGGCATCAGAAACCAGCCAGACGACACTTGAACTGCGATCACCACCCTTTGGACTGCAACAGGTTCGAACAAGAGACTCGTACTTTGATCAGGAAATTAACGGAGCCGTAGCACAATTGACCAAGCTGTTTGAAGTCGGTTCGACAACACACACGCTGACCTACGGTCTTGACTACTACAGAACGGACAATGCCTCTCTCAGGGATGGCGGCACAGCCGATATCAATGGCGGTTTTGTCTTTGAATTTTCCCCGTTGCCAACACGTGACTTTCCCCTCACCGAAGTCACTCAACTGGCGTTTTTTGTACAAGATGAAATCTCTCTGATGGACGGACGCCTGTTAATTTCACCAAGCCTTCGATACGACGAATTCAATGCGGACGTTAATGCAGATTCAATCTACAGAAACGGTAACCCCGGTGTCGCCGAACCCGTAGACTTCGACGACTCTGAGGTGACCGGGAAGCTAGGCGTTGTCTATCGATTCAATGACGAACTCTCCATATTTGGTCGCTACAGTGAAGGATTCCGCGCGCCTCCTTACGATGACGTTAACGTCGGTTTCACCAACTTCCTCGGGGGTTACAAGACCATCTCAAATCCAAATCTGGTCTCAGAGACCAGTGAGGGCTGGGAGGTCGGGTTACGATTCCAAACAGAATACGCCCAGGCGACGTTCACCGCGTTTACGAATGACTACGAAGATTTCATTGAAGAGTTGAGCACAATCGGTATCGACTTCCGCGATGGATTACTGACTTTTCAGTCCGTCAATTTGTCGGAAGTAGAAATCAATGGCGCAGAACTGGCGATAGATCTGGATCTCAGCAACAACGGGCTAGACGGGTTCACTTTCCGAGCAGCGCTCGCATATGCCGAGGGTGAAGACAAAACCACCAACGAGCCACTCAACTCTATTGAGCCTTTGAGCGCCGTATTCGGTCTTGGCTACGATGCGCCAAGCTCGAAGTGGGGTGGCGACCTGATTTGGACTTTGTCTGCGGGCAAAGAGGAATCTGATATCGACGCAAACAATCCCAGAATCGAAACAGCTGGATATGGCACTTTGGATTTACTTGCGTACTTCAACATAACCGATCAGTGGACCGTTAACGCCGGGATATTCAATCTGACAGACAAAGAGTACATCCGGTGGACTGATACAACGGCGATTGGTGCCGATGCGCCGGAACGATTTACCCAGCCCGGCATTAACGGCAGCGTCACAATCAGATTTGAGCTCTAAGCCATGCAAACATTCCTTAAAGCACTGGTGGCAGCTGCCGTATTTTTCTCGAGCACTGCGTACGCTGATGACACGTGTTTTGAGGCGAAAGATGCGTCTCGAATCGCGATCGCAGGTGGTTCAATCACAGAAGTCATTTACTTCCTGGGCGAAGAGTCTCGCATCATCGCGACTGACAGAACATCGAACTTCCCGGAAGAGGCCACCAAGTTTCCATCCGTGGGTTATGTCCGAAGTCTTTCAGCAGAGGGGATACTTTCCCTTAAACCAAGCCTTGTCCTCGGGGAAGACGACATGGGGCCCGAAGAGATTGTAACGCAACTCGCAGCCACCAGCGTTGACATTCGTAAGTTATCCGAAGCACACACTACACAGGGTGTTCTAACAAAGATTCGTTGCATTGGCAGCATTCTAGGCGTCGAGAGCAAAGCCGAAGCGAGGATTTCAGAACAACTTGAATCAGATCTCAATGAACTCCAGGTGATTGCAGCAACCCAGCGCAGTGATAAGCCTCGTGTCGCCTTGCTTCTGATGTTTGCGGAAGGCTCTCCGATTATTGCCGGGCACGATACTTCCGGAGACGGTGTATTGGCCATGGCAGGCGCGGCCAATGCATTTGCAGCCGTCGAAGGGTGGAAACCGGTTTCCCTGGAAGCGATGGTGAAGGCAAACCCGGATCACCTGATCATTACCGCACGAGGTTTTGGTGCAGCGGGTGGATTGGATGGCTTAAAGGAAAACCCAGCACTGCGGCTAACGAAAGCGGTGACGGAAAATCACATACACGTCATCGATGGTATGGCTTTGCTAGGCTTCGGACCACGGACACTGTCGACTGCGGTCAGCATTTCGGAATCTCTAAGCGTTCCAGAATGAACTCTGAAGCCACACGCGCCACAGTGAGCTCATCATTCGAAGTGAGGCGTCACCTCAACCCAGGCATTGCTGCGCTGGCAGTCTTTCTTGCGCTCGTCTGCACCATTGCCATGTCCAGCGGTGCCGTGCCACTTTCTGTCTTCGATGTGATGACCGGATCGGCGACCGAACTGGAAACGACCATATTCAATGAAATTCGAAGCCCAAGAGTCCTGCTCGCAGGATTTGTTGGCGCGGCTCTGGCTTTGGCAGGTGCCGTACTTCAGGGCTTGTTCAGAAATCCACTAGCGGATCCTGGTCTTATCGGTGTTTCGAGTGGTGGAGCACTGGGCGCCATCGCCATGATCGTCCTGGGCGCAGCGCTGAATCTTCCCGACTGGCTGAGCCCTTATGCCTTGCCGCTCGCTGCCATCGCAGGCGCATTAGCTGTTACTTTGTTTCTCTACTCATTCGCCAGCTACTACGGTCAGTTCAATATCGTGACAGTGCTTCTTGTTGGAATCGCGATCAACGCGCTGGCAACAGTTGGGATCGGCGCCTTCCAGTACCTAAGCGATGATGCACAGCTCAGAACACTGGTGTTCTGGATGATGGGCAGCTTTGGGCGGGCAAACTGGACCACGGTGCTGCCATCCGTCGTCCTGATATCAACAGGGATTCTCATTCTACTGAGGCAGGCAAAAAACCTTGACCGGATGCAACTTGGAGAGAAAGAAGCGTTTCACTTGGGCGTTGATGTGAGACTCGCTAAGAGAACCATCATCCTTGTGTCCGCAGCTATCGTCGGTGCGGGTGTCGCACTCTCTGGAATTGTTGCGTTCGTCGGCCTTGTCGTGCCGCATCTCATTAGACTTATGCTGGGCGCGCAACACACTGTTGTACTAGCTGGATCCGCATTGCTTGGTGCAGCCTTGATGATTCTCGCAGATTTGATTGCACGAATGATCGTTGCTCCCGCTGAACTTCCTGTAAGCCTGGTTACCAGCGCGATCGGCGCACCATTTTTTCTCTGGCTAATCACACGGTCTAAGCTTCGATGACATTGCGAGCAGAGAACATTCAACTGATTCGGAGCAATCGAGAAATTCTGTCCGGGGTCACCGTGGACATCAAACCAGCTTTCGTTCACGCGGTAATTGGACCGAATGGCGCTGGAAAGTCTTCTCTGTTGACCATGCTGGCCGGCGAGGAACAACCCAGCGGCGGACGAGTCGAACTAGAAGGTATCTGCATAGATCAACTTCAACCTAACGAACTGGCCGCTAAACGCGCTGTGATGTCCCAATCAATTGACGTTGTCTTCGACTTCAGCGTCGACCAGATATTGGAAATGGGCTGGGTGCACGCTCGGAACTGGGGTCACAGCGTCATGATCCAGGTCATCGAGATGTGCAGCCAGGTCTGCGGCATTGAAAGCCTGCGTCAACGAAACTACAGGACTTTATCGGGCGGAGAACAGCAGCGAGTGCAGTTCTGCAGGGCTATGATACAAATCTGGCAACCGGAGACTGAAGCCGAAAGCCGGTACCTCCTGTTGGACGAACCCACAAGCAGCCTTGATGTAGCCCACGAGTTACAGCTGCTTAACTTGCTCAGGCAATCAAGAGAAACAACCGGCATCCTCATCGTACTTCATGATCTCAATCTGGCTGCCCACTTTGCAGATACCATCTATCTGCTGCACGATGGACGTGTTGTGGCTCGGGGAAATCCTGAGGACGTCATGACGTCACAACAATTATCAGACGTTTATGGCACTGAGATTGAAGTCGAAGAAAGACGGGGCCGACCCTATATCTATACACATTGAGGAGAGATGACATGTTTATTGCCATGAATAGATTCAAGATCACACCGGGATTCGAAGACGGTTTTGAAAAAGTTTGGCGTGAGCGAGACAGCTACCTATCTGAGGTGCCTGGTTTCAAGAAATTTAACCTGCTTAAGGGACCGATCACAGACGAATATGTTCTCTACGCTTCTCACTCCGTCTGGGAGTCGAAGGATGCATTCGTCGCATGGACAGAATCTGAGCACTTTCGCAAAGCACATGCGCAGGCTACTGCTCCAAAGGGCACCTACCTCGGACATCCCGAGCTAGAGACCTTTGAGTCGGTCCTCGGAGAATAAAATGACTGTCATCAACACTTACGACGCTCTGCGGAAGATCATCGGCGACAAAGTCGATGCGTTGGAGGCAAAGGTCGTCGATCATGTCGATGAATTTGCGCGCGAGTTTATAGAGAAGGCGCCGTTTCTGATTCTCTCCACCTCCGATGCCGAAGGGAACTGTGACGCTTCACCAAAAGGAGATGCTCCCGGTTTTGTCGAAATTGTCGATGACAAAACGATCCTGATTCCTGATCGACCCGGAAATAAATTGGCTTACGGTCACGAGAACGTCCTCGCGAATCCTCATGTCGGTTTACTGTTTATGATCCCGGGAACAACCGAAACCTTAAGGATCAACGGGCGAGCCGAACTGGATGCCTCTGAGCCCCTGCGTGAGCAACTCGCAGCCAGAGGCAAACCAGCGACCCTCGTTATTCGAGTGACCGTCGATCAGTGTTTCTTTCATTGTTCGAAGGCGTTTATTCGGTCAGGACTTTGGAAACCGGATACATGGGCAGAAAAACCGCACACGGTTTCCTTCGGTACGATTTATGCGAAGAAGGCAAACCTGCCGGAAGAAGCGGGTAAAGCGTTGGACGACGCGATCGAAGCTGATTATCGAGACAACCTCTAAAGCGATCTATGTCGAGCGACACAGCATCAAATGACGGTAGGCGAGACGAGTCTGAGGAAAAAGAAAGTGTCGGTTCAGACGTCAGAGCGCTTCTGCCTTTCGCTGAGCCGGAAAAACCCTTCTTTTACATTAGTGCTTTGCTCGCTGGAATTGCCACCATGCTTGGCCTGGTTCCGTACTGGGTTGTCTATCAGATCATCATCCTGGTTCTGTCAGACGACGTGAACAAACAATTGATGTACCGCTCAGTGCGGTAGCGCTCGCGGCCATCCTCGCTAGCTTTGTGATCTCAGGAGTCGCGACTTACATTTCTCAACTAGGTGCATTTCGGATTCAACGCGACATCAGATACTCCTGGTAGATCACGGTGAAATCGTCTAAAGAGGTACCCACGCGCAACTGATCGAGACTGGCGGACTTTAGAAAGATCTTTAGATTGCGAAGTTATAAACTGCTAGCTGGCAAGTAAACGCAACCTAATTTTGGAGAGCTAAATGAAGTCGTTACTTCTACTACTGGGCACGCTACTCAGTCTTTCTGTATCCGCTGAGACACAGCATGGTGATACTATGCCAGAAGCAGGACCTACCATCACACTTGCCGCAGCGATCTCTGAACAAAAACAAGCGTCGCAAAAAATCTCTGGTCAGATTACCGAGGTCTGCCAGAAAAAAGGCTGTTTCATGGTGCTCTCGGACGGCCATCAGTTTGCTCGAGTCACGTTCAAAGACTATGGCTTCTTTGTGCCCATCGATAGCAGCAGCAAAGATGCTGTGGTTTATGGTCAGCTCACCAGCAAAACGCTGAACCCCGACCAGGCGAATCACTATGAAGAAGATGCCGGACGGGAGGGGCGATATAAGGAACCGGTGACTGAGTATTCAATTGTTGCCAGTTCGGTCGTCATTCTCTAACCAAAAATCCAGGTATGCATCAGGCGACCCGGCAGCAGGGTAAACGCGCCGGCAATCAACAACGCACCGACATAAAGAGAAATCATCGATATCTTGTGCCCAACAACGTCGTGACGGCGCTCCGCTAGATAAGCCTTAGGGACCGTAAAGATCACGACTAGACTCAGAATATGAATTAACCCGAAGTGATTCATTAAGTTGGGACCAAAAGATGATCCAATAAACAAAGTGATCGCCGAGGTGATCAGCATCAACCCCATGTAAATTTTGCCCAGTAGCTTGTGCACGACATCACCTTTCCGGGAAAACATCATATAGGTACCGATCACGAAGGCTGGCGCGATCGTGCCCAGGTGCACATAAACCAGAGGCATGTTCATCTATCTTTGAATTTCCTACGGCTGTCGAAACTTGTAATACGATTGGTAATCAAAGTTCTTAAATTCCTTACAACTTCCCTCATCTCGCCAATAGATCACTCGATTGCTTCTTGTGAAGATAAATAGGCTTCACCAACTTGGATTGTTGGAGTGACCATCGCTTTGACCGATGTTAAAAGAAAACCACTCAGGTATCTTGTAGCAGCCTCAGTGATGGAGTCACGCGGCTCTCTCAAATTTATTGATGCCGCAAATCTCGGCGAAGTAGACTTCAGAGAACTGGCAGAACTTGAGACGAAACTCTCAATCCTTATGAAGCTTCAGTCGTAGCAGAGGCATCAGATTTGGCAGGGCAGGTTGGCAACGACAAAACAGTCATTGCACCAAGTCCCATCAACCCGAGCGCAACAACGCGGTTGAGCATGACATCCAGCGCCAGGGTGACTGACATTCCACCAACGACAGCCATACTCGTGAGCGCAACGAACTTTGTTTTCCAACTGACACAGCGGTTCTCTTCCCAGTCTTTGATCATGGGCCCCGCATACTTATTGTTGAGGAGCCACTGATGCCAACGTTCGGAGGACTGCGCAAAACACCCAGCTGCGAGAAGCAGGAATGGAGTGGTCGGCAGCACGGGAAGTAGAGCGCCCAGGGCGCCAAGCCCCAGGAAGATAAAACCAGCGGTCAAAAGCAAAATTCGTTTCACGAACAAATTCTATAGCCCCTTCAAAGGCTTCCCAACGAAATCGCAAAGATTATAAACGATAATCATTCTCATTCGTATTCAAATTGTGTAAGATTGTTGCCATCTCGAAGGCGCGGGGTGACTTCCCCCCGGAATTTCTCCTCCTCCTAACGCGCCTTTCGAGTGTTTCCGCCAAGCGGGTGACTGGCTTATCACTCACGCCAGTCACCCCTTGGTTTTTAAACTCTAGAGACTCATCCATGAGACAGGGTAAGCGCAAGCGGGCAGCAGAGCCACTCAGTATCATTTTGGCTCGCGGACTAGTCTCCGGTCTCGCAATCTTCACATTCCTAGGACTGTATGCGATAAGTTGGCTGCCTTATGTCCTGGAGTGAAGCGCTTAACGACAGCGTTCACGAAATTCTGGATCACTATAATGATCATCATCCAGACACAGTTACCTTTATCGCCAAGTATTATCTCGGCCATCAGCAAGCTCTAAAGGCAAAAATTTCAGAGATAACGCCGGATTCAATGTGTCTCGCGATTGAGACCGTCGACGGTTCTTGGTCTCACGGCCTGCGTCTTCCGGTACTCATCGAAAGACGGGACCAATTTCCTGAAAATTTCATACATCTGTTAAGGCAGGCAAGAATCAAAGCAGGTGAGGGGGTTCCAAAAACCTCTATTGAAAAAGAGATCGCAAAAAACGCAACACTCAAAACCTACTTCGCCTCAGTTAAATCTACGCAATGGGTTACGAGCAACATTCGGGAGATCACCGTTCAACTTGAGTCCGATTTTGCATCACCTGGCTGGGACGCTTTCATGTTTGTCATGGTGCCCCATCAGGGAGAATCGCTGCCATTGGATTACGACATGGCAACCTGGCGCGGCGCATCGGCAGAGGAGCGACCGGGCGGCGCTTACTACACCATCAGAGAAAAACGGGGAGACGAGCTCATTCTGTGGTTCGTTATCCACGAGACTTATGGCGCCATTTCTCACTGGGCCGCCAACGCCATCGTAAATGACAGAATCGCGCTTTGGGGACCGAGAACCGGATTCAATCCCCCTGACGGAACCAACAGCTACCTCCTGCTCGGTGACGAAACAGCTTATCCCGCGATTGCCGCAATCATGGATGCATTACCTTCAGAAGCCCGGGTACATGTGATCCTCGAAACAAACAGTGAGCAAGTTGCATTGAGGCAGGAAAAGGGTTGGCGAGTCACCTGGGCACAACGGCAGGACGAAGCGGGCGCAGACTATGCGTTGGCCCGAACCATGAGAGGGCTGGAAATCGATCTGAACGCCGATGGCCTCTACATTTTCGGTGCAGCGGAGGCGAGGCTAATCGCCGGCATCAGATCCTTGTTAAAGCATCAGGGCGTTAAACGGGAAAACATGCACCTCACCGGATACTGGCGCAGGGCCTAGGCACTAATCGCGCCGTAGTCCCACGAAATCCTGCGGACCGGTTCCACCTCTATAAAGGCAGCTCCCGGACGCGCCTCAGAGGGCCGCTCAGCTTCTGGCACACCTCGGGCCTTCGCGCCTTTGATGTCTGCCATGGTCCTTCCTGATTCGATCATGAGCGAAACCTAGGGATTCGCATCAATGTTACGCAGCTTACGCGTGCTGTCTCTTACGCCGCAGTAAATCTTTTCACCATCTCGAAAGTACCCCAGAGGAACGCTATGAGGAAAGGATCCATAGTCGTCAGGGTGACCCAACCGCGACGACTGTCATAAAACTCATTAACTTTCTTCAAACTCATAGTGTCGGCATATCGCGCTCCGACTTAGAAGTGTCTTATCTCGCTGTTCTGTATATCTTCCAGGTCATGAAACACCACAATAAGCACATCGAACCTGTCATCCTGCATTTTTAGCCCATTTCGCCGTTCGAAGGTCCTACCAGTGTCTTCTGGGAGCAAAAAGTTACGATAAATCAGACCTTTACCAACATTTTCTCGAATTTCTGTATTTATATTCGTGATATCACCAGAGCACAGAAACCGCTGATCAACGAGCCAAGCGACAAATAATGTGGCACCAGGGACCATGGCGGCCCAGAGACAAAATACCCAGGCCTGGATAACCCGGTATCTCAGATAATTGTCGCCCAGGAATGGCATCAGTCGCTGTCAGGCATAATCCAGCAAGGATTTCGGCCGATTCTGCGGTATTGAAGTTGTGTTTGAGCCTTTGATCTTCAGTCTGGAACAGCTATGGGCCCGCAGAATCAGTTCTTGAGTCACAAAACGCCTGAATACCTTCGATGCGATGAAGATGGAGATGGCTGAAGCCGACAGCTTAGTTGGAATCGATAGCCGGCCCAAGTAAGTCGCCGATATTGCCGTGAATGTCAGGATTCTGACCGCCGAGAATCGTCTTGATCAGACCTGTGAACTACACAGCTTCAGATTCACTCATGCCGACATCAATCATGGAGCGTGAGTGGTCAGGCCACACAGAAAATATACTGAGTGAGTCAACGTGCCAACGCCGAGATCCTGTTCCGATGTGTTGACGTATTGGATGCTTGTCGGACCATCAGGACAACGAAACGCGTGCAAGTCATCGTCAGAGGGAACCCCAGAGCTGAATGACCGGGCCTGGCCCTGAGCAGGTACCAACAGAAACGCCAGACCCAAAAAGTAAGATGAGCATGAGTACTGCAACAACGGCGAGTGCTTTAGCCATCGGACGAAGGGTACGTGATCTAGCCGGTTTTCGCCGTGCCTTCACGTATTGCGGACCCTATAAGACTACGCATAATATATATTATGTTAAATTTAATATCACAAGCTCGCCCGTCGATGAGCAAAGACTTATCGCCGTTTCTGACGCGCACAATCGTGACCAGGGGCTATCCCCCAACATTGGCAGGTCGATCTAATAAATCACCCTCACTCTTCCTGAACGACATTAAAAACTCGTAAGAAATTGCCGCCCCAAATCTTGGCGATGTCTTCCTGGCTGTATCCGCGTTCCGCCAATACTCTGGTCACGTTCATGGCTTCACTGGCATTTTGGAATCCTTCGACGCCGCTCCCATGGTTAAAGTCTGTCCCGATCCCTACGTGGTCAATACCTACCCGGTTCACGATGTAGTCAATATGATCAACCATCATGTCCACCGTGCCGCGGCCAAGCAGCCTGCTGATTTCGTCCAGGAAGACGCGTTGCGCCCGTGGGTCCTCTATTTCCCAGTAAAGCTCGAACGGATACAAGTAATCCTCTTTCACCCCTGCGCGAACTCTGGCGGCTCGGATGTTTAGATCCAGTGATTCATCGTTTGAGTCGTAGAGATATCCCCGAAATGGGGCCACGTGAACCACCCCACCACCCTCTGCAATCTTGTCCAGCTCTTCATCAGACAGGTTACGTGAAACGTCCGTCATGGCTCTCGCATTGGAATGGCTGGCAATCACTGGCGCCGTCGACAGTGCCAACACTTCTAGTGTTGCTGCTTTCGACAGCTGGGAAACATCGATGATGCCACCCATTTGATTGATGAGCTGAATCGCCTCACGCCCAAGGTCGGACAATCCACCATGTTCTTCCTCCGGTTCATGACGTCCGAGCTCAGCGATGTACACAGGTCGCGAGGAATCCGCAAAGTCATTGTGACCCATATGGGTCAGCGCAAACACGCGAACACCTCTCGAATAATAGTGCTTCAGGGCATCAACATCTCCGCCCAATATCCGGACATTCTGCAAACCCAGGATGATCGCCAGTTGTGACTGCTCATGGGCAGCCACCAGCTGCTCACCCGTCAATACAAGCACAATGTCATCAACAGGATCGCTGGTCATATCCAACACGGATTGAAGCTCTTCCTCAGCACGCAGTCTGGCTTCAGCGTACCCTTCTTCATTGCGCGGACCCGGTCCCACTGCGATGGTGAGGACAACCGCATCCATGCCCCCTGCCCTCATCTTTTCCGGAGAAACCTGTGACTTGCCGTCATCCCCTACATAACGGGATTCACGCCCGGGTATCTCGACGTCTGCATGCGCATCCAGGACAAGCGCTTTCTCATGCCAGTTATTGTCTGCTTGAACAAAACTCGCGACTAACAGGGTGACTAAGGTGATGGCATGTCTCATGACGCTCCTCTTTTAGCGCTCTTTCAGATCAAACGATTTTTTGGTTCTGTGTACACCGTTCACAACCAGTTCTACATGATGAATGCCGGTGTACAGGGTTCTGGTGGAAAGCGGCTTCATACCAATCGATTTCTCAATTAACAGAGACTCACCCTTTTCCATGGATCTATCGGCGACAGCAAACAACTTGGTGCTGTGACTGCCATCGGCCCTCAAGAAGTGCATCTGCAAACCAATTTTCAGGCTCTGATTCGCCCTGGAGGTGAGTTCACCACGCCACAGTAAACTATCACCCACCTGAACAACGTCCGAAACGGAAACCTTGCTGACGGAAAAGACAGGCTTGGAGGGGTAACCCAAAAACTCAAGTGCTTGTGGATGCCCCTGTTTCACCATGGTTCGTAGACCATGGCGAATCATCCATTCAAGTTCATCAGAAGACTGGGTACTCTGCTTTCGCCATTGGCCAAGAGTATCCAGTACCAGATCCGGATCAGACTTCGACAGGTCGTTTACATTGTTCGCGACTGATCTGGTCACATATCGTGTGTTGTCAGCATGAAGCGATGTGAGCACATCCAGTATGGTCTCCGTCGGCAATACCACTTTCCTGGCCCAGGGCAACAGTGGCCGAATGCCTTCCGACGCCAGCCTTCGAACGTGATAGTTATCGTCGGTCGTGCAGGACCAGATAAACGTCATGGTTTCCTCAGGATACTCGGCCAGAAACGGTCGAATCGCATTCTCAGCGCTGAAGCGTTTGGTGGCTTCGCGAAGGAATGCCAATGACGTCTCTAGCCGCTCACCACTCACCCCGTGCCTCGCGACATACTCTGCGGGTACACACCAGACAAACTCACCGAAATCATCATCGGTCAACTCAGGATTCAGCGGTGGCGGAAGCGTTTTCTCCAGTATCTGAACGGCCTTCACAAAATTATCCGGAAGGCGAGACTCAAGCCCATCCACCAAGGCAGAGATTCTCTCCTTGAGCTCAAGATCCGGAAATTGTTGTAAAACGTCCGTGCGATACCCCGCTTCATCGAAGCTACGGTGCGCCTTTTTGAGGCTTTTCGAAAGTTTGCTGACAGTCTGTTCGTTGAATAGCTGGTCCGCCAGGGAAAACAAGGGCACAGTTCGCTTAATACTTCCGCTCATCTGCATATAATGAACCTGTGACAAGTCTTGATCTACTATTTCGCCGCGACGTTCCACTGATCGATGTTCGAGCACCCGTTGAATTCCACAAAGGCGCCTTTCCTTCTGCCTGTAATCTGCCAATTTTGTCCGATGCTGAACGCGAGGCCGTGGGTATCTCCTATAAGGAAGAAGGTCCTGAAGCGGCGGCCAAACTCGGGCATGCGCTCGTTTCCGGTGACGTCAAGGAAACCAGAATTCAATGCTGGGCAACTTTCATCGAGGCAAATCCAGAATCGCAGCTGTACTGCTTCCGTGGTGGTCAACGCTCACAGATCGCCTGTGCGTGGCTAAGGGATGCCGGTATCGAGGTGCCCCGCATCGAAGGCGGCTACAAAAAAATGCGCCACCATCTGATCCGCGTCTTCGACCAACTCCCTCCCCTTGTCATCGTCGGTGGAAAGACCGGGACCGGCAAAACCGTATTTCTTGAGCCACTTGGTAACGCCGTCGATCTCGAAGGGATAGCCAACCACCGGGGGTCAGCCTTTGGCAAAAAAATCGCACCCCAGCCATCTCAAATTGATTTCGAAAACAGGGTCGCGATTCAATTCTTGAAGTTCTGTGACGCGCCCCATGTGTTACTGGAAGACGAAGGCCGTCTTATCGGCCGAATACACGTGCCACTGCCGCTGCAATCGAAGATGAAGGCATCACCTATGATCCTCATCGAGGAAACTGTCGAAATCAGAACACAAAACATCTACGAGGAGTACATCGAGCAACAGTGGCAGGAATACCAGGCAGAGCACGGGCCTGAAGCACCAGCGCGATATGCTGACTACCTGCTCGGCGCTGTTGATGCCATTAAAAAACGGCTGGGTGGCGTGGCTCATTCGGAGATCAGACAGCTCATGCAGGAAGCCTTGCAGTCAGGGGACGCCAACAAACATCGAGCATGGATCAGCCGACTCCTGATAGATTACTATGATCCGATGTACAACTATCAGCTGTCGCAAAAAGAGGGCCGTATTCGTTTTCGCGGAACAGCAGACGAAGCCCAGCATTGGTATGCTGAGAATTCAGAAGAGTTATTAACATGAGCGAACTCAAAGAGCCCGAAACAAAGGAGGCGTTGCCTTCACGCTGGCTACTGCTACGCGACGTGGTCGCCTTTCAGTTCAAGCTGGCCATTGACGGCCTTCGGGATATTATCCTTAGCCCCATATCCATCACCGCCGCACTAATCGGCGTTTTGACCAGCAAAAGCAATCCCGGAAAGTATTTCTACCGGCTTCTCGAACTGGGTCACGACAGTGACCGATGGATTAATCTGTTTAACACCTACAATGATGAAAACGAAAATCGCGTATCCGCCGATCAGATCTTCAAACATGCGGAATCCGCCGTCGTCTCAGAATACGAAAAAGGTGGCGTGCTGACGACAGTGAAAAATAAAACGGACCAGGTGATCGACGAAATTCAGGACCGAACAACGTATCCGAAATCCTAACCGTCAGAACATGGATAGTCAGCACATCGAGCGTTGATTCTGCATCACCAGAATCTCGCCAAAGCTACTCGCTTCGATATCCCGTCGCTGTGATCGCTGACAGACGTTTGCGGTCAACGTCTTCAACAGCCTGATGAATTCGAGGGAAACGCTCACAGATTTTGTCGAGGCCGGAGCGATTCAGTTCGTACAGGGAACACGGTGTCGCGGCGATCGCTGTCGCGGTTCTCGACACATTGTGCAGCAGAGCCGCCTCACCAAAAAAATCTCCGGCATAGAGCGTCGCCACATGATCTCGCACCCCGTTGTCATCAATCTCGACGTTTGCGATGCCTCGAGCAATGAGAAACATCGAATCACCGGCATGTCCTTGTTTGATGATTTCCGTTCCTCTAGGTACAGTTTTTGATCGCAAGCGGCTGCTGATGTAGTCGCACTCTTCGTCATTCAGCCCCTGAAACATCGGCACTTTTTTGAGAATTTCTGTCACCTCGATCTCAAAGAGCGCGGACATCTTATCCTGCTTCAGCAGACGTATCCGTTCCGCCTGGTCTTTCAGGATCTCATGAGCAATACCTTCTTTGATCATGCCCAGTTCAGCAATGTGTTCAATCGAATCACGCTCTGCAATCAGCAGCAGCCTTTGACCCAACTGTTCCTGGATTGTCTCAACAAATTCAGGGTACTGCTCCGCGACCTCATCAATCTGAAGTTTCATCGCGCGCAGAATGTCTTGGTAGACTTGTCGCAGTTCATCCGTGGTCTCAATATCTATCTGGCTTTCGCCGGCGAGGGTTTCCAGTCCCTGAAGCACAGAATTGGCCGCTCGATATCGCCCCCAGGCCACCTCATAATCTCGGATGATGCGAGACGTCGAAAGTCGCTCAACCATCGCATGAGCACCTACACGGCTAAAAAGGTTAACCATGACGTGATTGACTACCTGACCGATCGACGGCTGAATCTCTGCGGTGGGCATCAGCCCCCGGTGGCGGACCTCATCAATCTGAACATCAACCGCGTGATCCAGCGCCTTGTACGACCATTCGTTAATGAGTCCACGCGAGAAAAGCTTGTAGAATCTGGTTTTTTCACGGGCCAGACAGCGCATAGCCAGAATGCGGGCCATGTCCGCCTGAGACATCGAGCTGTTAAGAGATTCGATCTCTTCATTCAGGTCTTGAAGGTTTCGCTCACACTTTTCTCGAAGGTTGTCCGCGATACGCTGGGAAAACAGCCCGTCTCTCACCAGTGAGCCGAGTCGTTCCAGCGCCTGCTGGCGGGCATAACGATCCCCTTCGAGCCTTGCGAACTGTTCAGGCAAACTGAGCGCATTTAAACCCAGAAACTTCACCAAGTGTTCAATGGACAGTCCCTGAACCACCAGACTAAACAACACCGCACCCATCACCAGGGAAATCAATGTGTCTTTGTAACCGAGCTCAGGTAAAGACAACACGATGGCGAGCGCGATCGCACCCCGCAATCCACCCCAATACATCACGGCCTGAAAAGGGATACCAATGGATTCTGAACCGGGCAGACGGCCGACCAGAGGCACGACACCGAAGATAACGATAGCGCGGGACACTAACATCGCGGCGGCAACGATGAGAATCAAATCGATGGATTGCCACAAGACAACAAGATCAATCTGCAACCCGACCATCAGGAAGATCAACGCATTGGCGACAAACGCAAGGTATTCCCAGAAGTGCCCCATAAACTGGCAGGTCGAGGGTGAAATCTTTGATTTTCCCCAGGAACCGATGGTCAGTCCTGCCGCAACAACGGCCATGATGCCGCTGACATGGAATACATGCTCAGCAATGATGAAAGAGAAGTAAGCCAGAATGGTTGTCAGCGTGATTTCAATCGCCGCATCTGATTCGATACCACCAAGAGTAAAGCCGGTGAGAACCGCAAGTATCCAGCCAACCGCTATACCCCCGGCAAAAACGAACAGGAAATCTCCCGAACCGGTCAACAGAACGCCAGGGGTGAAACTTCCCATCGCGAGAAGTCCCGTCAGAATACCCGCAAGAACCAATGAAGTGGCGTCATTAAAAAGGCTTTCTCCTTCCACCAGGGTCGTCAGACGCTCAGGCACACCCAATTGCTTAAAGATGGCGATGACAGCAACCGGGTCGGTGGCACTGAGGATCGCGCCCAGAAGCAGAGCCACCATGAGATCAAACTCTGTAAAAGTGGCGAAGATTATGCCAATGATGCCGGTGGAAATGAGAAGACCGGGGATCGCCAGCGTCAGAATCGGCCAGATATTGCTGAAAACCTGCCTGGCATCAAGATTAAACGCAGACTCGAAAATCAACGTTGGAATGAACACGAACAGCACAATTTCCGGAGTCAGATGAAAATCAGCGAGCAAGGAAAGACCGGGCACGGAATCACCCAACATTGAAATGGCGATACCGACAAATACCAGCAGTATGGTCAGGGGCAGCTTATCCAGGCGCTTGCTGACCACCGTCGTGACCGCAGCAATGAGTAGCAACAGGATAATACCCGTGACCAGCTCCGCTACGTTGTTGAACGCATGCTCCATCTGATTTCCTGAATCAGGGTGAGTGAGAGCTCTTAGTTAGACTGTTCCGAGAAACGTAAGCTAATGCTTGGATGGTTTGCAGAATATTAGGCGAAAGAGGTCAAAAAGCCACCACTTTGTGAACCGCGTCATGTTCCAAGAATTTTCACCTTAGAACCGTGGTTATCTCCATTATCTTTGCATTTATGATCAGATAGTTACTGCTATTTTTGAACGCAAACTGTAAGAACGTGGATCATTGTGAAAACCGTCAATGACTGAAAAAAAGCGAGCCTATGAACGTTAATATCGTCAACTCAGAAAAGCGCAAAGTGACTCACCGGGCACTGCTGGATGCCGCCCGCGACCTCGTCTTCGAAAAAGGACATGATCGAGTATCCGTTCAGGAGATCACCTCCCGGGCCAGGATCGCTACAGGCACCTATTACAACTACTTCCAATCCAAGCAGGATATCTTTATTGCCGTTGCCGAAGACATGCGAGCACAACTGTCGGAAGACCTGGAGAGCACTCGCGCCGCCATCAAGGATCCGGCAATGCTGGTGACGATAACTTTGCGCTACTACTTCGAGCAGGCTCTGGATAACGAGGACTGGCGGGAGTTCACGCGCTGTACTGGCTTAACCGATAGGCGGCTGCTTCAGCCAGCAAAGCAAGCCGTCGATGACATTACACGAGGGGTTCGCGGCGGAAGATTCCGCGTTGATGATGTGCACTTCACCCAGGAACTGATCACCGGAATGATGAGCCACGTGATTTTGTCAGTGGAAAGGGGGCAAGCCGGCAGAAACGCCATTGACTATGCCATCCGTGCCATACTGCAGATGCTGGGACTCCCGGAACTGGTATCCAGGGCACTGACACAAACGCCCCTGCCACCGATTGCTGCCGGTAAACGTATGCGCGCGGTGCCCGCTAACGTGACACCGATATCCGCCTTTGCTGAAGAAGCTGTCGACTCTGGTCAGACGGCGAGCTGATACTTCAGCATTGTTCGGCTACCATCCTTCAAACCACGACGGAACCTGGGCCCCCAGGTTCGCCAGCCAGACGCATACTTACGACCAAATAGCTGAAGTGCAGATTCGATTTTCGCGTCATCGGTTTCAACGCTGGCTATCCCTTTAATCTCAGGCAACGACCTGTAGTCAGCCCGTTTCCAGACACCCAGGTCACCCACCCAGAACTGTGTCTCAGTCAGTCCTTTTCTTGGTGCCTGGGCGCGCCAGCTGCTGGTCGCGGTGCAGACATAGAGGTCTGCACCTTGCATCACGTACCAAATCTCAGCCTGACAACTGGAAAGGGATCCGTCTGCCTTAATCGGCGACAGATACACCAGTTTTGAATTCAGTAACCTGGAGCGGACATCCGCCGCCTGTGTTTGCCAGGGAATGATCGACAGCATTGCTGCCGATAAACCCGCCTGAAGCACTTGCCTTCGTTTCATCTTTGCCGCTTCAGAGACCCAGCACCAACTTGGACATGATGTTTCGCTGGATTTCGTTCGACCCTGCGTAAATAGACACCTTTCGAGTATTGAAGTACTCAGGCGCAGTGACGTTGGCATAGTCAGGACCGATCGGTTCGAAGTTCATGCCTTTTTCGGGCGCCGGATGGTTAAACGGCACGCCGTAATTACCGACCACATCGAGCGCCAATTCGGTTAGTTCCTGCTGCAGTTCTGTGCCGCGACACTTAAGTAGCGACGATTCGGGCCCAACGTTCTTACCTGTTGCCAGACTGGACAGGATTCGAAGTTCCGTGAATTCCATGGCGGAAATCGCGATCTCAGTCTTCGCAATCTTCTGCTGAAATTCTTCGTCGTCGATCAGAGATGATCCGGAGCCGCTCTGCTCCGACGTCGCCATGGACTTAACATGCTGCAGGCTGGCCTTCAGACCGTGGCTGTATGCATTACCGCGCTCAAATTCGAGCAGATATTTAGCATAGGTCCAGCCTTTGCCTTCCTCTCCAATCAGGTTGTCTGCGGGCACCTTCACATCAGTGAAGTGGACCTCATTGATTTCCTGGTAACCCGGAGGCGGATTGTCGATGGTGACGATGGGCCTTACTTCAATGCCGGGGGTATGCATGTCGATTAACAGGAAGGATATGCCTTTCTGAGGAATATCCTCGTCACAGGTTCTCACCAGACAGAAAATCATGTCGGCATGCTGACCAAGCGTGTTCCAGGTTTTGGTACCGTTCACGATGTAGTGATCACCGTCTTTCACTGCTTTGGTTCTGAGAGATGCCAGATCGGAACCGGATCCTGGCTCAGAATAGCCCTGACACCACCAGACGCGACTTGCCAGGATATCCGGCAGATACCGGTCTTTCTGTTCCTGGGTACCGAACTTCATGATCACTGGCGCGACCATGCTTTGACCAAACGGCATCACACCCGGAGTACCCGCAGCGGCCATCTCAAGGTCGTACAGATACTGCTGAGTCGGTGTAAAACACGGACCGCCGTATTCTTTCGGCCAATTCAAACCAGCCCAACCTCGCGAGTACAGCGCTTGCTGCCAGTAAACGTAGTCTTCCTTGGTCAGCGACCCGCCAGGGCTGCGCTTGCGACGTTCGCGCATTTCTTGCGGGTAGTTTTCTTCGATCCACTGCCGGACTTCCTGCTGAAATTCGAAGTCCTCTGCACTAAATTCCAAATCCATCGTTGGTTTTCCTCTCTAACGTTGTTCGACTGTATTCGCTCAAGGCTGTCCATACAAGCCCGGCTCAAGGCTGTCCACACAAGCCCGGCTCAAGGCTGTCCATACAAGCCCGGCTCAAGGCTGTCCATACAGGCCCGGCTCAAGGCTGTCCATACAGGCCCCGCTCAAGGCTGTCCACACAAGCCCGGCTCAAGGCTGTCCATACAAACCCGGCTCAAGGCTGTCCATACAGGCCCCGCTCAAGGCTGTCCATACAGGCCCGGCTCAAGGCTGTCCACACAAACCCGGCTCAAGTCTGTCCATACAGGCCCCGCTCAAGGCTGTCCATACAAGCCCGGCTAAAGGCTGTTAAACCAATCTAACTGACGGCTTTTTCGACCAGTGATCTTCCCACCACCTTGAGCGCCAGGGTTTCTTCGGTGCCTTCAAAAATGGAGAGTACCCGGGCGTCAAGCCAGTACCTGCTCGCGGCGGTTTCTTCCGCGTACCCCATGCCGCCATGAATCTGCATGGCTTCCCGCGCCGTCCATTCGGACAGTTTACAGGCGAGCAGTTTCACCAGGCTCGCTTCCATCTGACCGCCACCGTCATCCATCATTCGGCCCACTTGATAAGTGAACTGACGTGATGCCCCTAGGTACATCGCCATCTTGGCGAACTTAACCAGGGTCAGTTGATAATCCGCGACGGGTTTACCGAAGACCTTTCTATCAAGCGCATAGTTCAGTCCAGCTTCAAAAGAAGCCTGCATCAAACCACAGGCTCGTGCCGCAGTCTGAATGCGCCCACCCATAAATCCGCGCATCGTAAAGTAGAAACCTTTACCGAGCCCCTGCCCTTCACCAATCATGTGGCTGGCTGGCACAAAGAAATCGTCGAAGAACAGATTAAACGAGTGCATGCCCCGGTAACCAAGCGTTGGAATCGCTTTTCCGGAAAGTTTGCCGCCACTGGTCTGGGTGACCTCAAATTCGTCGCCATCAAAAGCAGGCTTCTCCACCATGAAGAGACTGAGCCCACGGTGACCCAGAGATGGGTCAGGGTCCGTCCTTGCCAGTGTTAAAAGAACCCCAGATTTTCCCGCGAAAGTGCTCCAGGCTTTTGCGCCATTGAGTACCCAGCCATCGTCAGTTTGAGTTGCTTTGAGTTTCATCGAAGCGACGTCAGAACCAAAGTCGGGCTCCGTAATCGCAATTGCGCACAAGGGATTACCCTGAGCCAGCCTAGGCAGCCAGTTTTCTTTCTGCTCCTCAGTACCGCCTTCAATCAGAGCACGCGCCATGATCTCAGGACGAGTAATCAGGCTTCCAGCGCCACCAAGGGAGCCACGGGACAGCTCTTCTGTTACGACGATCATGCCCAGGCTGTCTTCCTGGTCATCAGGCAGCAGTCCTCCATACTTCTGCGGCACACTCAACCCGAAGCAGCCGAGTTCACGAACGCCATCGAGAATGTCATCAGGAATCACCATATCCTGACGATGAATCTCTTCAGCCCGCGGCATCACCACATCCTCGGCAAACTGGCGGAAGGTATCCGCCATGAGCAACTTTTCTTCGTCGAGACCTCGATCTCCGAGATCTCCTTTTCGGTCTACGATGAGGCGCCCAATCTTTTCGAGGTTTGCTGATCCAAGCTGCGTCTGCAAGTCAAAGCCGTTGAGAGCGGCGACATCGTCGATGGACAATCCATAGTCTTCAGGGCAACGAAACAGGCGACTCCTGATATTGTGCAAGGCTTCAGCAGCGAAAGCCTCGGAGAGCAACTGTTCCATCTCTCCTTTACCCTGAGCGTATTCGAGGTAGTGCTCTGCACATTGCAGCTCTGCGGTGGACACCGCTAAATCAGAGATCACCTGTTGGAATTCATCGAGCTTTGCTGCACCCAGTCTACCGTCCTGTTCACACGCTCGCCTGACGTAGGCAAGTCCATCGCTAATCGCGTCATTCGATCGTGATAACGCCTCTGCTATCTGGCCCATCTCGCTTTTTGTCCATCAAAATTTCCAAACCGGCAATACTAAACGACACGTGTCTCAGACGCACGTCAATGTCACTGGGACACTCGCGCTATAATGCTGCTGTCAACACATTATCCAGCATCCTATTGACCAACCAACGGAGTCACTGCACTACTGTGAGCGATACATCGACGATCAGCGCAGTTCGTGATTATTTCATCGAACTGCAGACAGCCATCTGCAACACCATGGAAGCAGAGGATGGTGAAGCCCAATTCACCCAGGAGAACATCGAAACGCCAGAAGGTGGTCTCTCACGACCTCGAGTCATTGACAACGGTCCCGTTTTGGAACGCGGGGCGGTGCAGTTTTCGCACTCAAAAGGCGCTTCTCTGCCACCAGCGGCCAGTCAGCGAAATCCAGAACTTGCGGGGAAAGGTTTTGAAGCCACCGCTATTTCAATGATCATGCACCCGAGGAATCCATTCGCACCGACCTTCCATGCGAATCTCAGATTTTTCCTGGTCGATGATTCCTACTGGCACTTTGGAGGCGGCTTTGACCTGACCCCCTTCTATCCTTTTGCAGAAGATGTTCTGCATTGGCATCAAGTTGCTAAAGATGCCTGTGACCCATTTGGTGCCGAGCTTTATCCGAGGTTCAAGGAATGGTGTGATGAGTATTTCGTACTGACCCATCGACAGGAGCCTAGGGGGGTTGGCGGCCTCTTTTTCGATGACTGGCATGAAGACGGGTTTGAAAAGAGCTTCGCGCTGACGCGGAGCATTGGTGACGCGATTCTGCAAGCTTACCTGCCGATCCTCCAACGGCGCAAAGATACAGCTTATGGAGACAGACAACGAGAATTTCAGTTATATCGACGCGGCAGATACGCCGAATTCAATCTGGCGATTGATCGAGGCACCCAGTACGGCATCCAGTCAGGTCGGCGAATAGAATCGGTGCTTGCCAGCATGCCTCCCGTTGCCATCTGGAAATACAACTGGACACCAGAGCCCGGATCACCTGAAGCTGTTCTTTATGATGAGTACCTGAAACCTCGAGACTGGTTAACTGAATTAACCTAAGATGAGTCTCTTTCCCTGCAAATGAGGCAAATCGAGAAGCGGCATGGACCTCAAGTCCAAATTACCGGAGGTCGGCACCACCATTTTTACGGTGATGTCGCGCATGGCGGCTGAGCACCATGCAATTAATCTCTCCCAGGGATATCCAGACTTTCCGGTACCGACGACGTTGCTGCAAAAACTCAATGAGTACGCGCAGCGAGGTGAAAATCAGTATCCACCCATGCACGGCGTGGCCTACCTGCGTGAACAGATCGCGGCGAAACTCACTCGATGTTATGACATTCAAGCTGACCCGGAGACTGAATTAACGGTGACTTCAGGGGCGACCGAAGCCCTTTTCGTCGCCATCCAGGCAGTGGTTTCCGAAGGTGATGAAGTCATTGTTTTTGACCCCGCCTATGACTCCTATGAACCAGCAGTATCACTCGCAGGTGGCCGCACCCTGCACATACCGCTTAACTCAGGAGACTTTTCGATTGACTGGGATCATGTGCGCAAAACTGTGTCTGAAAAAACTCGTCTGATCATCATTAATTCACCCCACAATCCGACGGGCGCCGTGATCAGCGGAGAAGATCTGGAGGCTCTGGCTGACATCATCGAAGGATCGAGGATCCTTATCCTGTCCGATGAAGTCTATGAGCACATGGTGTTTGATGCCGGCCAACATCACACCATCGCCTCACACCCGAGACTTCGGACACAATCTTTTATCGTGTCTTCCTTTGGTAAGACATACCATGCAACGGGCTGGAAGGTCGGGTATTGCCTTGCGAGCCCAGAGCTGAGCGTCGAATTCAGAAAAGTGCACCAGTTCGTCACCTTCACAACCCATACACCGACACAGTGGGCGATCGCCGATTACCTGCAACACCATCCGGAACACGATCAGGAACTGCACGCTTTCTATCAGGCAAAACGCGATCTGTTTCTGAATGAGATGCAAGGCATTGGATTCGAGATGCTTCCGAGCCAGGGCACTTATTTTCAACTGGCGGCTTATGGCAATGTCTCTGCGGCCGACGATATGACATTCGTCACGGAACTCACCCAACAGGCAGGTGTGGCTGCCATCCCGGTTTCTGTGTTTTACGAGACCCCACCGGAACAGAGATTCGTCAGATTCTGTTTCGCCAAGTCTGATGAAACCCTGGTAGAGGCTGCCGGGAAACTGCGCAACTACTTCAGCTAGCGCAGCGAGACGATATGCTGCATCTCATTCAAACAGCGCTGAAGTGGGAAGACCCCGCCGCCAACGGCACACACTTTGAGTCTTATCTCGATAATCTGAGTGACGGCGTCGCCGTACTTCCTGAAATGTTCAGCACTGGCTTTTCAATGGACTCAGAGACACTGGCAGAGTCCATGTATGGCCCCACGCATACATGGATGCTGAAGAACGCGAAGCAGCGAAATCTGACGCTATGCGGCAGCATCATCATCCATGAGCATGGGCGCTATCTGAACCGGTTTCTCTGGGTAACGCCAGATGAAGAAACCCGCGTTTACGACAAACGCCATCTCTTTCGAATGGCGGGCGAACATGAACACTACTCCGGCGGTGAATCCAACCTCACGGTATTGGATGCCGCCACGCGCATAAGGCCACAGATCTGCTATGACCTGAGATTTCCTGTTTGGAGTCGAAATACCGATGATGCCTATGACCTCCTTCTTTTCATCGCAAACTGGCCAGCGGCGAGGAGAGAACAGTGGCTTGCCCTGCTTAAAGCTCGAGCCATCGAAAACCTGAGTTATGTCGTTGGCCTGAATCGAATCGGCGATGATGGAAATGGCGTGCAATACTCAGGGGATTCCGTTGTTTTCGGTCCGGAGGGAGAAACAATTGTGGATCTCGGCAACGAGGACACCGTTGCCACTTTCGAACCCGATCTGGACAGACTCAGAGACTACCGAGAAAGATTTCCTGCACACCTGGACGCAGACCACTTCAGCGTCACCTGATCTCCTGAAATTATTCATTTTTCTGGCTCCGATAGTGCCTATAATCTGACTTTCTCACTGGGCGCCCCCATGCTTTATACCCTGGGACAACTGTTAGCCGACGTCGCCGGACCTTTCCGGTTGCTTTCGTCATATATTTTTCTTGCAGGACTCGGCACCGCGCTGGGTGCACTGATCACCTGGTGGATGCTGCCCAGGTTCTGGCACATGCTGCCCCGAGATCGCGGGCGCGAGTATGCCATTGACGCTGAAAAGAGCATCGGCAAGCCAATATCGGCCGGTGTGCTCTTTATTCCACTCTTCGTGGCGCTCTGTCTCCTGGTTGTGCCGTTTGACTGGAAATTTGCCGGCGTTCTGACCTGCGTGGTGGTCGCCATGATTGTCGGATATCTGGATGATCGATCTGAGCAGGGTTGGAGCGAATACCGGTTGGGAGCTATCGACCTGGTCATCGCACTCGTTGCGTCCATGATGATCTGCGGTCTGGAGCCCTTCACAATGTGGCTGCCGCTGTTCAAAGATCCCATCACGATCAGCCCATCATTGTTCATATTAGGCTCAACCATCCTCATCTGGGTCTCCATCAATGCGACAAACTGCACCGATGGCGTGGACGGCCTCTCAGCCAGCCTCTCCAGCATGGCGATTTTGTCACTTGGCGCGATCCTCTATGGCATTGTTGGACATGCGCCCATTGCCGAGTATCTGCTGGTACCTCACTACGCCCAAGGCGCAGACTGGGCCATCATGGCCTTTGTGCTCGTGGGCTGTCTGGCGGGATATCTGTGGCACAACAGCTATCCAAGCGCGGTCCTGATGGGTGATGCTGGTTCTCGTCCCATTGGACTGATGCTGGGTGTGCTGGTTCTCGCCTGCGGAAATCCCTTCCTGATCCTGGTGGTGGCTTTTGTGGTTCTCGTCAACGGTGCCACCGGTATGATCAAAGTTGCCCTGCTTCGCTTCTTCAAAATCGGCATATTTGGTCAGATTCGTTACCCTTTGCATGATCATGTCCGTCACAACATGGGATGGTCGAACACTCAGGTCCTTGTCCGGTTCATGCTCCTGCAGGCGGTGGGCACACCTATTCTAATGGTGCTTCTACTAAAAATTAGATAAAACATAGGCTTACTCATTAAAGCTAAAGTAGTCTCTCTTTCCATTGGACGTTAAGCGGCCACTATGTTTCGAGCCATCACCTTCGTTTGTTGTCTCATTTCAGCCGATCTATCGAGTGCTGAGGACAGTATCGATCCCGAAAAGAGAGTCGCTATTCAGGAACTCATGGTCATTACGGGCGCGGAAGCTGATCGACAACAGCTCACGCTCACATTTACTCAGCAATTCATCACCGTATTACAGGCCAACGGCGTCGCAGTGAGCGAGCCCACCGCCAATATCATTCGCGATGAAGTCGGCAGAGTCGTCGAAGAACAGCTGGAGAACCAACGGCTGCAGAACAAGATGTACCGCCTGTATGCCCGATATTTCACCCTGGAAGAAATCAGGGGTTTGATCGAGTTCAACAAAAGCCCGATCGGCGAGAAGGCTAACCGGGTTATGCCCCTCCTCATGAGAGAATCCATGAGCGCAGCTCAGGCATGGTCGGAAGAGATCGGACCAGTGATCTCTCACCGGGTGCGAGACCGTCTTCAGGAAAACGGCATATCCATCAATCGATAGGTCTTGCTTCTTCGTCCCATCGCTTTAAAGTACGCGCTCATGTCAACCTACCTCATCGGCGATCTCCACGGGCACTACCGCGACTATGAGCGTTTGCTGGTCACCGAGGGTCTGTGCGATGAAAACCTGAACTGGACCGGCGGCACATCAAAACTCTGGTTGATGGGTGATTTCTTTGATCGCGGCGCGTCGGGTCTGCGCTGCCTGGACGTGACCATGCGCCTTCAGAAAGAGGCCGCGGAGGCCGGCGGCGAGGTTAACTCACTGCTGGGCAACCATGAACTGATGATTCTCTGTGCCTATCGCTTTCGTGATGCGACACACACAGACGGCCTAAGTGTTTATGACCACTGGTTACGTTGGGGCGGCATTGAAACGGACTTTAGAGGTTTAACGGACCGGCATGCCGAATGGATCAGCCAACTACCCGCTATGGTCCGGCTCGACGACGTACTGATGATTCACGCAGACGCCATGCTCTACGTCAACTTCGGCCTGGACGTGGATTCGGTGAATGACGGATTTCGTGAACTGATGCGCTCCGATGATCTGCCGAAGTGGATGTCTGCACTCTCATCGTTCAGCGAGCACATGGCTTTTTCGGGCCTGGACATCACAGGCTCAAAACGCGCCGAGCAACTCTTGTCGCTATATGGCGGCAATCTGCTCGTTCACGGCCACACCCCAATTCCCTACGCGAGACAGATTGATGCCGAAACGGTTACGGAGGCCTGGTCTTACGCTGGTGGTCGTTGTTTGAACGTGGATGGCGGAATGTATATGGGCAGTCCCGGATTCGTTCACAAACTTCAGTAGTCGTCATTCACCAAAGAGGTGAGTACATGGTCTTCCCAGCGGCCATTGATTTTCAGGTACTTCCTTGCGAGCCCTTCTTTCTCAAACCCGAGACGTTCCAGCAGTTTTCCGCTGCGATCGTTATGGGGCAAATACCCTGCCATGATGCGATGCAGGCCAAGATCTTTGAACATGTATGCATTGGTCAGAGATAAGGCTTCATACATAACACCGGCTCCCTCGAAACGATGGGAAAGTGCATAGCCGAGGTGGCATGACTGAAAGGTGCCACGCACGATGTTGGTATAGTTGCAGACACCAATCACCTGCTCTTCATCCACCGACAACATTGAAAAGCAGGCGCTGGTACCGTCACGAAAGTCTTTGAGTGCCAGTCTCAGATGGATTTGCCAGAACCCCTCGGTAAAAAATTCAGATGGACGACGCGGTTCCCATTTCTCCAGGTGATCTTTATTGTCCTTTCTGAAATCAACCATCTTGGTCGCTTCATGAGGTTCGAGCAGTCGACAACAAACTCGGTCGGAGCGCAATTCGGGCAGTTTGCGTTTAAGCAGCTTCATGAGGCGTTGCCTGCGTCATTTTTCAACCGCGACAAAGCACCGACCTTCAAGTAAAGCTTACCTTGACCGGTGATGTGCACCGGTTCACGGGCAGCAATTCGAAACCAGTCATGCCTGCCAAGGGTCTGACCATTCACTGCAACCTGGCCTTGCAGCAGAAATCCTTCCATACCCGTGGCATTGCCGTCCTGATACTCGCAAACTACTTCCACCAGGCTGACCTGTTCCAGGTCATTATGAAAGAGTGATCGCACATGGTAACCGCCAAGATCTTGAATCGGGATCTCCGCTGTGTCGATCGCATGGTGCTCACTGCCCGAATACTGCCTGAGTTTCACAAATAATTCGCAGCCTTCTTCTGAAAATGGCGCGTGTGCAAACCCTTCGGGGTTCAACAGATAGGTACCCGCCGGCCAATCACCGGCTTGATCGCTGAATACGCCAGAAAGCACGAGAATCTCTTCACCTTCAGGGTGTTCATGCTCTGGGAAGCGAGCGCCAGGATGATATCGAACATGGGAGGTGACCTGACCCGATTCCGGCTCACCCACCAGATGAAAGCGTTTGCGACTGACCAGGGAGGCGGGAGAAGACACCCAATCAAGTTTCTCATTCAACATGAAGACCGATTTGCCCATATCTCCGTTCATGGTGATTCAATTCCGAGCTGAAAGCGCGCTTCAATGAAGTCTTCAAACTGAACGTCAGTGCCCAGATCGATGGCTTCACTGACTTGCACACTGACGGTTGAAAAACGACCATCAGCTGCCTGCAGAATCACTCCCTGGGGCGCGTATTCTGAGCACAGATAAAGCACGGCTGGGCTCACCTGTTCTGGGGTGCCCTTGCGATTAGGATCCTGGAGATGCGCTGTCATCCGAGTAATCGCACCGGGCGCGAGCGTATTGACACGAATACCCTTGGGCTCGCCCTCCAAAGACAAGACATTCATCAAACCAATCAACGCCATTTTCGAGGATGCGTAGTTGGATTGTCCGAAGTGACCAAAAATCCCAGCGCCGGAGCTGGTAAACACCACCCTGCCCCACTGTTTTTTTGCCATCAGCGGCCAAGCCGCCTTGGTGACAAAGACCGCACCCATCAAATGCACGTCGATCACCGCACGAAAGTTTTCCAACGTCACATTCGCAAATGTCTTATCTCTCAAGATGCCAGCATTATTAACGACGATGTCGACACTGCCGTACGCTTCGATGGCATCGTCAACGATAGACTTTGCCGCGTCTTCGTTCGCCACCGAGGCGGTGTTGGCAATCGCCTGACCACCAAACCCGGTGATTTCATCAACAACCGACTGTGCGGTTGGTCCAGTGCCCGTGCCATCCACGGCACCACCGATGTCATTGACAACAACCCTGGCGCCTCGCTTCGCGAATTCAAGCGCGTGGCATCTGCCCAGGCCGCGTCCCGCCCCGGTCACGATAACGACTTTGTCAGTGAACTGGTCCATTTAGCTCAAGGGTATCCCTACATCAGCCTTGAGCTCAACCGTGTTGCCATCAGGATCCTGGATGTAGACGGACAGGCCATAACCCTTTGCACCATAACGCTCGCCCACCTCCGAAGCCTCGATGCCATGGGATGAAAGCCACTCTCTCAGAATATCCTCGTCAAAAGTGTCCAGCGTCAGGCAAAAGTGATCCTGATTTTTGCCGTCGGGGTTTACCGGGATTTTCCCACCAAGCTTCGAACCTACCGTTACGAGATCAATCAGTTGACGTCCTGCGCGCAATTGGTACAAACCTAGGTCCGGCAATTCACGCTCCTTGCGACAGCCAAGGATGTCTTCGTAGAAGCGCAGAGAGGCATCCAGATCCGCAACCCGAAGTACGATGTGATCAATGCCAGAAATGGAAAAAGGTCTCATAAGTGATTAGACAGGTGTGGTTGTCAAAACGTTAGGGTACCATCATGCGCATGAAGCTGATCAACTTGCTTGCCTTGTTGCTTTTACCGATGACTGCCCGTGCGGAAGGCTGGGAGTAGGCACCGGGGCACGCTATTGGCAACGACAGCTCGCGGAGTTGCAGGCACACGTCGGAGCCATTGAGAGCAGCCGCGTCGCGGTGACAGCCGTTCTTTACGACAGCCCCGCGGACCTGGCGAGGTTTACGGGCAAGCACAACATCACGTTCCCTATACTGAGCAACGAAGACTCTGAGATCATCACCACGCTCGGTCTGCTGAATACTGACATGGCTGAGGGCACAACATACTATGGCGTACCCTATCCCGGCGTTTTCCTGCTCGACAGCGATAGCCGGATCGTTGCCAAGTATGCCGAGCAGGACGATCAAGTGCGCCCGCTGATCGCTGATGTTCTTGTCGGTGTCAACGCGCTGACGCACTGACTCATGGGCACTAAAAAACACCCGCCTCCAGCCCTGCAGCCATGGCCATACCCAGCGCTTCACACCGATCGACTTGCTCGTCCTGCAAATCACCCACCACCAGAACGGGGTCCTGCACTTCACGAAAATTGTATCCATTGCAGATTCTGCGAATGGAGGTGAGCGCACCGGTGCCATCATTACCTGCACCGATGAACAGGCAGTAGGGTCTGCCATCCACCTGTCCTTCTACCTCGTAGAACGTCCGGTCAAAAAAATCTTTCAGGGCACCAGACATATAACCGAAGTTTTCAGGCGTGCCGAACATAACACCATCAGCCCACAACAAGTCTTCCGGGCCTGCATCAAGCGCCTGCAAAAAGCGCAGCTCGACGTCTATATCGGGATGTGTCACACCACGGCGGACCGCTTCTGCCATCTTTCCGATCTTGCCTGTCTTACTGTGATAAACCACGAGCAGGTGTTTCACTCAGCTTATTCCTCTGCATCCCACCTGACATAGAAGCGCTTGTCGCAGTTCAGCGTCACTGAACCACAACACACCGGTGACCACGGGTTTGTTCATGTGCCTCATCTTCTGGTTCTTTCCTTCCCTGCCGGCTTCTAAACTTTTCGCAATCGAATCACCGTGCGAGCGATATAGTCATACTCAGGCACTTCGAGATTGCGCTTAGCCGCTGCGCCTTTCTCAACGCGCCCGGACGTATCGTAGCGGCTACGATGACAGGGGCAGCTGAATCCTTCAAATCCGTCTCCAGCCAGCACCTCAACTTCGCAACCCAGGTGTGTGCAATTTGAAAACACCACCAGGTGGTCAGCCCTCCTGGCTCTCAGCGTGTTCTCCGCGAATTCCGGTTGAGATGAATTCTCTGAACCTGGATCTTCCAAAACAAACGGTTCCGCTTCCTCCCCGCGATCTCGCCCCACGACAAGAACGTTCCGCCCGAGCCATCGAACAGTTTTTACATCACCTGCTGACAGTTCCGAAACATCCACATCAAGAGAAACATCTTCATCAAAGCCAGGAAACCAGGACCGCAGGAAAGGCACCGTAAAACCTGCCAGTGCGATGGCAGAAAATCCAGCGACAATTCGTGTCAGTAGCGTTCGTCGATTCATGAGTCAGGGGCACCTTATCGCGTCAAACAGTCAACGTGTGTGTCAGAAAACGTACGGCCTTCGGAATCGCGATCAACGGGCGCCGAAGGCACCGCCCGAACCGTCTGGGGCGTATCTGCGCCCTTATCAGACCGGAAAAACCGTTGAGCGCCACGTCGATTAACTTGGCCAATGGACGCTCGTGACCAGAACTGTTACTCGTGCGAAGGACCCGCCGGATCACAGAAGCCGGTGTTGTCCTGTTAAAGTCCAATCCAGGTGACCACAACGCTGCCATGGACACAACAACTGATGATGCAGAGTGACCCCTACATTTTCCTGGATCCCTGGATTCGAAAGTCACTGCTACGGAGCAACCGCTTCCGGCCAAATCACTCATAGACGATACACACGCGCTGCCGTGTCATGAAAGAGTGCCGCCTTTTCCTGATCAGATTTAGTTTGAGTCAACTTCTTAAAGGCATTCCAGAGAACAGGATAGGAAACCGATTTTTTATCCACCGGAAAGTTACTCTCGAACATACAGCGATCCGCACCAAACTCATCAATACAGAACTCATAGTAAGCACTTGTCGCGTCAACCAGTTCATTCGACGACGCTGGCAGATCCCGCTTGTGCCAGTCGAAGCCGTTAACTTTCATGTTGATACCACCGAGCTTAAAGCTAACGTTTGTCACGTCCTTCAATGCCTGAATGGCGTCTTTCCATGCTGCAAACACTTCGTCTTGCTTGCCCTGATAAGGCCCTATGCCAAGCGGACCTGCAAAGTGATCGAGGATGATCGTGACATCAGGATTCATTCTGGCCAGCTGCACGAACTCAGGAATCTGTTCGTGATAACACCAGGCATCGAAGCTCAGCCCCATGTCACCGAGAACGGCAAAACCTTCCAGAAAGTCATCCTGCAGCATCTGGTGTTCAACAGGATGTGAGTGCGAATTCTTGATTTCTTTGCTGGCATGCCAGCCCGCGGCATGTCGAATTCCTCGAAAACGGTTGACCGAAGCCTGGACATGGGCTTCAAGCACTTCTCGAACGCCAGCACCGAGTGTCAGGTCAGCAAAACTGACGATACCGGCACATGCTCGAACGTCGCCATAACCACCGGATGCACTCATCGCTGCAACGCCCTGAACAAACTCGGTTTCACCAACCGGCGCCATATGATCAGGCAAGTCTTTGCTGAACATGGAATCACACTCAACGAAGACCGTACTGACAACGTTATGCCCGGTATTGATATCATCCAGAAGCTCATGCAGCAGATACCGGCTTCCGTTACGATCCCAAAGATGATGATGGGGGTCACAAATTCTCAGATCCGGCTCGAGAATTTCTTCCTGAACCTTATCGAGCCAAACCTGGTCAACCATACTTCTACCCTGCAGTGCTTCATGCTAAGTTTCCTATTCTATGCCTGATGTCCAAGCTTTAGCCATCGACCTCGACGGGACCCTTCTGGTCGGTGAGTCTTTATCCAACAGAAACAGAGAAGCCGTTCGCCGTGCTTTCGATGCAGGCATACACGTCATCATCGCGACCGCGCGCTGGCGTCAGATGGCGGAACGGATCGGCGACGAAATCGGTTTACGCCACACCCCGATCATTGCCTGCAGCGGCGCTCAGGTTTACTGCACCGAAATCAGCCAGGACATCTACGACACCCGCCTGCCAACCGACTTTGTCGAGCAGCTCTATAAGATCTGCAATGAACATCGCTGTATCGCGTCTGCCACAGTGGATGCACATACCTGGCTGAAAATCGATCAGAAACCCCCGGCAGAGATTCTGTCTGATGAACTCAGATGGGTAGAACAGCTGCCAGCGAACGACTCGAATCCGGCACACCTCCCTCGCATCGCGACGGTGCAGGGTTCATCGACCATTGGACTGGTGCGTGAGCTCCAGTCGCGAGATTTTGCTGATCAAGTCAACATCTTTGATTCCATTGGTCCGAGTGGCAAAACCGTCATCACGATTACCGCAAAAACCGCGGACAAAGGTATCGCGCTGCAAAAGGCTTGTGATCATTTAGATATACACCATGATTCAGTCGTGGCGTTTGGCGACGCCGGCAATGACATCGAAATGTTCAAAATTGCCGGACAATCTGTTGCTATGGGTCAGGCCGATGACTCGGTCAAACAAGCGGCAACTCATGTGACCGCGCACAATGAAGATGATGGTGTCGCGGAGTTTATCGAGAAAAATCTACTGTAGGATCCAACGCGACCGGGTGACTGGTCAAGGTGCACTCGCGGGCAGGAGCCCGAAAGTCAGCGTACAGGGACGGACCGGGCGGCGGACCGCTTGCAGCGGCAAGAGCCGTTATCCAAGGCAGCATGGAAGCTAGGAGTGATGCCAGTGGCCTGCTTCAGGTCCCTGTTCCAGCGCTCGTTGGTGCGGCGTGTTGAGCGCTTCGAATATTTTACGTGTCGCATCGGGCACTTCCATACCGTCTTCGAAGAACACAGGTTCCTGAATATGTGCCCAAACCGGCCCTGGTTCTATCGCGCGAGAACCTTTCGGCCTGATGGCACTGACACCGCTGAGATATACAGGCACGACGGGCACTTTTTTCTCTAACGCTAGAATAGACACACCATGTTTAAAGCGCGCCATGTGTCGTGAAGTTGAACGCGTACCTTCTGGGAAAATGCCCAGATTGGCACCTTTTTCGAGCAACCACTTAGAGTAATCCAGTGTTGCCGAACCGCCTCCCCTGCGAATGGGAAAACTGCCGCCCACCAGCGAGTTGTACCAGGGTTGAAGTTCTAGCTCTTTGCGACCTCCTCCTTTCCTGAGGAACCAGCGATCCGCTGCTGCACCCATGTAGATGTTGGAACGAACACCGATCGGCAGACTTCCCAGCAAGGCAAGTGTGTCGAAGTGGCTGGTGTGATTGGCGACCACGATGCAGTTGCCGCGAAACTTTTTGAAGTTCTCGCTACCGGTGATATTCAAGGGTTTAAAGTATTTCCAGATCCAGCGATCATACTGATACCAGCGCATGGCTAATCTGGCCAGCCTTGCCCACCACTTTATTTGCCATTCGTGCGGCCCCTCAGTCCTGATTTCCTTGCGGATCAACTGCTCAAAGAGATCCAGATCAATCGCAGGCAGCAGCAATGACTCATCCGTCTCTGTAAATTCTTGCTGTAAGACGGCTTTCTGTGCGCGAAGGTTATCTGAGACTTCAAAAACCGTACAGTGATCCCATTCACCTAGCGTGAAGAAATCCGCGAGAATGTTGGCTTCCCACTGCTCAAGGGTACGGCGAATATTTAGAAGGTTGTCAGGGTCACCGGCTATTTCGCGTTGGCCGCGCTTGGAGTGTCGAGCAAGAAGAATATAGGCTGGCATTCTTCAGTCTCCGGGGATTCAGTCTCCTCCCGAGGCGTCTCCACTCAGCATGTCGACAAACTCATCAACACCCATTGCGGGTAGAGTCGTTATTTTGATCGTGCCACGACTGCCCAGCTCGACAGTGAGTCGAGCCATGACTTCGTTGGTGGGCGCCTCGATGATATTAACGAAATCATAGCCACCCATGGTGGCGAATTGGGCGGTGACCCGCGCACCCATGGACTCCACTTCCTTGTTCACGGCGTGAAGACGTTCCGGACGTTCTTTGAGCGTTTTTCTGCCTTCATCGGTGAGGTTACTCAACATAATGTAGGTCGCCATGATCCCTCCTGACGGGTTCTTCTTGTTTTATCCCTTTGCCTCTTTTTATCACAAAAGTACAGCTACCACTCCCCAATATTTTCCATCGAGCACCAGGGTTCAACGGGCTCAAGGGGTGAACCGCTCTGTAACAGCTCAACAGAAATGTTGTCCGGTGATCTCACGAACGCCATGCGACCATCTCTTGGTGGGCGATTGATGATGACACCTCCATCCATTAGCTTCTGACAGGTCTCGTAGATATTTTCAACAGCATAAGCCAGATGACCGAAGTTTCGGCTCCCCTCGCCCAGGCTGTCACCATCCCAGTTGTAGGTCAGTTCAACCTGAGCGCTCTCATCGCCTGGCGCAGACAAAAACACGAGGGTAAACCTGCCCGCTTCATTGTCGTAACGGGCATTTTCCTGCAGGCCTAATTTTTTGCAGTAAAAATCCAGTGATTCATCGATGTCATTGACCCGGACCATGGTGTGTAGATACTTCATGCTGTTTTCCTGTGACTACCTGTGATCATCTTACCATCGGGGTCTCCAGGATGAATCTATCCGGCTTACCTTGACATCTCTGCCAGCAACACCTCGTTTTCTAGGGTTTTCAAACTCGCTGTAGCAGCTTCTTTTCCCTTAATGACGAAGTGTTCAAGGAAGAAGGCCTCACGCCCTTCACTCATAAAGTCCTGAGGCGTCAGAATGCCGTAGATAATCGGCGTGCCGGTTTGCATCTGAAGCGTCATCACAGCATCCATCACACCGGAGGCCACAAAATCATGACGATAAACGCCATGATCAGCGATCAAACCAACCACAACAATGAGGTCCGGGTTTGAGCGATCGATCAGTTTCTGACAAAAAAGTGGTATCTCCACGACACCCGCCACTTCATATTCACTGACCAGAAGCGGCACTTCCGAATGTTCAAGATTTTCACGACAGCTTCTCGCAAAAGCGTCTACGGTAGGCCCGTGCCAGCTGGCTTTAACAATAGCGATGGTTTTTGGATAAGACTTGGAATACATCATCGATCTCCCAGAACTGGGTTTCATTCGGACCGACTCAGGAAATGAAGAGATTCAACAAACGTTGCTTGGGTCGCCTGTCTGGTGATGACTTTGCCGATGTCGGTGGCGGGTCTGGCGAGTAGACGCGCTCAGTTTACCGTCCTGATTTAGCCCATTCAAAGCCCAATAAATACCGTCGATGAGAAGGCAACAGCACCGTTTTGCTGGCGAATGACCAGGTAGTAGTAGTCCCCTTTACGAGGCGCGCTTTGATCCTGATACCGGTAGTTATAGCTACCGTCTTCAGACAGCGGGGCTCGTGCACGCTCTATAACCAGGCGGTCGGAGTAACCAGAAACCTCCATAGTGCGAACCGCCACAGATTCAGCTTCAGCCAAAGGAACCAAAAACCGTTGCCCCGGCGTCGGCTGTGGGAGCCTGTCCTCAGGCAACCAGGCGGCATCTTCGAAGCCTTCCGCAATGCCAATCTCCAGCACGGTATCTGGTGTGGTTTCTTCGAGTAAGAGCAGCAAACGATTCACGGTACCGTGAGTTTTCGTGAGGAAATCCACTCGACGCTTGCTGGGCTGAGCATTGAGGCGCCAGCCCCTCGCCACCAGGTTTTCAGGTAAAAGAATCCTGGCATCCCGGATTGCCACGTAACCCACCCATTCGCGCGCATTCCGCGGAAGACTCAATACCCGGCTAAACGGCGTGCTGTCACTGGCCACTGATAATTGATAAATGCTTTCGTCGAGCCGTGCACCCTGCGCCACGTCCAGTGCTTCACCGTTTTTGTAAAGCGTGATGCTGTCGATGGGTCCACCAGCTGTGATCTCGAAACCAATGTTGCGAACTTCTGCCATTTCAAGCTCGCGAGACTCAGGCAGTACGATCATTCGCTCGCCAATGGAAACATAGGTATTGCCAGCGTTCATCGCCTTATTCCAACCGCCAGAACCTGATATCACGGCGGTGTGAACCGTCTGGTGATCACGAGGATACTGGCGGGAGTCGTTGGAGCCAACGAATCCAACGGCATAACCTTGTCCAGCAACCCGGTTTCCGAGCCAAATGTACTGGCTCGCACCGGACGCGATTTGCACCAGCTTCGTCGTCGCGATCGTACGCTGACGTAGATCGACCAGCTTCTCCGGCTGGACTACCCCTGTCATATCCCGTTCATTCCAGGGTAACACCAGGTCAAAGTAGCCACCGCCTGCCAACAACATCCGTTCTGGATCGAGTCGACCACCTGATTCACGTTTCATTCCGGCGAAGTCCACCCAGACCAGATCCGATTCATAGTCACCGACTCTGATCCTGTTGGAAAAGGCCTTGATACCGCCGCCCCCAGAGCGGAGTTCCACCTGATAAATCCCTGGCCTGTCAAAACTGACACCCGGCACAAGACTCACTGATCGATCAAGTTCGGCTCGCTGGCGGAAAGCGCCATTCACCCTGAGATCCAATGAAAGCGGCCGATCATCTACCAGATTGCCAAACCGGTCTTCCATGCGGACCCTGAGATCAACGTCCTTCCCCGGACGGGATAACGATTTTGCAGTCACGGTGATTCGATCAAATTCTGCCGCTTCCAGCGTCACGGCATTTGTCGCGATTCTTCGTGGCCTCTTAGAAGGCGGCCGCAAGAATACGGCAAGAGAAAACTGATGATCAGCGACAGTCGGCAACACCAGATTTGTCACCTCGAACGTTATGTTTGAACCGGCAGCAAGCCCAAGCGCTCCGACACGATAGCCAGGCGCAGCAAAAATGGCATCGACACCACCCTCGACACCAGAGACTTTCTCATAGATCTTTTCTGAGTCAGGCAGGTCTCTGGTGTTTAAAAACGCCTCACCCTGAGGGTCATCGTGTTGTAGCCGTGACTCATCCAACCAGTGCTGCTGAACGGTTATTACAGTACCCGGAGCAAGAGCCTCTTCCACTCGAACAACAAGACTGGCGTCAACAACCGACCCGGCGGTGGATGGTCCTGACAGTTTTAGTCGCGCGGATGTATTAGAAATTTCCTCAGCGAGAGAAAAACTCGAAAGAAACAAAAAGATAAACGTCAGGCGAGGTGAGGCACCTAACCGATTACAAAAAGTCATTACGTAAGTGTGATTAAATCTGGCTGCGAATGAAAGCGATCATGGCAATGGTTGCAAGATTGCCTGAAACCCCGATCAGCTCATCGGTTCTGTCCGGCGCACTCTCGGATCCAGGAATCAAGACAACCTCAACACCCGCGACAGTTAATGCTTTGGCGTAACCTTTTGCCTGAAGTGCAGATGCTTCTCGCTCGGGATTAAACAGGAGCGCGTGAGGTGGCAAGGTGGTACTGCTAGACACATGAGTGATCGGCGAGGCTGCCGCCCAAACACTTTCATCGGCCGTAAAAATCAGTTGATGTTGACGTCGCTCAACGAAACTTCCTAACTCACGCATCAGTCGAGTGATGTCATAACTGGAAGAGTCGATAGAGACAATGGCTTTTATGCGCTTGGGGTCGAAACCGTCCGCATAGAAATAGCTGGAGTCTGCCGTAACCAGCGTTGCCAGGTGCCCGCCTGAGGCATGCCCCATGACCACGACTCTGTTGGCATCAAGACCATATCGATGCGCATTCTCCGCGAGCCAGCTCATCGCCGTCACAAGATCAACAACCTGATCATAGACTTTATAGTCCCAGCGAAGCCGGTAGTTCATGCTGACGAAACCGAACCCCTGTCCTGTGAAGTAATGAGGCTTCACGTTGACATCGCTTTTGTCTCCAAAAGCCCAACCGCCACCATGAACATAAAGGACGATGGGCAGCAATTCCGACTCATCGGTGACTTCTTCAGAAGATAGCGGTGAGTAAACATCGAGCGTTCGCAGATCTGCGGATTGATCAAGTTTCTGCTCGACGTACGGCACATCGCGGCTAAGGTTGAATCCGAAGGTCTCGTCTTTGATTGACTGAGTTTCGGCCTCCGCTACAGACGCGATCACAACCGATCCGCACATGACGTAAAGCAGGAACAGGAAAATGTTGCTGTTCAAAACTAAAAACTCCGATGACTGGGACCATTTAAGCCAGTCATCGGAGCTATATCAAGGTTCAAGTTGTAAGGATTGTGCGCTACTGATATTTCTTGAGCTCTTCCCTGGCAATTACGCGTCGATGAACCTCATCGGGACCATCTGCCAGACGCAGGGTACGTTGGGACGTCCACATCGCCGGTAGAGGGGTATCTTGTGACACACCCAGTGCGCCGTGAATCTGTATCGCTCGATCGATCACTTTCAGCGCCATGTTAGGTACTGCCACTTTGATGGCAGAGATGTACTTACGAGCTTCCTTATTACCGATGGTATCCATCATGTGGGCAGCACGCAGAACGGCAAGGCGACACATGTCCAGCTCTATTCGCGAATCAGCGATCACATCATAGTTGCCCCCCAGTTCTGCAAGCGGCTTACCAAACGCAGTACGAGACAGTGCGCGTTTACACAGCAACTCAAGGGCACGCTCCGCAACGCCAATCGAGCGCATACAGTGGTGAATACGACCTGGCCCCAATCGGCCCTGAGAAATTTCAAAGCCACGACCTTCTCCCAGGATGATGTTTTCCTTCGGCACTCGAACATTGTCAAACTTAATGTGCATGTGCCCGTGAGGCGCATCATCTTTACCGAACACGTACATAGGTCTCAGCACTTCGACCCCGGGATGAGGCAGTGGCACAAGAATCTGCGACTGACGAAGGTGCTTGGGTGCATCGGGGTTGGTCACGACCATCGTGATCATAATCTTACAGCGGGGATCGCCAGCACCTGAGATATAGTGCTTTTCACCATTGATGACCCACTCATCTCCTTCGAGCACCGCTGAAGTCGAGATATTGGTCGCATCAGAAGAAGCGACATGAGGTTCCGTCATGGCAAACGCTGAGCGGATTTTTCCTTCCAGAAGTGGCTCCAGCCATTGTTTTTTCTGGTCCTCTGACCCATAACGTTCCAACACTTCCATGTTGCCGGTATCAGGTGCAGCACAGTTAAAAATTTCTGAAGCGATAGGATTGCGAGCCATGACTTCAGCCAGGTGCGCATATTCAAGGTTGGAAACACCTGCGCCGCCCTGACTCTCTGGTAGAAAGAAATTCCACAAACCCGCTTCGCGAGCTTGATCTTTCAGTCCATCGAGAATTTCCAGCTGACGGCCCGTCAGTTCCCAGCGGTCACCGACATCAATCTCATCGTAGTATTCCTGTGTCAGTGGATCGACTTTGCTTCTTACAAACTGATCGATTTTGTCTCGAACGGGTATCAATCGTTCCGGGATGTCGAGATCCATCATCGTCTTTTTCCTCACTGGATGGTGTTAAACAAGTGCCGTCATGTTACAGCGGAGCAGTGCTTCAAAGCACTGTCATGCGGCTAACTTATGCTCAACAATCGGGGTGATTGATTCAATGAAAAAGGCGTTATCCGCCGATGAATTTCATGACGGTGACTTCGCCCTGAAATGCCAGTTTCTTGTCACCAAGTGCGTCCAGCAACACGTTCTGGAGTCTTGGTAACGCCTGATGACCTGGCATCTCCAGGACCTCCGAAAGATCGTGTCTTCTGGCATTGGACAAACAGCCATAAAGATAACCATCAGAGGACAGTCTCAAGCGTGTACAGGTACGACAGAAAGGTTCGCTCTCATTCGCGATGATCCCGAAGTTACCGCGACCTCGAATCGCAAATCTGGCTGCAGTGGAATCATAGGGCGCATGTGTTCGACTGAATTCATACTGGGTACCAATTTCGTCCAGCAGCGCTTCCATCGAAATGAAGTCCGCCTGAAAACCACTGTCACCAAGCAGGTGACCCATGCGCATGAGCTCGATAAATCGAAGTTCAATACCACGATCCAGGCAGTAATCGAGCATAGGCACAATTTCGTTGAAGTTCTGGGACCTCATGGGCACCATGTTGACCTTGATTTTCAGACCCAGCTCCAACATGTCATCGATGCCTTTGAGCACCGTTTCAAGGTCACCACCCCTGGCGATCTGTTTGAACTTGAGAGAATTCAGGGTATCCAGGGAGATATTGATGCGCTGCAGCCCAGATTCAGCGATCACTTCCTTTTTTGCGGGCAACAACTGGCCATTGGTTGTGAGACTGACATCACTGAGCCCCAAGTCCATGACACCCAGAAGGAATTCATCGAACTTAGGCGTTACCAGAGGCTCACCGCCGGTAATACGGACCTTGTCAATACCGGTGGCCTGACGAAGCAAGGTGACCGCACGCAATAACTGATCAGCACCGAGCTCATTCTGCGCTTTCATCAGACGCTTTCCGTCAGGCACGCAATAGGTGCACGCGTAGTTGCATGCGGCCGTCAGGCTGACGCGCAGATTACTGAATTTTCTGCCAAGGCGATCAACAATCATGACTGGTCTCTCTCTCGTGCGCTAAGATTAAACAATTATCGCGCTTCGGACCATCACACCTTTCCATGCAGTCTTTTAACCGCTGGCTCAACAAGGACAAGCTGCCACGCCAGTTCCCGCTTAGTGACTTTGACAGAATCTGTCATGAGCTCAGACCCTGCGACGTCATACTTGTCGAGGGGCGATCCAGGGTCAGCAACGTCATCCGCTGGCTCACAAACAGCCCGTGGACCCATGCAGCCCTCTATATCGGTCGCCTTCATGATATTGAAGACGAAGAACTGAAAGCTGAGGTCGCTTCTCACTATGAGGGGGCGGCCGAAGATAAGCTGATGGTCGAGAGTTTGCTGGGATTCGGGACCGTTGTTCGCCCCCTGACGAACTACAGAGAAGAACATCTGAGAATCTGCAGGCCGTCTCGTCTGTCGCATCCGGATGCTGCGAAAGTTATTCGCTTTGCGGTCAGCCAGATTGGCAAACACTATGATGTTCGACAGATCCTGGATCTGGCACGCTTTCTCTTCCCCTGGTACATCATGCCAAAGAAATGGGCCTCTACCCTATTCCGTCGCAACCCAGGACAGACCGAGAAGACCGTCTGTTCCACAATGATCGCTGAAGCATTCGGATCCGTTAATTTTCCGATATTGCCGCTCGTCAAACACACTGAAGAAGGCGAACCCAGACTATTCCGGCGAAACCCAAGGTTATGCACACCCAGCGACTTCGATTATTCGCCTTACTTCAAGATCATCAAGTATCCATTTATGGACTTCTACCGTGAGGCGTACCACCTACTCCCCTGGCAAGGCGTTGGCCTGTTGACGCCGGAAGAATCAGATTACTATGTCGATTCAGATGACGATGACGAGTGACGCTCGGTTTCACTAATCAGTCGTCCAACGAAGTCTTTTAACCAGAATACCTTGTTAGAGCCTTTGATCAATATGGCGTCGCCTTCCTGCAGACCAGCCGCGAAATGCTCAATAGGAAAATCTTCTACCGCTGCAAAGTGTTCTCTCGGCGACACGAAGGAACTGGCAGAGAAGCCATCACCGAAGCTAAAGACCTGATCTATGCCAGACGCCTCATCCGCCATTTCCTGATGGTACCGACCAGCATCGTCGCCAAGCTCCAGCATCTCGCCAAGGAACGCAAATTTTCGCTTCGCCTGCTGGCGTGAAAAACTTCGAAGGGACATGCCCATGCTGCCGGGGTTGGCATTATAACTGTCGTCCACAATCACAACGCCCTTGATGAGGTGCAGGTTGCCTCGTCCCGCAGGTAAAGGCAGATCAGAGAGCCTGGGCAAGGCCCGCGAGAGATCAACGTCAAGCGCAGCGAGCGCCGCAACGAGTGCACTCGCCGATTCCACGCGCTCGCTCCCATGAAACGGCAAGAAACCATCATAGTCTTGATCATTAAGGCTCACCTTAAGCTGAGTCCCGCTGTTTGCTGCCCAGGTCTCCGTCGTGACATTTGCACCGTCTGCTCCGAAGGTTAAACAGTCAGACCAGGGCGTCTGGTCTTTCAGGTGAAAAGGCACGACGAACTTTCCACCGTCATTCAGACCATCAGCAATGCTCAGCTTCTCTTTCGTGAGCGCGTCAATACCAGAAAAGTTACCAATGTGAGCAGGCAGGACGTTAAGCAGAATAGAGACATGAGGTGCGACAAGGTGCGACAGTGGCGTAATTTCTCCGGGATGATTCGTGCCAACTTCAAGGATGGCGAATTCAGCGTGTTGGGGCATCCGAGCCAACGAGAGCGGCACGCCCCAGTGATTATTCAAACTGCCAACCGAGGCATGACAGGGACCGATACCCGCCAGGATATGTTCAAACCAATGCCTGAGCGTGGTTTTGCCACTGCTGCCGGTCAGCGCAACCACCTTGCCCTTAAACCGCTTCCTTGCGCCCCGGCCGAGCTGCCAGAGACCATCGAGGGTGTCCTGCACTCGCAATTGAGGGACCTCAACCTCGACGTCACGATGCACCATGACGGCAGCAGCACCCGCTTCGACAGCCTGCTTCACAAAATCATGGCCATCGCGGATGTCGGAAAGTGCGATAAACAGATCCCCGGGTTGCAGTGTTCTGGAATCAATACTGATGCCGGTAATGTCTGTTGAGAAATCGTTTTGTTTAAACAGCGTGGCAAGTGCAGAGCCACGCCAGAGCGGCGTTGTCATGAGTTTGCTGGGTGACTTTCGGCGACTTCTCGAAGTCGAAATTTCTGTACCTTACCCGTAGAGGTCTTTTCCAGGGGACCAAAAATCACCGTTTTCGGCACCTTGAACCTGGCCAGGTTCTCCTTACAGTAATCGATAACCTCTTGTGTCGTCAGCTCTTCTCCGGGTTTTGGTGTCACGAACGCGCAGGGATGTTCACCCCATTTTTTATCAGACTTGGCAACCACCGCTGCCTCCAGAATCTTTGGGTGTTTGAACAGTGTGTCTTCTATCTCAATACTGGAAATGTTTTCACCGCCTGAGATGATGATGTCCTTGCTGCGATCTTTGATCTTGATATAGCCATCGGGATAACAAACTGCCAGATCGCCGGAGTGAAACCAGCCACCAGCAAAAGACGTCTGAGTCGTCCCGGGATTTTTCAGATAACCCTTCATAACAATATTGCCGCGCATAAATACTTCACCTTGCGTCTCACCATCCCAGGGCACTGGCTCAAGTGTATCCGGGTCCGCCACCATCATCGAACCCGCCATGACTGAAGCCATACCAGTCCGAGCTTTCAATTCGGCCTTCTCGTCAACATCGAGGTTATCCCACTCACGTCGCCATGCAGATACCACCATCGGACCGTAAGTTTCAGTGAGCCCATAAACCTGGATCACATCAAAGCCAAGCGCTTCCATCCCTTTGATCACTGCCGCGGGGGGTGCGGCCCCAGCTGTCATCACACGAATGCCCTTCGGCAAACCTTCCTTCAGTTCATCGGGCGCGTTTATCAGCGTATTGAGAACGATGGGCGCACCGCAGAAATGAGAGACTTCTTCGTTTCGGAAAGCCTCAAAGATAGGCTGTTCACGAACCTGGCGCAGACAAATGTTCGTGCCTGCGACGGCTGCCAGCGTCCAGGGGAAGCACCAGCCGTTGCAGTGAAACATGGGTAGTGTCCAGAGATACCGAGGGTGCATGCCCATTTCCCAGGTCAGGGCATTGTTCGCCGCATTCAGATAAGCGCCGCGGTGGTGATAGACCACGCCTTTAGGGTCACCCGTCGTTCCCGATGTGTAGTTCAAAGTAATGGCGTCCCATTCATCGTCGGGCATGCGCCACTCAAAATTGCTGTCCCCCTCAGCGCAGAGCGCTTCGTAATCTATCTGTCCGATCAGCCGACCGCCCGGATACTCCAGATCATCAACATCAACGACCAGCAGATCGGCTGGGACCTTGCTTACAGCCTCAGCAACGACTTCACAAAATTCCTTGTCGGTAAAAAGAACCCTGGACTCACCGTGGTCGAGAATAAATGCGACCGCCGTCGCATCAAGTCTGGTATTGATGGCATTGAACACCGCACCAGTCATGTTGACCGCGAAATGCAGTTCAAACATTTCCGGGATATTTGGCAGCATTGCCGCAACCGTATCACCAGGACCAATGCCACGCTTATTCAGGGCAGAAGCTATTTGAACACAACGCTTATAAACCTCTTTCCAGGTTCTCCGCGTAGAACCGTGAACACAGGCTTCGTAGTCCGGGTACAGCGTTGCAGTGCGAGTCAGGAAACTTAAGGGCGTTAAAACTTCATAGTTGGCTGGATTTTTATCCAGGCCGGTGTCATATATGTTGGGCATATGGGAAATATTACCACTCTTCTGTTTGATCTGGGCGGCGTCATCATCGAACTCGGCTCTCTGGAAGACATGATGTCGACCTCACCGCTCGAAGAAAAAGAAATCTGGAAAGGATGGATTCGAAGCCCATCTGTTCAACGTTTTGAGTCTGGCAACTGCTCGGCGCATGAATTTGCTGTTTCCATGATCGAGGAATTTTCTCTCGCAGTGACCCCGGATCAGTTTCTGGAAACATTCAATCGATGGCCTCGCGGACCCTTCAAGGGCGCTGCACAGCTTTTGATGGGACTGTCTGATGATTTCCGCCTGGCTTGCCTTTCCAACTCGAACGCCTCGCACTGGGCGAACTTTTTGCGACATCAGCCCGTCCTGGAACACTTCGAAGATCAATTTTTTTCTCACGAGATCGGGCTTCTCAAACCTGACAGCGGGGCCTTCGATCACGCCCTCGTTGAAATGTCCGTCTCCCCTGAAGAAGTCGTGTTTTTCGATGACAACCTGGCCAATGTTGAATCCGCCAGGAGCATTGGCATGCAGGCCCACCAGGTAAATTCACCGGATGGTGTTTTACATGCGCTGTATGAACAGGGCCTCGTGGGCTAGACCACCCTTTAGATGTGTTAGGATTTTCGAATGAAAAAGGTCTGGCTCTTTATCACCGCACTTAAAAACGCCATCGGCAATCTGATTTTCCTGGGCATCCTGGGCATCATTCTTTTCGCTATGTTTGCCCAAGACACGAAACAGGTACCTGAATCCGCGGTCATGATCATCGACCCCGAGGGAATGATTGTCGAGCAAAAACGCACCGTTGACCCTTTCGAGCAGATTCTCACCGGGGACAATGCAACCGATGAAGAAACACTCGGAAGAGATCTGATCGATGCCATCAATTTCGCAGCAGACGATGATCGCATCAAAGCAGTGGCATTGGATCTGGGCAGCCTCACAGGCAGCACCCTGCCTCTTTACAACTCGATCGGCAAAGCGCTGAACGACTTCAAGACAAAAGGGAAGCCTGTTTACGCTTTTGGGTCCGGCTACAGTCAGTCCCAGTATTATCTCGCGAGCTTCGCCGACAAAATCTATATCGATGAAACCAGCATCCAGGCCCTGGGCGGAGTCTTCATGCAGGGCTTTGGCGCTTATCCGCTCTATATGAAGTCCGCATTGGATAAGCTTCAGGTCACGATGCATGTCATTCGCGCCGGCGTCTATAAAGATGCCGGAGAAATCTTTATCAGAGATGACATGTCAGATTTCTCACGAGAGTCTAACCAGGAACTGGTAGACACGCTTTGGAACAGTTATCTCACAACAGTTTCGAAGCATCGGGAAATCAGCCAGGAAGACATCCTGGGATACATCAACGATTACGATACTCTGCTCCTGGAGCACGCGTCGAATCCTGCCAGGCTAGCGGTTCAGGCCGGGTTGATCGATGACCTGATTTCCCGCAAGGCCTGGCGGAAAGAAATGCAGGGGTTGTCTGGTGTATCTGGAGACAGTTATCAGCACATTGATTATCGAAGCTATCTTGGTGTGACCAGACCCCCGATGCCGATACACAATCCTGCGACAGAAAAGGTCGCCGTTATTGTCGCTAAGGGAACTATTCTGGATGGCGATCAACCGGCTGGAGATGTCGGTGGCGATTCCCTCGCGAGGCTTATCAGGAAAGCGCGAAACTCCGACAACATCAAAGCGATCGTCTTGAGAATTGACAGTCCCGGAGGGAGCTCATCTGCCAGCGAGCTGATTCGAAGTGAGCTTGCTGAAACTCAGGCGAGCGGCAAACCCGTTGTCGCTTCAATGGGTGGGTATGCAGCCTCAGGCGGTTATTGGATAGCCAGCACAGCCAACAAAATTTTTTCACAGGAAACCACCGTCACAGGTTCAATCGGTGTATTCGCAACCTTTCCAACTTTTGAGCGAAGCCTTGAGTACCTTGGTTTGCATTCAGATGGCGTAGGCACAACAGCACTTTCGGGGTCATTCAATGCATTTTCGGAGATCAATCCAATCTTCGAGCGGACCTTGCAGAGTTCAGTCAATCATACCTATCAAAGGTTTCTTTCACTGGTATCTGAAGGCCGCGGATTGAGTATCGAGCAAGCTGACGCCATCGCTCAGGGTCGAGTCTGGACGGGTGACCGCGCGCTTCAGCACGGCCTGGTAGACGCCATCGGCGACCTGGATGATGCCATTGAGTCAGCTGCCATGCTGGCAGATATCGATGGCTACGATGTCATCTATATGGAAAAAGAGTTGTCGCCGCGAGAACAGGTTCTCAGGCAAATCATGGAATCGAGCATTGCTCTGCTGCCGCCACTTGGTCCCGGATTCGTTTCGATCGTACCTCACGAGCTCAGAACGCTCGCCAAGAGGGCCAGCGCTCCGACACTCTATCTGGAGTGCTTGAGTTGCCGGATCACTTTCTAGGTTTGTGAAATCTCCCGCCAGAACCTGAAAAGGTTTTCTCGGACGTCACCGGAATTTCTACATATAGAAGGCATCCAATACTCCGGCAGGAGATCCAAGTACCTGTCTTCCTCGTACCGACGATCAACCAGGCATAACACACCTTTATCTTTCGCATCTCTGATCAGGCGCCCTGCTGTTTGAAGGACGCGCGTCATTCCGGGATACTGATAAGCAAATTCGAAACCATGCTCGGGGAAGTGATCTCGAATCAAGTCTCGCTCAATACCAACCTGTGGCAGACCAACGCCAACCACAACCACCCCAATCAATCGATCGCCCTTCAGATCGATCCCTTCTGAAAACGCGCCGCCCATCACCGCAAAGCCGCAGGTTTCTGAAGCATCGTCGAACCGACTTAAGAAATCGCCCCGCTCTTCATCCGACATATTTCGCGCCTGAACCAGTAAAGGTATTGCGGGATATTTCTGCTCAAATCTGTCTTGAATGGTTTCCAGGTATTGGTAGGAAGGGAAGAAAATCAGGTAATTTCCTGGCTTGCCTGAAATAACGTCATGGATCAGCGTACAGAGTTCGTCAGCAGACGATTCGCGCCCTCGATAGCTCGTATCAACAAAGGTCGCAACCGACACATGGAGGCGCTCTTCCGGGAATGGCGACGGGAGTCTGTACCACTTGGAGGACTCGGGTATCCCCATCATCTCGCGAAAAAAACCAGATGGCCTGAGAGTCGCGGAAAACGAAACGCTGGCGGCAAGCCGGTCAAACACTTCCGCAAGCCTGATAGAAGGATCAACACAGTACAGGTGCAACCGCTGTTTTCTGGCAACCCGATTAATTAGGAAGATATAGGTATCATCAAACCACTCGGAGGTGCGCAAAAAACGAAGCGCATCAAAGTAAACGCCCAACAGTGTTTCACGACGACCACCCAGATCGCTCCTCTCCATACGGAGCTCTTCCTCGGCCACTGCAACGAATCGTGTCAGCGATCGAATGATGCCCAAAGGCAGTTCTGAATCCGTCAGATGACCGAGCTCATCGAACCGCAATTTGTTGGGCTTGCAATAGTTCAGTATTGATCGATTGACTGACTTAGCCGCCCTCGCAACTGCAGGCGAAGACTCTGACATGAGACGAGCGATGCCGAGAAAATCCTCCTTGTCGAGCTCTGCAGAGAACATCTGCCGGCCTCGATCAACCAGGTTGTGGGCCTCATCAATCAATACAATGGAGTCCTTCACTCCTTGCTCAAAGAAACGGCGGAGATAAACCACGGGATCGAAGACATAGTTATAGTCAGCGACAATCACATCGCATTGACTGGCCAGATCCAGGCCTAGCTCGAAGGGGCACAGTTCATGCTGGAGAGCCAGTTGCTCAACTCGCTCGCGGGTAAAGTCCCTGTCTGAAGCGAGGATGTCATCTATCGCTATCGGCAGTTTGTCGTAATATCCTTTTGCATACTGACAATGATCTGGATGACAGGGCTCGCCGGGACTGAAACAAACTTTATCCCTGGCGGTGAGCACAACCGAGCGAAGCGCTGCCCCCCGACCTCGAAGATCCGCCACTGCCGCCTTTGCCTGTTGCTGAGTCTGCGTTTTCGCACTCAGGTACATCACTCTTTTAACTTCCTGGCGCTCAAGTCGGCGAACTGCCGGATACATGGTGCCCATGGTCTTACCAAGACCTGTAGGCGCCTCCAGCACCAGATGTCCTCCATCGTGTAACGCCCGGAAAACCGCCACAGAGAGATCTCTCTGACCCTTCCTAAACTCGCCATAAGGAAATGAGAGGCCCGCTAGAGATTTTGATCGCGCATCAAGCCAGGCTTCACGCCGGTCGAGATAATTAAAGTAATAGTGAACCGTGTCTGCAAACAGCTGACTAACGTTTTCCCTTGTCACGAGTCGTTCGATGGTTTCTTCACTGGATTCATCCAGGTGAAAAAAGCAAAGACGAACAACAATCCGCGTTTCAGTATTGAGCTCCTGTAAAAGCATGTACGCGTAGAGCAAAACCTGGTGCCAGTAGCTGTCCATAATCGACCCTGGTATTTCCGAAACAGCGATCCTGAGTGTTTTTATTTCGTCGATGACGAACAGCTGACGGACTTTATCGTAACCAATGCCATCGAGCCTGCCGGATATCGTCATCTCTCTGCCATCTTCGATAACTGACAGCGCAACCGGGTACTCTGGCACATAATGTTCACCACGAGACCTCTGAACTTGTTGATGACCACGAATTCCCTCCATCGCACTGCTGCGGCTGGAAAATCGAAAGTTAATATCACCACCACGGCAAAGCGTTGTCAGATCACCAACGGAAACGTTATAGGTATTCGACATTCACAACTGTCGCCGGGATCTTTTCTCGACGGAAAAAGTTAAACCAGCGGGTCTGGTTTTTCTGAAGCTTGTCGCCAGGCCCCTTAATCTCAATCATCCGATACTCGGAATCATCGAACAGAATCAGGTCCGGCAGTCCATTGGTGTTGTTTCTCAAATCGTTCAACATTCGCCGAAAGATCAGCTGAAGGTGTTCTACCGGGATATTGTTCACGCAGCGGCTAAGCAGCACATCATCCAACATCCCCCAGTAAACAAACTGGTTCGCGGTACCGAATTTTTCCCTCAGCGTGCAGGTCACCCGCGGCTCAATGCCTTGATCCAGTTCGGCGAACCGCTCATCGATCAACGACTGTCGTAGCAATACAAAATCCGGCGTATTCAGGTCGGCGGGACCCCGTTGGAATGGATGAAAGAATGCGCCCCTCACCGGTGCAAAGATGATGTCCCAGAACACAAGCCCAAATAGACTGCGAAGCAATGAGTTTTCAACATAGTAGCCTTCATTTCCGGCTGCCTGATAATACGCTAGGGCACTCAGCTCTACGCGATCGTGAACTCGATCAACCTGAATTGTCTCGATATCAAGATCTGGCTCAGGACGAATAAAGTGGGGCCTGTCGTGGCCATATTTTTTCGCATGCCGGGCGCCAAACTGATGCGCGAACTCGAGTTCCTCCTCATTTTGCGGTCTGTCAACAATGGTTTCGCACAAGTCCAGAGACGCTTTAACGTCCCCGAGCTTCTCCAGCAATCTCGCCTGACGCTCTCTTGAAGGCGCGCTCTGGGATTGCCGATAGAGTTTCAGCGCCTCCTCTCCCTGATCCAGTCTTTCCAGCTGCCTGGCGACACGATTAACGATTCGATCGAATCTTCGCGCCAACAGGGGCTCAGCGGGCCTGTCTGGCAGAGCGCAGGCCAATTCGAGCAGCAGCCTACCCTCCTCATCGGTTTCAATGACTTCGTAGCTGAGATCGGATAACACCTTAAGTTCAAACAGAGCATCGATCACCGAGCGATGAGCGAACAAACTGGCGTTAACATCCAATGGATAATTTTCGAAGGGCGCAACCAACTCATGCATGACGAACTCGGTCATGTCCTGGTGAAAGTTACCGAAAAACAAAAGACGATATACCGCACATATGTCTTCATTGAGCTGTTCAACAACAGGAATATCCAGGGATTCCAACGGATTTACGTCCGCTGCTAGAAACTCTTCTGCAAGATCCTGTTTACGTGCTGAAGCGGCGAACCCAGACACCAGCGGATGGGACAGCAGTTCTCGGCGATTGCAGAGAGTCAACGCATCTTCCGTCGCCGGAATGACCCGCTGCGCAAAACACTGTTCAACCAATTCATCCATGGCTGAGCCGAGATCTGGAATCTCGTCGTAGACGAGTTTATCAAGGCGGAACAGCTGTCCCTTGCGATTCACCAGCCGAACATAGAGTTTCCGGGCTGGATCGCTCAACGAGAAGAAACGCTTTCTAAACTCAATTTCTTCTGTCGTGAGTAACGTCGCATATCTTTCGGAAACAAAGTCCAGAAGAAACTCAAAATTTCTGAGGTAATAGCCAACGGGTAATTCGGCAGGCATGGCCGCCTGATATTGCTGCTGCAGTTCTTCCGTTAGTTGATCACCATCCCCGCCCATGCGAGAAAAGTTTAACCTGTATTTTTATACAGGTAAATCTCAGCCGCCGATGCGAGTAAAGACGTGCACGGTTTCGGTGATGTTATCTACCTGAACCATTTCTCCTTTTGAGGGAAAAGAGACTGTCCTGGCTGAAATGGCATCATCTTCAATCACCAGTTCACTGCCATTCAAGACATAGGGTTTTGAGTCGAATCCATCAACAGTGACCTCGTCAATGGTGTAGGTGGTGGTGACATCGAATCCACCCACTTGAGATCGCCAGGTACCAATGATCTGTTCGGACGGAAAAGGTACGGATGTTGCGCAACTTGTCACGAGAATCATCAAAGCCAAAACTTTGAGAGTTCGGGAAATGACCAAATTCATAAGGCACACCAGTCGACTGTTTTTTTAATGGTAACATGCGCCCCATGACTATCGATAATGATCACGAACTCAAGCAGCTGCAGATCATCGGGCGCATCGTTTACGAAACGCTGATGCTCATGAAAAAGCACCTGAAACCAGGCATCACGACACTTGAACTCGACGCGATCGGTGCTGCTAACCTGAAGGCATATGGCGCTCGTTCTGCGCCCATTCTCATGTATGACTTTCCCGGTCACACCTGCATCAGTATCAATGAAGAAGCCGCCCACGGTATCCCTTCGAATCGAGTAGTCGAACCCGGAGATGTGGTCAATATTGATGTATCAGCAGAACTGAATGGCTATTTCGGAGACACCGGAGCCACTTTCACCGTCCCACCGGTTGATCCGCGAATTCAATACCTCTGTCAGATCACCAAAAAGTCACTTAAAGCCGCTATGCAAGCGGCGAGAGCTGGCGCCAAGGTCAACCAGATCGGCCAGGCCATCGAAAGAACCGCGAGCAAAGCCGGCTTCACAACCATCAAAGACCTTGGGTCCCACGGCATCGGACGCAGTCTCCACGAAGAACCGCATTTCATTCAGAATTTCTACGACGTGAAAGACCAGCGGACGCTGTCAGAAGGCCAGGTCATCACCATCGAGCCGTTTGTATCCACGAGCTCTGAAACAACGACGACAGCGGACGATGGCTGGACACTGCTCACTGGAGAAGGAAACTTCTCGGCCCAATATGAATACACGATGGTCATTACCCGGAACAAACCCGTTGTCCTCACCACTCTGTCGCATTGATCAACTGTCGTAGCGGGCAAACTTCTCCTCGGATTCCAGGAATACCTGCTGCCATCGCTTACTGTGAAAGCGATAGGCCAGCATCGTCGCTTTGACCATATAGTCGCCAATCAGAGCCGCGTAGATCCATTCAACGGGAAGATCGAGGAGCACAAAAACGGCCGCAAGACCCACCCGAACACCACACAATCCAACCATCGTCGTGATTAATGGGAATCGCGTATCTCCCGCACCTCTGAGGCATCCGCCCAGCGTAAATTCGATCGCCATGAGTGGCTGAACCAACGCCATGATGTAAATGAATACAACGGTGAGGCGAACGACCTCGTCATCATCTATCAGGTATCTGGCGATCTCTTCGGCGAACAAAGCAATCACGATACTCAACATCACCATACTCGCGATTGCCAGCCAGAGTGCATTCCAACCACTGCGAGCGGCACCTTCATTATCTCCGGCACCCAGATTTTGACCCACCAGGGTTGCGCCGGCAATCGAAAAGCCAAATCCCACAACGAAGGAGATTGACAGAATCTGAACGCCGACGCCGTAGGCGGCATAAGGTGCAGTGCCGTAAAAAGCGACCAGCCACAGAAAGGCGATAAAACCGACTTGAAAGACAAATTGCTCAATACCTGCCGGGTAGCCAATATGCACCAGCTGGCGCACCCTGCTTTCCGTCACCGAGCCTTTTCCGCCAACGCCGACCTTCATTCGGCCTGAGTAATAGAGATAGAGAAAAATCAGCCCGCCGACCAGGAAGGCAATACCGTTTGCGAATGCGGCGCCGGTAACACCCAGCTCCGGAAATCCATAGAGACCGTGAACCAGCACATAAACCAGGATGACGTTTACAACATTGGTTGCAACACCGATCCAAAGCGGCGTCCGCGTATCTCCTGCCGCACGCAGCGCGGCACCAAGAATCATGTTCAACGAGAACGCGATGTTGAACATACTCATATAAAAGATGAAGTCTGCGGCTAATCGGGTGGGCGCTTCATCAAGACCAAAAACGCTGGCGATCTCAAAGGGAAAAATCAGACAAGGCACCATCAGCACGAGAGCGACCGCGTTGCTGATCCAGAGCGAAACACTGGTCACTCGTGCGGCTTCTTGGTAATCCTCTGCTCCCCAGGCACGGGCTACCAGCGCGGTTGTCCCCGCGGATATCGCCATGAGTATGGCCTGAAGCGCGAAGAAAATCCTGTGACCTGTTGTTACCGCAGCAACGGCATCAGCACCCAGGGTACCAACGATCTTGATACTGACTATGCCGATGATAGAAAACAGCAGGTTGGTCAGAATAGACGGCCACGCGAGTTCCCAGATACCTAGCTTGACCTTGGGCGAAGCGTCAACTGCATCCGAGTCTTTGGATAATTCGACGTTATCGGTTTGAGACATCTGAGGTGAGACAACTGAGCGTTAAGCTTCGTCAACCTCTTCAGCAAGAGGAATTTGAACACTGAAGACAGAGCCTTTGCCGATCTGGCTATCCACGGCAACACTACCCTGGTGTGCCTGCGCGATGTGTTTCACAATCGCAAGGCCCAGACCGGTACCACCAATGTCCCGCGAACGAGCTCGATCAACCCGGTAGAACCGCTCAAAGATGCGCTGGGTTTCGTCCTTTGAAATGCCGATACCGTTGTCTTGAACTTCAATCATGGCCATAGAACCAACTTTACTAAGGCGCAACACCACCTGTCCACCTTCACCGGTGTACTTGATGGCATTATCGACCAGATTGGTCACCAACTGGTTCAGCGCTTCGGCTTCACCATCAATTTCCAGTTTTTCCGCCTGAAGATCGAGATCTAGCTGAATACTTTCGTCTGAGGCGTCGTAGGCTTTAGCCTGGAATACCTGCGCGATAACACCTGCCAGCTCGATCCGCGAGAAACTCTTTTCTCGATCTGTAGAATCAAAGCGAGATAGATGGAGCAAATCCTGCACGATGCGATCAAGACGTATCGTCTGCTGACGAATTCTTTCCATAAACCGAGCAAACACATCGTCTGGCATTTTCGGGTCATCGATGATGGTTTCAACCAGACCACGAATCGCTGAGATGGGCGTTTTCAGTTCATGTGACGCATTCGCAACGAAATCGCTTCGCACCTTTTCCAGGTGCATACGTTCAGTGATATCTTCGAGTACCAATATCCCACCATTGCCTTCATCGGAACCGACATCCATTTGCACGCAGCTGCACTCAAAGGTGCTACTACCAAAATTCACAGTGGAAACGACATTCGTCTGCTCTTCCACACAGGTCTCGACCGCCTGTCTGATCTCACGCGTGGTAGCCACTTGACTGAAGTTCTGGTTTAGAACCTGCTCAACTTTAAGTCCCAGCATAATCAGCGCAGCATCGTTCACATGAAGTACTTTCTGGCCCTGATCGAAAGCGATAACACCTTCCGTCAATCCCGCAATGACAGCGGCCAGGCGATTACGACTGTCAATCAGATCATCGATTCGACCCTGAACACCCAAAGCAAGTTCATTAATAACGACGGACAGCTGACCTATCTCGTCTGCGCGGTCGGCTGGTAATCGCAAATGGTAATCACCTTCCGCAACATTGCGGGCAACCTCCGTCATCTGAGCAATCGGGTTCGTAACCCGGAACGCCAGGAAATAACCAATGAAAAGGAACAACATGCCCACCATGGCGGCGCTGAAGTAGATACGGTTTCTGAGCCCCGCCATTTGTTCGTTGATCGCCGTTAGCGGCAGCGCCATTCGCAAAAAACCCTGTTTTCCGGAGAGACTCCGTATGGGGATGGCGACATAAAGCATGCTCAGATTGAGCGTGTCACTGTGGCGTTGTGAGACACCGTAAGAACCCGCAGCAGACGCGGTAACTTCCGGCCGATTCAGGTGATTGTCCATGGTGACCGGGTTGCTCTTATTGTCCGCAAGCACAACCCCAATACTGTCAATCAGCGTGATCCGGCTGGTCACGCCGGGCGTCATTCGCACCAACTCTTCTGATGGCAAAATTCCACCGGAATCAAGAAATGGAGACAACGTTGGCGTCAAGGCATGTGCCTGATCGAGCATTGTCTGCTCAATGCGTTTTAGCGAATTGCGTTCAACCTGGTCGGCAACAAAGAAACCGAAGACGAACGCAGATACGATAAGAGTGAGACCGAGTAAACCCCATACCTGCCAAAGAAATCGTGATCTCAGCATCGCGGAACCGGAGGGGCTTTACCCGTCAACCAATCGGTAGCCCACACCACGAATGGTTTGGATGAGGTGACTGCAGTCACCCAGCTTTTTCCTTACCGCCCTGATATGCACATCGATATTACGATCAACAACGACAACACCAAGGCCAACAACACGATTCAGCAGTTGCTCGCGAGTGAACGCCCTGCCCGGTTGTGATGCCAATTGGTAAAGAATCTTAAATTCCGTCGCTGTAAGGTTGATCAACTCATTTGAGACTCTCACTTCATGTCTTGCCACATCAATCACGAGATTCTTGATAACGATGCGCTCTTTGCTCTGGTCTTCCTTGGTAGGACCGCGCCGCAGTACAGCTTTGACTCGAGCCAGCAATTCACGTGGACTGAATGGCTTAGAAAGATAATCGTCGGCACCTAACTCAAGACCGATGACGACGTCGCTCTCTTCCCCTTTGGCTGAGATGATGATGACAGGAATATCCCGAACAATCGGATCAGACTTCATTTGCTGGCAAATGGACAGGCCATCCATCCCCGGCAACATCAGATCAAGGATGACCAGATTCGGAGACTGGTTACGAATGAGGTTCAGGCCTTCATCTCCGCGATCGACAGAAAGCACGCTGTAGCCTTCGCGTTTCAGGTTGTAACTGACAACCTCAACGATATCCGGCTCATCTTCTATGACTACAATCTTGCTTCGGTTCATGCACTTAACTATCTGCTTTACTTGGGCTGATATTCAAGCACAAGCCGGTGCCAGCGCAGTTAATCTCATGTAAAGAATGAGTAAAGATCGAGCGCTTTGCCCGGATTATACCCGTTGGAAGGCCAAAACCGCATTGGTTCCGCCAAATCCGAAGCTGTTAGAGATGGCTGTCTTAATGCCCGCTTCATCTTCGCGTTGGGTCACGATCGGAGCTTCGCCGATTTCCGGGTCCAGGTTTTCGATATTGGCACTGGCACAGATGAAGTCGTTGTCTAGCATGAGGAGTGAATAAATCGCCTCATGCACACCCGCCGCACCCAAGGAATGTCCTGACAGTGATTTGGTGGAACTGATTTTAGGGATCTTCTCACCAAATACACGTCTTATGGCTGCAACTTCCGGGGGGTCTCCGGCTGGCGTGCTGGTGCCGTGTGCGTTGATGTAATCAATCGGTCCATCCACCGTGGAGATGGCCAGCTTCATGGCTCGTTCGCCACCTTCACCAGAAGGTGCGACCATGTCGTAACCATCAGAGGTTGCGCCATAACCAACGACTTCTGCGTAAATCTTCGCACCCCTGGCTCTCGCGTGGTCCATTTCTTCGACGACAACGAATCCCGCACCACCTGCGATAACAAAACCATCCCGGTCCTTGTCATAGGCCCTTGACGCCGTTTCCGGCGAGCCATTTCGTGTCGACAATGCGCCCATGGCATCAAACAGCGACGTCATGGACCAGTGTTCTTCTTCTCCGCCACCGGCAAAGACGATGTCCTGTTTACCCAACTGGATTAGCTCTACAGCGTGCCCGATACAGTGTGCGCTCGTGGAGCATGCTGAAGTAATGGAATAGTTAACGCCCTTGATTTTAAACGGCGTCGCCAGACAGGCTGATACCGTTGAACCCATCGTCCTGGTCACACGATATGGCCCGACGCGCTTCAGCCCTTTTTCGCGAAGAGTATCCGCCGCTTCCGTCAGGTTAGAAGACGAAGCGCCACCAGAACCAGCAACGATGCCCGAGCGCTCGTTGGAAACGTCTGAGTCTTCGAGACCGGAATCGCGGATTGCTTCGTCCATCGCAATATAAGAAAAAGCAGCTGCATCGCCCATGAATCGTCTTAACTTACGATCGATTCTTCCTTCAATATCCAGCCCCTGTATGTTGCCGGCAATGTGGCTGCGCAGACCCATTTCCTCATAGGCTTCCTGGTAACGGATACCAGATTTTGTTTCGCGCAGAGAAGTCAGAGTCTCTGAGAGATTGTTACCCAGTGGCGAAACAATTCCCATCCCAGTAATGACAGCTCTCTTCATCGTATCACCCAAAGTCATCTAATGATGTGAATAGACCGACCTTCACATCTTCAGCCGTATAAATTTGTTTGCCGTCGACAAGCACACGGCAATCCGCTATCCCAAGAACGGTTTTACCTTCTCGGATTCGTTTCAGGTCAATTTCGTACTGAAGCAATTTCGCGTTGGGCAACACCTGCCCTCGGAAATTCACTTTGCCGCAACCCAGTGCACGGCCGAGTCCCCAATTGCCTTTCCATGCAAGGAAAAAGCCAACGAGTTGCCAAAGGGCATCAAGACCGAGACACCCCGGCATCACGGGGTCACTGACAAAGTGGCACTTAAAAAACCACAGGTCAGGATTGATATCCATTTCGGCCAGTATCTTGCCTTTGTTGTTAACGCCACCGTCTTCACGAATTTCTGTAATGCGGTCGATCATTAACATTTCTTCGATCGGCAGATGCGCTCTACCCGGACCAAACAAGTCGCCCAAGCCACAGGCGATGAGCTCTTCTTTCGTAAAACTGTGTTGATCTACCAGGGATCGATCGAGAGGTGGGACCGATGAGGAATCAGATTGCTGCATATTCTTGGGTACTTTGTTCTGTACTTTGCGGAACTGTCAGAGCCCCGCTCGGGAGGCGAAATTATATCACCCGGCAACCAAAAGGCTACAAAGTGCACTGGCCACTTCGGATGTTGACTTTGTTTTGAGTTGGGGTGTAATGCCGGTTTTCCCGATAATATACGCGCCGTAAAACGGTTTTCTTGAACTGTTTCAGGAACGCGCTGTCAAAGCTGAAACTTGATCTCCGGTGATTCTTCATGATTCAAATTGATAAACATGCCGTTGTTCATCCCGATGCCGAAATCGGTGACAACTGCGTGATAGGCCCTTTCTGCACCGTTGCTGCAGACACAAAGATAGGCGCTAACACCAAATTGAGATCACATGTGGTCGTCGAACCTCACACTACGATCGGTCAGGACTGCGATGTGTTTCCGTACACAACACTGGGAATGCAATCGCAAGATCTAAAATACGTACCAGACACCGTCTGCTACACGGAGATTGGTAACCGAAATGTCATTCGGGAATTTGTAAGTGTTCACGGAGGCACAGAAGAAGGCTCCAGCACCACAATTGGTGATGACTGCGCTTTGCTGGCTCATTCTCATGTCGCTCATAACTGTCACGTCGGAAACCATGTGGTCATGAGTCACGGTGCGACTCTGGCTGGTCATGTGATCATTGGCGACTATGCAAACATCGGCGGTCTCTCTGCTATCCACCAGTTCTGCCACGTTGGCAAAGCAGGCATGATCGCCGGTATGGGTCGGGCCATACAAGACGTTCTGCCATTTACCATTGCGGAGGGACATCCTGCCCATATGAGGGTCATCAACAAAGTCGGTATGGAACGAGCCGGATACTCCAGCGACGACATTTCAGAAGTCCGCAAAGCATTCAGGATTTTGTTTCTCAGGGAAATGCGTCTGGAAGATGCCGTGAAAGAGGTTCAGGAAACCTTCCCCAATTCTGAAAGCGTCGCACTCATGTTGGAAGCCGTAGTATCTTCACAGCGAGGCCTGGCCAGGCCGGAAACTGCTACCTATGAGATCAACGTCGCCGACGATTAATCGGGTATAGTACGCACCAATCTCACAACGGGAATCTTTCCCATGTTTAAAGCAGTACTCTGGGACTTTGGTGGCGTTATCACCTCAAGCCCGTTCGAAGCGTTCAATCGGTTCGAATCCGAACACAATCTTCCGAAAGACTTTATTCGCGGTATCAACGCCACGAACCCGGAAACCAACGCCTGGGCACAGCTGGAGAGCAGCCAGGTATCTGTTGAGGAATTCGATGAGCTTTTCGCCCGTGAGGCTCGTGACAAAGGACATGAGATTCGCGGCAAGCAGGTGCTGGAATTGCTATCTGGTGACATCCGTCCAGAAATGGTGTCGGCACTGAAAAGAATCAAGCAGGATCATGCCATCGGTTGTATCACGAACAACGTTAACACTGGAGAAGGCCCCGGCATGGCACGTTCAGAAAACAAAGCCAGCGCTATTGCCGAGATCATGTCCCTGTTTGAGATCGTTGTCGAATCCAGCAAGGTTGGCATACGAAAACCAAATCCTGCGATCTACGAACTTGCCTGCGAACAGATGAACATCAAACCTGATCAGGCTGTTTACCTGGACGATCTTGGCATCAACCTGAAGCCTGCCAGAGCGCTCGGCATGACCACCATCAAAGTGTTCAGCGCCGACCAGGCTCTGGATGAACTTGAGCAACACCTCGGCCTTACTCTGAGGTAAGACACGCCATGAAAATTCTTCTGACAGGCGGCACGGGTTATATCGGATCTCATACTGCGGTCGAGTTGCTTGCAGAGAACCATGAGGTCGTTATCGTCGATAATTTGCGTAACAGCAAACGATCTGTCGTCGAGCGCATAGAGGAAGTCAGCGGCAAGCAAATTTCGTTTTATGAGGCGCACCTGGAGGATACAGAAACTGTCTCCAGGATCTGTGCAGACGAACAAGTAGAGGCGGCCATTCACTTCGCAGGTTTGAAGTCCGTAGGCGAGTCAGTTGCAGACCCACTGCTCTACTATCAATTGAACCTGACAACTTCGATCAGTCTCTGCCAGGCACTTTTTGAAAATGACATCAATATGCTTGTATTCAGCTCGTCTGCGACGGTCTATGGAAACCCAGAACGCATTCCACTGGATGAGAAGTGTCGGGCAACGGAAGCGGCAAATCCCTATGGAAGAACGAAGATCATCATTGAGCGGATATTACGTGATCTGCAACAAGCTAACCCTGCAATGAACATCGCACTACTTCGATACTTTAATCCAGCGGGGGCACATCCAAGTGCGCGTCTGGGAGAAGATCCAACGGGTGTACCCAACAATCTCGTGCCTTTCCTGACGCAGGTGGCGATTGGTATGCGGGAGCAGTTGGTGATTAATGGTGATGACTATGAGACGGCCGATGGCACCTGTATTCGTGACTACATCCATGTACAGGATCTTGCGAAAGGTCATGTTGCTTCTCTTGAGAAGTTAAAGACGAATCCCGGGCTGGTGACCTACAACCTGGGAACTGGTCGCGGGCACTCCGTAAGTGAAGTTGTTCAGGCTTTTGAGAGAGCAACCAATCAGCCTTTGAACAAACGTATTGGTCCTCGAAGGCCAGGCGATGTGCCATCGACCTACACAGATCCCGCGCTCGCTGAAAACGAATTGAACTGGCGAGCAGAACTCACCATTGAGGATATCTGCAGGGATGCGTGGCGCTGGCAGGAGGAAAATCCCGAGGGATACCCCTAACAGCTCTGCCTCGACAAACCTGGCGCTGGCTCCGCCTCAAAGAGATCCGGAAAAATGCCCGTTTGTTGCTGATAAGCAGCGGCAACAACCGGCATCCATTGACTTACCGAGAGCCTCTCCGCTAACGCAATCGCACATCCACCAAAACCACCACCTGTCATCCGCGCGCCCAATACACCGTCTTGTTTAAGCGCCAGCTCAACCATACAGTCCAGTTCGCGACAGGACACTTCGTAGTCGTCTCGAAGGGATTCATGGCTGGCGGTCATCAGCTGACCCAAGGTCGACCAGTCTCTCGACTGAATCGCCTCAAATGCCTGCGCAACTCGCCGGTGCTCGGTGGTGACATGACGAAAACGTTTCGCCAGGTGCGGCGGTAGGAAATCTGTCGCTGGCGCAGATACGAGGTTGTCGATGTCTTCCGCGCCAAAACTTTGTGCGACCTGATGCAACTCTGAAACGCGCTCATTGTAGGCAGAACCCGCCAGGGTTCGAGCTTTACCGGTGTCCATAACCACCACCACGACATCATCCAAATCGCTCGATGCAACTTGCCAGCGTAAGGCCTGACAATCCAGGTAGATGACGCCACCTAGGGCAATCGACATCTGATCCATAATGCCGCACTGAACTCGCGCAAACTCATGCTCAACCTGCTGACAGATCCGCGCAAGCTCGACTTCAGATGATTTGGGCGAAAGGGATTTCGCTAAAGCCAAACAAAACGACGCCGATGTCGATAACCCTGCGGTGCCAGCACTTTGAGTGACGTATAGATCATGCCCTACGACACGCGATTCGGATCTTGAAAGACAGCTGACAACACCTGCCACATAATCCCGCCAGTCACCATAAAAGCCTGGCGAGTGATCGGGTCGTATTTTGAGACTGACCCTGTCGGAAAAGCGCTCTGTGTAAACCCGAATCATGTCTGAGTCATTTTCGGCAGAGACAACAGTTGTGCCACCCTGGATAGCCATCGGTAGTACGCGCCCACCGCAGTAATCGATGTGTTCCCCAATCAGGTTAATTCGCGAGGGTGCATTGACCCGCCAGGACGGCGCGCGATCGAACACAGTGCGAAATTGGGCTTTGAGGCTGTTCTCCGTCATCTGTCTTCAGGGCAACCTGACTTCAAAGACATCCGTCGCAGCAATACCGTCCTTTCGCTCTCCAGTGACATAAAAAACGTCTGAAGACCCCAGCGCTCCGGACTCAAGCCCCCATATCTCTGGTAACGGCACTCGCTTAGGCAGACCAGAAAAAGTTTTCGCCCAGGCGTCGCGTCGCGCTCGCTGGAACAGGTATGCCTCTTTGTAAGTCACTACCATCGCCGTTCTACCGTGAAGATCGAACGCCGTGGGAGAGGAACTCGCCCGCCCCCAGTTCGGATCTTCTCTCAGATCGCGAGCGGTTGGCGCAGGAACGCCGCGCAGACTGGCAACCTTTTGCGCGGTGACAACACCCTCAGCTTTCAGGGGCACGGTAAAGACCTCTGCCGGTATGCGTCGTTTGCTGATGAGGTAGACAAGCTCGTCTTTCTCATCGACAGCCACACCCTCGACATCTCGATACCCCTTGGGAAAACGAAATTCAACGGTCCAGACGGGTTCGAGTGTCTCACCGATACTATCCAGACTAGGTTCTTCGAGCACCAGAAGTGTCAGGTGAGGTCGCCAATTCAGGTTGTCGCCGGTATCTGCAACCAGGAGATAGGACTCCCTTTCGAACTCGAAGCTCGCCATATCCTCAAAGTCATGGTTGCGGGCGTAATCAATTGGCCAGACACCAACATCTTTTCCATCAAGACCCACTGCGAATAGTTCCGGCGCATTACCACTGTCATTGATCGCGAACAGCACGTCGGACTCATTTCCATACGCAAGCCCGCTCGCCTCTTCGAGGCGCTCGTTTTCAAGCTTTCCCTTCCAGACAATCTCAACATTAGCGGTTTCTAATTCAGATGTGTCGACACGGTTATTCTCGGAGTAAACCAGGTCACGATTGATCAGACCGAGCGTGAAAGTTTCAACGCCGTTCAATACATTCAAACCATGGTAAAAACCGAAACCCGCCAGATACGCATAAGGCGTAATCGCGATTAGAACGGCAAGAACAAGGAGCCAGCGGAACATGTTAATTAACCGCCGGAAATTCGATGAAGGAAATGGAGTTCGCTGTCTTCGCCGACAACCTCTAAAAACGGTGTGTGGATGATTTCGCCATCAATGGCGACAGCCATCTCCATCAGCTTTTCTTCGGTGAGCGACTCATACTTGTCGACGAGTTCGGCGACGATTTCCTTGAAGCGAGCTGCTTCTACATGGGTACATTCTTCTCCAGTGAACAGTTGCAGTTCACTGGAGAAGACAACAAGCGCCATGATTATCCGTTCTGGATAAGTGACAGTACCCTGGGTGGAGAACAAGGTAGTTCTTCTACCTTGCGGTCGATGGCGTCACCCACTGACCAACCCACTGCTGCAAGTGGCGGGATGATGCCGGATTCACCAACACCTCTAACGCCATAGGGGTGGAACGAGTTAGGCACCTCGACGATGATCGTTTCGATCATCGGCAGATCTGAAGCAAGCGGAATCCTGTAGTCCAGGAAACCAGGGTTCTCCATCACACCATCGTCATTGAAGATGTACTCTTCGTTCAGCGCCCAGCCGATGCCTTGAACAGCACCACCCTGGAACTGACCTTCCACGTAGCTTGGGTGAATCGCTTTACCCGCGTCTTGGATGGCGGTGTATCGGACCACATCCACCTTGCCAGTTTCCTGATCCACTTTTGTATCGCAAAGGTGTACCGCGAAACTCGGACCCGCACCTCGCGCATTGATGTTACCTGTACCTGAAATCTGGCCACCAGTTTTCTCAGCAGCCTGGCAGACTTCAGCCAGAGACATCTTTTCTTCGCCGGCTGTATTGATAGCAACACCATCGGCATAGTCCACCTGCTCGGCCGTGACGTTCCAGATTGCCGCGGCACGTTCCTTGATCTGCTTAACCACATCTTCAGCAGCTTCAATCACCGCCATACCGGTCGCGAATGTGACACGGCTACCACCAGTACCCTGGCTGTAAGGCAGGCTGTCGGTATCAGCGACAATCGGCTTGAGATTTGATGGCTCGATTTGCAGAACCTCTGCCGCCATCATCTGCATGGATGCTCGCGAACCACCGATATCTGGAGAACCTTCAAGAATGGTACCTGTGCCATCGGTGTTCATATTGATGGACACACTGGATTGGCCGCCGATGTTAAACCAGAAACCTGCAGCAATACCGCGACCACAGCCATCCGCTAACGCTGACTTGTAGTGGTCGGAATCTCGAGCGGCTTCAAGACATTCAATCAAGCCGACAGTTTTCAGTTTTGGACCATAAATGGTCTGGGTGCCTTCTTTGGCCGCGTTTTTAAGACGCAGCTCAATGGGATCCATACCAATCTTTTCGGCCACTTCATTCACCACCATTTCTGCAGCGAACTCTGCCTGAGGCGCACCAGGTGCTCGATAAGCAGCCACTTTCGACTTGTTCACAACAACATCGAAACCTTCGACCTGCACATTGCCGCAGTCATAAGGTGTAAACATTGTCATGACACCGGGCATCATTGGCGAGCCTTTGAAGGCACCTGCCTCATAAGCCATCCAACCCTGCATCGCAGTAATGGTGCCGTCTTTTTTCGCACCCACTTTTGCTTTTAGTTTTGCAGCTGACGTGGGTCCCGTTGCAATGAATACTTCATCACGATTCATGACCATCTTGACGGGACGACCGGCTTTGCGAGATAGCGCAAGCGCAACCGGCTCCTGGTAAACAACGGTCTTGCCGCCGAAGCCACCACCAATCTCGCTGGCAACAACTTTTAGCTTGCTGAGATCGAGGCCGAGCAGTTTCGCAGTGCTGGTCCTGACATCGAAATGACCCTGGGTACAACACCACACCATTGACTGACCGTCTTCGTCGTAACGAGCGGTACACGCGTGCGGTTCAATGTAACCCTGGTGAGCCGTTGGCGTTCGGAATTCGCGTTCAACAATGACGTCGGCTTCAGCGAAACCCGCCTCAATGTCACCCATCTTCATTTCGAGTCTGGTCGCGATATTAGACGGCGTGCTTGGCGTTTCTTCGTAACCCTGGGTGAACATGTCTTCATGCAGGACCGGGGCACCCTCTTTCATGGCATCTTCCACATCCATGACAGGTGACAACACTTCATATTTCACGTCGATCAGATCAAGGGCATCATCCGCAGCACGTTCTGTGCGAGCAGCAACCGCCGCAATCGCATGTCCGTGATACAGCACCTTGTCGTCTGCGAGGCAGTTACGGGCCAGATCGAGCACATCAGCGGCCCCCTCACCGGCATTGATAGATTCGCCTTCAACACTCCCGAAGTCTTTAAAGGTGACAACGGCAAACACATCGGGGTGAGCTTCTGCTTTGCTCGTGTCGATGGAGACAATTTTCGCGTGGGCGTGAGGACTACGTAAGGTTCGGCCCCAGATCATACCGGGCAGGCTGAGATCAGCGCCGTATTGCGCACGACCAGTCACCTTGTCGTAACCGTCTGGACGAATGGTCCGCTGTCCGATGTACTTAAACTCTTGTGCTTCACTCATGATTACGCACCCTCTCTCATAGTTTCGGCAGCATCCATCACTGCCCTGATGATCTTGTCGTATCCCGTGCAACGGCAGAGGTTGCCAGCGAGGTAGTAGCGGGCTTCTTCTTCCGTTGGATTCGGGTTTTCCTCCAACAGTGCCTTGGTACTGACAATGAGCCCTGGTGTACAAACACCACACTGGAGCGCAGCATGCTCGAGAAACTTCTCCTGGATGACATGCAGCTTATCGTTCGCGCCAACACCTTCGATGGTGCCCACCTCGGCCCCCTCGGCTTCAACGCCGAGAACCAGACAAGAACAGACCAGACGACCATTGAGCGTCACCGAACAGGCACCACAGTCACCGGAACCACACCCTTCTTTGGTTCCAGTCAGCTGTAGTTCGTTTCTTAATACGTCCAGCAAAGTGTCGCCGGGGTCACAGAGATACTCAACGGGCTCCCCGTTGATCGATGTTGATACGTGTGACTTCGCCATGATTAACCCCCTTTTGCTCTTTCAGCCGCAATCGTCGCTGCTCTCTTGACCAACACACCGACAACCTGGCGTCGGTACTCCACGGTGCCCCGACGATCAGTGATCGGGCTGGAAGCCGCGCTTGCCGCATCAGCGGCAGCCTGCAATGCCGCATCGTCTAATGTGCTGCCCACAAGTGCAGCGGCCGCATCTGGCACCAGCAACGCCGTCGGTGCAACGGCACCAATACCGACTCTGGCTGCAGTACAGGTCCCATTGTCATCCAGTGTGATGCTGACGCCGGCGCCAGCGACCGCGATATCCATCTCAGTTCTTGGAATAAACCTGAGATAGGCATCGGACGTATTCGCCGCTGGTCTGGCTATAGTGATTTGCTTCAACAATTCACCTTTTTCCATACAGTTGCGGCCTACGCCCGTGACAAATTCTTCTACCGGCACTGTGCGCTCTCCGCCGGGACCGGCAATCACACATTGAGCGCCGTTCGCAATCAACGCTGGAATCGTATCTGCCGCTGGTGAAGAATTGCAGAGATTGCCACCCACACTGGCTCTGCCCTGTACCTGGGTTGAACCAATCAGGTACGCAGCTTCAACCAGCCCTGGAAATACAGCCTTGATATCATCACACTCGGTGAACGCAGCGCAGGACATGCTTGGTCCTAATACCAGCGCTGTATCCGTTAAATTTGCCTCGGTCATACCCGCGATCTTTTTCACATCGACAAACAGACGCTCCGCGTCACTGCTGCCGTTGGTTTGAATGATGAGGTCTGTACCTCCGGCAAGGATATGCGCGGGAACATCCGCGTTCGCCAAAAGGTTTACTGCACCTTCGATTGAATCAGGTGCTTCGTAGACGACTGAAACCATTTCTCCTCCTGTTGATCGTCCGGATACCCGTAAACGCCCGGGTTATGGTTATTGTTCCAGCCGCGACGAGGTATAATTTGAAGAGGCTATATATACCATGCAGTGCACAACAGAGGCTACAAGCCATTACGGCTTTAGGTGTGACGCCCTAATGAAAAAATTGTTGAAACGTTTGTTTGGAAAACCTGAGGATCAGGAATTCATTTCCCTGATGCAGGTCGCACTCGAGAATCCCAGTATCAAGCAGCAGCTGATGAGTATTCTTTCTCTTCCGGATGAGAACCGGCGAGCAACCATTCGCCAATGGCGAAGTGAACTCGACCAACAAAATGCACCAGAACCAATTATTAAGGCCCTGAAGTATCTGGAAGAAGATGGTCCAGCACATCGAGCAAGGGAACTTCTCACTGGCGAAGAGATATAATAACCTGATGAGCAAGCAGTCCATACAGATTGAGCGAGCCAGTTCAGAAGACGCAGAGATCATCGCCCGCTTCAACCAGGCCATGGCGCTGGAAACAGAAGACAAACCGCTGGACTGGGACAACATTTATCCAGGCGTTCAGGCCCTTCTCAACGACGAATCCAAAGGGTTCTATCTGGTCGCTCGTATGGATCAGACCGTTGTTGGCTGTCTTGCGATCACCTACGAATGGAGTGACTGGCGCAATGGTCTCTTCTGGTGGATTCAAAGTGTCTTCGTCGACGAGCACGCACGAGGAAAGGGTGTGTTTTCAGCCATGTATGGCTACATTAAGTCACTGGCTTCCGCAGACTCCGGCAATTGCGGCATTCGCCTATACGTCGAAAAAGACAATACCCGTGCGCAGCGCACCTATGAAAAGCTGGGCATGATCGAAACCGAATATCGCCTTTTGGAAGAAGAATTTTAAGTGGACCTCAAGAGTTATCGCCCATCAATCAATGCCTATGATGAGCTGTTTCTGGCCGGGGCTCGTTCACGTCCCGGGCTAGCGGAAGTTGGCAAATTCCTGAAAAAATCCAGCCTTCGAGACCTGAACCGGCGTCGAAGTGACGCGGAACTCGCCATTCGATCCATGGGGATCACTTTTACTGTGTATAGCGATGGCTCGAACATCGACAGGGAGTGGCCTTTTGACATCATTCCCAGAACCATCCTTAAAAAGGAATGGGACCAGGTCGAGCTAGGACTGAAACAGCGCCTGCAGGCACTCAACCTGTTCATCACAGATGTCTACAACGATCAGAAGATCATCAAAGACAAGATTATCCCAAGGGAGATACTCGCTTCCTCCAAGGATTACCGGGAATTCTGCGAAGGCGTAACCCCTATTTTTGGTGTCTGGGCACACATCTGCGGTACCGACCTGATTCGTGATGGTGATGGCACCATCTACGTCCTCGAAGACAATCTCAGGGTGCCATCGGGCGTTTCCTACATGCTGGAAAACCGAAACATCAGCAAGCGCGTTCTGCCAGAACTTTTCGAAAACTACGAAGTGCTGCCGATGGACAACTATCCATCTCAGCTTCTAGAAACACTGAGCGCAATCTCGCCAAGACCCAGTGATCTGCCTGAAATCGTCGTCCTCACACCGGGCATCTATAACTCGGCCTATTTTGAGCACTCGTTCCTGGCTCAGCGGATGGGTGCGGAACTGGTAGAGGGCAGCGACCTGGTGGTTGGTGATGATGACCATGTCTATATGAAAACCGTTGCGGGCTTGAGTCGCGTCGATGTGATCTATCGTCGCATTGATGACCTTTTCCTGGATCCAGAGGTATTCAATAAAGACTCGGTACTCGGGGTTCCCGGCCTGATGCGCGCGTGGAAGAAAGGTCATGTCGCTTTGGCTAATGCACCGGGTGCGGGCGTCGCTGATGACAAGGTGGTTTACACCTATGTGCCGGACATGATCCGTTACTATCTGGGTGAAGACCCCATTCTTCCCAATGTGCCCAGCTATATGTGCTCCGACAAAGTACAGCGACAACATGTCCTTGAGAACCTTGAAAATCTGGTTGTGAAACCCGCCAACGAAAGCGGCGGTTATGGCATGTACATCGGTCCAAGAGAAAGCAAACGAAGGACCGCAGAGATGAAGCGGTTAATCAAATCGAACCCGCGAAACTACATCGCGCAGCCCATCATCAATCTTTCAACTGTGCCAACACTGTGCGACAACAGCATTGAACCGCGACACGTGGACCTAAGACCTTTCGTCCTGCAAGGTGATCGATCATTCGTGACCGCAGGCGGCCTGACCCGAGTTGCCTTGGTGAAAGGCTCATTAGTCGTGAATTCCTCTCAGGGCGGTGGCTCCAAAGACACCTGGATCATTGAACCCATCAAGAAAGGGAAACGACGCTAATGCTGTCTCGTGTTGCAGAACGTATGTACTGGTTCGGTCGCTACGTCGAGCGGATTGAGAACACAGCAAGACTGATCAGTGTGAACACCAATCTGGTGCTGGACCTACCCCATGTGAAATACATCTGGGGCAGCCTACTGTCGATCACGGGGTATGAAAAACAATTCTTTGAGCGATTCAGCGTCGAAGACGAACGAAACATCATTAAGTTCCTACTGGATGACGATAGCTGCTCCATCATGATGTCCGTCAGAATGGCCCGAGAGAATGCCAGGACCACACGAGAAATCATGCCCAATGAGGCCTGGGAAAAAATTAACCGTCTCTATCTTTATCTCCAGAAAAACATACAAAAAGGCGTAAAGCGAGATGGAAGGCACCAGCTGCTGAAGGATATTACGGCTCAATGCCAGGAACTGAACGGCTACCTGGCCGGTTGCATGAGCGCCGATGAAGCCTGGGCTTTCATGAAAATCGGCTCAGATCTGGAGCGCGCAGATATGACGACGCGCATCCTCGATGTCGGCTGCCTGAATCTGCTCAACACCGAACACCCGGAGATCAGGGAGCAGGAAACCATTCTCTGGATGAATGTGCTGCAGTCATTAACGGCTTACCAGATGTATCGGCAACATGTTGATGACACCGTGAATGGTGAAGACGTGGCTGCATTTCTGCTACTGGACGAGAAGTTCCCGCGCTCAGTAGCGCACTGCCTGTACGACGTGAACGAAGCGTTTCGCTCACTGCCCAACCACGAGATGCCGCTGAAGAACATTACACAGACGCAAAGAAATATCAGCCATGCGGATATCCCCAAGCTGCTGGGCGGCCCTGGCTTGCATAAGTTTATCGATGACCTTCAGTCCGATATGGCGAGTATTCATGGAGATATTGCAGCAACCTGGTTCGGTTACGACAACTGAAGTCTAGTTACCTGATTTGGCCTGCTGATCCCAGACCTTGCTCCAGGTGACTGGGGGCAGATTGTTAAAGGCTTCGCGAAGACGATCATCCCAACTGCTTTTCAGCTGACGAAGGTATTCACTGTCTTCTTCAAAACGAAAACGTTTCTGATCAGACAGAGCATTAACGTCATACATCAGCACTTCTATGGGCGGACCTACCGAGAGGTTACTGCGCATGGTTGAATCCATTGAAACCAGTGCACACAGAGCAGCTGTTTCCATGGATATTTCTGGCGTAATGATTCGATCGAGAATCGGCTTGCCGTATTTACTTTCGCCGATTTGAAGAAAAGGCGTGTCTCTTGAGGTTGTAATGTGGTTACCCTGCGGGTAGACCAGGAAAGCCTCATGTTTACCTAATCCAATCTGACCCCCAACAATAAAATAGGCTTCGTAGTTCACGTCACCCTTAGTATGTTTTTCCTGCTGGGTGATGTTCACCTCGCCGATGTAGTCCGCTGCCTCTTCCAAACTGTGGACGTTCTTCAGATTGATGGAAGCTGACTGCTTGATATCCCGTTTCAGCTGACCGATAACACTCTGGGTCGTCGCAAGATTTCCGCTGGATAACACGGTGATCTGACGTTCGCCTTCGTCTGTGAAGGTGAACATTTTTGAATAGGTGCTGATGTTGTCGACGCCAGCATTGGTTCGGGAGTCGCTGACAAAACAGAGTCCGGCATCAATCCGGATTGCGATGCAATAGGTCATAAGAAAGGTTGGCTACATGGTCGCCGTTGCGTTTGCAGACCCCAGAGACCCTGCCAGGTAAGTTTCAATTTTATCCTTTGCAATGTTGTCAGGGTCACTGAACTGGATGCCAACACCGGGCGTGTGCGGGCTCTTTACACCCTTCTTGGCAATCCACACGACTTTGCCCGCGACCGGAATCTTTTCTGACTCGTCCATCAGGTTGAGCAGAATGAAAACGTCATCGCCAAGGTCATATTCGGTACGGTTAGCGATAAATAATCCTCCATTTCGAATAAAGGGCATATAGTAGTTGTGCAAGACGACCTTATCTTTGATCGTCAGTGCAATCATGGTCTTCTTGCCGCCACCGCGAGCCAGCTTAGCCATACTTCCTTACCTCTGACGCAACACTGTCAACATGACAGGCAAAATGATGCCCTATGGATTTGATGTAAACAAGCGTCATCAGGCGGCTCCTGCAAACACCCACTCCAACAACATCTGGGTGTTTGCGTTGGCGGTACTGGAAAGACTGGATTTCGCCTCGTTGACGCGATCCAGTAACGCCTGACGGTGATTGACCGCAGAAGCCCGACTGAATGAGGCCAGCGCATCCACCTGGTCCTTTGCGCTGACCTGCCCCTCCCCGGCCTGCTCGTACTTCATGGATTCAAGAATAAAACTGTAGGTGAGATCCAGAACCTGAACCGGATCATGAGATGACAGTGTCGAAGCCAAACCTATGGGTGATAACTGCCCGAATGAGAGCGCCGTTAATGCCGTACTGATTTCTGTACGAAGCGCGAGGTAGTCCTCATTCATCGTCCTAACCACTCTAAGTGGACTGCCACCGGCAATATCCAGCAATAAGGCGAGATCGCCTTCCACATTCTGCAGCTGTAACCAGGAAATGGCGTCCCGTCGCTTTGGATGATCTGTAATGATCTGCTGACAGCGGCTTCTAATCGTTGGGAGCAACCGGGCAGGCTCGTTGGTGACGAGGCAAATCGTGGTTTCAGCAGGCGGCTCCTCAAGACACTTAAGTAACGCATTGGATGACTGAACATTCAGTTTGTCCGCTGGAGAAATCACACAAAATTTACCGCCCCCCTGCTGCGCCGTTTGCTGAGTCCACTCTATCAACTCACGGATCTGCTCAATACGAATCTGTTTAGAGTCCTCAAGCGTTACTGTCAGGTAATCCGGATGGGTGCCAGCCTCATTCAACAGGCACTGAGAACACTGACCACAAGCTTCATCCGCAGGATCGGAACAAAGAAGGTAGCGTGCAAGCTGGTCAACAAACTCGGACTTTCCAGAGTCCGCTGGACCGCTCAACAGAAGACCATGGGGTAGCTTTTTCTCAACGGCCTGCGCTCGCGTCCTGTTCCACGCATCCATTTGCCAGGGCAGCAACTGACTCACCTCAACACCTCACTCATCAGTGCTCGAATCTCTGTCTGCACCTCTTCGAGCGTCCCTGAAGCATCAATCACTCGATATCTGTCTGAACTGGCAGCCCGTCGGTGGAAAGCAGCCCTGACCTTTTCAAAAAACTCCTGGGCCTCCGATTCAAAGCGATCCGCTTCCGTTGTCGCCGTAGCCCGTCCGAGCCCCGTTGCGACATCGAGATCCAGTATCAGGGTGAGATCCGGCCTGAACTCGCCGAGGGTCAATTCTTCGAGAGCTGAAACCGGTTCATCACCCATATCTCGGCCACCACCTTGATAAGCATAAGAGGAGTCAGTAAACCGATCACAGACTACCCACTTGCCTTGTTCAAGTGCGGGCTGAATGAGCTCTTCCACGTGCTGCGCTCTTGAAGCAAACATCAGCAGCAATTCTGCCATCGGCGTCATGCCGTGCTCTGCTTTATCAAGAAGAATATCGCGGACCCGCTCCGCCAACTGGGTACCACCGGGCTCTCGCGTCAGCACAACCTCGTGCCCTGCCTCTCTTATCAGTTCAGCGATGAGGCTAATGTTGGTTGACTTACCAACACCCTCAACGCCTTCGACAGTAATAAATTTTCCGCGTGCTTCTGTCATGGCTGGTTTCTTTGATACTGGTTGACCGCTCGATTGTGTTCATCGAGGGTGAGCGAAAAGTGGCTTTCACCATTTCCCTTCGCGACAAAATACATATACGGATGCATCGATCCAGCGAGCGCGGCTTCGAGCGACGCTCTGCCTGGAGAGCAGATGGGTGTCGGCGGCAGACCTGGACGCGTGTAACTGTTGTAAGGTTGATCCGTTCTGAGATGAGAACGTTTTAAGTCTCCATCGAAGCTGTCACCCAATCCATAAATAATTGTTGGGTCCGATTGCAGCTTCATGCCTATGGCTAATCTATTCTGAAACACAGACGCTATTTTCGCACGATCCGGTTCATAGCCGGTTTCCTTTTCGATAACCGAAGCGAGTATCAACGCATCATAGGGAGAATGAACTCCCGTCACTGGGCCTCGACGCTGCCAGGCAGCATCGAGCTCTTCCTGCATCTTCTGATAAGCCAGCAGGAGGATTTCCAGGTCTGAATCGCCTTTTGTATACGTATAGGTGTCTGGAAACAGCCAGCCTTCAGGATCGCCAGAAATTCCGAGCACCTGCGCGATATCGCTTCGGCTAAAACCAGTGGTTTCATGGGACATAAAAGGTTGCTCGCTCAACCTCTGCCGCCACTGAGTGAAGGTCCAACCTTCCGGGAAAGTCACCTGATGTTGCATGACACGACCTGACCGAAAGAGCGATAACAATCCCGGCACATCAAGCCCATCAGACACTTCATATTGCCCCGCTTTGATGGTGCCTTGATTTCTGGTCAGCAACGCATATGCCTTCAACACCGTGTCATCCACTTCTATGACCGACTCATGCACCAGGCGATCGGTGATTTCATAGAGATTGCTGCCGGGCTCGATATCAAAGACGACAACAATGGGGGTCGTTTGCCCTAACTGGTGGAACACGTAGTAGCCAGCAGCCGCGACAAACGCGGTGAGTAACGAAAGCACAACCAGGATGCTGAGAATGACCCGGTTCATGGAACACTCATGAAGTATTGAGAGACTAGTCTACCTTTTTGAAGATCAAGGTTCCGTTCGTGCCGCCGAATCCGAAGGAATTTGTTAAGGCGACGTTGATCGGCATTTCCCTCGCCTGGTGAGGCACATAGTCCAGGTCACAACCTTCGTCCGGGTTATCGAGATTGATGGTCGGGGGTGCGACCTGATCTCGAATTGTGAGCGCCGTAATGACGGCCTCTATAGAACCTGCGGCGCCCAGCGCATGTCCCACCATCGATTTCGTGGAACTCACCGCCACCTTGGATGCGTCTGCGCCCATCAGAGTTTTGATTGCCTGAGTTTCAGCAATATCACCGAGAGGTGTCGACGTACCGTGGGCGTTAATGTAGTTGATGACACTGGCGTCAAGTTCTGCATCGTTTAATGCATTCTGCATAGATCGAACTGCGCCTTCGCCGTTTTCAGAGGGCGAAGTCATGTGTGAGGCATCAGCGCTCATACCAAAACCAGCAAGCTCACAGTAAATCTTGGCACCACGAGCTTTCGCGTGCTCATACTCTTCCAGGACCATGACCGCAGAAGCGTCGCTGAGCACAAAGCCATCGCGGTCTTTATCCCAGGGGCGGCTCGCACGTTCAGGCTCATCGTTCCGAGTAGACAGGGCCTTCATCGCGGCAAATCCTGCCATGGTTGTTTTGGCGGTGGATTTCTCTGCTCCACCGACAACCATCGCGTCCGCATCACCGGCCGCGATCATGCGCGCACCAAATCCGATATTGTGAGTTCCCGTGGTACAGGCGGTTGTGATGGCAATGTTAGGCCCTTGCAGTCCATACATAATCGAGAGATGGCCGGCGATCATATTGATAATGCAGGAAGGTACAAAGAAAGGAGAAACCTTGTTCGGTCCGCGGCCGTTGACGACATCGTGGCAGGTTTCAATGGTTACGATCCCACCAATACCAGAGCCCACAGCCACGCCGATACGATGACGATTTTCATCGGTCACTTCGAGACCACTATCGTTCATGGCCTGGATACCGGTGACCAGTCCGAACTGGATAAAACCATCCATTCGACGTGCTTCCTTGGGGTTCAAATACTCAGAGATATCAAACTGTGGTACGTGACCACCAAAACGCACCGGGTAATCAGAGGCATCAAAAGACGTAATCGGACGGATGCCACTTTGCCCTGCCGTCAAACCCGACCAGGAAGATTCAAGGTCTGTACCCAGTGGCGTCAGCATACCCATGCCAGTCACCACGACTCTACGCTTCGTCAATGTCGTCCCCTTAGCGCTTAATCAATATCCATAAAAACAGAAAAGCCGCGATCACCTGAGGCAATCACGGCTTAATCAGTAGGTTTGCAAGCGTGCTTACGTGTGCGCTTCGATATAATCGATCGCTTCCTTAACCGTCGTAATCTTCTCTGCTTCCTCGTCAGGAATTTCTGTTTCGAACTCTTCTTCCAGGGCCATGACCAGCTCGACGGTATCGAGTGAATCTGCGCCAAGATCTTCAACGAAAGAAGCTTCCGGTGTGACTTCCTCTTCTTTTACGCCGAGTTGTTCACATACCAGTTTAGTCACTCGTTCTACGATGGTGCTCATGTTTAGAATTACTCCTACAAAGTTGCAGTCAAGCTGCGCTAGTTTAATGAAATGCCAGATTGTCCTTCAAGTACAATCAGGCCATATACATCCCGCCATTGACGTGTATCGTTTCGCCGGTGATATAACCCGCGGATTCACCTGCCAGAAAGACCACCAGGTCCGCAATTTCCGAAACCTCTCCCAGACGCCCCATTGGAATCCGCGCCAGCATGGCTGCACGCTGATCTTCCGTGAGTTCGTCCGTCATATCCGTACCAATCAAGCCAGGCGCGATGCAGTTCACGGTAATACCGCGTGAACCGAGTTCTGCCGCCATAGATTTGCTGTATCCCACGATGCCTGCCTTAGCCGCCGCGTAGTTACTTTGCCCAGCATTGCCCATGGCGCCAACAACGGAAGTCAGATTAATGATCCGGCCCCATCGGGCCTTGGTCATACCCCTGAGGCATGGTTTCGTGACTCGGAACAAACCCGTGAGGTTGGTTTCGATAACATCCTGCCATTCGTCGTCTTTCATACGCAGCGCAATGTTATCTTTTGTGATGCCTGCATTGTTCACGAGGATCAGGGGTGCGTCATAGGCTTCTTTAATAACGCCGAAAAAGTCTTCTACCGACTGAGCGTCGGAGATATTCAGCACAAACCCTTTACCCCTATCCCCCAGGTCTGAAGAAATCTGGTCAGCGCCTGCTTCAGAAGTCGCGGTGCCAATTACCGTGAAGCCTGCATCCGCCAACGCGCGTGCGATAGCCTTCCCGATTCCTCGGCTTGCACCGGTGACAATAGCGATTTTAGTTTCCATTGAGACTCTCGATCGCTGTGCCGATGCTCTCACCGGAATCGATATTCACACCGACAATGCTTTTATCGATTCTTTTGGCCAGCCCGCTCAACACCTTGCCCGGGCCGCATTCAACCATGCGCTCTACACCGATGGCCTTCATATTTTCTACTGTCGCTGTCCAGAGAACCGCACCAGACATCTGGCTGACCAGATTCGCTCGAATTGCTTCCGGGTCATCGTGAACCGTTGCATCGACATTCTGCATCAGCTGAATAGCCGGCTTTTTAAAGGTCACTTCCGCCAAGGCTGACTTCATTTCTTCTGCCGCAGGTTCCATCAACTGACTGTGGAACGGTGCACTAACGGCCAAAGCCATAGCGCGTCTCGCACCGGCTTCTTTGCAACCCTCGATCGCTCGTTCCAGAGCTGCATTTTTACCAGCTATCACCACCTGTCCTGGCGCGTTGAAATTGGCTGCCTGCACAATGTCTCCCGTCGCCGCGTCAGAAGCCGCCTTGCAGACGTCGATCACTTCCGCATCAGACAAACCGAGCACTGCCGCCATGCCACCTTCCCCAACGGGTACCGCTGTCTGCATAAACTGACCACGTTTCTGTACCAGTTTCACTGCATCCGCAAACTCAAGCACACCCGCAGCCACCAGGGCCGAGTACTCGCCGAGACTGTGTCCTGCAACGATATCTGGGATGGGTGCACCCCGCTGCAGCGCCAGGCGATATAGCGCCACACTGGCAGTCAGCAACGCCGGTTGTGTGAATTCTGTTTGGTTAAGTTGTTCCTCAGGACCACTGGCCACCAATGCCCAGAGGTCGTAACCCAGCGCCTCAGATGCTTCAGAAAATATCGTGGCGACGGCATCTGCATCATCCTGCAGCATGCCCACTTCCTGGGAACCCTGCCCGGGAAATACGTATGCGAGTTTTGTCATAGGGAAAATATGCGCTGCGAACGCAGCGCATCAGTTGTCATTAGTCGTCGTCTTTATGGATGACTTTTTTACCACGGTAGAACCCATCAGCCGTCACATGATGACGACGGTGCGTTTCGCCAGTGGTAGGGTCCTCAGAGAGGGCCGGGCCACGCAAGAAATCGTGTGAACGACGCTGACCGCGTCTGGCTCGGGTTACTTTACTCTTCTGAACTGCCATGTCAGCTCTCCGGTTCGTTCTGTTTGTCTATCGCATCGGCCAGCCCGGCAAAGGGCCGGTAGGTCGTCGCGGGTTCATCTTTTTCGTCTGCAGCCAAATCTTCTGTGACTGCATAGTCACTATCAGGACACTCACCATCAGGATGACGAGGAATCATAGGCACCGCCAGCATCAGTTCGTCTTCCACAAGCGCCGCAACGGGAATCAACTTGTCGGCGTGTACCACGCCGTCCTGTTCTTCTTCCAGGTGCTCCAGCTCTGCTTCGTTTTTGACGACGACGACAGAAAAAACGCTGGAAAGCATCAAAGTCACAGGTTGAAGACATAACTGGCATTCCAGTCTGACTTCAGCTGTCAGGTGACCGGTAACCTCGGTTCGATCGCGCTCCCCTTTGCTGAACTCAAGCTTGAGATTCACATCTCCTGCCTGATCCACCAACATCTCGCCAAAGCGCTCTAGCTGTTTTACGGGGAACGAACCTTCGATGACCCCCTGCTGATTCGCCAATCTTCGGTGATCCAACAGTTCGGGAAGAGGCCCTGCTAACATAAGGGGCGCATCTTAGGGATTGGCCCTGTCCGTGTCAAAAGAAAATTACACAAATTCAGTAAGATATGTATGAATTCAGCCTAGTTCTGGCGTCGGGTTCACCCTACCGTGCGGCCATCCTCAGAGACCTGGGACTGGACTTCACGCAGGTGCCCGCAAACATCGATGAAAGCCCCCTTAAATCCGAGGAACCAAGACAACTGGCGGAACGTTTGGGACGAGAAAAAGCCCTTGCGGTTGTCGAAACTCTGGACCCAAACGGAAAATGGGTCGTTATTGGTTCGGATCAGGTCTGCCACCATCGGGGCATCGCCTATGGCAAACCCGGGAATCGCAAAACCGCTATTGCCCATCTGACGACCTTCAGCGGCGATTGGGTGACCTACAGCAGCTCCCTTGTCCTCATCAGCTCAGATGGCCAGACCTGCAGTCGGGTAGAAGACTATGAATGCTGTTTCAGAACACTCTACGCGAAAGACATCGAAAATTATGTGGACCGGGATCAACCCTGGGATTGCGCGGGTGCGATTCGCATCGAGAAAAGTGCGGCGCTTCTGATGACCACGACACGAGGCAGGGATATCAACACCCTTATGGGCTTGCCCGTCATGGCACTTCGTGACGGCCTCGCAGACATTGGTCATGATATAATCAGCTTTATAAAATTCGCATAAATTATTGTTTATAAAGATTAATATCAGGAAATCTAGAATTCACTTTACCTTCAAATTCGTCGTCCAGGGGCGCCGTCGCACGCACCGAGGGGAAGTCTCCCAGGGCAGGAATCTGGAGTTCTGCGGCATGCAACAAGAGTCTACCCGAGTGCCCCAGAATCGCGTCCAACTCTGGATTGCCATACCGGTCATCGCCAAGAATCGAATGTCTTGCCCACCTGGCGTGGACCCTGATCTGGTGCGTCCGCCCGGTCACTGGATAGGCGCGAATAACGGAGGTATCCCCATCAGTAGAAAGCAGCGTAAATTCCGTCTTCGCTTCTTTGCCATCCTGACTCACGCGAGTGATTCGCTCTCGTCCGGCCTTATTCATCGTCAGAAGCGGCTCATCAATGATATTCTGAGACTCAGACCACTCTCCATGAACCATCGCGATGTAGTGTTTCCTGATCTGGCCTGGTTGACGTAAGGCGTCTTGGAGCAAGCGAAGATAACTGCGTTTTTTGGCGACCATCAGACAACCTGAGGTACCTCTGTCCAGTCGATGCACCAATTCAAGCCGATCACCCTCTTGTCTGGCCGCTCTGAGGGACTCAATCACACCCACGCGCACGCCACTGCCGCCATGGACCGCCATACCGGCAGGCTTATTAATGATTAACAGGCGGGCATCTTCGTAGAGAATCAGACTGTCGAGGTCCTTAAAGCTGCCAACTGCCTTAGACCTTTCTGCCAGACGCATGATCGGTGGTATTCGGACAATATCCCCGCTAGACAGCCTGGACTCTGGTTTACAGCGTTTTCCGTTAATCCGAACTTCACCTTTGCGGATGATGCGATAGATTCGAGACTTTGGGAGCCCTTTGAGGGTCCGAATCAAATAGTTATCCAGCCTCTGGCCTTCATCTTCCGCTTCTATCTCGACCTGTCGGACCTTTCCGTTCTGCGCCATGGCGTTCGTTTGATTCATGATGATTTGTTGCTATGATACCGCCCCGGACGGGATATACATTTTTTGAATAATACCGTCACTTTTTATATCGGTTAGTCAAAAGCAACCGATAAATGACTGCAAGTTTAACGAAAACTTGAGGAATGAATATTTGGGGTCCAGCTTCACCCCGCTAAAAACCGGGAAAAATCAGCTGGACAAGCTATAACCGCGAACTGAGCGGATAGCGTTAGCGTCAAATCGGTATTTTTCGATCTGACTTCGACCCACAAGCTTAACGACATCATTAAGCCAGCGCCCCACTTCACCGGGCAGCAAGCGTCGAACTCAGAGACAAAACACAGCCTATTGAGGGAGCTTTTCCAGAAACGCGATCACCTGTGATCGTGGACAATAAGACAAGCGAGATTTGGCGATTCGCTATCGCAGTTTCAGTTCGCCTGAAACAGTGTGAATCGTAATGAAACGAATGCTAATCAATGCAACTCACGAAGAGGAGTTGCGTGTCGCCCTGGTAGATGGGCAGAAACTCTACGACCTGGACATCGAAAATCGCGTCCGGGAACAAAAAAAGGCCAATATCTATAAGGCCAAAATCACCCGCGTTGAGCCCAGTCTCGAAGCCGCCTTTGTCGATTACGGCGGCAATCGTCATGGCTTTCTGCCGCTTAAAGAAATATCCCGCGAGTACTTCAAGGTTCCCCTGAACAAGATCAAAGGCCGAATCAACATCGCCGAGGTCGTCAAGGAAGGCCAGGAGATCATCGTCCAGGTCGACAAAGAAGAACGCGGCAATAAAGGGGCCGCTCTGACAACCCAATTGTCACTGGCCGGTCGATACATGGTCCTGATGCCAAACAATCCCCGAGCTGGGGGCATCTCTCGAAGAATCGAGGGCGAAGATCGCGAACAGCTCAAAGTATCCATGTCCCAACTGGACATTCCAAAGAACATGGGCGTCATCGTCCGCACGGCAGGGGTTGATCGCAGTGTCGAAGAACTGCAATGGGACCTGAACTATCTGATACATCTTTATGAGGCCATCAAGACGGCTGCAGATGACCGTCCCTCCCCATTCCTGATCTATCAGGAAAGCGACGTCATTACCCGAGCAATCCGCGACTATCTGCGTGACGACATCGGTGAAATTCAGCTGGACACCCAGGAGTCATTCGATCAAGCCTGCCAGTTTGTCGACCAGGTGATGCCGCATTTCCGTTCGCGACTGAAACTCTACGAGAGCGACGTCCCCCTGTTTAATCGCTATCAGATCGAAGGTCAGATTGAATCCGCGTTTAATCGTGAAGTCAGATTACCTTCCGGCGGCTCCGTGGTCATCGACCCCACTGAGGCTTTGGTTTCAATCGACATTAACTCCGCGCGAGCCACGCGCGGTTCAGATATCGAAGAGACGGCCCTGAACACAAACTTAGAGGCCGCAGAAGAAGTCTGCCGACAGCTTCGTCTGAGAGACATTGGCGGATTGGTGGTCATCGACTTTATCGATATGACCTCTTCCAAGAATCAGCGCGCTGTCGAGAACAAGATGCGTGAATCGCTTCAAGTCGACAGAGCTCGAGTGCAGGTTGGCAAAATATCGCGCTTTGGCCTGCTTGAGATGTCGAGACAGCGATTACGTCCATCACTGGGGGAGACGAGCGGCATCGTCTGTCCACGCTGCAACGGTTTAGGCACGATCCGGGATATTGAATCTTCTGCCCTTGCCGTTATCCGCATGGTCGAAGAAGAGGCCTTGAAAGAGTCAAGTGCTGAAATTCGCGCGTTCCTGCCGATCAGCGTGTCCTCGTTCCTGCTGAACGAGAAACGAAATGTGCTTTCCGAGATTGAAGAACGAAACAAAGTACGCATCGTCGTCGTGCCCGACCCACAGATGGAAACGCCGCACTACCGAGTAGAACGAATTCGTTCTCAGGACAATGAAGAGAGCGAGGTATCTTACGAAATCACCAGTTCCGAGGAACAGGAAGAGTTGGTGGTGAATGTCGCCAAGCCGGCGCCTGTTGAAGCCGCTGCGGTGAAATCTGTCGCACCGCCGCCTCCTCCGCTATCTGCAGGCACACAGAAAGCTGAAAAGACAGCCAAGAATGAGCCTTCTGAACCCGGCTTTATTTCAAGGCTCTTCTCAAAGCTGTTTGCGAAAGAGGAGAAAGCACCGCCCAAGCCTGCGAGGAAGCGTCGAGGTGGACGCAACCGAAACCAGAACCGAAAAAATGGTCGTCGTGACAATCGCAAGAACGAAAACCGTAGTGACGATCGCAAGCAGAAAGACCAGCAACAGGGACAGCAGAAAAAGCGTCACGACAAGGAGTCCAATCGACGGAATGATGGTGATCGCAAGCGCGATCAAAGGTCTGACAACCAGCGATCCGAAAAGCAGCGGTCAGAGAAGTCCGATCACAAGCAGCAAAATGATAAGCGTCGAAGCGAGCGCAGGGATAATCAGCGCGCCAAGGATAACAATGCCGACAATCGATCAGGCAACCGTTCTTCCGAAAACCGTTCTTCTGAAAACCGTTCTTCTGAAAATAAGGGCAACCGGGACAAGCGCGTGCGCGGTAACCGCGAACGTTCCAACCAACGCCGAAGAGCCAGAGAAGAAGAAACCGCAGTCGCCATGGACGACAACAATTCCATCGCCGCCGCGATGCTGGCGCAGGACGCAGAGCAGGATGCTGCCGAAGAAACAACGGCGACAGAAACTGTAACACCGGTTGTCGAAACAACAACGCCAGAGCCTGTGGAAGCAAAACCAGCGGAAACAGTGTCTGAAGCGCCCGTATCTGAAGAACCTGTGGCTGAACCAGCGCCTGCGACTGAAGCGGAACCAGCGCCTGCGGCTGAAGCGGAACCAGCGCCTGCGGCTGAAGCGGAACCAGCGCCTGCGGCTGAAGCGGAACCAGCGCCTGCGGTTCAGACTGCGATCGAGGAACCTGCGGAAGTGTTGAAAGAGGCCACACCCGTCGATCAGCCTCACCCGTCCACAATGGGTCGACTGACCAATGATCCGAGGGTCACCCCTGGTCAACCAATCAGCGGTCCTCTGTTGCAGGACGGTGTCGCAATATCTGCGGCGGCCTATCCGGCCAAAGAAGCAAGGGTCGTCGCCTCTGATCACCCAAGCCTCGTGGGACGAGTTGCCAATGATCCCAGAGGCGGGGCTATCTCGACTAAATCTGAGGCATCAGAGGAAGCATCAGAAGCTCAGGCTTCCTAGTTAATCGGGGTAGATTGTAGGCTCGACTTCCAGCTCTACCCCGAACAACTCTAAAACCTTGTCTTTGATGCGCTGGATCAATCGATTCAGCTGCTCAAAACTTGATCCTTGCTGTTTCGCCATACCCCTCGCTCCGTCGCGGACAATAACCAGCGCATGCTGATCAGAGACCGAAAACTCACCTTCCCGCAAACCTTTCAGACCTGCCTGATCAATCAGCCAGGCCGCTGAGAGCTTAACGCCCTGCGAGTCAATGTACGCTGGGGCCCCGGGGTGCCTCCGACTGAATTCCTCTCCTCGATGTAGAGAGACAATAGGGTTTTTGAAAAAGCTGCCAGCGTTTGGGTGGCTGGCAGAGTCGGGCAGTTTGCTTTTTCGTACGTCGCAAACCGCGCGAAAAATATTCTCATGAGACGGTTCAAGCTGATGTTGATCAAGATACGAACGAATACCAGGATATTCGAGCCGAAGTTCATTGGAAGGGTGCAGTGTGATGGAAGTGATACACCAATCTCGTGATTGCTTGAACAGGCTGTCCCTATAACCAAACTGACACGCATCCGGATCAAACGTTACCAATTCTCCGTTCGATAAATTCACCGCCTGCAAACTGATAAACCTGTCACGGAGTTCCACACCATAAGCGCCAATATTCTGCATCGGGGCCGCACCGGCATTCCCAGGAATTAGCGCCAGATTTTCAAAACCACCGATCTCTTTTCTAACGGCTTTGCTCACAAAATCGTGCCAGTTTTCTCCGGCACCGAGCACTGACTGATCAGTATTGATCTCACAACCGGCAACACGGTTTGCAAGAACCAGCCCAGGCACGTCAGAACCGAGCACCAGGTTCGAACCACCACCAAGGACAAGCACATCAATGTCTTTGTCTCGAGCGAACACCGCCGCTTCCTGCACGTCCTCCACCGAACTGGCTTCGCAGTACCAGGCCGCCGTGGCCGGCATTTTCAATGAGGTGCTGGCATCCAGAGATATGTTTTGCAGGAACTGCAAACAAAGACTCCGTCATCAAATTCATGGCGAGTATACCGATTAATCAGGTCTTCGCGTGATTCAAGCGTGTATACTCTGCGACTTTGTTGGTTAGACGGAATCAGTCATGGATTTAAAAGATAAAGTTGCATTCATCACCGGAGGCGCCTCCGGACTCGGTCGTGCTACCGCAGAGAATTTCATCGCTGCTGGTGCCAAGGTCATGGTCTATGACCTGAATGCTGAAAACGCTGAAAAAGCCGCTGAAGAGCTCGGCGAGAACGCTACCTGGGCAGCAGGTGACGTCGCCAGCGAAGAAGATGTAAAAGCTGCGATTCAAAAGACGCTCGATACCTTCGGCGCATTGCATGTCAACATCAACAGTGCCGGTATCGGTGCCGCAGCAAGAACCATTGGCAAAGAAGGGCCTATGCCACTCGAAACATTCGAGTTTGTGGTTCGCGTTAACTTGATCGGTACGTTCAATTGCCTGCGACTTTGTGCAGACGCCATGCAAAACAATGAGCCGGCCACTGAAGATGGAGAACGGGGCGTTATCGTCAACGTGGCCTCTGTTGCGGCTTACGATGGCCAGATCGGCCAGGCTGCTTACAGCGCTTCAAAAGGTGGCGTTGCAGGTATGACTCTGCCAATTGCTCGTGACCTGAGCCGTCAGGGCATCCGCATCGCGACAATCGCGCCGGGTATTTTTGAAACACCCATGATGCAGTTTGCACCGCCTCAGGTTCGTGAACCATTGATCAATATGACTCAGTTCCCGAAACGACTCGGCGATCCGATTGAGTTCGCTCAGACAGCCGCGTACATCGTCAATTGTGGCTACATCAATGGAGAGGTTATTCGCCTCGACAGCGGCATCAGAATGGCGCCGAAGTAACGTACTTTGACCAAGGAAAAAAGGGGCCTTTTGGCCCCTTTTTTATTGATCGTCTTGTGACTCAAATATCATGGCGAGCACTTCCTCGAACGCCTCTTCGGCCAGTGCCTGCATTTCTTCATCTGTCCGATCCTGAATCGGATGCTCTACGAAGACTTTGTGCGGGTCGAAACCTAACGACTCCGCCTGGGCGCGTGCTGCTTCCACAAATTCCGTCGAAGCAACAAAGCCGCCTGGAACGCCTCTTTGTTCCAGATCCATAATGTCATGCAAACTGCACGACGTGCATGAGCCTCAGTCCGCTAAAGACTCAATGACCGCATCGCACTCGTCGGCGATCTGCTGTTTGAGTTCTGTTGGGGCAACCCTCGTAAACGTAGGCTTCTTATAACGCCGCGTTTTAAGCCCCTTCTGGACCAGAAGGTCTTCAAGGCGATCAATAAAAACATCGCCCCTGGGCTTGGATATATCCAGCAACCCGACTGTTTTTCCGGAAAGATCGGTCGGTCTGGGCAATGGTTGCCGCGAACCTGGATCTCTTTCTGAAGTTGGATCCATAAAGGTCGTCATATGCTCTCCTCTACTTAGTTAAGACAATTCGACGTGTCACGGGTGTGCTCCCGATGCTGCCGCTTGCCCCCCAGCCAGCGATGATGGCAGAAAACATACCTGCGCTGCCACCCGCTCTGACAATGTTAAACCCACCCTCTCTGAACTTAGGGACGGTTTTGTCGCGAAACTGCTCTGGGAGCCCTTCTGCGATGCCATCCGCACCGCGAACCAGTTCCTCACCAGGAATCATGAGCAGTTCCATAACTCGATCTTTTACCTGCTGCTTGCTCCACTCAGCAAGTCGAAACACACGTTCATGCTCGGGACTGACGACCAGGATGGCGTCCGAGGCCATGACCATCTTCGGATGGCCAGCGACACGAAGTCCTGCAGCGAAGCTTCGACAAAGTGACTCGGGTTCCCGCGACTTCTGATCAACAATCCCTTGAAGGCCATCTGCGGCAAACAGCGTGACCGTTGAGTCATCCTCATTGAACCCTTTTTCTACCGACAATGACTCCCAGCAGGAGTTGGTCTCATCCTCAGCAAAGCAATAGGTGTATTTGCCAGGATTACCAAAGACGGATCTGTCGACGCCGCCGGGCTTACCGCCGCCCACGTTTCGAATAACCAACTGCAGTGCCCTGCCGATGGTGGCATTCGCTCGGTTACCCTGCCCGAGAGCATTTCCCCTCGAGTTCATGCCAATTGCCCGGCTGATTGGACCGTTAACGATAACCAGGGGCCCAGAATAATATGTTGTGGCGAGCAGGCCGTGCATACAAAACTCGTCCTGCAGAGCTGCTTCAACCGCGGCGATAACGACCGGCATGTATTCTGGTTTGCAACCGGCGAGCACCGCATTGATCGCAATCTTTTCAACAGTACATGGAATCAGATCAGGAGGTACTACACCCACCACCTCAGCGGGATCACGGTGCGTGCCGGTGAGCATGCGCATCACACGTTCGGGCGTTGGCGGAATAACAGGAAGACCGTCAGACCAGCCTCGGTCGAAACAGGCCTCCAGTTCATCTTCTTCACTGGCAATGGTTAACTGTCTGGCCTGCAGTTTTTCCAGGTCAAAGCGGGCAGCCAGTTTCTCTGGCATGCCAGGATCTTGTGTCATGGAACCACAACCTGGTCGAAACGCGGGAATATCGAATTCCAGAAATTCGCCGGTCAACCTTTCCCAGGCGGTTTTATCCCAGCCAAAGGTGCGATCCACTTCATTGCCGTCGTCATCAAGTCGGATCAATGTCGGTACCGTCTCGATTCTCTTCTGCCAAGAATACGCCAGCTCAGTATCGTCAGTTACCTGAAGCGATTCTGGGAATGAAGGATTATCCTGAGAACGTATCTCGAGCGACGAGGACGCTTGCAATTGAGCCAGAACCGGCACGATAAGGCGACAGGTTTCGCACTCCTCTTTAACAACAGCAATAAGGCTCATCTAATTATCCTTTTAGTGCGTCCAGCGTTCGCTCGACGTCTTCAGGTGAATCGATTCCCGGCGGTATCGATTCAGTGGTTTCCTCAACACGGATCTTCTCGCCATTTGTTAGGACACGCAATTGTTCCAGGCTTTCTGTCAACTCCAGCTGAGCCGGCGTCCAGCCAACAAAGTCAGCCAGCAACGAAACCGTGTATGCATAAATTCCGAGATGACGATACCAGCCGGGTTGAGACAGGTCGCTACCCTCAGGAAATCGCGCCCGATCCCAGGGGACAGGCGCTCGGGAAAAATAAAGCGCGATGCCCTGTTGATCACGAACCACTTTAACTATGTTCGGATTAACTACGTCTTCCCGATCAGTGATTCGCTCACATAACGTGGCCATTCGAACCTCATCACCCGTGAGTGACGCGACACGATCAATAACCGCGGGAGGAATAAGCGGCTCATCCCCCTGCACATTGACCACCACATCGTGAGTATCCAGGTTAAGTAAACCAACAGCTTCATGAATACGATCTGTGCCAGAAGCATGGCCAGGATCTGTCATCACAGCCTCACCACCAAAACGTTCGACTTCAGCGACAATACGATCATCGTCTGTTGCCACAACGACGCGGCTGGCTGAGCTTTGACTGGCCTGCTCGAAAACCCGTTGGATCATGGACTTACCGGCGAGATCGATCAGCGGTTTTCCGGGAAAGCGGCTGGACTCATACCGGGCCGGTATGACAACCGTGAATTTCGACGAAACGCTTATGAGAGTTCGTCCTCAGTGAGCGGTCTTGCTTCCTCTTCCAACATGATCGGAATGTCGTCTTTAATCGGAAAGGCAAGTTTGCAATCCACACAGATGAGTTCGTTCGCCTCTTTGTCGTAGGTGAGATCCGCTTGACCTATCGGACAAACGAGGATGGAGAGAAGTTTTCTGTCTACGGCCATTTTCTGTACCTTATATTTTCTTAACCTGAAGCCTCGAGCACTCGCGTTTGCAGACCGGCTTCCTTTAACAGGGCATCAAACACCGAGGTTTCAAAGATCGCGTTAACTTCGAGATACCAGTAATCGTCACCTTCGAGCGACAGACTGTCGAGTTTCACAGCATCTTTCTCGGTCATTACGACGATGCGATCGTCCGAGAAATCAATATCCGAAGCCTGGAACGCGTGATGGTCCGGGAACTGGTGGGGCGTAATCATACAACCTAGATCCGTCAGTGCGGTAAAGAATCGCTCTGGATTACTAATACCAACCACCGCGTGAATATTCTCACCCGATAACGAAGAAGGCGCTCTCTCCTCCCCGGTCTTCAGATTGACCAATCTGGTTGGTCCTACTTTCATGGAGGTAAAAGCTTTTGCTTGGCAGCCCTGCGGCAGTTCATGCACACCGTTGACCACCACGAGATCAACGTCCTTCAACCTCGAAGGGGGTTCACGCAACGGACCTGCCGGTAAGCAAAGCCCGTTACCAATACCACGCACACCATCAATGACCGCTACTTCAAGATCTCTCGGCAGCGCATAATGCTGTAAACCGTCATCGCTGATGACGACATCGACCTCATGTTGCTCGAGCAGAGCTTGAGTGGCCTCGACCCGATCGGGATCAACGACCACAGGCACGCCGGTTCTCCGATGAATCATTAACGGCTCATCACCCACTTCCTGCGCCGGGGAACTGCGAGTCACCTCCATTGGATACTGTGGCGCCTTACCACCGTAACCTCGGCTGACAACCCCAGGTCGATACCCCAGTGAAAGCAGATGGTTAACAAGACCAATGACCAATGGGGATTTTCCGGTTCCTCCAACCGATATGTTGCCCACAACCACAACCGGCACAGGTGACTGCCACTGAGTACGTCGTTTCAGCCAACTCTTGCGCCATTCAGTCATCTGGCGGTAAAGCCAGGAAACCGGCGCCAGCATGCGAATCCAGGCTGAATCCCCGTACCAGGCATCAACCAGTTTCCCAGGGTCAAACATGCCCGCGGCATAACGTCGGATCGGATACTGTTCACCCCGCACTGACACATCCGATGAGGTGCTGTCACCGGTGATCTCATCATGATCATGCAACTGAGCGTAGAAGCCACCTTTAACCAGAAGATCCTGGTGAGAGCCCTGTTCAACAATCTGGCCTTCATCGATCACAAAGATGCGATCTGCTTTCTCGATTGTGGAGAGTCTGTGCGCCACAATGAAAGTCGTCCTTCCTTTCACCACGGCTTCAAGCGCAGCCTGTATGTATCTCTCGGATTCTGTATCGAGAGCCGAGGTTGCCTCATCCAGGATAAGAATCGGAGCATCTTTGAGGAACGCTCGGGCTATAGCGAGTCTCTGCCTTTGTCCTCCAGAGAGCAGAACGCCATCATCGCCGACGATGGTATCAAGCCCGAATTCCAGGTTTTCGACAAAACGCCAGGCATAAGCTTTCTCTGAAGCATTTCGAATGTCATCCCGGCTGGCATCTTTTAAAGTGCCGTAGCCGATATTTCGCAGAACGGTATCGTTAAACAACGTAACCTGCTGACTGACAATCGCAATGTGCCGCCGGAGGTTCTCGAGCGTGAACTCCTCGATGCCATGGCCATCAATCAGAATCTGGCCGGAATCCGGCGTGTAGAATCGAGGCACGAGACTGACTAACGTGCTTTTACCGCTTCCTGAACGACCGACCAGAGCGACGGTTTCTCCTGGTTCAACCGAAAAGCTGATGTTTTTGAGCACCTGCTTTTCTTCGCTCCCTTCCTGGCTGGTTTGGTAGCTGAAAGACACATTGCGGAATTCAACGCGCCCCTGCACCCGATCAACTTCAAGCTCACCCGTATCCTTTTCTGTTTCCTGGTCGAACAAATCGAAAATGTCTTCCGCCGCGGCGAGACCTTTTTGCACGGTCGCAATCACTTCAGACAGCTGTCTGATCGGTTTCGCCAGCAGGCCGCCGGTGGTAATGAAAATGATGACATCACCGGCAGACATATTCGCCAGGAACAGTGGATCCAGCACCAGCCAAACCAGTCCAGCCAGCGCCACAGACACCATAATCTGAATGGCCGGAGTCGCCAGTGATGAGGTCACCACCATTTTCATGGACTGGCGCCTGTTGTCCTGGCTTACCTTCTCAAACCGTTCTGTTTCGTACTCACTGCCGCCGAACGTCCTGACTTCTCGATACCCCTGGACAGCTTCAGACGCAACGTGTGTTACGTCACCCATAGAATCTTGAATACGTTCACTGATACGCCGGAATCTCTTGCCCGCTGCGTTTACGAGCAGTGCAATCAGCGGCGCCACGGTGAGAAATATGAGGGTCAGTTTCCAGTTGAGGTAAAGCAGGAAGCCAAGGTAACCAATAACCGTAAAGCCCTCGCGAATAATGACTCGAACGGCATCCGTCGCCGCGCCGGTCACCTGAGTTACATGAAAGGTCACCTTGGCGACCAGATGGCCCATCGCATGTCGATCGTAGAAAGCACTTGGGAGTGTCAGCAGGCGATCGAATAACTCAGTACGCAGGTTGTGCACCAGGTAATTTGAGACATAGGCAATAAAGTAATTGCCCACGAAGGTGCCGAAACCCCGAGTCGTGGCAATGAGAATGATCGCCAGGGGCACAAGCGTTCTGTTCAAGTCACCGGGCTCACCAAGCAATGCGCTAAGAAAGTCTGCCATCTCCGCTTCCATCACCACCTTGGAACCACCCGGTTCAATCGAATCGACGATATAACCAACAAGATTCAGGAAAGCGACGTTCGACAGTGAGTAGATGAGAAATCCGAAAATACTCAGCAAAAACGCAGGCCAATACGGAACCACATAGGAAAGCAACCTGCTGTAGATTTTTATGTCGGAGGAGTGACTCATCTCATTTGCCGGCTACAGGCACATCTCAGTCCGCTGGATTTGTCAGCTGTGTGGTAATGCTGAGCTGGGTAAAACCCAGTTGCCCAGCCACATCCAGCGCAGTCACTACCGACTGATGCGGCGTCGCGGAGTCAGCTGTAATAATCATTGGGATGGCATTGTCCCCTTCACTGATTTTTTCAATCGCATTCGTTAACGTTCCCTGCTTACTGTTCACCAGGGCAACCCCGTTGATGGCGTAGTCCCCGTTTTTCGTGATGGAAATCTCAATCTGCAAATCTGCCGCTCTGCTGGACTGGGCACTCGCTTCCGGCAGATCGATCGAAAGGTGAGTTTCTTTGGTGAAGGTGGTGGACACCATGAAGAAGATCAGCAGAAGGAACACCACATCGATGAGCGGTGTCAGGTTGACTTCTACATCCTGGCGAATCCGTCTGGCAAATCTCACCGGTTCGCTACCTGGGCCATTTCAGGCTTTGATGTCTCTGTGCGATCTGCCGTGCCAGTATTTAACACTTCGACAAGTTTCAGCGCTTCCTGTTCCATATAAATGACCAGTTCATCCACTTTGCGCTGAAAAAAGCGGTAAAAAAACAAACTCGGAATCGCGACAGTCAGCCCGGCAGCCGTTGTAATCAGGGCCTCAGAGATACCGCCTGCCAATACCGCCGCATTTCCGGTGCCTTCAAGTCGAATCGCGGTGAACACTTTAATCATGCCAATCACAGTCCCGAGCAGCCCAAGCAGTGGTGTAATCGCCGCGACAGTGCCGAGCGTATTCAAATACCGCTCGAGTTCGTGCACAACGTGGTTGGCCACCTCTTCGATGGATTCTTTCATCGCATCACGACCTTTCCGATGCGAGGTGATGCCCGCAGCGAGGATCTGACCAAGGGGTGAACCGTTTTTCAACTCCCTGAGTCTCTTGTTATCCATTTCATTATTTTTTATCCAGGTCCATACCTGGGCGAGAAGGTTTCTCGGTGCAACCTGGTCCGCGCGAAGGGTCCAGAAGCGTTCTACGGATATGGCAGCGGCAATAACACTACACAGCAGGATGGGGATCATCAGCCACCCGCCTGCTTGAACAAGTTCAAACAAGGATCATCTCCGAGCCTTCAAATTTGCCCAATACTCTAGATCAAAAAAGTCAAAATGACTAATAAAATCAATAGATTCCGGCTTACCGAATTCGAGGGATATTCAAGAACTGGCCCTATTGAAAGCAACAATTCCCTCGTCCAGCAGACGACCTACTTCACCGTCACTGAGACCAAGTTCGTCCTTGAGGATTTCCTCAGTATGTTGGCCCAGTTGCGGTGCTGGCATCGCGTCGAGATTAAGTGACTCATCAAATCGAATGGGTGAACCGGACGCCAGTAGGTCACCAATCCCTGGTTGACTGATCTGCCCCATCATGGGGTTATCGAGCGAACAATCATCATCGCCTTCCACCATCTCCCTGAAAGTTCGGTAAGGTCCGTAACAGACAGCATTCTCATCAAAGAGGCGGCAGATCTCCGCGTAGTCATTGGCCGCGAACCAGGGTTCAATCAACGCGGCGATACGCTCTCGTGCTTTGAATCGCTCACCCTCGCCTTTCAGACTGAACCCAAGGTTAGATTCCAGCGCCGCGATGGGCTCTTCAATGTTCATCGCCGTCACCAGGCCTTTCCACTGCCTGGGTGTCAGCCCGACGATCATCACTCGCTCACCATCTTGGGAGGTAAAGTCACGGCCAAAGGCCCCATAAAGATAGTTACCTGCTTTTTGACGGTCTTCATGATTGATCATGACCTCGCCGATGTTGCCCAGATTACTGGTCGTTGCGACGGCAACGTCTTTGAGTGCCACTTTGACCAACTGACCTTCATCATGAATCCGCCGATGTCGATCAGCGGCGAGCAGTGCTACGGCTGCCATTTGCCCGGTAATGTTGTCCCAGGCTGGCAGCAAATAGTTTGTGGGTTCAGCATTGTCTGGCTGTCCGGTCGCACTGGCGAAGCCAACTGCGCAGTTGACGGTGTAGTCGAGCGCAGACCCTCCTCGCCGGTCACCAAGAATATTCACGTAAATCAGATCATCGCGAACAGCCTTTAACGCGTCATAGGCAAGCCAGCCTCGCTCAGGAAAGTTTGTCAGGAAAATGCCGTCTTCCTGTGAGTCGCCCTTGAGCAACGACATGATCAACTCACGCCCTTCCGCGTGCCCTATATCAACCTGGAAAGACCGCTTACCTTTGTTCATGCCTGTCCAGAAAAGACTTGATCCAGACTCCGTGATTGGCCAACGTCGGTAATCGAGCCCTCCACCAATTGGATCGAAGCGAATCACATCGGCACCAAGCTGAGCAAGCGTCATACCGCCTAAAGGTGCGGCAACAAAAGCGGAACCTTCGACAACCCGCATGCCGCCTAAAACTCCGTTATTTGTACTCATGACGCTTCACCTCCAACCAGTACCGCCAATTGCCAATCCAGAACTTTGATACCTTCACCCGGCTCTGGTGCTTCGGCACCACGCGCCACAAACACCTCAATCCACAGATCCAGAATCTTGCCACCAGCAACCGGAGTTTCTTTCTGCACGTGTATCACACTGCTCAATATATCCTGCTCGAATACCGGCGCGACGTGATCACACTTGTACCAGCAGAGAATTGTTGCGAGCGACGGCAAAACCCGCGACAACTGAGCCGCAGCCAATGAGATCGTGTGCCCGCCATAAACGAGCCGTTTGCCATAAACACTGCGGCCTGCATCTGTATGAGTCATGGCCATATTCAACGTCATGCGAACAACTTCAGGTGCGGACGTCACCGTATCTCTGGCTTCCACCGCCACGGATTGATCGACTTCAAACCCTGTCGGCGTCGCGGGCAGTTGTTCTAGCTGCCAGTCAGGCACAGAAGCCAGAATGTCTTCCTCTGAAATGGTTTCTGGCATGATAGAGAGATCATCCGCAAGACCCGTGTCGGCCTCCTTGTCTTTACAAGGCACCATGGGACACCGCCAGAACAGCAGAACCGTTTCCTCTCGCTGGTTCGTAACGTGGATTTCCAAGCCAACCATACCGGATGCCGCACGTCCGGGTTTGATCGCATTTTGACGAAGCGCAACCACCTTGGTTTTCGTGGTTAGCGTATCTCCTAAAAACACCGGCCTCTGAAACCGCAGCCCTCGGTAAAACAGATTGCCCAGAACACGCTGCGTAGGAATCGTACTTTGACCGATGGCGATGTTGCACACGAGGCTCGGGTTCACAAGAGCTGTTTCATGCCCGGTGACTCTCTGTGCAAGCGGCCAGTCAAGAGACAGCCGAGAGCGATCAGCGAACACCATTTGATGCGCCGCGGCATAACCCTCGGTGACCGTCACTGACGGCACGGCACTTAAATCATCGCCAACGGAAAAGTCTTCGAACCAGGGTACTACTGTCATCAGAATGAAAAACCTCTTGCTGAGACTGGCCAGACCTCATGGACCAGACCATCTCTGTAGGGGAAGTAAAAATCATGAAGGTTTACGGTGGGATCACAGTGCGGTGTTAACATCGCCAGCTTGTCGCCCAAAGCCAGTTCACAAGACGGGTTATCCAACTGAACAATACCGTGCTCGTCACCTCCCCAGTGATAAATCACACCTTCCACATCGCGAAATTGCGGCGGCATCTTATCCGAAGCAAAGGACTTGAAGCCGCCATCTACCGTGATGAGTCGAGACTGGGGTTGGCTGATAGCAGTTACCAGCACGAAAAGTGACACCTCGAAATCCGAGTAAACGTCGTCCGAATCACGGCCGCCAATGTCTCGATACTCAATATCCATAAACGCGTAGGAGCCGGCTTGTAACTCATTTATCAATCCCAGGTCTGCTTCCATGTTGTAAGTGCCGGTACCACCGCCAGAGACAATAGGCACATCAATACCGTTATCGTTCAGCAACGCAAGTGTATGCATGCCTTTTTGCATCACCTTTTCATACTTTGCACGACGGTTGTTGAAACCCTCCACATGCATACAGTTACCTGCATACATCTGAACACCGGCAAGCCTCAGATGTTTCGATTCTCCAACAAATTCAGCGAGTCGTAACGCTGCCTCTCCCGCTGCAACACCGGTACGCCCCATACCTGGATCAATGTCGATGAAGACATCGATGATCAACCCTTCAACAGCGGCTTTCTCATTTAATAGCGTCGCCGACTGCTCATGGTCTACCACTGTTTTCAAACCTTTGTGGGACTTCCTCGTTTGAACAAAACGATCCACCTTATCCGTTGTCGCCAGAGGTGATGTCAAAAGAACATCCTGCACACCAGCATCACACATGATTTCTGCTTCACTGACCTTCGCAGCGCATACACCCCGAGCACCTGCCGCCACCTGTTTAAGAGCAATAACCGGACACTTATGCATCTTCGTATGCGATCGAAGTGCGATGTCGTTCTCTGACAAATAGGTCTGCATCTTCTCGAGATTGCGCTCAAAGACATCCAGATCAATCACCAGCGCCGGTGTTTGTAAGTCTTCCAATGCGATGGGTTTATCCAAGGCAATGGGTTCAAGAGGCCTTGCAGCACGAACCTGGCTGTAAAAGTCATTTAGCGTGGGCATTAGTCGCAATCCTGTGTGACACAGTCGAAGTCTTTCTCAACCTGGATAGTAATATGGTGAATCTGAAACTTGTCTTTAAGCTCACGTCCGATCGCGTTGTAGCCATCTTCAGAATCCCAGAGTGTGTTTTCCGGCATGACCAGGTGAGCGGTCAAACAGGTTTCATTGGTGCTCATCGCCCAGATATGCAGATCGTGCACTTCACTCACGCCTGCCACACTCTCAAGAAAAGTCTGAACTTCGTTCCGGTCAATGTGACTGGGAACGCCATCCATCATGAGATTCAGGCTTTCCTTCAGTAACCCCCAAGTGCCGAGCAAGATAACCGTGACAATGAATAATCCAACCAGACCGTCGATCCAGAGCCATCCGGTTAGGTAAATCATAAGCGCCGCGATGACGACACCGACTGAGACCAATGCGTCGTATGCCAGGTGAAGATATGCTCCCTTCAGGTTCAGGTCTTCTTTACTGCCCGCATGAAACAGCCAGGCACTCCCCGCATTGACCAGAATACCGATCGTGGCGACGATCATGATCACAAACTCCGGCACCGGCGTCGGGTTAATCAGTTTCTGTATCGATTCATAGGCAATGTAGAGTGAAGCCAGAACGAGCACTAACGCGTTGATCAACGCGGCAAGAATCGATAACCGCCGATATCCGTAACTGAAGTCTTTCGTTGGATCCCAGGTCGCGAGGTAAGCAGCACCCCAAGCCAACAGGAGTCCAAGTACATCCGACAGATTGTGACCGGCGTCTGCCAGCAGGCTCGCGGAGCCGGTGATAACGGCGTAGACAGCTTCCAGGATGGTGTAACCCAGATTTGCCGTGACCGCCAACACAAAGCTCAGGTTAACTTTTCCGAAGTCCCCGTCGAAATGATGATGATTATGATGATCATGACCATGATCGTGATGATGGTTTTGCATGAACGAGACGGCGGTGACTGTAAGCTCAGAGGTCCGGGTTATGAGTAATCAGGCCTGAAGCCGATCAAGAACAGTTTCTGCTATGGCCATGGAGGAAGTCAAACCAGGAGACTCAATACCAAACAGGTTAACCAGCCCCGAAACACCATGGCTTTCAGGACCCTGAATCACAAAGTCAGCGGGAGGTTCACCCGGCGCCTGTAGTTTCGGTCTGATGCCAGCATACCCGGGAACCAAGCGTTCGCGTTCCAAGTCTGGAAAGTATCGGCGTATGGCCTCTATGTGCGACTCGATCCGATCATCGGTCACTTCATAATCTTCATCGAGGATGTATTCCACATCTGGCCCAAACTTCAACTGTCCACCCATGTCCAGTGTTGCGTGAACACCCAATCCAGCCCCACTGGCTTCAGGTACCGGATAAATCAGTCGGGAGAATGGGGACTTCCCCTGATAGGTGAAGTAGTTGCCTCTGCAGTAGTGGAGCTGCGGCACCTCTACTTCGCTCAGCGACAAGGTATGCGCAATCGCTTGTGCAGAAAGCCCGGCAGCGTTTACGAGACGCGTCGCCTTGAACGTGAATTCATCACCTTCGGAATCACAGACCACTTCAAAACCTGAATCGACTGGGGTGATGTTTTTCACTCGCGTCGCGAGAGCAATTGAACCCGCCGCTGACTCAATATCGCCCTGGAAAGAAAGCATCAATTCATGAGCGCTGATAATCCCCGTTGAAGGTGACATTAGTGCAGCAACACCTTGAAGAGATGGTTCCAGCTTTTTTAGTTCTGAGGCAGACAACCATTTCAGATCTGTGACGCCGTTTGCAATCGCTTTCTGCTCGATGACAGCAAGTTGCGACTCATCTTCATTGTTGGTGGCGACAATCAATTTACCGATTCTGGCATGGGCAACACTGTGACTCTGGCAGTACTGGTAAAGGCGCTGTTTACCCCTAACGCAGAGCTCAGCTTTCAGTGAGCCGGCGGGATAGTATATGCCAGCATGGATGACCTCACTGTTGCGGCTGCTGATCCCTTCACCGATTCTTGGGCCTTGCTCAAGCACGATGACATCCATGCCTGACTGCGCCAGGGTACGGCCAACGGCGAGCCCTATTACCCCCGCTCCTACGATGCAGACATCTACCTGTTCCATAACTTTGTTTGATCAGTCCATCAGGAATTATGATTGGCGCCCGGAAGTGTCACTTCTCGATTTTGGGTCGATTCAGCCAAAGCAGTACCCTTGAAAACGCAATTTAAAGATGCCGATTTGAGTAAAACTGACGAAGATTATCTCACGCACCGAGCAGGCTTCCCAAACCGTCTGTTTGACCGGGCCAATGCGGGCACTGATTCGATGCCGAACCTGCTGAAAGGCTTAAAAGAGATTTTCCGGAGTCACCTACCGAGGTAACACACCGCGTATTCGCAGTGATTGCCGATCAGCCGGAATAAAAAAGGAACTCAGAGCCCCAGCGTGAACTGAGGCTCTGAGTGCAGTGGCCGTGGGGTGTGGCCATTGGGGTTAACGGTGACTTTTAATTCAGAAACCGGGCAAACAGGCACTGGCTCGCTCGCCAACATCATTTTCAGGTGGTGACAGACAGTCTGGCCGGTTTCCCGCTTTTTCTGGGTTCGGCGCATCTTTCTTGCAGCTTCCATCGCCAGGACCGAGTGATACTCACCGGTTCTGTTGGTTTCCGCGACCTGCTCTATTTGCTCAAATCGCTCTATCTGCTCAATTTGCTCTATCTTCAAAGCAGTTGAAGTCATCTCTGTCTCCACCTGATTACTGGATGAATAAACAGTATCAATCTACTGGTTGTATGTACAGTACTTTTTTCACTTTTTTACAAAAGCCAGCTTTTCACCGTCTCTTTGCGCCAGAATTTCGTCTCCGGCTGTGAATTCGCCCGACAACATGGCTTCTGCCAAAGGGTTCTCAACATACTGCTGAATCGCCCTTTTCAGTGGCCTTGCGCCATAAACCGGGTCATACCCGACATCCACCAGCAGCGTCAGCGCATCGTCGTCGAACTTCACGCATACCTGCGACTCTTTGACGCGTGCCTGCAGAATTTCCAGCTGGATTCTGGCAATACCTGCAACCTGGTCCTTCTCGAGTGGGTGGAAAACGACCGCATCGTCGATTCGGTTAATAAATTCGGGACGGAAGGCAGTAGATACCACATTCATAACGGCCGACTTCATGTCGTCGTAGCTGGATTCAGCCATGGTCTGGATGAGGTCGGAGCCAAGGTTAGAGGTCATCACCAGCACCGTGTTTTTAAAGTCCACCGTGCGCCCATGACCATCTGTCAGACGACCATCATCAAGCACCTGCAATAGGATGTTAAAGACATCCGGATGTGCTTTTTCAACTTCATCCAGCAAGACCACCGAATACGGTTTGCGTCTGACACTTTCTGTCAGGAAACCACCCTCCTCGTAACCCACATATCCGGGAGGTGCGCCGATCAGTCTGGCTACGGAATGTTTTTCCATAAATTCAGACATATCGATTCGCACGAGAGCCTCTTCAGTGTCGAACAGGAATCGCGCCAGCGTTTTACATAACTCAGTCTTACCAACACCGGTTGGACCAAGAAACAGGAAGGATCCATTCGGTCGGTTCGGATCGGAAAGTCCAGCACGCGAACGCCTGATGGCATTAGAAACCGCACTGACCGCTTCATGCTGGCCAATGACCTGCTTATGCAGTTCCTCTTCTAGCGCCAGGAGCTTCGCTCGCTCACCTTCCATCATTTTGGAAACAGGGATACCAGTCCACTTGGAAACAACTTCCGCGATCTCTTCGTCGGTAACCCGATTTCGCAGCAGAGTCATGGCAGACACATCAGTATCCTGAGCGCTTTCAAGCTGACGCTCGAGTTCCGGTATACGGCCATACTGCAGCTCCGACATTTTCGTCAGATCACCTGCGCGCTGAGCAGCTTCCAGTTCAAGTTTGGCTTCCTCCAGATCTTCTTTCACCTGTTGAGCACCATGCAGAGCCAGCTTTTCCGCATTCCAGACGCTGTCCAGATCCGCATACTCCTTCTCCAGATCGTCGATCTCTCCATCCAACGCTTCGAGGCGCTGGCGACTACCCTCGTCTTCTTCGTTCTTGAGCGCTTCTTTTTCGATTTTTAACTGAATGAGACGACGCTCAAGCCTGTCCATATCCTCTGGCTTGGAATCCATTTCCATGCGGATCAAACTCGCTGCCTCGTCCACCAGGTCAATGGCTTTATCCGGCAGCTGTCGGTCCGAGATGTAGCGGTAAGAGAGTTGAGCCGCGGCGATTATCGCCGGGTCCGTGATGTCCACACCATGGTGAACCTCATAACGTTCCTTCAGACCCCGCAGAATGGCGATGGCGTCATCAACGCTGGGTTCATCCACCTGCACTTTCTGGAAACGACGTTCCAATGCGGCATCTTTCTCAATGTATTCGCGATACTCATCCAGTGTTGTCGCACCGACACAGTGAAGTTCGCCGCGCGCCAGCGCAGGTTTCAGCATGTTACCCGCGTCCATTGCACCTTCGGCTTTACCGGCACCGACCATGGTGTGCAATTCATCAACAAACAGGATGACCTGCCCTTCTTCCTTGGCCAGCTCATTCAAAACTGCTTTGAGTCGTTCCTCGAATTCGCCGCGGAACTTGGCACCCGCGATGAGGGCGCCCATGTCCAGGGCAAGAATCTTTTTGTTTCGAAGTCCCTCTGGTACTTCGCCATTAACAATTCGCTGCGCAAGACCTTCAACAATGGCCGTCTTACCCACACCTGGCTCACCAATCAGCACTGGGTTGTTTTTGGTTCTTCGCTGCAGAACCTGAACGGTGCGACGGATCTCATCATCTCGACCGATGACTGGATCCAACTTGCCCTGTTCGGCACGCTCGGTGAGATTCACCGTGTATTTATCAAGCGCCTGCCGCGTGTCTTCAGCATTGGGATCGTTCACTGCCTCCCCGCCACGCATCTGTTCGATAACACGCTTTAAGGCGTTTTTTTGGATCTGTAGCTTGGCGAATAGATCACCCACGCCACTTTTGTCTTCGGTGGCAGCGAGCAACACCATTTCGCTGGTAATAAATTTGTCACCGCTCTGTTGTGCTGCCTTGTCTGACAGGTTCAGCAGTCGCGCGAGTTCAGGAGACATTTGAACGTCTCCCAGGTTTTCCTGGATCTGCGGCAACCGATCAATCAGTTGATCCAATTCAACTTCCATGGCCGCGGTGTCCACACCCATCTGGGTCAGGATCGGGCGGACGGTGCCACCCTGCTGTCGGAGTAAAGCCTGAACGAGGTGAGCCGGCGCAAGGTGATGATGATCACGGCCGACAGCGATCGACTGTGCATCAGACAGGGCTTCCTGCAATTTCGCGGTAAATTTATCGATTCGCACGATGACATTTCCTAATGAGTTCGAGATTAATCACTTAGTGGGGCCAATTCAGGTCGATTCAAGCCAATTTTTCCCTAAAATAGCGCTTTTCGCGCTGACCAGCCCGTATTCCCATGAGCCAGAAGTTCTACATCACCCCAGACGGTGCCAAGAAGCTAAGAGATGAGCTGAACGGACTTTGGCGTGTCACTCGACCTGAGGTGACGAAACAGGTCAGCGAAGCTGCCGCACTCGGTGATCGCAGTGAGAATGCCGACTACATCTATGGCAAGAAGCGTCTGCGAGAGATTGATAAACGCATTCGATATCTGACCAAGCGATTAGACAATCTCGAGATCGTCGACCGACTACCGGATGATCGGGACAAGGTGTACTTTGGCGCCTGGGTCAGACTGGAAAATGAAGCAGGTGAGCTTTCTGAAATTCGTATCGTGGGTTCAGATGAGTTTGATCCGAAACTCGGCTGGATAAGCCTTGAGTCACCCATGGCTAAAAGCCTTCTTGGGAAAAGCAAAGAAACGTCGATATTCCTGAATCTTCCTGACGGCCAGACCGAGTTTTACATCGTCGATGTCAGTTATTCGCCATTTGAGGAGGCACTGTGAGCTTCGAGCGAGACAATATTCAGCAAATGACCGGCTACGCGAGCGGTGAGCAACCCGACGACCCGAACACGATCAAGCTGAATACCAACGAGAACCCTTATCCCGCTTCACCGAAAGTCCGCGAGGTTCTGGATCACTTCGACATTGAAAGCCTGCGACAATATCCGCCGGCGACATCCCTTGGGTTTCGACAAGTCGCCGCGGATCTACATGGTGTTCGACCAGAAAACATCATCGCCACGAGAGGCGGCGACGAACTCCTGCGTTTGGTGATCACCACCTTCGTCAATCCTGGTGAAAAGATAGGCATGTCATACCCGACCTATTCACTGTACCCGGTTCTCGCCCAGATCCAGGATTGCCCAACGTTCGAGGTGCCACTGGAGGAAGACTGGTCGGTGCCAGACAGTTTTGCTGAAGCAATGAACAACGCCGGGGTAAAACTCACTTTCCTGGTGAATCCACATGCCCCCAGCGGCCAACTGGTGCCGACAAGTCAAGTGGCGGAACTCGCCGAGGCACTGAATGGTATCTTACTGATCGACGAAGCCTACATCGACTTTGCGGATACTGATGCAACCTCACCGGCACTGGCTGTCGCGAGCAATAACGTTATTGTCCTCAGAACCTTGTCCAAGGGATATTCATTGGCAGGTCTTAGATTCGGGTATGGAATCGGACCAGAAAGCCTCATTTCGCCGATGATCAGCAAAACCAGGGACAGCTATAACCTGGATGCCATCGGCCAGCGGATCGCCGAAGCAGCACTGGCCGACCAGAAACACGCGCGAGAATCCTGGGAAAAGGTGATTTCTGAACGTACCAGGGTCCATTCCGAGCTAGAGGATCTGGGATTCAACATACCCGAGAGTCAGGCAAACTTTCTACTGGCAACCGTCAGAGCTGAAGAAGGAATGGACAACGCTGAGTCGCTATACACAAAACTGAAGGAAAGGCATATTCTGGTACGCTACTTCAACGCGCCCCGAATGCGAGACAAGCTTCGCATCACGATCGGGGCACCTGACGAAAACGATCGATTGCTGGACGCAATCAGGGACCTATATGGTAGTCGCTGAAATCGACGACAATAGCCGGACCGGCGTCATTATTCTTCGCCCAAACAACTCCTGGAGCTGGCGAGCAAACGTCCTATTCCTGTCCGTACTGATGGGCGTCTCAATGTCCATCGCTCTGGGATTTCTCATGGCTGGCGCCTGGGTCATCCTTCCCTTCTCCGTCATCGAAATGTCTGTGGTTGCCTACTGCATTTATTACTGCGCCAAGCAATGTTCAAGACAGGAAGTGATCATTGTTTCTGATCACGAGGTGCGCATTGAAAGAGGGATTCGCGCACCCGCGCAAGAAGAAACATTTCAACGAATGTGGGCAAAGTTTTTTGTGGAGAAGCCCCACCACCCCTGGGATCCGGTGTCCCTGTTTATCCGTTCGCACGGAAAAGAGTCGGAAATTGGCAGCTTCCTGAACCGGAAAGATAAGCACAACCTTGTTTCGATGCTGAAACGCGTCGTTCCTGCCTGAGCGCGAACTGTCTACTCGTTTTTCACCACACGCATCAGCCCTTCCTGAGCCACTGAACCGATCAGCTTTCCGTCTGCCGTGAACATGGTGCCGCGGTTAAATCCTCGTGATCCAGCCGAGGCAGGACTATCCATCGCAATCAGGATCCACTCATCGAATCTGAAATCCCGGTGAAACCAAAGCGCATGATCAAGGCTGGCGGTCATCAACCCGGTCATCCATGACATACCGTGGGGTAAGGTTGCGGTACTGAGCAGCCCCATGTCAGAGGCGTAAGCCAGGAGGCACTGGTGTTGATGAATCTCGTCGCCCAATCTTTTTTTGGATCGGAACCAGATATGTTGTGTTGGATCGCGCTTTTCCGGGCGGATGTAATTTACGTCCTCAACCCGCTTCATCTCGATAGGCCTGTCACGCATCATCATCTTCAACTGCTCAGGGGTCAGCATCGGTTTCAGCACCTCGAAACGTTCCTCTTCACTCGGCAGATCGTCAGGATGCGGCACATCCGGCATATCAACCTGATGCGACAGACCTTCTTCGAACACCTGAAAGGATGCAGACATGTTGAAAATCGCTTCGCCTTTCTGAATCGCAACAACTCGCCTGGTGGTAAAGCTGCGTCCATCACGGATACGGTCAACTTCGTAAATAATGGGATGTTTGGGATCGCCTGGTCGAAGAAAGTAGCCATGAAGCGAATGACAGGGTCTGTCATTAACTGTGCGCAATGCAGCAATCAAAGCCTGACCAATCACCTGGCCGCCAAACACACGGGGTGTGCCAAAATCTTCCGAGACACCCCGAAACAGATTGGTTTCAATCTGTTCAAGATTAAGATGCTCAAGCACCGAGTCGATCAGCGACATATCAAGACCACTTCGCAGAAAGCTGGGGAGGTTAACGTCTCACCCAACAAACCTCAAAGAGATTTTCTAAACCAGATCCGATTGTCTTCCAGCTGCGCTTTCGGCTCGATATCAAAAATCTGATACCCCTCACTCCATAGCAGCATCAGCATATTTCGATATCTGTTTCGTGACTTCACCCAAATTTCACGGTAACCGTGATCAGTGACCCAAGATTCTTGCGCACGCAATAACCGTCTTGCCGCGCCTCGGCGGCGAGCTGCAGGCAAAACCCCACCGAGCCAGCTATAGAAGACCCGATCACCATTATCGTACCCGAGCTTGAATCCCAGGAGTTCGCCATCGTCTTCCGCAACCAGCCCAAGCCAGTCACGTCTCGCAAGGCGTTCACGAAAAATTTCTACTGGATAAGGCGTTTTAAACTCAGCAATCTGTGCATTTAATGAGTGTAATTCTTCAATGTTGGCCTGTCTGACCCGAACGCCCCGTGCGTCTCCAGATGCCACCTGATTCGTCCCTTGCTGTTTTTGTCATCATACCCTCGGATGAGACGATAATCTCGACAGCACCGGCTAGCGCAGTTGATTCAAGCCGAATGGATCGATTTTCGTATCGCTCAACAACCTGCGCATCCGGGTGCCCAAATCGATTCATAAAGCCTGAACTGACCACCGCGATATCCGGCCGCAGGCGATTAAGAAATGCAGGTGTCGACGAGGTCTCGCTGCCGTGATGCGGCACTGAAATCACATCCATGGGCACAGACAATCGATCCACCAGCGCCCTCTCTCCGGCGGATTCAACATCTCCGGTCAAAAGAATGCGGCGTGAATCTACGAGCACAAGTAACTGGCAGGATTGATCATTGCTCGATCCCGCCTTGCTCACAGAGAAACTGTAGAACCAGACACCATCACGCTCCCAACTGCTTTCACAGGCACCCTGCTCGATCAACCGTTTTACCGGCACCTCTCGTAGCACTTCTTCTTTGCCGCCGGCATGATCGTTGTCCGTGTGACTGATAATCAGCTGATCGAGATGAGTCCAGCCTCGACTGCGTAGCGCCGGCAAGACAACCTGTCCGGCAGCACTGAAGGATCCAGGAAAAGACGGTCCGGTATCATACAGCGTAACGCCGTGACGTGATTCGACAAGGACACTGAGTCCTTGCCCCACATCCAAAAACGTCAGGCGAAGGTTTCCTTTCTCTATTGGATCCGGCCGCTCAAGCAGCACCAACAAAAGCGGCAAGCCCAACCACCGTGGCACAATCGCAGCGGGCATCAGCATCAGGGTTGCACCCATTAGCGCACATGACACCTGCCAGGTTTCTAAAGCAGAAATCTGAACTAACCCGCCCAATCCTGAGGCGACTTCAAGAGCGTGCCAGAGTATGAAGGCCACCAGCTGCGCCAAGTGCAGTAAGAAACCACCCATGTCCTCAGAGACAATCCTGACCATGAGTGCGAAAAATATCAGCGGCACCAGGACAAACCCCACCAAAGGGATCGCCATCAGGTTAACCGGAAGGGACATCAAGGGCAGCTGGTGATTAATACCGCCCAGCAATGGCAGTAACGCCACAAATGCAACCCACTGCGATTGCCAGAGTGATCCCAATCGAACGTAACCGGTGCGATTCGATAGCCCCAGGATTAGTGCTGCGACAACACCAAAACTCAGCCAGAAACCAGCGCTCAAACTCGCCAGTGGATCAAGCAAAACCACGGTTGCAGCCGCAAGCATGAGCCGAGACAGCATCGAGATATGTCTCGCCAGCATGCCGCCAGAGAGAAATGCGATCGTCATGATGAGCGCCCTTTGAACCGGCAATCCCCAACCGGCTAGCAGCGCATAACCACTCGCGACCAAAACCGTGACGATCGAAGCGGTGACATAACCAACACCCAACAGTCTGCAAACAAGGAAAGACAGCGTCGCCATCAGGCCGACATGTAAACCAGAAACGATCAGGAGGTGTGTTGTACCCGTATAATTGAGCACCTGCCACCTGTCGGGTTTCAGCTGACTCGTATCTCCAAGCGCCAGAGCAAGAAACGTTGGCAACGCTTCTTCTGGCACGATCTGAATGATGCGCGAGGCGACATGAAATCGAATTCGATCAACGCTCTGCCTGGTATCAAGCAATCTGGCATCCGATTGGCTATCGACATAGCCCAAAGCATGAACGCGCTTGGCAAACAGCCAGCGTTCGTAGTCAAAAGCATTGAAGTTGACCGAGCCAGTTGGCGGCTTAAGTCTGAGCGGCAAACTCCAAATTTGACCAGGCTCAACAATAACCTGGGTGTCGTACCAGTAAACCCGGAGCGAAGCATCTGCATGTTTGCCACCTATGATCCGAAAACCAAATCTCACGCCATGGTTAGCGGTTACGGGCAATCCAATAACCTGCCCCACCAGCCTCACTTCACTCTGAATGAGATCATCCCGAATCGCCTGCTCGTGGCTGAGCACGCAGAAACACCAGATCAAACCAAGCAGGAACGCACAAAGTGGAACGACACTTGTACGCAACCCAAAGATCAACACCGGCACCAAAATGAGGCAGGATTCCAAGGACAGCAGAACTGGCACTCGCGCCATAAGGACGGATCCAGCGACAAATAGGAACAGCGGAAAGACCACTCATGAAAGGTAGAGACATCCACCCGTCGTTTGCAGACGTGCTTACTGAAAGATCAGGTAAGTCGTAGCGCAGATTCACGTAATCGTTCACCTTCATGTGACTTAACTGACAGGGCATAATGCCGCCCATGAAGCGATACCTTCCGACAAGGCAGCAACTGAAAGAAACCAAGGCGCTCAAATTTCTAGGTAACCGGATCTTTGAACCGAACCTATGGCACTTCAACCGATATTCCCTGTCGTTCGCTTCTCTAATTGGGGGTATCTGTTGTTTCCTCCCTATCCCATTTCAGTTAATTCCCGCAGTGGTTCTGTGCCTCTGGCTTCGTTGTAACGTACCCGTTGCCGTCGCTGTGGTCTGGATCAGCAACCCGATCACCATGGGCCCCATGATGTATTTTGCTTATCTCGTGGGCACATGGATATTGGGTGTTCCGGAACAACCCACGCCTGCGGATCCAACCCCCGAGTGGTTTACGCAGCAGCTCTCAGGAATCTGGCAACCATTGATCGTTGGCTGCCTTGCTTGTGGGTTCACGCTGGGAATTGCTGGTTTTACGGCCGTCCGGGTTTACTACCGATGGCGTGTCACCCGATACAAGCAACGTAAACAGGCCGAACGTCGCCAACCTGGCAATGACGACCGCGGAGACACAACACTGATCTAAATAGAGCGCTTTACTCGTTCCTGAGGACAGCGGCGGGTTGAAGCTTGGCGGCGCGCCACGAGGGGTACAGCGTCGCGGCAAAGCTGATCAGAAAAGTCACAATGGCTATGACAAAAATGTCCGGCCAACGGATGTCTGTCGGAATCTGGTCAAAGTAGGTGCCCGCCACAATACTGAAACCGGTTAACTCTTCCACGATCCCCATAACCGAGGGTGCATAGGCTGCCAACACCAGTCCCAGCAGACACCCGGAGGCGACCCCCACCGTCGCAAGGCCAAGACCCTGCACCAGGAATACCTTGAGCACGCCCTGTTCTGTCATGCCCATGGTTCGAAGCACCGCGATGTCACGACGTTTGGTCGCCACCAACATTGTCAGGCCGGACACGATGCTGAATGAAGCAATGGCAATGACAAACGTCAGCAGGACAAACATCATGACTTTTTCCATCCATACCGTTTGGAAAAAGTCCCCAAAATCATCCACCCAACTGCTGACCTGGTAGCCCTTTAGCCGCAGGTCATCTGCCTTCATCGGCGCATCGAAGATGTTGTTCAGGGTGAGTTTGACGTCTGCGGGCTCATCCAATAGCTGTGAGACCTGGCTGACGTGCGCCACGCCCAGCCGGTAATCCATCTCCGAGCCGACCGAAAACGTGCCAGCAACGAGCGCTGACGACAACTGAGGTGAGATGTTTTGACCACTAGCAGAAACCGCTGGCAACACGAGATTAACAGAATCGCCCGCCTGCACCCCAAACCGACTGGCGATGGATCGACCAAGCACCACTCTCAGCTGGTCCGGTATCAGCCGCTCTACCTTATCCTGACCAATGGCCTGCATCAGGACGCCAGACGGATGCTCTGCAAGAGGGTCTATGCCATACAACGTCAGAAGGTGGCTGCCGTTTCGGGTCACCAGCATGACATCGGCAGACTTGAATGGTGCCGATTTCCCAGCAATCTCAGGCGGCATCGCTGCCTTAACAATCACATGTGGCACAACACCAAGAATTCTCGTTTTTAGCTCGCGATCAAAACCGTTCATGACCGAGACCACGACGATCAATGCGGCCACACCCAAAACCAGACCAATAAACGATACCAGTGTCACCAGGGAGACAAACCTGTTGGACGAGCGAGATCGGTAGTAACGCATACCAACAAATGCAGAGGCCTTCATAAGCTAGACGCTGCTTTCGTCGAGAGCACCATGCGCGAGCCTACAAACGCGCGATAGCCTGGATGCGAACTGATGATTGTGAGTCACGACAACAAACGCCACACCTAGATTCTGAGCGAGAGAAATAATCAGCTCATGGATCTGGTCCGCAGTGTCTTCATCAAGATTACCTGTGGGTTCATCCGCGAGAACGATGGAAGGACGCGCAACCAGTGCCCGGGCAATAGCGACCCTCTGCCGCTCGCCACCCGACAACTCCGACGGCAAATGGGACAGTCGATGCGAGAGCCCTACCTTTTCCAGTAAATTTCCAGCCTCTTGAACCGCAGCAACCCGAGACTTCCCGGCAATCATCAAAGGCATTGCCACATTTTCTTCTGCCGAGAACTCGGGCAGCAAGTGATGAAACTGATAAATAAAGCCAAGGCGCTGATTACGAACCTTGCTTAGCTCTCCTTCAGACAGCTTGGCAAGGTCCTGACCACCGATTTCAACGACACCATCGTCGAGGTCATCGAGACCAGCAAGCAGATGCAGCAAGGTACTTTTGCCGCTACCTGAAACACCCACAATGGCGACGGTCTCTCCACTTCCAACAGTGAGATTGAGATCGCGCAACACACGGACCTCGTTACCACCCTGCCGGTAACTTTTGCTCACACCTCGGGCAACGAGAACTTCAGACGTCATATTGCAGTGCCTCTACCGGGTTAGCTCCAGCAGCCCGCCCCGCCGGATAGATTGTTGCCAGCAGACTCACAAACAGACTCGCGACACTGATCACCAGCACATCGCCAAACTGCACTTCTACGGGTAGGTACCTGATGAAATATTCGGCCATCAGGTTCAATTCAAACGCCCCACTAACGAGCTCATACAGTTTCGCCATAGACCAGGTTAAAGCCAGGCCCATCAGCAACCCTAAGGTCAGCCCCACTACGCCGACAACCATACCGTGCACCATGAACACCACGCGCAGATCCCTTGGTGTGGCACCCATGGTCCGTAAGATTGCGATTTCAGACCGATTGTCATCCACCGTCATCACAAGATTCGAAACCACATTGAACGTTGCTACCATCACGAGGAGCATTAAAAGAAGGAACAAAGTCGCTTTTTGCGTGCCGATTGCATCGTAGAGATTGCCGTTCTGACGCATCCAGCTTATCCCGTATAGTGTGAAGTCTTCGCTGACAATTTCCTGAATAACATCGTGAACTGCGAAGAGGTCCTCAACCCGGATCACGATGCCGTCGATGCCGTTTTGTCGCTTCAGCTTTTTTGCGTCTTCCAGGTTGAGGAAAACATGTGACCTGTCGATGTCAGCTCCCACCCGAAAAAGACCGGCGATTTGAACACGTTTTGTGGTGACGACAGGCCCAGCCAACGACATCTGGACATCTGGCAGTACCAGTGACATTTTGTCTCCCACACCAACACCAAGCTCATCCGCCAGCTCCCGACCAATCAGGGCGCCATAGCGCGTCGCTTCAAGCGCTTGCAATCCATCACCCGCGACAAAGTCAGGCAGTATCGAAACAGAACCTTCGAGCGCCACATCGATACCCCGGAATGCAACACCCATCATCTGACCGTCGGAAACGACGAGACCCGAGCCTTCAACAACCGGGGCTGCACCTATCACCTCTGGGTGAGTGAGAATTCGTTGTTGTAAATCAGACCAGTCTTCGAAGCCCTGCCTTGAGTAGATCGTTGCATGGGGTAACACCGCCAGGACGCGATCACGCAACTCTTTTTCGAAACCATTGACCACGGATAACACGGACAGCAAGACGGCCACTGCCACAGCGAGACCACCAATGGACAGAACGCCCACAAACGACATGAGTTGATTAGCAGACGACGTCCCGAACAATCGTAACGCCACCAGCCAACGCCAATTTGAAAACATGGATCTATTGAATCACGAATCTGCGACGATTCAATACCGGGGTTACAATACTCGGATGCGATCTATAGAAAGAAGATCTTATCTGCGGCTCAGTGATGCAGCGGCGGTGAGCTATCAGGCCGTTTCTGAAGAACAGTTTCATCGAAATAGCGTGGAATCCGTGCTCGGTCTCGATGCAAACTTTTCGCTGAGGAAACAGCTGTTCAAACTTGAACAGGACGCCCGGGAACTGCAAAGAGCACTGTCGGAAAGTGATCGTAAGCTTGGCAGTTACCTCTACAACCTGAATCAAAGAATAGAAGTCATAACAACCGCTGTCGTCAATCTTGACCAGAGTGGACCGGCCAATCTCCTGGACATCAGCCCAGCTGGCGCGTCTTTTCTCAGCAATGACGCTTTCCCGGCCGATGATCTGCTAGCCGTAAAAATCACTTTCCACAACGTCAGCCTTGGCATCGCTTGTTTCGCGATGGTGCGCTATAGCCTGATTGATGAACGGGCGGGGTATCGACTGGGCATTCAATTCATTTCTGCCGACGCCACGACAGAAAACCTCATAGAGCGCCATATATCCGCCATTCAGGCGGAAGAACGTCGAAAAAGGTTACGCAGCGCCAAGACGTTTACTTAGCCGCGTCAAAGTACTGAGGGCGGGAATCAGAAAGCGGCGTTTCTTCGCTGTTCTCACACTTGGCAGGATTGCCCCCGCAGATTTCACAGGCGCCATCAATCCCGATGTTATTTAGGCCACCACAGGTGCCACTGATCGGTTCACGGCCTTTCATGACGCCAATCGCCATCCCCGCAACGACTGCGAGCAGAATAACAAAAGATAACAAGAATTCGATCATTGAGGCTTTTCCAGATAAATATCCATGGCGGTTGAAGACTTTGACTCGAAACCGCTTTCGCCGCGAATTATAGCGAATACCTTCAAATTGTTCGCCTCTGCAATCGCCAAAGTTCTGTCTAGGCCGAGCACGCTGAACGCGGTCGCAAATCCGTCAGCATAGGCGGCGCTGTCATGCAGAACCGTCACCGATGCGAGGTTGTGCTGTACCGGCCATCCGGTTTTGGGATTGAGCGTGTGAGAGTAAACCTCTCCTTTATGGGTAAAGTAGTTGCGATAGTCGCCCGAGGTCGCCATACCCTGGTCAGTCACAGGAATGGTGGCATACAGTCTGCGAATCTCCATATCCGGCGCCTCGATACCAATCACCCAGGGTTGATTCCGATCATTCAGCCCTCGTGTTTTTACTTCACCGCCGATTTCGACGAGATAACGCGCCAGTCCCAGAGACTCCAAAATTTCCGCAAGTTCATCGACGGCGTAGCCTTTGGCAACTGCTGAGAGATCAATCACAAGCCCTTCGGGTTTGTTCAGACGATTACCTTCGACAGTCACTCTCGAATAGCCAGTGTTCCCCATCGCCGCTTTGATTTCTGTCACTGAGGGCACCCCGTTGCTTGGACCTTCTGGACCAAATCCCCAGAGATTCACCAGAGGACCCACCGTGACATCAAACGCACCTTCGGACAGCTGATAAATGTCTTGGCTGACGTCCAGAACAAGTCGCAGTTCATCTGAAATTTCTGAAATACCTGACTTCTGATTGAGTCGTGAGAGTTCAGATTGAGGAAGGTAAGTGGAGAAAACATCGTTCAGTGCAATCAGTCTGTCATCAAGCAGCCGTTGAAGCTCCGAAGCATCGACGTCATCAGATACCACCTTCACCGACCAGGTGGTTCCCATGGTTTCGCCAGAGACGGAAACGGCGGATGGCGCCTGGTCACATGAGGCCAACAAGCAAACGGTCAGCATCAGCCCGAGTCGAGTCAGCCACTCTATTGAGCTGTCATTGAAATTCATGCTTTACTCCGCGCGGTATGAGTTCTTCAAACCAGACGTCAAGACCCAGAATCTACGTCGATTCCATCGACGCACTGGAATCAGCTTTTCACGATATGATTCCCATCAGCAAAGCCATGGGTGTCAAAGTTGTGCGTTATAACAGCACCACTCTCACAACACGTGCACCGCTCGATCAAAACATCAATCACCAGCATTCCGCTTTCGGTGGCAGTCTGTTTTCACTGGCAGCGATGTCTGGCTGGGGTCTGCTGCAATTGAAGCTTAGCGAGTTACTTCTCGATTGCAATACGGTCGTTGTGGACGGAGAAGCCAGCTACCACACCCCTGTTTATGACGACTTGGAATGCACCGTAAGGCTTCCGGAAAATTCGGATGAACTCTTCGCGGAACTCGCCGAAATGGGAAAAGTCAGAACAGAACTGGTCGCCACTTTTGAAAGCGGCAACAAAGTTGCCATGCAAATGAAGGGCCGGTACCACCTGAAAATGCGAGAAACAACAGACGCATGATTCAGCCGCCTCGAAAGCACCTTGCAAGACTACCTACACCACTTGAACCGCTGGACCGACTCTCTGCGGACTTACAAGAGCACGGCATAGAAACCCGAATCTGGATCAAAAGGGATGACCTGACCGATACCATTGCCAGTGGCAACAAGATACGAAAACTTGAATTCAGCATCGGTCAAGCTCTGGCCGAAGAGGCAAATGTGCTCGTCACTTGGGGCGGCGTCCAATCGAATCACTGCCGCGCTACCGCGCAACTGGCCGCTCGATTAGGCCTCAAATCGCACCTTATTTTGCGCGGTAATGAACCGGACGAGTACGATGGGAATCTGCTGATCGATCGGCTGGTTGGCGCCAATGTGACGTTCGCACCGCTGCCTGAATATCAGCAGATGGATGACACCTATGCTGAACTGCAGACTCGCTATGCCAATCAGGGGCTCAGAACTTATCGGATTCCGGTCGGCGCCTCCGATGAAATTGGCCTCTGGGGTTATATTGCATGCGCGGAAGAATTGAAATCCGATTTCGAATCACTCGAGTTAAAGCCTGATGCTATTGTCTCGGCCACTGGATCAGGTGGCACCCTGGCGGGGCTTATTCTGGGCAATCACCTGTACAAGGTCGATACAACCATTTATGCCTTTAATGTCTGTGACGATGAAGCCTACTTTCTAAAGAAGATCTCCGAGGACTTTACTGCCTGGCGGTCCCGATATGACATTGAGGTTAACTCAGCTGATATTCCGATCAACGTCATCGAAGGGTATGTCGGACCCGGCTACGGCAGCGCGAACCCGGAGGTTTTCGATACGATTCATCGTGTGGCACGCCTAGAAGGAATTGTTCTCGATCCGGTTTATACTGGCAAGGCTTTTCACGGGATGCTGACCGAATTGGACCAGGGACGCTTCCAGGGCATGAAAGATATTGTCTTTGTGCATACGGGAGGCATGCTGGGTCTCTTTCCCCAGAAACATGAACTATTTGCAACAAGCGATCAAGTAAGTTGAGCATCATGCGGTACCTAAGGCCTTTTTTCACGATATTCACGGTGATACTGCTCACCTCCTGTTCCTGGTGGCCATTCGGCGGGGGGGCACGCAACACCGGCAACTGCCTTGATGACGACAGTTGCGAAGGCGCCAACCCGTTTGAGGAACAACTCGTTGGAGGCACCTGGTATTGCTATGGCAAAACAAAGGACGAGCCCTGGGACTGCAGCCAGACAGAGGACGGCACCAAGATCCACGCCGTGGGCCAGCAGCCACCACCGGCATCGGTTGCCGCTGCAGATAACGCTGAGCCGTTTGTCGCCGACGACACAGAACTGGAAGCGACTTCCAAGGTCCGTGCAGAGATGACTTTCGATGAAGCAGAGATCTCAAGTGGCAGTGGTTCAACTGCGTCATTGGATGCGATGACGGCCCAACCTATTGGCAACTTCCTTGATGAATTTGACGACGATGCCTGGGCTGTACAGCTGATTGCACTCCAATCCTCTGAGGAGGTCGAAAGCTTCGTCCGGGACCACAATCTGCAAGATCCCAAGTATGTAGAAATCGAAAGTGGTGGTGCCAACTGGTACGTGCTGATTCTCGATGTATTCACGGACCGTTCTTCGGCTGATTCAGCGGCCGCAGTATGGGAAACAGAAAATGAACCTTCATCAAGACCCTGGGTTCGCCCGGTGAGTTCGCTAAAGGCCGCCGCGCGCAGGGCGGAATCCTGACAGATGTCTGGCAACCAGCTTCTGAAGGATATCCCTTCAGTCGATAAGCTCCTTGGTAGTGGGGAGCTTAAGCCTGTTTTGAGTGCCCATGGTCATACACGTGTCAGGGAAACCATTCGCGATCTTCTCGGTCAGTTGCGCAACGACATCCTTAATGGGCAGAGCAACACCGTCCCGTCGCTTCAGGCACTCAGCGACGAAATCAACGTTAGGATCGCCAACCAGAACCATGGCACGCTGACGTCTGTGATCAATCTCACAGGCACCGTCTTGCACACCAATCTTGGCCGCGCCGTGCTGCCAGACAATGCGCTCAGCGCCATGACCAAGGTTGCCGGGGCTAACAGCAATCTCGAGTTTGACATTGAGGCTGGTCAACGCGGAGATCGAGACGCTCATATCGAAGCGCTCTTAACGGAGCTGACGGGCGCAGAGGCTGTGACCGTCGTTAACAACAACGCGGCCGCTGTTTTACTGAGCCTGAACACCCTGGCTGCCGGAAAAGAAGTGTGCATCTCTCGCGGTGAGCTCGTTGAAATTGGCGGCTCATTCCGCATTCCCGAAGTCATGGAAAAAAGTCAGTGTCGACTTCGTGAAGTCGGCGCGACCAATCGTACGCATCTCAAAGACTACAAACGTGCAATTTCTGACCACACTGGAATGCTGCTCAAGGTACACACGAGCAACTATGAGATCCGCGGGTTTACTCAGGAGGTGAGCTACGAGGAAGTCGCCGCCCTCGCCTCTGAAACAGAATTACCGTTCATGGCTGATCTGGGCAGCGGCACGCTGGTCAATCTTGAGCAGTTCGGCCTGGCACACGAGCCAACAGTACAAGATGTGCTGGCAGCCGGCACAGATATCGTCACCTTCTCCGGAGACAAGTTATTAGGCGGCCCCCAGGCTGGGATCATCGCCGGGAAAAAGAAGTACATCGAGGCGATTAAGAAGAATCCTTTAAAACGTGCACTGCGTGTCGACAAAATGACCATCACTGCGCTGACAGAGGTACTCAAGCTTTACCTTGAGCCTGAAACGCTAGCCCACAAATTACCCACCCTGCGACACCTCTCAAGAAACGCAGACGACATCCAGGCAATCGCAAATCAGCTGCTGCCTCACCTGGCAGAAGCCATTAACAGATCCGCTACTGTGAAGGTCGTCGAGACTCACAGCCAAATCGGCAGTGGCGCCCTACCCCTCGACCAGTTACCGAGTTTCGCTATCGCCATGACACCCCATGAGGACAGCGACGCAGCTCTACAGACACTGAGCTCAGCGTTTCGCAACCTGCCAGTCCCTGTCATTGGGCGACTGGCCGACGGCACCATGCTGCTTGACTGCAGGACCCTCGATGATCCTAACCAGTTCATCAGACAACTGGAGTCACTGGCTCTGACATGATCATCGCAACAGCGGGACACGTCGATCACGGAAAAACCTCACTGGTCAACGCCCTGACCGGCATCGACACAGACCGGCTTGACGAGGAGAAACAACGTGGCCTTACCATTGATCTTGGCTTCGCCTACACCGATACGGAATCTGGTGGTCGTCTAGGGTTTGTTGACGTACCGGGCCACACTCGTTTCATCAGCAATATGCTCGCCGGTGTCTCAGCCATCGACTGCGCCCTTCTGGTCATCGCTGCAGACGATGGCGTTATGCCTCAGACAAGAGAACATCTGGAAATCCTGAATCTGCTTGGCATTCGCCAAGGGCTCGTTGCTTTGACAAAGATAGACCGGGTCGACGATGAGCGGGTCGATGAGGTTACTGAACAGATCGCACAGGCGACAGCCAACACCTTCCTAGAGGCAGCAGAGATATTCCCGGCATCGTCAGAAACCGGAGAAGGTATCGATACACTTCAAGTTGCATTGGAAGTGTTCGCTGAAGAGATCGACAACAGAAGTGATGCGGGACTGTTTCGTCTGGCGATCGATCGCAGATTCTCAGTAAAAGGGTCCGGCATCGTTGTCACAGGCAGCGTCTTTGCCGGGTCTGTTTCAACAGGTGATGAGGTGTTTCTGATGCCACAGGGTATTCCCGTGCGCGTTCGTTCACTGCACACACAAAACCAGGCATCAGAGGTGGCGGTCGCCGGTGACCGCTGTGCGGTTAATATCACCAGCAATGAGATAGAGCTGGAAGACATACACCGTGGGAACTGGCTGACCCAAAATGCCGGACAAGCGACAGATCGAGTTGATATCGCATTACGCCTGTCCCAGGACGAGAGCAGAGCACTTTCCCATTGGACGCCGGTTCACATCCACACAGCCGCAAACCACATGACAGGACGCGTCGCGTTGTTAGAGCCTGGCAAAATTGAACCCGGCGAAACGGGGCTTGCGCAACTGATCTTCGAGCCCCCGGTCAATCTGTGCTTCGGAGACCGGGTCATTCTGAGAGACCAGGCAGCTACCCGCACCATCGGTGGCGGCGTGATCATCAATCCCGACTCACCCAAACGCGGCCGTGCTAAACCCGAAAGAGTTGAACATCTGTCACAACTTGACCCAGACAATCAGATCAAGTCCATCGTGCATCAACTCACCAGCGCGGCCGCTGGCATCCGGCGCAATGCACTCGAACGGGTTTACAACCTCGCCAGCGAAGAGCTGGAAGGCATTCTTGCTGATCACCCCTGTGAGCGCCTCGGCGATAATCTGCTGATCACCAAAAACCACCTGGAATCGGCGCGGGCCAGCCTCCTCGAAAAAACGACGTCGTGGCATGAAGCCAATTCAGGCAAGTCCGGGTTGCCAAAAAGCCAAATGCAGAAATTGGTTCGGGGCTGGTCATCGAACCTGTTGGACGCCGTCATTGGACGCCTGATAGACGACGGCGATCTGGAGCAGCGAGGTAACCAGCTCAACGTCAAAGGTTTCGGCGTAGAGCTCAGCAAAAAGGAACAGAAAATCTGGTCTGAAGCAGAGCCACTCCTTAAAGCAGACCCAACGAAACCCCCGGTTCTGCACGAACTCGCTAAATCTCTGAATATTGATCCAAAAGCTCTGGAGCGGGTTCTGATTCAGATCGTGAAAACCGGACAACTCGTCAGGCCGATTAAAAATCGATTTTTCCTTGTCGAAGGCATCGACGCGCTTAAGGCAGCACTGCCTGTCGCGAGCCACAACGACACTTTCACGGTTCAGCAATACCGGGACGCCACAGGCATCGGACGTAATCTCTGCATCGAAATCCTGGAGTATTTCGATCGACTCGGTATCACGAGAAGAATCGGAGATGAGCGACAGATCGTCTAGTCGTGGGGCTTGCCCAAACTCGCCGCTATGGTGGACCCCAACAATTGAAATATCATGAACACGCTGGCAACAAGACAGACCTGCGCCAGCGCACCGGAAACGTCAAAGTAATGTACACACCAGATCCCGACAAACAGACCAATCAGCATGCCTGCTACCCCGCCCATTATTGGTAAACTCGACTTCATCTGAAAGGAACTGTTGCCATGAAAAAACTGATTGTAACGCTTTTTTTGGTTCTACCGCTCTCACTTCAAGCAGACCTGAAGGCCGGAGACCCGGCACCTGCATTTTCCATGCAGGGATCAGACGGCGGGACTTACAGCCTCGACAGTCTGAAGGGCAAACCTTTTGTCATTGCTTTCTTCCCCAAAGTCTTCACTGGGGGATGAACCCTGGAATGTAAGTCGCTGCGTGACAGTGGCTCTGTTCTGAAAAATTTCGACGTCAACTATTTTATGGCGAGCACCGACAGCCTCGAAGACGTCACCGCGTTTGCCGAAAAAAACGAGGCCAACTTCCCGGTTCTCTCCGACAACGACAAAGCCGCTTCAAAGGCCTTCGGTGTTCTTAGCGGCATGGGATTCGCGAAAAGATGGACCTTTTACGTGGGCAGTGATGGCAAGATCATCGAGATCGACAAGTCCGTGAGCCCCCGCAGCGCGGGACCTGATCTGGCAGCCAATCTCCAGCGACTTGGTCTTGGAACCGCAGAAGGCGGACAGACGCGCTAGGTTACAGGCCGCCTGAGCAAGTCAGCACTTCACCGGTCACAAAATCTGATTCAGGAATACAGAACAGGTACACCGCTCCTGCACCATCTTTAGGCTGTCCGGTTCGCCCGAGAGGCGATGATGCCTGCATGACATCGATCTGAGTGTCACTCAAACCAACCCTGTGTGACCGACCACCCACTTCGATGGTTGGCGGTTCACCTTCATAACGCTGAGTAAGACGCGTATCGATAGGACCAAAAGCAACGCAGTTTACCGTCACGTTGTATCTACCCCATTCCCTGGCCAGAGTTTTCGTCACGCCAATCACACCGGCCTTTCCTGCGCTGTAAGCAATCTGCGTTGCACTGCCCTGTGTCCCCGATACCGAAGAGATGTTGACCACTTTACGGCACCGGGTGCTGCCCGATTTAGCTTCTTCCTTTGCGGTCCTTTTTAGCCAGGGCGCCCAGGCTCTGAGAATTCGAAACGGCGCCGTGATATGAACATCAAGCATCGCCTGGAACTGTTCATCAGAATGATTGTGCATGGCACCGTTCCAGATATAACCCGCATTGTTTACGATGATATCGACACCACCATACGCAGACAGCGCACCATCAATGAGTTGTTCAGGGAATTCAGTATCCGTCACACTACCGGGAATCGCGATAGCCTGGCCGCCTGCATCGCGAATCGCAACAGCGCTTTGCTCCGCAACGTCAGCATCAAGATCATTGACGACAACCCTGGCACCATCAGCAGCCAGCAACCTTGCAGTAGCTTCACCTACGCCGCGCCCTGAACCTGTGACGATAGCAACTCGATCCGATAACTTTCCCAATGTGCTCTCTCAGTTTCGTCTGTGAATGATGTAATCCGACACCCAGCGCAGACCTTCGACGGTTTGTCCAAGCGCTTCCAATCTGTCGAGCTGGTCTTTGGCGACCTGCAATTCTTCATGCATCACATCATGCGCAGCATTGAGACCCAGCAAGCTGACGAAAGTAGACTTATTGTTATCCGTATCTGAACCCTGGGGCTTACCAAGCTCTTCTGTGGTTCCCTGAACGTCCAGAATGTCATCACGAATCTGGAAGGCTAGACCAATATGATGGCCAAAGCCCTGCAGGCATTCCCTGAATGTCGGCTCTGCCGCTGCGGCGACCATATCAATGCTCGCCTCTATCAACGCACCACTCTTTTGCCGGTGCATATGCTTTAACTCTTCCAGCGAAAGCACTCGTGTCTCCCCCTCCAGATCAACGGCCTGGCCATTAATCATACCCTGGGCACCGCCCGCACGAGATAGCTGCGATACCCATTGAATCCTGACACCAGGATCGATGTCGCCCTCGCTGAGTAACTCAAAGGCGTAGGTCAGTAACGCATCTCCGACCAGAACTGCGGTCGCTTCATCGAACTGTTTGTGAACCGTGGGTTGCCCTCGCCTCAGATCATCGTCATCCATGGCAGGAAGATCGTCATGGACCAGGGAATAGATATGCAGCAGTTCGATAGCCGCCGCAGGCTGATCCGCAACGTCCGCAGAGAGCGAAAGAGCTTCCGCTGTGGCGTAACTGAGCAGCGCTCGAATTCGCTTTCCCGTCGTGTTGGCAGCATATCGGACTGCAGATTCAAGGCGCTCATTTTTGCCCGAACCCGCTTCAAACCGCCTGTCCAGGAAGCCAACGATCACCTGCTCGACACGATGCCGATAGGCGTCCACCCGTTGATGAAACGTTGTTGCAGTCATTGTGGCTTCACTTAACAGAGAGCTTCAGTGCTTCGACACCGCGAAAGAATGGATTGTCTCCCCAGACCGGGGTCTCTGCGAGTTCGATCTCGTCGAATCGATCCAGTATCTGCTCGAAAGTCACCTTCGCTTCCAGGCGCGCCAGCGATGCACCAATGCAATGGTGAATACCAAAACCGAAAGACACTTGTTTGGGATCTTGACGGTCAACATGAAACTCTTCCGGAGACACCATTGCATCAGGATCGCGATTGGCCGCAGGTATGGAGACGAATATCAGATCGCCACGATGGAACTGCGTACCGTGAAACTCAACATCTTCCATGGCAAACCGGCGCGTCGCCTGCACCGGGGGCTCATAACGGAGCATTTCTTCAATGGCATTCGGAATCAGTTCGCGGTTATCTCTGAGCTTCTGCAACTCCTCTGGATGTTGCATGAGCAGATATAGCCCGTTACTGATAAGACGCGTGGTCGTTTCATGCCCCGCGAGCAGCAACAGGACGCAGGTGTTATAGAGCTCCGTGCCGGTGAGACGATCACCCTCGTCCTCTGCATTGATCAAAGCAGACAGTAGATCGTCACCGGGATTAACCCTTTTCTTTTCGCTCATCTCCTTGAAGTATTCAATCAACGCATAGTTCGCCGCGATAGAACGTTCAATCAGATCAGCCTCAACGGTTGGACCCGATGCCAGCATCAACTCCTCGGACCAATGGCAGAACTGGTCATGATCTTCTTTTGGCAACCCAAGCATCTCCGCGATGACGATCACCGGCAGCGGCTTGGCCAGGGATTCGACGAAATCAATCACCGGCTCGTTGCTGTGACTCTCGAGACACTCATCGACCACTTCGCGGATCCTCGGCTCGAGTGACTGGATGAATTTATGCACAAATCCCTGCTGGGCCAGTTTACGGACCCGAGTATGTTCCGGCGGATCCATATCCAGCATGCTTGGGTTGTCAAACAGTTCCCTGCGCTTTTTACTCATGAACTGGGTCTGTCGCTTTACTCGCTCGGGGTATTGCCGCACATCTGCGCCGAACCGTTTGTCTTTCAACAGCTCCTGAACCCAGTCAAACCTTGATACCCAGTAACCGTTCCACAACTTTGAATAATGTATCGGTCGTTTTTCCCGCATCTGGTTATGCACCGGGTATGGATTTGAGCACACCTCGTGAGACAGTGGATTAAACGCGAACCCATAGCGGAGTTGTTCCCACGCGGACCAGCCATGGACATATACCCTGACCGCCTGCAATGCGAGACGCTGTCGTATCTTCATGGGGCAACATCCTAACTCAATTGGTGTATCCTTGCCGCCGCCGTTAAAAAGCCTGAAGTTATGCCCGATTCATCAGTTATCGTCAGCGCTGCTGCAAACATCGCCCTGATTAAGTATTGGGGCAAATCAGATCAGCCCGGTAATCAACCTGCCACGGCTTCACTGTCTGTTGGTCTTGAAGATCTGCGCACCATCACTCGTGTCTCCGTCTCTGAGACCGATGCCATTATCGGGGAATTGGGCGAACAAGGCCGAGCCAGATTAAGCAGTTTCATCAATAGATTTCGCGAAGAGCACGACATCCAGCAAGCACTGAACGTCTCCACGGAGAACAACTTCCCAACCGCGAGTGGTCTGGCATCCAGCGCATCGGGGTTCGCGGCCATCACGCTGGCGCTCACCCATCTCTTCAAGCCAGAGATGACCGACTTGGAGAAATCTCAAGTTGCGCGACAGGGTTCGGGTTCAGCCGCCCGTTCTGTTTATGGCGGCTACGTTGAAGTTGTTTTGTCAGACGACAGTTACGCGCAGCCAGTCATGCCCGCAGAGGACTGGCCACTGGATGTTCTGGTTGCCGTTGTCCAGGAAAACAGCAAGGCCATGGGCTCCTCTGAAGCCATGAAACATACGGCAGCGACATCCCCGGTTTACGCTGACTGGATAGACACACACAAAGCGGATATGGATATTGCAAGGTCAGCGATCGCCGAGCGCGACTTTGTGAAACTGGCAGACATCAGTGAACACAGTTGCCTGAAAATGCACAGCACCATGATGACGTCACGACCACCTGTCCTCTACTGGAAACCTGCAACCGTTTCGATCATTCATCTCGCGCAGCATCTGAGAGCAGCAGGCACCCAGGTGTTCTTCACGATCGATGCAGGCGCACAGGTCAAACTCATCTGTGCACCTGAAGACACACAAACCGTCGTCAGAGCGCTTGACGCCGTCGAGGGTATCAGCCGACTGATCAAAACTCGCATCGGCGGCGAGCCCCGGATATCCCAATGACGGCCTCCGCGCCCGGGAAGCTTTTTCTGCTCGGTGAATATGCCGTGCTGGAAGGCGGTCCGGCGCTGCTGATCCCTGTCACTCAACAGGCGAACGTCACTGTGGAATCGGGAACAGGCACCGTCACCAGCATCAGCGACACTAACAGGACTTTGCCATCGATTGATGCCTACAATGAATGGCCATTGCTTGGTGCGATACAACAGGTACTCGGCAAAGAGAGTCTGGAAGGCAAAAATCTCACGCTGGATACCCGTGAATTCTTCGTTGGAAATCAGAAACTCGGACTGGGTTCTTCGGCCGCACTGACTGTCGCGCTGGTCAAAGCATGCGAACCTGAACTCACCGATCGTGATGTCTACGAGCTCGCCGATGAATGTCATCGCGTGTTCCAGCAAGGCATTGGCAGCGGCGCGGACATTGCGCTCTCTGCGATGGCTCAGCCGATTCAATTCTCACGTGATTCAGGACCCACTCCGATCGGCCTGCCGAACGACCTGCACATGCTTGCCATCTGGACGGGACGCTCAGCGTCGACAACACAGCTCGTGGGCTCCATGCAGGCCTATCGCAAGCATGATCCTGCTGCGTACAAAAAGCACATGACGGCCTTGATTGATGCCGCTAACGGCTGCATTCAGGCGGTGTCGGATCAGGACAGTCGCCAGATTCTGGCCAGAATTGAGCAATATGACCGCTATCTTCAGCACCTATCCTCTGATTCCCGCGTAAATTTCTACAATCAGCTGCACGAGGACATGCGAAAAAAGGTAAAATTGACCTACAAACCCTCGGGTGCCGGCGGTGGAGACTTCGGTATCGCCTATAGCACCGACATAGATGAAATCACCGCGTTGGCAACATTGCTGGAACAGGAACAGATCATTTCGTTTGTTCTTTAAATACTTGATGTAGTAACGGTAAGGCTTTAATGGATAAAGCAAGATTCCCTGGTTTTTATAAGCTGTCTATCGGGGAGAGACTCAAAAAGGTTCACGAGAACGGTTGGATCACTGAGGAAGACCTGATCGCCCTGCGCGATGGTCATCATGTGTTACCACCTAGTCGTGCGGACAAGATGATCGAGAATGTCGTCGGCGTCATGGGGCTGCCCTTCGGTCTCGGTCTGAATTTCCAGGTAAACCAGAAAGACTATCTGGTGCCGCTGGTGGTTGAAGAGCCTTCCATCGTCGCGGCCCTGAGTTCTGCGGCAAAAATCTTCCGCGAATCTGGCGGCATTCAGGCAAGCGCGGAAGAAAGCCTGCTGATCGGGCAGATCCAGGTGGTGAACCCACCGGATGCTGATGAAGCCAAAAGCCAGATCCTCTTCCACAAAAGTGAACTGATCAGCAAGCTCAATGATCTCCATCCAAGCATGGTGGCGCGCGGCGGTGGAGTCAGAGACATCGAGGTTCGAATCTTCGAGCAGACCGACAACAACCCACTTATGCTGATCGTGCACATCCTGGTCGACACCTGTGATGCGATGGGTGCCAACATCATCAACACCATGTGTGAAGAGATTGCCGCAGATATTGAGGCCATCACAGAAGGTCGGGTTTTCCTGCGCATACTTTCTAATCTAACCGACCGATCCATCGTTCGCGCGTCGGTCACCATTCCAGTTGATCAGCTTGAGGGCAAAGACTACCCCGGCGAAGAAGTCAGGGATGGCATTATTCTCGCCTCCCAGTTTGCAGAAATTGATCCTTATCGAGCCGCTACTCACAATAAAGGCATCATGAACGGCATCGATCCGTTAGCACTGGCCACCGGCAATGACTGGCGTGCAATCGAAGCCGCAGCGCACGCCTACGCTTCCCGATCCGGTCAATACGCTTCCCTGACAAGATGGCGCGCTAATCATGAGGGTGATCTTGTCGGAAAGATCGAAATTCCCATAAAGGTAGGCGTCACGGGCGGTTCGCTGCAGGCGAACGAAACCACCATGATCAGTTATCGGGTGCTTAATGTCGCCAGCGCAAAAGAACTGGCGGAATTGATGGCCGCAGTAGGTCTCGCGCAGAACTTCTCTGCCATCAAAGCGCTGTCCACAGAGGGCATTCAGAAAGGTCACATGTCTTTGCACGCAAGAAGTGTCGCCGTGACCGCAGGCGCACCGAAAGAACTCTTTGAAACCGTCGTCAGTCACCTGGTTGATGATGGTGAAATTACGGTCACACGCGCCAAGGACATCATTGCCGAACTGACCGGCTCTAATCGAAAAAACGACATCAAGCGAAAGCAGTCCACGACGGCCATGGCCAACGGCAAAGTCATTCTGCTCGGCGAACACTCGGTGGTTTATGGCAAACCTGCAGTCGCTGTTCCCATAAAGAACGCCGTCGTTGCTGAGGTGACCGACACGGATCATGCGCCGGAAATTAAAGTACCGGCCTGGGACATCGACGACAAGCTGGAAGAATCGAATTCCATCTGGTGGGGTGCCATTCAAAGCGTATTTAAAGAACTGGATATCGCGGAACAAAAATTCGCGGTTCACGTAAAGCCCAATATCCCTGCGGCCATGGGTCTGGGTGGCTCCGCTGCCATTGCCGTTGCCATCATTCGTTCTGTTTCGAAACACTTCAAATTAGAGCTGAACGACGAACAGGTAAACCATTTCGCTTTCCTTTGTGAGAAAGCCGCACACGGCACGCCATCAGGCATCGATAACACCATGGCAACATTCGGCACACCGCTGATTTATCAGTCGGGGGAACAACCTCGCATGGATGAGTTGTCGATTCCAAAACCTCTCAACCTGGTCATCGGCGTTTCTGACCACCCGTCTCTGACAGTCGACATGGTGTCCGGCGTTAGAGATCGATGGCGCAAGAATCCGGAACTCTATGAATCACTGTTCGAGAACTTCGGCCAGGTTGCAAAATCTGGCATCGAAGCCATCCAACAAGGTGACTACCGAGCCCTCGGGCACATGATGACGATCAACCACGGCCTATTAAGTGCAATCCAGGTGTCATCACCGGAGCTGGATCGCATGGTACAGATCGCACGCGATCACGGAGCGACCGGCGCAAAACTGACCGGTGCGGGCGGCGGCGGATCTATTATTGCACTCGCGGAAGACAATACCGAAGCCATCGTGAACGGACTCAGCCGACAGGGATTCAAAGCCCTGCAGGTCACGGTGTAGAGAAACCATGAGCCAGCCAGACAACCTCGTCTCATCAGATCTAGAGGACCTGATCCTCGTCAACGAGAACGACGAGTCGATCGGCACGATGCCAAAGCGCGCCTGCCATGAGGCGGATGGTCGACTACATCGCGCCTTCTCTGTTTTTCTTTTCAACGAACAAGGCGACGTGCTCCTGCAGAAACGCAGTGAACAAAAAATGCTGTGGCCAATGTACTGGTCAAACGCATGCTGCAGTCATCCGAGGGATGGAGAAACTTCAGAAGAGGCTGCTCACCGACGCCTGCAACAGGAGCTGGGTATCAAAGCCGAACTCACCTTCCTGTATAAATTTCAGTACCATGCGAGATACGAAGACGTCGGCAGCGAACATGAACTCTGCTGGGTCTGGATCGGTCGCGCAGAAGCTGAAGATGTCGATCCCAACATACATGAAATCGCAGAATGGCGGTTCTTCAGTAAAGAAGAACTGAATCAGGAATTGGATTTCAACCCGGAGGCCTACACACCGTGGATGAAGATGGAGTGGCAACGCATCTTCGAGGACCATCGAGAGACGCTTGAGCTGTTGTAACAGCTGTGATTCCATAGCTTCCATAACAATAAGAGAGGGAGCTGCCCATGAACATGCCGGGTAGACGCTATCGCGGTCACATCACGCCCAGGACTCACGGGTAATCAACGCCGGCTCTAGGGAGGCCCCCTTAGTCCTATCAACCATGGCAACCATCTTCACCAAAGACACACAATCTTTTCATCACTTACCAGAGGGTCTACCGGCCTTTGAGGAATTACCAGGCTAAGGAGCCCTAAGTTGGAAAATCCGAAGTACTCGAACACATACGTCAAGTATGTGCTGGGCATGCTCGTCATTGTGTATGTCTTCAATTTCATTGATCGGCAGATCCTTGCCATATTGGCACCCTCCATCAAGGATGACCTGGGATTGTCTGATACCCAGATCGGCGCTCTATCCGGTGTCGCCTTTGGCATCTTTTACGCAACCCTGGGCATTCCCATCGCACGCCTTGCGGATCGTTATTCGCGCGTAAACATCATTTCTATTTGTCTTGGCATCTGGTCACTGATGACGGCGCTATCGGGGTTCGCACAAAACTTTGTGCAGTTGCTGATCGCACGGATCGGCGTTGGCATTGGTGAGGCCGGCGGATCTCCACCCTCACACTCCCTGCTGGCGGATTATTTCGCGCCCGAAAAACGGGCCACGGCACTGGGAATTTACGCACTCGGTGTTCCTGTTGGCATTTTGTTCGGGAACCTGGCCGGCGGGTGGATCAATGAATTCTTCGGATGGCGAAACGCCTTCTTCCTGGTAGGCATCCCAGGCATTGTGCTCGCCATCATCCTCAAGATGTCGGTCAAGGAACCACCAAGAGGTTACTCTGAAGGTAAACCACCCGAAGTCAACCAGGTGCCCTTCAAAGAGGTGCTGCGCACCATGTGGGGATATCGGTCATTCAGGTTTATTGCCTTGGGTGCGGGCACACAGGCCTTTGTGGGATATGGCTCCATTGCGTGGATGCCATCCTTCCTGGTTCGGACTCATGACATGAGTACGGGCGAAGTCGGTACCGCACTGGGGCTGATCATCGGCATCCTCGGCGGGGCTGGGACGATGCTTTCCGGCGTCATTGGTGACAGGCTGGGTGCGCGCGACAAGAAATGGTACATGCTGGTGCCCGCCTACGCGTTCCTGATTGCGGTGCCTGCAGGTTGTGCGGTCTATATGGTCGAAGGTCTCTGGCCAGCGCTCATTATTTATATGCTTCCAGCCTTCCTGGTTCAGTTATACACCGGTCCAACCTTTGCCATGACTCAGTCCCTGGCACCACTCGCCATGCGAGCCGCGGCGTCTGCTCTCCTGCTGTTCATCATTAACATCATCGGTCTGGTATTCGGACCGACAACCGTGGGTATTCTCAGTGATCTGTTGCAGTCGAGTATGCAGATGAATGACATTGAGTCTCTGCGCTGGGCACTCATGCTGTGCAACTTGGTGTACCTCGCCAGTTTTTACTACTATTTCCGAGCGTCCAGAACACTCGAAGGTGACATGAACGCTAGCCAAAAATAACAAGAAGAGGGAATCCCATGTATCCAGGCAAGTGGGCCGCTGAATTTCCTGACAAACCTGCGGTGATCAACAGCGCGACGGGTGAAACTGTCACCTATCGCGATCTAAATGACCGATCCAATCAATTGGCGCAACTGATGTATGAAGCCGGTCTTCGGCGAGGAGATCACTGCGCCATCTTTATGGAGAACGACGTTCGCTACTTCGAGTTCGTTTGGGCGGCTTTCCGTTCAGGGCTGTACATAACGACCGTCAATCAATATCTCACGTCCGAAGAAGCCGCTTACATCATCGACAACTCAGAGTCCGAGGTCGTCGTCACCTCTGCCAAATTGTCAGAGGTTGCTGAAACATTGCCAGAACAATGTCCTCGAGTGAAACGCTGGTTAAGCACGGCTGGTGCCAGCGGTATTTTCGAAGACTATGAATCAACGATTGCGGAATATCCCAAAGGCCCTCTGGCTGAAGAACCGGCGGGCTCCGTCATGCTGTACTCATCAGGCACAACCGGTCGCCCGAAGGGTATTCTGCGACCTTTGCCTGAAGGCGGCATCGCTGAGGCCGGCAGCCCGGTTGGTGCTCTACAACAAGCCATCTGGGGATTTGGCCAGGACACCATCTACCTCTCTCCAGCACCGCTTTATCACTCCGCACCGATTGGATTTACGACCGGCGCTCATGCCAATGGCGGCACAGTGGTGATGATGCCTAGATTTGACGAGATCGGTTCACTCAGAGCAATACAGGATTACAAGGTGACGCATTCTCAATGGGTGCCCACCATGTTTTCCCGCATGCTGAAGCTGGACGAAAAAGAACGCTCGGGTTTTGACCTATCCAGCCACCAAGTTGCGATCCACGCGGCAGCCCCCTGCCCCAAAGGTGTCAAGCAGCAGATGTTCGATTGGTGGGGACCCATCATTTACGAATACTACGGTGGCACTGAATTAAACGGGCTGACTCATGTCACCCCAGAGGCCTGGCTTGAGAAACCCGGCACGGTCGGACAGCCGATACTCGGGATCATTCATATCTGCGACGAAGATGGCACCGAACTCCCTGCGGGAGAATCGGGGCTCGTCTACTTCGAAATGGATGAAATGCCATTTAAGTATCTCAAAGATGATGAGAAAACCAAGGATGCCCAGCATTTCAAGCATCCCAACTGGTCGGCACTGGGTGATGTCGGGTATGTCGATGAAGACGGCTTCCTTTATCTGACGGATCGCGCCACTTTCATGATCATCTCCGGCGGCGTTAACATTTACCCGCAGGAAATCGAGGACGCGATGATCATGCACTCGAAGGTGCAGGATGTGGCAGTTGTCGGTGTACCCAATGAGGAAATGGGCGAAGAAGTAAAAGCCGTGGTGCAGTTGATCCCAGGGCTAGAACCATCGGATGAAATCGCTGCTGAGCTGATGGCCTACGCCCGCGAGCACGTTGCACACTACAAGTGTCCGCGGAGCATCGATTTCGAAGACGAGTTGCCCAGATTACCGACAGGAAAACTCTACAAGCGAATCCTGAAAGATCGTTACTGGGGAAAGACCGATTCGAAAATCGTCTGATGAGCTCTATTTAAAGAGGTCGCCCAGCTTCTCACCAAGCTTCGCCTTGACCGCTTTCTCGGCTTCTTTCCTGGCGTACTGAGCTATCGCATCGGTCACCGCATCCGTGATTTGATCAACCAGCTGATTAGCCACTTCTGCGCCCACCTCTTCCGGAGTCAATCCGTTTTCCGGGGTACCCAAATTACGCAGGTTAAGCCGCTTCAATTCAACCTTCTGGTTTTCGAACTGATCGCTGCGAAGCTCCATGTTGCCATTGGCAAAGTTAACCTGATCGATCGCCAGCAGGACATCAGAGCCTGCGCCGGCCTCTGAGGTCGAAGCTTCACCAGCTTCCGATTGCGGCATGCCATCCAGCAGTGCCTGCACATTTGTGGACATGCCCTTTTGTTCCGCCAGAACACTGACATCAGAGACAGAAATCTCGTTGATGACATATACGGGTCCAGTGATTGAGCCTGTATCAATCGCAACCTTGATGTTGCCCAGAGAGAATACCGGCTCCGAAGAAAAACCCGGCGGATTGGCAACAGTAAGGCCACTGATACTGGCAGAACCTTCTCCCAGACTAACCTTAACGTCTGCAACAGACACTTTTTGTCCGACGACGTCCGTGCCGATGTCTTCTATGAGGTCCTTAACGATGCCATCCAAGTTTTGCAGCAAAAATATGCCAGCACCGGCCATTGCCAGCACCAGAAAAACGACAACACCAATCACTACCTTCACAATAGACCTCCAGATCGTGGATGATCGATAAAGTATAGCGCTATACTGCTGCGCGACACAGCGAATCTGGAGAAATTATGATCAAGTATCACAACCCGGAGGGAGAAGTCGGGGTCGAGGCGATACCCTACAACCTGACAACCGTGATTCGCGGTTCCAATGCCATCAACATCGGTTTTCTGGCAAACGGATTCCCCGACTCTGAGAATTTTCTGAATGCCCTCAATCAAGCCATGCAGGAACTCGAACCTGGTATCGAGGTGCACGCTTACAATAAAGGCAATGCCTCCGTCCCCGCCAACGACGACATGCTTGGCGAGATTCAGGGCGACTGTCATGCCGTTGTCGCGGCATACGGGCATTGAGGCTCCTGCACGACCGGCACCGTGCGTGACGGCATCAATATTGCAAAACTGGGCATCCCTGCAGTGGCACTGGTGACAGAAGAATTCTGGCCACAGGGAGACTTTGTCGCTAAATCATTAGGCATGCCTGATGTGCCTAGGGTCCAGCTACCTCATCCGGTGGCAGGCACAGGAACTGAAAACATGAAAGCCATTGCAGCCCGCGTTGCGCCCATGGTCATTGAAGCGTTGGAAGGTGTCAGTGGCTGATTTTCTGACGGCAGAATCCGAAGCTGACGCGCTGGAAGACCTTCACAACCGGGATTTGACCGACGGTCTGCCGGTGGTCATACCGACACCAGAGCGCGTCAGCAGAATGGTGCTTGCTTCCGGTCAGGATGCCGATATGGTGCTCGGCACGATGGGTCCTGGTCACGGCATTGCCACCGTGGAAAAAGTTGCGATAGCAGCCGTTATGGCAGGCTGCCTGCCCGACTATATGCCTGTTGTGGTCGCCGCAACAAAAGCGGTCATTGATCCGGTTTTCGACCTGACAGAAATGCAGGCAACAACTCATTGCACGGCGCCGCTGATCATTGTGAATGGTCCCGCGAGGCTATCTTGCGGACCCATTTCTTCGAGCTACGGCGCACTGGGACCTGGCCACCGTGCGAACGCATCCATCGGCCGTGCGCTCAGGTTGGCCATGATGAACATCGGCGGCGCTCGGCCGGGCAGCTCCGATATGGCACTCCTTGGTCATCCGGGCAAGTTCACCTATTGCCTGGCTGAAGACGAAGAAAACAGCCCCTTCCCACCCTTACATGTTTCACTCGGTTTCCAGGAGGAAGACAGTGTTGTCACCGTCATTGGTGCAGAAGCCCCACACTCGGTATTGCACTCTGGAGATGGAGATGATCCTGACAACTACAAAGGTTTACTGGATATGCTTGCCATCGGTGTCGCCAATGAAGCCACCAACAATGCGATGCTGACAAAGGGAAGTGCCACCATCGTGCTGAATCCAGAACATGCACTGGTATTGGAAAAAGCAGGCCTCAACCGGGAAGACACAGCAGAAGAAATACATAAGCGTTGCCGCTTTGAAAACAAACGCCTCAATAAACTATCTCCAGGTTTTGCGCCAAAGACACAGGGCACACGAGATGCATTCAACGGGCCTGAACAATTACTCATCCTGATGGCGGGTGGCTCGGGACTGTATTCCATGGTAATGCCCTCCTGGTGCGCCGGTGCGCACAAAAACTCACCTTCCTCCGTGGTGGTTGAATCAGAATTTTTCTGCGAGGTGCCAGGTTTGGCGAGCCTCGCAGATGCCAGTTAATTAGCTAATCCCAAGTATTAAGGACATCTCATGAGTGATTATCCGACGCCGAATGTTTCACATGACTTAAGTGGCCAGGTGGCTCTGGTCACCGGCACCACATCCGGCCTTGGTCGCCGGTTCGCTATGGTACTTGCCGCCTGCGGCGCAAAAGTCGCTGTGACCGGTCGACGCGCTGAGCGTCTTGAAGAACTGGCAAAAGACATTCGTGATGCAGGCGGTGTTTGCGAACCGATACCTTTTGACATCACCGACTACGGCCAGATTCCCGGCGTCGTCGACAAGGCTGAGACAGCATTAGGTACGGTCAACATCCTGATTAACAACGCAGGTATCCCGGATGCACAGCGAGCACACAAGATGAGCGACGATCTCGTCGACAGTGTGTTCGGCACCAACCTCGTTGGACCGTGGAAACTCTCATGTGAAGTCGCACGAAGATTGATTGCGGCAGAGAAACCAGGACGCATGATCAACATTTCTTCCGTCGGTGGTTTCAGATATGACGGTAACGGGGCTGCACTGTATTCAGTAACCAAGTCTGCCATCGTTCGAATGACAGAAGTCCTGGCGGTGGAATGGTCACGTTTCCATATCAATGTGAACGCCATTGCCCCTGGTGCGTTTCACTCCGAGATGATGGATGGCATGGTGTCACGCATGGGAGACTTTTCCGGCAACTTCCCAAGAGGTCGTATCTGCGATCCAGAGCAGATGGATTCCACCCTGCTCTACTTCCTATCGCCGGCCTCTGAAGCTGTCACCGGCACTTACGTCAAAATCGACGACGGACAGGGCGCGCGATAAGCGCAACGCCCTTGTGCGTTCGCGACAGGCCCATCAAAAAAACGTGTTATCACAACACGTTTCCGATGACGCAAAAGCACAGCTGCAGTCAGGAACTGTGCTAAATCAACACAGTGCTGATGCCAGCGACGGGGATCAGCTGATGTTGCACGTCTCATACAGCACCTAGACGTAAGGTATGACCTTCTCTGCAACATCTTCCAGGACCTCAAAGCGCGGGTCGAATGACGGCAGGTTCATCACCTGGTTCAGACCCGCCTGATCCAGGGCACGCAGCTTTTCAATTAGCTCATCCTGAGTGCCGATCAGACAGGTTGCCTGGATCAAGTCTGCAGTTAAGAACTGTTTCTCCTCCGGGAGGACCCAGCAGTTATGGCCCATATGAATGCGTTGGTGCCTGCGTTCCTCAGGATACGTCGCGAGCAGGTTTATGTAATCGTCCCAAACGCTGGCCACGGCGTTCGGTGGCTGACGTCCAAAATTGCGCCACTGATCATAAGCAAAATGGAGTGATGCCATCGCCATCGCGCCACACTCATGTCTGATTCGTTCAGAATCAACAGGCTCATGGTCTTTGCGCACGATCATTGCGGTGAGCGCTGTCGTATAAAAGTTGTCACGATCCACTGAACCACCCGCTTCGATCATGCGCCAAATATTTTCCATCATGGCAGCACTTGCCGGCATCGCCAGAACAGCACCATCACCATGCTTCCCAGCCAGTGCGAGAGATTTAGGACCGAAGCCTGACACATACATGGGTATCGGGTCTTCGAAGTTCACAAATCCTTTATCCGGCATGACATGCCGGATAGGAATCTCTTGATCGTTATGCCGAACAATCGACTCTTCGCCTTTGAGAAGCGGACGAATTTCTTGCAGGTAGTCATCGAATTGAGCAATGCGTTGAGGCGGTAATCCCATAATTCGCATCGCGGTGTTTCCGGCACCCACTCCAAAGAAGGTACGACCGGGCGCCAACGCATTGATCGTTGCAATGCCGGCAGCATTGACTGACGCAGGTCTGGTACCCGTGATCGCAACACCGGTACCCAGTTTTATGGTCGACGTGCGATCCGCCGCTAGTGCGAGCGCGGCATAGCAGTCCGACCAGATCATCTGACTGTCCGCGAGCCAGGCATGACTGTAGCCAAGGGACTCTGCCCTGACGACATAGTCGATGTCCCCCACGTGACTTGGCACACAGATCCCTATATCCATGAAGTTATCCCGGCTGCCTGCAATCCCCAATCAAACCACGCCTGAACGAATCTGATCAACATGTGATAATCTGGATCGGACGGGACGGGAGTAACCCGATGGCAAAAATCATTCGTGACGGATTCAAAGGTGGTGTTGATAAATCAAATCGAGCGCGGTTATTCATGATGCTCGTGACCCTTACCGTCAGCACAGCGTCTGCAACAGAGGCTGGCAACGCGATACCTGTCTTGGCGTCGACGCGCACCGACATTCCAACTTTCGTTGATCACGACGAGCAGCAACTGCGCTTGATCAAAACGCCCGTTGGCATAGCAGCGCCCTATGCTGCTCCGAAAGGCGTCACACAAAGTCGAACTAACTATTTCTAAGTCATCCTTATTTTGTACCAGGCATTAGAGTCGGCGGCCCAAACTTTCTTTGGCGAAGCGCAACCAGAAACGCGACGTATTTTTCACGGTCGAGGACATTTGTTCCAAGGATTGGAGCATCTCTCCGTCGACTGGTTTTCACCGCTTGTCCTGATCACCAGCTACCAGGATATTGAAGACACCAATCCTCTGCGTGATGTGATGCTTAACGCAGACCGGCTCGGCCAGATTAAAGGTATCATGCTGCAGTATCGGAAAAAGAAAGGCACACCGACTGAGATGCTTCACGGTGAGCCGATCAATCACTGTATCGTTGAAGAACATGGTTTGAAGTACGAGATACAACCTGGCATAAACCAGAATGCGGGTCTCTTTCTCGATATGCGACCAATGCGCGCCTGGCTCATGGAATACAGTAAAGGCAAAAATGTTCTCAATCTGTTCGCCTACACTTGCTCGCTTTCTGTAGCAGCGCTCGCAGGCAAGGCACGCCAGGTTGTCAGCGTGGATATGAGTAAACCCAGCATTAAATGGGGTCAGCGTAACCATGAACTCAATGATCACGATCTACGGGCGGTGAAGTCGATTCCCCACAACCTTTTTCGTTCATGGGGCCGCATCAAACAGTTTGGTCGATATGACACGATTCTGATTGATCCACCAACGCGACAACGCGGCAGTTTCGATACCGAAAAAAACTACGGCGCTGTTCTGAAAAAGTTGAAGCAGTTGACAGCCCCGGGTGCCACGATCATCGCTACCGTCAATTCACCCTATCTCAACGACGACTTTCTGAAGCACCAGTTTGAACGATATGCCCCCCAATGCCGATTCGTGGGCATGATGGATCGTTCAGAAGAGTTTCAGGACCAGTTCCCGGAAAAAGCACTCAAGATCTATCGCTACGCCTCAAGCTAACGATAAAATTCTTCCATGATCGATATCACCTGCATTGAAGACCTGCGCGTACTGCATGAAAAGCGCACGCCTCGAATGTTTTACGACTATGTCGACAGTGGCTCATGGACGGAGTCCACCTATCGCGACAACGAGGCGGCTTACCGCAAACTCAAGCTGAAACAGCGCGTCATGGTGGATATGGATAACCGAAGCATAAACACCAGGATGCTGGGTGAGCAGGTATCGATGCCAACGGCGCTCGCCCCCGTTGGGCTTACCGGCATGCAATGGGTGAACGGAGAAATTCAGGCCGCTAAAGCTGCCGAAAAGTTTGGCGTGCCCTTCAGCTTGTCCACCATGAGCATCTGCAGCATCGAAGACGTTGCTGCCGCAGCATCGAAACCTTTCTGGTTTCAGTTGTACATCATGAAAGATCGGGCGTTCATCAAAAAACTGATTCTTCGCGCGAAATCTGCGGGGTGCTCTGCACTCATCTTGACTGCGGATCTGCAAATCATGGGTCAGCGGCATAAAGATATTAGGAATGGGCTTTCCGTTCCGCCGCAAATGACGTTAGGTAGCGTCACCAACATCGCGATGCACCCCATGTGGTGCCTACGTATGCTCTCGGCAAAACGCTACCAATTCGGGAACGTGATCGGGCATGCAACCGGCGCCGAGAATCTGAAGACCCTGGCCCAATGGTCTGCAGAACAACTGGATCCCACCGTTAACTGGGAGGATGTGAAGTGGGTAAAAGACATCTGGCAGGGACCGCTCGTCATTAAAGGCATTATGTGTGCCGAAGATGCATTGCTTGCTGCCAGTGCGGGTGCGGAGGCGATTGTCGTGTCCAATCACGGCGGTCGACAGTTGGATGGCGCCCCTGCCACCATTGATGTTCTTCCTGAGATCGTGAGAGCCGTCAAAGGGAAAACCGAAATCTGGGTGGATGGCGGCATTCGTACCGGTCAGGACATGTTCCGGGCGATGGCATTAGGGGCTGATTCAACCATGATTGGCCGAGCCTATCAGCACGGTTTGGGCGCCATGGGTGAAGCCGGTGTCACCCGCGCGCTGGAACTCATGGCTAAAGAATTTGATTTAACGATGGCATTTTGCGGACTCCGCGACGTTCACGACGTAGATGAACGCGTCATAATCCAATAATTACAATTATTTACGAGACTTATCTCGAAGTGACTTTACTCGACCCAACCAGAGAAATCCTGATTATCACCACGGGAGGCACCATCGATAAGGTGTATTTCGATGACAAAAGCGACTACCAGGTAGGTCGCACGATCATCGGTCGACTGCTTGAAGAAGCCCAGGTCACTCACCCAAATCGGATCATTGAAGCTCTGCAGAAAGACAGCTTGCACTTGAACGAAAAAGACCGAGAAACCATAAAAAACATCGTGTTAAGGGAACCAAACGGTCAAGTAGTGATTACGCACGGAACAGACACCATGGCGGATACAGCTCGCTATCTCAGTGATATCACCGAAAAAACTATCGTCCTGACCGGGGCGCTTTCTCCTGCGAGATTCGCCATGACGGATGCGATGTTCAACATCGGCATGGCGATCGCCGCCGCGCAAAGTCTTGAACCTGGGGTTTATATTGCGATGAATGGAACTGTTTTTCCTGCGAAATCAGTGTTTAAGAACAGAGAGATGAACCGATTTGAAAGGAAATAATGATATTTTCCTAAGAATCTTTATAGTTAGTGACTCGTTGTAATTCGCCAACTCCATGAGCGATTCTGAAGACCTATATCGAGTCGTCTTCGCCGGTAACATCACCGGCGATTTCAGCCTTGATCGAACAAAGACCCGGTTTGGAAAGACATTTCGCCTGTCTGCAGACAAGGTCGAACGTATTTTCAACGGCAAAGAAATCACGCTGAAGCGAAACTTGTCCGAAGCGGGGGCTATGGATTTCGCGGTGAAACTCGCCGAAATCGGCTGCGAAACCTACATAGAAATGATGCCAACCGAGGGCGAGAACTTCGAAGAGCTTCGCAAGACGATTCGTCGCATTCGCTTCCGTCGGGGACCAAGACCAGGGGCTATCGTGCCAGACCGGCGACTACTGCCAAGCCGACGAGCTGCCGATATAGAAATGCTGGAAAGAACCGGTGATTTTCCTGGCAACACTGTCAGCCCCGAAAAAAACATTTTTAGTGGCAGCTAAACATCCATGACTGACGTGAACATCGCAGGCAGCGCCGTCACCGAAGTCGATATGGAAGAATCCGGTATCGACCTGCAACACCAAATGCTGGTCGAGTCACTGATGTTCCTTTATCGCTCAATGCCAACTTCCGCGCTCGGACACGTTCTCGCGGGTGTGTTTGTCGCCTACGCTTTGTGGGACGTCATCGACAGCATAACGCTGTTATCCTGGCTTGGAGTGCTCGCGGTTGTCGCAGGTTTCCGGCTTTTTTCAACCATGTGGGTTGAACGAAGGCTACATGAAGCAACCGTCGTTCAGATTGAGCAGTGGGCGACCTTCCTGCTGTTCTGCGCGTTTCTGCAAACCGCCACCTGGGGCGCATCGGTATTTCTGATCTGGCCGCAAGATCTTGCACATCGTGCAGTTCTGGTCGTGATTCTTGCGGGCGTTATCGCCACTGGCGGGATTATCTTGGCGCTGCACAGAAGATCTTTTGCCATTTATTGTCTGCCCATAGCCATACCGGCTGTCACACAGTTATTCATGAGCGGCGGCAAGCTCGAGATCATCCTCGGAGTGCTGATCGTTTTTTATTCCGGGATACTTTTCGCATCAGTGAACCGCTTGACCAGCATGTTTAGGGAGGGATTGCGTGTGCGGCTTCTGACGCAGACAGAATCCAGGACCGATGCGATGACTGCCCTATCGAACCGAAGGGGTTTCGATGAAAGTCTGCACGATATCTGGCAACAGGCTATTCGAACCAACCAATCCATTGGGTTGCTGATTATCGATGTAGATCACTTCAAGATGTACAACGACTATTACGGGCACCCACAAGGCGACATCGCCCTTAGAAAAGTGGGCGAACTGTTATCGAAGATCGCTTCTCGATCGACGGACCTTTGTGCTCGCATCGGCGGAGAAGAGTTTGCCGTGTTGATGCCTGCAACCGATCTCGAAGGTAGTCGCCAGGTGGCGGAAGCCATCCAGACTGAGCTGACCAAAGCGCGCATCCCACACAGGAACAGCGAACGAGGTTTTCTTACCGTGAGTGTCGGCCTCAACGTCACGACGCCGGCCCGGCAGAGTTCGGCAGATCTTTTTATGATGGAAACTGACCAGGCGTTGTACGAGGCGAAAGAGTCGGGCCGAAATCAAATCAGTCTCGCCCGTTCTGTGACGGCACCCTTATCTTAACCGACCGAGGATCAGCGTTTCCTAGGTGGAGACAGCCCGGACCTCATCTCGACTGGAGGTGGGGAGCGCTGACAGCTACTCAAGCTGATCAAGCCGCTTCTTGACCCGATCCCGAACATCATCAATATCCGCCACCAGAGCGTCGACCACGCCCCGGTTTTCATGCACCGTCACCCAATTTCCCGCCCAGTTACTCTTCAGTTCATTCGCTGAACTCGTGACCTCGGGGCCAATCAGCATCGCAAGATCATTTACCAGGCCAATCTTGACCCAACCAAGCCTGGGACTACCCTCAACCGGGTTTTGATCGTAATAATTCGCATAAATAACCTGTTCGAATTCTGCGAGTTCAGTGAGCACCTGAAAAGCCGCATCCCTCACAATGTTATTTTCCTCCGATTGCTCCAGGCGCCAGGCGTTGTAGCTGAACCCTGCCAGCGCAAACACCAGACTGATGATCGCCGTGAGCGACGGTGCCCTGCTGATGATCGACATGAACTCCTCCTATTGCCTAGAAGCACTTAAACGGAATTTGTTACAAACTCCCACCTCATCTCGACTGAAGCCGCAGCTTTACTAAACCACCCTCATCTCGACCGAAGCCGCCGCAGGCGGCGTAACGGAGGGATCTCATGATATAGTCCGCCACGGAAGAGCACGCGGGCTGGTGTCCGTCGCGGCCTTCAAAGCCGTTGAGCTGCTGTTGAAGTGGCTGGTGGGTTCGATTCCTACCTCTTCCGCCAACTATTGCACCTGACGCAAATACTCATCCAGTGTCCTGACACCCCAACCGGAAAAACCTTTCGGCATCGTTGGACGCCCTTTGTCCAGCTTATCGACACTCGCAATATCGAGATGCGCCCACACCTGATCTTCTTCCACAAAAGATCCGATGAAAGCTGCTCCGGTACTTGCACCGGGACTACCGGTATCGCTGTTCTTGATGTCCGCGAAATCTGATTTCAGCTGCTTGAAATGATGGTCGTCCAGCGGAAGTTGCCATAGCCCCTCGTTGGCAGTGCGTGAAGCCTGAATAAGCTGGTCTACCAGATGCTGATGCCGCCCGAACACACCAGCGTAATCATCACCCAGAGCGCGCCCTACTGAGCCCGTTAGTGTCGCTACATCGATCAACACGCTCGGCTCATAGTTGACCTGTGCATAGTGCACGGCATCTGACAATACGAGCCTGCCTTCAGCATCAGTAGACAGGATTTCGATCGTTTTGCCCGACATAGTTCTCTGTATATCTCCGGGTCGGTTCGCATTTCTTGAGGGCATGTTTTCCGCAAGTGCCGCCAGGGCAACGATGTTCATCTTTGCCTCCCTCGCTGCCGCCGCATAGAGGGTGCCGATGACAACAGCAGCACCACCCAGATCACCCTTCATCGCCCACATGCCTTTGTTCTGTTTGATGGAAATTCCTCCAGTATCGAACGTAATGCCCTTACCGACCAGAACAACAGGCGCCTCCTCACCACCGCCCATGTACTCGATGATCAATAGTCTTGGCGGTCTTACCGAGCCTTTGCCGACACCATAGTGAGCTTCCATATTGAGACGCTGAAGATCCTTTTCGTCGAGCACTTTGATTTTCACGTCAACCTCGTCGAGCAGGACTTCTGCCCGATCAATGAATGATTCCGGAAAGATGACGTTCCCCGGTTCAGACGGCATATCCCTCGCGAAATAAACGCCCCTGGCGAGATGATCAAGGTCCGAAGCAAATACTGAGGCAGATTCATCATTCGAAAGGATCACTATCTCGGGCCGTTCAGCGGGATCCGCCTTATCTTCTTGGTAACGGTCAAACCGATAGCTACCTAACCGGAAGCCAAATGCCACTCGTGCAGCATTCGCATCACTTGTGGCACCGTCAGGATTCCAGAGCACCTGGACATTGCCGCCTTTCACTTTCCCCAGGAGTCCACCGACGGTGCCTCCGAAGTTCTCCGCAACGGTTCTGTCAATGGCTTTGTCACCGAGGCCAATCAGGTCAACTCGGTCATAAGGCGCGATGCCAAACAGCGTTAATGTTTTATCGACTTTACCCGTGAACTCAGCTTCAGCGACAGCCGCGGCAAGCGCGCCGGATGTCTTGACGTCAACTTCTGCGGCAACACCGGTCAACTCTGTTCCCTCGATAACAGGGACCACCACCCTGCCAGAATCAGGAATCCGGAAATCTTTAAAGCTGATCACTTGTTCCGCATGACTCGCCGCGCAAAGTGTTGTCAGAATCGTCAATAAGAATAGGAACTTAAGCTTCAAAACCAAACCTCTCAGTTGTCACAGTTGCTTGGGCCATCTCCGAATATCTAGGTCCGGAAATCACATCAGGAGAGAACGCCTCATTTAACGCTGCCAGCATGTCGTCGGGCATTTCGATGCTCGCAGCGTTGAAGTTGTCCTCCAGATGCTGGAGGTTCGTGGTCCCTGGAATCGGCACGCAGTCCTTGTCCATCGCCAGCGTCCAAGCCAGGGCTAATTGCGCCACAGTGCAGCCTAATTCAGATGAGTATTGCTTCGCAGTTTCCAGTAATGCGAGATTGGCGGAGAAGTGTGGATCTGTAAATCTGGGAAAAGTTCGACGCAGGTCACTCTCGTGATAAGCCTCTGGATCCAGGGGTTCATCGGCCAGATAGCCACGCCCTACCGGAGAAAACGGAACGAAAGTCACGCCGAGCTCCCGGCAGGCCTCCAGCACGGCAATCTCTGGATTTCTCGTCATCAGAGAGTATTCCGATTGCATGGCTGCAATCGGGTGCACCGCATGTGCCTTACGCAGCGTTTCCGCCGACATTTCGGATAGACCAATCATACGGATCTTTCCTGCCTCAACCATTTCTGAGAGGGCACCCACAGAATCTTCAATGGGGACGTTCGGATCTGGACGATGCATGTAATAGAGATCGATAACATCGGTCTGCAGTCGTTCCAGACTGGCATTACAGGCCGCCTTGATCGTTTCCGGTCTGCCGTCAAGAAAGCGTTTACCGTCCTTAAACCCCATGACACATTTGCTGGCCAGAGTGAATTCACTACGTCTCTTTGAAATGGCCTCGCCAATGAGCTTTTCGTTATTGCCCATGCCGTAGATCGTCGCGGTGTCAAAAAAGTCATAACCGAGGTCCAGCGCTCGCTGCAGAAAAGTCACGGCGTCGCCGCGGTCCTGCGCCGGGCCGTAGGCATGGCTGAGGTTCATGCAACCCAATCCCACAGGGTGCACGTCAGATAAACCGATCTTTCGTTTTGCTACCGTCATATAATCTAACCTTGATGCGCTAAAGGAGTATCGAAATGATTGGTCAGATTATTCGCCTAAAAATTCAGGAAGGCAAAGAAGACGCGTTCGAGTCCCTGGTGGCTCAGCTGGCTAAGGATGTGGCGGCAAACGAACCGGGATCCATCTATGACATTCGTCGCATCAAGGGTGAACCCCTTACCTACTTCTATTTTATCTCCTTCCCGGATCACGCGGCTTATACCCGCTATATGGCAGCAGACTACCATCAGCAGATGTCTCCGAAAGCGGTCGCCATGCTCGACGGCGAGCCCGTCTTCGAAGATCTGGAGACTTTCTGTTGATCAGTTCAGGCTGACGGGCAGCATCACTTCGTTAGTCCGCCACCAGGCCGGTTTGAAGGGCGGATCATAACGTGCCCAAATCGGCTCCCCGGCGATACGCCATTTACCGGTTGCTTCCAATTGACCCGCAAGCGCGTTCAAGTGCTTGTGATACTTGTCCATGCTCCAGCCGCCTTTGTAACGAATAACAGCCACTGTCATGGCACTGGATTCAATTTCAACTCGGTCGTTTACCGGGGACGGTGCCTCTTCCATGCTGTGGGTCAGAAAAAAAGATACCTTTTGACCCTCTTCGGCGATCCTTGTCTGAAACACCGGCGCAGTCATGGCAATTTTTTCATCGGATTGATTGTTGCCGAAAATGTAATCCGCCAGTAGCCGGAAACCCTGGTTTCCTGCCGACTTCATGTCGGCGTCAACCGATACAGAAGCAACGGTGAACGCCGGATATTCGCGCACCTCCATCTGATCACCGATACTTTCGATAACGGCATAGTCGGGCTCATCCAATGCCATAACACCGTTAGCCAGAATGCCGATCAGTATCGTTAAAGATAACCTGATCATGATGCGTTTGACTCGAGTTTGAGGGCTTCCATCTGAGCACGTATTTCCTCCGCCTCGGCTGTGAGGAAGGAATATTCGCGGATTTTTCCGTTACGCTGCATGTGCATGGCTTCCTCCAGTTTCGCTTCGTACCGTTTCTGCAGTTTCTTGGTTGGATCTTTTTTGAACAAGCCGAACATGCGATTCCTGCCGTATTGGTGTGTATAGAAAAAGCATACGTCACGCAATACATCTTGGATTAACCCTCAGTTTGCGTCATCCATACGCCCGCCATAGTCCCAGGAGGTCACCCAGGTCGGGGTAAGGACAAATCCAAGCTCATCGTCCACGCGGCTCAGAAGCCACTTCGCAAGGGATCGGTTAGTATCCCCGAGATAACGATCAATGAGATGTCGAAGCGTTGAATGGACATCGTCCTGATTGGAAGAAACCTCGGCTTTACCCCGAACGCCCTGATAGGGAGGGTCGTTCGGTGCGATTTCGAAGGCACACCGCCCACGCGCCTGCAACAGCTTCGCCAACTTGCTGGTTTTGTGACTGACAATACACAGAGTGCCATCACGATACTGATACCATACGGAACAGATCAGCGGGTAGTCGCCGTCATCCACGGCAATACGGATGGGTATGCGGGACGACTTTAGAAACGTTTCGACCTGACGCTGATCCCAATCGCTTTTCGTGCTCAGATTCTTCATGATTAAAGTGTGTAACAAAGCCGGATCAGATGCATCTACCGATTATGAAAAGACTACTTTTGTTCCTGATTACCCACGCGAGCGCACTCATCATTGGCTTTGCCGCCGGGGTGTTTGCTTTACCGATTCTTATTGCGCCGCCCCCACCGGCTACCGCAGTGCTGATGGAAAACGCTGAAGCCCGCCAATACGCGGCCGCCTTCAGCCGTGATCGGACAGACAGCGATTTCCTCCACTGGGGTGAAGGCGAGGTTTCCATTAGCAGCACTGCCGTCACCTTCATGGGTGAGCTGGCACCAGGTCCTGACTACAAACTCTATTTCTCGCCAGAATTTGTTGAGACAGAAGCGGACTTTAATGCGCTTAAGTCTCAAATGGTGCAGGTCGGTCCGGTAACGACCTTCACAAACTTTGCGCTGGCGATTCCTGAAGGCATTGACCCTAACCACTATCGTGCGGTGATCGTCTGGTGCGAAACCTTTGGTGAGTTCATTACCTCGGCAACTTACCAATAGGCTTCAGGCAAGCCGTTTCCAGTATTGCCAGGGGAATTCATTATCGTTGGCTGCAAGTGGTTGCATCCGATGGTGTTCGAAGAAGTTGCGGGACACTCGTTGGGCCTTAATAAGGAGGCCACGCGTTTTTAGCGCGCGGGCGTCCGAAAAGACGGCCTCCATGAGTGCTTCACCCACACCCTGCCCCTGAATCAGCGGCAACACATAGAGCCCGTGGAACAGACCGCCCTGGCCATTCGGTAGCGATTGCGCCGGGGCAGCATCCCAGGCCGCCACGCCGATGACCTCGTCTTTAAAGGTCGCCACCAGCGTTTCAAAGAAATCGAGATCGGTCTCTGTGTACCTGAGAACCGGCACCGCAAGTCGTTTCACTCGATTGGGCAAAGGCCAGTTCAGTACGGCGGATTCGATCACGAGGTTGATCTTATCCAGATCGGAGGGCGTTGCGCTTCTGATGGTGAGATTTTTCATGCTGATATATACGCCGGGTCCGGCAAAAAGGACCAGCCACCGTCATTCTGCGTATCACTTATTATGACAAAAGACATTCTGTACTACGACGGCGCCTGCCCCCTTTGTCGCACCGAAATCTCCCAGCTCGAGAAAACCTCAGATGCCCACATCGAGTTCAAAGATGTGCACTCGTTGACATTGGACAAAGCCGAGGCGGAAAGCCGACTGAAGATTCTTCATCTTGAAACGCGTTCCGGTGAGATTTTGACGGGCTTGGATGCCAACGTAGCGGCCTGGCAGCATACCCGATGGGGGTTCCTCTTCAGACCGCTTCGATGGCCGGTCATCCGGCACGTTGCCGATGTGGTTTACGACTATTGGGCCGTTAGACGATTCGAACGCCTTTATCCGGACGGCTATCGACCGTTCGACAGCAACCAGGCCAGCACGTGTAATCCAACGACCACCGCGGTCACGACTGAACGCATCGTGCGATAGTACGCCGGCTGCGCTTCAAATACCGCCGCCCTGCGCTCACACACCGCCTGAACGATATACAAGCCTGCGAGCCCCAGCAGCGTGCGCTCATCAGACCAGAGCACGAGGCCAAGCGCCAACAGCACCACGACGTTGCTGAACATGACAATCGGCAGGCGCTGGTTTTCGCTGGGTCCAGCAGACACCAAGGCCGTCGCCCACCAGCTGCCTGCAAGAAAAGACAAAATCGCCAGCGAATAGGTTGAAAATACACGAAGAGACAATGCGGGGTCCGGGAGCCATAACGCGAGGAAAAAAGGCACGATCCCCAAAGCACCTAGCGCCGTTACCAGCGTTTTACGTGTCATCACGCCTGACACCTTGGGCACCAGTAGAGACGTCTGGCACCAATCTCCTCCCTAATAATCTTTGTCCCGCAGTTGAGGCAGCCCTTACCCGCGCGTCCGAACGCTGCGAAACGATAGGACTCAAATCCACCGCCCTGGGCCTTCAGCTTCCTCGCTGTTGCCTGGGTGACCGTGACGCCGCGAGTCTTATAACTGCGCTGGCTGATGGTAATCGTCGCCCGCGCCAAACGTTGGATGTCTGTCGCATTCAGGTCGCAGGGTTTACTCGTTGGCGGGACTTTGGCCTGAAACAAAATTTCCGTCCGAAGGTAATTGCCGATACCAGCAATAAAACCCTGATCCAGATACAGGCTCGCAAGCGATCTGCGTGTGAAGGTTTTATCGCGCAGACGAGATGCAATCGTCACCGGCGTTAGCGATTCATCCAACACATCCGGGCCCAGCTTTTTCAGAAACGGGTGTTCGCTCAAATGGTCAGTCGGCCAAAACTCAACGTCCGTTGCACTGAACAAAAACGCGCTATGCGCTTTGGTATGCAACGCCACTCGAAGCTTGCGGTTGGTGTCAGGAACGTGATCGCGCTTAGAAACACGCCAGACGCCGTAAAGCTGGTTGTGAGAATACAGCGTTTCACCATGATCAAACTGAGTCAACATCGCCTTGCCGTGGCATGTCACACGTACCACTTTTTTACCCAGAATCCGCTGTCGCGCGCGAGCCGTGCCCGGCAATGTAAACTCGGCATCCTCAATGGTTTGCCCTGCCAGCACCTTGTGCAGACGGTCCGCGGCTAATCTGATTTCTGGCCCCTCAGGCATCCTGTCTCCTGGTTGGTTTTTCCCTTTATACGCGTCAGCCTGAAAATAGATCCAAGGACCTTCAGATTGCGTAACCACAGGTCATGAGCGAGCACGCAAGGACATGGCTAATCACGGGCAGCACCATCGGCAGTGCCTTGGCCGCACGCTATGCAACATCGGCTTCTGTCAGAAAAGTGATCTATACATGGCACTCCCGGGAACCCCGTTTCGATTCGCCGAAAATACAAACCATGCAGCTCGACCTGACATGCGAGGATGCTGTGGCGAACGCCCTTGGAAACCTTGAACAACTGGACGGTGTGATCAATGCCATGGGATTTCTACACGACAACATTCACAAACCGGAGAAAGCCATCTCCCGGTTCGAACCTGACGCCCTCCTCAAAAGTATCGAACTGAATGCTCTGCCTACTGCGCTTTTAGCGAAACACTGCAGACAACGCCTGAAGGCGAGCTCATCTGGCGTGTTCGCAGCCATATCTGCAAAAGTTGGATCGATAGAAGACAATCGCCTTGGTGGCTGGTACAGCTATCGAGCTTCCAAGGCAGCACTCAATATGCTTCTGAAAACCCTGGCCATCGAGTGGCGCATTGGATTGCCCAACACCTGCGTCGCTGCGCTGCATCCAGGCACGGTCTCCAGCCCCCTGTCAGAGCCGTTCACGGGTCGTCATCATTCCCCGGTGACGCCCGCAGAGAGCGCTTCAAACCTCAAGGATCTGATTGATCAGTTAACCCCCGATAAAACCGGCCGTTTCTGGTCCTGGGATGGCACAGAGCTGCCATGGTAAATCGACTACGACTGATTCTCGGAGATCAACTGAATGAGGCGCACAGCTGGTTCTCCGATAAAGACGAGCAAACACTGTATGTCATTGCGGAGCTTCACGAAGAAGCCACTTACGTCACACACCATGTTCAGAAAATCTGTGCCTTTTTCCTGGCCATGCAGACCTTTGCGGAATCACTTGAGGCTAACGGTCACAAGGTTCTTCATCTGTCCTTGGACGACACACATGACACACCAGATGTAGGCGCCCTTCTCACCCGCCTTGCGTCAGAACAAAACGCAACCGTGATCGAGTATCAACGCCCGGATGAACAGCGATTGCTCAATCAACTCAGAGTACTTTCAATTCCCGGCGTCGATATTCTCGAATGTGATACCGAGCACTTTCTCGTGCCTTTCGAAGAACTTGGTAAACACTTCCAACAGGGCAAAGCGCACCGGATGGAAACTTTCTATCGAAAAATGCGCCAGCGACATCAGGTACTGATGAAGGACGGCCAACCGTTGGGCGGCAAGTGGAACTACGACGCGTCAAATCGCAAGAAACTGAAAAAAGCAGACCTGGCCGTTATTCCCACACCCCTGACCTTCGCCCACGACGTTACCGCAATCCTTGGACGCCTGACCCGACACAACATTGAGCACATTGGCTCAGAAAAGAAGCAGATCTGGCTTCCCGTATCGCGGAATGAGTCGCTACAGCTTCTCGACTGGTTTTGCGAATCGGCCCTACCGCGCTTCGGTGATTTTCAGGATGCGATGACCGATCAATCTGAACACGCCTGGTCGTTGTTTCATTCCCGTCTGTCTTTTTCCATCAACACCAAGATTCTGCACCCCGTCGAGGTTATCGAAGCGGCCGTCAACGCATACCACAGCAATGATGCCATCGACATTTCTCAGGTAGAGGGTTTCGTGAGACAGATACTCGGTTGGCGGGAATTCATCCGCGGTATCTACTGGGCGAACATGCCAGGTTATAAAAGCTTAAACGAACTCAACGCTGAGCGTCCTCTACCTGACTATTTCTGGAGCGGTGATACTCAGATGAACTGCGTAAAGCAGGCCGTGACTCAATCTCTGGACTATGCCTTCGCGCATCACATTCAACGACTGATGGTGACTGGTGTCTTCGGACTCATCGCAGGGATTCATCCCGATGAGATGGACGCATGGTATCTGGGTGTTTACGTGGATGCACACGAGTGGGTTGAGATGCCGAACACCCGTGGCATGAGCCAGTTTGCTGATGGCGGACTCGTTGCGAGCAAACCCTATGCAGCCAGCGGCAACTACATTAACAAGATGGGTGACTATTGTCAGAGCTGTCACTACAACGTCAAAGAAAAGGTTACCGAAGATGCCTGTCCGTTTAACGCGCTGTACTGGCACTTTATGTTGAGACATCGCGACCGGTTCGAATCCAACCCGAGAATTGGCATGGTTTATCGGAGCTGGGACAAGCAGGACAGCCAGGTTCAGAAGCTCACCATGAAGAAAGGTGACGATCTGCTGGAAACGTTGAGTGAGCTATAAGCTCGATTGAGTAGACTATACGCCATGAAATTCGTGATGCTCTCCGGGCTGCTGGCAGCCGTGATCACCAACTCGGCAATGGCAATGACTGGTTCGGACGCATTCGTCTGTGACGTGATTCGTTACAGCACCGATCCTGCAGAAGTGGGTGAGGCCGAGGCAGAGGCTACCTCTCGCGGCATATGCGGATTCGAGAAACCCGAGCCCGAGGCGCGACCGAAAGCGCGGCGACATCTACTGACCAACCCCTCAGAGGAAGCCGAGAAAGCTGTCTTTATCGGCGCACTGATCTGGGCTGTTTCAAATGGCAAGGTCAAAGGACCCGTTACCGGACAACCCAAGCCTCAGGCCGGCAGACCTTCCCCGCGTTAGTCAGTCTTCCATGTAGCGATCTATCCATGTGTGATAGTGCTGTACTCGGGATTCATCTTCATTCAGCCAGGCTTCTCTAAAGCCTCTGGACTGCATACCTTTCTGTACATCCCGAATCAGATGAATGTCCTGATCCAAGGTGATTGTCATGGTTTTCTCGCCAGCAATGATCGCTTCTTGGTCAAACTCGTCGTGCTCGGGTCTGATCGTCCCATCGCTGTTCTGATCTAAATTGAACGACACATTCGCTCGATTCTGCAGCGGTGGGAATTCAACCTTGGCGCCTTTCTGAAGCTCAACATCCGGCAGCATTCGGAGCGCGAATTTATCCCAGTAGCACTTGTTCGGGTCTGTCGCGTGTGGCCTTGAACGGAGGATCCAGAATTCTTCAGGCTGCAGCACCAGCACCGCGTTCGGAAAAACGTTGTACTGCACAATATCTGAAAGCTGCTCATCGCTTAGCAGGTCGTAGTTGTAACCCAACGCAGGCCCCAATTCGCGTTTCTTGATCTGGATATCGCGCCGTACGTCAAGCACCCTACCCTGATAGTCATCTTTATCCATTCCGAGGGTTTCCATCTGCGCCCATTGAGTCGGTGGCACTTCGTCAGGAATAGGAAGACGCGAATTAACGGTAAAACCATCGATCAATACGCGCGTATGGCCGTAATCAAAATGTTCGGCAGTAGAGGTGGGACAATCGAAAATCAACTCATGTTGAGGGTGAATATGCTCGACATGATAGAGTTCGCCGAAATTATCGAAAACCGCTTTCCAGTTACACTCCAAGCGACAGGTCTGATCCTCAACCAGTCTCATATCATGAGGACGGAAAGGTTCAATCATCTCAATGATAGGACCCAGAAACTCTTCTAAAGAGGGCGCCTGGTCGTCCATACATACCCAAATCATTCCACCCCAATCGGCGACTCTGAGTTCGGGCAGTTTGAGTTGTTCTTCCGGAATTCCTCGATTGAACCTGTTTTTATCCGGCACATGGCAAAGAGAGCCATCATTGTTGTAGGTCCAACCATGGTAAGGGCAGGTGTACTTTTCCATGGAGCCAAGATCAGACCCAACCAGCCTTGCACCGCGATGTTGGCACACATTAAAAAAAGCCCGAAGCTCTCCTGCCTCTGAACGAGAAACAAGAATAGACTCGGGCTCTAGATCAAACACGAAAAAATCGCCAGGATCGGCAACGTCTTGTGCACAACCCGCCACCAGCCAGGCTTTACCCCACAGTCGCTCCCGCTCTCTTTCCATGTAGTCACGCGAGACATAACGCTCGGCTGTTATCCTGGAATATGGGACCTGATCGCTGAGTATTCTTGCTTCTGACATGCGCTTGCCCTCTTCTTTTCAAGGATCATAGGACAGTCACCTACAGTTTGGCCAATTGGCCTCCATCAAGGACGATATCCTGACCGTTTATCATTTGTGCTTCCGGGGAACAAAGAAACGCTACGGTTTTAGCGATATCTTCAGCCAATACCAATTGTCCAGTTGGGTTCAGGGCACCCAATTTTTCTGAGCGCTCTGCGGGAGGCAGTTCCAACCTCGGCGCCGTCGCGGCAGTGAGTGTTGGGCCCGGCGAAACCGCATTCACTCGAATGGATGTCCTGGCATAGTTCACTGCGGCCTGCCGAGTCAATCCCAAGACCCCATGCTTCGCAGCCGTATAAGACACGCCCGAGGCATTTCCACCGCGATGCCCCACGACCGAGGCGTTGTTAATGATTGCTCTGTGTTCATTATTCTCGGTTTCAAGCATTAATCTAAGCTCATGCTTCATGCAGAAGTAAACAGATTTCAGGTTCGAATCAATAACCTCGTCCCATACTTCACTGCTGTGTTCGTGAAGTATCGACTCAGAGCGAAAGACACCAGCATTGTTAAATGCAAAGTCGAGTTTGCCAAATTCGGACTTCACGCTGCCTAACAAGGCTTCGACTTCGGACTCAACCGTGACGTCCATGGAAGTAAATCTGACATCAACCTGCTGGGAGAGTTCTGCGACGAGATTCTCACCCGCCTCCAGCGATCTGGCAGCAAGCATCAGAGAGGCACCGGTACTCGCAAGGTAACGGGCTGTCGCAAGACCTATCCCTGACGTTGCGCCAGTTATCAAGGCCACCTTGCCATTGAGACTAACCATCGGAAACTGAAATGATTATTCGGTCATCCTCTCGGGATACCCGATAGGTTTCAATGTCCATTTTTGGAGGACCACTAAGACAGCGACCGCTACGAACATCAAACCTTGCACCATGGAGTGGACAGGTGACGGAAACCCCCTTCAGTTTGCCTTTGGAAAGCAAGACTCTCGCGTGAGAACAGATATCGGACATGGCAAAGTACTCACCAGCTATCCTGGTTAACAACACATGTTTGCCCTCTTCCTCTATACCGATCATTTCACCGTCACCCAAATCAGCGTTTACGACTATCTCAGGCACAGGTTTCTCCAGTCATTATCATGCTTCAATAACCCGTATCCGAATGAAATGACTACTTCGCTCAGCGACGATATTGTCGATGAGATAAACAGACTTTCGCTTGAGCCCATCTGCTTGTGCTTCTGACATCGCAGCATAGGCGGTCGTCATAATTTTAGCGCCCATCTGAAAAACCGCCTTCAGCACCGCGCCCTTGCCTCTCAGTGAGAAATTCTTCATGTTGAAGCGGTGTAAAGTTCCAGCATAGAAACCTCTGCAGTTGCGGCAATCAAAACGTAGAGCGGCTATCATGCCGGAAAATGAAATATAGTAACAAGGCAAGCATCGATGGAAACGATAAACCTGTTGAATGAGGGTGCCGTGCGTATTGTTGAACTCAACCGTCCGGACGCGCTAAATGCTATCAACGGTCAGATGATTGATGAGCTGACGGATGCTTTCCTCGATGCCGGTGCTGACGATGCGGTTAAAGTACTGCTTCTAAGGGGTGCAGGCCGAGCTTTCTGGGCTGGTGCAGACCTGAAAGAAATGGGGCGTCTTGAAAATAAACCGAAGCACACCTTTCAGGAAATGACGGATGCGATCATCGATTTCCCAAAGCCTTTCCTCGTGGCAGTTCACGGTGTTGGCGTGGGCATCGGCGCAACCATCTGTGGGCTCGCCGATTTTGCCTTAATGGCGGAAGACGCGCGGCTGCGGTGTCCTTTTTCTGCCCTGGGTCTCGTCGCTGAAGCAGCCAGTACGGTGACCTTCCCCAGGCTTATGGGCAGACAGCAAGCGAGCTGGATGCTGTTATCCGCGGAATGGATGAATGCACATGATTGTTTCGATGCGGGACTGATTGGTGAAGTGACATCCCCTGATCATCTGTTCGAGCGCGCAATGGCCAGAGCGAATCTTCTCGCAGCGTTGCCCGCGGCTTCTCTCATGGCAACAAAAAGACTCATGATGGATCCGATTCGCGAGCAGATGAAAGAGGTTGCGGTCAAAGAAAACAAGGCACTGTTTGCACTGCAGGGCGAACCCGCAAATCGTGAGGCATTACGGGCATTCGCCGAAAAACGTGCACCGGACTTTACCGGCTTGTAAGGGTTAGCGCGGCGAACGCCCATAAACCAAACCCAGACCCTGGGTTTTGTATCCCAGCAACACCAGCAACGCATCACTCGCCGATTCAATCACTTCGTCATCGAGTGACAGAAACCAGTTCTCCTGCGTACGATAGATTGACCGTGTATACCAACCGAATAATCCAGCGCGAGGTGCTTGGGAACGATTGCAGCCAGTGCGATGCATCACTCGACTGTCAAACACCATCAATGTGCCCGCTGGCGCTATGATGGGTTCAGCAAGGTCAGCCAACGCCGTGACATCAAGTTCCTCTGTTTGATGGCTTCCAGGAATCACCTCAGTTGCGCCGTTGTCTGCAGTAAAATCATCCAGACACCAGGCAAAATTCATACCCTGAGGTTGTTTTGGCCAGGGCTTTGGGATGAAGAGCTGATCTTGGTGCCAGGCACCCCCCTCACTTCCTGGGAGCGCAATGTTTGCCGACAGGTTGCCAAGCAGCGCTGGCCAGCCGATCAAACCCTCCAGAAGAGTTAAGACGATTGGGAATTGAACCAGATCACTGAAGACGGGATGCCTGTTCAAAATGTTCCAAACGCGTACATTGGCTTTACCATAGTCGAGACCAAACGAATCGGCTACTCGACCCAAACGCGCATCCTCTTCAACACCACCGTAGGTCGCTTCCCGGGCAAGCTCAAGTTGTCCTTCTGACAACTGGTCAGAGAGCAGCGCAACACCATACTGCTCGATATCGACTTTCGCTTGGGCTGCATCGTTTGTCAGCGCGGGTAACATCTTCGTATTATGACATGATGAACGCCGTCTTTATCGAATCGCACCAGCATCGCCTTGCGGACGAGGGATACTGCGTTATTGAAGACGTGCTTTCAGCAGAAGAAACCGCTCGAGTTCGAAATCACTTGATCGAGGCTGCGGCGGAAAGCGAACGGCGAGGCATCCCAACTCGGATCGAGACCTTAGACCCTAACGAAAACAACATTCGTGTTTTCAATCTGCTGGATCTGGACCCCGTGTTTCGTGAACTTATCCAACATCCGGCGGCACTAGAGATCGTGCGCCATGTTTTAACCGATGACTTTATCATTTCGAACTTCACCGCCAATATCGCTCTGCCCGGCAGCGAATCCATGGTCGTTCACTCCGATCTCGCGGTTGTTTTGCCAGAGCCCTGGCACTCGCCCTGGAGCATGAACATCATCTGGTGTCTTGATGACGTCACCGCTGAAAACGGTGGCACCCTGTTTATGCCAGGAAGCCATCACTTCGAGCGACTGTCGGATGTTCCTGATGATATCGCTGATAAGATGACGCCAGTCGAAGCTCCAGCCGGGAGTATCGTCGCCATGGAGGGTCGGCTTTGGCATACCTCGGGGAAAAACCAAACCCTTGATCAACAACGCGCGCTGCTCTTTGGCTACTACAGTCGTTCCTTCATCAGGCCACAGTGGAACCACAATGTCGGCCTGGGCGAAGAAGCTCAGCGAGACCTATCGCCACAGATGCGACGATGGCTCGGACTCGACATCACAGCAAACGTTGCGCCGCTAAAAGGCATACCCGATAGCAGGCAGTCAGAATAACCCTCGCCATGACCGTCAATACCATCGTCATACTCAACCCCTAAGAATGACTGCGCTAACCCGTTGCTTGAATCGCACGTTTACCCGCTCGAGGACGATGAAGAGTTGCTGTATTCGGTGCATGAATCGCGACACCGGGTAGAAGTGAGGATCTTGAGATGGCAAAGCTCTGGTGCGAACCAGATAACGATGTATAAAATACGGCGACACCTTGCAGCAAGGTCTTAACTCAGGGAGAGAGAAGATGGCGAATATCGTTGTATGTGCAGATGGAACCTGGAATCGTCCCGAAGAGGACATCGAAAAAGATCACCCGACCAATGTATTAAAACTCGCCCGAGGTGTCGCACCAAGCGGTGCAAACAGCAAGCAACATGTCTTTTACGACTGGGGCCTCGGCTCTTACCACAGCGGACTCAGTGCGGGTTCAACCGGTCGTGGCATTCACAAAAATATCCTCGATGGCTACCGGTATATTGTTCAAAACTATGCCAACGGAGATGACATCTATTTGTTCGGTTTCTCTCGCGGTGCATATACCGTTCGCGCCTTGTGTGGTTTGATCAATAATTGCGGCATCATCAAACGTCACGACGCGCGACTGATTCAACAGGCATGGGACATCTACAAAAGCCCATCAAAGAAAAATCGTCCAGATGGCAGCGCAGCATCCGACTTTCGATCAAATCACTGCCACCAGCTACGTAATGTCCATTTTGTAGGGGTCTGGGATACGGTCGGCGCACTTGGCATTCCAATCAGCTTGATGGGCATGTTCGACGGCAACGATGAATTCTATGACAACCGAATGGGTTCCAACGTGAGTATCGCCCGACACGCCCTGGCCATCGATGAACGTAGAGAAGACTTCGCCCCAACGATCTGGCAACCCAAACCCGGCGTGGATTTAAAGCAGATCTGGTTTGCAGGCTCCCATGCAGATGTTGGCGGGTCTTATGAGCCGGACGATGACGGAAAAGCGATTGCCGACGTGCCTCTACAATGGATGCTGGATGAGGCGAGCTCGGCTGGGCTCGAAGTCGAGCATCATCTGAAGACATCCCTCACCGATGGCACCCTGGCCCAAATGCATGAGTCACGGCGAAAGCTGTATCGATTTCGCGGCAAACTGGACCGTGACCTCGTTTATCCAGAGACCCCGATCCGCTTTCATCCAAGCGTCAAGCAGCGCTACGAATCCAACCCCGAATATCGCCCACCAAAACTAAAAAAGCTGGTCGACGACACCGGTTGGCAAGGGCTGGACGTCGGTACCTGAATCCGCCAACAGTGCCCTGGCTCATAGTTTTTGGGCCATTCGCGTCAGACTGGCGCCAGCTTCATCCCCATTAGAAAGTCAGGTAACTCGTGGTTTTCGGCGATTTCGCGCTGGGCATCGCGTTGGCATGCTCATTGTTGTCAAATGACAACGAACATAAGCTCCCCGGGGAGCACGACAATGGCAGACAAACAGAAAATTATGATTGTGGACGATGAGCCGCACATTCTGGACTTCTACTGCACCGTACTCACGAATAATGGTTACCACTGCGTGTGCTACAGCAGCGCAGAGCATGCCTTAAAGGATCTGGACGACAGCTTTGATCTTCTGATCACTGACAATCGAATGCCGGGAATGACGGGTATCGAATGCCTGGAAGAAGTTATAGAAGACCGGGAGGACCTCCGTCGCATCATGATCACCGGCTCTTACGGAACCCAGGAACAGATGAGCAGCATTCTGGACAATGGTCTGGCTCACTCAATGTTAAACAAGCCCTGCGGTATGGATCACTTTATGACCGCAGTTAAAGAGCAGCTTGCCATCAGCGAGGGTAACGCCTAAGTGTTCGCCTGCGCCCTCGCTATGTCTTCTTTCAGCGTTCTGGCGCCAACAAAGTAGTGGAATGCACACCAGATATTCACTGTACCGAATATCATTAGCGAGTATCGCAACGACTCTTTTCCGTACTCCGTACTGAGCACATCACTCAATATACCGACACCCTGTGGCCCAATACCCATGCCAATAATGTTCAGCATAAACAGCGTAATCGCTGCAGCAACTGCACGCATTTCCGGTGGAACCAGAGATTGAATCATGGCGAAGGTCGGTGCCAGGTAAAAGCCTCCAAAAAAGGCAGGTATCAGATAGATTAGAATGGCATTTGTGAAATCCTGCATCAGGAAGAACAAGACCAAAAACGGCACCAGACCGCCTTTGCCAATGGCGACAACCCAGGCAAACCAGCGTACATCTCTCGCCGCCAACATATCCGCAAACTTACCGGCGGTAAAAGTACCGATACCTCCTACGATGCCACTCACTAGCGCCAGCGTTAGGCCAACTTCCGTTTGCGAGAGCCCATGGGATCGAACAAAGAATGCGGGTAACCAGAGTGTCATCCCGTAACCAACGAAACCCGCAAGTGAACTACCAAAAATCACATGCCGTGCCGCTGGTGTTCGCCAAAGATGTCGTGCGACATTCATAAAAGGCGGCGCATCGTTCAAAGACTGTTGGCTGTCTGACGCACCACGAACCGGCTCATCAACGGTCAATCTGACCAGAAGCGCGATAAGCAGGCCTGGCAAGCCAACCACAATAAACGTTGTCCTCCAGCCCCAGTGTTCACTCATCCAGCCACCGCCCAGATACGCAACGAGAAGACCAATGTTAATACCCATGGCGTAGATGCCCATCGCAGTGCCGCGCTCGGATGCTGGGAACATGTCGGAAATCATGGAGTGCGTCGGAGGCGTCGAGCCTGCCTCTCCAATACCGACACCAATTCTCGCAAGCGCTAGCTGCGCAAATGACTGGACATAGCCACAGAGCACCGTCATACCTGACCAGACAGTGATTGCTATCGTGATGATATTGCGCCGATTACCTCGATCAGCCAGCATGGCAATGGGTATACCCAGGGTGGCATAAAAAAGCGCAAAAGTGATACCTATCAGAAACCCCATCTGTGTATCACTAGCTCCGAGGTCTCCTTTGATGGGCTCAAGGAGAATACCCATGATCTGGCGATCTACATGACTTGAAACATAAACCAGCACCAGCACGCCAAGCGCATACCATCGATACCAGGACGGCCGCTCCCGCGCCCGGCTGTTCGTTACAGTTTCTGTCATGAGCGACTTCTTGGGTTGCTCAGCCCTCTCCCCCTTGGTCTTCGTACATCACGCTTTCCATCTCCTCAATCGTTGAAGATTGTTCTTTGATGATGGTCTTCATGATGTCACCGAGGGTAATCATGCCAACCGGTCCCTGGTTATTGATAATAGGTAGGTGTCGTATTTTTCTTTGGGTCATCATCGCCATGCAGCGATCCAGAAGTGTGTCTTCTTTGGCGAAAACAACGTCCGCTGTCATGATTTCACTGACTTTGGTCGATTTGCTGGCCTTGTCTTTAAGGATGACCTTACGAGCATAATCTCGCTCTGAAAGAATACCGGCAAGGGTGGACTCACTACTTGTAACAACAAGTGCACCGACATTTTTTTCTGCCATCAGTGCAACCGCATCGAAAACCGTGGAGTCTTGATCAGTGGTCCAGACGTTGCGGCCTTTTTCGTCGAGGATGTTTTTTACTGTGCTCATAGCCAACCCTTCTTGGTGAGGTTTCTCTAACCTTAGATTGACCATCAGTTTTTGGCAACCAGCCCCAGCCCTGCGAGTATCAAGACCTGCCGGCCACCTTCATTTCATCGATACAGCAATTCGGTTCATCGACGGCCTAAAACACTCGTCAGAAGTTCCGCTCAACTCACCGCAATTTGCAAACCTTTTTTCGTCACTTACGTCTTAATAGGCACAGGTCAGATGAGATGACATCAACCTGAAACCAAACAACCCAAAGGGAGAGCAACATGAAAATTCGTCAAACCTTCACCACTGCAATCACTGCCGCCGCCTTATCGCTGTCTCTGGGTGCAAATGCAGCCATGATCAAAGGTACACACGGCTCAGTAAGCGTTGACCTGGCAGATCTTGATCTGACCACCGTAGACGGTCAGCAGATCATGCACGCGCGTATTAAGAAAGCAGCGAAAGAAGTTTGTGGTTCGCAGGACTACAAGACAGCAGGTTCTTTAGAGAACTATCGCAAGAACAAGGCCTGTTTCAACGATGCAGTAACCGCCGCGGCAGATTCGGTGGATCACCGATATCTCACGGCTGCCGCCCAATAGAGAGTTCCTAAGGCGCGAGCACCCCAATGATCGCGCTCCACCAGTGGGCGACTTCGGTCGCCCGCGTCCTAACGAATTACCCCGTAGACCCGCTGCGGCTTAATCCTCAAAATCACCCGCTGCTGTGTTTCCAGCCAGTTCTCAAAGTCTTCAGGTTCCTGATAACCTGAATCTTTGATGTTCTCAAAAACAAGCCGGGTCGTTCTGACCAGGTCATCCGACTGGATCGTCACGACACCTTCGACGGCAACGAAATTAAACGGTTCTTCGTTGTTGATGATACAAAGATTCACTCGGACGTCATTTTTTAGCGTTTTCGTTTTGAAGGTCATTCCTGGCGTACTGACAACCAGGTCATCGCCATCTCGCGCATAGGCCACAACAGAAGACACTGGACTACCGCTTTGGCGCAAGGTTGTTAGAATCGCCCAACGATACTCGTCAATAAATGCCTCAAAAGCCTGATTCTCCGAAATCATCTTTGCCTGCCCCACTTGTTTATAATGCCAAGACGTTACCGCAATCAGCAAAAGGTGTCTGCATGCCACGCCTCAACCAACAAGAACAGACCACGTTTCTCGAAACACCCGGAATACTATTGCGCATTGCATGCGTCAGAGCTGATGGCAGCCCGCTGGTCACACCAATCTGGTTCATCTATCACGACGACGCCATTTGCTTTACGCCACGCGCTCAATCCGAGTGGTTCGGCTGCTTGAAACATGATCCTCGAGTGAGCCTGTGTATTGATGAGCAAAATCTGCCCTACCGAAAAGTCATCGCAGAAGGCTCAGCAGAGCTGGTTCACGACCTTGGTGAAGATGACCGCTGGCGGGATCTGTACCGCGAGATTGCAAAACGGTACGTACCTGCGGAGGCGGCGGAGGACTACGTTCAAAATACCATTGATCAGGAACGTGCCCTGTATCGGCTACCGATGGACAAAGCGACGGTGAAAAGCTGGCGCATGCCTCATGAAGGAGAGGATCAAACTGGGATCTGGCACCAGCGCTATTACGCACCTGGCACAAAATTCTCGAGCGACTGACTCTGACGCCTGAAAACAAGCAGCTGATTATTGGCTGGCATCGGGTTATCTTCACTCAGGGTTAGACCAAATTTCGCCGCCCCTGCTATCAGCATTTCGATATCACGAATTCCCTGATGGGCTTCCTGAGACTTCAGCCAGCCATCGAATTGCTCATTAGAAGCCGTTGTGAACTCTCCTCCATATTTGAATGGCCCGTACACGACAAAAACACCAGCATCGGAAAGCGACCGATCAACGCCCGAGAACATCGGTTCAATCAAATCAGCGGGCATGATGTGAAAAACGTTCGCACAAAACACTGCATCAAAGATTCCGGGGATATCGAAAGAACTGACGTCCAGGTACAGTGGTGTTGCAAGATTGGAGAGTGTTACCTGAGCCAGGTTTGCCTGAAGAGAAGCAAAGTAAGGTCCCCTGTCGGAAGGCTGCCACTGGATTTTTTTCAGTGCATCCGCCACGTAAACGGCGTGTTGACCAGAACCACTACCAATTTCCAATAGACGGTCACCATCATTCAGCAAGCGTTGCAATTGCTTCAGAATGACCGCCTTATTGTTGTCTGCTGCACGATTGTACCGCTTGAAGCCAGCGCTGACTTCATTCAGGTTTTGTGACACACTCGAAGACATTCTTTAATTTATTCAGTAACAAATTTGAGGGAACCGCATGGCCGCTTACTTTATCGCACAGTACGTTGTAAAGAACCCAGAACTCTATATGGAGTACTCCGCAGGTGCGGGACCGACTCTCGCTCAATATGGTGGCGAACTGGTGGCATTTGATGTCGCGGCAGAGGCCGTCGAAGGTGAAGCACCGGGTCCTCAAACTGTCATCATCAAGTTTGAAGACACAGAGAAAGCAAAGACCTGGTACAACAGCCCGGAATACCAGGCGGTTGTGAACAAACGACTGGAAGCCACAGAAGGTTACTCCGTGATCTCCCAGTCAATGAACCCTGGCGGCTGAGCCAAGAACTTCGCACCAACGACCGGGTTCGCCCTCGCGCGCAGGGAGATCTCTGGATCTCTCCGCTACGGTCGAGATGCAGGGCGTCAGTTACGCCCGCCAGACCCGTTTGTTCACGCCACCAAACATTTCTGACAACTCGACTCTGGTCGGCGTCACTTTGATCGCAACAAAACCAGGATCAGAGGGACCCGCGGGCCAGAAGTCTTTCAAGTCATAGTCCAACGCATCCCAGGCGTGGGCTTTCGTTTCATCATCCATGAATAACTCTGCCGTACCTCGACACATGATGTGAATGAAGTTCGGTGGTGACACCTGCCACTGAATGTCGACTTCAGGGGCATTACCCATCTGCTTTGCTTTAGGTGAATCAGGCGACGTGGCTAACCAAAGCACGTCATCTTCCCAGGTTGGATGCACCATTCGGACCCTGGGGCCGGTTTTGCTTTGCGTTGCCCAGGCACACCAAATCGCTTCCGCGCTGGCTTTGCCGACATCTGCAAAAAATGCGTCTTTATCCGCGGCGGTTACTTCTATTTCTGACATCTTGTTTACCTTTCTTGATAAGTCAAATTCAGGTTGGGCAGACCCCGAAGAATAAAGCTTGGGTCCGCAACCGGTCGTCCTTTGGAAGCATCGAGAGAAAACGCTCCGAAATGCTCCAGCAATTCGTAAAAACCGATATTAAGTTCTTGTCTGGCTAGGGGGGCACCGATACAAAAGTGCACACCAGAGCCGAACGCCATCTGCATGCCGGCTTTCGCGCGCTCGACATCCACGTCGTCGGGATTCTCAAACTGACGCTCATCACGGTTGGCTGCGCCGTAACGAAGCATGAGCATGTCACCTTCTTTGAGCGCGTAACCGCCAAGCTCAGTATCTCGAGTCACGACCCTTGGCAGCCCCTGAACCGGCGCCTCAATTCGCAGAGTTTCTTCGACGAAGGTCTTGATGAGCTTTTCATCGCCGCGAATCTTGTCCTGAATCTCTGGATTGTCGCAAAGCGCTAGCATGCCCCAACCAAAAGTACTGGTCGTGGTTTCGTGTCCTGCCACCAGGAACTGGTTCAGAATCGACAAAATTTCGCCATGCGTAAGCTCTCGATCCGCTTCTTCCAGCTTCGAGTTAGCAAGAATCGTGATCATATCTTCCTGCGGGTCTTGCCGCCGCGCCTCAACCAATCCAATAAGGTACTTTTGCAGGTCCAGTGCAATTTGCCCCCTTTCAATGATCTGCTCGGGCGTCAGTGGCGCCATCTTGAGACCAGCAGCAGCGGCAGTCGCTGCCGGGTAAAAGAAGTCGCGGTCCTCCACTGGAATGCCGAGGCGATCAGAGATAATTTCGAGCGGCACCGGGAACGCAAAGTCTTCCATGAAATCGCCATCGGATTTCCCTTTCATCGTATCGATGTTTTTCATGATCACCGCGCGCACCTGATCCTCACTCTTTTTGACCTGAGAACCTGTAAACAACTGTGATACCAGTGAACGAAATTGTGTGTGCTCTGGCTCATCAAGCGTCAGCATGGTCGGCGGGATCTCAACCATCTGGGATTCGATATCCATCGCTTTTTTCTTCTGATCATCCGACAGCGTCGAAAACATCAACTCTCTGGCACCGCCAAGGAACCGATCGTACTTGGATGAAAAATCATCGGTGCGTTTGATGGCTTCTCTCAGCAGGTCATATCGAGTTACCACATGAAGATTCATTTCAGCCATGAAGTAAATCGGCGATTCATCGCGAAGCTGCTTGTAGGCGGGATAGGGATCGATCAGATTTTCTGGGCTGAACAGCTGCACGTTCAGTTCACTCATGGCGTGGCCTTCGGGTCATAGGAAACTGCAACAAGACTACCGAAGGGATTGAAACTCAGTCAAGGAAACCGTCAGACCTGACGGTTCAAGGAACCGTAGTACCTGACGGTTCAAGGAACCGTAGTACCTGACGTTTCAAGGAACCGTAGTACCTGACGGTTCAAGGAATCACGGTAGCGGCGTCGCGATCCCGCTCATGTCACCCCTGCCCTCATCGTTATAGAGCACGTGATAGCTGCGCTTATTGAATAACCAGATACCGTTCTCTTTCACATACTCATCTGCATAAGTGCCGACATTAAAGAACCCGTTTTCTGCACCTTGGGGTATGAGATGTTCTGCCAGATACCAACGGCCCGTGGCCTCATGGCCCTGTATCTGGAGTGTGCCCTGATAAACGAGTTGCACCACAAATTCGAAGGAACTCATGGCGCCATGCCACGTATTGACAATGTTCTCGACACCTTCGATCGGATGACCGCGAAGCACCCAGACACCGTCTTCCGCCCAGGTACTCGACCAAAGATGACCATCACGCCGATTTACGGCATCCGCATAAACCGATACGAGATGACGTATAGCGAGTTCGTCTTCGACCGGGTTAGTCAAGATCAACCTTTTTACTGGCGGCTTCACGATCAACTTCAGCAACATCTGCAAACATCGCGTGCAACTGCTGCTTCAACCAGGGAATCATTTTTTCAGGCGCGGGGCCACTGGTCTGGCCTCGAACCGCCATGCCCTCGAGCAGAAACATGGTCAGCAAATTGGCGTTATCGAATTCTTCCGAAAGCGCCAGATCAGGAAAGACGTTGGCGGCGAGCTTGCCCCATGATCGATCCATTTCCTGATTACAGTTATCCAACACTTCCTGCAGGTCGGGATCGGTGCGTGCCGCTACCTGCAGCTCATGGAACACCGTAAACAACGGCGAGTGAAGTTGCTGCCAGTACGCATCAATACCCTCATCAATTCTCGAATGATTCGCGCCTTCATTGATTTTCAGCTCACTCTCTTCGAACATGCGCAGACGTTGCTCGTAAAGATAGCGAACCGCCGCTTTAACGAGATCGAGACGGCTTGGAAAGTGATGCAGCATGGCACCGCGTGACACGCCTGCTTTCTTCGCGACTTTTTCAGTCGTCGTGCTGCCGTAACCCAACTCAAAGAAACACTCCAATGTCGCTTCCAAGATAGTCGCGCGAGTGTTTTCACTCTTAGTCTGCTGCCAGGTTTTATCGTTTTTCCGCACTGACTGGGTGCGATCTGTCTGTTGTTTGTGAACCATTGCCATGTTTTGATACTAACGCCTTTGGTCGAATCCGTCATCCATCGAGTCCGTCAACTGAGCTATGGCTACACCAAATATTCTACTTGTGACTAAAGGTCATCCATTCGAAAGAGATGCTTTTTTCAGCATGTTTGATGCACTGGATGTGAATTGGACCCATGTGGAACAGCCCGCAGCTCGACTCTTTTTCTCACCTGACAACGCCGAACCCTATGACGCCCTTGTCATGTACGACATGCCAGGCATCCACTTCGGGGCGGGCGGTCCTGACTTTGAGACACCGACAGATGTCTACAAGAACTCGTTGATGTCATTGCTGGAAGCGGGGAAAGGCATGGTATTCATGCACCACGCCATCGCAGGATGGCCGGCCTGGGAAGAGTATGCCGAGATTATTGGGGGGCGTTTTCTTTACATGGCAGGCGAACTCAGGGGCCAGTCTCTCCCGGATAGTGGCTATCGACACAAAGTGACGCACTCGGTCAGTGTGCTGCAGAACCACCCGATCACGGGTGGACTACCAAAGTCTTTTAACATGACGGACGAGCTGTACCTGTCAGAAGTCTTCGAGGACAGTGTCATACCCCTGCTCGCCAGTGACTATCACTTCACCCGGGACAATTTTTACTCGGCAACCAAAGCTGTCACCGAGGGAAAGATGTTCGATAACGAGGGCTGGCAGCATGACGACGCTTCCAACCTCGTAGGTTGGGTGAAGACATACCGCAACAGCCCGATCGCCTACCTTCAGGGCGGCGATGATCCGGAAGCCTACACGAATGCGCATTATCTGAAACTCCTGGAAAATGCGATTCACTGGGCTGCTAGCGAAGCTGCGTTGAGCTGGGCTCGCGACTCTTAGTCAGCACAAACAGTCTTGACTGACGGTTTTCCCTTCCCTACGCTTGATCGTCCAAATCAAAGATGGCGCAGCGTGCCAGAAAATCATTCCTCGGAGGGAAAATCATGGATCTACAACTATCAGGAAAATGTGCGCTTGTAACCGGTGGCACCAAAGGCATTGGTCGTGCGATTGTCGAAGCACTATCAGATGACGGCTGCAACATCGCACTGTGTGCACGTAACGCTGATGAAGTCACTGCTGCGGTTGAAGCGATTTCCGCCAAAGGCGTGAAGTGCTTCGGCAAAGCCGTTGACGTCACGGACGGCGACGCCTTCAAAGGATTTATTGACGAAGCTGCCGGAGAGCTCGGCGGTCTGGACGTGTTCGTCTCAAACGTTGCCGGTGGAAACGCACCCGGTGTTGAGGGTTGGAGAAATCAGTTTGAGGGAAACGTCGTTGCTGCCGTAAACGGCGTCGAAGCCGCAACGCCTCATCTGGAAAAATCTGACAGTGGCAGCATCATCTTTATTTCGACCACTGCCGCGCTTGAAAAGTTCATGAACGCAGGTCCCTATAACGCAACTAAAGCTGCCTTGCTGCAGTACTCAGGCGCGCTGGCTCACGAGCTGGCACCCAAGGGTATTCGCGTGAACTCGGTCAGTCCAGGCCCAATCTTCATCGAAGGTGGCTCATGGGACATGATCAAGCAAAATATGGCAGCGCTGTATGACTCCACGGTTGCACAGATCCCGTTGGGTCGTATGGGCACAGCTGATGAGGTCGCGGTGCAGGTGGCTGTACTCGCATCACCTCGTGGAGGTTTCACCAGCGGCACCAACGTTGTGATTGATGGCTCCATGACACAGCGTATCCAGTTCTAAAAAATAATAAGAGGGAAACGGGTTATGCCAGATAAGAAAATCAACGCCTACCTGGTTGCGGCCGGGATGTACCACGATATCGATTTCGCACGCCAGGAAATCCTGAAACTACTGCTGGAGCATCCGAATATTCGGACAAAAGTAGCGGCGGACTATCATGATATCGAAGGTATCCAGGCGAGTGATTTTCTTATCACCTACACCTGTAACCTGATGCCATCCGAGGACGAGCAGAAGGCGCTGGTCGAATATATCAAGGGCGGCGGCAAGTGGTTCGCCCTACACGGTACCAACTCTATCCTTGAGTTCACCGAAAATGGTGTAGACGCACCAGAGACCGCTCCTATTGTGATGGATCTGCTCGGATCTCAGTTCATGGCTCACCCTCCGATTCAGCTCTTCACGGTAAAAACTGAGGCCATGGGTCATGAACTGGTTAAAGATGTCGGCGAGTTCGAGACCGATGACGAACAGTATCTGTGCAAGATGCACGGAGAGCACGAATTGCTGATGTATTCGGAGTACAGTGGGACATGTGACGGCTGGATTCATTCAGATTTCAATAATGATGACAAACGTGCCGTCTACTACATCAAGAAAACCGGTGACGGCGAAGTGCTTTACCTGAACCTCGGTCATTGTCGAGGCCACTGGGACATGGAACCCGTTGCCGAGTATTACCCGGAAATCGAAAAAGGCTCCTGGGATCGTCCCCAGTACTACGAATTGTTGCGCCGCGGCATAAAATACTGCGCCGGGATATAAAAACTCTTATCCCCTCCTTCCTTGACTGAACCAGCAGTTGTGCTAAAACAAACACAACTGTTGGTTTTCCGTGTCTGACGGAAAAGTGGCAGAAAAACAATAATCAGGAGGGAGCTATGAAATTCACCCGCACGTTGTTGGGGGTGGCGATTGGCGCAACGTCAATCGGCAGCCCAATCATGATTCATGCTGAAGAAACCAGCAGGACCATGGAAGAAGTCGTCGTAACCTCACGTCGACGAGACGAATCTCAACAAGATGTACCACTTTCGGTCACTGCCTGGGGTGCAGAAGCCATCGAAAGAGTAAAGCCCACAACATTGCGTGACTTTGATGCTCTGGCACCAAACGTCTATATCGGAATGAACACCGCCGGTCCCGGCGCCTCTGCACTTTATATTCGCGGTATCGGCTACGCTGATATTGAGAAGACGCAAAGTCCGCAGGTGGGCGTGATCGTCGACGGGATCCAAATGGGTTCGTCGACCGGACAATTAATTGATACCTTCGATGTTGAAAGTATCGAAATCAACCGGGGGCCTCAGGGCGTATTGTTCGGAAAGAACACCATCGGCGGCAACATCGTGGTTAACCGGGTGAAACCTGAGTTTAACGACTTTGGATTTAACGCCTCGGTAGAACTCGGCAATTTTGATTCTGAGATCTACAAAGCCAGGGTCAATTTGCCGCTTGTCGAGGACACCCTTGCATTGAAAATTGGCGCTATCTCACGTGAACGGGAAGGTTACTACGACAATGTCACCTTGGGACAAACCGCAGGTGATGTAGACTTTCAGTCCTTCACCACAGCACTAAGGTGGTTGCCAACTGAAAATTTCGAAGTCTTAATGACGTACGACAACATTGACGATACTAGCCAAATCCCTCCACAGGATCCCCGTTTTGATGGCAGTAACCCCTTCATCAACCGCGCAAACAAAGAAGAACCCACTGAGTATGACGTTGATCAGCTTGGGATACAGGCAACCTGGGATATCAACGACAATCTCAGCCTGTTCTCCGTCACTGGCTGGCATGACAGCTTTGACGGCGTAAACCAGGATTTCGACGGAGGAAGCCCAGCAGGTTTGGCGATCCCCTTCGCACAGTTACATACCTTGCGCGAACAGGACTTTGAAATCTTCACGCAGGAACTCCGCCTGCAGGGCAGCATCAGTGACAATGTAGATTTTATGGTGGGTTACTACTATTACGAGTCTGAACTGGATTTCTCACAGCGGACAAACAACGTTCTGCAGCTGCCCGCGGCAGCGATTGGACTTCCGCCCGATGGTTCGTTCCCTTGTGCGGCTATTGGCTTCAGACCCAACCCGACCGTGGGTGATGTTTTCTGTCAATTCCCGAATGCAAGGTCCACTCAGATCGCGAGCGAGGATGTCGAATCGCAAGCTTTCTTTGGTTCTTTGACCTGGCGACCAACCGATGAATTGGAATTTATGGTGGGTGTTCGAAACATTCAGGAAGAGAAAGATGCCTTTAATTCCTATTTCGATCATTCTACAGGCACCTTCGATACGGTTGGGCCTGAAGCAGAATTCGACTTCAGCAGCTATCCCACGACGGCAGGGGTAACCTACGCAATCGGAGATGACTGGGACGACACCATCTGGACAGCGTCAGGCACGTGGAACTACACGGACTCGAATCGTGCATACATCAACTATTCTGAGGGCTTCCGTTCAGGCGGTATCAGCATTCGATCCGCTCGAGATCCTGCAGAAGCCCCATTCGAGCCTGAAAACGCAGATCAGATCGAGGTTGGTCTCAAGAACGAGTTCTTCGATGGCGCTCTGCAGTTGAACCTGGCCTACTACGAACTGACACTCGAAGGCGGCCAGTTCAGCTCCATCATCTCGCTGCCCCCTGGATCTATTCCTGGAACGACGACTATCATCAACAACGGGGATGAAGCCGTTCTTGACGGATGGGAATTTGAAGGTCGCTGGCTCATCAACGATAACTTCACACTGTCCTTCAACTATGGCAGTACTGATGCAGACAACTCTGCGTTCCAGCTGCCATGTGATCGCGTAGATGGCTGTGCATCCAGTATTCCGGGCAACCCACCAGATCCATCTGGCACATTACGAACGCTTGGCGGCAACAGCGATTCCCGTCAGCCTGAGGAAACCTATGCCGTTCGCCTATCTTATGTAACGGACATCGGCAACGGGACACTGTTCGTTGACGCAGGGTACAAGTACACGGGCGAGTTTCTGCTGGTGAACACCGGTGCCGGTGCCGATGCTCGAACCTTCGATGGCGACTATGATCTCTGGGATGCACGTATTGCTTACGAAATGCGGCTTGCCAACGATCAGACGCTCACGTTCACGGCTTCAGGCAAAAACCTGACGGACGAAGAGTACCGGGAACAGGCTCTGTTCCTTGGCGGTGGTACCTTCCTGTTACCTTCTGGCGGTCCGAACACCGGATTCCAGGGTTGGGGTGCACCACGAACTTATGCCTTCGAAATCCGTTACTCCATGTAGCGTTTTTACTCTTAACTGTGAAACACTTGGGGCTGCATCCGCAGCCCTTTTTTTTGATGGAGATAAAAGTGTCTAACAAAGAAATTGTGATGTCCTTTATCAACTGCTGGAACACCCTGGATTGGGATGGTGCGGCAGCTTTGCTTACTGACGACGTGGTCTGGGACAACGTGCCCATGGAAACCATGGAGGGCAAAGCTTTTGTCGATGCTGCCATGCGAGGCATGGGCCCGGAAGCGGTTGACTGGGAAGTCCTGGCGATTGCCGAAGACGGCGATCGAGTCTGGACGGAGCGCATCGATAAATTTGATATGCCTGGGGGCAAACGCGTTGAGCTACCTGTGATGGGTACCTTTGACATTCGGGATGGAAAAATCGCAGTCTGGCGCGACTACTTCGATCTGAATAGTTTTACGTCACAAATGGCCTGATTACCATCAGACTCACCCTCGTATTCTTAATCTTCTTCAGTTCGGGCGTCACCGGCCTGGTTTATGAAGTCCTCTGGATGAAGCAGCTGGGCCTGCTTTTTGGTAGCACGGCCCAGAGCGCAGCCGCGGCAACGGCAGCTTTCTTTCTGGGTATCGCCGCAGGCAGTTACGTGTGGGGCGAAAAGCTCCGACACATCAGACGCCCGCTATTTACCTATGCGATGCTTGAGCTGGGCATTGTCATCGCTGCTCTGTTATTCCTACTGATCTTTTTTGCGTGGAACCAGATCTTTCCGATCGTATTCAGTGCGCTTGGCAACACCCCTATCATCCTGACGCTCTCAAAGCTCATTTTGGCCATTGTGCTGATCTTCCCGGCCACTTTTCTCATGGGCGGAACACTGCCGGTGATGGGGCAATATCTCGTCAGAGAGGCCTCACAGCTTGGGAAATGGAGTGGCTGGCTCTATGGCATCAACACGCTGGGTGCCGCAGCCGGTGCCATGCTCGCAGGCTTTCTTCTTATTCAGTGGCTGGGCTTTAAAAAAACCTATGCCCTGGCGCTTACCATCTCCGCCCTGGTCGGCGTCATCGCCTACGGGCTATCGCGAGGTGAATCAGAATTTTCAGTCCTCTCCAAGCACGACATAAAAACAGGCCGCGGAAAATTTGCGACGCGACTCGTTCTTGTTGCTTTCATCTCAGGGTTTGCCAGCCTCGGACTGCAGATTCTCTGGACGAGAATGTTTGTGCAGGTCCTGCAAAACTCCGTCTACAGCTATGCGGCGATCCTGACTGTGTTTCTTTCTGCACTGTCTGCTGGCGCACTTCTATCCAGATGGCTTGCAGGTTTTCAACTGAACCGCGAGGTAACACTCACCTGGTTGCTCTGTCTGTCTGCCGTCTCGGTACTAATGGTGCCCTTTGGCTTTGTGGCATGGACAGACGGTCTCTCCTATATCGGCGATCGTTCCGAACTGCAGGGGTACCTGATCCAGGTGCTCATCTCGATCGTGGTGTTGGTAGGTATCCCAACAACGCTGATGGGCATGCTGCTGCCGTACCTCTATAAGTATGCAGAGGATATGAATGCTCGACCAGGGGTCATTATCGGTCGACTCAATAGCTGGAATACCGCCGGCGCTGTTGTCGGTTCAATCATTGCGGGGTTTGTTTTACTCGAACTGATCGGTTTGTGGAGCAGCATTAGATTGATGGGGGTGATCTATCTGTTAACGGCCATTCTACTGACATTTCAATTTGCGCCTGAGATGAACGCTCGAATCAGATATGCACCACTCGTCATTATGTTTCTGTCCGTGACCGTGCTTGATCCGGGAAGATTGCCCAACGTGCGCATTCAACCGCTAAAGAACAATGAAGCATTGCTCGAAGTCTGGGAAAGCAGTGGCGGTACAGTAGCGGTTTTGCAAAGAGATGACAGCCTGCGGGTCAAACTCAACAACTGGTACACCCTCGGAGGCAGCGGCGCTGTCCGGATGGAACAGATGCAGAGCCATCTGCCACTGCAGCTTCATGCTGAACCCACCAGCGTGTTCTATCTGGGTTTGGGCTCTGGCATCACCGCTGGCACAGCCATGCAGTACCCCGTAGAGCGCGTTGTCGTCACCGAACTGGTTAACGACGTTATCAAAGCGTCAAAAAAATATTTCGCGCCGCATGTAAACGGATTACACGAAGACCCGCGCGTTCAATTAGTACATGAGGACGGCAGAAATTACCTTCGCGCGACTCGAGAGAATTTTGACCTGATCATCGCGGACCTGTTTATCCCATGGCGATCTGGTGTTGGTTACCTCTACTCCCTGGAACACTTCCAGGCGGCAAAAAACCGCCTGAATTCAAACGGGATGTTTGTACAATGGGTACCACTGTATCAGGTGAGCGAAAGAGAAATTGGCATCATCAGCAGAACCATGCTGGAAGTTTTTCCACAGGTCTCTGCATGGCGAGGCGATTTTTACTCCGAAAAACCAATGATGGCGCTGATTGGTCACATCGATACAAAACCTCTGGAAAGAAACAATGCCTTGGTGAAATCCAGCGTTCAGTCTCTGGCTGCGATCAATGCCGGAAAAAGCGATCAGGTGCCTCTGATTGCCCACTACCTGGGTTCGCTCAGCACGGAGCAAGCACTCATCAAAGACAGTCTGATCAATACCGACGACTTGCCCTGGATTGAATATTTGGCGCCAGAGTCTCACCGCGCGGTCAGAGCGGGCAAAGTCGATTGGTTCGTAGAGGACTCTTTGCTCGCGTTTATGAGAGATTTGCAGGCGCAGAGCCCATCAGCTTCCGACCCTTTCCTCAAGCTGATGCCGGCTGAGATACATCGCGCAGTATCCGCAGGTCTGTACCTCCATGAGGCAGCAGTCGCCAGAGACAGAGAGGACACCGCAGCCGCATCTGAGGCACTCGCCAAAGCAAGAGCATTACTCACCCCCAGCCAATCCGGGTAAACAAACACGCTTGACGGTTTTCCATCACCTGCTACTCTTAATTGGAGTGAACATTGGAGGGGGTAGACTATGGTGGAAACTCACAAGACATTCTGCAGGTTCTGTCACGCCTACTGCGCGATAGAGGTTGATGTAGAAGATGGCAAGCCCATTGAAGTCCGAGGCGATACATCTGACCCAGTCTATGGCGGCTACACCTGCATCAAAGGACGTCAGCTTCCCGAGCAGTACACAACACCGGCACGAATCTCCAAATCACTGAAGCGCATGCCTAACGGTGAGTTTGAGGAAATCGATACTGATCAGGCGATGGATGAAATCGCTGAGAAAGTAAAACAACTCATCGGTGATCATGGACCACGGTCAATCGCGACCTATGTCGGCTCATATGGTTATCAGAATTCAGCGGCTCTCGTGATCCCAAAAGCCTGGCACAAGAGCATCGATTCACCTTCCTACTACACGTCGGTCACCATCGACCAGCCAGCCAAACGAATTTCTGCCTCGCGATTCGGCACCTGGGGCGGAGGCACACATAAATTTACTGACGCTGACGTCTGCATGATGATCGGTAACAATCCGGTTGTGTCGCAGTTCACACCCTTCGGCGGTCCGCCACCCTTCTCTCCTTATGCTCGCCTTAGGGATGAAATGAAAAAAGGCATGCAGGTCATCGTGGTGGACCCTCGACGCACGGAAGTCGCGAACCGAGCCACCATGCACCTGCAGGTGAACCCTGGCGAAGATCCCACCTTCGTTTCCGGCATGATTCGACTCATTCTGGATGAGGGTCTGCATGATCAAGCGTTCTGCGCCCATCATGTTGATGGACTGGAAGAACTCATCAAACGTGTTGAGCCTTACACACCGGAGTACGTAGCAGTAAGATGTGGTATCGACATCGACGAGTTCATTGAAGCCAGCCGCATGTTTGCGAACGCCAATAGTGGTGTTGCTGTCGGCGGTACAGGCCCGGATATGGCACCTCATGGTGTCCTGACAGAACACCTGATCCTCACGCTGAACACCATCTGCGGTCGAGTGAACAAAGAAGGTGAGCAGGTACCAAATCCGGGCATGTTACAGCCAGCCAGATCAAGGCACGCCGATGTTCACGCGGCTAATCCAGAATTTGGTAAAGGCCCCAAGTCTCGCGTACGGGGCCTTGGTGAAATCATTGGTGAAATGCCAACAGCCGCACTGAATGATGAAATCCTCATTGATGGTGAAGGCCAGGTAAAAGCCCTTTTCTGCCTCGGCGGCAATCCGATGGTGGCATTCCCCGACCAGGACAAGACACTCGAAGCCATGGAGAAGCTGGACCTGCTGGTTTGCGTTGACCTGTACAAGTCAGCGACGGCAAAGCTTGCGGATTACATTATCGCGCCAACCATTTCACTGGAGCGCGATGACGTCACAATACTAACGGACACCTGGTACGACGTGCCTTACGCACACTATACAAAAGCTGTGCTTCCCAGAAACGAGCAAAGCCGAGAAGAATGGGAAATCTACTGGGAGCTGTCACATCGCATGGGTGTACCCATCGATCTGCCCGGAGGACAACTGGACCCAACGACACGACCAACAAAGTACGACGTGCTCAAGTTGATTACCGCAGGTTCTCGCATTGACATTGATACCATGCGAGACAAAGGCCAGGGTCACATTTACGAAGAGGTGGATGTTCGTGTTGAAGCACCTCGCGATGGTCGTGACGCCAAACTGCTGTTGCTACCTGACGGTGTGGCGGAGGAGATCACGGAGGTTTACAACGAGAATCGCTGGCGCGATGGAAAAATCATTGACGAAGATAAAGCGTTCACGCACCTGCTCATTAGCCGACGCTTGAAACATGTGTTTAACTCTTCAGGCCAGCAACTCAGCAACCTGCAGAAAAAAGGCACGACTAACCCGGCCTATATGCATCCTGATGATCTTGAAGCTCTGGGCGTGAACACAGGAGACCTCATCGAGATCCAGGGTGCTTATGGCATGCTGGTGGGCGTTGCTGAAGCCGCCAAGGACGTAAAACCTGGCGTGATTTCCATGGCTCATGCGTGGGGTGATGTTCCTGGGAACTGGGGTGAAGTTCGAGAGAAAGGCTCAAGTACGAATCGCCTGATCGATGATCACAAAACCTATGATCCCATTACCGGACAGCCACGCATGACGGCAATCCCGGTGAATGTTCGTCACGTCAAAGAGGATGCGGCCTGACCCATGACAACGTCGCAGCACCTGCTGCTCGTTCGCCATGGAGAAACCGTCGGCAATCTGGAAAAGATTGCCCACGGCCAGACCGAATCTCCGCTGAACGAGCGTGGCATCGCACAGGCCAAGATGACCGCAGATTTACTGCACAACTGGGCCCTCGATAAACAGAAGAACGATTTCCAACTGGTGTACGCGAGCCCTTTATCGCGTGCCCATGACACTGCCAGGGCCATTGCCGATGCACTGGAACTTCCGCTGCACACTCACAGCCAACTAGTTGAAGGCTCACTCGGTGATTTGGAGGGTGTCACCTACGAAGAACTCGACAGCTTTGGTTTCGCCAAACACTCCATCAGAGATGACAACTTTGATGGTCACAATGGTGAGTCGCCGAACGTACTCGGCAATCGAATGATGGAGGCGGTGGGAGAGATTCGCGCAAGACATCCTGACAAAAACATCATCCTCGTCAGTCATGGAGCGGCCATCGCACATTTTCTGGCTCGATTACTCGGTACCAAACCTGCCTTCGGTTACCAGTACATCATGCACAACGCCGCCGTTTCAGAAGTCAGCTTTCATCCTCACGATGAGCCTCAACTCACGCTTCTGAACCATCATGAACATCTACCAGACGATCTTAAGACCGATCCCACAGAGAGAGACAAAAAATGACAAACATACCTCTGGTCGCTGACGACCTGACGGTCGATTGGCTGCAGTTTGCTCTCGACGATCAACTGGGTGACGCAAAGTTGACAGGCTTTACCCCTAGCATCATCGGCGTCGGCGAAGGCTTCATGGGACAGCTCGCCAGGGTGAACCTCGAGTATGAGGGCGAAGCCGGTAGCGCGCCTCCGAGCATCATCGCAAAGTTTGCTGCGACCAAGCAGGAAACCCGCGATATGGCGGGCGACCAGAACCTGTACCAACGTGAAATAGGCTTTTACCGGGATATTGGCACAGACGTTGGTGTACCCATCGCGGACTGCTACTACCTGGCGTATCGAGAGGAAACCAACCAGTTTGTCTTACTGCTGGAAGACCTAGCGCCGGGAGAGCCCAGTGACCAGGTGATCGGTACTGACAAGGAAACCTCGCGGCAGGTTATCGAGCACTTTGCCAAGCTTCATGCGCAGTGGTGGAACAGTGATCGCCTGGAACAATACGACTGGGCTCAATGGATCATCAAATCCATGCCCATGGAACAGGCCCTGGCCATGTTCCAGGAAAGCGTCAAACAGGTTGAGGAAACCGGCAAGTTTGATGCTTATCCTGAGATGAAACGATTGATGTACCTGTTGCCGCCCCTGTTCAAATTTGATCCCGCGCCACCCTACCCGTTTACACTGACGCACGGCGACCTGAGGTCCGACAACATCATCAAGCCTTCAGCAGAGGGCGGCCGGTTTGCCATCATTGACTGGCAGTTATCAGGGATTGGCGATCCGGTGAATGACATTGCCCGCTGGATGACACAGAGCATCAGCATTGAAGATCGAAAAGAAACAGAACAGGAACTTCTGAAGCTGTATCACGACCGACTGGTTGAATATGGCGTCATGGGTTACAGCTACAACAAGTTCATCAACGATTACAAAACGAACCTGATCGTTATTCTCTTAATGTTCTCGATGCCGATGGACAACGTGGATACCTCCTCTGATCGCGCACAAGCCCTGTTCCACCAGTTCTACTCCAGGCTGGACGCAGCCCTTGTGGATTGGGACATCGAGAAAAACATGAAAATTCTCCCTTACATCTACCCCTTCATTAAACTCATGCTGATTCTGAAGAAAACGTTTGGAGGCACTCGAAAATGAAAACCGTTGACAGCCGAAACAATTGGAAGATTGTCGACGAACTTCTTGAAACAGAAACAGATGAATGGCGTCGTCACATGCTCAGCCAATTCAGACAACACGTGCGAGCGGAATGCGGCAGCAATCTCGAAGCATTGCTGAGCACCATGTCGGACAATCCGAGATTTCACATCTGGTCAGCAACCGAAGACACCGGCCCCAAAGGATTTGAAGCTCTAAAAGAATTTTATGCCGGCTTGATCGCCAGCGGCTCAAACCGTTTTGAGTACGCTGTGGAACGGATCGTGATCGGCGATGACACGCTGGTCACCGAGGGTGAACTCTACACGCCGTTTTCCGGCGCCATGCTGAAGCAGATGGGCATGGACGTCGACGAAGACAAGATGTACGCCACGAAAGGCAGAACGGTCACCTTCTGGCCATTCGAGAAAGATACCGGCAAGATCATTGGCGAAGACATTTATTCCATCACCACGGACTTTGCGGACGCCGAAGAAGTCATATTGAACGAATACACATACGGAGAAGATGAATGAGAGCTGCCGTCTTTACAGGTCCTGGAGAGCCCCTGTCCATCCAGGATATCGATAAACCTGAGATTGCGGATGATGAAATTCTTGTGCAGGTCGCGCATTGCGGCATCTGTGGCACAGATATCCACGCATCCCGAGAAGGTCCTTTCATGGCACCGCCCAATACCGTATTCGGGCATGAGTTTTCTGGCGAAATTGTGGATGTTGGCAGTGCCCTGGATGGCAACGAATTCAGTCTTGGCGATCGTGTGACGTCCCTGCCCTTTATCAAAGATCTCACCATTGGGATCAGCTCCAAAGGTGCCTACGCCGAGTTCGTCAAAGTAGACCCGGCACAGGTCGTGAAGATTCCCGACGCGTTAGATGATCTGAATGGCGCTCTGATCGAACCGTTAGCGATCGGTCTGCACAGTGTCAAGATGACCGATGGTGTCGCCGAGAAAAGCGTCCTGATCATTGGCGCCGGCCCCATTGGTCTCGCTTGTGCTATTTGGTGTCGCTTTTTTGGCGCGCAGCACATTGTCATCAGCGAAATGTCCGAAGCACGCATCGATATGGCGAAGAAACTGGGATTTAACGACATCGTTGACCCCAGCGGGGACGTTGCCGCCCAATTTCAGGAAATCACCAATAGCGAAGCCGAAGTTCAGATCGAATGCGTCGGCGCGCCGGGTTTGATGCAACAGTGTATCGAGCGCGCACCAAGCCGAGGACTGATCATGGGTATTGGTCTGTGTGATGCCCCGGACACCATTATGCCGCTGGTCGCTTTCTCCAAGGAACTGCGCATTCAATGGGCAGTCGCTTACGATAAAGAAGATTGGGACTTCACAATCGATATGATGATCAGCGGCCGTATAGACGGTTCTGCCATGATCACCAATGTGGTTTCTCTCGACGAGTTACCCGATATCTTCGAGGCGCTGCGCTCTCCAACTGATCAATGTAAGGTCATCATTGATCTGAAGGCTTGATTCAATCCCACGGGAATTGCGGGTAACATACGCGCCCTCAAAAACAGAACCGAGTCGGACATGTCAGTGACTACCGATGACCTGCGCATCCAGGAAACGCAGGAGCTGATCTCGCCAGAAGGCCTGATCGATGATCTTCCAGTATCTGAAACGGTCAGTGATACCGTCAGTATTGCCCGAAGAACCATCCACAGCATTTTGACGGGTGAAGACGACCGCCTGCTTGCTGTCGTTGGCCCATGCTCCATCCATGATCCAACGTCCGCGATTGAATACGGCGAACGACTGAAAAAACTCTCTGATGAAGTCAGTGATGACGTCTTCATTGTCATGCGGGTTTACTTTGAGAAGCCTCGAACCACCGTCGGTTGGAAAGGCCTGATCAATGACCCTGACCTGGACAACAGTTTCCAGATCAACAAAGGTCTGCACCTGGCCCGACAACTTCTTCTGGATCTCGGAGAACTCGGACTCCCCTGTGGTACCGAGTATCTGGACCTGATCAGTCCTCAGTATGTTGCTGACCTGATTTCCTGGGGCGCGATTGGCGCGCGCACAACAGAAAGCCAGACTCATCGGGAACTGTCCTCAGGGCTCTCCTGCCCCGTCGGGTTTAAGAATGCCACGGACGGAGACATTCAGATTGCCATCGATGCCATAAAGTCCGCGTCACAACCGCACCACTTCCTCTCCGTCACCAAAGGTGGCCGATCTGCCATTTTTAAGACTGCAGGCAATGCCGATTGCCACATCATTTTGCGTGGCGGCAAACATCCCAATTACGACATGTTCAGTGTTGATGATGCCTCAGCCATGCTGGAAAAAGGTGGACTGCCGGTACGCATCATGATCGACGCCAGTCACTCCAACAGCCGTAAGATTCCCGCGAGACAAATTGACGTGATACACGACATCGCAACCCAGGTTTCCCGCGGTAATCAGGGTATTTTCGGCGTCATGATCGAGAGCCACCTGCTGGCAGGTCGCCAGGATGTGGAGGATGCAAACAGCCTGACTTACGGGCAGAGCATCACCGACCCCTGTATCTGCTGGGACGATACAGAGCGTGTGATGAAGTCATTGGCCAAAGCGGCCTCAGAAAGACGATCCGCTTGAGGGTACTGATGATTTTCGGCCTGCTGTTGCTGGCAGGCTGCGTCGGTCAGACGCTTGACTGGGTTCCCACTGGCACCGCCGACTGGCGAATCGGCGAGACGCTCACCAGCGAGAATCCCGAAGGAGACGGTTATCTTGTTTCCGATGCCGTCTACGATGACTTCGAGTTAACCATCGAATTCAAACCAGATGCCTCTGTGAATTCAGGCATTCTCATTCACTGCCAGGACCGAAACGACATCACGCCCCTGACCTGCCTCGAAATCAATATCTGGGATGACCATCCAAACCAGGACTTTCGGACTGGCGCCATCGTCATCCACGCAGCACCACCCCTCGCGCAGATGGATTCGGTGGGTCACTGGAACCGCTATCGCATCGTTGCGAGAGGTACGGCGGTAGAGGCCTGGTTAAACGGCGTGCTGACAGCACGATTGAATGACGCCGTCCTGACAAAGGGTTTCATCGCCCTGCAAAGTCAGAACGGCGAAGTCAGCTTCAGAAACGCAAGAATACGCTAAGCGACTTTCTCAAAAGGCCACACTAAGGGGTAACCAACAGCTTGCCCATATGACCACCGGTCATCAGCGCAATAATCGCGCCAGGGAAGTTTTCAATGCCGTCCATGACATGTTCCGGCAGCTGCATTTTGCCTTCCTTGATCCATCCGGAGATCTCCGCTTCCATCTTCGGAAAGAGTTCCGCGTAGTGATCGACGGTGAATCCAATCATCCGGGCGTTCCGCTCCGGAATACGCAGATAGAGTCTTGGACCCGTCACGTTTTCCATATCGTTGTATTGGGAAATTGCACCACAGATAACGACGCGTGCTTCTTTCGCAATGTTATCCAGAGCCGCATCCAAAACATCGCCACCTACATTGTCGAAAAACACGTTAATGCCATCCGGGCACAGCTCTTTCAGCTTTTCGTTAAGGTCGCCAGCTTTGTAGTCCGCAGCCGCATCACAACCGATGTCATCGGTCAGGAATTTGCACTTCTCGTCACCACCGGCGATACCAATCACTCGCGCACCCGCGATCTTGGCAAGCTGACAGGCGACAGTGCCCACCGCGCCAGCGGCACCGGATACAACTACCGTGTCCCCTTCTTTCACTTCGCCGCAGCAGATCATGCCCGCATAGGCTGTGAGGCCCGTGGTCATACCCAGCGCACCGAGGTAGGTTCGTGCCGGCACTTCACTTTCGTCCACTTTGCGCAGCATATTGGCTGGCCAGATGACATGGGTCTGTGCGCCCATGGGACCAAAGACCGCGTCACCCTGATTCAGTTCATCTGATCGAGAGTCCAAAACCCTGCCAATGCCCAGGGCCATGACGGGCGTGTCGACATCCATGGTGCCATGCAGTCCCTGCGGACCATCCAGTGTCGTCCGGATAAACGCATCAATCGAAAGATGTTCGACCTTCAGCAACACCTCGCCGTCGTTTAGTTCGGGCATTTCTGCTTCGACCACTTCAAAATCGGATTCAACCGGTTCACCTTCGGGACGTTTTGTAAGCAGTACTTTTTTTGCAGTGGTCATTACATTCCTCCTGATATTCTGATGACCTGACCTGTGACCCACTCCGATGAGGGAGCCAACAAATAGAGTGCGGCAGCACCGAGATCTCTCGGCGTACCTAGTCTGCCCGCAGGCAGCTTCAAAGACTGTTCAATCATGGGCAATTGCTCTTCGGTGATTTCAAGTGCCGTCATCATGATTTCCGTGGGCACAAATCCGGGCATGATGGTATTCACCCGGACTCGAGGCCCCAATTCTTTAGCAAAGGTACGGGTCATCATATTTACGCCGGCTTTGGCGGCCGAATAGTGGCCACTACCTTCGATGACATCCTCCGCTGCGATGGAAGAGATATTCAGGACCCTACCCTTGTCTGTAAAGCTCTTCGATGCCACCGTCGTCGCTTCCCAAACCGCCGTCAAATTGAGCGCCAACGTGTTGTCCCATTCTTCTCGGTCCAGCTCAATGAGGGGCTGTTGAACCGGTGATCCTCCGGCATTGTTGACCCACATATCCAGGCGCCCAAACTCACTGATGGCAGCATCTGCGAGTTTTTGCAGGTCGGCCCTGTTGGTGACATCCGTTGTGCATGCCACGGCTTTGCCGTTGGCGGCGACGATTTCGCTCGCCACTCTTTCAATTTCGTTGGTTCGACGTGCTGCGCAAACCACAGACGCACCATATTCTGCGAGGACCTTGGCGATACCTTCGCCGATACCGCGACCGGCACCGGTGACCACCGCTACCTCGCCGGTCAGATCAAAAAGGTCTGATGACATGCTACCCTCCCGAGTGTATGGTTCTTGTTATAAAAACAGTCAAGCTTGACGGTAATTAAACGTGTTCGTGCACCGGAAAGCAATGAGTCAGGAGGAGGACGCTCATGTCTAGGGAAATGCTTGTGGAGATGGCGAAGAACAACATCGCCCACGGTGATGCCGGCACCATCCCGCAACCCGATGAAATTCTTAAAGTACCTGCCGCCAACTACTACGACGAAACTCGGTGGCAGCAGGAAATGAAACAGGTATTCAAACGAATGCCTCTGATGATGGCGATGACGGCCGAGGTCAAGCATCCCGGCGACTACAAAGCCATGAACGCCGGCGGCGTGCCTGTTTTGATTTCCCGAACTGAGTCCGGCGCAGTTAAAGCGTTCGTCAATATGTGTAGTCATCGCGGCGCACAGATCATGGACGAAGGATGCGGTAATACCCACCGGTTCACCTGCCCTTACCACGCCTGGTCATACAATGTTGAAGGCGACCTGATCGGCGTGTACGCGCCGAAAGACTTTGGTGATGTCGACAAGTCGCAATACGGACTGACCGAGCTGCCCTGTCTTGAAAAGGCCGGACTTATCTGGGTGACCATCGATCCAAATTCCACTCTGGATATTGATCTCTTCCTTTCGGGCTACGACGAACTGTTGTCGCACTTTGGTTTTGAGGATTGGCACCTGTTCGCCAGCCAGCGGGTCGAAGGACCCAACTGGAAAATCGCCTATGACGGTTACATGGATCTCTACCATTTGCCGATCTTGCACAAGAACACATTCGGCCCGGACTTTCCCAACCAGGCGATCTATTACAGCTGGGGTCCTCACCAGCGTGTCGCCGGTCCCATGAAAGGTTTGAAAGAGATGCTTGGCGATGATGACGCCAAGTGGCCAACCGAACTGCTGGTCGCTGGCGTCTGGACCATTTTTCCACATGTCTCGATCGCCGGATTTGATGGTGGCGGTCGAGCCGTCATGATTTCCCAGCTGTTCCCTGGTGAAACACCGGGTACCTCATACACCATTCAGAATTATCTGATGGAAAAAGAGCCACCCGATGAAGCGTCACGTAAGGCTGCGCTGGATCAGTTCGACTTCCTTCGATACGTCGTGCAGGAAGAGGACTATGCCACCGGACTCAAACAACAGAAGGCACTGGAGACCGGCGCTAAAGACCACGTCCTGTTCGGTCGAAACGAAGAAGGCGGTCACAACTTCCATCGATGGGTCGACACCATTCTCGACACTTCAGACGAGGATCTCCCAAAGCTGTTTAAAACAGGATAAACCATGGCTCACGAATTTGTTCTTGTAGATACACCTTCAGAGGGTGTCTCACGTATCACACTCAACCGGCCGGATTCACGTAACGCGCTTAATAATCAGATACGCGGTGAAATCTTCAGTCAGCTGGAGGCGAACGACCTGGACAACAGCGTTCGTGTCACCATCATTCGCGGCGCCGGTCAGGCGTTCTGCGCTGGCTACGATCTGAAAGGTAATAACAACGAAGATCGCCCCTTCCATACCGCGGGCGGCGACGGCAGTTGGGCCAGGCATGTGGTTGAAGGCGCGTTTCGCATGTGGGATATGGCGAAACCGATCATTGCGCAGGTTCATGGCTACTGTCTCGCCGGCGGCACAGAACTCGCCACAGCCTGCGACCTGGTTTACGTGGCTGAGGATGCCAAGGTCGGCTATCCCGTTGTTCGGAGTATGAGCCCACCAGATAACCAGTTTTTTCCCTGGATTGTCGGTATGCGTCAAGCCATGGAAATGATGCTGACTGGCGATGCCATCAGCGGCACCCAGGCTGCTGAATATGGATTCGCCAATCGCGCTTATCCTCTGGAGCAACTTGAAGACGAAGTGCTGAAGATCGCAGAAAAGATCGCCAAAGTGCCGCCAGACATTGAACAGATGAACAAACGCGCCGTACATCGACAGATGGAGTTGATGGGATTGCGCAGCGCAGTTCGTCAGGGTACCGAAATTCAGGCGCTGGCTTTTCATACCAAATCCACACGAGCTCATTTCAAGGAACTGGCAGCTGGGTTGACGGATGCGCTATCAAAACGTGACGGCAAGTTCGGCGACTACCGAACCACAGACAAAACTGCGGGCAAGGAAGACTAAAAACGATGCAGGCTGTCACCATGGAGCGCGGCCTCCTGAAGTTAACCGAGTTGCCTGACCCAGTACCCGGCAAAGGTGAAGTCCTGGTTAAATCCATCGCCTGCGGCATCTGCGGCAGTGATCTACACGCCGCCCGACATACGGAAGACTTTGTAAATACAAGTCGTGAAGCCGGCGGCGCTTTTAAACTCACCACCTTTAACCCGGTCGTCATGGGTCATGAGTTCTGCGCAGAGGTTGTGGACTATGGTCCGAACACGGAAGGCAGCGTTGCCAAGGGCTCACTGGTCTGTGCTGCGCCGGTCCTGCTGCGCGAGCCCATGGAGCCAGTCGGCTACTCCGACCAGATTCCCGGCGGCTTTGCCGAATACATGTTGTTGTCTGAGTCTCTGATCGTCCCGGTACCATCAGGAACGGACGCAGACCTTGCGGCATTAACCGAACCAATGGCGGTTGGTTTGCATGCGGTCAACAAGGCAGAACTCAAGGGCGATGAGTCCGTCCTTATCATCGGGTGCGGCCCGGTCGGGCTTGCGATTATTACGGCACTGAAGAAAAGTTTTGGCGGCGCCATCATCGCCGCAGACTATTCTACTGGCAGGCGGGCGCTTGCGGAATCCATTGGTGCACACGTCGTGATCGATCCCGCGGAGGTGTCTCCCTACGAACACCGCGAAGTCAGAAAAGACAAACTCGTTATCTTTGAGTGTGTTGGCGTTCCGGGGATGATCGACGACATATTTATGGGGGCGCCGCAGAATGCGAAGGTCATGGTGGTCGGCGTGTGTATGCAGCAGGATCACATTAGACCCCTGATCGCGATCAACAAAGAGCTATCTCTGCATTTTCTGCTTGGCTGGTCTATGGAGGAGTTCACTGAAAGTCTGCACAAGATCGCTGATGGCACCTTTGATGTCGCGCCGCTGATTACCAGCCGAAAGACCCTTGCAGAAGTGCCCGATGCATTCGATGAGCTGGCAACCCCCAACACGCAAGCAAAGGTGCTGGTTAAGCCCTGGTCCAAAAATAAGGCGTCTTGATTAGAGAGTCCTCAACAAAGCGTCTTGATTAGAGAGTCCTCAACAAAGCGTCTTGATTTAGCAATTAGTCGTCAAACAGATCGTTCCACTTGTTCAGCGCGTCATCTTGATCCGGCAGATCAATCACATCATCGACGTCAAGCTCGTCGACAGTTTCACCGCGAAACAACGCATCCAGATCAGACTTGGCGCGATCTCCTTTCGAGGCATCACTTTCGCTGTAGCGGTTGGTTGGCTTGAAGTAATCGCAGAAATTCGCGCTTTCTTTTTCAACGGGAGGCTCTGCCCTGTCGTGATCACAATAAGGACGTTTATCCGGCATGTAGTGTCGGCACATCCGGCAACAGTGCAGTACCTCGAAGCACTTGCTGCAGTTCGCATGGCGACTGATCGGGCGCGGAATGTCATCCAGTGAAGCACCGCAATTCCAGCAAACCAGCGGAGCAGTCATATTACTCTCCAAAAGTGATGGCAGCAGACCCGGATACGCGACTTACGGTATGTCCGATGACAACAGCGGACTCGTAACCCTGCGCTCGGAGTTCTTCCAGCAGCCTGTCTGCCTCTTCTTCTGCAACAGACAGAAGTAAACCACCTGCGGTTTGCGGGTCAAAGAGGATTTCTGCTGATGGATCGTCAACGCTGATATCAACTGTCCGCCGATTCGCATCATGCAGGGTACTGCGGATGCCGAGCGCTTCCAGGCATACCTTGGCACCAGGGAGCCGCGGCAATGAATCAAGATTTATCATCACCCCTACTTCATCCGTGATCATTTCCTGCAGGTGGCCCGCCAAACCAAACCCTGTGACGTCCGTGCAGGCGTCTATGGAAAACTGGCGAGCGAGTTGTGAGGCCCTGCGATTGGAGATCAACATGCTGTCGATGGCAGAAGCAATCCAATCGCCCTGTGCACGATACTGCATATCCGCCGCAAACAGCGCGCCTGTACCAAGCGGCTTGGTCAGAACAAGCACATTCCCGGTTTTTGAGAAGCCTTTACCCCACCGCTCGCAAGGCTTAACAGCACCGTTTACAGTAAAGCCAACCGACAGCTCCATGCCTTCACTGGTGTGCCCGCCAATAAGACGTGCCCCTTCTTCTTTCAGTTGATCGAGCGAGCCGTGCATCAACTGCGTCAGCAGCGATCGACTGACGTCTGGCTTGCCATGAGGCAAAGTGATGCTGGCGAGGACAGACAAGGGTTTTCCACCGCAGGCGTAGATATCAGACAGCGCGTGACACACGGCAATTCTTGCCTGCAGATAGGGGTCATTCACAAATCCCCTGAAGTGATCGACGGACTGCAGCAACTGGTGGTTATCAGGCACCTGAACAACCACCGCGTCATCATCGGGCACATCGCCAGGCATCAACTCACCCAACACCTCTGACAACAGATCCGAGGCCACTTTTGAACCGCAGCCACCACATTGCATCTGATCGTCAAATTCCGCCTGCAGGTCATTCACCGAAGCCCGTGGCATCTCGGGCAATTCGTTAAATCGCACCATAAAACGCTGATCGATCCAGTTTTTCCAGCGCCAGACCCAGGCACCTTCTGCACTTAAACCATTCCGGGAAGCAACCGCACCCTGATCTCCGGTTGAGATCAATGACAGAAACTGCGATTGAGGCTTGTAATTCTTGAGTGGCTTACCCTCAGCGTAGGCACAGACGTTGTGAAACAGCGGCGCACCCTGGCGCACAGCATAGACGCCCGCCTTCGGTCTGGGATGATTGATCATGGCCGCACAATCGCCCACAGCAAAAATGTTCTCGTGCGAAACTGATTGCAGCGTATCTTTCACGGTGACAAACCCCCGCTCATCAACCGCTAGTCCTGAGTCTTCGGGCCAGGATTGCACGCCGGCCTGTGTCACCCAAAATACTTCGTCACAGGGAACTGATCGCCCGTCTACGGAATTGACCTGCCCCTCTCTATAATCATTGGCGAGGAATTCGCGATGCACATCGATACCCAGCTTCACCAGTTTCTTTTCAAAGCGGATGCGCACGCCGGCACTGAACTCCTCCAGAATCGTTTTACCGGAAGTAAAAACATGACAGCGGACCTTGTTCAGTGGTGATACCCGGGTGAGGTAATGATTCACCGCCAGGCACAGCTCAATACCGCCGGCACCGGCACCCACAAATCCCACATGTTCGATACCACCTTCTGCATAGCGCGCGAGAAATCGCTGCCAACGCTCCAGAAAGTTGGAAATGGGCTTTACGGGGACCACCTGGTCTTGTTTGTTTTCAAGGAGCGACATGGACGGCGTACTGCCAATATCGAGTGACAACATGTCGTAACGCAAAGCAGGTCGGCCCCGGACAGCAACCTCCTGTTTCAGGGTATCGATCCCCGTGGCAGACGACAACACCAGATCTGCGCCAGCGAAACGACAAAGCGGCACCAGGTCTATGTGCACGTCGTCTTCTGAATAGTGCCCGGCAATCATACCGGGCAGCATTCCGGAGTATGGCGTTCTGGTATCCGGACTAATGAGCGTTACCTTCAGCCCAGGCAAAGGGTTCATCGCCAGCATCCGCAGGAAAATCACATGACTATGACCACCGCCAACCAGAACAAGCTCACGAGCGAGCGGGAAGGTATTCAAAGTGCTTGGGTACCCAGGTGCCCCCTCACATACTCAGCGATATCACTGACCGCCTTTTTTGCTTCCGGTATGATTCGCGCGAGGATGGGAAAGACATGCGGCATCTTGGGCCAGACATCCAATTTCACCTCGCCGCCAGTTTCACGAAGCTTTTGCGCAAGCCGTTCCGAATCACTCAGCAGCACTTCTGTGTCTCCCACCACAATATGCGTGGGCGGCAAACCTGACAGATCTGCAAAGATCGGCGAAGCCAGCGGCGCTTTGGGGTCCCTGTCCTTACCAAGATAAAACTCAGTGAATCGCCGGATGGCTTCCGGTGTGAGCATGGCGTCTTTATCTTCGTTCGTGATCATGGTTTCACCAGACCCCGACAGATCTACCCAGGGTGACAGCAACACAGCCGCTTTGGGTTGAGGAATACCCAGATTTTTAAGATTGACCATAAGGGCAACCGACAGACCACCACCTGCTGAGTCTCCACCCACCATGACCTTTTGGGGGTCTATGCCTTGATCCAGCAACCATCGATAGGCCGCTGTCGCATCATCAATCGCCGCGGGGAAACGGTTTTCCGGCGCGAGGCGATAATCCACCATTAGAACTCTGACCCCACCCTCTTTAGAGAGTCGCCAGGCCAGATCACGATGACCTGCAGGGCTGCCAAAGACATAACCACCGCCATGGAAGTAAACAAGCGCAGAATCATCGCTGCAGCCTGGCCAACAAACCCACTCTGCCTGAACACCTCCAGCATCAACTTCTTCGATGCTCACTTCCTCGGGCGTTTTACCCAGAGACCGGTTCGTTTGATCGCGAATGGCCGCCGGATCTTCAACACCGGCCATCTGGCCTCTGATCGTTCGACGGATAAAGAATGAAACAATGGATGCACGAATACTCATTTCGTTATGATAACTCGCCATGACCAAATCGGATAGAAACCTGCACGACCTCGCCTGGTGTCTGTCCAGCGCATCGCTGATGTCCCCGCGAGAAGAACACTGGAAAGAACCCACGTGGTTTAACTCTGTGTCACTGCCCAGTGACATCGAAGCACCAGGCCAGAACAGCTATAAGCTCGGGATTCGGTTCGAAGACATCATCTGCAACTGGATCGAGGCCACTCCGGATCTCAAACTCCTCTCGAGAAATCTGGCGATACACGATGGTGAGCGAACCATCGGAGAATTCGACCTGCTGGTTCAACACGCCGAGCAGGTTGAGCACTGGGAACTGGCGGTTAAGTTCTATCTGGGATTGAACGACCAACGACAGCTCAGCAACTGGTTTGGACCCGACCCCAGCGATACGCTGGCCACAAAATTCAACCGGGTTAAGAATCACCAATTGAAGCTATCTGAACATCCCGCGGCACAGTCCCTGCTGAAACAGAACGGATGGGTAATTAACCAGACCCGTGCGTTTGTGAAGGGCCGTCTGTTTCATCCCTACAACGCTTTTCGTCACCGCGCATTTGACTACCCGCCAGAGGTTAACGAGAACCATGAGAAAGGCTGGTGGATGACCGACACCGGATTCGAACTCCAGGAAGACATGAAAGAGGGCTTGTTCACGATTCTGGAAAAACCTTTCTGGTTGGCACCCATGACCAGTGATCTGGAACTTGTCGTGATGTCTCACTCAGAGATCCTGCAATACCTGTCCAAGGAACATAACGGCGGCACTTTGCACATTGCACGATTGGATTCAGACCTCAACGAGATCTCACGCGGCTTCGTCGTCCTCAGCCGATGGGTTAGCGCCTGCGGCTAGAAAAGCGCCTGCGGCTAAGAGAAAGCGCCTGCGGCTAGAAAAGCGCCTGCGGCTAAGAGAAAGCGCCTGCGGCTAGAAAAAAGCCTGCGACTAACCCTCTTCGCGAACGTCCTGGAACTGCAGTTCATGTAACGTGTGATACATACCTTCGAGCGCGAGCAGCTCTTCATGCGTTCCGTATTCACAAACTTCCCCGTTGCTGAGCACCAGCACCTTGTCAGCCTGCTGAATCGTCTGCAGCCTGTGCGCAATCAGGATAGCAGTACGATCTTCCATCAGCTTTTCGAGACCGTCCTGAATCAGCAGTTCAGTTTCTGTATCGATGCTCGCGGTCGCCTCATCCAGCACCAGAACTTCAGGGTCCGCCGCCAGGACTCTCGCAAAGGCAAGCAACTGCCGTTGACCCTGAGACAAATTGGCACCGCGCTCTAAAAGCGGCGTGTCATAACCAAGAGGTAACTGGCTGATAAAACCATGAGCATTCACGGTTTTTGCCGCCGCGATGGCCTTCTCCGGCGTCATTCCAGGATCACCGAGCACGATGTTGTCGAGAATGGTCCCTGAGAAAATATGAAAGTCCTGAAGCACCACACCGACTCGCGTGCGCAGATCACGGCTGTGAAGATGATTTACATCAACATCGTCAAGGAAAACCATGTCGTCTTCGAAATCGTAGAAACGACCCAGCAGCCGAATCAGAGTGCTTTTACCCGATCCGGTTTGCCCGACGATGGCCAGTTTGTCGCCTGGCTCAACCGAAAAAGAAACGCCTTTCAGAACCGGGTTATTACGCTCATACCCAAAGTGCACATCCCTGAATTCTATTTTTCCTTTGATGCGTTCCGGTAACTCAACGGGCTCTTCCGGCTCATGAATCTGCTCATCCCAGTCCAGCGCCTGAAAAATTCGTTCGCCGCTCGCCATCGCTCGAAACAGCACATTCAGTTGTTCACCCAGAGTAACGACAGGGGTAAACAACATGCTCATAAATCGAGTGAAAAGAATGACGCCGCCCAGCGTCATCTCCTCTGAGATCACCTCACCTGCCCCGAACCAGATAATGAGGCCAAGTCCGATCGCGGTAAGACTATCGTTAAACGCGCCATATATGGTCGACAGATTGATGGATCGATATTCCTGACGTCGGTTGTCCTTGTTGAGGCGGGTATAATCGAGAATATTACGCCCTTCCCGCCCACTCAGCTGCACCACCTGAATCCCCGAGAGGTTTTCCTGCAGGTTCTGATTAAGCGCCGAGACGCTGTTTCTCACCAATCGAAAAACCTCGCGAGAAGCCTGTCGAAAAAAGTAAGTGGTCAACGCGACAACCGGAACCAGCGCCAACAGTATCAACGTCAGTTTCACGCTGGTTGAGAACATAATGATGAGCGCGACAAAAAACGGCACGAACTCACCGACGAGACTGCCCATACCGCGCAGCATTTCATAAAGCGCTTCTACGTCATTCGTAACACGGGTCATGATCCGTCCGACGGGCACTTTGTCGTAAAAGGAGCTGGGGCGGGTTTCAAGGTGGCGAAAGAGGTCCTGCCTGAGATCACGCAGACCATTGACGATGGCGGCATTCAGGGTCATCCGATGCCAATGACCGGCCAAACCAAAAATTGCCATCAGGAAAAAAAACACAACGCCAGCAGAGAACAGAGGCGACAGGCCAGTTTGCGCCTCGACCCATTGCGTCAATTCGATCATCCCGAGATCGGGCATGACAGACTCGGTGTCACCAACGATGATGTAATCAACGAGGACCCGTGAAATCACGATTTCCATGACCACAGCAGCATAGCTCGCAATCAAAACCAGAACAGTGCTCGCGATCAGGCTGACACGATAAGGTTTGAGCCAGTGCATCAGCCGACCGAGCAGATGCATGTTCAGTACGGCGCCGGAAAGCTCCGCATCAAACATGGCATGATCGCGTTCGGTGGAGGCTTCGCTCATCCTGCCAGCACCTCCTCTTCCTCACCCAACGTCTGCACCCGCTCCAGTTGCGCGTAAGCACCGTCTTTGGCCAGCAGTTCCTCGTGACTACCCATCTCGACGATTTCACCTTCATCCAGCACGATGATGCGATCAGAATGGCGCAACGTGGAAATACGGTGTGAAACGAGAATGGTGGTCTTCCCCTCGCGAAGACGTTTTAGTCGACTCAGAATGTGTTCTTCTGTTTCTGTGTCCACGCTGGAAAAACAGTCATCAAGAATCAACACCGGCGCATTTCGAATCAACCCCCTGGCCAGTGCTGTTCTTTGTTTCTGCCCCCCGGATAAAGTGACCCCTCTTTCACCAACCACCGTGTTCATCTGAAGTGGGAATTCCTCGATCGAGTCTCTTAACGACGCTGAGTCCGCTGCATCCCAGACCAACTCAAGGTGACGTTCCGGGTCGTCATAGCTGATGTTGTTGAAAATCGGCTCTCCGAACAGAAAGGCGTCTTGAAGCACCTGGGATATCTGTCCACGAAGCTGCGTCAAAGGATAGTCATTCACATCATGACCATCCACGAGCAATTTTCCTCGCGGCGTATTCAGCATGCGGGTAAACAACTTCAATAAAGTGCTCTTGCCTGAGCCAATTCTGCCGACAATGGCAATGGACTCTCCCGGCTGTATCGTCAGATTAATGTCTCTCAGCGCAGCAATTGCCGCGCCCGGATAGGTATACGAGAGATCACGAAGCTCGAAGCCACCGCTAATCACCTCCGGGGTATCACCTGTGGGCACATCCTGAATCTCCGGCTCTGACTCGAGAATCTCGAACAGACGTTCACTGGCGACGGCAGCTCTCTGCACCAACATGACCAACATGCCCGCCATTCGAATCGGTTGCAGCAACATCGACAGACAGGCAAAGAAAAACACCAGGTCTCCGACTGAGATCTGACCCGTCATCACCTGATGTCCGCCGTATAACACGATGACAAGTTGAGCCACGGAGGCAAAGAACGGCATCCAGGCAGACATCAATGAATTGATGCGTGCCTGCTCATAAAATGCGTTCGCGTATTCGTTGTTGGTTTCCCAGAATCTGGCGACTTCGTTTTCTTCTTGAACCTGAGCCTGAATGGTCCGAATACCTGATAGGTTTTCCTGGGTGTGTTCTGATAGTTCGCTCAGCTTCTGCTGAACTTCACGACTGCTTCGACCCATTTCATCGGCCATCTTTACCGCATAGATAAAGATCACCGGCAGTAGAGGCACAATCAGCAGCGTTAACGAAGCCGACTTCATCAACATCGCCGAGACACCAAACAGCGGTGCATAAATCATGATGACGAACGCGATCAGACCGAACGCGATAAATCGCTGAATCAATGTGATGTCCTGGATCGCGCGAGTCATGACATCGCCGACACTGATCTTCGCGAAGAATTCTGGGCCCTGGGTCAGCACAGAGCGATAGAGAGATTGCCGCAGATCATAGGATACGGCGATACCAATACGGCGTATGGCTCGACGGGCATAAGACACGACAACAAACCGGGCAAAGACACAGCCGATGATGCCAACGGTGATTTGGGTAACCGTAAACTCACCCGTTTCGCCCTTGAACAGCTCGCCGATCAGGTCGATGCCTTCAGCGACCAGGTAGTAGGTCGAAACCTCGAAGAAACGAGCGACGAAAAATGCAAACAAACCCAGGTACATCTGCACCTGGTACTGCTTGATGATCGGCAATAGTTTCCTCAGGGAATTCAAACTGGTCTGACGGCTCGAAAAGCTGGACATTTTGCCACATTCAGCTCGCCGGCGAGCGTGTATACTGCTGACTTTTTGCGCGACAGACATGCCTTCAAAAGAATTACTGTCTAACACAACCGTTTTTACATTGGCGTTTACCAGCGGCTTCATCATCATGTCGATAGAACTGCTGGGTGGACGCATCCTCGCGCCTTACTTCGGTAGCAGCATCTATGTCTGGGGTAGCGTGATCACGGTATTCATGGTCGCGCTGAGTGTTGGCTACCTCACAGGCGGACAGCTCTCCCTGCATCAGCCAAGACTGGCGAAATACGGCTTTTTCTTCCTGGCCGCCGCCATCACGGCGGTGCCGACCATTTTATTTGGGGAAGCAATGATGGACTGGGTTTTTCTGCGCATTGAGGATCCCAGGTATGGCTCACTGGTTGCAGCGTCCATGCTGTTTTTTATTCCAACGGTCATCCTCGGCATGATTGCGCCTTATTCGGTCCGCTTACTGGTTCGGGAGACGCATTATTCCGGCAAGGTCGCCGGAGGTCTCTACTTCGTCTCAACGCTGGGAAGCGCCCTCGGCACACTGCTCACCTCGTTCTACCTGGTGCTGCTGTTCGAGATCAACGAGATACTGATCACCATGGCATCGGTGCTGATTCTTTGCTTCTTCATCGCACTGATCTCAGACCGCACGCTGACACCAGACGATCACAAATGAAGAAACTACTGATCGCTCTGTGCCTGACGGTACCGGCTTTAACGTCGTATGCAGATATTGTCATACACAAAGAAAAATCCTTGTACCGGAACATCATCGTGAATCAAAAAGCCGATAAACGATGCCTGGTGTTTTCCGTGAAAAGGGAAATGAGAAACCAGACCTGCATCGACACAAAGAATCCGAATCGAATTGTGTTCGCATACGTACAAATGACGTTCTCCGGCCTCATGGCCAATCCAGATCCGAAGCGGGCACTTATGATCGGTGTTGGTGGCGGCACCATCTCAAACGTACTGCTTGATGTTTTTCCGGAGCTGGAAATTGATCTCGTCGAGGTCGATCAGGCAGTCGTTAACGTCGCCCGCGAATATTTCGATTTCGTTGAGAACGATCGCACAAAAATGCACGTCGTGGATGGTCGAGTATTCACTCGACGGGCCGTCGCTCAAGACAAACAATACGACCTGATCATTCTCGATGCGTTTACCGGCGAATACATTCCGGAACATATGATGACGCTCGAATTCATGCAGGATATTGCCGCTCTGCTTACTGAAAATGGTGTTGTTATTTCGAATACGTTCGAGGGTAGTGCACTCTATGATTATGAGTCAGCCACCTACCAGGCAGCCTTCGGTGATCTACTCAACCTGAAAATGCCGCATACCGGCAACCGTGTTATTGTGGCGACCGCTTCACCACTGCCAAGTAATCAGAGACTCGCCGAAAACGCCCACATGCTGCAGCCGAAGTTCGACAAGTATGAGATCGTACTCCGAAACTACATTGCTCGATTCGATCGAACGCCTGATTGGAATCCAGATACGCGACCTCTTACAGATCAATATTCGCCCGCTAATCTGCTGCGGAGTCGCAAACGATGAGAACGACGATCAACCATGCACTGGATCTTCTGGAGGAGGATGAGCACCAACATTCCCGCGACAATGCCGTGGAAATCATCCGGGTTATCCGACGTGTTCAAACCGATTATCTCGAAATCATTGAGATGGCGCTTTCTCTGCTGGTGCAGAATAAAAACGATGAGTGCCAGCAGTACCTGAACGCCGAACGCGGAAAATTGGCCGGCGCCAAAGAGCGCATTGGCCAGATGATCGGCAGTGACGATCGCTGGGACGATGGATTTCATCGTCTCGCCATCGAATACCTCTACACACGTGCCAGACTCGTGGATGAGATCAGGATGTTTCCAGACATTGCTCTCGAATTGCTGGAACGCCTGACGCTGGATCAGAGCCTGGAGGAAACCATTACTTATCTGGAAAACGCGATGACTGGCAAAAGAGACCTGTTCACCGCGCTACTCAACATCCTCAACGACGAACAGGAGACAAACCATGTCACGACGAGACAAGATTAAAATGACTGATGATGAAATCGCTGACTACCTGCGCAACTCTCGAACGATCATTCTTGTCTCTAATGGCAAAGACGGTTTTCCCCACCCCATGCCGATGTGGTACTGCGTCGATGACGACAACACCGTTTACATGACGACCTTTCGTAAAAGTCAGAAGATCAACAATCTGAAGAGAGACCCAAAGGTCGCTCTGCTCGTCGAATCAGGAGATGCCTACGAGGAACTGAAAAGCGTGCTGATTTATACAGAAGTGGACTTGTTGGACGATGTAGAAGCGACGAGGGATATCCTGTTCAACATTTCAGTCCAGCGCGGTGACCTGCAATCAGATGCCGGTGAAGCCGTTCGTGAGGGCATGATAAGAACCGCAGAAAAACGCATGGGCATGAAGTTCACACCAAGTAAAATCATTACCTGGGATCACTCAAAGCTGGGTGGCGTCTACTGATCGGACGACGCCTATTGCTGAAGGACATCAGGGTTGATGACGTCAATCCTATTGCCAACGTTGACGGTGCCTCAGGCTAGCATGACGGACATGATGTCAGCATGGCGCGTGTCCTGGCCCGCATCATCTTTGAGGGCAACCTTGCCTGGGGGACCGTTTCGATAATTCTCGATTTGCTGGCAGGGATTCCGGAATCCGGTAATTCCTAATTCAGATGACTTGCTTCGCAGCCTGACCCAACGGACAGTGCATGCGGATCGGGGTATGCGTTGCTCTGATGAACAACGCAACGACACCCCACCTGGCGTTTAAAGAAGCTTGGTCTTGTGGCCTTCCCAATAACGATCTCGCAACAACCGTTTATAAAGTTTACCGGTTGGATGCCGTGGCAACTCTTTCTCGAAATCGATGGATCTTGGGCACTTAATGTGGGAGATATTTTCACGACAAAAGTCGATGAGTTCAGCCACTAGCTCAGGGCCAATGTCATCCCAATTCTTAGGTTGAACGACGGCCTTCACCTCTTCACCAAAATCTTCATTCGGCACACCAAACACAGCCACATCCATGACTTTGGGATGAGTCACCAGTAAGTTTTCTGTTTCCTGAGGATAGATATTCACGCCACCTGAGATGATCATGAAACTCTTTCGATCTGTCAGGTAAAGGTAACCTTCTTCGTCGAGATATCCCACATCACCAAGCGTGGACCAGCCTTTCGGATGGCGGGATTCGTCAGTCTTGTCTTTGTCGTTGAAGTATTCGAACTCGCCACCACCTTCAAAGAAGATCGTGCCGGACTCACCCTGAGGGACTTCTTCACCGTCTTCACCAACGATATGCAGCTGGGCGGTCAGGGGCAAACCAACAGAGCCTTTGTGGGCAAGCCACTGCTCCGAGTTGATGGCGACAAAACCATTGCCTTCACTACCTGCGTAGTACTCGTGAATGATGGGTCCCCACCATTCGATCATCTGTTCTTTTGTGGGAATCGGACACGGCGCGGCCGCATGAATCGCGCACTGCAAAGACGACGTGTCGTACTGGGTTCTGACGTCTTCATCCAGCTTCAACATGCGGATAAACATGGTGGGCACCCATTGGCTGTGCGTGACCTTGTATTTCTCAATGGCCTTTAGCGCACCCTCAGGGTCAAAGTGCTGCATCACAACGACGCCAACACCCATGGCAAGCATACCCATGGTAAAAGCTAGAGGCGCAGCGTGATAGAGCGGCGCAGGACCAAGGTAGATGCTGTCTTCGGTTGCGCCATACAGCAGAGCAAACAAATTAGGGCCTTCATCTTCTGCACCGTACTCACCTTCAGGCAGAGGCTTCAGAACACCTTTGGGGCGACCCGTGGTGCCACTGGAATAAAGCATCGCAGTCCCCGTAGATTCATCGGCAATTTTCTCTGCAGGCATCGATGCGACGGCGTCTTCCCAGGATTCGAAGCCTGCGATCACACCATCGAGCATGTAGGACTTCTCACAGTGATCCAGGTTCAGCTTTTCAACAACACCTTCGCGGCTCTTGGAGGTAATAAAAACCTTAGCCATACAATCCTGGACGATGTACTCCACCTCCTCTTCCTGCAGACGATAAGAAATTGTCGTGAAATAGAGACCGGAGCGTTGAGCCGCCAGGCAAATGTTGAGCATCTGCGAATGGTTTTCCAACAAAATCGCGATGTGATCTCCTCGATTCAGACCCAGGCTGCGAAACAGCTGGGAGGCCTGCATGGACACGTCATCCATCTCCTTGAAGGAGATGGTTTCGCCCGTTTCGGCGATGATCACGGCCGGTTTGTCTGGGAATTTCTCTGCAAGTACACCTGGGTGCATGAATACGTCCTTCTTATAACTGATAACTGAGTGTTGCCTGGCCGAAGATAACATGGTCGAAACCCTACTGCATTTCACGCAGGGCCGATAAATTCGATGAATGGAAGGACCGAGGAAAAGCGACGCCATGAACGCTATCAGCATCACTCGATAGAAGTCGATGTGAGCCGTCCCGGTATTTCCGGGCCTGATTAACACCAACCCCATTACCGCCCGCATGCACTTTTCTCGACCGGGCATGTAATTCAATTATCCGCAGAAACCGGAACCTGCCGGCGGGCATCGACTGGGGACTGGTGCCATGGAGGCAGGTTCTGCCTGGCAAAGAGGATGCTGGCGCCGCAGACACCTCGCCCTCATCTCGGGTGAAGCGGTCGCAAAGCGCGAAACGAAGGGATTTCCTAGATCGCGGTGTAACCCCCGTCGATCACCAGCTCGCTGCCTGTCATGAAACTGGATTCATCGGAAGACAGAAACAACACCCCATTGGCGATGTCTTCTGCGACGCCTAATCGACCAATAGGATGCCGGAGCGTTAGCATCTCTCTCAGCTCATCTTCAGTTTCCACATCATCCACAAAGTTCACAATATCCCGAACCATGGGCGTCCAGATGAAACCGGGATGCACGGAGTTACAGCGAATGTTGTAACCATTCTCGCCACAATAAACAGCCACCGACTTGGTCAGAAGCCTCACGCCGCCCTTGGAAGCGTTGTACGCCGCACCAGCGCCGCCCACGATTCCCATGATGGACGAAATATTGACAATAGAGCCGCCACCTGAGTCTTTCATGGCTTTGATGGCTTCCTGACAGCCGATAAACACCGCATCGAGGTTGATATCCATGACAACTTTCCAGTCTTCGAAAGCGACATCCTCCATTGGCCCGCCCCCGGTCCCGGATACGCCAGCGTTATTTACGAGGACATCCAGATCACCAAACTGATTGGCTGTTGCCTCTATCACTTCTTCCCAACGACTTTGATCTGTAACGTCATGAGCAAGCGAGACGGCTTTACCACCTCGTTGGCGAATAACGTTGGCTGTTTGTTCCGCCGCCTCAGCGTTCACGTCAGTGACGACAATTGCCGCACCTTCTCGCGCTAACAGTTCACTTGAGGCTGCACCAAGGCCGCTTCCTCCACCGGTAACAATTGCCGTTTTATTTTTTACTCTGGCCATCTTCACTCCCTTAGCGCTTTCAGTCGGTCGAGCGAGTTTACGTGATCTTTACGGCTTACTTACTGGAATTTCACAGAAAATCTCGGCGGATCAGCAGTTGAAACACAAGTGGTTTTTGCAAGACCTGACCCTGGTTTTTCCATTATTTTTCCATTCTCCAACATCCCTGAAACAACAATATGTTGTGTTTGCGAAGTCCATACGGCACAATATCTGGCCGTTGTCTCTGAAAAACACCCCGGGAGAAAACGGGGTAAAGGGCGTTAAAAAGCTGTGTAAAAAGCTGTGAATAAGCTGTAGAAAACGCCCCTGAAAAGCTGTCCGGACCCTGTCAGAAAACTGTGAATAGTTTGTGTACCAATCCCGGATTAGCCCGCAGAGGCAAGGCAACACGATGGATACCGGGGGGATGCACGATCAAGGCGTTCTGCCCCCTAAAGAAATAGACGCATAAGAACAATAACGATAACTCTGGTGTGCGTTTTGACGCACTGAATTAAAGGAGACTCATGGACTCAACGGCGAAGAAACCGGATCTGACTGCTATCCCCTCGAACGTAGGCGAAATCGACTTTCAGGAAACCTCCCTCGATATCTGGGAGAACAAGTACTGCCTCAAGAGCAAAAAGGGAAACATGGTCGACCAGGATATGGACGCGACCTATCAAAGAGTGGCCCAGGCTCTGGCAGAAGTTGAAGAGGCAGATCAGCAGAAAGAATGGTATGACAAGTTTCTGTGGGCGCTTCGCCAAGGTGTTATTCCCGCGGGACGCATTATCTCCAATGCCGGAGCCCAGGAGCATAAGCCGGCAACTTCTACGATCAACTGTACGGTTTCAGGCATCATCCATGACTCCATGGAAGACATTCTGCAGAAGAATGTCGAAGCAGGCCTCACGTTAAAGGCGGGCTGCGGTATCGGTTATGAGTTTTCTACCCTTCGGCCAAAGGGGGCCTATGTATCAGGCGCCGGGGCGTATACATCTGGCCCCCTTTCTTTCATGGATATCTATGACAAGACGTGTTTCACCGTGTCATCTGCCGGTGGCAGACGCGGTGCTCAGATGGCGACGTTTGAAGTCGGTCATCCAGACGTGATGGAATTCATCAAGGCCAAGCGAGAAGACGGTCGACTGCGTCAATTCAATCTGTCGCTGTTGATCACCAAGGAGTTTATGGAAGCGGTTATCGCCGATAACGACTGGCCACTTTCCTTCCCTATTACTGAGGCGGAGATCGAAACCGACGAGCTTAACCTGGAAGATGCGGAACAGATTCTGTGGCGCGACTTCCCCATCAAAAACAAGTACGTCACCAATGATGAAGGGCTGGTTGCCTGCCGAATCTCCAAGGTCATCAAAGCACGCCGCCTCTGGGATCTGATCATGGCATCGACCTATGACTTCGCTGAGCCTGGATTCATCCTGATCGACAAGGTCAACGAGATGAACAACAACTGGTTCTGCGAGGACATCCGCGCGACGAACCCTTGCGGTGAACAGCCTCTACCCCCTTACGGCAGCTGCCTGCTCGGCTCTGTGAACCTGTGCCGGTTTGTACAGAAGCCGTTCACGAGCGAAGCCACTTTCGACTGGGACACCTTCAGCAAAGCGGTTTCTATCTTTACCCGTATGCTAGACAACGTGGTTGAAATTAATGGTCTTCCTCTGCCAGAGCAGCAGAATGAAATTGAACGCAAGCGTCGCCATGGCATGGGTTATCTCGGTCTTGGCTCAACCATCACCATGATGGGCATGAGCTATGGCGACGAAAAGTCTGTTGCCTTTACCGAAGAAGTCACCAAGCAGCTGGCGCTTGTCGGCTGGAAGACGGGTCTTGAACTCGCGAAAGAAAAAGGCCCTGCCGACATCATGAACGAAGAATTCGAGGTAACCGGCGAGATGCTGCGCATTCGTCCTGAAATGAAGGAAGACGGTTACCAGGTCGGCGACAAGGTCAAAGGTAAGGTATTACACGCGAAATACTCACGCTACATGCAGCGCGTGGCAGAAGTTGACCCACATCTTGTGGATCAGCTGGCAGAAACCGGCTGTCGCTTCACACACCACAGCTCTATAGCACCAACAGGCACCATCAGCCTGTCCTTGGCCAACAACGCCAGTAACGGCATCGAACCAAGCTTTGCCCACCACTACTCTCGTAACGTCATTCGCGAAGGCAAAAAGAGTAAAGAAAAGGTCGATGTTTATTCCTTCGAACTGCTCGCCTATCGCGCTATGGTAAATCCGGAAGCTGAACCGTTTACAGACGATGAAACCAAGAAACTGCCGGACTATTTCATCACGGCGGACGACATCACCCCAATCCAGCACGTAGACATCCAGGCAGCCTCACAGAAGTGGATCGATTCATCGATTTCCAAGACAGCCAACGTGCCAACGGAGTACCCCTTCGAAGACTTCAAAGATATTTACAAATACGCTTACGAACAGGGCTTGAAGGGTTGTACAACCTTCCGTTTTAACCCTGAAGCATTCCAGGGTGTACTAGTGAAAGAAGAGGATCTGGAAAACACGACTTACCAGTTCGAACTGGAAGACGGTCAGATCATTGAAGTCAAAGGTAATGAAGAGATTGAGTACGACGGCGAGTTGCACACCGCTGCGAATCTCTTTGATGCAATGAAGGAAGGCTACTATGGCAAGTTCTGAGGTGGCTGCGAAAAAGACGGAAACAAAAATGGCAATCAAGATAGACAATAAAATTGTCGGCTACTCCCTCAAGAAAGATGACGCAGAGGTAGAACAGCCGAAGAAGCCCGAAAAAGACGTGATGCATGAGGATATCGCTCGTCCTGACGAACTCAAGGGTTACACCTACAAGATCAAGACACCGCTGTCCGATCATGCGATGTACATCACCATCAACAACCTGGTGTTGAATCAGGGTACAGAGCACGAACAGGAATATCCGTTCGAAGTGTTCATCAACTCCAAAAACATGGAACAGTTCCAGTGGATCCTGGCGCTGACGCGAGTTATCTCCGCGGTATTCCGTAAAGGTGGTGATGCGGTGTTCCTCGCAGAAGAGTTGAAGCAGGTCTTCGACCCTCAGGGCGGTTACTTCAAGAAAGGTGGTCGTTTTATGCCTTCACTGGTCGCTGAGATCGGTGAAGTGCTCGAGACCCACATGAAGAAGATAGGCTTGATCAAAGACGAAGAACTCAGCGAGGCACACAAAGCGCTGATTGCTGAAAAGCGAGCCGCTCTTGAAAGCGCTAATGCTGACAACGCCGACCCGGGTGTTTCAGAAAGCGCAGCGGAATATCCACCTGGTGCGCAGCTGTGTAACAAGTGTAATGCCACCGCCGTTGTCATGTTGGACGGTTGTATGACCTGCTTGAGCTGCGGCGACAGTAAGTGCGGCTAACCACCGGAGCGACTTAAATGCAGGAATACCTGGATCAGCTCCAGTACATACTGGACAACGGCACCGTTCGTGGTGACAGAACGGGCGTTGGCACCACCAGCGTGTTTGGTCTCAATGCCCGCTACAACATGGCCGATGGTTTTCCTGCAGTTACCACCAAGAAGCTCGCCTGGAAAGTGATGTCCTCCGAGTTGATCTGGTTTATCTCAGGATCAACCAACATCAATGACCTCAAAGCCGTTTACGCGCACAACAAGATTTGGGACGCGAACTACGAAGACTACACGAAACGTCTTGGCCTGGAAGTCTCCGACGGCGACTGTCTGAACGGAGAAATGGGCAGAGTTTATGGCTCCCAGTGGCGAGCCTGGCAAACCACTGACGGTCGCCAGGTTGATCAGCTCCAGGAAGCAATAGATCTCATCAAAGACAATCCCGAAAGTCGAAGGATCATCGTGAACGCCTGGAATCCGGGAGAAGCTTCGCCAGACCAGGTGGCACTACCGCCCTGTCACAGCTTCTTCCAGTTCTATGTAGCGGATAACAAACTGTCACTCCAGATGTACCAGCGCTCTGCTGACATGTTCCTGGGTGTACCCTTCAACATTGCCTCTTACTCACTGTTACTTCACATGGTGGCCAAAGTTACCGGCACGGTAGCCCACGAATTTGTTCATACCATCGGTGATGCACATATCTATCTGGATGCCGTTGATCAGGTGAAGGAGCAGATATCGAGGGAACCCCTGTCGCTACCTGAACTCCACATCGAAGACCGCGGCCAGCAAACCATCGATGACTTCGTCATGGAGGATTTTAAGCTGGTGAACTACCAGTGCCATGATGCGATCAAAGCCAAAATGGCGGTGTAATGGGCGGCAATACGCTCTCCGCACCTGATTTCAAAACCTGCCTACAAGAGCTCCCCAAAGTCGAGCTACATAACCACCTTGAAGGTGGGGCGATGTTTCCGGATCTCGCCCTGAAGTTCGCACAAAGAAACGGACTGACACTCCCCTTCACCGATCAGGAAACTGCGTCGGCGTACTACCAGTTCGACAGTCTCGATCAGTTTATCGACATACTTCGCACGACGGTTTCGACCCTGAACACCGCCGAAGATTATGCTGACGCTGTCGAGCGCCACGGCATTGAGGCCAAACGTCAGAACATCCGCTACCACGAGACATTCGTCACCTATGGTCTGGTGGCTTCACGCGGCGTGCCATGGGAGGCGGTTGTCGAGGGCCTTGCAGAAGGAAAAAGACGAAACCGCGACCAGCATGGCGTAGAGACCGCATTTATCGTCGACCTTGATCGGACGCTGCCTGAAGACATGGCGCTGGAACACGTCAAACTGGCTGTCAGCGCAAGGAGCACCGTTGATATTGTCGGCATGGGTCTCGACTGCCAGGAAAGCGGTTGGCCTGCTGGTCGTCTCAAGTCATGTTTTCAGCTGGCGAAAAGCGAAGGCTTCAGGTTAACCGCGCATGCAGGCGAAGACGGCGGCGCCGAAAGCATCTGGGATGCGCTCAACAATTGTGGCGTCGAAAGAATCGATCATGGGGTCCAGGCGGTAGAAGATGAGGAGCTTTTGAAGCTCCTCGCTGATCGCGAAATTTTGCTGACCGTCTGTCCCGTCAGCAACCTTCGGCTCTGCGTGTTCCCGTCAATGAGGGCACACTCTTTGCCAAAACTGGTGGAGGCAGAGATTCCGGTCTGCCTCAATTCCGATGATCCACCCATGTTCAACTCAGATCTGGTTAACGAAGCTGAAGTTGTTTATGAGACCTTCGAGTTCAGTCAGCAGCAAATCGTTGGCTTCCTGAGAAACGCGATCGAACACTCTTTCCAGCGGACCGATCACAAGTCGGCACTGCTTTCAGAATTTGATCAGATCAGGGACAAGTATTTCGATTGAATGTCTCTGATCGATATTCGGAAACTAAGTACCACATACTTCTCGGTATCTATGTCGGTGCCTGGGGGATCGTTCCCGGTCTGACACCGAAACTCATTCCACTGAATCTCGATTGGACCGGTATAGGCATTCTTGCCTTCAGTTTTGGTGCGTTTATGCACGCAATCACCTTTCCCTGCACTGATACCGTCGCCGAGGTTTGGGGGTCTGCTCGTGCTCGCCTGATGGTCTACCTGGGTTCCTCCATGTATGGTGTCGCCATCCTCTTCTACATGGTTGGCACGCGGCTTCCAGCAGCGCCGGGCTGGGAATTGAATGACGCTTACGTTGCTATTTTTTCGCTCGCAGAGCGGATGATTATCGCTTCTGTATGCGCAACCGTTGTCGCCCAATTGCTGGATATCTATGTTTTCGAAAAGATCAAAAGAGCAACCGGCGAGAAATGGCTGTGGCTTAGAAACAATGGCTCAACGGCCATATCACAGTTCGTAGACACAGCAATCTTTTACTCAATTGCGTTCTACGGTGTCATTCCAAACGATCAACTCCCCCTACTTGTGTTCGGCACCTATTTAGTAAAACTGGTGATCACCGTTGTCGATACGCCAATCGTCTATCTCCTTGTGCGGTGGATCACAGATGAGTGGTCGTCAAAAGGTGACCTCAAAAGATAGCGCCTTACTGACCTTTCTCCGTAGAGCCCGGCTCCACAGCTGCGTGAGAATGAAGATCACCGACATCCAAAACCGGAGATGCATCCAGCTCTTCCGCATCCATCATATAGGCAATGTGTTGAAGCCCGGCAATCAGACTGCTGCGTTGCCAATCAGGCAGCTTTCTGAATTCTCGCAAAAAACCTGCCTGTAAGAGTTCCGGCGCGTCTTCCAATCGAGCGTTGCCCTTGTCAGTGAGGGTGATGCTGACTTGTCGCTTGTCCTGCAGGTTTTTGTGACGTTCCACCAGCTCACGTTTGACCAGGCGATCAAGAAGACTGGTTACGGTTGCCTGGGACAACACCACTTCCCTTGCGATAGCACTGGGTGATGGGTTACCCAACTTATGAATCGCATCCATGACCAGCAACTGGGATGTGGTCAGCCCGGTTTGTTTTTCCAGCTTCTTAGATTGCAGGTCAATCGCCCGAGTTATTCTGCGAAGCGAAACTAAAACATCATCGTAATCACGCATCCGTATGACTCATTCAAGGCACTCCTAACGCCATCTTAAGAGGTGTCAGGTGTTGCTCATAGTTTCTCCATTGCTCCAACGCATCCGAGAAGATAGGTTGGCGCACTTGTTCTGAACTCGGTGTACGAACTGCCCTTTCCGTTTCGTAGTATCGCAGACACTGCTCTTCAAAAGGCAGCCCACAGTACTCAAGGATCCTTCGGACTTCTGATTCCAGATCCGCAACCACCGCTTCATGTTGAACCGTAATTATCTCTCCGGGCAATACTTCGTGCCAGTGATTCATCAGATCGACATAGTCCAGATAATATCGCCCTACGTCCTCGAGTGAGTAGGTGAACTCCTGACCTTCCGCAAAGAGCTGCTTAAAACCACTGAAACAACATGCCATCGGATCTCGTCGAGCATCAATGATCTTCGCGTTAGGAAGAATGAGCTTTATAAGACCAATATGGCGAAAGTTATTGGGCATCTTATCGATAAACATCGGAGCGCCCTGACGATGCACCCTGGTATCACGTATGTACCTTTCTCCTAGCGAGCGTAACTGCTCGGAAGATTGATCTAGAAGCACACCTGGATATTCACTCACTGAAGATATTTTGTCGCCATGGCGGAGCTCATGAGCTATTGAAAGAATGTTGGGAAGCTCCAGTGTTCCATCGACCTGAGAATGAGAAGCGAGGATCTGCTCGAGCAGAGTCGATCCCGCTCGAGGTAATCCCAGGATAAATATGGGATCGCGGCTTGGGTCTCCCACCGCAGACCTGGACTTGAACAGGTCAGCTGTGCAGACCGTCTTCTGAGATGCCATCTCTTCACTCATCTGCTCTGCGGAATATCTGGACTGAATTTTCTTAAGACGATTACCTTCTGCGTAGTGTGTAAAAGAAGCATCAAAATTTTGACGATCTTCAAAAGCCTTACCAAGCGCGAAAGACAAATAGATCCGGTCCATATGCGAAAGATTCGAGTTTCCGGCCTGCTCCTCCATTTGTGCCACCTGGTGATCTGGAAACTGATACGTTTTCAAATTCGCCAGTGAGTAATAGGCTTCGCCATGCCCCGGATGATTCTTAACAGCCTGCGTATAGGCTTCAACCGCTGCGTCAAATCCACCAGTTGTCTTTAACGCGTGTCCTTTTGAGGTCAGGGTGAAGGGGTCACCTGGCGCCTGTTTCAATACATCATCGAACTCTGCGATCGCGGTATCGTAATCCCCGCATTGCATGCACTCAATCGCGTGAATCGATCGAAACTGAAGGTTCTCTGGATGTTGTTCCAATAGCAGCCGCGCTTGCGCCCTTGCGGCCTGGAACTGCTGCTTCTTCCTCAGCAATCCCACATAATCTTTTCTGACTCTGGCATTACTAGGCTCAAACGCCAGAGCACTTTCGAGCAGGAAATCTGCATCATCCAACACGCCGAGCCGCGAACCGATGTCCGCAAGTAAACGCATGCCTTCTACGTGGTCCGGCACCCTTTGCAGAAACTTGCGGCAATAGTCTTCGGCTTTGAGTAATTTGCCCTGAGATACCAGATCTACCACCGCGAGCAGTACTGGTGGTAGCTGCTGCAGATAATCAATTTCACCTTCTACGAACGCCACCTGCTGTGCTCGTCCGAGAGATTGAAGAATTGATAATTGGGCACGCCAGCTCACGACAAGCGCAGGATTAAAGTGACACGCTCTTGAAAAGGCACGTAATGCATCATCGGGCTTATTCAGCGCGAGATAGACGTGTCCTTCTTCCTGGTACGCACGACCAAACTCGGGGTTAGTGCGCTTCAGTTCTCGCAGTCTGGCCAACGCGTCATCGAATTGATGGAGATAACGATGACACACCGCCGTCATATATTGGAGATCAACGTCTCCGGGCTGCCCTAGCAGAGCAGCCCGGCTTTGTTGGAGGGCTTCTTCAAATTTGCCCGCAGCGATAAGCTGCTGCAGCTGCTCGCTAGAAGTCATACCCCACTCGAAGACCTACCGTACGAGGACGTGCATAGGTAACCCGCTCACGATCGAAGACGAAACTACGCGACAACTCAGCCTGTTCGTCGGTCAAGTTATCAACAAATAATTCAGCAGACCAGTTATCAGCCGTAACGCCAGCAGTGATACCCACCAAGACCCAACTATCAATTTCATCGCGGTTTATCGTGATGATGTCGCTATAGGACTTATCGCTGTAGGCAATATGCGGCATGACGTGCGCAGACAAGCCAGAGTCTAGTGTCCAAGTGTAACGTGCGCTGAGATTCGCTTGAAACTCGGGCGCAAAGGCTAGCTCATCACCTTCCTGCACATCATTGGTGGGTGTCAGAACTTCAGTGATTTCAGTATCAAGGAATGAAAATGCACCACTGATCTCAAGACCCTCTATCGAGGCAGGTGCCCAGACAAAGTCGCCTTCGACACCAAAGACCTCAGCATCTGCTGCGTTGTCCGAGAAGAACAGGTTTGCAATCGTGGGATCAAAGATTGTCGTTTGCAGACTTTCAATATCAACAAAGAAGATGCTGCCGTTGAATCGAAGCGTGTAGTCGAGAAGGTCTGTTTTCCAGCCTACTTCCAGGTTCGTCACATCGTCGGTATCCAGCGCGAACGGCACTGTAAAAGTACCCTGAGGATTCTGAGCGCCGCCAGGTCGATTGAGCAAGCCAGGCCTGAAACTTTCGGACCATGTCGCATACATCATCACGTCATTGTTCGGCGCCCATTTCAGACTCACCTTGCCAATGACCCCATCAGTTTGCGCCACATCCGGTGCCGCCAACGCACCAATCACCTGAGCCGGCGTGTTTTCATCGATGGTGTCAGGCGTGTAAGTAATGTGGTTAGCCGTGTTACAAGAACCGCGGAAAGTGTACTGACCATCACCGTTGTAAAGATCACTGATGTCGGTACCAAAAGCGTTGGCATCGGGCTGAAAAAGGTTACAGAACGAGGAGTTCGCGCTGCCTTCAAAATCGACTTCAATATCGTAGTAACGCGCACCAACGGTCAGCGAGAACTGTTCACTGATGTCCCAATAGACCTCGCCAAAAAAACCGTATTGCTCGTCCGTCCGCTTGATGTCATTTCGGAAGATCACGCCATCAGGAAATGGGCCCAGATCAGACACATGGCCTGTCATAAAAGGGAAATTTGGGGAGAAACCTGTCTGAACACCGTATCCGTCGACCAACGTCGAGCCTGGGTAGGTGAAATCGTTGAGCTCAGTGAGCTCCAGATCGCTGTAAAAACCGCCGAAGGTCGCACTGACAGCTTTTGTCTGATCGGTTGAGAAGCGAATCTCATGAGTCATGACTTCCGTCTCGGTCTCACTTTTCACAAACAAGACTGGCGCTTGGCAAGTCCCGCTTGGATCAGCGCTGCCCGGGTAAGAAACAGAGCCGTCACAGATGTAGTAAGGCAAATACTGGCCGACAAACATGTAGTCCGCGTAATCTACGAACTGATTCGTTTCACGATCTGTATAAGCACCGGTGTAAATCACTTCCAAGGCGCCGATTCGTCCTTCCAACGTCCAGGATGTATTGTGGAAATCATCATCCAGTGAGTCTTCAGAGTAACGCTGGATTTCATAGTCATCCAGATCGGGGTCTGCGAAGAACACACCATCGGATTCTATTTGTTGTTGCGCATGGGCAAGCGTCAGTTTCCAGTCATCATTAACTTCCCAGACGGCACTGATGCGGCCACCGGCGTAGGTGGTGTCATTAAAGTCATCCTCCACCATCGTCGCATTATTGGCCTCGCGAAAGTTAACGCCTGAAAGATTGGCTCCTGCTTGGAAACCTTCACGCACGGGACTGACAGGCACGCCGTTGGCACGGACGGTACCAGCAGGTCTGAAACGCGCACTGCTACTGACATCCTGAGATCCGGCGACATTATCAATGTATCCACCCTGGTGATCGACAAAGATTACGCCTCTGACCGCGAACGAGTCGCTGATAGCAACATTGACCATGCCTTCTGCGTTGTTGCTCATCTCTCCACCATCCGTCCAGCCGGCGCCGATATCCACACTGGCGTATGTAGCGGTTGGATCTGGTTTGTTGGTAATCAGGCGAACTGTGCCCGCTTGAGAACTGGCACCAAATAGCGTTCCCTGCGGTCCCTTCAAAACCTCAATTCGCGCAAGGTCAGCGGTATAGACATCCAAGTTTCGCCCAGGCTGTGCCAAGGGCTGTTCGTCCAGGTAAAAGGCAACGTTCGGCGCTAGGCCTGCGACACCCGCTGTCGTCAGGTTCGGGGTTGTCGACGCGACGCCCCGGATATAGATCGTGTTCTGGCCAGGACCACTACCACCGGCAGTTACGCCAGGGAGCTGCAGCATGTAGTCCTCAAAATTTGAGATACCGAACTCTTCTAGTTTTTTCTCATTAACGGCTGACACCGTCACTGCAATGTCCTGAGTACTCTCAGCACGCTTGGTCGCCGTGACCACAACTTCTTCGATCTCTGCCTGAGACACCGATGCGGAACTCGCAGCAATGGCGGCGACTACCGCAATAGAAAGTCGTTTCTTATGAAACATTCGTTCCCCCCATCCGAATTGGACTGTTAGACTTATTTTGAATTGAAAGCGACTACATTGTAGACAACTAAGCATTTCAATTCATTTCTTTGGGCCAAATTGCTGTTTTTTCTGACTTTACTCACTCATATAAAATTTAGTTATCAAATTATCTAATCTGCATATCTGAAACCTCTGGAGCGCCAATGTCTGAAAAACCGAGGTCGACGTTAGACCCTGCGGTCTTCTACCCCGCCTCTGCTTTCCTGCTGTTCACCGTTATGATGGCAGCGATTTGGCCAGCGGATACGGGCAGCTTTTTCCAGCTACTGCAAAACGCGATCGTCACTTACGGCAGTTGGTACTACGTGCTGGTCGTGGCCATCATTCTTACAAGCGTCACGGTCTTCGCCGTGACCCGTTATGGCGAGATCAAGCTCGGGCCTGATCATATCGAGCCGGATTACAGCTTTGTTTCGTGGTTCGCCATGATGTTCTCCGCAGGCATGGGTATTGGTTTGATGTTCTTCGGCGTTTCGGAGCCCGTCATGCACTTTTTATCGCCGCCTTTGGGAGAGCCCGGCACGGTGGCTGCTGCTCGCGAAGCCCTAAGACTGACCTTCTTTCACTGGGGTATTCACGCCTGGGCGATGTATGCCATCGTGGCCTTGATCTTGGCCTACTTCGGATATCGCCGCGGTCTTCCATTGACGATCCGCTCGGCGCTCTACCCCATCTTTGGTGATCGAATCTACGGCCCCCTCGGAAGCTTCGTCGACGTATTCGCCATTCTGAGCACCATCACCGGTGTTGCGACATCCCTGGGATTCGGTGTTCTGCAAATCAACTCCGGTCTGAATTATCTGTTTGATTTGAACGTCAGCGTGGGCGTGCAGATGGCATTGATCATCGGAACCACCATCATCGCAACCGGTTCTGTCGTCATGGGGCTGGATGCGGGAATCAAACGCCTATCTGAAATCAATATCATCTTCGCCGTCTTGCTACTGATCGGCGTTCTGAGTTTTGGCCCAACGGTTCTACTTCTACAGGTATTTGTACAGAACACAGGTGATTACCTCACTGACTTCGTGAGTAAAACGTTTAATCTCTACGCTTACACACCGACCGACTGGCTTGGCGGATGGACCATCTTTTATTGGGGATGGTGGCTATCATGGGCACCATTCGTTGGTCTTTTCATTGCTCGGATATCTCGGGGGCGAACCATAAGAGAATTCGTTCTGGGGGCGCTGCTCGGACCAGCCGCCTTCACGCTGTTGTGGATGACGGTTTTTGGCAACAGTGCGATTGAACTCATCCTCAACCAGGGACAAAGTAGCCTGGGCGCCATGGTGCAGGAAGATCCTTCTGTGGCGCTCTTCCAGTTCTTTGAATACTTGCCTGGCGCACAAATGCTTTCGTTCATCGCCATCGTCATGGTCGTGGTTTTTTTCGTCACGTCTGCAGATTCGGGCGCCATGGTCGTGAACATGATGTCGTCCCATGGCAACGACAACACACCAGTTTGGCAACGCGTTTACTGGACAAGCGCGATCGGCATCACCGCAGCGATTCTACTGCTGGCGGGTGGACTGCCGTCACTTCAAACCGCAGCCATTGCCACTGCGCTCCCCTTTTCTTTCGTCATGTTGTTCGCGATTTGGGGTTTCCTGCGGGCATTGCAGCAGGATACGACCAAGCAGGACGCGCTTTCTGTTCAGACGGTCGCAGACAGCAACATTCCCTGGCAGGAGCGACTGAACAATCTGTTCCAGTTCCCAACGGAAGACACTGTCACACAATTCCAGTCAACGGTCGTCAAACCAGCTTTCGAGGAATTTGCTCACGAGTTGGGTTTAAAAGGCATTAGCGCCAACGTTATTGTCGATGCAGAAAAAACGAACAGCGTACGCATCGAAGTTTTCCACGGCGGTGAAATGGACTTCGTCTACGAAGTTAATGCCGGTGAACGGGCTCTGCCTGATGATGCAATTGCAGTAAGCACCTCGGGCGGCGACGCAGACGAACAGAACTACTGGCGCGCCGAAGTCCATCTGGCAGAAGGCGGTCAGGATTACGATGTTATGGGCTGGACAGGCGAACAAATCGTCAATGACGTGCTCGATCAGTACGAGCGTCACCTGAATTTCCTGAATAGTTTGCGACAATAAAATTCCAAAAAATCTGCTATGTTTGTCCTCAGAACGCCAGAAGGAATAATGGATGCTGCTCGATTACGACCGAATTGACCCAGAACTGAGACCTGCACTGGACAGTTTTCCGGGTTTCGAAATTAACCGCGAAAATGTACTTCAGGTCAGGGAGATGATGGACGGCATGCGAGTCGAACCTGAGGTCGAGGTTCTCAGCGACAAAACTTCCATATCCACACCAGACGGCAACCTGGACATCTATATCTTTCGTAAAAACGATCGACCCAACCAACCAGCCGTGCTTTGGATTCATGGTGGCGGTTACATTATGGGTTCTGCTGACGATGTCAGGGCAAAAGTTTTTGCCCATGATTGTGATTGCACGGTGTTCTCGGTGGACTATCGGATGGCACCTGAACATCCCTTCCCCGCTGGCCCTGAAGATTGTTATGCAGCACTCTCATGGTTGATGAACAACGATGATGATCTGGGCATTGATTCTTCAAAAGTTGTCCTGGGTGGTGCGAGTGCCGGTGCTGGTATGGCTGCAGGTGTGGCTTTGATGAATCGCGATCGTGAAAACTTTCCATTAACCCTGCAGCTTCTGCTTTACCCCATGATCGACAACCTGCATGCAACAGGTTCAGGTGAAATTACAAACCACGCTGTGTGGAATCTGCCAACATCTGTCAACGCATGGGAAATGTACCTCGACGGTACGCCGGACCTTGATGCCTCACCCTATGCAGCCGCGACACGCGCGAGGGACCTCTCAGGACTACCCGCTACCTATATCTGTGTTGGTACAGAGGATTTATTCAGGGACGAGGATATTGACTACGCGCGCCGGGTTTCTGAAGCCGGTGTGCCCTGTGAACTGGCCGTTTTCCCTGGCATGTACCATGCTGGTGAATCATTCGTACCTAACGCTGCCGTTAGTCAGAGAATGAATCAAAGTATTCTTTCAGCACTAACACACGCATTGTCGTAATGTAGACCACTCAGTTTAAATGCCAAGGTAGACAAGCAACGACCTTGAAGTAATATCAGGTAAACAGCGAGCAAGGAGCGAGCGTGGTTCCATCGGAGGAACAAACTGAAGAGCTGATCCTGCAAGAGCAGTTGGCCGAAAGAGAGAGCAAATCCCTTACCCAACGTGCCGCAGTACTCAGGGTCTACAATTACTACAGGATCGTCCTCGCGTTCTTGTTGATGATTCTTTTTTATGAGGTTCCCGACCAGACTTTTGTCGGCACCTTTGAACCGGGCTGGTTCCAGTCGATTATCCTTGCCTATGTCATTCTGAACGTTGCCGGCGGTTTCTATTGCCTGTTGATCAACGACCCAGCAAAAATTACGACGCCAATCATCATCGGCATCACGACAACCGACCTTATTTTCCTCACCGCCCTTATGATTACCAGCGGCGGCGTCGAAAGCGGACTCGATAGTCTGCTCATATTCGCGGCGGCCTTTGGCGGCGTGATGATTCACGGCCAGATTTCCTACCTCTTCCCATCGACCGCGTTGATTCTTAGCTTCCTCGCGGCGATCTATACACGGCTGATGGATGTTGAGGAAAGTCTTCACCACTTCTTCGAGGTGGCGTTGCTTGGTATCGCCGCTTTCGCCGTGAACGCCCTGCTTCAATACGTCGCAGATCTACTCAAAAAGCAGGAACTTGAAGTGGTCAGTTTGTCTACTCTCGAGCGTATGCGTAAGGTGGCAGAAAAGTCGAGGAAAGAACTTGAAGAGCAATACGATCGATTCAATGTACTGCTGATTTCAACAAGCGAAGGTGTCCTTGGGCTAAATCGTACCGGTGACATCATCTTCGCCAACCCCCGAGCCTGCGAACTGCTGGCCAGCCGCCGGGAAGATCTGACCGGCCGGAACGTTCAGGAATTCATGGTGAAATCGGAAGATTACAGTATCGCGCCAGAAATATTCAATCACCTGGAAGTGGAGCCTGCCGCCCAGTATGACCACGAAAAGTGGCGCACTAATCTTGGCGAGCTGTTTCTGATCGACATCAAAAGTGAAGAAACTTTCAATAAGTCAGGTGAGCCCACAGGCGCAGTCATTCTGTTTAAAAATGTTACCGAAGAACGCGCCAAAGAAGAAAAACTGCAATACCTCGCCAATCACGATGCGCTGACAGATTTGCCAAACCGCGCGCACTTTAACGACATTCTTGGAAACGCGATTTCTCGTAACCAGCGCACAGAGCGAGTCATTGCCATCATGATCGTCGATCTCGATCACTTCACGGTGATTAACGAGCGTCTAGGCCAGCAGACCGGTGATGAAATCCTGAAGGAAATGGCTGGGCGTCTGACGAGCGCGGTACGCCCTGGTGACCTGGTTGCCCGAATGGCTGGCGACCAGTTTGCTGTCATGCTGGTTGATCTGGATCTCGCAGAGAACGCTTCCCTGGTTGCTGAAAAGATTATTCAGGACGTTTCCAGTCCGCTGAATATGGATCCAGAGAAAGGCCCACTGGTCATCTCCACCAGTATCGGCATTGCGGTTACCGGTGACGAGGTTAGCGAAGCCGACGAGCTTCTCGCGAAAGCCGTCTCTGCGGTAGAAAGCGCAAAAGCTGAGGGCAGAAATCAGTACCGCTTCTTCGAATCCGGCATGCAGCAGAAAGCAGAAGAAAAGAAGCGCATCCAGATGCTGCTGCAAACAGCCGTCGACAATCAGGAATTCAAACTGATGTATCAACCTATTGTGGACATCAAACGAGGTCGTATTGCGTCGTCTGAAGCATTGATCCGATGGTTCCCAAAAGACGGCGATCCTATTCGCCCGGACATCTTTATCCCCATCGCTGAGGAGTCCGGTCAGATTAATTCGATCGGTTCCTGGGTACTAGAGTCGGTATCACAACAGGCCAGGCACTGGACTGATAAAGTCGGAGAGAGTCCTGCTATCGCCATTAATGTGTCTTCAAAGCAGCTGAAGAACGACGAGTTCAGAAAACAGTTCGCTGAAATGCTGGAGACGCACAAAATCCCAGTGCACAAAATAGAGCTGGAGCTCACGGAAACCGGCGTGATGGACGACCCAGAGACCTGCCTTGAAGAACTAAGCAAACTGAAAGCACTCGGCGTCAGTATTTCCATCGACGACTTTGGCACCGGCTATTCGTCGCTGGATTACCTTCGCCGCCTGCCCCTCGATATCTTGAAGATCGACCAGAGCTTCACGCGCGGTATCGGCGAGTCAGAAAACGACGAAGAAATTGTCCGAGTTATGATCAGAATGGCACACGCGATGGGACTGAAGGTGATATGCGAGGGAGTCGAAACCGTCGAACATCTGCGCTTCCTGCAAGCTCACGACTGTGACTTTGTTCAAGGTTACTTGTTCAGCCGACCTCAGGATCCGGAAGACATTACCAATATGATCCTCGGTGAAAACGATGGCACCTTTAACATCATGGATGTTCACTAGGCTATTCACCATCAATCATATGGGGCTCGAGCGCCAACGGATCATCATCAATCGTGAATGGTCCTGCGGCTCCTGTTTTTCTCTCATGAAACGCTCGAGGGTGAACTTGTCAATCTGACTATCTGAAATCGATTGCGCATTTGCGAGGACAGAGCTGTCAGCGGTCTGTAACAACGACGTGTCGTATCACAGCATGGCTGCCAGAAGTCCTCGCAAAACTCGATTCAACCCTATAAAGGTGGCTCCGCTATCTTGAGCAGTTGTTTACCGACGTTCTTGCCTTCAAACAGTCTCAGGAATGTTTTCGGCGTGTTCTCAATACCTTCCTGGATGTCTTCCCCGTGTTTCAGCTCACCACTGGCAATCCAGGAAGAAAGATCTTTGATCGCTTCACCGGCACGGTGTACATAGTCGATAACGATGAACCCTTCCATCTTGCAGCGTCTGATCACCAGTTGCATGTAGTTCTTAGGTCCGGGAGGCAGTTCCGATTCGTTGTACTGGGAAATACCGCCACAAAGAACAATACGACCGTTTTGCGCCATGTTAAGCAGCGCGTCATCGAGAATGTCGCCACCGACGTTATCAAAGAAGACGTTGATACCTTTAGGACACTCTTCTCTCAGGCGGTCCATGACGTTCTCTGACTTGTAGTCGATCGCCGCGTCGTAACCGAGCTCTTCCGTCAGCCATTTACACTTGGTTTCACCACCAGCGATCCCAACGACTTTTGATGCTCCTTTAATGCGAGCGATCTGTCCTGCGACCGAACCTGTTGCACCAGCGGCGCCGGAAACCACAACCACATCACCTTCCTGCGGTTTACCGATATCCAGCAGCCCGAAATAGGCAGTCAAACCAGTGCCCCCCAAGGCACTCAGCACGAGATAGGGCGGAATACCTTCTGGCACCTTGCTGACTGCGCCCATCATGCCGGGTTCACCGCTGTTGACCGCATATTCCTGCCAACCAAACTGACCATTCACATAGTCACCGGGTTTGAAGTCAGGATTGTTGGATTCAATCACCTGGCCTACCGCGCTCGCTCTCATCACCTCACCAATCTGGACAGGCGGCACGTAACTCTTCACATCGTTCAACCAGCCACGCATGGCAGGCTCAAACGCAAAGTAGAGATTTCGAATCAGGAATTCGTTGTCTCCAATGTCAGGCACCGCTTCTTCCACATACTCAAAATCTGATTCCTTCACCATGCCTTCCGGGCGAGATTTCAATCGCCACTGGCCGTTCATTCGATTCGACATCTTGTCTGTCCTTTACTTGTTAAAACGATCAATTCAATTCGGGGTCCGACGTTAACAAAATCTACACGGCAGAGAAAACATCGTGCCAGTCTTCAATGGCAGATTCGTGTCCATGAACCAGCTGCACCGTCACCTGGTTGTAACCCTGCTGCTGCACCTCGCGTAGTCGCTCAACCAGCGCTTCTTTCGAGCCACTCATAGAAGTCGCCCGCACAAGTTCCGGTGTGATGTGGGTTTCTTCAGGCCTCACAAACATCAGATGACCTTTATGGTTCTGCAGATACTTCGCGTCTTCTGGCTGGTATTTGTCATGCTGCTCTAGATACGCCGAGATCAAATGACTTAAAGGACCTTCAGGCATCGCCTGACCACCCATAGCGCCCATCTCATCGGCAAAGTTGTGGAAGATCACGGCAGTTCCTGGCCCACCCTGCGCCATCAACCTGGCGTTGTCTTCCTCTTCATTGCCACTGAGCACAGCACCGAGGAAAAACAGGTTAGATTTCAGATCCGAGGACTGGCCCGCTGTCTGCCAGGCACTTTGCATACTCTGCAAAGCTTCTCCTGTTCCGGTGGAACCGAAGTTCAGCCAACCCGCGCCGAGTTCTGCGGTCATCGCCTGCCCTTTGGGTCCAAAGGCAGATATCCAGAGAGGAATGTCATCCTCAACATTAATAAGGCCAAGCTCTGGATTCAGGAAACGCACTTTCTTTTGTGTGCCTTCGAAGTCCCACTCAACGGTTTCACCTTTCATCAGTTTCTGAACGCGCTCGATATAAGTTCGCGTGCGTTTCAACGGAATCGCACCTAAACCCATGGTTCTTCTGGCGGTAAAGCCAGTGCCAACACCAAAGTCGATGCGCCCAGGTGCCAGTTGATTGAGTGAAACAAAAGCATTTGCGGTGACCGGTTCAATTCGATTACTCGGCACCAGAACCCCGGTCCCCAATCGAATGCGCGAAGTCTCATGAGCTGCGAGTGCCATACCGATAAAAACATCGGGATTTAGTAGCTGCGTGTCATAAAACCAGGCGGTTGAGAAACCGAGCTCTTCTGCTCGCTTCGCCCACTTCCAGGAATCAACTTCTGTGGTGAACGCGACTGAGTACTCCATGAGGTCTCCTATTCAGGTTGCCGGCTCATTCTATCGCATGATTCAATGCTGGCTCGTGACAGGAATTTTGATGATGGAACCTACTCAGGAACTGGCGCAGGAAATTGGTACCAGCAAAGAACTCAGTTTCAAGGGCCTTGATGTGCCGTGGATGCTGGAGAGATGGGCTTCAGAAACGCCAGATAAACCGATGATGATCTGGGAACCGTTTACGGGCGAACCCAGGACCTGGACCTATTCGGACTTTGCCCAGGAGGCACGCAGATTCGCGCAAGGGTTATCCAACAAAGGCGTGAACACCGGTGATTTTGTCATCATCCATCTCGATAACAGTCAGGAGTTCATGGTGGCCTGGTTCGCCTGTGCCTATTTAGGTGCGGTAGCAGTTTCCACAAATACCCGGTGTGTTGCCCGTGACCTTGAGTACTTCTCCGAACACACCAATGCCGTCTGCGCCATCACACAACCCTGTTTCGCAGAAATGATCTCGGATGCCTGTGCCGGCGTGAATTTTGTCGCCTGCACCGACAACAACACCGGCGAACCGGCAGCGCTGCCTGATCGCGAACTGGTTCCCTTTAGCGAGATCTATGCGGATAACCCGATTGAACTCCGTCCGGCAGATCACATGGCCAATTTGTCGGTACAATTTACGAGTGGCACAACATCCAGACCCAAAGCCGTGCTCTGGTCACATGCCAATGGGCTCTGGGCTGCCAAGATCGGCACCGCGCATCTTCGGTTACGACAAGACGACCGAACATTGATATTCCTGCCGCTGTTTCACACAAACGCCCAGGGCTGGTCCATGCTGCCAACCATCTGGTCTGGCGGCACCTTCGTTCTACAGCCAAAATTTTCAGGTTCCAGATTCTGGGACGTCACCAAGAAATACGACCTGACCTGGTTATCGACCATTCCTTTCACTCTGAAGGCGGTCATGGATCAGCCTGTGCCGGACCACAACTATCGATTCATGGGAGTCGGCGCGCATATTCCGCCCTTCGAAGCACACTTCAAGACAAAAATACTGGGATGGTGGGGTATGACTGAAACCCTGACACAGGGCATCGTGTCGGATCCGGATCATCGAGGTGTCATGGGCAGCATGGGCAGAGTCGCTCCGGAATACGACATTCAAATTCGAAAACCTGACGGCAGCGGCCTGGCGGCCCCAGGTGAACGCGGGTTACTCCATATTCGAGGGGTTCGCGGTGTCTCTTTGTTCAAAGAGTACTATCGCAACGACGAAGCCAACGAAAAAGCTTTTGATGAACACGGTTGGTTCGATACCGGTGACATCGTGATGATGGATGAAGACGGAAATCTGTTCTTCAGTGACCGAGACAAAGACATGCTGAAAGTCGGCGCGGAGAACGTCGCGGCGTCAGAAATCGAATCCGTCATCAATCAAACCGGCTGGGTGAGCGAATGTGCCGTGGTCGCACAGAAACACTACATGCTCGATGAAGTGCCCGTGGCTTTCGTGATTCCACTGCCAGGTGCCGAGGAGAACCTGGCCGAGCAGATTATCGACTACTGCAAAGTCAACCTTGCTGACTTCAAGGTCCCGGTTCAGGTCATCCTTGTGGAAGCACTGCCCCGCTCCACGCTGGAGAAGATTGCCAAGGCGGAACTGAGAAGCCAGCTTCCGGCAATCGAAGCCTGATCATGGAGAACGAGCAGCCTCTAAAAACATTCATCATCTGCGTCGCCCTAGCAACGTTGATATTGAACTGGCTGCCGGGTCTGGACGCTGCTGCGGAGACCTATCTCGCTGACGCCATCACCGACAACCTGATCATCTTTGCTACCGCACGATCGTTAAACGCCATCATCTCTGTGATTCAGTCTATCGAGTTAAGCGTCAGCCTCGGTGCTGGCATGGCGGTAAACCTGGGCGAGGTACTGGATCCTTTAAATGACCTGATCGAACGTTTCTCAGGATTTGTGCTGTATGGTCTCGCCGGACTGGGTTTGCAGAAGTTGGTACTGGTCGCGACATCCAGTCTGATCATGAAGATCATCACGACGATCGCGATTCTTGGTGGTCTTGTGAACTGGCTCTGGCAACCGGAAAGGTTTCAATGGCTGCCCCGCCTGGTCCTAATGATCCTGATGATTCGTTTTGCGTTCGTCGTAGAAGTCGGTCTGATTGCAGGGCTCGATAAACTCTATTTTGATGGTCAGAAAGCGGAAGCGCACTCAGCGCTGCAACTGGCGCAGCAGAGCCTCAGTAACCTAAAAGACGAGTATCAGGAGATCATCGCTGATCAGGGATTTGTGTCGGGAACCTGGGAAGCCGCTGGCTCACTGTTCGGCACAGAAGAACAATCCGGTATCACAGAGATTACTGCAAGCGCGGTCGTGGAGTTGATTGTGATTACCCTGGTTCGAGGACTGCTGCTACCCCTCGCGTTTGTTTGGTTACTGATCGTTGTCGCCGGCCGTCTCAGCGGCTTGAGCCACTATCCGCCACGGCAGCCTGTCTAGAAAACCGGCTCAGACATCGCTCAGCACACGAAAGCCCTGGGCACGGAACATCTGCAGAGTTTCTTTCGACAGATCCGCAGAAGTTCTCACGGACACTGAATGTGCACCGGTGGCGAGCGCTTTTTCAACCATGCGCGTCAGCAATACCGAGCCTAATCCCTCACCCGCATATTCGGGAAACAAACCGAGCGCCTTAATCCGCGCGGAACTGGAGGCTCTCATGAGTTTTGGTTGCCTCACAATTTCGCAGCAGCCTGCTGGCTCTTCGTCGCAATAAACCACATAAAACTCGCATCGCGGATCTGTCAGGTAGTTCTGCCACTGCGCTGCATCCCAGCCTGACCGGTCTTCATCGTCATTAGCCCCGACGCCCTGCCAAAGGAATGCAGCAAACTGGTGCGCCGTGGCAGTCAGTCTTTTTGTCGTCATCGACTCGTTCGCGAAAAGTCGCGGAAAAAATTGATGACGCTGAAGTTCCAGTCTGGTTACTGCCATGATGATCTCCTGTTATTGGTCAACAGCGACCGCGCGGGTCAGTCTATCAAGAAATTCCAGGCCTTCATAAAAGCTCTGTACTCGGATGCGCTCGTCACGCCCGTGACGTCGATTGTCATCCATATCGGTGAACACACCGGAAACGCCATAAACGGGAATACCGGCACTCCTGAAGAACGTGGAATCTGTTGCACCAGTACTCATTGTTGGCAGCACAATCACGCCGGGAAACATGTCTTCAGTGATCTCGCGTATCGGCTTCATGATTTCTTCCTGCAAGGGTGACGCATCGGAAAAGAGTGAGTCCCACTTCCTGGTGATTTCCAGACCCGGCATGTCTGCGACCTCGCGGAGCGTCTTTTCGATATCAGCCACGGGCACACCCGGAAAGACCCGACAGTTAATCATCGCTGAGGCACGCTGCGGCAATGCATTTTCAGCATGACCCGCCAGCACCTGAGTCGCCACACAGGTTGTTCGCAATCGTGCATTGATGGCCGGTTCATTCCTAAAGTAGGCAACAGACTCAGGGCTGGGTGGTTCTTCCAGTAAGCCACGAAGCATCGATGCCCTTTGCTCTTCAGCGGTTTCTGCAACACCAGCAAAATACGCGCGTGTGGTGTCGTTCAATCGAACGGGAAATTCATGCGCCTCAATCCGGCGAAGCACTTCCGCCAACTCATAGATCGCATTGTCTTTTCTGGGCAGTGAGCTGTGACCGCCCGGGTTGGTAATCTCCAGGCGATAGGACTGATAGGTCTTTTCTGCGGTCTGCACGGTATTGGCAATGTACTTCCCGTCTTTGATGAGACCGCCACCACCTTCATTAATGACGAGACCCGCATCCACCAAATCGCGGTGTTCACGGATAAGATGTAAAGCACCGTTATGCGGACCGCTTTCTTCATCCGCGGTAAGCGCGAGAATGATGTCTCTCTTTAACGGTAACTGCTGCCGATGTATGCGGACAAAGTTCGCCAGATGCATGCTGGCTTCATTCTTTACATCCAGCGTACCGCGCGCGTAGTAGTACCCGTCTTTTTCCGTCAGTTTTTTCGGGTCAACAGACCAGTCCAGCGGATTGGCCGCAACCACATCCAGATGCGCCAGCAGTAACAGCGGTTTCTCAGAAGGCTTATCGGCGCGTAAGCGCGCCACCAGATTTCCCTTGCCGCCATACTCCACAACCACCACATCAGAATCCGGCACACCTGCAGATCTCAATCGGTCCGCAATGGTATTTGAGACGGTCAGCGTATCACCGGTGGCATGCGTGGTATCGCTTTCGATCAGCGCCTTAAAGAGCTCGAATGCGAACTGTTCGTGCTCTGTGCGCTCCGCCAACGCTGTACCAGTGCAACACAGGACCAGTGCCAGCAATACTCGCATGGGGTTTTAGGCGTGCTTTTCGTTAAAAGCCGCCTGCTGCTCAGGCGTGGCCTCTTTCTGGTACTTGGATTTCCATTCCGAATAAGGCATGCCATAGACGATTTCACGTGCCTCTTCATAATCCATATCGATTCCTTTATCCTCTGCCGCCGCTCGATACCACTTGCTGAGGCAATTCCGGCAGAATCCCGCCAGGTTCATCAGGTCGATATTCTGAACTTCCGTGTTCTCACGTAAATGATCTACCAGCCGACGAAATGCGGCTGCTTCGAGTTCCGTTTGAGTTTGCTGGTCCATGTAAAATTTCCCATGTCACGATTTCTGAAGCCGAAACCATACCCGATACAGGCAAAAAAGCTAAATGACTGAATTTAAGACAGGTCAACGCTGGATCAGCAGCGCCGAGCCCGAACTGGGCATCGGCCAGATTGTATCTATCGAGCACCGCCTGATATCCATCAGCTTTGACCTCACTGGTGAGGTCAGGACCTATGCCCGCGACCAGGCACCAGTTTCGAGGGTCAGGTTTGCACCGGGTGATCGCATCAGAAAGACCGATGGCATCGAGATCACGGTGTCCCAGGTGACTGAAAGAGATGGCATCTACATTTACCACGGGAACTACAACGACACGGAAACCGCGATCATCGAAACGGATCTCGATCCCAATGTCACTTTCAGTAAACCTCAGGAACGCCTGTTTACCCACCAGATTGACGACAATCGCTGGTTCAACCTGCGTTTTGAGACCCTGAACCACCAGGCAAGACTGGCGACTCTGCCCGGCCGTGGCCTGATGGGTCCGAGGGTCGCGAGAATTCCGCACCAGTTTTATATCGCGCAGGAAGTTGCATCTCGATATGCACCCCGCGTTCTTCTCGCTGATGAGGTGGGTCTGGGTAAGACCATCGAAGCGGGCCTCATCATGCACCAGCAGCTGCAGACCGGTCGGGCTTCAAGAATCCTGGTGATTGTGCCTGCAGCTCTCACCTTCCAGTGGTTCGTTGAAATGATTCGGCGATTCAATCTGCAGTTCACCATCCTGGATGAAGAGCGTCTGCAACAGATCGAAGCGGACAACGCGCCGGAAGATCTGGAGGACATTCCCGATATCGATAACCCCTTTGATGCACAGCAATTGATGCTGTGTTCAATGGATCTATTCCTCGGTAATCCCGACCGAATCGAGCAGGCATTTGAAGCCGAATGGGATCTCATCGTAGTGGATGAGGCCCACCACCTGAAATGGCATGACGGCGAACCCGGGCCGGACTACCAGGTGGTTGAGCTTTTATCCAAACGAAGCAAAGGTTTGTTGCTACTCACAGCAACGCCTGAACAGCTTGGCAGACTTGGACACTTCAGCCGACTTCGCCTGCTGGATTCTGATCGCTACCACGACTACAACGAATTCCTTGCAGAAGAAGAGGAATATGAATCCGTAGCTCTGCTGGTTCAGGGTCTCGATGACCAGCCTGCGGAAGTCTATGCACAGATTCGTGAAAAACTGGGTGATCACGCGCCCGCTGATGATCACGAACTGGTGAACGCCCTGCTCGACCGACACGGTACAGGCAGAGTGCTGTTTCGAAACGTGCGGGAGTCCGTCGAAGGATTTCGACAGCGACAATTACAAGCTGATGAACTCACGGCAGACAGCTTCCCCATGGGTGCCGCCAGTGCCTGGAACTCAAAAGACGCTCGCATCGACTGGCTGACCGAACTGGTCAGCAGCACAGAAGACAAGTTCCTGGTGATCTGCTCACGCGCAGACACGGCGATGGCGCTCGACAAACACCTGCGCGATCGGACGACCATCCGCTCAGTCGCTTTCCACGAAAACCTCGATCTGGTCGCCCGCGACCGTGCGGCCAACTACTTTGCGGACACCGAGCGTGGCGCTCAGGTTCTGGTGTGCTCCGAGATCGGCAGTGAAGGTCGCAACTTCCAGTTTGCACATCACCTGGTGATGTATGACCTGCCTGAAAGCCCGGACCTGCTCGAGCAACGTATCGGTCGACTCGATCGTATTGGCCAGACCCAGGATATCGACATCCATGTGCCCTACGCATCCGGTTCAGATCAGGAAGCACGACTGAGAATGTTCAACGAAGGTTTCGGTATTTTCACGCAGCCAAATGCTGCTGCGCAGATGATCTTTGATGAACGCCCCGACAATCTTGAAGCAGATGATCTGCTGGCCTGGGCGAGAGCGGAAAGTGAAAACCGTCTGGATGCGCTAGCAACAGGACGCGACCGATTGCTGGAGCTGAACTCTCATCGTCCTGAGATCTCAGGCGCACTGCTTGACCAGATGAGTGAGATTGAATCAGAGAGCGCTCTCGAAGATTACATGGAGCACTCTTTCGAAATGTTCGGCCTGGAATCCGAGGTTCTGAACGACACCACCTTCTCCGTGAAACCTACTGAAGGCATGGTCCGTCACAGCTCAGTCAGTGTCGAAACCCAGGATCGCTTCCGCTACCCGGAACTGCCTGACGAGGGTTTGAGCTACACCTACGATCGTGAAACCGCACTTTCTCGTGAAGACGTGCACTTCCTGACCTGGGAAAACCCATTGGTGCAACAAGCCCTGGATCTGGTCTCCAGTGATGTTACCGGTAACGCCGCCGTGGTTGTGGTGAAACTGGGTGGTGTTCAGGCAGGCACAATGCTGCTGGAAACCCTCCACCAGATCGAATGTATTGCTCCCAGCGAATTGAATGCGGCGCAGTACCTGCCACCGACGCTCGTTCGCTCCCTGATCACACCGGAACTAAAAGATGTCGCTGAACAGGTCGCCTTCAACACCTGGGACGACAAGCTCGATATTCCGAAGGACACCATCGCGAAAATTGTTGCTCAACAGGAAGACGGCATCAAAAAGATGGTGGCTGCTGCTGACGAAAAAGCAGGAAACAGATTTAGCCCCATGCAGGAAAGCGCACTCAGCGAAATGAAAGAACAGCTGGATCGCGAAATCGATCGCATGCGTGCACTGGCATCGATCAATCCCAACATCCGAACGGAAGAAATCGAATTTGTAGAAGCACGACGTGAACGACTGGAAGAGGCAATCAACAACGCGCAGGTTCGACTCGAAGCCGTGCGTGTGATTATCGCGGCCTAGATAAAACCATCGACCAGCTTGTTCCAGGCCGGTCCCACCGCCTGCCATTGATAGAGATCCAAGGACGGGAGCTCTGATTGCTGTTGAACCACAGTGGTCAGGATATGGACGGCATCCTGCTCACTCGAGTAGCGCAACTCTTCCGGCACATATTCCACATAACTCAGATCGTCAGGCGTTACCGGCAGGCAACCCTGACAGATGCCTTCCATGATCGACAGTCCCTGGAATTCCTGACGGGCCGTCGACAGCACCACATGATGCTCACCCAGCAGATTGAGGTAAGCCTCCCTGGATTCAACAAAGCCTGTTTCGCCTAACGCGTATTTAGCCTTGAGCATATCCATGATCATGATCATCTCACTGGGCTGTTCTCGAAACTGTTCACCAACGAGACTCAATTGAAATTCCAGATCAGTCTCCAGCAGTCCCTGCACAATGGTGAGCAACCGATCTGGCCCCTTGTCATGTTCCCAGCGATGGTTCCAGATGATCTTCAGCGGCGAGTCCAATCGGTTTGGCGCACCAACTGCATCCAGATCGAGGGCAACCGGAATCACCGATGACTTATCGCTGATTTCCTGCACAACACCTTTAGGCACCTCATCCGGCATCTTCTTCAGAAGCGCCTCTGCGCCTTCAAGAAAAGTTCTCCGGTTGAACTCGCTGTTAAACACCACGTGATTAGCCGACAGGGCTGAATAGATGTTTGTGATCTGGCGCTCCAGCAAACCAAAGTCGTGGCCGGGATAGGCGAACTGGTTTTCGTGGAAATACAGCACAACCGGCACGTCACGCATCGACGCATTTAGCCCACGCAGCGAAGAGAGATCCGTCATGGAGGTGGCAATCACCAGATCCCACTCGCCATCCAGCTCAGGGTGCCTTGAATAGGTCAGAGAATTGCCTCGATGACGCCAGGCAAAGTACCTCGCAGGAAGAGCCACCTGCGTGACCTGGTAATCATCCTGCTGAGCCAGCCATTCGCCCACGTTCTCGCGCCAGAACCGATGACTCAGACCGTCAAATGGCGACAGTATCAGCAGATTTTTCATAGCCATATCAAGCAAAGCGCCTTCAGCGCGTGAATGGGAAGCCATGGTACCCGCTTCCCGGAAGCTTCTGTAGAATAGCCACTCCAACCGTGGGGAGTACACATGTCAGGAATCGTTGTAATTGGTGCAGGCCAGGCTGCAGGTCAGGCAGCTGCAAGCCTTCGACAAGAGGGATATGAAGGCGAAGTCACACTCTTGGGTGACGAAGCACAGGCGCCTTATCAGCGCCCTCCGCTCTCCAAGGCTTACCTGTCTGGTGACATCGGCATGGATCGGGTACTGGTTCGACCTGAGAACTTCTACCCCGATAAGAACATCAATCTGAAAACCAATACTCGCGTCGCATCAATAGACCGTGACAACAAATCCGTCACGACGGAGTCCGGGGAGACTTACGAATACGAAAAGCTGCTGATCGCCACCGGCTCTAGTCCCCGCATACTGAACATTCCAGGTAGCGACCTCGAAGGCATCCACTACCTCAGAACCATCGATGACGTTGATGGCATCCGCGGCGCTTTCGAGAAAGCCGGCAAGATTTGCATCGTCGGCGGTGGATACATTGGCCTTGAGGTCGCAGCGGTCGCCAAGAAAGCAGGACTCGATGTCACCGTCGTGGAGGCTATGGACCGAATTCTCCAGCGTGTCACCACGCCAGAGATGAGTGACTTCTATCACAATCTGCACACCGGTCGCGGCGTGAACATCATGGTCAACACAGGCGTTGACGGTTTCGAAGGTGACGGCGAGGTTTCTGCCGTACTCTGCGGCGACACTAAGGTTGAAGCTGACCTTGTGATCGTCGGTATCGGCATCATTCCAAATGTGGCGCTGGCTGAAGCCGCAGGACTTGAGTGTGACAACGGCATTGTCGTTAACGATCACTGCCAGACCTCAGACCCTGACATTTACGCCGCAGGCGACTGTACCAATCATCCCAACCCCATCATGGATCGACGACTGCGTCTTGAGTCCGTGCCCAATGCCATGGGTCAGGCTCGAACGGCCTGTTCCAACATGCTGGGTGGCGACAAGGTCTACGCTGAAGTGCCATGGTTCTGGAGTGATCAATACGAACTGAAGCTTCAGATGGTTGGCTTCTCAGCAGACGGTGACAGCTCTGTCGTTCGAGGCGATAAAGATGCCAATCAGTTCGCCGTCTTCTACCTGAAAGAAGGCAAGGTTGTTGCGGTAGACGCTGTGAACAGCCCGAAAGAATTTATGGTCTGCAAGCAGCTTTACGGCAAACCTGCCGATGCGGCTGCGCTCGCAGATCCCGAAACCGAGTTAAAATCCCTCTTGGGTTAATCAGTTACACTAAGAGTTTTTCCAGGCACGCCGTAAGGAGGTAATGATGCCAACAGTAAAATTTATTGAGTTCAACGGTACAGAGCACAACGTTGAGGCAAACAATGGTGAATCCATCATGGTCGCTGCAACCAGCAACCTGATTCCCGGAATCGACGCTGACTGCGGCGGTGAATGCTCTTGCGCAACCTGCCACGTACTGATTGATGCTGAATGGCGTGCCAAGCTGGAACCATCCACAGATACCGAAGAGTCCATGCTCGACCTGAACCCTGACCGAACTGAAGACTCGCGCCTGAGCTGCCAGATCATTGTTTCTGACGCGATAGAAGGCATCAAAATTAATCTGCCTGAATTCCAGTACTAAGCGTTCTTAAAAAACGGAAAATTTCTAACCTTACCCAGAACAACAAAAAGCTTGGGAGAATCCCATGAGTGAAGCGGTACAACTAGAAAGAAATCCATACGCAACACCCCTCGAAGAGTTTGACGTCAGCGACGCCAAACTCTTCCTGGAAAACACCCACTGGGGATACTTTGAGCGTCTGCGCAAAGAAGACCCGGTTCACTATTGTAAGGACAGCATGTTCGGTCCTTACTGGTCGATCACCAAGTTCAACGACATCATGGAGATCGAGAAAAACCATGAGGTGTTCTCATCGGAAGGTGGCATCACGCTTGCGGATCGCCCTTCTGACTTTAATACCGTTAACTTCATTTCTCTCGACCCACCTCGCCACGACATCCAGCGTAAAGCCGTTACCGGCGTGGTCGCACCAATGAACCTGGCCAAGCTGGAACCGATTATTCGAGCGCGCGCCGCCCAGATCCTGGATCAGCTGCCCATCGGCGAGGTGTTTAACTGGGTAGAGGAAGTCTCTATCGAGCTCACCACACAGATGCTGGCAATACTGTTCGATTTCCCGTTCGAGGATCGTCGCAAGCTGACCTACTGGTCTGACATGGCCACGAGTGGCGAGCTTAACGGCGGACCGACACCCGAGGCAGATCGTCGCGCCGCCCTCCTTGAGTGCCTGGAAGTATTCACCGGGCTGTGGAACGAGCGCGTGCACCGAGATCCCGCTGAGGCTATCGATCTGATCACCATGATGGCGCACAACCCACATACCCAGGACATGGACCCGATGGAATACCTCGGCAACCTGATCCTTCTGATTGTGGGTGGTAATGACACAACCCGAAACTCAATTTCAGGTGGCGTCTACTTCATGCACCAGTTCCCGGAAGAATTCGAGAAGGTCAAAAACGACCGCTCTCTGATTCCAGCCATGGTACCGGAAATCATTCGCTACCAGACACCGCTCGCCTATATGCGTCGTCGGGCTACCCAGGACTATGAAATCCGCGGCAAGACCATCAAAGAAGGTGACAAGGTGGCCATGTGGTACGTCTCTGCGAACCGTGATGAAGAGGTTATTGATCATCCTGACCAATTCATCATCGATCGCAAAAGGCCAAGACACCATATGTCATTCGGGTTCGGTATCCATCGATGCATGGGGAATCGTCTCGCAGAGATGCAACTCCGCATTATCTGGGAAGAAATTCTCAAGCGATTCGATCACATCGAGGTTACCGGTGAGCCAGAGCGTATTCAGTCCAGCTTTGTGAAAGGCTACGCGACATTGAATACGATCATTCACGCGAAGTAGGAACCACTGAAGCCGTGCCTGGTAGAGACAGGGTTTACTACCGGGAAGCAACCGGCGAGATAGTCGTAGAGAAAGACGGCCAGGAACTGGCCGTCTATTCTTCCACCGAAGCACTCATCGAAACTCACATCAAAGGCATCCTCGCAAAGGATCACCGCGACCTGGCATACGTACGCCAAATCATGCATAAGTACCGCCCAACAGATACCATGGTGGGTCGAATCCAGGGCACATCAAAAGAAGCAAACTCAACAGAAGAAAAGAACCGCTGAGATGCCTACTACGCTGCGAATTTTTCACGAAACCTGCTACACCTATAGCCAACCGGTCATCCTGGGAGATCACAAACTTCTGATTCGCCCACGTGACGGTCACGACATTCGCATTGAAGCCTCGATGCTGGATATGAAGCCGGGCGGGCTCATCAGCTGGCATCGAGACGAGTTGGATAACTCTGTTGCGCTGGTCACCTTCTCAGAGGTTGAGACGACACAGCTGACGATCACGAGCGAGGTGACTGTTGCGCACTACCTGTCAGAGCGTTCGTACATTCCGATTGAACCGCACGTAGCGACCTACCCGTTCGAATACAACGACCACGAACGTGACCTCTTGTCTGCTTACTTTTCGGCTGAAGAACAGACCGCTCAGGTTGAATCCTGGATCACGGGGCACACCAGCAACAACAACGACACCCTGTCTCTTCTACAGCAGCTTTCATCAGCGATCAAAAACGATTTCATCTATCAGGAAAGACATGAAGAAGGCGTCCAATCGCCAGATCAGACACTGAACCTGGCCATGGGTACCTGCCGAGATTACGCCTGGCTGTTTGTGATTGCTGCGAGAAGACTCGGGCTTGCCTCGCGATTTGTCAGCGGCTACTTCCACACCGCGGGCACCTCGCTGGCAGACGGCTCAACCCATGCCTGGGCGGAAGTCTATTTACCAGGCTCCGGCTGGACTGGTTTCGATCCCACGGCGGACCGAATCGTTGGCGAAAACCACGTACCGGTCTCCGTCGCCATCAATCCAATCGACATTCCACCGGTGAGTGGGCGTTTCACAGGTCCCAAAAACGTGGAGACGACGCTAACCGTAAGGGTAAACGTTAATCAGGTGTAGCCGGCGCCACCGACACTTTCATGTCCGTAAACCTCGCAGGCGGGCCGAACTGGTGATAGATCGCCACATCCGCAGCATCACGTCCATAGGCAATCGCGACTCTCGCACCCGAAAGGTCCCGCTGTGTTGGATCGAATGCATACCAGCGCCCACCCACAAAAGCTTCGAACCAGGCGTGTAAGTCCATCGGCTCTAACCCCAGCAGGTAGCCATCAACAAATCGAGCGGGTATCGAAATGGACCGGCACATGGCAATGCCAAGGTGAGCCAGGTCTTTGCAAACGCCAGAACCTTGACCTTCTATCTCGCTGGCGGAACAGGGCACTGAGCTGGTTCCAGGTGCATAGGCCACGTTCTCGCGAATCCAGTCGGTGATCCTGGCCACCTGTTCATAACCCGGTGTTTCTTCACCGGCGATAGACAGCGTCTTGGGACCGAACCGATCAGATTCGCAATAGCGCGAAGGCGCAAGGTATTGCAGCACATCCTCTGGCAACTCTGGAATCGGCACGAAGGGATCCGCGGCACCAACATCCATCTGTTTCGCAGTATTCACACGGGCCGTCGTTTCAATGACAAAACCATCGGCAGGTACTGTGAGACGCTGATTGAGATTCCCGAACTGATCCGTGTGCTGGATCACCTCCGTCGGCACGCTGAACTCAAACGTCTCCCGAGACACCCACTGACCAGCACCACTTCTCGGGCGCAGCATCAGAATCACTGGCGTCGCGACAACATAGTCTAACTCAAGGCGGCAACTGGTATTCACCCACATCAGGAATCCACAAGATCTCACAGGAACAACGGCGAAGAAGGTTATACTGTTTGTCATGGAATTACACACATGCCTCTGGAGTGATGTCGCGGCATTTGACTTCGCATCAGACGACTTTCACGCGCTGCAGCAGGCTTTTCCCTCTCTGAACCTGGTCGTTCACGACAACGCAGACAGCTTCCTTGCTGCGGCAGCCAGCGTTGCCTGGCTTCTCACCTGGGAATTTCCCGAAGCGTGGTACGCCAGCTGCCCAAACCTTCAAACAATCATGACACCCGCGTCCGGTCGCGATTGGATCGCAGCAGATCCGAGCAGCCAGGTCGAAGTCGTTCACGGCACGTTTCATGGGCCGATGATGGCGGAATCGGCGCTCAGCGCGCTGCTCTACATGAATCACCAAATGCCGCTCATGCTGCAAAATCATGCGGATCGCGCCTGGGACAGGAATCTGCAGCAGAACAGCCGCCTGCTAGGTAATCAGTGCGTCGTGATCGTTGGATTCGGCCGCATCGGCCAGGCGTTCGGCCAACTCATCGGAACGACGGGCGCCGAAGTTATTGGCGTTCGTCGAAGCAACCCCGGCGAGCTAGATGGTATGCAGGTTCGAACCGTGTCAGATCTTCCAGAGGTATTACCAAGCGCTGACCACGTGATTCTCGTGTTACCCGGTGACAACAGCACGGATCATTTTCTGACCCCTGAGCTGATCAGGCTGTGTAAGCCTGGCGTCTATCTCTATAACTTCGGCCGCGGTAATGCACTGACAACAGACACGGTTCTGGAAGTCGCGTGTGATATCGGTGGCGCATTCCTTGATGTGACCGATGTAGAACCGTTACCCTCAGACTCCCAACTCTGGCAGTTACCCAACGTCATGATCACCCCACACTCGAGCTGTATTTACCAGGAGTACAAAGCGAACTTTGTCGCTGAGGTGATCCGCCACCTGCAGTCGGAAACTCGCTCATGAACAGCATCGAGCTTACCTCTGTAAACAAATTCTTTGGTGAACACCACGCCGTTTCGGATATGAGCTTCGAAGTGCCAGAAGGTGCCGTTTACGGTTTCCTCGGCCCTAACGGTGCCGGCAAGACCAGCACCATTCGCATGATCATGAGCATCCTCTATCCGGATTCAGGCACGCTCAAAGTGCTCGGCGACGATCAACCGGAACGCGTAAAAGACCGCCTGGGGTACCTGCCCGAGGAAAAGGGTCTCTACAAGAAAATGAAGGTGAAAGAAATCATCACCTACTTCGGCACCCTCAAAGGCATGTCCAGACGCGACGCAGCCGCCGAAGCAGACAAACTGCTGGTTCGCTTTGGCTTAGAAGATGCAGCCAGCAAGCGCTGTGAAGAAATGTCAAAAGGCATGGGGCAGAAAGTCCAGATCATCTCCACACTCATTCATGACCCGGCGCTGGTTATCCTGGACGAACCCTTCTCCGGGCTGGACCCCATCAACGTGGAACTGGTTAGAGACATCATTCTTGATCTTAAGCATGACGGTAAAACGGTCATCTTCTCGACGCACATCATGGAACAGGCAGAGCAGATCTGTGATTCCATTTTGCTGATCAACAAGGGGGTGAAGCTGCTCGACGGCAAAGTGGCTGAGGTAAAAGGACAGTTTTCGTCTACCCTGCTCGTCGATTACGACGGTGACCCGGCGAACCTCAACAGACCCGGTATCGTTCGGGTCAACAACATGGGGAACTCTGCTGAGCTTTCCGTTGAAGAAGGTGCCGATACCCAGGCACTCCTCAGAGAACTGATGGATGCCGTGAAACTCAACAGCTTTACCCTGAAAGAACCTTCCTTGCATGAAATCTTCGTGCGCACCGTTGGGGAGTCAGACACATGAATCGCATGTTGCTGATCGCCTTCCGCGAATTCCTGGAAAACGTCAGGACAAAGGGTTTCTGGTTCGGCATTCTGATGATGCCCATCGTTCTGGTGCTAGTCGGTGTTGTACCCATCATTGTTGAGAACACCCGTGTTGCAAAGAACTATGCGGTCATCGATGAAACCGGCGTCGTGCTCGATGCTGTGAAACAGGAGCTTAGCGTGCGGGACTTTCGTCACCTGCTCACTGATTTCACCAAAGGCGAGGAAGACATGCTGCCGGCGTTCCTTGCCGTGTTTTTCCCTGAGATTCGAGCACTGGACGAAGAGGACCAGGAAAACATCGTGGACTACCTGTTCAATGACGGGAAACTGGATGACAACCTGACCCGAAGACTGACAAACCAGCTGACGCGGCATCGATCCGCGATCATCGACTGGTGGGCCAACCTGTCCGATGAAGAACGGTCCCAGCTCTCTGGCAGCATCTCAGCCAACTATTTCCGACTGGTGGATGTCACCAATCTGGAACAGCTGAAGGAAATGATCGAGTCAGAAGCGCTGTTCGCCTACTTCATCATCGGTAGAAAAGTTGTCGAAGATGGCAGCGGCACCAAATACGTCTCGAACAATCTGACGGACCGCGATCTGGAGATCTGGTTCGGTGAACTGGTCAGCCAGTATGTCAGGGATCAGCGACTCTCCCAGAGCGATGTGGATGCAGACATCGCCGACTGGATAAACGAAGCGGTTTCCTTCGAGGGTGTCACGCTGGGTAAAGACGGAGAAACCGAAGAAGTGGATTCCACAGATATTGCCAGACAGTGGGCGCCGGTCGTATTCGTCTACTTCTTGTGGATTTCCGTGATGATCAACACGCAGATGCTGATCACCAACACCATCGAAGAAAAATCCAACAAGCTGGTGGAAGTTCTGTTGTCATCGGTTTCTGCAATATCACTCATGGGTGGCAAAATTATCGGGATCGCCGGCACCGGCCTCACCATTATCACAGCCTGGCTGATCATGGCGCTCGCGTTCTTTATCGGCCTGCCGATGGCGGCGGGCATTGAGCTGCCCATCGATCTATCATCGGTGATGGCGGACCCGTGGTTCCTCGGATCCTTTGTCATGTACTTCCTGCTGGGCTATCTATTTTATGCGGCGCTTCTGGTCGGGCTCGGATCTTTATGTAATAACCTGAAAGAGGCACAGAACCTGATCATGCCGGTGCAGTTAATCCAGATGGTGCCCATCTTCCTGATGATTCCCATCGGCAGAGATCCTAACGGCAGCCTTGCTCAGGTCCTTTCCTATGTGCCGCCTCTGACACCTTTTGTGATGATGAACCGCGCAGCAGGACCGCCCTCCACAGAAGAGTATGTGGTTACCACGATCCTTCTGATTGTTTCTATCATCGTTGCCTTCTGGCTCGCCGCAAAAGTCTTCAGGGTGGGTATCCTCATGACCGGAAAACCACCGGGCGCGGCGGAGATTTTCAGGCTGCTGCGTGCACCGGTTACCAGGCGGGTTACCAGCCCCTGATTGCTCAGAGCTCAGGCATCAACTCTAAGATCAGCAACAAAATTTGATACCGCCTGGCCGATTTCTGCCCCGGAATCTTCCTGAATAAAGTGCAGCCCTTTCACGGTGACTTCTCTCTGGTTGGGCCAGCTGCGGCAGAAGTCGAGCGCGGCGCCTGTCAGTATCGATCCAGGGTCTGCATTCACGAGGAGCTTTGGCACCTCAGACTGGGACAGATAGTTGCCATAGCTGCTGACAATCTCCACAACATCAGCGGGCTCACCCTCAATAGGAATCTGGCGCGGCCAGGTCAGCGTCGGCCTGCGACCCTCTCCCGCCTCTCTGAAAGGCGCACGGTAAACGGCCATCTCTTCTTCTGTCAGGTCGCGAATCACTGAGTTGGGTAACACCGCCTCAATAAAGAGATTTTTCTCGAGAATCATTTCTTCGCCCGCCTCCGAGCGAAAACCCTGAAAAATACCTCGTGCGTTTTCCGGCCATTCATCCCAAATGAGCGGCTTCACAATAGCCTCCATATAAGCGATACCCTGCACCGCTTCCTGGTGACGATTACACCAGTCGAATCCAAGGGCAGAGCCCCAATCATGGATGACCATCACGACGTTTTCGGTCACATCCAGCTGATAAAGCAATTCATCCAGGTAATTTCGGTGTTCAGCGAAGGTGTAGCGATTGGGCCCGGACGCATCCAGTTTCTCGGAATCACCCATGCCAATCAGGTCCGGGGCGATGCACCTCCCATGCTGCGTCAGGTGTGGGATAACATCTCGCCACAGGTAAGAAGAGGTTGGATTACCGTGCAGAAAGACAATGGGATCACCCTCACCTTCCTCAATGTAGGCCATCTTTTTACCCAACACCTCTCGTTGTTTCTTCTCTATCATCAAACCCTCTGCAAACTTTGAATGGGTGTACGATACCACTATAATCGCCACCCTTTTTAGACCCGACCTACAGTCCGATGTCGCTTTATATCAACCAGCAGGATGTTCTCGACGCTTACCAGCGCATTCGTTCACACGTTCAGAATTCGCCGACCATAAAGTCCGTCACCCTCTCGGAGCTCACCGAGACCGAAGCACTGTTCAAGCTGGAAAATCTGCAGATGACGGGGTCATTCAAAGAACGTGGTGCAGTTAACAAACTCCTGACCTTAACCGATGAAGAAAAGTCCGCTGGCATCATTGCGGCCAGTGCCGGTAATCACGCACAAGCACTCGCATACCACGCTCAGAGGCTCGGTATTTCTGTAAAGATCGTTATGCCGCGGTACAGCCCCATTGTAAAAATCAAATCGACGGAACATTGGGGCGCTGAAGTGGTGCTTGCCGGCGAGACCTTTGATGACGCAATGGCACACTCACGCGAAATCGTCAAAGCGGAGGGCTGCATTTATATGCACCCTTTTGACGATCCTCTCATCGCTGCCGGCCAGGGCACCGTCGGTATCGAACTCCTTGAGAGCGAGTTCGGCAAGGACATTGATGCCATCCTGGTACCTGTCGGTGGAGGCGGTCTGATTGCTGGAATCGCCAGCTACATCAAGGCCACCCGACCAGACATCAGGGTGATTGGTGTTGAAGAGGCTACCTGCGATGCCATGCACCAGGCGCTGCAAACCGGTCTGCCTACCCTCGTTGATGCCGCCCCGGTCATCGCCGACGGTATCGCAGTAAGAGAAGTGGCTCCGGAAAACTTGAAGGTCGTCAATGAATGTGTCGATGAGGTGGTCAGCGTTTCAAGTGACGAAATTGCCAACGCGATCATGTTGATGCTAGAGATTGAAAAACTGGTGGTCGAAGGTGCGGCCGCAACACCTCTGGCAGCACTGCTGAACAAGCGGCTGCCTCAACTCAAAGGCAAAACCGTTGTCTCCATTGTTTCCGGCGGCAACATTGATGTGAACCTCCTGTCACGCATTATCGACCAGGGTTTGTCCTTTGACGGCCGTGTCGCGAGAATACAAACCGTGGTTCAGGACAGGCCCGGCAACCTGGAGCAACTGCTCACGATTTTCCGGCATCAGGGCGCCAACATTCTCGAGGTACACCATCACCGATTGTCACCTACCGCTCCCATCGGCCAGGTAGGGGTCACGGTCACAGTGGAAACCCGAGATCGTGCACACCAGGAAGAAATCATTCAGGGGCTGCAAAAAAACCGCTACCCTATTCTCTGACGTCACCCAGGAGGACATTCCATGGCTGTTTACCTGATCGCGACACTCCACATCCATGATCGAGACCGCTACAAAAACTACGAAGAAGGTTTCATGGAAATTTTCATGAAGTACGAAGGCAAGATCCTCAGCGTGGAGGAAGCCCCAGTCACCAAAGAAGGCAAATGGGACTACACGCGAACTGTACTACTTGAGTTTTCTTCAAAAGAAAAAGCAGATGCCTGGTACCACTCAGATGAGTATCAGTCACTGATGCAGCATAGGCACGCCGCTTCAAACGGGAATGTTGTTTTATTAAACAAGTTGGCGCTAGGCTAGATTAGTTCGGTGCGGAAACGATAAAGCGCACTTTATCGAATTGGAGCTGATCACCGTCTTTCAGCTCAACCTCATCTACCTTTTCCGCATTCACCCAGGTGCCGTTAACGGAGCCAAGATCACGAAGCGTCAGCTTGTCTCCGACGGGCTCCAGTTCCGCGTGTTTACGGGACAGTCCTGGTTCGAGGATAGAAATGTCACAATCGAGGGCTCTCCCGATTTCGATGCGTTCCACGACAGGAATTACCTGCCCCTTTTCAGGCCCCGTATCTGTCACGAGTGACCAGCTGCTTGAGCCCACCTCAATCAGTGCGGTTCCGGAGAGCACCAGCGTTTTTCCGCCAGCAGCAGGATCTTCTTCTACCACTTCCAGTTCGACGCCACCGACGGTGATCACGTCACCGGCGCGCAGATTGGTGGGACCAGAAATCTTGTCACCATTGACCAACGTACCGCTGGGCGTGTTGATATCCGTGATACTGACGGCATCTCCGTCCACCTGGATATCCGCATGAAAACCATTAACGCCGTCTTTGTCGATCACAATATCATTGACCGATCCCTGGCCGATGGTTTTACCGGGAGGCACCAGATCGACGGGATCACCACTGCCGTCTTTGAATTGTATTTTTAGCATGGCGAGCGACCTTTTCTAACGCTAATTCAAGGGGTTAGTGATGTTTGTTCACTGAGATTACAGACTGCCCCGGAATTTGTACAGTCATCCCCTTCCTGCAGCCATCTGCTAGAATTCAAACCATGCAGCGCAAGCTCGACCAGTTCTGGGGGGAGTACCGGGCACTCATTTATTTTTTGATTGTCATGGCGTTGTTCCGCTCGGCCATCGCGGATTGGAACCAGGTCCCGACCGGCTCCATGAAACCGACCATCCTTGAAGGCGATCGCGTGGTCGTCAACAAACTCGCATACGATCTGAAGCTGCCATTCACCAGTTGGGAAGTGGGTCGCTGGGCAGACCCTGGACTTGGCGAAATTGTGACCTTCTATTCGCCCGCAGATGATCGACTTCTGATCAAACGAGTGATCGGCACCCCTGGCGATACCATTGCCATGCGTAACAACCAGATCTTCATTAATGATGAAGCCGCCATCTACGGCAAACTGAATGAAGAGATGGTCCGACAGCTGGATCTGTACCATCGCCATCGCCACTCATTCTTCGTTGAGCAGTACGGGGACATGAAGTATCCGGTCATGATGAACCCGGCTGAACCCAATCACTACAACAGCTTTGGTCCTATCGAAATTCCAGACGATCATTACCTCATGCTCGGCGATAACCGCGACAGCAGCATGGACTCGCGCGCAATTGGCCTCGTTCCCCGGGAACGCATCACCGGCCGAGCACATACGGTGGCGTTTTCAGTGGACTATGAGTCTTATTACCTGCCTCGAATGGACCGGTTTATTCACTCGCTGGACTACGAATAGTTTCCTTTTTTGCCGCTTCATCCACCAATTCTGAGGAAGCGGGCGCTTCAAGACTGGAAAGAAACGGGGAAGAATCTCGCTGAAAGAATCGAACGATCGGTGCCAGCACAAGGCCTACCACCATCATCCCGCCGACAAATATAAAAGAAAACAAAAACAGAACCCAGACGACTTCCGTTTCCACATTGAAATAGGTGACGGCCACCCACACAAATGCCGCCGCGAAGAACGATGCAGAGATAAATCTTCTGACCAGTGGATCTTTAAACATAAGGCGAGTAGTTTACTCTTCCTGACCACACGTTCCAAAAAAAGGATGATTGATGCCACTTGATCCCGCTTACCAGGCCATGCTGAAACAACTGGCCGCCGCCGATGGTCCTTCCATGGTTGAGGTGCCACCCGAGCAGGCGCGTGAAATGTATCGAGTCATGCAAAGCGTGCTGCCGCATCATGAGGTGAAGATGACCGAGGACGCCGACGCAGATGGCGTTCCCGTCAGGATCTATCGCGCAACCGAAGACAAAGTACCCTGCGTGGTGTTCTTCCATGGCGGTGGTTGGGTCATCGGCGATCTCGACACGCACGACTCGGTCTGCAGGCAGCTCGCCAATGAATCCGGATACACCGTGGTTGCCGTGCACTACCGGCTCGCGCCGGAACACCCTTTCCCGGCGTCCGTGGATGATTGCTATAGCGCGCTTCGGTGGATTCAAAACCATGCGGACGATCTCAACATTGACGGTGATCGTATCGCGGTTGCCGGAGACAGTGCCGGTGGCAATCTCGCCGCTGCGGTCAGCATTAAGGCGAGAGACGAAGGCACGGGCGGCATCAGTTTCCAGCTGCTGATCTACCCTGTCACTGACTTCAACTTTGACACTGCTTCATATTCTGAGAATGCCGAGGGTTATCTACTGACCATCGACAGCATGCGCTGGTTCTGGAATCACTACGTCGGCCACGATGAATCCCTCGGCCTGCATCCTCTGGCTTCACCCATGCGAGCCGATGACCTTTCTGGGTTACCGCCCGCACTAATCATGACGGCAGAATTCGATCCGTTAAGGGACGAAGGTGAAGCCTACGGTGAGCGCCTAAAGGAAGCGGGTGTCAAAACCGATATTCAACGCTACGAGGGATTGATTCACGGTTTCTTTGGCCAAACGGATATGACCGAGGGCGCCAGAGAGGCGATGTCTTCCGCAGCCTTTGCGCTGAAAGAAGTCCTTGGTTGATCTCAGGGAAACAGAGCCAGGTACCGTTCTGACTAATGAGACCTTTATCGATATTCCTTTAGAGGGCATTGAACTGGAGGCACTCACTTTTGAGCACTGTGCGTTTCATGGTTGTCAATTCAGCAGTGTAAAAGCCAGAGCGTTATCGTTCCGTCACTGCCGTTTTTACGACGCTGACCGCGAAACCGCCTGCACCTTCAGATTCGCCAGGTTGAAGGACTGCGAATTCACAGAGTGTGACCTGACTCTCAGTGACTTTTCCAGAAGCCAACTTTACCAGTGTCGATTTCATCAATGTCAGCTTTCGGGCGCCCAATTTTCTCATTGCACGAATCAGCATGTACTGACGGCATCTGTCACCATGCACGAATTAAGTTTAACGGACTGCAATCTTGCTTACGCGGATTTGTCCGGCAGCGGGCTCAAGGAGACCGATTTCTCAGGTAGCCGCCTGTCTCACGCGCAGCTCGACCGCGCAGACCTGACCGAGGCGGTGCTCACCGACTGCGAAATGCATGAAGTGTCAGGCGAAGACCTGGTACTTAGAGGGGCCGATCTTCGAGGCGCGACCCTCGGTGGTCTGGATGTGCGCCTGATTGATATGACGGACGTACAGATTCAGGTCGAGCAGGCCGCTGTCCTGCTCGATACCATCGGCGTGAAAGTGCGATGAAAGTAGACTGAGCTTATTTGATGTCGAGCAGCTCGACTTCGAAGATCAACAGAGAGTTCGGTGGAATCTGACCTACACGACCCGCACCGTAGGCAAGGTCAGGGTGCAGGAAAAATCGGAACTCGTCGCCGACACTCATCAGCTGCAGACCTTCGGTCCAACCTGGAATCACCTGCTGCAGACCAAACTCAACTGGCGACTGTCGGGACTCATCAAACACCGTGCCATCCAGCAAGGTGCCGCGATAGTGCACCACAACTCGGCTCAGCGCTTTTGCCGAAGGGCCTTCTTTATCCGTGATGATTTCGTACTGGAGACCAGAAGGGGTGGACTTGATACCTTCTTTTCGAAGATTCTGAATAAGAAATTCTGAAGCTGCGGTCAGGTTGTCAGTGGCCTGGCCCTGCTCTGCTTCCTGGGCCTTCTGCTGTTCTGCCAGACGAGCATTTCTCACGGCTTCCTGACGCATCTGGATTTCCGCGATCACTCGCTCGCGCTGCGCCTGATCGAGATCCGGCATGCTGCTCGCCAATGAGTCCTGAAGGCCCTGGATCAATCTGTCCACGTTAACATCGCCGCTACCGCCGTCTTTCAGCATGTTACCGAAGGAGTAGCCATAGAAATAACCCATCTCTGCAAGCAGTTGAGCCTGGTTGACCGCCTCAGAGGCAGGTTGCGACGCAGATTCTTCTGCATGAACGGCTAGAGAAACCACCAAAAGAAGTGAAGCTAAGCCATTGAATAATATTCGTTTATGCATCAAAAAGTTCGCTTGAACCGGGCAGAAGCGCGGATTATCGCACAATTACGGAGGAAAACCGCAGAAAGCCTGAAAATACGTTAGAACACCTAGAACAAACGCCCCTAACGCCTTGAAGAAATTAACCTTTCAGCTCTAAACTGCTGTAAACATTCGATCAGGTGATGCGTTAGCTCGACGAAGCGTCAGAACTTTCCACCCCGAAATGCAGACTAACTTCCTGTGCAGACGGGCTGCAGTCCATAATAAGAGTCGTATTAATGAAGAAATTTGTTTGTCTTGTTTTAGCAAGCGTCCTTTCCACCACCACCCTGGCCGTCGTCGACAAAAAGGCAACACAGTTACCGTTGCATCCTATGCCAGTGCACACCACCACCACACAAAACATTGTGGATGCGTTGGCGTCTCGACACTATGTTCCGTCCCGACTGGATGACAGTTTGTCTTCCCGAATCCTCGATTCCTATATCGAGGATCTTGATCCCAGCAAAAGCTATTTTCTGAAAAGCGATATTGAACGATTCGAACGGTATCGCTATCAGTTAGATGACGATCTGAAGCGCGGCAACCTGAATCCCGCGTTCGACATCTTCAACACTTATCACGTCCGCGTTATCTCACGCTTCGAGAAAGTCCTGGCCATGCTTGACGAGGGCATCGAACTGTTCGACTTCACCAAGGATGAACAGTTGCTCGTCAATCGCGAAGAGGAGCCTTGGGCAACCACCGAAGCGGAGCTAGACGAACTCTGGCGCAAGCGTGTGAAAGACGCCGTTCTTAATCTGAAGCTGACCGATAAAGAACCGGAAAAGATCAAAGAACTGCTGGTTAAACGCTTCACCAACCGGCTATCCCGCTCCAAACAGACCAACAGCGAAGACGTATACCAGCTGTATATGAATTCCTTTACAAAAACTTACGACCCACACACTCAGTACTTTTCCCCGCGCACGTCCGAGAACTTCAATATCAACATGAGCCTGTCTCTTGAAGGTATTGGCGCAGTCCTGCAGCTCGAAGATGAATACACCAAGGTTGTTTCACTCGTCCCTGCTGGTCCTGCAGATAAGGGCGGGATTCTGAAGCCCAATGACAAGATCATCGCGGTTGGACAGGGTGAAGAAGGAGAAATGGTCGATGTGATTGGATGGCGCCTTGATGAGGTCGTTCAACTGATTCGTGGCCGTAAAGACACCACCGTAAAACTAAACATCATCCCTGCCGCTGACTCTGATGGCATCTACAAGACGATCAGCATTGTCAGAAACAAAGTTGAACTGGAAGAGCAGTCAGCCAGGTCTGAAGTCATCGAAATCGAGCAGTTCGGCTCTGTGCAAAAGATCGGTGTCATTGATATTCCGACCTTTTATGTTGACTTTAAGGCGCTGCAGAAAGGTGATCGAAATTTCAAGAGTACCACTCGAGACGTTAAGCGACTGATCCGTGAACTGCAGGAAGACGATATCGACGGGATCGTTATCGATCTGCGCGACAACGGCGGCGGCTCCCTGCAGGAGGCCAAAATGCTCACCGGTCTGTTTATCGATCGAGGTCCGACCGTACAAATCCGAAGCAAGAGCAATCGTGTCGACATTCTTGATGATCGTGATATCAGCGTCGTATACGACGGCCCACTGGCTGTTTTGGTCAACCGACTCAGCGCCTCAGCTTCAGAGATTTTCGCAGGCGCCATCCAGGACTATGAGCGCGGCATCATCATCGGCAGCCAGACCTTTGGTAAAGGTACTGTGCAGTCGCTGCTACCACTCAATCGCGGTCAACTGAAACTGACCCAGGCGAAGTTCTACCGCATCTCTGGTGAGAGCACACAGGAAAAAGGCATCATCCCGGACATCCTCTACCCATCCAACTATGATCCTGATGCCATTGGTGAAAGCACGCTGGAAGAGCCCCTGCCCTGGGACAAGATCACAGCGACGAATTTCCGCCGCAAGCATATGATTAATCACCTCGTCCCGGAACTTCGCTCTCTTCATGAGGAACGTGTCGCGGATAACCCGGAGTTTAACTACTTGAAAGAAGCTTTTGCGTACCGCAAAGCTCGTCGGGAAGAAGACTACGTCAGTCTGAACAGAGAAGAGCGGGTTCGCGAAAAGGAAGAACGTGAAGATTTCTGGCTGACACTCGAAAACAAAAAGCGTGCCGCACTGGGACAGGAAGTCCTGGCTTCACTGGATGACCTCGACGCTGAAGACGAACCTGATATGGCCAGCGTGGCAACACCACCGCAGGCTGAAGGCAGCACTGGCGGCGCCATTGTTCCGGACAACGCGGAAGGTGAAGAACCCGTTCCCGGTGCTGAAATGGCAGTTTCAGGCACAGGCGTACCAGCAATTGCTGAAACTGAAGAGGAAAAGGAAAAGGCGGAAGAGCCAGACCCCTACCTGGTGGAGAGCGGACACATCCTGCTGGACCTCATCTCTTTGGAAGAACGTACCGCATCCGAAACAAAACAGGCGAGAGGCGGCAGCTGAATCTCAGTTATGACAGCTGTCGTTCGATCACATCGAATGCTTGCTGTATCTCTTTAAAGCGTTCTTCACACGCCGCTGCCAGCTCAGGAGAGACACCACGCGCTTGAACCCGGTCAGGGTGATATTCCATCGCCAGCTTTCGATACTTCTTCTTGATATCCGCAAGCGTCTCACCCTCTTCGGCACCGAGCGTTTCATAACTCTTTTGCAGGTCGTTCGAATCAGAGTAGCGTGCTTTGAGCTGGGCGTACTCGCCCGGAATTCTGAAGATCCGAACCGCGTCTTCAATCAACGCGTTTTCAGCCGGATGCATCACACCGTCGGCATGAGCCAGACGGAGCAACAGATCTACCAGCGAGCTGAGTACTTCCGGGTAATCTTGAAACTCTGAATAAAACTGATTGGCATAATCTTCAAAGCGATCGTTGGCGTCTTTCGCTGCGGAAAAGATATCAATCGCAAACTGTCTTGCTTCCGGCGACAGCCCCAGATTGTCACGCATCACCTGCTCCACCACTTCAATCTCTTCGGTCGTCACCCGGCCATCAGCTTTGGACAGTTTGCCCAGCATGGAAAAGGTGGCAAGAAAGAACAGACTCTGTCTTTCTTCATCCCGAGAGAAACTGTTCTTGTCGACAGCATGATGGCCAACCACAGCACCGAGGATCGCACCTAGTGGACCACCAACGACAAAACCCAGCCCACCGCCCAGAATTTTTCCTAACCAGCTCACTTATTATCTTTCCTGTTTACGTATTTCTATGGATAAAATCGCAGACGATGTGCGTCATCTCCGGCATGAGCGCCGGCGGCAGATCATGCCCCATACCGGAAATCACTTTGAGTTCAGCGCCGGGTATCTGCGCCGCTGTATCTTCTCCGGCCGCGACCGGAATCAGCGGATCGTCGGCGCCATGAATCACCAGCGTCGGTACAGTGATGGTTTTCAGCAGTTCCGTGCGATCACCGTTGGCGACCACCGCAGCCATCTGGCGATTAATGCCACCGGGAGAATAGTCACGTTGATACCTTGCCCTGCCAATCGCGAGCCGTTCTTCTTCACTCAGTGGGTAACCAGGAGAGCCACAGACCCTGAGACCTTCTGCGGTTGCCTGAATGATTTCTGCTTCAGTGGCATCCGGTGAAGTTTTCGCACTCAACGTCGCCGCGGCCTCGGGCGTTGGACCCGGTAAACCAGATTTGCCTGAGCTGGACATCACCGAGAAAAAGGTCTTCAACCGATCACCATGTTCCGCGGCAATGACCTGCCCGATCATGCCGCCCATGGATATGGCAAAAAGATGAGCCTGATGGATATCGAGCGCATCGAGGATACCGACGACATCCGCCGCCATATCATTCAGGTTATAGGGTGGTATCTCGATGCCTTTAGCGACATTGCCAATATCGAGAATACCTTCGAATTTCTGACTTAGCCCGACGTCGCGGTTATCGAACACAACAACACGCAGTCCTGCTTTCTTGAGGGCAGCAACGAACGTCTCTGGCCAGTCGATCAGCTGGGTACCCAGCCCACGCATCAGGACAATTGCCGGCGCGGTGTCTTCTCCGCGGACCTCAACTTCCAACTCAATGCCGTTGGCTGAAACTCTCACGCTGGATCACCACCCATACGGGCGAGCAACTCGTCGGTCTTCTCCTGCATCAGTGATTCACTGCCACGAGACTCAACGTTTAATCGAACCACGGGCTCCGTGTTGGAAGAACGCACATTGAAGCGCCAATCCGCATATTCAACGGAAAGACCGTCGGTTTTCTCGACGGATAACGCATCAGTGCCGTATTCTCTTTCCAGCTCAGCAAGTAGAGAGGCGGCGTCGTCAATGCGACGATTGATTTCACCGGAACACGGAAATGCCGCCATTCGCTCATCCACCAGTTCGCTCAGTTTCTTATCCTGCTTCGCCATCAGGTCGATCACCAGGAGCCAGGGCACCATGCCACTGTCACAGTAAGCAAAGTCTCTAAAGTAATGGTGCGCGCTCATCTCACCGCCATAGATGGCATCCTCAGACCGCATACGTTCTTTGATAAACGCGTGACCGGTTTTACTCTGAATGGCATTACCCTTCTCGCCCACGATATCGATCGTATTCCAGGTAAGTCTTGGGTCGTGAACGATGCTGGAGCCAGGCGTCTTGTCCAGGAAAGCCTGGGCCAGCAGCCCAACAATGTAGTAACCCTCGATAAACCGACCGTTTTCATCAAAGAGGAAACAACGATCGAAGTCGCCATCCCAAGCAACACCGAGATCAGCATCGTTTTTTGCGATAGCGTCAATGGTTGGCGGTCGGTTTTCAGGGATCAGCGGATTGGGTACGCCATTGGGGAAAGTGCCATCGGCTTCAAAGTGCACCGGCACGAAGTCGATAGGCAGTTTTTCCATCAGGCTCTGAACGACTGGACCTGCAGCCCCGTTTCCTGGATTCGCAACGACTTTCATACCTGAGAGCTTTTCCAGATCCACATAACCGAGCAACTTTTCGATGTAATCACCCCGGTGGTCCAGCTTATTCACCCTGCCGCCACCGGGCGCATGAGGAAAATTATTGGCACCTACCGCATCACGAATCTCAATAAGCCCGCTATCACCACTGATCGGACGAGCTCCCTTCTGCACCATCTTCATACCGTTGTAGTCAGCCGGGTTATGACTGGCCGTCACAACGATACCACCGTCAAAGCCATAGTGATCTGTTGCAAAGTAGATTTCTTCCGTGCCGCACATGCCAATGTGCGTCACATTCACACCACTGGCATTGAGGCCTTTGACAAGCGCTTCAGTGAGCTCCGGGCTGGAAAGCCGAATGTCGTGCCCAACCACCACTTCGCTCGGTTTTAGAAACTGCGCGTAAGCGCGGCCGATTGCGAAAGCAATGTCTTCATTCAGTTCATCGGGTACCCGCCCACGAATGTCGTAGGCTTTGAAGGCGCTGGTATTAAGAGACACGTGACTACCTCAAAGGCGAAAAGTTTTGAGATTCAAACCCAGTTCAACATCAGTTTTCAGCGTCACCAGTTGACGAGAACGGATCGCGTCATGAGCAGCTTGCTGAACCTTTCGAATCGGGGCGCTATTGTCCTCTGACTGAAGAATATTTTCGAGTGTTTTGTGCTCATCGAGCAGCTGCAGCGCACTTTTCGGGCCTACGCCCTGCACGCCTCTGACGTTATTGCTTTTGTCACCAACCAGAGCGAGATAATCGATGTACTGTCCAACCTCGATACCAAATTGTTTATTCAGGTAATCGCTGTCTCGCTTCACTTCGTTGAAATGATCAAACACCTCGATGTGTGTGCTAATCAGCTGAAGGTAAACCTTATCGGTAGAAAGGATCACGACGTCACCATGATGGTCTGAAACAACACGGGCAATGGTGCCGATGACATCGTCAGCTTCGTAACTCGGCACGCTGCAGCTGGTGACCCCGAGCATCTGAAAAGCTTTCTCAAAGTCCGCGAGGTGGTTCACCAGGAGCGCCGGTGTCGCCGAACGGTTTTGTTTATATTCGGGATAGAGCAAATGTCGCCAGGTTCGATCGTGATGTTCGAAGACCACGGCGGCGTGACTGGGCTTATGTTGTGATAGAGCGCGTTTGAGTGACTGAGTCGCGGCCAGCACCACAGACGCCATATCCGCGTCGGTTTCCGCATGTCTCGCCTCGAAGATGCGTCGGATCAGGTTGAATCCGTCTAGGGCAAGAAACTTCATACGACACTCATCTCCTAGAAGCCGACAGCAACACCTTCAGCACGAGGATCTTTCACGCCCTGCAGCACACCGTCTTTCATCATCACCGAATTGGCATCACCAATACCGCGGCCATAAGGCCATTCCATCAGACCAACATGACCCAGGGCTTCCAGGATTCGCTGGGTATCCGGCGAAAAAGCGTATCTCTCATAAATAATTCGATTGGGTGTCCACTGGTGATGAAATCTCGGCATGCTAACCGCATCATGTAGCGGCATACCGTGATCAATCACGTTAAGGATAACCTGGAGTGTCGTGGTAATGATCGTGGAACCACCGGGAGAACCGGTCACCAGAACCGGCTTGCCGTCTTTCGACACGATGGTCGGCGACATGGAGCTCAACATGCGTTTATTCGGCTTAATGGCATTCGCTTCTCGGCCAATCAGGTCGAACTGGTTCATGGTGTTGGGTTTAACCGAGAAATCATCCATCTCGTTGTTCAGCAGGAAGCCGGCACCGTCTACCACCAGCTTGCTGCCGTAGGAACTGTTTAAAGTGGTGGTGAAAGCCACCGCCATGCCGTTCGAATCCATGACAGAGAAATGCGTGGTTTCCATGCTTTCTTTGCCGGCCGGATATCCCGCAAGAATGTCATCACTATCAGAGGCTTTCTCCAGGTCGACATCGGCAAAACGTTTAAGCGCATATTCTTTACTCACCAGACCTTCCAGTGGCACATCCCAGAAGTCGGGGTCACCGAGATGCTCAGCTCGGTCGGCATAAGACCGCCGCTCTGCTTCAATCATCAGGTGGATGAGCTCGGCTGCGCCATAGCCCATGGAGGCAACATCATAAGGCTCGAGCATATTGAGAATCTGTAGAACTAATACGGCAGATGATGGCGGACCCATAGTCCAGACATCGTAGCCGCGATATGTCGTCATCACCGGTTCGCGCCAAACTGATCGATAGTTCTTCAGGTCTTCATGGGTGATGATGCCATTGCCTCGTTTCATTTCCGCGACAATCAAATCTGCCGTTTTACCTTCGTAAAAACCCGCACGGCCTTTGTCGTGAATTCGCTGAAGTGTTACTGCGAGATCAGGCTGTTGCCAGACATCACCGGCTTCGACCAAACGATCGCCCATGGAAAACACTTTTTTCGCCGCTGGCGTATCCTGCAACCGCTTGCCAACGGTATTGATGTGGCGCGCCATATAACGATCCAGTACAAAGCCTTCCTTCGCCAGACGGATCGCCGGTAGCAGCACTTCCTGACGGGATTTGGTGCCGTGGCGCTCCAGAAGATCGAGCAACCCGTCTACACTTCCGGGGACGCCGGCAGCAAGATGGGTATCTCGAGACAGACCTTTGACCTCGTTACCGTCTGCATCCAGATACATATCCCGATGTGCGGTGCCGGGAGCTTTTTCACGATGGTCCTGGGTCAGCACGCGACCATCTGGAAAATGAATGACAGCGAAGCCGCCACCACCGATGTTGCCTGCTGAGGGGTAGGTCACCGCCAATGCAAACGCTGTAGCAACGGCGCCATCAACGGCATTACCGCCTTGCGCCATGATTTCAATACCGGCGGCTGAAGCCAGCGTCGATCGGGACGAGATCATCGCCTTATCCCCATAGACGGCTTCTGTACTCGCACCCAGCACTGTCTGAGTGGTCAGGACAAACAGAAAAACGCCCCGAATCAAGCACTTGAACATCACATCTCTTCCACTTATCAGTTGTTCGAAGAATAGCATGTTCACCTCTCTGATATCGGCGCTGACATCGGACAGTTGAGCTAATATCCAGTCATGGATCTGTCACTGCGCGACGCAAGAAAAGTCTTTTTGAAGCAGCAAGGCCTGCTCAGGGACAATGAATTTGGTCGCGGCATAAATGCCCTGCGCAGAGTAATCAATCGTCTCGGCTACCTGCAGATCGACACCATTTCTGTGGTCAATCGCGCTCACGAACATATTCCTGCAACCCGCATTGAAAACTTTGAGGCGGTACACCTTGATCGCTTGATGAAGGAACGCTCGATCTATGAGCACTGGAGCCACGCCGCCGCCTTCATGCCTTTTGAACACTATCAGTACTCACTGCCTGTCATGCAGGGTTGGCGGGATTCGAGAAGCTGCGATCGCAAACTGGCGGCTCTGATCATTGAACGCATCCGTGAAGAAGGACCCCTGCAGTCGCGAGACTTCGAAGACACCGGGCACAAGGAACGCGGAGGATGGTGGGCATGGAAACCCGCCAAACGTGTGCTGGAACACCTGTTCTTTTCCGGCGAGCTCATGGTGACCCGTCGTGAAGGTTTCCAGAAGGTCTTCGATCTGCCGGAGAACGTAATCCCCGAGCACATTGATACCAGTGTGCCGACCATCGATGCGTGGGCGCGCCATATCGTTCTTAAACAAGTATGTGCCCTAGGGCTCGCGACGGAACTGGACATTGGTTACTCGCGAGCTACCATCGTCCGGCTCGCTAAAATCAACCTGAAAGCAGACATCAGAAAGGCGATCGATGACCTGATCGCCGAGCGCACCCTGCAGAGTATCGACATCGGCGACCAGACCTACTACACAACAAGCGATCTACTGGGACATCTTCCTTTGCGTATCGCGAAGAACCAGGTGCGCATCCTGTCGCCTTTCGACAACAGCGTGATCAATCGAAAGCGCACACAGCACCTGTTCGACTTTGATTATCAGCTGGAGTGTTACCTGCCAGCACCAAAACGTAAATTTGGCTACTTCTCGTTGCCCCTACTCTATGGTGATGAGCTGATTGGTCGCATGGATGCCAAGGCGGATCGTAAAACCGGTGTATTCATCATCAACCACCTGGCCTTTGAACCAAAAGTGACGCTGGATGATCAGCTCACAAGTGCACTAGACCGTGGTATCGAAAAATTCTGTATCGATCAAAACTGCCACACCATCAAACTCAAGACCGCGACACCAAAAGAACTGACCAGGCGATTGAAAGCTGTACTGGAAGGTGAACGATGAACACCGCCATGAACCTGGGTGTGTCAGATACGGTCGCGCCAATTTTGAAGAAGCTCAGACTGTTCATCCAGGAAGTTGTGATTCCTCATGAGGCGGCTTACGCAGAAGCACTTGAGTCCGATCGCTGGTCTGTTCCCCCGATCATGCGCCAACTGCAGCAACGTGCGCGCGACGAGGGTCTATTTAACCTTTTTATCGCAAGAGACGGTCAGACCTACGAACAAGTGGACTATGCCTACCTGGCCGAGCAGATGGGTTATTCGGAAATCGCCGCTGAGGTTTTTAACTGCGCCATGCCTGATTCCGGCAATATGGAAATCCTGGCGCGCTTCGGCAACGATCAACAGCGTGCAGAACATCTGTTACCGCTTCTGTCAGGCGACATCACTTCCGGTTTCGCCATGTCCGAACCTTCCGTGGCGTCTTCCGATGCCACCAATTTTGTTTCCATGGCGAAACAGACTGGTGACCAATGGGTTCTTAACGGCGAAAAGACCTGGGTATCCGGTGCTGGTGATCCGCGGTTCAGCTTTATCCTCGTGATGTGTATTACCGATGAGAAAGCATCGCCGGATCGACAGCAATCTGTATTGCTCGTCCCGACCGCTGCGGAGGGCATAACGATCAAACGTATGCTGCCGGTATTCGGTTACGACAATGCGCCTCACGGTTACGCACAGATTCAGTTTGAAAACGTCCAAGTGCCTATGGAGAACCTGATCGGCGAACCTGGACAGGGTTTTGAAATCGCGCAGGACCGAATGGGCACTGGCCGGATTCACCAGTGCATGCGATCCATTGGTGCTGCGGAACGCGCGCTCAGCCTCATGACCCACCGGGCACGAACGCGTCACGCATTCGGTAAACCATTGTCTGAACTGGGCGGTAACGTCGATCTCATTGCCAATTCCCGAACGGAAATCGAAATGGGTCGGTTACTGGCGTTGAGAGCCGCCTGGTCGTTGCAGCAACACGGACTGGAGAAAGCGCTCACCGACATCGCCCAGATGAAAGTGATCGTCCCGAATATTGCCCTCAACGTGATTGATCGCGCCATTCAGATGCACGGCGGCACCGGCGTCTCAGCCGATACCCCGCTCGCGCGCATGTGGGCCTCACATCGGGCCCTCAGGCTTTCAGATGGCCCCGATGAAGTTCACCGAGAGCTGATCGCACGCACCGAATTCGGGCAGCAATCGGTGACATATGTATAGTGCGGGATGACTGACACATGTCGAAGACGGCGGGGCTTTCCCCGGCTGCCGAAATCACCCCCCATTTCGACGGAAGCGAGGGCAACGGACCGATCTGAGCGTGCTACTATCGGCCCACTATTGATTTCTACTCGGAGAAAAACATGATCGGATACGCAACGATTGGCACCACAGACATGGAGAAAGCGAAAGCTTTCTGGGCAGGTGTTTTTGAATCAAAAGGCGCCAGCGTCATCATGGATATTGGACGCATCGCGTTTATCGGTTCAGGCATGGATCAGCCAATGCTGGCTGTCTGCATTCCTTACAACGAAGAGGCACCAACACCAGGCAACGGCAACATGCTCGCCTTCCCTGCTGAAACCACAGAAGAAGTAGATGCGCTTTATGCCAAAGCGATTGAGCTCGGCGCAACTGACGACGGTGAACCCGGAGAGCGTATGCCGACTTTCTACGGCGCTTACATCCGCGACCCGGATGGCAACAAAGCCTGCTTCTACAAGATGGGTTAAAGAACCACCCAGAAGAACCACCCTCATCTCGGGCTAAGGGTGAGGCCCGCAACAGAGAGATCTCTCCGTTGCCCTCGCCTCGCTCACTCCAGTCGAGATGAGGTCACCGGGCTTCAATGAATGGTGGTTGAGTCTCCTAAGGGCTCAACACATCGCTCATCTTTATTCCTCGCGTTGTTCACATAGGTCGAAACCGGGGTAACCCGAAACGACGTCCTCAGCTCCGGTTTCAACAATTCATGTAATTCCGCTTCAGGCGTTTGTGGATCCACCCAACTTTCAATCTGGTCTGTGGTCAGATGCACGGGTATCCGGTGGTGTAACCACTTAATACCTTCCGGTGATGCCGCAGTGATAATCGTGCAGCTTTCGATCACCTGGTCACCCCTGCGCCAGCGATCCCAGAGACCGGCAAACGCAAGGCCGGAATCTTCCTCCGGCTCGATGTAGTAAGGCGCTTTGATTTCACGTTCACGCTTCCATTCGTAATACCCCGTCACCGGTACAATGCAACGTCGCCTTTTGAACGGTTCCGAGAAAGCCCGACTCTTGGTCAGGGTTTCTGATTTGGCATTGAACATGGCGTACTTGGTGGAGGGCTCCGGCGACCAGTAAGGCACCAGCCACCAGCGCATCGGCGAGACATCCCAGCTGGCGTCTTCAGCCAGTCTGACCACAGGCACCTGCTGGGTCGGCGCAACGTTCAGTTCAGTTTCGATGTTCCAGATGTTCTGACCCGTGATCTCCAAAAGCAGCTGGGTCATCGGATCATCAATGATGTTAAACCTACCGCACATCTTTCAACGCTATCATGATTTTACAAACCAGATCGATTCCGGTAGTTTGCGCCACTTTAATTCGCTAAGACAGACTTTCCTGCGGGGAGTCTGGGAAGACGATGAGACACATACCAAACCTGAAAGACCTGACTGGTGATGAAATCAGGGACGTGCTGGAGCGCGCCGCCAAAATTAAGGCGAACCCCAGCGACTACGGCGCCCTGCTCGCCAACAAATCCATGGCCATGCTGTTCCAGAAGACCAGCACACGGACACGGGTCTCTTTCGAAGCCGGTATGACAGAGCTTGGCGGTCACGCCATCTATGTGGATTGGATGACCTCCAACTTTGTGCTCTCGGGCATCGAATACGAGGCGGAATATCTTTCCACCAACGTCAGCTGCATCATGGCGCGCGTCATGCATCACAGTGACCTGCAGAAGATCATGTCCGCGAGTCGTGTGCCGGTGATCAACGGATGTGACGAGAAGTTTCATCCCTGCCAGGCTCTGACAGATCTGCTCACCATCAGCGAACATCACGACGGTGATCTGAGTGACGCCCACCTCGTTTACGTCGGCGTGCAGAACAACGTATCCAACTCACTGGCCATCATCTGCGACAAGCTGGGCGTGAATCTGACACTGGCCACACCGGAAAATGATGACAACGGCGAGAGCATGGATGCCGACGTGCAGGAGATCATCAAAAGCTCTGCGAGAGTGAACCACGTGATCGATCCGAAAGCAGTGATTGGTGATGCCAGTTTTGTTTACACCGACACCTGGGTCGATATGCAGTACTTCAACAACCCGAACTTTGCTGATGAAAAAGAAGCGAAAGTGAAAGCGATGATGCCCTATCAGATCAATCGCGAGATGCTGGGTGATTCAGACTGCAAGATCATGCACGACATGCCGATTCACGACGGTTACGAGATCACCTCAGAAATGGTGAAAGATCCACGCTCCATCATCTTCTTCCAGGCTGAAAACCGGATGCATGCGCAGAAAGGTTTGCTCTGGTGGCTATACGAGGAAGCGGGTCTAATCTAAGAGATCCGCGACCAGCTCCAGCCAATGCATGACCGGTGTTTCCGTGCCGGACTGCAAATGCAGCTGACAGCCGACATTCGCTGTCACAATCACCGACGGGTTGCCAGCTCCCAGGTTCTTCACCTTGCGATCACGCAGTGACGTCGAAAGCTCCGGCTGAAGGATCGAATAGGTGCCCGCAGAACCACAACAGAGATGGCCTTCCTTGTGTCCTTCGATAGTGAAACCCCACTTTTGCAGCAGAGTTTCCATCCGGCCATTCAAATCCAGACCGTGCTGCATGCTGCAGGGTGTATGCACCGCCACGTTTTTCGAACTGAGATCCAATTCCAGTGATTCCAGCAGTTCCACCGGGTCTTTCAGTTTCTCCGCAACGGCTTTTGCTTTCTCTGCATAGTCTGCATCGTATTTCAGGATGTCCGGATACTCGGCGATGGTGACGCCGCAGCCCGTCGCACTGGAAACAATGGTGTCTATCTCATCGAGCCTGGGATACAACAGATCAATCACCTGCCGCATTCTCGCGATGCCTTTATCATGAGCCGCCAGGTGATAATCGAGCGCGCCACAACAGCCTTCATTTACCAGGTCACTGGCACCGCCGGTGGACTCAATAATCCGTTGCAGCGAGGCAACGACATTGGGCGTTGCACTGGACTGTACGCAGCCACTTAACAGCAACACGCGTGCGTCCGGCGTTGCCGTTACCGAGTGCCTGATACTTTGTTTTGCTGGCACATGATCTTTGAGGAAACGCGGCATCAAGGGTCGGAATAACTGACCGAAGGCCAGGAGCGGTTTGAACAACACCTTCCTTGGCACCACAAATCGCAGCAATGAAGAAACAACTCTCCTCATCATCGGCGCGCTGCTTCGTTCCGCCGCGAACTGTTTACCGATATCCAGGAGGCGACCATATTCAACGCCCGACGGACACGTGGTTTCACAGGAACGACAGGTCAGGCAACGATCCAGGTGCTCAACGCTGCCATCGTCGATGTCGTTGTCTTCCAGGAGATTCTTGATCAGGTAGATGCGACCACGCGGACCGTCCAGTTCATCACCCAGGAGTTGATAGGTCGGACAGGTTGCTGTGCAGAATCCACAGTGCACACATTTACGCAGGATGGCGTCAGCTTCCTGCACCAACGGCAGATCAATCAGCTTGGGATGAATCTCAGTCTTCATCTAGATGTCCTCTCCCAACCTGCCGGGGTTAAAGATGCCGTTGGGATCGAAGACTTTTTTCAGGTTTCGATGCAGTTTCTGCTCAAGCGCGTTCAACGAACCAAAAGATGGGATTGTGTTGCTGATACAGGTCCAGTGGCCTTCTGCACTTACCGGATTTGATTCAGGATCCATCAACCAGCGCTGTGCGAACCCCCAATCCAGCAAGTCGTATACATGTTCGATCGGCGCCAGCGAATGCGTCGACAGTCGCCAAATGTGTTCGGCGTTCTGGAAAGCATCTAAACGAAGCGCATCCAGTTCAGCCCAATAGCCGCCGTCGATTTCATCACCGCCGATCGATTGCCGTTCTGAGGCGACATCATCAGCCAAACCAGACAGACGAAGTCGCAACACGCCATTCGAGTATGCAGAGGCACTCATCGGCGACACTCGACGGGTCAGCGATAAGACCAGTTCCTGCGCATCGTCAATCGACATCTCAAGCGCGAGACTCTGTTCCACCTCGGGCGCAGGCAATACTTTCAGGCTGACATCGGCAACCACGCCTAATGTTCCATAAGCACCGCAGATGAGTCGCGACACGTCGTAGCCGGCAACATTCTTCATCACCTGGCCACCAAACGCGCGGTACTCGCCATCAAACAAGACAACACCGGCACCAAGCACGTGATCACGCACCGCACCGCCATAAGGCCGTCTTGAACCAGACAGGCCTGCTGAAACCACACCGCCAACCGTTGATGTCTCAGAATGTATCGGCGGCTCAAAGGCCAGGACCTGGTGATTTTCCGCCAGTGTCGACACCAGCTCAGAAACCCGGGTCCCGGCACGCACTCGAACCACCAGTTCTGCCGGGTGGTAGTCCATCACACCAGCATGTCCCGCCATCTCAAGCACATCATGGGATTCATCGACATGGCCGTATCGCTTCTTGGTGTTGCCACCCACAATACGAAGCGGCCCTGTTGCGCCTGCCACACGGGCTGATATGTCTTTGACCTCGAGCATTAGAAACGATCCAGCTCCGGGAACTTCTCATCACCGACATGAACATGCATGGCGCCGAACTCGGCGCAGCGAGACAGCGTTGGCACGGCTTTACCAGGGTTCAAAATCCCAACCGGATCGAAGGCACCCTTGATGCCATGGAAGATTTCCAGTTCCAGACTGTCGAACTGGATACACATCTCATTAATCTTCTCGACACCAACGCCGTGTTCCCCTGTAATCGTACCGCCCTTTTCAATACACAATTGAAGAATGGCGCTGCCGAAAGCTTCCGCACGTTCCAGCTGATCATCGTCGTTGGCATCGTAAAGGATGAGGGGATGCAAATTGCCGTCACCAGCATGGAACACATTGGCGACCGGTAAACCATGTCTTTCAGACAACGCTTTTATGCTTGCCAGCACATTGGACAGTTCCCTGCGAGGAATCGTGCCATCCATACAATAGTAATCCGGCGCAATTCGACCCACCGCAGGAAAAGCGGCCTTCCTGCCCTGCCAGAGCCTCGCTCTTTGTTCCGCATCGGTCGCCACCTGGATATCCATGGCGCCACCGTCTTGAATCACACCCCGCACTTTTTCGATCAGTGTCTGAAGACCGGCAGGTGAGCCATCCAGTTCACACAGAAGCAGTGCCTGTGCATCCGTTGGATATCCGGCGCCAATAAAGGCTTCAGCAGCTTCAATAGCAAGCTGGTCCATCATCTCCAAACCAGCGGGCAGAACGCCCGCGGCAATGATATCCGCAACGCAATCAGCGGCCTGGTCGACTTGTGAAAACGCTGCCATCAACACCGCCACTTCCGGTGGCTGCGGCAAGAGTTGCACCGTGACTTCGACCACGATGCCGAGCATGCCTTCAGAGCCATGCAGCAAAGCGAGCAAGTCATAACCCGGCGTGTCAAATCCAGGGCCACCCATCGTGATCAGCTCACCTTCCGGCAAGACAACTTTGATCTCTTTCACGTTGTGCACGGTAAGCCCGTATTTCAGACAATGCACCCCGCCGGAGTTTTCGGCAACGTTACCGCCAATCGTGCAGGCAATCTGGGAAGAAGGGTCCGGCGCATAGTAGAGACCGAGATCTTCAACGGCATGAGTAATCGCAAGGTTGGTCACACCTGGCTGGACAACCGCAGTCAAAGCATGTTCGTTCACCCCCAATACCTGGTTAAAGCGCGCCATGACCAGAAGCACCCCTTCATGATGCGGCATAGCACCGCCGGACAGGCCGGTGCCTGCGCCTCGTGCTACCAGGGGTACCTGATGCTCGTAACACAGCGCAGTAATGCGCTGTACCTGTTCCGTGGACTCTGGAATCACCACAACACCCGGTCGCTGTTTTTTCGCGGTCAAACCGTCCGTCTCATAAACGGCGAGACGTTCTGGCTCGAGAATCACCTCACTGGCGATGCGCCTGAGGGCTTTTAGAAATTCAGGGGTCATATGACGCATTATACGCGGCAGCCGGGGCCTTTCCGGTATAATTCCTCGGTCAATTTTGTACAGAGGCTGATTGTGGCCATTAATACCATTGAAGAAATCCTCGACGATTTCCGTCAGGGCAAAATGGTGCTCATCATGGACGACGAGAACCGAGAGAACGAAGGTGATCTCATTATCGCCGCCGACGTGGTGACGCCCGAGCACATTACCTTTTTTGCACGCTATGCCTGCGGGCTGATCTGCTTGACCCTGACTGAAAACCGAGCCCAGCAGTTGAAGCTGCCGCTCATGGTGGACAAGAACCAGTCCATGCATGAAACCAACTTCACCGTCTCCATTGAAGCGGCCGAAGGCATCAGCACCGGCATTTCCGCCGCCGATCGCGCCAAAACGGTTCGAACTGCTGTCGCCAAGAACGCCTTGGCCGAAGATCTGGTGCAGCCCGGGCACATCTTCCCGCTGATCGCACAAGCAGGTGGTGTCTTAACCCGTGCAGGTCATACCGAAGCAGGCTGCGACCTGGCAAGGATGTCTGGCTATGAGCCGGCCTCAGTCATCGTCGAAGTCATGAATGAAGACGGTACCATGGCAAAACGCCCGGAGCTGGAAGCCTTTGCGGAAAAACACGACATCAAAATCGGCACCATCGCAGACCTGATTCAGTACAGGAACCTATACGACACCACCATTGAGAAGATCGATGAGAAAACCGTGTCCACCACCACTGGTCAGTTCCTGCTAAAAACCTACAAAGACAACATTTCAGAGTGTGTGCACTACGCGCTAGTCAAAGGCGACATCAAGGAAGACGAACCCTGTATGGTTCGGGTTCATGTATTGAATACGCTGCGTGATGTACTGCAAACCACCCGACCCGGCTTCTCCGATACCTGGTCACTGCCTGATGCGATGGCGCATATCGAGGCAGAAGGCAAAGGCGTCGTCGTTTTAATCGGCCAGGAATACAGCCAGGCAGATGAACTAGAGCAGGTACAGCATTTTCCGGAAATGCCGCCGATTCAGAGGCACACCAATGAGGCGGGTGTCTACCGTGTTGTTGGCACCGGCTCCCAGATTCTGAGGGACGTTGGTGTCACCAAGATGCGTCTGTTGAGCGCGCCAACCCGATTTAATGCAATATCTGGATTTAACCTGGAAGTTGTTGAATTTGTTGAAAAATAATAGTCTCGTCTGGGCCGTCTTATGGCTGATCCTGGCACCAGCGGCCTTTGCTGAGAAGACAGCCGAAGCAGGTCTCACACCCGACCCCACAAAAGTGGTCAGTGCCTTTCATGACGCTCTGATCAGCGCTATGAAGGCGTCAGGATATGAGGAACGCGCTGCGATCATCGGACCCGCAGTCGATGCCAACTTCCAGCTGCACACGATCGCGCGAATCTCCCTTGGTCGAAACTGGTCCCCCCTGGATGACACCCAACAGGCCGATTTTCAGAACCTGATCAGAGCGCTGATCACCAGCACCTACAGCTCGCGCTTCGATAACTTCGACGGCCAGTACTTCACCGTCCTGGATACCACCGAGATGAAGCGCAACCGCAAGCGCGTCAAAACCACGCTCACCACCAAATCTGAAACGGTCACCCTGGATTACCAGCTGCAATTGATTGAAAACGAATATCGGATCTATGACATCGTCGCCAATGGCGTCAGCGATCTTTCTCTGAAGCGCGCCAATTATGCCGCTCTTTTCAAATCTGGTGGTCTGGATGCGGTGACAGAGGAAATCTCGCGTCACATCGCCGACAACGATTCAGACCATCAGTCGGATACCCGTCGCTGACCCTATGCTTGAGGCCCTGCTCGCCAACTGGACGGCCTGGGTCGTCAAACACGCTCGGGCTGTACTGACCATCGTATTGCTTGCCACCATGGGCGCCGCCTGGGTTGCGGTGACTCAGTTCCAGATGAATTCAGACACGTCACGCCTGATCCGCCAGGACACCGACTGGAAAAGGACCCACGATACCTTCCTGGATACCTTTCCGCAGTACTACCGGAACACCTTTGTGGTGGTCAGCGGCAATCAACCGAATAAAGTCTCACAGGTTGCACGTGAACTCGCTTCTGACATTCGTGCGCACACCGAGGTATTCAAGTCGGTGTACAGCCCGGCATCCAACGATTTCGTTGATGCCAATGCCCTGCTCTATCTACATCCGGAAACCCTGAATGACACCGTTTCGAAACTGGCGGATGCGCAGCCGTTTCTGACGGCGATCGCCAAGGACAATTCACTTCGCTCTGCGCTGCAGCTGGCGATTGATGCCCTAGAATCCGATGAGCCACTGCCTGCAGGTTTCATCCAGATGAGTGATGCGCTCTCCATGGCGGCAGAACGCGCCATAGATGGCAACGACAAACCTATTTCCTGGCGAGATGAACTCTTCCAGGCGGATGCCGATGCCTCGTACTACCAGGTGATCTTCGTGCAAGGTGCGCAGAACTTCGGCGAAGACATGCCTGATGGTTTGATCATCAATACCCTGGAATCCGTCATTGATGAACTGGCGCACCCTTATATCGAGGATGTCACCGTTCGACTGACCGGGCAGGTGCCGTTGGAACATGGTGAGATCCTGAGCGCCATGAACTCAGCCCAGTTCGCCGGCACACTGGCAATGGCTATTCTGGTCGGCGTGCTCATCTGGGGTGTACGCAGCTTGCGTATCATTGCGGCAACTTATCTTTCCATGCTGGTTGGCCTGATCTGGACTGCGGCTTTCGCCATGCTGACTGTCGGTGCTTACAACACCATTTCCATCATCTTCCTGGTGATGTTTATTGGCCTCGGTGTCGACTTTGCCGTGCACCTCTGTCTGAAGTACCAGGAAGCGAGAACCGAGCTCTGCAAAACCGAAGCCCTGATCGGTACCGGCCACGAACTCGGTCCTGCCATCGCACTCTGCGGCGTAACATCCGCCATTGGCTTTCTCGCTTTTGTGCCAACCGATTACATCGGTCTCGCCGAGATGGGGATCATCTCTGGCGGAGGCATGATTATCGCCGTGATGATCAGTCTGACCTTGATACCCGCTTTCTTTGCGGTTGTCTCTGACCCTAGACCGCCGACAGACTTACCCTTCGTTGGCGCGATGACGAACATCGTGGCGGATCACTCAAAAACAACCGCCTACGTCACGCTCACCCTAGCCGTCATTCTCACGGCCATTGCCAGCCAGGCTTCCTTCGACTACAGCACCCTGTCACTCAAGGATCCTGAGTCCGAAGCCATGACCACCCTCCAGGAACTGCAGGACGAAGACGTCATCACCGACTATGCACTGACCTACATGGCGCCGGATCTCGATGCCGCGGACAACGCGAAAGAGAGACTCAATGGACTGGCTGAGGTCTCGGAGGTTCGTGTACCCGGCGACTATCTGCCGGAACACCAGGATGAAAACCTCTACATCCTCGAGGACGCCAGCTTCTTCCTGGAATCGGTGTTTGATCCCGTAGAGATGAATGAAGCATTTTCGGATGCTGCCTTACTGAAACTTCTGGTTGAATTACAAACGGGCGTCGAGACGGCGCTCGCCAGCTCAACCGCCGCTGAGCTCAGTCAGAGCCTGGCGTCACTCAACGCTGCGATCGCGGTTCTGATCGAGAGTAATGCAGAAACACGCGCCAAGTTTACAGATCTGATCGTTCCACCCATCCGAAAAGAGATCGACTGGTTAGGCACAGCTCTCTTCCCTGACGAACTGGCACTCAGGGATCTTCCTGAGGACACGCGCAGCAGGCTCATTTCACCCGATGGCCATGCCATCGTTTCCATCACACCAGCCGAGGATGTTTTGCCCGTTGCAGTGATGCGCCGGTTCACGAAAGCTGTGCGCGAAGAAGTGCCGGAGGTCACCGGGCGGCCGATATTGGACATCGGTATCGGCGAAATCGTCGTGAAAGCGTTTGCGACGGCGATTGGCCTCGCTGTGATCGGCATCTTCGCGGTGTTGATGCTCACCCTTCGCAGCTTTGTGGATTCCATTCTGGTCTTTATCCCACTTGCCATGACTGCGATGCTCACCCTGGCGGTATCGGTGCTCATTGGCCTGCCACTCAACATGGCTAACGTCGTCGTGATCCCGCTGATCTTTGGTTTGGGCGTCGATAACGGTATTCACATCGTGAAACGATTCCATCAGTGCGCAGACGTTAACGATCTGGTCCATTGCAGCACACCTAAAGCTGTCTTCCTGAGCAACCTGACGACGCTCGGCACTTTCTGCGCGCTGTCTTTCTCAACACACCAGGGGATCTATTCCATCGGTGTCTTGCTGACTGTGGCTTTGACGGCACTCATGTTCCTCACCATCATTGCATTGCCCGCACTGCTCGCGACCTTCTCATCACCAAAGGTCTTAACGCAGGAAAGCGTCGTTCATACCACGTAAGGCATAAACGCTTTTCGATCCTTCGGGTATTCCGGGAACGTCTCTTTGTACCAACGATGGTGGCTGATCGCTCTCGGCATCAGATTGGCAACCGTCCAGGCAAAGAACACAAAACCTGCTGGTGACAGCGTCATCAATGCCCAGCCGAACCACTGCACGGATTCCGCCAGATAATTCGGACAACTCACCCATCGATACAGAAACCCAACGGGAACTTTGTAGTCGTCACCGGGCTGCTCCCGCAAGTCAGCCAGGATTTTGTCCGACCGTTTTGTCGCGTAGTAACCCGCTGCAAAGATCAAGAGACCAATGACAAACTGCGGCGTAGTTAGCCAATTCGCCGTATACCATTCCGCATGAAGGACAAAGTGTCCGCCATTCAGGAAAGCATTAACGGTATTGAAAACAAGCGCCATCAGGACAACTGAAATGGGTATCTCGCGCCTGGATTTGAGTGACAACGGGTAGACAAAGGCGCGATGAAAATAATGTATCTGCCAGATCAGCAAAAAAAGCACGATAACGCCATTGAGGGGTATGAGGAACAACGGCCCCAGCATCAGCAGACTGGCCGGCGCTTCCATCACCATCCAGCCAGTTTTAGCACTCACGCCAGGCCCCCAGCCTCCCCTGGCGTAGCGACCGTAGGGCGCCGAGACAAACAGCAAGGACACAAACACCATCACGGCAATCGCCAGCATGCTCCAGAGGACGATGGAATGAAGTTCAGCCAGGGGGAGTCTCGTTGTTTCCAATGACACTGCAGCTTATGATGATGACATATCCGAGGCAACACGAAGGCAGTTATCTAATGACGCCCTTTGCGGTCAACATAGATAGAGAAGCAACACCTCTCGTGCGAGTGCTTGCCTCTACGCTTCGCCTGGCACTTCAGCGGCTGGAAACTCACAAAGTTCTTTCTAGATTGGATGGAACTTTCACGGTGAAATCCATGAAAGGTACACAGGCGGCAACATACACTTTCGAAAAAGACCGGGTGACGATCAAAGCGGGCACTTCAAGAAAGGCAAAGGTGATCATCGAAGCAGATCTGGACGACACATCCATAAAACCAAACATCACTGGTCTCTACCGTCATCCGTTCGCGTCCATTTACTTCGGCAAACTCCTTTCTCTCTCACTACCCAGCTGGGCAGACAATGCCAAGCGCTTCTGGACGGTCACTTTAGGTCTGCCGAACATGCCAGAGAAACTGATCATCACTGCAACCGATGAAAGTCGGAGTCTGTCATTCGGTGAAGGCGTTAACAGCGCAGAAATCATCGGCAAAGCCAGTCAACTCGGACCGCTGCTGGCGGGACAGTCCATCCTCGTGGATGACGTCATGAGGGGTAAACTGCAGTTTCGTGGATCTCTGAAATACTTGACCGGCATCAGCCATGCCGGTCAGAAGTTCCTCGTCGGTGATTTGGATGGCTATCCATGATGGATGAACCGACACTCGAAGAATGGATGGATCGACACCACGTCGAAGTGGTGCGCACCCACGCCACCGGCCTCGACGGTCATGCGGTAGGCAAGTACCTCCGCCGATCCAAGTTTCTGAAGTCATTACCGAAAGGTCATGCGATTGCCGACATGTCTCTCGCCGGCGACTACACCGGCCAACCACACTTAACGATTTGGCATGAGATGCGCTCGGGCCAGTTCGGCGACATCCTGCTGAAACCCGATATCGACACCATCATCTCTGATGGCACGGACGGTGACCTCGGACACGTGATCTGTGAATTCACGTCTGTTGATGGGGATCCGCTGTCGCTCTGCCCTCGAACGCTGCTTCGCAGAGTCACCAACGAGATCGGTGAACTCGGCTATGACGTGAAAGCCAGTTTCGAACTGGAATTTTTTGTTTACAGAGATTCTTTTGAGAACGCACGACGCAAAGGCTACAAAAATCTGACACCGCTGACCGCATCCAGGGGCAGCAATATCTACCTCTTGCGCAACGCCCATAACGTCAAACCCTTCATGGATGAGGTGCTGAAAAGACTCAGCTGGCAGAAGTTTGAGTGGGAATCCTGGAGTGATGAGGGCGGTGTGAGTCAGGTGGAGATCAACTTCTCACCCACCGACCCTGTCAGAGCATCAGACCTCATCGTGCGCGCCAGGCAGATCATCTATGAAGTGGCCGTCGATCTGGAAATGTCTGTTTGCTTCATGCCACAGATGAAAGCTGGTTTCGGCAGCGGCTTACACATCCACCATTCTCTCGTGGAAAAAGATGGTACACCCGCCTTCTTCGCTGACGGCGGCCGCAGTGCACTGATGAATGACTGGATCGCCGGTATCGTAACGACCATGGCAGGTTCAGTCTCACTACTTTGCCCGACCATCAATTCATACCGCCGCATGCAGGAGTTTAGAGCACCGCCGGTCACCGCAACCTGGGGTGAAGAAAACAAAAGCGCGGGCCTCAGAATCATCAGTCGCGCCGCCAATCTCGCGCGAATCGAACACCGTTTACCCGGCGGTGATGCCAACCCTTACCTCGTGCTGGCGACCATTTTGGCCGGCGGGCTTGCCGGTCATCGACACCAGCTGCCACTGAGACCCGAACTGAAGACTGTCGGCTGGGGTTTACCCGACGACGTGCCTAAACTACCCAGAACACTGCTATCTGCGGCAGATGCTCTGGCCGAGGATAACCACCTGGTTGACATACTTGGCCAGGATTTCGTGGAATACTGGATCGATTCCCGTAAATTTGAATGGCTGACTTACCATTCGGAGTGTGGTGATACCGAAAACAAAGGTACAACCGATTGGGAATTACAGCGATACTTTGAGTTAATGTAACGAAAAACAACAAGAGAGAAACGACATGCGATACCTTCTCGCCATTTTATTGCCTCCGGTCGCGGTGTTTTTATGCGGCAAGCCCATTCAGGGTATCATCAGCATCATTCTGACGCTTTGCTTCTGGATTCCGGGCGTGATTCACGCCCTATTTGTGGTTCACGGTCACCTGGCTGACAAACGCACGGATCGTATCGTAAAAGCTATAGAGGAAAATGACGGATGAAAAAGCTGGTAGTACTGACACTGGTCACCCTGCTCGCCGGATGTGAATCCGCTTACTACGACGCCATGGAACAGTTTGGCGTGCACAAGCGGGATATCCTGGTGGATCGTATTGAGGAAGCTCAGGAAGCTCAGGAGGAAGGACAGGAACAGTTCAAGGATGCATTGGAGCAGTTCCAGGCAGTCGTGAACTTTGACGGTGGTGAACTCGAAGACATCTACAATCGCCTGAACGATGAATACGAAGCCAGCGAGGATGCCGCTAATCAGATCCGTGATCGCATCGATTCTGTGGAAGATGTGGCGGAAGACCTTTTCGCTGAATGGGAGACGGAACTGGATCAATACAGCAACGCCAATCTTCGTCGTGACAGTGATCGTCAGCTGAGCGACACCCGCCGTCGTTACGAACGACTCATGTCTGCGATGCGCCGCGCCGAGAAAACCATCGATCCGGTGCTTGCCAGCCTGAAGGACAACACGCTTTACCTGAAGCACAACCTGAATGCGCGGGCCATCGCATCGCTCAAGGGCGAGCTTTCCACGGTGAATCGTGATGTTGAAAATCTAATCAGCGCCATGCAAAGCGCCATCAACGAATCCAATACATTCATTGAGGACATGCGCGCCGGAGGCTAACCCAGCCTTCGCCAACGGTCAGGGGATCACCCTCGCGGTCGTGTAATCCGGGTCCTGTCCGAGGACCCGGCGTTGGACCCCTCGTAGTTTCGGATGAACCAGATAAGCACTGCCGGTTTCTGCATTCGGCAGCACCGGCGCTTCTTCCACAACAATCCGCTGCATCTCTGCCATCGCCTTCAAGCGTGTCGGCTTATCCATGGACTCCGTCAGTATCTTCAACCAGCGATCATATTCATCATTGAAATAACGGCCCCGGTTGTTGGGGTTATGTGACCCGAGCAGGTCTGCATAAGTCAGGAAGTCGTCGTAATCCGGATACCAGCTGGACAGCACGAGGTCGAACTCCCCTGCCCGCGCTTTCGTCAAATATTGTTTGAACGACTGTTGGTCAACCAACAATTCCAACCCAAGCGACTGTTTCAGTTTACCCTGCACATACTCCGCGGCTTTCACGCCGGTGGTGGACGTTACCGTTAACAATCGAAGTCTTGGAATCTCACCCATCTGCGCCTTGGCTTCAACCAACATGGCACGCGCGTATTCAGGATCGTGATTAATCTCTGGCGGCGGGAACTCTTCGGTAAACGATTTTTCCATACCGTCAAAATAGCTGGGCAGCAGCGTTCGCGTTGGCCGGTAACCGGGTATCGCAATCACCTGGTTCACATATTCATCGGCATCAAATACCGACTGAATCGCTTTGCGCAACGAACGATTGGTCGTCGGCAAACCCTCACGGTGGTTAAACCAGATGTAGCTGATACCACCTGACAGGAAGGTACGAACGCGTTGACCTTTGTCGACCGCTTCTTTTACCGTTTCCGCACCGAGCCTGGCCAGTGCAATCTGGTTATCCAGAAAGAGGTTCAGGCGGGTTCGGTTATCGCCCGTAATGTAGGCCGCATGAATCTCATTGAGATGCGTCGCTTCCGCATTCCAGTATTCCGTGTTCTTGGTGAACTTCAGACTCGCTTCATGCACCCATTCCGTCAGTTTAAACGGACCGTTACTCAAGAGCTGATCTGCTTGAGCGGCATAAGCTGCACCGGCCTGCCTATGAAACGCTTCTTTCACCGGAAAGAATGCCGCGTGCGGCATCATGCCGAGGCAATAACCACAGGGCCGTTCCAGCTCAACGATGAGCTTGCGATCACTTTCGGCGCGAACACCCAGTTCCGTCGGCGACATCTTGCCATCAGCAATGGCGAGTGCGTTCTTCAAGGGATGCATAATGGCAGCAAACTGCGAGGCATGGGCCGGATCGACCACCAGGCGCCAGGCAAAGACAAAATCATGCGCCGTTACCGGCGAGCCATCTTCCCAGCGGGCATCGGCACGCAAGGCGAATTCGATGCGATCCGGGAACACTTCCCAATTTTCTGCCACACCTGGCACCAGCTTGCCGCGGCGACCATAACGGATCAGGCCCTCGTTGATATGACCCAGTACAAAGAGGCTGACCAGATCTGTGGTTCGGGTCGAATCCAGACTCGGCGGTTCCTGAAGCATCGCAATGCGGATGGACTGTTTCTCGACGTCCACGGGGCTGGCGAACAACTGCGTGGACAACATTATCAGAACGCTCTTTACAATGAGCTGAAGGCTCCTGACAACACGGTGGTAACAGCCCTGAGCTAGAATAGAAAAGCCATGAGCGTGGGTGTAAAAGCCCTTTGTTACACTAATCGACATAAACAGCAGACATCGCATGCTTCAGTTTCACCCTATTATCCAGCAATGGTTCGATGAACGATATGGCGCACCGACCGATATTCAGTCGATGTCGTGGCCGCGCATTGCTGAACGGGAAAATCTGCTGATCACCGCCCCAACCGGCAGCGGTAAAACCCTCACCGCCTTCCTGTGGACGCTGAATCGTTTCGCCACCGGCGAACTCAAAACTGGCGCCACTCGTGTGCTCTATATCAGCCCGCTTAAGGCGTTGAACAATGACATTCGCAAGAACCTGCTGGACCCGCTGAGCGAACTGAACCGCCGGTTTGAAAGAGAAGACGAGGCACTGCCAAGAATCGGCGTGTCCGTTCGAAGCGGCGACACAGAACCGGAAGCGCGCAGACGCATGCTGCGCCAGCCGCCGGAGATCCTGATCACCACGCCGGAAAGCCTGAACATCATGCTCTCGTCCCGCGGTGGCCTGAACATCCTGCAGGACATCGACACGGTCATCCTGGATGAGATCCATGCGGTGGTGGACTCGAAACGCGGTGTTTACCTGATGAGCGCCATAGAAAGACTCGCCGCCATGAGCGGCGAGTTCCAGCGCATTGCGCTTTCAGCCACGGTGAACCCTCTGGAAACCGTGGCCGCGTTCGTCGGCGGCTTTGTACGCACCGGTGATGTCTACACGCAGCGCAAGGTCGAGATTCTGGCGAGCAACGCCAGGAAAACTTACGACATCAGCATTCGTTACCCGGAAAATGCCGCCAATCGCGGTGAAGATGAAAAGATCTGGGATTACCTGGCGGAAGATCTGCTGCCCAAGATCCAGAAAAATAATTCCACTTTGATCTTCACCAACAGCCGCGCCCTGTGTGAAAAGCTCACCTATAAGATCAATATGCTGGCAAACCGCATGGTGGCTTATGCTCACCATGGTTCCCTGGCACGAGAAATCCGAACCGAAGTCGAACAACGCCTGAAAGACGGTGCGCTCGAAGCCATTGTCGCGACGAGTTCTCTCGAAATGGGTATCGACATCGGCGCACTGGATGAAGTGGTTCTGGTGCAATCACCCGGTTCCATCGCCAGCACGATCCAACGGATCGGCCGCGCCGGTCACCAGGTCGGCGCTGCAAGCCGCTGCACGATCTACCCAACCCACCCGCAGGATTTTGTCGAAGCGGCGGTGCTCGCTTCCGCCGTGAAAGAAAAAGCACTGGAGCCCGTCAAAACCATTCACAATCCGCTGGATGTGCTTGGCCAGGTGATTATCTCCATGACCGGCACCGAAGCCTGGGATCTGGATGAACTGTTTGCCGAGGTGAAACGGCCTACAGCGTACAACGATCTGACACGACGAGAATTTGATCTCGTCATCAACATGTTGCTGGGCCGTTACGCCGATCATCACATCCGCGAACTGAAACCGCGCATCCGTGTGGATCGCATGAACAATACCGTGGAAGCACGCAAAGGCGCCCTGTTGTCTCTGTATCTATCCGGTGGCGTGATTCCTGATCGTGGTTACTTCCAACTCAGACATGAAACGGACAACGCCAAGATTGGCGAGTTGGATGAAGAGTTCGTCTGGGAAGCCCGAGTTGGCCAGGTGTTTTCTCTCGGCACCCAGAGCTGGCAGGTGCGGAAAATCACCCACAACGATGTCATTGTAGGCCCGGCCAAACCCGGTACCAGCGCACCCCCCTTCTGGCGAGCAGAGTCGATTAATCGAAGCTTTCACTATGCCGAGCGCATCAACGAATTCCTGGAAGCGGCGAACGATGAAATCCATGACCCGGCCTTCAAAGACAAACTGATCGAAGAATATTGCGCAGAACCCAGAGTCGCCGAAGAAATCGTGACCTACCTGAAGCGCCAGCAGGATCATGCGGAACGTCCACTGCCCCACCGACACCACCTGATGGTCGAAAAGATCCGCTCAGGGCCGATGCGCGCCACCGGCTACCAGCTGGTGCTGCACACCGGCTGGGGCGCCGAAGTCAACCGCCCTCTCGCACTGGCACTCGAAGCCGCCTGGGAGGAAAAGTACGGCGAAGAACCGGAAGTGTTCGTTGCCAATGAATCGGTGGTGCTGCAGCTTCCCCATGAAGTCAGCGCCGCTGAGATTCTTGAGCTGGTGCCGTCACATCGCCTCGAAGAACTGTTACGCAAACGCCTAGAAGGTTCGGGCTTCTTCGGTGCACGCTTCCGTGAAAATGCCGGTCGGTCCCTGCTGCTGTCCAAGGGTCGGTTCAACGAACGTAAACCACTCTGGATGAGCCGCCTGCAGTCTCAGAAGCTGCTGGATTCCGTCTTAAAGTACGAAGACTTCCCTGTGCTGCTGGAAACCTGGCGCACCTGCCTTCGGGATGAATTCGACATGGATCACCTGCGTCAAATGCTGCATGAGATCGAAACCCGGGAAATCGTGGTCAGCGAAGTGGATTCCGCCACACCCAGCCCTTTTGCACAGGCGGTGGCACACGGGCAGATCATGATCTACATGTACATGAATGATGCACCCAAGTCGGGCAGCAAAACTTCCAAGCTGCGCGAAGACCTGCTGCAGGAAGTGGTGTTCACCCCGGGTATGCGCCCGGGCATCGCTCGGCACATCATCGATGAATTCATCACCATGCGGCAGCGCCAGGAAGAAGGCTACCTGCCACAGGACATGACCGACCTGATTGATTGGGTTGGTGAGAGATCAGCGATCCCCATTCGAGAGTGGCAAACCCTCACCGGCAAACTGGATTTCGAGATCGATGACAAAGCGTTCGCGTCGATTCAGGGCAATCAGCTCATCGTCACCAGAGATGACGAAGCGCGCTTCACCGAACTTCTGCAAAACGACGATGAAGGCTTCAGCGTTTTTATCTCTAACCTGCTGCAGTATTACGGCCCGATCTCCAGCCAATACCTGAGCGACACCCTCAAAGTCGATGAACTCAAGGTCAGGGAAACCCTGGATGAACTCACCGATGCCAATGCGCTCGTGCTGGGTGAACTCATTCTCGATGATGAAAACGCTTACTACTGCGATGCCGACAACTATGAATATCTGCTGAGACTGCAGCGCGCTCGGGGCAGACCGCGCATTGAAGCCAAACCGGGTGAAGCCCTGCCCGCCTTTATGCATGGCTGGCAGACGCGATACAGCGCACACGACCCGCTCGACAAACTTTATGAGTGCATGGAGCGATTGAGAGGCATGCCCTTAGCTGCAGCTCTTTGGGAATCTGAAGTATTACCAGCAAGGCTTAACGACTATCACAGCAGTCAGCTGGATCTGCTGTTCCAGGAAGGTGACCTGCAGTGGCTCGGCGCCGGTGAAAAGAACGTGCTGTTCAGCTTTATCGACGAACTGGATCTGGTATTGCCCGCCAACGAGGAAGAAGCCACATCTCAATACATCGATTCACCCCACGCGCGATACGACTTCTCTACGTTGCTGGATATGACCGGCGAGTCATCAGCAACCCTTGCTGAAGGCTTGTGGCAAGAAGCCTGGAGCGGCGCCATCACCAACGATAGTTTCGCTGCCCTGCGCAAAGGCATCGAAAACGACTTTAAGGTAGAGAAAGTTGAGGCGCCCAATGCCACACATATGCGTCGTTCAAGACGCGGCGCCTTCAATCGCTGGCGCGGCTCCATGCCATTCGCCGGTAACTGGCATCTGGTGAATGCGTCCACTGATTCACTGGATCTGTTGGAACAGCAGGAACAGAACCGGGAACTTGCACGACTCATGCTGGATCGCTGGGGCATTGTGTTCCGGGAAATCTGCGAGCGCGAATCCGATGCCTTTAACTGGCGCACCATTTTTAGAACATTGCGACTCATGGAACTTTCTGGGGAAGTAGTTTCTGGTCATTTCTTCAAAGGTATTCCAGGGCCGCAGTACATGACGCCAACAGCGCTGCGATTCTTCCAGGAACCCAGAGAGGAAAACGGGAACAACATTTTCTTCCTGAACGCTGCAGACCCCATCAGCCCTTCAGGTTTGGGTCTGGGCATACACGGCGAGCAACTGCCTAGACGCATTCTCAGCAACTATCTGATTTATGACGGCGAAGAACTCATTCTACTCATAGGCAAACGTGGCAAGGAACTGAACTTCCTGGTGGAACCAGGCAACGAAAAAATCGATCAATACCTCAAAGTGCTGCATCACATGATGTACCGATCTTTTGATCCAGTTCGCAAACTCACCATCGAAACCATCAATGGCGAACCTGCTGTGAACAGCCCTTACCTTAAGCGCGTGGAAGAATCGTTTAATATTCTGAGAGACTACAAATCAGTGATGGTTCAGCGGGAACTCTAATCAGTATCCAAAACCCTCTGACACACGCGGAAACCAAAACTGCTACGAGGGAAAATCGGTCTCTCCCCTCGACGGCAGTTTGGTTAACACTTGGTACGATTCGCGTAGCGACATTCAACTAGGAACGCGGAGGCGGAGGCCAAGGTCTTTGTTAACTATTGTAAGAGAATTTAGTTGATCATTGTTTGCGGGCATCAGCTGCAAATTGCAGCTAGTGGCGAACTCAGAAACAATCTGCCCATAGCCATCTTGCATGTTTCCAGCTTCATCTTCTTTAGCTAAGGTCCAGTTTGTCGCACAAAGGTTCTCAGACAGATTCAAAGAGAGGACAGTTCTCCCATCAATCTGATTTCGTTTGGCTCCTGCGCCGGCTCTGGTGAAGAGTTCTTCTACAGCATCTCTCACATCAGAAACCTTTAGTTGCAAGGTACGATTGGATTCTCCCGCTGGTGGTTTCAGCAACAAAGTATCGAAGTTGCTATAGGAGATTCTGCGGCCATATTTCGATCCTCCTTCCGAAGAAGCCGAAATTACAGAGATTCCGCCGCTAAAGTTTCCTGAAATTGATCCCTGTAGTTGACTTCCCTGTTGTTTCGCAGAAGCCAACACATAGAAGTATGTCGGAACACTAACCGATGACGCTGGCGCATCATCGACCGTCGCTAAAGCGAGAGCCGAAACAATACTCTCACGATCTCGGTCCGGTAATTTATGGCCACTGATGCTTGGTCTAATCGCCATCGCAATTGGCGAAGGGACCTTTCCATAAATCACCAACATGGTTTTGTTGAATTCTGCTTTACCCGCTACTTCCGCGTTGATTGAAAGAAATCCAGCGGCGGCTTGGGCTGTAAGAAATCCAGAGCAATCTAGGTTGTATACGAGGCTATCAGTATTCGAGTCAATCAACGGTTGAACTTCGAGAGTTGAATAAGTTGATGCACTTTCGAGGGGTTCAACTCGCGTACTGCCACCGACTTGCACGGTGAAACGGTGAAGCACATTCACCAGGTTAACTTCACCAAAAAGCCGACCTTCCTCATCTATTCTGTCTTCAATTGAGTTTAAAACAGGTCGAGGGATATAAGGATTTCCATCCTCTCGATCTTCTCTGAGTCTTTTAGCAAGCTTTTTCGGCATTGAGCAAAAAGGCTGCGCAAAAAAAGAACCAATAAGGTTTTTCGGCGTTGTTTTAGGAACCGGCTGAGTTGTAGTTTCGGCGGCGAACTTTTGCCACCTAAACCAGCCGCTTTTCACAGGAGGATCTGGCAATATCGACCACTCCTGTATGTCGTCTAGAGATTGTAAGTTAGCGAGATCAAGTTCATTCGACGAAGCAACACGAGTTTCAAGCGTGCTTAATGCAGCGTCGTTACTAGCAGAGGCACTCTCTGAAAGGCTCAGGGCAAACATCGATACGAAAATGACGGCGACTAGGGGTTGGCTCACGATTTCTAAACTCCTTGTGAATCTATTTTGGAGTGCTGCCACTAATCGTTTCCTCTCATTCCAGGGAGATAAATGCTAACTGAGAGTTGGGGGATAACGGCGACTAGCCAGCCAAGCAATGAACATAAATACCGCAAACAGCAATGTGCCGCCACTGATCGCGTAGCTCCAGATGCCGTGGGTACTTTCAAACGTGGCATACAACCCCACCCCACCCAGGATCAGACTGGAAAGTATCGATGCCCAGGTGGGTCGAAGCTGGCGGGTAAAGTGACTGTAGGCACCTGGACCAAAGAGTCGATCAACTCGATCAGAGACCACCGGCATGTCATCCATGATGTTCTTGCGCTGCCAGAACACAAAGGCGCTAGCCCCAAGCGACCCCACAACAGCCACGCCAACAAACAACGCTATCGGCAGTTCAGGCAACTCCACCTCAGCCAGGAGCAGAGGCATCTCACTGCCCTGCATAAACGCGTCATAGATCATAAACGCCCAAAACAGCAGGATGAAGACATTCACCAGGCGTCTGCCGGCATTCGGGTTCAGGCTTTTTACTTGCACGATCGCTTTCCAACAGATGGTTACCACAGCAATACGCTCGAGCGCGCCATCTCTTACAAAACGAATGCACAAAGCCCCGTTTGCGTCTCGTAAAGGCTGGGCCGTATAGTTTCCGAAAATAGGAGAGAACCATGGCAACATTTCTCGCGAAAATTACCGTCTTTGAAGGCAAAGAAGCCGAGTTTGAAGAAGTGGCAAAGGAGATGTTTCGTGCGACGCACGAACATGAACCAGACTGCCGACGATATGAATATTGGCGAGGGGCAGAACCCCGCACCTACTATTGCATGGAGTCTTTTGATGACTATCTTGGTTTCATGAAGCACCAGACCTCTGATCACCATGAAGCACCAGACTTTGGTTCACTCCTGGAGAATCTGGAACTGGAATGGATTGACCCCATCCAGGGCGCCTGTGATCTTACCGAAACCAACTCGATGGATATTCCAGAGGGCTCAAGTGAATTGATGCGGCAATACGCTGAGTCAATGCCCGCCGTTGTTCAGGCATGGTGGCAAAGGCTTCGCTAAAACATCATGAATCTCGAACAACTCGCTAACCTGGGGGAACTGCTCGCGAACTCAGAAACCGCGACCAGTGACTCCATCATGATCAAGTTCCAGAAAGGTATGCGCCGATGAAGCTCTATACACACCCCGACTGCGAGAAGCATGAAATGCCGGGGCACCCGGAACGACCGGATCGACTTCGTGCTGTGATGCAGCGCCTTTCAGAAAGCGGCATGCTGGACGATATAAACGTCGAACTCGCGGAAGAAATCAGCGACGAGACGCTTGCCATGGTGCACCCGCCTGACTACATCGAGGCCATCAAAGCCGCAGAGCCCGAAGAAGGCCTGATCAACGTTGACCCAGACACCTACATGAACAACGGCAGCACGCGCGCCGCCAAGCTCGCCGCGGGCGCCTGCCTCCAGGCCGTTCAGGATGTGCTTTGCGGGGAAGAGAAAAGGGTCTTCTGCGCAACCCGACCACCCGGCCATCACGCTGAACTCGCTTCCGCCATGGGATTCTGCCTGTTCAACAACATCGCCATGGCAGCGGACTACGCCCTCAGGGATGAACGCATCAACCGAGTCGCCATCGTTGATTTCGACGTACATCACTGCAACGGTACTGTGGATATCTTCAAAGAAAGACCAGAAGTCATGGTCTGCTCAAGCTTCCAGGACAACTATTATCCTAACCGTTACCTCGACTACACCAACGAACACATGATCAATCTGCCCATGGCACCTGGCACTAAAGGAGGCGAATGGCGAAAGCGCGTTGAAAGAGAGTGGCTAGGAAAACTGGAGGATTACAAACCCGATCTTCTACTAATCAGCGCCGGATTTGATGCGCATAAAGATGACCCATTGGCGCAGATTGAATTCGATGAAAGCGACTACGAATGGATTACACAACAACTTCTTAACATTGCCGAAAAACACTGCGCAGCAAGGCTCATATCCACCATGGAAGGGGGTTATGATCTAAACGCGCTCGCCGATTGTGCTGAGCAACACGTACGCGCCCTCATTTAAGCAGGAAACTCATCCTAATAGATCAGCGGAGGTTTGCTCGGTGTTTGCAAAGACGACTGACCGTCATCCATAGAGACATCCAAACAAGAGGCTCGCCCCAAAGTCCCTTTCGACATGCGCAGACAATAAGCCATTTGACGACTGTTCCAGGATCGTGGGCGTTTGCCACTGCGCGCTCGAAATGAAAAAACTTGGCAGAAAGGACCCTGCACGTGTCAACCGTTTACATTCTGGTCCGTTCTTAGGAAGACAAACAGTGACAATTACTAGGAGCTCGATCATGAAAAGCCTTACCTCTCTCTTTCTTACAACCTTCCTGCTTTTTACGTGCAGTCATTCTTTCGCAGCCAGTATCAATGAGCGTCAGGCCAAACAAGAGGAGCGCATTGCCGAGGGCATTATTTCGGGAGAACTTAACCGACGCGAGACGACCAACTTAGTTCTGCAGCAACGGGATATTGCTCGAAAGGAGGAACGCTTCAGATCCGATGGCACGCTGACCAGGCGTGAGCGCGCGAATCTTCACTATAGTCTCAACAAATCAAGTAACCATATTTATAACAAGAAGCACAACAATCGTGGACGCCACTGACACTGGGTTTCCATTATTGAAATGGCGAGAGCACACCTGGCGAGGCGGAATGCTCTGAAGTGATAAAGGCACGCCGGCGCTGATGCGCCCTGAGTCTGGCGGATACCCTTTGCCTGGTCACGCAAACATACCGCCTCGCGATATTTCTTTACGCCATCGGCCCAACATATTTGGATTGAGGTGAGTTGGGTTGTGACTCGCAGAGCGCAAGCTTACGAACGTAGGGTTCGTAAGTTCTCACCTCACCAAGCCGCTCTTCGCCTGCTCAACACTCGACATCGTTAAACTCGACATAGACACACCCAGGACGATTGATTGGGTTAGGTATATGGAGCTTTCTGCGGGCGATTTGTGTCACCCATCCAAAAAACTTCCACTATGTTTTCTGCCAAAAAGAGCCAAACATTACTCGTGAGGCATCTGACAGAGCATTTTCGCATCGACGTGCGCGTCGACTCTCAATACAAATAACTTTGTATATCCACCTCATCCAACTGACTCGGCAGCAGATACTTATCCGCATAGTCCTTATAAACACCTGACTCCAGGAACAATCTGAATAGATCCGGGTCTAGGTGTTGGTCTTTCACCATGAAAGACATGATCTTGATGGAATCTGACAGTGTCTTCGGCGCTTTATAAGGTCTGTCTGCTGCGGTCAGTGCTTCGAACACATCGGCGATGGCCATGACTTTAGCCGGCACTGACATTTCGTCTCCTGTCAGGCGTTTCGGGTAACCGGTACCGTCCATCTTTTCGTGGTGACCGCCGGCAATTTCGGGCACACGCTCCAGGTGTTTCGGGAACGGCAGGCTGTCGAGCATCACAATCGTTTGCACGATGTGATCATTAATCTTGAATCGCTCTTCGTCCGTGAGTGTGCCGCGGCCAATACACAGGTTATAGATTTCACCCAGGTTGTATTTGTGCTCCGGCACTTCAATCTTGAAACCATAGGGGTTATCTGGGTCGGCTGAGTGCACCACCGCATCGTGTTCAATGATGTGATCGATGCGGTCTGCCAGGAGCGGTTCCTGGCAAGGCAGCGCTTTCGGTGCCTCGCGCTCTTTGCGTTTCGCTTCCTCGAAGGCAATGCCTTTTCGATCGTCGAGCGTTCGCGTCCAGGTTTGCGTTGCGATCTGTTTCACGCGATCAACCAGTTCATCCGCCATGAACTCACCGCCGAGGTTACATTCGGCAATGAATTCGAAATCGTCGTCGACCTGGCAAAGCGCGGTATCCAATTCTTTCTTCAGCGCGTCTGCATCACCACCGGCGATGATCTTCTCCTGGCACTCGATGATTTTTTCACGTTTTAACACTTCAAAGCGCATGCGCACTTCATGGATTCTGTCTGTGATGGTTTCCAGCTTCGTGGCCTTGTCCACCACGTATTCTGGGGTGGTGACCTTGCCGCAGTCATGCAGCCAGGCGCCAATGTGCAGTTCGTACCACTCATCTTCCGTCAGATCGAACCAGCCGAACGTCCCTTTGTCTTCACAAGCCGCTTTGGTAAGCATTTCTGTCAGTTCAGGTACCCGTTCACAGTGACCGCCTGTGTAAGGCGATTTTGCGTCGACCGCTCTTGCCATCAGGGTGATAAATGAATCCAGCAGGTTTTCCTGGGCTTCGATCAAGATGGCGTTATCCAATGCAACGGCCGCCTGGGATGCCAGCGCTTCGATCATGGGTTGAATCTCTTCCGAGAATTCGATGACTTCGCCAGTTTCGTCCTGCGCGTTCAGGAGCTGTAATACACCGATCACATCATCCTGGCTGTTCTTCAGCGGTACCGTTAGTACCGACTTGGTGCGGTAGCCCGTGCCTTCATCAAATCGCTTGGTCCCGGAAAAGTCGAATTCCGTGGAGTCATAGGCATCTTTGATATTCAGGGTTTCCCCGGAAAGTGCCGCATTACACACAATCTGCTGATTGTTGGGCACGCCATCGATGTACATTTCCTGGGGTGGAATGGGAATGTCTTCGCCCGTGGTGCCGCCCTGGGCGATACCCAATGAATCATTTCGGAGGATCTCAAAAGTGAGCTGGTCTTCTTTTGTGCGACGGTAAAGGGTGCCGCCATCTGCATGACCAATGTCTTTGGCTTCCAGCAGGATGGTTTCCATCAGCTTGTTGGTGTCCTTCTCGGCAGAGAGGGCAATACCAATATCAATCAGCCGCTTGAATGACGTCTGGTCGGACGACATAAACTTCCTCCTTGATTGCCTGATCACCAGCCCGGCCGCTGGTTTTCAGAGGCCAGCTCATAATAAACTGCGATTCTGTTCGATGTAAGGCCTTTAGACCATGGCAACTGCGATTCCGTTCGTTTGGAAATACGATTTTGAATACGCCACCCTTGAGACGCTGACACCGCTGATCCGGCGTGTCACAGCGCGCAACCCCAGTGGTTTTACCTTCCATGGCACAGGCACTTACGTCATTGGTCATGGCAATGTCGCCGTGATTGATCCAGGGCCTTTGGATGAAGCGCACATTGAAGCGCTCAAGTCGACTTTGGAAGGCGAAACCATCAGCCACATCCTGATAACGCACACCCATTTTGACCACTCCCCTGCGGCCGCGCCACTCAAAGAATACTGGGGCACCAAAACCTACGGTTACGGCCCGCATGGTGCTGGCAAAGCCGAGGAAGGTGTGAAAATCGAAGAAGGCGGCGACATGGATTTTGTGCCGGATGTCGTCTGCAAAGACGGTGATGTCATCGAAGGTGATGGCTGGACCATCGAGTGTGTTCACACACCTGGCCATACCTCCAACCATTTGTGCTTTGCCCTTAAAGAAGAAAATGCTCTGTTCACCGGCGATCATGTGATGGGTTGGTCGACCAGTGTGATTGGCCCACCGGATGGTGACATGACGGCTTATATGGAAAGCCTGGAAAAGCTGCTGAAACGTGATGAAGACATCTATTGGCCAACGCATGGCACCTGCATCAAAGAGGTAAAAACCTTTGTGCAGGCATTCATTGACCACAGGCTGGATCGGGAACGTCAGATTCTGGAGTGTCTGGGCAGCGGCTATTCAAAGATCACCGACATGGTGCCGGTGATGTATACCGAAACCGATAAGGCACTCTACCCTGCTGCTGAGCGTTCGGTGCTCGCGGCGATGATCCGCATGATTGATACAGGCCAGGTCAGTTGTGATACCGACGAGCCTCGAGTGAGCTCAACCTTTACCGTCGTTCGGTAATCGCTTGCCAAACAGTGTCAGCGCCGCCCTTGAGGAACGCCTGACCAATCATCACCTGCCACTCACGCTCAGTGCCGTATTCATCCCGCCAGTTCCACAGGCGGCGGGTTCGGTGGTTCAGCGTGTGCTCCAGGGTATAACCCATGGCGCCATGCACCTGGTGGGCAATATCCGTGCCAAGCGATACCGCTTCACCAATACGGGTTTTGCCAATGGCAATGTCCACCGCGTCCAGATCACGGAAAGCCGCTGTTACCGCATGGCCGGCCATGGTACTGGCGGCCACTTCACCGGCCAGGTTGGCCAGCTGCTGCTGGATCGCCTGGAACTTGGAAATGGGTTTACCGAACTGGTTACGTTCCATGGCGTATTGCACGGAAAGTTCTAGCGCAGATTCCAGCGCCCCTGACATCTGCAGCGCGCGAACGGCGACCATCATTAGCTTCAGCTTGTCGCCCGAATCATCATCAGTGGTCATCACGGCATTACCATCAGGCGTTACATCGACGGTGATGATGTCGCGTGGCTCACCGGCGATGCTCATGGCTTCTTCGATGGAGAGGTCTGACGTTGGCATCACGCACAGCTTGGCTGTACCGGAAGCATCAGCGACAAAAACAATGCGATCTGCCCAGCGGCCAAACGGCGCTTCGCCGGAACCAGTCACTTTGCCGGAAGCATCCACCTGAAAGTCGCCCGTGGCAACGGTGAGGATTTCATGACCAACCTTGCCGTCTTGCATCGCAATCATCATGCCCGCGACAAAATGTTCTGCCAGGGGGATCGGCGCGGCATATCTCGCAGATTCACGAATCACGAGGAGGGAATCTTCCAGTTCACCACCTGCACCACCGGAACCTTCGGGCAGACCGGCAACCGTGAGCCCTGTTTCAGCCAGCGCGTTCCAAAGATCTTTGGCGAATGTGCCCGCTTCTGTTTTGTCGACCACCTCAGGCGTGCACAGATCTGTGAGCATGCGATCGAGGGTGTCTTTAATTAACTGTTGTTGTTCGTTCATCTCGACACTCCTTATCGCAAGCCCAGCCCACGCGCGATCACCCCTTTCAGGATCTCTCGCGTGCCGCCGCGTAATGTGAATGACGGAGCGTGCAGCACACACTCGTTCAGGGTGTCGATGAATCGACGTGAGGGCTTTTCTATAGAAGCGAGTCGCACCAGTTCCGGCACCATGCGCTCATAGGTATTGCCCAGATCTTTGATCAGAGCCGCTTCGGTGATGGGCAGCTTGCCGCCCTCGAGCATACCGGCAACTGAGATGGACATTCGTCTCAGAGTCACGAGATGCGCAGCTAAACGACCCAGTAGCGCTAGCTGCTCATCGGTAGGGTTGCCTTCAATTTCGCGGGCGTATTCCACGATTACGCGGAAAGCCGACAGGAATCGTTCCGGGCCAGATCGCTCGTAACCCAGTTCACTGATCACCTGCTCCCAGCCGTTACCGGGTTCGCCGACAACCATGTTGTCTGGAATAAACACGTCATCGAAGAACACCTGATTAAAGTCTTCTTCGTTAGAAAGGTTTCGAATGCCCGTGACCTTTACCCCTTCTGCATGCAGATCCACCACAAACTGGCTCATACCAGCATGACGATTTTCTGAAGGTGGCTCGGTTCGTACCAGCGTCACCATAAAGTGGTTGGTGTGCGCGTAACTCGTCCAGATCTTGCTGCCATTCAGCAGCCACCCGCCGTCGACTTTCGTGGCGCTCGTACGAATGGATGCCAGGTCAGATCCCGTATCTGGTTCACTCATGCCAATCGAGAAAAAGTAATCACCGGAAATGATCTTTGGCAGGAAGTGCTGACGCTGCTCTTCCGTGCCGAACTTCAGCATGAGAGGTCCACTTTGACGATCAGCAATCCAGTGACAGCCTACCGGCGCACCCGCCGCCAGAATTTCTTCCGTGACCACATAACGCTCAAGAAACGACTTTCCTCCTCCGCCATATTCTTCTGGCCAGGTCATGCCGAGGAAGCCCGCTTCACCCAGCTTTTTGCTGAAGGCGGCATTGTCACCGGCATTGAAGTCCGAGTTAGGTAACTCGTTAGGGTCTAAGGTGTCAGCGAGGAATTGTCGAATCTCGCCGCGTATGGCTTCTGCCTCTTCGGGCAGACTAAACGGTTCGAAAGTGAGGCCCTGAAACATGTGTTCACTCTGAAAAGAAACGCGTAAAGTAGCTGGATACCTGTTGTATTGCAATTGGACATGGCTGTACTCGGACTCGATGTAGTCGGCGCAGATTCTCTGGAATCCGCCGGCGGTAAAGGTGCCAATCTGGGTGAGTTAATCCGTCAGGGATTTCCCGTGCCACCCGGCTTTGTCATTGGTGCTGACGAATACGCTCGGTTTATCAGTGTCCTCAACCTTCCCGCGAACGACGATTTCCCTGAAGACACCGGCTCATTCCTCAGTGGCCTGCGTGGGGCGCTAGTGGACACGGCCTTCAGCGAAGATCTGCAGGCAGAAATTGACCAACAATTGGCCAGGATTGCCGGGTCAGACCCGGGTGCAGTATTCGCGGTTCGATCGTCAGCAACCGCAGAAGACCTGGCGGATGCCAGCTTCGCCGGGCAACACGACACTTATTACTATGTAGAGCCAGACCAGGTATCCCCGATGATACGCAAATGCTGGGCGTCACTCTGGTCGGAATCGGCGTTTTCTTACCGGCACACTCAGGGCATTGAACATCGCACCGTTAACATGGCGGTGGTGGTTCAGGTGATGGTGCGCTCTGAGGTTTCCGGCGTGACCTTCACCGCGGACCCCGTGAGTGGTACTGACTCGGTCATCATTACTGAATCTTCCTGGGGTATGGGTGCGGCGATTGTGGATGGCCGTGTGACACCTGATCAGTTCCTGGTCGACAAAGGCTCCATGCGGCTTACGTCACTCAAAATTTCTGACAAGAAGTTTATGGTGCCGCCGGTTCTAGAAGACACGTCCAGTTCACGCCTGCAGGAAGTGCCGGCGACACAACGAAGACTCGAGTCCCTCACCGATGATCAGGTAGAAGAGATCGCGGCACTCGCCATGAAAGCGGAAGCATACTTCGGCAAACCGCAGGATCTGGAATGGGCCATCGAAAATGATCAGATTTACCTTCTGCAGTCACGCCCTATTACGATCATGGGTGAAGCTGACGAAGACATACCGGAAGGCCGTTGGATTCTTTTTAAGCCGGTGATTGAAAATTTCACCGACCCGCTGATGCCGCTCACCGAGGATATCCTCGCGAAGGCGGTGCCGTTTATGAAAGTGATCTACGGCCGGGTGTATATGAACTTCGATCACATCCGCGGGCTGGTGCCACTCAAAGTCTCGGATGACGATCTCGCTCGTCTCGCTTATCTCTCAGATCCGAAAGAAGTCAATATTCGAGTTTCGATTCCGAAGATCATGGCGCTCATGTTTGTGTTGTTCGGCAATTATCTGGTGATGGGAGTATTCAATCGGCGCACTGCCAACATGCCTGATGACTTTATGAGCAGCTATCGCGCTTATATGAATCGTGTTGTTGAAGACGACCGCATCAATGCACCGAACACGATGATTCATATGTTCCTGCGTTTCAGGTTTTTTGAGCCCGCAGGCAACATGGTGATGCTGGCGAACCTGGTGGCACCCCGCTACATGATCTTCCTGCGCATACTACAGAATAGGATCACACGCTGGGCACCGGATATGCATTCCGATACCGCTTCGCTGCTGTGCAGTGGCACAGAAGGCGTGCTGTCCACCGAGATGGGTCGCTCTATCGTTGATCTCGCCAGAACCGCCCGAAAAGAACACAAGGTGCGCGATCTCTTTAACGCGCACACCGCTGACAAGGTGCTGGCGGCACTGCAGGATTGCCCGGAGGCTTCAGAGTTTCTGGCTGAACTGGATGCGTTCCTCAATATGCATGGGCACCGCGCGCTGAAAGAATTTGAACTGGCCAGTGTGCGATGGGATGAAGACCCTACCCCCGTACTGGGCATGGTGCGTAATTACCTGGTGGTGGATCAGGAGTTAGATGACATCGAGAGCAACGTCGAGAAACAACGCGAAGGACTGATGGCTGAACTCGGCCTACACCTGGACAGGCTGCCGCTGGAAGGTCTGGGCAAACCAAGGCGAGCCATCATCAAATCCTTAGTCGAACAGACCAGGTACTACATGAAGCTGCGCGAGAACTCCCGCTTCTATCACATCATGGGATTCTACAGCGTTCGCAAGAAGATCCTGGCCATTGAAAAGCGGTTGCTCGAAGAAAAGATCCTGAAGTGCAAAGACGACATCTTTTACCTGCACTGGGAAGAAGTCGATCAACTCAACAAGGGCGAACTGGGCTGGCTCGATGTCGAAGACACGATTCGGGCGCGGCGTATGGAACACATTCGCAGAACCAAGATGGTGCCGCCTCGCACCATTGGCGTCGATATCGATGCACCCATACAACAAGGCAGTGGCGAAATGCTTTCAGGCCAGGCCGCCTCCCCTGGTCAGTATGAGGGTATCGCCCGGGTGATTCTGGACCCGGCTACCGATAACGAAATTGAGCCCGGTGAAATACTGGTGGCGCCTTATACCGACCCGGCATGGACGCCACTCTTCCTCACCGCCAACGCCGCTGTTGTCGAAGTCGGCAGTTACCTGTCACATGCCGGCACGATTGCACGGGAATACGGTATGCCTTGCGTCGTCGACGCCACAGCCTGCACCAGCCGCATCACGACAGGCACACGCATCATGGTGGATGGCAGCAACGGCGAAGTGACGATCTTGTCGCTGGCATCTGAGGGGGCCGCTGCATGAACATCATCATTGAGACACTGCTGTTCTTCGCGGGGGTTCATTTCATGATCCTGCTGTTGGCATCCTGCTATCGGGTGATTGATCTCTGGTATTGCATCGGCAATCACTGGAAAGACATTCTCGCGACGATCATTGCGTTAGGAATATTCAACGCCTTCATCGTTTTCATGCTGCCAGAAGAATTTAAAGCACCCTGGGTGTGGGGCCAGGTGTGTTACCTGAGTTTCCACGTGGTGATCTTCTGGATCGGGAGACTGGGTCTCTGGATTGCAGAGATGAAACAGCGCTAGCGGCCTAACTCAATCCTGTTCCGGCGGCACACCCGACATGGTGATGACGGTGAATCAGCTGAAAGAAATCCCCGTGGGAGAACTCACAGGCATCACCTTCTTATTGTTTCAAAGGAATCTGTCAGCACTGACATTCGAACCGCGATCACTTCGCCGTCGTTGACCTTCATCAACCGAGCTCTAAAGCTTGATAGCAAGCCTACGCCTGAGTGCTCGACCTCGCAGCAACACGTTCATACCACGCCTTGATGTTCTTGTTATCTTCATTGAGCGGTTGACCAACCTGGCCACCGAATTCGAGGAAACAGAACAAGAGAACGTCAGCCAGAGAAAATCGATCGCCACAGACAAACTCTTTGCCGATCATCTGACCGTCCAGCCAGGTGATCTTTTCCTGCGCCAGACCTTTCAGACCGTCAGCCGCCTCAGGCAGTGTGGTCATACGATCTTTGAATATCGGCAGACCTTCACTGTAACGAAAGCCACCGGCAAGTGGTTCAAGGATACCAAGATCAATACGACGCACCCACATACGGGTTTCTGCACGCTCCTCAGCGGTGCTGCCAATCAAAGAAGAACCACCCTCCTTTTCAGCCAGGTATTCGCAGATGGCCGTAATCTCAGCAATGATGGATCCGTCATCCAGTTGCAGCGCCGGTGTTGTACCTGTTGGGTTCACCTTCATGTAGTCTTCTTGGCGGTTTTCACCGCCCATGAGATCAACATCCTGGCTTTCCAGTTCAACGCCGCACTCCGCCATAAACATGCGAACAACTTTTGGATTTGGTCCTACCGAGTCAAAGAGTTTCATTGCTTTCCCTTAAATGTCACAAAGAGTTTGAAAAAATTACATCGGCTTTATAACATGCTCTGCATCTTTTACACGACCTCCGTCGAACGGAGCCAACCGATGAATCCGAATCCCGGCTTTCCAAAGCACTAAGCGTCACCCCGCGGTTCATCTCTACCCAGCGTGGCGCAAGCAGCACACGACGGGTCTTTGTCTACTCAAGCTATCAACAAGAAAAGATCGACTCCCGACACTCTCATGCCATAGGGTTGTCAGCACAGTACGAGTAAACTGTTTTTCCCGTCGCGATTTCTAGAATCACGCCCATGCTATTGGGTTTTGAGTTATGGATAAGAAGTCAGCATGAAAAGCAACGCAGTAAGAGACAGAAAAAAAGCTTCGATTCTCTGGGCACAGACAGAGGGTTTTCGCAGTGCTTTTAGTATTGCGATTCTCGCCATGGCGGTCGGGTATGTCTTCATGTTTGGCGCGCCCCTGCTCGCAGCCTTTGCCATTGATGCCATTCGTGCGGGTGATGAATTTGCCCCTGAGGGTAACCTGTCCGCAATCTCCAGTTTCCTGCTGGGCGATAAACCCGGAATGATGAGTTACCTGCTGTTTGCCGCTGCAGGCACCGTCATTCTCACGGCCTTTGCCGGTGTGTTCCTCTATATCCGAGGTCGTTTTATTGCAAGGGCCTCTGAAGGCATTGTTCGGCGACTGCGGGATCGTATGTTCGATCACCTTGAACATCTGCCGAGCGACTTCCACGATAAAGCGGATACCGGCGACCTGGTGCAGCGATGTTCTTCCGACATGGAAACCATTCGCGTATTCCTGGCTTCTCAGATCGTCGAGATCAGTCGTGCCATCCTGATGTTGATTGTCGTGCTGCCAATCCTATTCTCACTGGATACTCGCATGGCATGGCTGTCACTAGTTACCTTCCCACTGCTGTTTCTTGCGGCGTGGGTGTTTTTCCAGCAAGTGAAGAAACTGTTCGAAACCGTGGATGAATCGGAAGCAGAACTCACCACCGTACTGCAGGAAAATCTCACGGGTATTCGTGTGGTGCGCGCATTCGCTCGGCAGGAATTTGAGATCGACAAGTTCTCGAGAAAAAACCGCGCCTTCCGCGACCACAACAACCGACTCATCAGTCTGATGGGTATTTACTATGCCTTCAGTGACATCGTGTGCCTCGGGCAAATCGGGCTCTTGCTGTTTGCGGGGGCCCTGTGGGCCATCGATGGCAGCCTGACCATTGGTGTTCTGTTCGCGTTCATCACCTATGAGGGCATGATCATCTGGCCGATCCGTCATATGGGTCGCGTGCTTACGGATTCCGGCAAAGCCATTGTCGCCATGGGAAGACTCGCGGAGATTCTCGGGACACCCATTGAAACGCAGAATGAAGAAACGCCTCAGACGACACTCACCGGTCACATCGAATTCAAGGACCTGACATTTTCCTATAAGGATACCAATGTCCTGAAGGACATCTCGTTTGATGTGCAGCCCGGTGAAACCATCGCCCTGCTTGGTCCACCTGGCTCGGGTAAGTCGACCATCGCGCAGTTGTTGCTGCGTCTGTATGACTATGGCTCTGAACACGAAGGCAAAGGTTCTATCCAGCTGGATGATCATGAACTGCGGAAACTGAACCGAAAGTATGTGCGCTCGCAGATTGCCATCGTGTTGCAGGAAGCGTTTCTCTACTCCAACAGCATTGCCGGCAACTTAAAGATTGGTCGTCTCGATGCTACCAAGGAAGAAATGATTCAGGCGACGACGGATGCATGCATTCACGAATCGATCATGCGTTTCCCCAGGGGTTACAAGTCCATGGTGGGTGAACGCGGTGTGACACTGTCTGGTGGTCAGCGGCAGCGTATTGCGCTGGCGAGGGCACTGCTAAAGTCTCCGCCGATCCTGATTCTGGATGATGCGCTGTCAGCGGTTGATACGGATACAGAAGCGCAGATTCTTGAAGCCCTGAAATCACGACGTTCAGAGCAGACGACGATCATCATTGCGCATCGTCTGTCGACGGTGATGCATGCGGACAAGATCCTGATGCTACACGACGGTGAAATTGTGCAGCGTGGTAATCACGACACTCTCTCGACTCAACCGGGGGTCTACCAAAGACTTTGCGCGATTCAGGGGGCGATTCAATCTCAGATTGAACACGACGTGGCCGACCTGAAGAAACAGGATCAGGAAGTCACAGCCCTGAGCGAAGGAGGTAACCATCATGAGTGATGTGTATTTCGACGACGAAAACTATCACGACGGGTTTGACGACGACTCTTACCACCAGGGTATGAACCTGGATTTGTGGAAGAAGCTGCTCGGTTACGCCCTGCACTACAAAAAGGAAGTTGCGATCCTGGCGACCTGCGCTTTCTTTACCGCTGTTTGTGAAATTGCCTATCCTCTGATCACTAAAAGCGTAATTGATGCCATCGCGGCTGACGGTGTGAATACCGATCTGTCTTTTTACGCATGGTTGTATCTGTTTTTCACGATCCTTCTCGGCTTTTCTATCGGCGGATTCATTACCTTCGGGGGAAAGATACGTACCCATGTCGCGCATGACATTCGTATGGATGGCTTCTGCAATCTGCAGGCGCTCTCCTTCAGCTATTACGACTTCCGCCCCGTTGGCTGGCTGATGGCACGCATGACATCCGACTGTGAGCGCCTTTCGAACATCCTTGCCTGGGGTATGCTCGATCTTGTCTGGTCATTCACGATGATGATCGGCATCGCCATCGCCATGTTATGGATGGATGCCTCACTTGGCCTGATTGTCATGTCGGTTCTTCCTGTGCTGGCCTGGATCAGCATCAAGTTCCAGCACCGAATCCTGAAAAGCGCGCGGATCGTACGTAAGACCAACTCCAGGATTACCGGTTCCTACAACGAAAGCATTATGGGGGTGCAGACCAGCAAAGCCTTTGTTAAGGAAGCGGAGAACCTGAAGAACTTTGGTGAACTGACGGATCAGATGCACTCTGCATCTGTGCTCAATCTTATTCAGGCTGCGTTGTACTTGCCGATCGTTTTGACACTAGGTTCGGTAGCGATCGGTCTGGCGTTGGTATTCGGTGGCCTTGAAGTGATCTGGGGCACAATCACTGCGGGCACCATGGTGGCTTTCCTCGCCTATGCTCGTCATTTCTTCGAGCCCATTGAACAGCTCGCTGCCTGGTTTGCAGAAATGCAGATGGCGCAGGCTTCCGCTGAACGCATCATGAGTCTTGTGATGGCTGAACCTGATATACGGGACAGTGACGATGTGGTCGCTGCCATGCACGAAGACAAGAAAACAAACGCTGCCATCGATGGATATCCGGATGAAATCAATCAGATCACCTTCGATGATGTGTCTTTCTCTTATGAGATCGGCGATCCGGTGCTGAAAAACGTAAATCTCACCATTGATCAGGGAGAGACCCTCGCGATTGTTGGGTCTACTGGTGGCGGTAAGTCAACGCTGGTCAGCCTGCTCTGCCGGTTTTATGAGCCGACTGAAGGTCGCATACTGATTAATGACATCGACTATAAGTCACGCAGCCTGCAATGGTTGCAGTCGAATCTTGGCATCGTGCTTCAGAGTTCACACATCTTCGGCGGCAGCATTCTTGAGAACATCCGTTACGGTAATTTGGAAGCGACTGACGATGAGGTATTCGCAGCGTCACGCAAAGCTGGCGCCCACGTCTTCATCGAAGCGATGAAAGACGGCTACCAAACGTCTGTCGGTGAAGGCGGCTCGAAGCTGAGTGCCGGGCAGAAGCAGCTGATTTCTTTCGCTCGCGCGATTCTGGCTGACCCGAAGATCCTGATCATGGATGAGGCGACCTCGTCCGTGGATACAGAAACGGAGCAGCAGATTCAGGAAGGTCTGGATAATCTACTTTCCGGACGAATTGCACTGGTGATTGCGCACCGACTTTCGACCATTCGTCATGCGGACCGAATTCTGGTGATTGAACATGGGGAGATCACCGAATCCGGCAGCCACGATGCGTTGATGTCAGTGCAGGGTCGTTACTACAGGCTCTACACGCAGCAGAGTCTGGCGGAGTTCGCGGATACCGAGGCCTATTGGCAGAAGTAACGCCCTCCTTTATGGTGACTCTTTTCAGCGCGAGCTAGAAATAGGAGTAACGCCATGAAAGTCGGAATCAAGGAACTGATCGCGGAAGCAGAGAAAAACATTGATGCCATCAGCGTGGAAGAAGCTGAACATTTGTTGAGCGACGACACCGTCGTGTTCGTGGACATCCGCGATGTCCGCGAACTCTGGCGTGAAGGCAAACTGCCCGGTGCCGCCCATGCACCGCGGGGCATGCTCGAGTTCTGGGTGGACGATGAAAGTCCCTACCACCGCGAAATGTTCGCCGAAGACAAAAAATTTGTTTTCTACTGTGCCAGTGCCTGGCGTTCGGCGCTCGCGACCGACACCGTCAAAAAAATGGGTATGGAAAACGTCTGCCACCTGGCCGGCGGCTTTACTGCCTGGAAAGAAGCTGAGAAGCCTATTGAGGCGGTAGAGAAGAAATAGCGAAGAGTTAGATCTATGAGTTTCGATTGGGCCATGCCCTATTCCGCAAACCGTTCACCGGTATTCGCTAAAAACTTGGTTGCCACATCACAACCACTCGCTGTTGAAGCCGGCATTAATGCCATGCGCCGCGGTGGCAATGCAGTGGATGCAGCAATCGCTACAGCGATCACGCTGACCGTCGTTGAACCCAACAACAACGGTATCGGCAGCGATGCGTTTGTCATCGTTCACGACGGCAAAGCGTTACATGGTTTAAATGCTTCTGGCCGTTCTCCCGCGGCCATGACGCCAGATCGTTTTAAAAACCAAACAGCCATGCCGGTCTGGGGCTGGGAAGCCGTCACTGTGCCCGGCGCGGTCAGTGCCTGGGTCGCACTGTCTGAACGATTCGGCATGCTCCCTTTCGCAGATCTCTTTGAAGATGCCATTCGACATGCGCACCAGGGATTTCAGGTGGGTCCAAAGAGCGGCTTTTTCTGGCGATACACTGTGGACAGGTCGAAACGCTTTAAAGCATTCACCGATACCTTCTCCATCGATGGTCGCGCACCGGCCATCGGCGAAGTGATGAAACTTCCGGACCACGCGCGCACGTTACAGATCATTGCGGAAACTCGAGGTGAAGACTTTTATCGAGGCGCACTGGCCGAGGCCATCGCCGCCGATGCCGCAGAACATGGCGCCTGCATGACAGCAGAAGACCTTGCGAACCATCAGTGTGATTGGGTGGACCCGATCAGCATGGACGGCTTTGATGCGACACTGCACGAGATCCCGCCGAATGGCCAGGGTCTGATGGCGTTAATCGCCCTCGGCATCCTGAAACATATCCACGGCGACCTGCCTCTCGACAGTGCGGACAGTGTGCACCTGCAGATTGAAGCTCAGCGCATCGCGTTTGCTGAAGCAGAACGACATCTCGCCGATCTCAGTCACATGAGAGTCAAACCGGAAGCGCTACTCGATGAGCGTTACCTGAAGTCGAGAGCCGATGAGATCTCGATCGATAAAGCGAACCCAAATCCAACCACGCTGGGCGCTGGTGAGGACACGGTGTATCTCACCACCGCTGATGACAACGGCATGATGGTGTCGATGATTCAGTCAAACTATCGCGGGTTTGGTTCAGGCATCGTTGTGCCGGGGACCGGCATCAGCCTACAGAATCGTGGTTCCGGATTTACTTTGGAAGAAGGACATGCCAACCAGGTTGGTCCATCAAAGCGCCCCTATCACACCATCATTCCGGGCTTTGTCACTAAAGGCGGTGATGCCGCCATGTCTTTCGGCGTCATGGGCGGCCATATGCAGGCGCAGGGTCATCTGCAGATGATGGTGCGAATCATGTTGAACGGACAGAACCCGCAGGCAGCATCAGATGCGCCCCGATGGCACGTGTTCGAGGATGGTCGTGTCGCACTGGAAGATGGTTTCGATCTGAAGGTGATTGAAGCCTTGCAGAAACGTGGCCATCACATCGTGCTCGGCGAGCAGGAACACTTGTTTGGTGGCGCTCAGCTCATTGCCAAAATGGAAGAAGGTTACTGCGCAGGTTCAGATCACCGAAAGGAAGGACTCGCCTCCGGTTTCTGATCAGAGCTAGTTACCGTGCAGGCAGACCCTGTTTCGGCCAGAGGCTTTTGCTTCGTATAACACCTGATCCGCCCAGCCGATCAGGTCGCGGGGTGCGTTCTCTTCATCAGGCGTCATAGTGGCAATACCAATACTGATGGTGACATTCAGATCATTGCCATCTGCCGCATAGGTGGATTGCTCAACCGCCACGCGGAGCTGCTCAGCAAGATTTCGTGCGTTGGCAGCGGAGACATAAGGCAATATCACAGCGAATTCTTCACCGCCGTATCGCGCAACCACATCAGAAGGTCGATTAAACATTTCATCGACAGCTTTTGCGACAGCGGCAAGACACTCGTCGCCCGCCAGGTGACCATAGGTGTCATTCACTCGCTTAAAGTGATCGATATCCAACAGCAGCATGGAAATGTCGTAACCCTGACGCCGAGCACGGCGCCATTCCTGGTCGAGCACTTCATCAAAGTACTGGCGGTTTCGAATACCGGTGACGGCATCAATGGTGTTCAGTTCCTTCAGAATGATGTGCGCTTCTGAGAGTTTCGTCAGGGCTTCTTTCAGTTCTTCGGTACGTGTATCCACTTCACGCTCAAGTTGCTTCTTGAGCGCTTCCTGTTCATCAATCAGGGATCGGTTTTCCATGGCAACCGATGCCTGGGAAGCCAGCGCCTCAATCAACAAGACAATGTCCTCCGAAAACGGAATGATTTCACCCCGCTCGTCCTTGGCGTTCAACAACTGCAACACACCGAGGGTTTTGTTCGTTATGGTCTTGAGCGGAATGGTTAACAGAGAGGTCGACCGGTAGCCGAGCATCTCGTCAAACTTTCGGGTACCGGAGAAATCGAACTCGTCACTGTTGTGAGTGTCTTCAATCACAATGGTTTCCGAACGATGCACCGCGGAACTGGCGATGTTCTGCAGATTGGCATCGCCATTGTCGAGGTACAGAGGAATCTCAGGCAGATTGATGGGGTCACCGCGTTTGCCACCCTGGGAAATACCCAGCGTGTCATTCACAACAATCGAAAACTGCAGTGCATGGTTCGCCGTTGCCAGGTACACCGTACCAGCATCTGCGTTCGCCATGCCCTTCGCTTCCAGAAGGATATTCTCCAGCAGGCTATCAAGATCTCGTTCAGCCGATAGGGCAATACCAATCTTGATCAGTCGGAGATATGCATTTGTCTGGGCTTCGCCATTCACCCCAGAATCCCTCAAGTTCTTCTAATTTGTCCCTAACGCTCACAATGCGAAATCGATGCCAACTTTACAAAAAATTGACGTTGTAGCGGTAAGTTGTTGTTTTAGTTATAGAAGAAGGCTACCCAACAAGCCGACTTCAACCGCGCTACGATCACACCCATGTGACGCTGGACGTTAGTTTTACACAATTTAGGGGGGATAGCTCGTCAGCCCCGGTCGAGGAAAAACAGACTCAATTCAGGCACATAGGTGATGATCACAAGTGCAAACAGCAGCACGAACATGAACGGGATGGTTGCCTGGTATAGCTCCGCAATGGGTTTCTTGAACCGATAGCTGGCAATAAAGAGGTTCATGCCAATGGGCGGCGTGAAATACCCGATCTGCATATTGGCCAGAAAGATAATACCCAGGTGCACCGGGTCAACACCAAAACGAAGCGCCAGCGGCACGATCAGTGGAATCATGATCACCAGGGCACTGAAGATGTCCAGGATGGCTCCCAGCGCCAGAAGGATAAGGTTCAGCAGGATCAGGAAGGTCCATTTGCTCGCGATAAAGGTGCTGATCCACTCAAACAATGCCTGAGGTACCTCTGCATCGACCAGGAAATTCGTAAAGGCCAGTGAGACACCCAGAATCAGCAAAATACCACCGACCATCACCATGGCTTCACGAACGATCCGCGGCAGTTCACTGAACGGCACTTCACGGTGGATAAAGACTTCCACCAGAAGCACGTAAAAGGCGGTGACCGCAGCGGCTTCCGACACCGCAAAGAAACCGGAGTAGATACCGCCAAGCACAATGATCGGCAGCGGGATCTCCCACTTCATTTCTACCAATGCCTGCCATGCAACTTTCTTATCGAAAGGTTCGCTTTGCAGATTGTCATGTCGCGACGTCCACACGCTGTAGATGGTCAGCAGCACGACCATTAGAAGTGCAGGCAAGATGCCCGCGATAAAGAGTTCCTGAATCGTGAACGGATTCGGCAGATCCATCTGCTGCACAATCACCCCGTAGAGAATGAGTGGCAACGACGGTGCCAGCAGCAAACCTAGGCTCCCGGATGTCGTCACAAGACCCAGAGAAAACCGTTCGCGATATCCACCTTCAACCAGTGCCGGGAGTAACAAAGCACCTACGGCAACGATGGTCACACCCGAGGCACCCGTAAAGGCAGTAAAGAACGCACAGGTCACGTAAGCCACCACGGCAAGCCCGCCAGGCATCCAACCCAGGAAAGCTGACGTGACTTTTACCAGGCGAGTCGAGAGTTTACTCTCAGCGAGGATGTAACCTGAAAAGGTAAAGAGCGGTAGTGCTAAAAGCAGCGGCGTATCAACCAGCCGATAGACTTCGATGGGAATGACGGTGAGCGGAATCTCCGACACCCAGAAACCCAGCATCGCTGCAGAAAGAATCACAACAAAAAGCGGCATACCAATAAAGGCAAGCGCGCCGATCAACAATGAACCTAGCGTACCCACACGTCGCGCCTGTCAAAAATGCCGATGAGAAAACGCAACGCCATGACCGCGAATCCAACCGGCAAAATGCTCTGACACACCCAGACCGGCACATCAGCGAAGGCGATGGTTTCATCCTGGTATTCGTAGGTCACATATTCGACGGAATACCAGGCCGCTGTACCGCAGACCGCAACGGAAAACAGCATCGCAAAGTGGCGAAGTGGACCGTAAAGTCGTGGCGGCAGGATGCGCGACAAAAGATCAATGCTGATGTGATTCCGCTCGCGGGTTGCGACCATCGCGCCGAGCATCGCCACCCAAAGCACGAGGATACGCAGAAACGATTCTGCCCAGAGGAATCCGCTATCAAAGAAGTTGCGCAGCACAATCTGCAGCAGTGCCATGGTGAGCATGCTCACCAGTGCAAGAACGAGTACGCCGTCCTCAAACCGATGTATCGTTCTTAACAGGCTGGTCATTGACCTGCGCGGTATTGCTCAAGATTGTCGAGATACAACTGCACAGCTTCCGGCGTGATTTCACCCGAGCCAATCAACCGCTCCACCGACCTATCGGCAACTGTCTGCCACTCTTCCAGGTTGGTCGGCTGAACGATGTCGATGCCGATGGTGGAAATGGCTTCAAGCGCTTTGGCGTTATCGGCACGCGCTTCCTGACCAACTTCTGTAAATACTCGATCCATCACACCCTTCACGATGACCTTATCTTCATCGGAGATGCGCTTGTACGCTTTGTCGCTCATGGCGAGGGTGGAATAGATATACAGCAGCGGCAAGTCGGTCATGTACTTCACATGGTTGTGCCACTGCAGTGCCAGAGCAACAGAGGGTGGTGCGACGACCGCGTTGATCAGACCAGTCTGCAGACCCGCGAGCACATCGGTGATGTTGAGCGGAATTGGGCTCACGTTGAAAGACTTAATCAGCTCAGCAGCAATGGGATCGTTATCCGGAATCCAGGCTTTGAGCTCACCCAGATCGGCAACAGACGTGACCGGTTCCTGTGTGAACATGTAAGCAAAACCCGTTTCGGTAAACGCAAAGGTTTCAATGCCACCGTCACGTAGTCCATCGGCGATGATGGCATCCATCTCCATACGAATGTGATCCACTTCATCGTAATCACGAAATTGAAGCGGCAGGTTGTAGATCTGCAGGTCAGGATAAAAACGTGTCAGTGATCCGGCGGCTACCGCACCACCGTGCAGCTGACCGATGCGCATTTTTCGCAATACCGTTTCGTCATCACCCTGAACACCGCCGGGATAAATTTTGAACTTCACGCGGTCATCAGTCGCGATCGCAATCTGTTTGACGCCGGCCCTGAGCTTTTGCATCCAGGAGAGTCCATCCGGTGAGATCGTTGCAATCTTGTAGGTCGCTGCCTGACTCGATAAAGGCAGCACCAGCAGAACGCCTAACAGCAGTGTGGTCAGTCTGTGAAACATGTGAATTCCTAGAAGTAATCTGTTGAGGACTGAAGCAGATCAGCGGCCCGCTCCTGTGCTATTCGGTTGGTGAGTGTCATACCCTCGACAACGGAATCTGCTTCCAGCACGTCGTTCAGCAGTCTGTCATGCAGATCCTGGTCGAACACCAGGCGCGCATACTGCTCAGCATAAATCACCTTCGTCATTAAATACGCATCGTTGATGGCGATAGCCTTCTCAAAGTGCGTCTTTCCTTTCTCTGGTTTTCCGCCAAGGGAAGCTGGCAACAGCGTTTCCATGCCGCCCATATATAGATGTGGACCGCCGTTCTCATAGGTCTCATCGAGCGTCAGCACTTTTTCCATGAGCAACTTGGCGCGGCTGAGTTCTGCAATCACCGCCCAATCATCGCTGTTGGCCTGCAGTCGCCCTACCCAGGCAACACCCAAGGCATAAGTCATTGGAACGTCATCCGCTTCCAGCGAATCAACGACGCTGGAGAAAGTTTGAAAATCGAGTTCACGCGCATTACATAGCGGCGAACCAGAAACACAGGCGGCATGTTCTGCGTAACGCATGGCTTTGTCGCTTAACAGCTTCACGCGATCAGGCTCATCTACCAGAACCGCGAAAGAACCATTTAGATTAGAAGCAGCCAGCAGCAGGTCTTCTGAATCGGGACTGCTTCGCAGGAAACTGTCGATCAGCAGCAGATAGGCCGGAACACCTTCACGTACGGTATCAATGTCTTCGCTGTTCAGGATTGAACCGGCAAGATCGTCTGCCATTTGAGACGTCAGACCGGACACAAGACTGGAGCAGCCGCTTAGAGCCAGGAGGCTGGCTATCAAAAGGATTCGAATTTTGACCATCTAAGATTATTGTCCACCAAAGAACGGGTTTGCCTGCCGCTCGAAGGCAAGCGATGTTTGTGGCCCGTGACCGGTTACTACGAGCGCATCTTCCGCTAAACGAAAGAGCCGGTCCGTGATTGAGTTCTCAATCTGCTCAAAACTGCCACCCGGCAGATCAGTTCGACCAATACCTAACTGGAATAGAGTGTCTCCAGCGACCAAAAGTTCATGGTTTTCGAACCAAAAGCTGATGGAACCTGGCGTGTGACCGGGTGTATGAATCGCCACACCACCGCAGCAACCCAGATCGTGGTCATCTTTCAGCCATTCGTCTGGTTCAGGGGTCGGTGTGTAATCAAGACCGAACTTGGCGCACTGATCTTCCAGCGCATCCCAAAGAAACTTGTCGCCCTGGTGCAGCAACAGCGGCGCACCAGTGCGTTCCTTAATCACTGCTGAAGCAAGAATATGATCCAGATGCGCGTGTGTGTGGATGATGCCCTTCACAGTCAGGTCGTTTTCCTCAACGATCGCCATGATTTTCTCGGGATCGCCACCCGGATCGATGATCAGGCAGGTTTTGGTCACGGGGTCACCCACAATGGCGCAGTTACACTGCAGTGGTCCCACGGGAAACGATTCAAAAATGACATTTCCCTGTACCTCGGGAACCTGAAAAGGCATGCCTAACTCCGGCTTTTCCTCAATTTCTCAAGTGCTACAATTTAACACTTAGTACACCGAGTTACACAGCGACTTGCCAAGCTAATGCTACAGAGCCTGATTTATCGCGCTATCGCGGTTACGTACATCGCATTTATCTTCCTGACGTCCATCATCTTTTTTCTGGCCGCCCTGATGATTTTTCTGGTGACTGCACCTTTTGATCGTCGCCTTACGGCGCTCCACCAATTCACCTGTTTCTGGGCGACCCTCTATATCTGGGTGATGCCACCCTGGTCAGTTTCGATCGAAGGCAAAGAAAACATCGATGCCAATGAGACCTATGTCATCGTCTCGAACCACCAGTCGCTGGTGGACATCCTGGTGGCGTTTACCCTGTTCACGCACTTTAAGTGGGTGTCGAAAGCTGAGCTGTTCAGCCTACCGTTTATCGGATGGAATATGTCCCTGAACCGCTACATCAGATTGCGACGCGGCAACCCCAGCAGTATCAAACAGATGTATGCGTCGTGTGAGAAGCACCTGAACCAGGGCAGTTCCGTTTATCTGTTTCCTGAGGGAACGCGCTCCGAATCTGGGCACATGCGCCCCTTCAAAGAAGGCGCTTTTGTTCTGGCGAAACGACTGGATCGCCCCATCCTGCCGATCGTGATCAACGGTTCAATGACGGCTGTACCGAAAGGCAGTTTTAATTTTCACGGCAAGACGCACGTGAGGGTAAGTATTCTTCCCGCGATTCCTGCAGAAACTTTCAAAGAGGAAGAAGCGCGCGTCCTTGCAGATCGCGTCCATGGAATCATTGAAGACCGGGTTGTGATTGAACCAGAGTCGAACTAGACACCGCGTTCCTTTTCAAGAACCGCGTCCATCGTGGCGCTGAAACTTTCGCCTTTCACATCGTAGCAAGGATCAAGATCCGGCAACCAAGGTCGGTTGAGATGGACCCAGGCCGTTTGAAATCCCACCTGCTTGCTGCCCCAAACATCGTTCACTGGATGATCTCCAACAAACCAGCACTCATGTGCAGATAGACCCAGTTGATCCGCAGCAGACTGATAGATGGTCGGATCCGGTTTCTTTACCCCAAAAGCTTCGGAAACAATGGTGACTGAAAAGTAGTCGCCAATCCTTGAGTGCTTGATCTTGGCCTGCTGAGCTCTGGTCGAACCGTTGGACACAATGCCGAGTGGAATGTTTAGTTCACGAAGTCTCGATAGCCATTCGATGACACCCTCTGCCAGGACCGGGGTTTCCCAGACCTGATCATAGAAAGCATCCTCGATGGTCGATTTCGAAGTAAACGCTTTCGAATAGGCTTCCCACATCAGCGTGAAGAACTCATCGCGAGGTGTATAACCGTGCCGGTCTTTAAGATGGACGTCGTTAACGAAATCTATTTGTGAGAGCTCACCGTTAGAGAGGTTGCTCTCCCACAAACGCTCGGCGAACCGCGTTACCGCGCTGCTGCGATCGATGAGGGTTTCATCAAGATCGAAGACAACGGCCTTCATGCCCTGACAACGCCTTTACAGCCCGGGAAATTGGTACAAACCCAGAAGATGTTGCCGGCGTTTTTACCTTTGACCGCCTTACGAATGGCCATCGACTCACCACATTTCGGGCAGGACTGGCTGTCTTTACCAATCAATATCGGATCCAACTTGTCATGCACCTCATGCTCAGAGATGTCATTGCTGACAGGAAATTCCACCAGCGGAATATTGATGTCACCAAACACCTGTTTCACCGTATCGATGGATTGTCTGCCGGTGACGCCTGCATCGCGGTGCTGGGCGCCACAAACAATCTTCATGTCAGCGGTTTCCACCATCAGATAAGCCACCTTGGTGGTATCCAGGTTGGTCAGGGAAGAGCCGTCATTTTTCACGAAGTCGCTGAGAGAAACATCCAGCAGCACGTTCACACCATGAGGCAGTACTCGATGAAACAGCATCAGCATGTTCCGGGTGACTTCATCAAAGACCTGATCTCTCAGCTCGAATAAAGTCGGATCAGGTGCGTCCGTAAAGACCAGCGGATCGAGCTCGGGTTCTTGAGGTTTCTTGAGGGTAACAACATCGGGATTCAATGCCGCATAAGCTTCCGCTCGAGCGATGAGCGGGTCAGGTTCTTCTTCCTGCTTTTGCTGCTCACGGAAATGATGGAAATCCACCATATCAGCGTCCATGAACTTCTCCTGCTCACGCTTGCGCATGTCATTCAGCAGATATCCGATCCCTGCCAGAATGCCAACAAATATCAGGAACCCTTCCATGGCCACGAGTATACGTGAAACAATGCACCCATGAATGACGACATCGTACTGACAGAAACTACCGACAACATCACCACCGTCACCTTGAATCGACCGGATGCACTCAATGCGCTGTCGACAGATCTCCGCCGACGACTCGCTGAGGTGTTCCAGCAGTTAAAGGGCGACGACAACACTCAGGTCATAATTCTCACTGGAAACGGGCGTGCGTTTACCGCTGGCTTAGATCTCAAGGAACTGGGCGAGAAAGGCATGAACACCGATGCCCAGCGCTCACGTGCCGAAAACAATCCAGACCTGCAGAGCGCGATTCGCAATGTCGGTAAACCGGTGATCGGTGCCATTAACGGCTTCGCGATTACCGGCGGCTTCGAGCTCGCGCTTGCCTGTGACATCCTGATCGCTTCGACAGAAGCCAAATTCGCGGATACCCATGTACGCATGGGCGTTGTACCAGGGTGGGGGCTATCACAGCGACTGTCGCAGCTCGTTGGTGTGAGCCGCGCGAAACAGCTGAGTTTCACGGGCAACTACCTGGATGCAGAAACCGCAGAACGCTGGGGACTGGTCAACGTTGTGCTGGAACCAGGAGAACTGCTGCCCTACTGCAGGAAACTGGCCGCAGACATCACCTCGGTCAACCAGGACACGTTAAAAGAGGTACACCGCCTCATCGATTTCGGCTGGGAGAACTCTTTAGGTGAAGGAATCGCTGAGGAGCGACGCACCAGCCAGGCGGAAAACCAGGGTCTCGCTGCCGAGACCCTGGAAGAAAATCGCCTGAATGTTCAGGCCCGCGGTCGGGACCAGAAGGACGAGTTACCCTAAGTTTGAACCCAGGCCTTTCAAGTGGGTGTGCTCATTCAAGGTGATGATTGAGCGCTCGCCGCTGCTCGCTGCGCGATATCGAGAAATGCTGGTGTAGTTCGGGTTAAAGAACATACGCAGTTCCATACCGAGCACATAAGCCGTCCAGACATTCACCACGCCACCATGGCAGGTCACAGCAACCGTTTTGCCTTTGTTCGCCGCAACGATGTCGTTCAACGTTGTGATGACCGCATCGCAGAACTTCGGGAAATTGATGTCTTCAATCTCGCCGCGCATCAATCGCAACCAGCGGTCATAGTCATGCTTTTTCAACTCTTCCACCGGAATATAGTGATCGGCATGCCGGTCGTATTCCGCCACCCCTTCCCGGGTTTCGATATCGAGGCTTTTCAGTGCCGACAGAGGCTCCGCTGTCTGATAGGCCCGCTGCATCGGGCTGCTGTAGAGATGATCAATGTGGGTCTCTTCTAACCATGCGGCCACCCGGCGTGCCTGCTCGTGACCCACTTCAGACAGGGGCGGATCCGCCGGCGTACCGTCTTCGGTTTCTACCCTTTCAGGCAGACCGTGACGAATCAGTATCAATTCCATGGTGACTTCTCCACTAACGCTTTTTGCTTACTTTGAAATTTGTTCGAGAACCTCGAAAGCTGACTGCCAGTCGTCTGCTGTGTCGTATTTCTGACCCAGAACAACCCGCGTCACCCCCGCTTCTTCATAGGTTTTGAGACGATCCTCCGCCTCAGCGGCTCCCAGACCTTCAACGCTGCCGAAAGTGACCACTTCGCCGGGTTTACCTTGGGCAGCTTCAGATTTCTCGCGGTACAGCTGAATGTCCTTGCGTATTTTCTCGAGAGCACCCATCGGCAACCAGCCGTCGCCATACTTGATCGCCCTTTCAATCGCGTGCGGCGCCCCTCCGCCAACATAGATCGGCGGTCTTGGCGGCTGCGGTCTAAATAGAAACGCCTGGCCATTGGCCTCGACGACATCTTTTTCGAAACAGTCATGGAAAAACTGCAGGGTTGCATCGGATATCTTGCCGCGCTGATGTCGATCGATACCGAGTGCTTTGAATTCAGGGTCCATCCACCCAATGCCGACGCCGAGGAGCAATCGATTGTCGGAGAGCTCCTGAATGGTTGCGATGGATTTGGCCGTGGGAAGTTTGGGTCGATATGGCAGGATCAGCACACTTGTGCCAATCTTGATGTGCGTTGTTTTGGCTGCCATCCAGGCGAGCGTGGTGATCGGATCAAGATAACGCCCGCCGGAGCCCTCAGCATCGTCGGGAGGAATCGCAATGTGATCAACAATCCAGGCGGACTCGATGCCGATCGATTCCGCCTGGGTTAAGAGCGATGCAATGGTGTCACGGGAGGACTGCGGCCCCATGACCCGGATGTTGATGCCAATTTTCACGGCATCAGCTTAGCTAGCTGGCTGCGATGGAGACGTTATACACCCCGGCCTGGCGCGCGGAGTCCATCACTTGAATCATGGTGTCAGTAGAGCTGTCTGGATGTGGTTGAACCACAACAGGTGCCTCGGGGTTTTCCGCATGCAGACGTTCAATGTTGGCACGTACCGCTCGAACATCAACATCGCGACCACGAATCTGGATACGATCACGGCTGGTGATCTGCACGACAATACTCTGCTTGTCAGCATCCTTAACGTTCTGATTTTTATCCGGACTGTTTACGTCGAGGCCAATTTCCTTAACAAAGGTTGCCGTTACGATGAAAAAGATCAGCATGATGAACACAACGTCCAACATGGGTGTCAGATCGATTTCGCCTTCTTCTCGTTGTTGTTGGCCAAGTACTCTACGCACTGTGTATAACTCCGGTTAATCGCTTATGACAGATGTCGGCTGAGAGGATACTAGGACTTTCTGCGGGCGTCTAGGCAGCGTTGATGACTTTGGAGACAGTGGTGTAATGCAAGCCCAGGTGGTCGCCGATTTCCATGAGGGTATAGCCATAATCAAGGTGGGCACGCTTGATCAGCTCATTGCGCTCCATCCGGGTTTTGTCATCTACCTTCTTGAAGAGCGCATTCAAGCTGCGTCTGCGCCCCGCAGCTTTAGGACCCCGTTTGGACATCCGTTCGCCCTGCAGAATCGGCTGCATTTCGTTCAAAAACTTGGCGCTGCCGAGCAGAACCTGGTTTTTTCTGGAATCCAGGGGAGAAGCCTCTCCCAGACCCTGTTTGATGTACTCGCGGAACTTGCGCTGGGCGTCTTTTTCACGCTTACCGAAATAGGAAAGCACCGTGTCCTTATGCAGGAAGTTGGGTGCCTTGGCCTGGCCTGCTGTGGCCCGGTAGCTGCTCCACTTGTAGTCCTTGTAGTTATCTGAATCTGCAGCGCGCTGAGGATTGATCACGACGTGGCGGCAAACTGGCAGCAGGTAGTTCTTCTTTTCCAACAAAACACTTTTAAAACGTCCCTGAAAAATTGGGCCTTCCTGTTCATGACGACGATTCACATGTTGTGTATATACACCGTTAAGCTGACGCATACCTTTTGAAAGATTTGCTTCAGGGCATTCAACAACCATGTGATAGTGATTATCCATGAGAACGTAGCTGTGGATGAGCCAACCGAAACGATCGACGACGTTCTCTACGACGTTTAGAAAAACACCACGGTCTTCCTTGTCTTTAAAGACAACCTGTCCTTCCCTGCCTTTACTCGTGACGTGATAAACAGCGCCGGGAAATTCGATGCGTACAGGTCTGGACATAAACTGCGTCTGGAAGCCTTGGTTAAGTGGTGGTTTTTATTTTTCTATTTTGTTCTTTCCCGCTTACGAGACTTTGAATCAAAACCCTGTCTCGAAACGGGCTGAAAATCTTACAACCGAGTGATGTTCATCGACAAGCACTTTCGCTGTATTTCACTATAAAAAGCGGGTTGACCTTGACACTGAACCGTGAGTAAGTACAGGAGTCTTCAACTCAAGATATGAGAAGTCTTTTTTACAAAAACTTAAACGGAGGGACTGCACATGGCAGTAGGCAAATTCCCGATTGAAGCATCACACGTCATGATGTTTGCAAGATCAATCGGTGACGCAAACGACATTTATTACGACGAAGAATACGCAAAGGGTACCGAGTCCGGTGCCATCATTGCGCCACCAACTTTTGTTCAAGCAAGCGCACAATTCGATCCCGACTATTTCTTAAGACCAAAGATTGGTGAAGAGTGGTTCGGTTCAGCAAAAGGTCCGACCGGTATCACCAAGAAAAAAGAAGGTGGCGGTGGCGGTGGCGGCGGTGGTCTGCACGCCGAGCAACATTATGTTTATCACCGAACACCAAAAGTGGGTGATGTACTGACCGCTGAAGTTAAGCCAGGTAAGTCCTGGGAAAAAGAGGGACGACGCGGCGGCAAGCTCATGTTCAGTGAAACGGTCACTGAGTACCGCGATCAAAACGGCGAGCTCGTCGTGACCGCAACCGGCGTTGGCGTTCGTACCGAGCGACCAGCAACCTCGGGCGAGTAAGGAGACAGACATGACACTGAAAGCAAGCGAAGTTAAGGTCGGCGACAGCTACGAAGAGCAGGTTTGCGACAACCTCTCGAGAACCCAGATTGTGATGTATGCAGGCACCTCCGGGGACTATAACCCTCTGCATTCCGACGAGATTTTCACAAAAGAAGTCGCTGGATATCCGTCTGTCTTTGCCCACGGCATGCTATCTATGGGCATGACAGGCCGAATGCTCACTAACTACGTCGGCGATGGCCGCCTCACCTACTATGGTGTGCGATTCACCTCTCAGGTGTTCCCGGGCGCGACGCTCACAGCCAAAGCCACCATCACCGAGATCCGGGAGGAAAATGGTGAAACCATCGCTGATCTCGAGGTTTCAACCACGGACGAAGAAGGTGTGGAAGTGATCAAAGGAAAAGCCTCAGCGAGGCTGGATCCTTAAGGCGCTTTCAGCGTTACTCGGTACGGCCTGAGGGACCTGTTGCAGTCTCGCCGGTACAGCCATAAGTCGGCGTCTGTTAGAGCGCATCCAAAGCGTCGGTGACAATCGACGGCGTCAGAATTTGGGGGAGGACTTCGGCCTCCCCCGCGCCTTTTTCATAAAACAGATAAAGCGGCACACCCGTTCTGCCATATTCCTGAAGGGCAGCCGTAATTTTCGGATCTTCGTTCGTCCAATCTGCCTTCAAGTAAGTAATACCTTTCTCTTTAAACGCCTCACGAACCGTTGTCGTCTCCAACGCGTTTAGCTCGTTCACTTTGCACGTAATGCACCAGGCTGCAGTGAAGTTCACAAAGACAGGACCATCGGCCAACGCCGATTGAAGTGCTTCCGCTGAGTAAGGTTGTGCTAACGAGCGGGAAGATGTGGCAGGAGCATCACCAGCGGCTATGGCAACCGGTGCAGAAGACGGTTGTTGCATCACACCAATACTGAGCGCACCAACAATCAATGCAGCGGCAATGACCTTCCAGATTATGTTTGCGCTCTGCTGCAGCAGCCAGATGCCAAAGGCGATAATCAGCCCGCCGCCCAGCACCTGCATCATGGCCGTTGGACCAGCCTGAATGCCGAGCACCCAAACCAGCCAGATGGCGGAGGCAAACATCGGGAATGCCAGGGCCTGACGCAACACCACCATCCAATTGCCCGGTCTGGGCAGACGGGAGAGCAATGCAGGGGAATAACACAGCAGCAAATAAGGCACCGCCATGCCGAAGCCGAGTGCGGCAAACACCAGTATTCCGGTGACCGGTGCCTGAAGCAGCGCATAACCCAGTGCTGCCCCCATAAATGGTGCTGTGCAGGGCGCAGCAACCACCGTTGCCAGCACGCCGGTGGAAATCGAACCGGTATACCCCTTCCCTTCTGAGTCAGAAACCGACAGAGCAATTTCAAACACACCCATCAGGTTGAGGCCGATCACCAGGAACAGGTAAGCCAGCAGAGAAACCACCATCGGCGACTGAAGCTGGAAACCCCAACCAATGGCTTCACCACCCGCGCGCAACACAATCAGCACCGCCGCAATGGCGACAAAGCTGGCAACCACACCAAGAGCGTAGGCCCAGCCATGGAGCCGGATGGATTCACCCTCTTCGTGCACAGATTCCACCAGAGACAGGATCTTGATAGACAGAACCGGGAATACACAGGGCATGAGGTTAAGAATCAGACCACCCAGGAACGCAAACACCAGTGCTGTCAGCAGGCTGGTGTCCTCGACTTCAGCTGCATTGCCAGCCACAGGCGTCGTTTTGGATGAATCCTGGAACTCAAAGGCACTGACGACACCATCACCCACGTCTTCATGGATGACCAGGACACCAGAGAAATCCGCCTGCTCAGCATCAAATCCATAGCCTGGCACCAGCGTCAGCTCTAAACCGTCCGGTGACATGCGGAAAGACTGTTCAGATGGGTTGTCGATGACGTCCGCGGCAAGCGGGAAGTATTCGACCTTCGTAATTCGATCACCTTCGATCGAAGGCAGCCCAACGGTCAGCGTTATTTCGGATTCTGTTGCTGTGAAAGAAGCAGGCACCGACAACATGGCCGGAATCCTGCGCTCGGCTTGTTCAAAGTAGCTGACCTGGCTTTCGTCTACCTCGGTTGGCCCAACGGGTACCGTTAACGACAGCGTGACCTTCTGAGGTATGCAGATATCGGCGCAGACGAGCACCTGCCCTGAGCCATTCAGCACCAGCTCGGCACCGTCAAAATCATTGGGCAGAGAAACATCAAACGGCAGACGCACTTCGTGGTGATAACCGAAGTTCATCAAGGGTCCATAGGCAATACGCTCCGGATACGGGTAAGCGAACTCCCCGACCGTTACGCCCTCTGGCACATCCCATTTGATACTGGGTGCAGCGCCAGAATCACCGGGATTCATCCAGTAGGTATGCCAGTCAGGATCAATATCCTGAGCAAAGATCACACGGAACGTATCGCCAGCCGCAACTTGTGAGACAGACGAGACCAAGTCGCCTCTGACATGAGGCGCGGGCTGTGCGATGACCTGCGAACAGGCCATCAATAAAGTCAAAAGTATCAGTTTTCTCAAGGACGCATTCCCCAGGTTACGGGCCCCTTAAGTTCTTCCAGAAGTGGTTCAATCCAATCGACCCAGCGGCATAGTTTGGCACGAGTTTGTCGCGGGTCAATCAACTCGTGTACCGCGAAACTTTCCATCATGGGAAAAGGAGACCGGCCTTCTGCCAATTTCTGTTCCAGCGCCCTGCGTTTTTCTTCCGGGTTCTCCGCAGCCGCAATTTCGCGGTGGAATGCCACTGCGACACCACCTTCTACCGGCAGCGCACCCATTTCATAAGACGGCCAGGCAAGCTTGTAGGTATTCGGTGCAAAATGCGCCGCTGATGCCACACCAAATGACTTGTGCACAGCCACGGTTGCCCAGGGCACCGTTGATTGCACCGCAGCTGAAACCGCACTCATGCCATAGCGGATACAAGCGGCTTTTTCGGAGTCAGGTCCAATCATGAAACCTGGTTCATCCAGGAAGTTCACGATGGGAATGTGGAAGGTATCGCACAGTTCCATCATGCGCTTCGCCTTCTGAGAGCCTTCGGCCGTCATGGCGCCAGCGAAATGTTTACAGTCGTTGGCGATGATGCCCACTGATTGACCGTTTAACCGCGCGAGCCCGATTATCTGACCATGGCCATAATGGGGCTGGATTTCGAAGAAGGAATCGAGATCAACCACGTGCTTGATGACATCCCGCATCTCAAACGGGATGCGACCGTCTTTCGGCACGATGTCGATGAGCGCCTCTTCTGCCCGGCTCGGACTGTCAGAACAATCCTGGCGTTCCGCAAGCTGCCAGACATTCTGCGGCAGATAACTCAGGAACTGCTGCATCTGAGCAAGCGCTTCATCTTCCGAATCAGCGACGTTATCGACGATGCCGCTTCGCGTATGAATACGCCAACCACCCAGCTCTTCTTTTGACAGGGAAACGCCCAGCGCTCGTTCAACCAGGGCGGGGCCGCCCACCATGACCTGGCTGGTTTCTCTCACCATGACGGAAAAATGCGAGGCGACCAGCCTGCCCGCTGGAAAACCCGCAACCGGACCCATGGCACCGGAAACCACAGGGACCACATTCATCGCTTCAGCAATAATTTTGAATCTTGGCTCTGCATAGACCGGAGAACCGACCGTTGTCGGGCGAGAACCACCTGAACCTGCAACAGATCCACCACCGCCCTCCAGCATACGAACCAGGGGCACCTTGAACTGCACTGCCAGTTCTTCGGCATAAACAGACTTTCGAAGACCAGCACCATTTGGTGAACCGCCTTTTAAGGTGAAGTCTTCACCACCAACAACAACACGCCTCCCGCCGATATTGCCGAAGCCAACGACGTAATTCGCCGGTGAAAACGACTCAATAGAGCCATCTTTTCCCTTCTCGGCAAATCCGGCGCCTTCACCATGCTCTTCAAAGCTGCCGCGAGATACGAGGCGATCAATACGCTCGCGAATGGTCAGCCTGCCTTTGGCGTGCTGACTCGCGATACCCTGTTCACCGCCCTGTTGTTTCGACAGTTCACGGCGAACTTCTATTTCATCTACTTCTTTATGCCAACTCATATGCCCTTTATATGCACGGCGCCTCATCAAGGCAACCGCACCTCATCGATAACGAGCACCAATTCGGGGCGAATCCCTGATTAAGCGTTAGAAAAAGCCTATTTATCGTGCTACCTTTCTGCACCTTCGGCAGGCAGCTGAGCCAGCCTTCATTACGCTATTAGACTCAAGTGAGGTTACTATGCAAATCGTGGTTCCCGCGGAAACGTGGGCTAATGAACGCCGCGTCTCGCTGATCCCTGACTCGGTGAAAAAACTCACCCGAGCCGGGCTGTCGGTTTCAGTTGAAGCCGGCTGCGGATTACATTCCGGATTCAGTGATGCCGACTACGAGGAAGCCGGAGCAACCGTTTCTTCAGACCGTAATGCACTTATTTCCAGCGGTGACATCGTGCTTCGTGTGCGAAAGCCGAGCACCGAAGAAGTTGCATTAGTGAAGAAGGGTGCGATTCAAATCAGCTACCTGGACCCCTATAACGAAAATGAACTTGTGGATGCCCTTGCATCCCAGGGTGTCACTGCCATCAGTATGGAAATGATTCCCCGAACGACTCGCGCCCAGAAGATGGACGCGCTCAGCTCACAAGCCAACCTCGCGGGTTATGTGATGGTGATCAAAGCAGCTGACAAGCTGGATCGCATCCTGCCAATGATGATGACACCTGCCGGTACCCTTTCACCCGCGAAAGTGTTTGTCATCGGCGCTGGTGTTGCCGGTCTACAGGCCATCGCAACCGCAAAACGACTTGGTGCACGTGTTGAAGCATTCGACACTCGTCCGGTCGTCGCCGAGCAGGTTCAATCACTTGGCGCCAAGTTTGTTGAGATTGATCTCGGCGAAACCGGCCAGACCAAAGACGGATACGCCAAAGAGCTGACACCCGAGCAGCTCGAGATGCAGAAAGAAGGTCAGAAAGCCGTCATCGCTGAATCTGACATCGTGATCACAACAGCACAGCTGTTTGGTCGCCCCGCGCCTCGCATCGTCACTGCAGATATGGTCGCTGCGATGCGTCCAGGCAGCGTGATCGTCGATATGGCGGTCGATTCCGGCGGTAACGTTGAAGGCTCCAAGCCGGATGAGACGGTTGATATCGGTGGCGTTTCCATCATGGGCATCTCTAACCTGCCTGCGGAAGTCTCGACTGATGCATCACAGATGTACTCATCGAACCTCGTGAACCTCATTACAGAGTATTGGGATGAGGAAAACTCCACGTTCAACCTGGATCTGGAAGACGACATCCTGCAGGGATGTGTGATTACACACGACGGTGCGATCGTTAACGAAACAATCAAGAACTTGAGAGGGGGCTAACGTGGAAGTCGTATTTCTAACTTTTATTCTCGTATTGTCGATTTTTCTCGGCTTCGAACTGATCTCAAAGGTACCTGCGACGCTGCACACTCCTCTGATGTCTGGTGCTAACGCCATTTCCGGTATTACCCTGGCGGGGGCGTTCCTCGCAGCCGGTATGGTGGATAGCGAAATGGGCAAGTGGCTCGGAACTGCGGCGGTTGCCTTCGCGACCATCAACGTGGTTGGCGGCTACATGGTGACTGACCGCATGCTCGGTATGTTTAAGAGCAAGAGTGAGGGTGGCAAATGAACATCGAACTGATTGCTAATCTTTCGTATGTCGTTTCGGCGATCCTCTTCATCTTCGGTTTGAAGATGCTGGGCTCGCCCGCTACGGCGCGACGCGGCAACCTGCTGTCTTCTCTCGGTATGTTGATCGCGGTTGTTGCTGGTCTGACGGCCGAAGGCATCGTGAGCTACGAATACATCATCGGCGGCATGCTGATTGGTGGCCTGATTGGCGCTGCTGCGGCACGTCTGGTCGAAATGACCTCCATGCCGGAAATGGTGGCTCTGTTTAACGGCTCTGGCGGTGCCGCCAGTCTGCTCGTTGGCTGGGCCACGCTCTATGGCGGCGACATCAGCACTTTTACTGCGGTCACCGTTTTGTTGGCCATCCTCATTGGTGGTATGACCTTTACCGGTTCTTTGATCGCCTACGGCAAGCTGTCTGAAACGATCAACAGTGCAGCGGTCGTATTCACAGGCCAGCAGGTCGTAAACAGCCTGATCCTGATCGGTATTCTGGTCAGCGGCTACATGTTTGCGGTTGATCCGCACCCTGAATCACAGTGGCTGTACATCATGCTGGGCCTTGCGATGGTCTTCGGCATCATGGCAGTTATCCCCATCGGCGGTGCGGACATGCCGGTTGTGATTTCCCTGCTGAACAGCTACTCAGGCCTCGCGGCTTGTGCGGCCGGTTTCGCGATCAACAACAACATCCTGATTGTTGCGGGTTCTCTGGTTGGTGCTGCCGGTATCATCCTGACGAACATCATGTGTAAAGCCATGAACCGTTCACTGACCAACGTATTGTTCAGTGGCTTCGGTGCCGTGAAACAGGGCAAGGCGATCGAAGGTGAAGTTAAGCCAATCTCTGTTGAAGATGCTTACTATCTGTTCGAAGCAGCCAGCAACGTTTGCTTCGTACCGGGGTATGGTATGGCGGTTGCACAGGCTCAGCACGTGGTTAAGGAACTCGGCGAGATCCTTGAGAACAACGGTGCGGAAGTCAGCTACGCGATTCACCCTGTGGCGGGTCGTATGCCTGGTCACATGAACGTACTGCTGGCGGAGGCTGACGTGCCTTATGAGCAACTGGTCGAGATGGACGAAATCAATCCCCGAATTGAAAACGTCGACATCTGTGTGGTGATTGGCGCGAACGACGTGGTTAACCCAAGCGCTCGTGAAGATGAAGACAGCCCGATTTACGGCATGCCCATCATCAACGTGGACAAGGCGCGCACGGTATTCGTACTGAAACGCTCCATGGCTTCCGGATTCTCCGGCGTCGACAACCCGCTCTTCTTTGGCGAGAACACGCGAATGCTGTTCGGTGACGCGAAAGAATCGATCTCTGGCGTGATCTCCGAATTCGGATAAGCCAAATTTCTCATGCCCCCGGTTCGCCGGGGGCACGCTCTTCTTCAGCCGTGATACCCTCCACGGGTGGAAGAACTCTTTGAAACCTTTGACGAATCAGGCACCCGCCTCGGTGCTGTCGCTCGCTCCGAAGTCCATCGGCTCGGCTACTGGCATCGTGCTTCCAACATCTTCTTGTTTCGCTCTAACGGCAAACTTCTGATTCAACGAAGGCAGCTCTCCAAAGACATCTGCCCCGGCGCATGGGATGTCAGCGCCGCAGAACACTTGAAACCTGGCGAAACATTCGAAGAAGGCGCTCACCGCGGTTTGATTGAAGAGCTGGGGATAAGAGGCATTAAAATCGAAGCCTGGGGTGATGTCGTCAAAGCTCGCCACGACAATCCTGTTCTGGGCATCAAAGACTTCGAGTTCCAACAGTCTTTTAGAGGCACCTATGACGGACCTGTTAAGATCGATACGTCGGAGGTGCTTGAGGCTCGAGATATCGACCTGGAAACATTGGAATCTGAAATGAACAATTCGCCAGAATCTTTTACGCCCTGGTTTTTGCGACGCGCTGAAGACTTGCAACTATTCGCCGGATACGCCCCGTGACCGCCAGCGATTTCATGCTAGCCCTTCCGTTTTTGGGTATTCTGGCAGCCTTCAAATTCTTGATGGGCGTTGGAAACGCCAACTAAAGAACCAGTAAATTTCACCAACCAAAGGAAACACCAATGATCAATCACGTCATGATTGGCTCAAGTGATATTGAGAAAACCAAAAGTTTTTACAACGCCGTGCTGGGCGTTCTGGGTGCAGGCGAACCTATGGAACACGTCAACGATACCGGTCAGAAGCGACTTTTTTACATCCACGATGGCTCAACCTTCAGCATCAGCGAGCCCATCAACGGCCAACCCGCGACTGTGGCTAACGGTTCAACGATCGGCTTCGTTTGTCGTTCACCTGAACAGCTCGTGGAGTTTCATGACGTTGCCATCGCCAATGGCGGCACCAGCATCGAAGACGCGCCCGGCCCTCGTGAGGGCAACATGGGTGTGATGCATCTGTGTTACTTCCTGGATCCGGACGGACACAAGATCTGTGGGATTCACCGACCGGCTTAATGGCCCACCCCGCTTATTGGTCTCGCTGCGTCAGTAGTAGGTCACTTTACAGCACGATCACTCGTAACCTCATGAGTGAGTCGAGCAGGTCTTACTCCGTCGGTCTACGGTGTTGCAGACGACTTCAGTGACAAATTGGATGCTCGGGAGTGGAAGCACTCCCGTCTTTCCATGACGATCTTTCCGGAAATCAGAAAGTGCCCAGAGTGTGGTGCGCACATCGTGCCAAGGTCAAAGGTTTATCCAGACGGCACGAATTGCCGGCATTGCTTGAAACACATCGAAATAAACACGAGTTTCACGATTCCCCTCGTCCTCGGTCTCGCTATCATCATGACTATCGACTTCCATGTTGTAGATATCGGTTACATCGGATTGTTTTGCGCAGCCGCACTATTTGTCGTCGGCGGCCTCATTAAGTGGAGTCATCCGACATTGATGCCTCTAAGGCACTATGGCGAATAGATCTCTCCGCTTCGCAGCTAAAGCTGCTTCGGTCGAGATGAGGGATGCTTAGGATTGCTTAGATCTGGATATGGGGAGAAGCGAAAAGGTTCTTGCCTTGTACGCCGCATATCCCGGCTTATCCTCGGCCAGCTTCTTTTCGATCATCGGGATCGAAACCACGGTAAACAGAAGAATCATCGACACAGCACCCGACAGCATCCAGTAGTCGGCATAGCCCACCGAGGCGTATCCAAACAGCAGTATCGAAACCCAGACACCAATTTCACCCAGATAGTTCGGATGTCTGCATCGGGCCCAGAGTCCGGTATCCAGTACCTCTGCCCTGCTGCTTCGCGTCTCCCTGAAACGGTGCAACTCTCGATCAGACTGAAACTCCAGCCATACACTGATGAGGCCAACCGCAAGCGCCAGATAGTCAAAAACGTTCATCGGGTTATCGCCAATGACGAGCGCGTGGTACATCGGTATACAGCCCAGGAAAACCAGCACCGTTGGCATTAAGTGCACGCCGAAGAAGCTCAGCGGCCACCAGAGGATACCTGACTGTGCCTGCAAATTAACGTAGCGCCAATCCACATGATCGAGGCCACTCCAGGTATATGCCCAGTTCACCGTCAAACGAACGCCCCAAAGGACCACCACGAGCGCCAGCATCAATTGACGAACCAACTCAGCGTCTCCGGGCAGCGTTGCCAGATAGGCCAGGATCGCGATTGGAATCACGCTCCAATAGGCGTCATAAAAGCTGGAGTTGTTGAACACGACGCTGAACGCAAAAATCACCACTGTCGCGACGATATCGGCAATCAGCACCTGCACCATCACGTGGTACTCGGAGACAAAGGGCAGCGTTAACCAGGCAGCGCCAAGCGCCAGCACATAGCTCACAACAACCAGTAACTGATCTTTGGTCACGCAGGGGCGGCCATCTGCTTGCGGTATTGATAAGGTGACAACTCGACCCAGCGCATAAAGGCGCGGCGGAAATTAGTCACTTCACTGTAGCCGAGCAGTTCCGCAATCTCCTGAACAGTCAGGTTGGTTGTCTGCAGGTATTCAATCGCGAGTTCACGACGAACGTCATCGAGGATCTTTTGATAGCTGGTACCCAGTTCGTTAAGACGTCGTCTCAAGGTACGTGCACCAAGCGACAGTTTTCTCGCCACGGCATCCAGTTTAGGGAATTCGCCGGGCGTGCTGAGCAACAGGTGGCAAATTCTGGAGATGATGTCTTCTTCGATCTCCATTTGATTCAGTAGCTTGCGGCAGGATTCTTCACAGATTCTGGCTGTATTGGCGTCAGCAGCTGCAAGCGGCTCGTTGAGTTCTGAAACATCGAACCGGTATTCGCAATAAGGCTGCTCGAACTGCACTTCACAACCAAAGCGGGTCTCGTGCTTGTCTGCATAGTCTGGGCGCGCATAGTTCAAACAGATGCGGCTTGGATTGTGTTGCCTGCCAAGCAGCAGAGTGATGAGGCCGGTCACGCCTACGAACAAGTCTTCTACCGTGTACTGCCCTACCTTCCCTGCAGGCAACAGGTGTTCAATTCTCAGAATCGCTTCATCATCTTCGATGACAAAAGCCAACTCAAACATCGCGCCCGCCATTCGGTGGTATTTGGCCGCGATCTGCACAGCCTGTTCGAGCGTTGCGCTGCTCATCATGGCGTAGCCAAGCAGACCATAATCTGAAATTGAGATGTCTTTGTTGGATTCCAGCCAGTGTCCATCCATGCCAATCAGGTCCAGCATGTTTTCCATCTGCTGAATTCGCTGACGGTAAGTCACACGGTCTGCATCCAGGTCGATGTCCGTTCTTGCCAGACTGATCTCTGGCGCAAAACCTCGCGACGCCATGTGTTGCACCAGGGATTGCACCATCGCCATGGGTATTGCCTTCTTATCCAGGCTGTAGTTGTGGAAACGGGATTGAAACGCAGCTAGTCGGTTAGTCGCCATGTTTATGATCGAATAGTGATCTGATCGAATGAGAAGTAAAAATTTTCAAGGTTTCGAGTAGGCCTGTCAAACCTCCGCGCGAATGTCCGGGAGTCGCCTAGTACCATAGTTCTGCTGCTTCCTCGCCTCATCAATCGCGTAAGTCACGAACTCCAAACCGACATCCAGCGCGCTGCCAATCTGGTTGATCCGGAGCCGATCTTCGTATTCGATGTCACAACAGGCATAGGTTGTCAGAAACGCACCCTCGACGACCTGCTGCTTGCCGATGGCGTTTAACGAACTGGCATGCCTGCGCACCAACTCCGCGACGTTTAGCCTGCCTGAGGCGATCTCTTGAGAGAGCGCCTGAACTTCTGACTCGGGAAAATCGAAACCGGTCAGCTTGGTGCAGATCTCATCAGCCAACGCACGTTGCTCCTGCTGGTCATAACCGAGCAGCAGGTAAACAATGACATCCTTCAAGATCGGCACCGAGGAAGGCAGATCCAGTTCCCGGGGCTTGTAAGCGGTCAGGCAGTTTTCACAGCGCCAGTAGTGCGCTCGGTCCTCCAAGGGCAGAACCGACAAACCAAAGAGCGTAAACCAGAGAGATTCAGCCTGCTCAGTGAACACCTGATCGGATTTACAAACAGCACAGCGGTGGGTGCCGATCTGCTGCGACTTGGTTTTTACCTTTTCACCCAGCAATAGAAACATTCGTTCAACACCTGTGCATTCAATGGAAACGCCTCGTAAAACTATGTCACGAGCCAATATCGGATGCTACCATGCAACCCTGTTTTTGTTCCTGGAAGGCCCATGACATACCTGCTCGCCCTGCTGCTCACACTACCGCTCTATGCTCTTGCCGAAGAAACCGTCGCACCTGCAACAGTGGAAGACAAGATCAGCAAAGCCCTCAGTGATGAGCGCCGTACCGAGAAAGACACAGAACGGGACGCAAATCGCCAACCCCTGAAGACACTTGAATTTTTCAGACTGACTGACGACATGACTGTTCTGGAGCTACTGCCAGGCGGTGGTTGGTACACCAAGATCCTCGGACCGGTTCTCGAGGACAAGGGCAAGCTTTACCTTTCTATCGGGACCAACGCTGCCTCGAAACTGATTGAAAACAATCCCGGCTTCGGTTCAACAGAAGTGATTCCTTTCGATGGCGCCACCCGATCAGAAGTCGAGGAACGACGCTACACGGTACCCGAGTTTTCATTCGGGGTTCGAAAAATTGATCTCGCCCTCACCTTCCGCAATATGCACAACTTTGATGAAGCGGGTCGAGCGAACATCAATGCCGCTGTATTTGAATCACTAAAGAAAGGTGGTCTCTATGGCGTTGTGGATCACACGAGACGTCACATGCAGCCAGACGGCAGTGAAGTCTGGCGTCGCATTGATCCGGTCCTCGTGATCAAAGAAGTGGAAGCCGCCGGTTTTCGTTTTGTGGACTATAGCGACCTTCACTACAAGCCAGATGATGAACTGCGATACGAAGTGGGTCGCAAGAGTGTGAGCGGCAATACAGACAGGTTCACCCTGCTGTTCGAGAAGCCCTGATCAGGTATCACGCCGTAAAGCTCTTCAACTCCTTGATCAACTGATCGGGGCAACAACGGGCCCGGAAGTCGACGTCCACATATTCAAATCCGATGGTTCGGTCCTGCGCGAGAATAAACGTCGCAGGCACGGGCAGTTCCCACTTATCGGACTCATTCACTTTATCGAGCAATAATCCCCAGCTCTGGAACAAGTCACGTTCCGCATGATCCAGTTCGTAAACAATACCGAAGCGGCGGGCGATGAGATTATCGCGATCATAAACAACGTCATAGTTGGACGGCAGAGTAGCTGCATCAACGGGTTTCTGTGGGGTAATCGCGAGATAGGTGCAGCCCATACGTTCCAGCTCACCCTGCACGTCCTCATAAGCTTCTATTTCGGTCTTGCAGTAAGGGCACCAGAAGCCTCGGAAGAAGCTCAGGACGACGGGTCCGTTCTTGAGCAGTGTATAGAGACTGATATCACCGCCTGAATGGGATTGAAGTGAAAAGTCCGGCGCCGTCTCGCCAGTCTGAAGGCATTTGCTCTGAAGCCCCTCTCGGCGAAGCCGGGCAACGGTCCTGTTCAGAACCGCCAATTCCGGAGTTGGCAGGTTCTCACAGTTGTTCGAACGCAGTTGGGCGAGTTTGTCTAGGAACGCTGATGGCGGCATGCCACGCATTATCTCCCGATCATGACCGGTTAGAAAGTGAACGATAATTTATTCAGCATTCGTTGATAATAGAATCCTATCCGATACACTTTATTCTCTTTCGGAATAGTCTGAGCTTTCGGCCATGGATCGCCTGTCCGCGATGAAAATGTTCGTTCGAGTCGTCGAGACTGGCAGTTTCTCTGCCGTGGCGAAAGAACTGAACAGCACGCAGCCGACGGTCAGTAAAAACATCGCAGAGCTGGAATCCTGGCTGGGCGCAAAACTCCTGAATCGCAGTACACGCAGCCTGCGGCTGACAGAAACCGGTTCCGACTATTACGAACGGTGCGTCGCGATACTGCAGGACGTCGAAGATGCTGAGCAGAATGTAGGTCTCCTTCAAACGCAGCCGAAGGGCCTGGTGCGGGTCAGCGCCGCCGTCGCCTTTGGGCGGCTTCATATCGTGCCGAGACTGGCCGGTTTCTACGAGCAGTACCCTGACATTCGTATCGATATCACACTCAATGACCGGGTAGTCGACCTCGTAGAAGAAGGTATTGATGTGGCTTTTCGCATGGGTACGCTTCGCGATTCGAACCTGATTGCGCGCAAACTATGCTCTAGCCCCATGATAACGGTCGCGACCCCGGAGTATCTGAAACTGAACGGCACACCGGCGCATCCACGCGATCTGAAAGCACACAATTATGTTGTATACACGGATCGAGCTAACCGCGACCAGACGACCTTCGCGGAGGACAATCAGCCGTTGCACGTAAAAGTGTCCGGTAACCTTCAGAGCAACAATTCAGAGGTCATGCGTAGCGCACTCATCAATAGCCTGGGTATCGCTCGTGTCCCCAGGTGGCTGGTCGGTGATAAGCTAGACGATGGAACCCTTGCTGAAGTATTAAAGGAATTCCAATCAGACCCAACAGACGTACACGTCGTGTACTCGCCAGGCAGGCACCTGCCATCAAAACTCCGGAGTTTTATGGATTATTTCGCCGAACAGTATCGCGACTGCTCCGTGATCAACGGGGAATAACCCTTCAGGAGAGCAGGGTTCTCAGAAACACTTCCAGAGTTGGCATCGCCGACAGATTTTCAGCACCCGCTGTTTCCAGCGCGACTGTGACGATACCGACCCAGCCAATGAGCAGCAGGACTGTCAGCCAGTTAAACAGGTTCCGTCGCACGTGATTGGCGTGAATTTCCGGAGGTGCCTTCGCATCGCGCGTGTGACGGCAGCAGTGACCCGCAGACATGGTCTACCTAATAAGCATTTATGACAGCCGAATTCTATAAATGCGAAGGCGTTAGAAAAGCCCCGTTGTACGAATATTCGGCATTCACTGTCCGAATAGATCGCAAGTCTCCTAATCTTCAGGGGGCTCGATGATCAGACCTTCAGGCAGGAGATTCTGCACGATTCGTTCCGTGACCAGAATCTCTGCATCAATGGGATCTTTCACCACGGTATCGGTGAGCTCTTCGCGAACAATCTCTTTCGCCCACGCCAGTTGGAAGATACGAGCACGATCCAGGGCGATCAACGCCAGGTTAACCTGGGCTTTTCGGCCAGAGAGCTGCTCGCTGACCTCTTCTGCATCTTCGAACAGCTGGTCTGCCTTGTCCTGACGACCAAGCCTTGCGAAGAACCGGGCGTACTGGCTGGTCAAAAGCCCCCGCTCAGAATGTTCGTAGATTCGCTGAACGCGCGGTGCGGTCTGCTCCATCCTATTGAGCGCTTCCTGACGCCTGCCATCATAGAAGAGACCGCTGGACAGACGGAGTTCTAGACGCGCATATTCCACTTCGTCGTTCAGCGACTCCATCCAGGCCAGTGCCTCATAGTAGCGACGCTCACCCATCAGCATCTCTGCTATCTTGGCAATCAGCTGTTGTTCAGCTTCTCCTGTTCCCGCATTCCTCAACGCCTGCATCGCGCCATCAACGTCGCCCAGGTACGCACGAGCAATGGCAAGCTCACCAAAGGCGAGCGACCTGGGCTCGTGCTCAAGTCTGGTCGCTGCGATCACAGATGCTTCCGCAAGAATCTCCGAGGCGAGTGTGACGTTACGCACATCAAAATATCGTTGCGCGATGGTTGTAAACGCAGAGATACGCTCCCGCAAGTCGGGAATACGACCAGCAATGTTCATCGCCCGCTGAAGGTCACGTTTCGCGCCAGCCTGATCTCCTATGCGAAGTTTGCTGACGGCAAGACGACCAGCCAGAGAAGCTTCTTCCTTGGGGTCCTCGCTATCAGCGGCCAGCGCTGCAACGCGATCCATCGCATCATAAGGTTCATTTTCGCTACCCGCATCTGCCAGCTGTTCACCCACTTCAAGAATAGATCTTGCTCGAATATCCGGATCTTCAATCTTGTCCAGGTCCAGTCGCACCCGCGCGTTGTAGGCCTTGAGTTCAGATAGGTTTTCATTGATCAAGTGCTCTTCCATGATCGCGCCAAAGGCACGAATACGAGAGACCGGATTCTTTATGCGTTCCGCAAGTTTGCCTGCCTCCTCTGTCTGTGCGTTCAAAACGTATTGTTTCACCTCAGACAGAAGGAACTGATCCCACTCCTGATCCCTCGAGATGGAAGACATGAGCGTCACAATGGCTGAGCCGTCCATTTCGTCGATGGCTTCAACAATGATGTCAGGTCCTTCAGGATTCAGATGATCTTTGATGAGTTGTTTGTCGGTCAGGACGGAAAGAATTTTTTCATGACCGTGCTCCAGGAGCGGAGGCGACATGCTGTCCAACTGAGCCGGTTTAAAATCAGTCATCCCTGTCAACCCGGAGATACCGCCAATCGTGTCCAGATTGACGGCCGCGGGTTCTACTTCGCCCGGTGAGACGCGCGCCACAGGCGCTGGCAAAGACATCTGCTGAGCAACGCCGATAAAGGCATCTGGCTGAACCCCTTTCATCATTTGTTGAGCCGCCTGGGTAATTTGCGCCCTTGCCTGCGTTCCACCAGCATTCATTAACTGAGTGGCATCTGCAATTTCACTCACAACCCCAAAATTGCCGTTCTGCTGAAGAGTCACCGCGGCCGCCATGACGGGCGCGATATTTTCTATGTCCGCACTTGGTGTCTCGGCAACCTTTTCTTCGTACGCTTGCTGATCAAGCCACTGGTCCACAAAGTGAAACATCACGCCTGTAGCTGCAATGATCATGACTGTGACAGCAAAACTCACGGGAAGCGTGTACTTCTCAAAGAACATCCAAAGAGGACCGGGCGGCTTGATACCCAGTTCTTCCATGATCTCGCGCTCAAGTTTGCGTAAGCGCTCCAGTTCCGCCCGCTTTGCATCAATATCAGACTGGCGATCACCCTGCAGGCGTTGGTCTCTCAAGAGCCGGCGACGGATTTTTTCTTTTTCCGCCTCCTCTTTCATTTTTTCTTCCCACTTGGCGATCACCAGACCGCATTTGGGGCATTGTTCTGGTTTCTCTCCCCGGGGATATTCTTCTTCATGTTCACAGCTCGGGCATACAAAGAAGTCCGTGAACTCCGCCTTGGTCATCTGCTCGAGGGACCATGCGGACTTATCTTCACCGGAAGGCTGAAGGTTCGATTGCGCACCACAACCCATGATCGCCTCAACATATTTTGCGCCCGTGGCTTCTTCGACATCCTTCAGAATTGCAGTCGGATGTTTCGTCGCGTACCAGGTATCGACTGTGGCGGCATCAACACTGAGGGTGGCACATAGTTTTTGTTTTACTTCATCGACGTCGTGCCCATCCTGCACTTGAGGATAGAGCACAAGGTTAAATGTTTCGGCCATGAGCGTTCTTATTGTTACGGCATAAAGACAACAGAGAATTGAAAACAATTCAGCACCAACTTTCAACCGACCGTCTGAATCCTTTCAAGCGACTGCCATCTGCCGAATCAATTGCCTAAGATGAGATCGTATGGACGACAAGACACAGGAACGGGAAACTCGGCAGATCAAGCCCAACGGTCTGTTCTACCAGTATCCGGACGAGTACTACCAGTACGCCCTGGAATGGTGTTCTTATCCCCATTGGACGGTGGAAGAAAGCGCGAACTTGTTGACCGGATGTGTCCCCCATCGAGAGATGTTGCTCAAAGGCAAACACCATAAGACACTGGACGACAAGGTCCTGGCAATGGAGAACCTGGTCCGAGCTGCACTCCACAAGGAACTGGATGTCGTCAAAAGTCAGAAGTACTTCGGAAAAACCTACATCCTAAGTGAGCAGGTGTTTGAGTGGGCCCATCAAAGCGGCATCGTCATCCCCAGAGATCTTGCCAAGGCAGAGGAACTCATCCGCCATCGATATCAGGGTGATCACTACACGACCCCATGCCTGGAAGCCGCAAAATGGGTGGCTGAAAACTTCTGGGAACACGCCAACCTGCGGGAGCCACCAGCGGCTGGCGCCATCATCCAGGCTTTGCTGCAGCAGTTTCCAGAATTGAGCGGCGCAGAGTGCGACCTGGTGGAGAAAATTGCGCGTCATCCGCTGACCCGCACAGACTAATCGGCACGGATCGATTCCCAAAACGCCCTGATAATGGGCGAGACATCCAGATTCTTCTGACGCGTGCAGAAACCGACGTGAAAGTCCTCCAGTTCCGGGCCGTCTTCAACGATCATCGCCTGGTCCGCCAGCGGACTTTCCTTGACCACCAGTTCCGGCACAAAGCCCACACCACAACCCAGAGCGACCAGAGACAAGATCGCTTCGTTACCTGGCACCTCTGCATAAACGTCGGGGACGATATTATTCACGCGAAGCCAGGCATCTATGTTCTGCCTGACCTGCCCTGTTGAGGGCAGTATCAAAGGCACTTCCGCCCAGTTCACCGATGTTGATTTCAGCACACCATCAAACTCGCCCGTGGCTGGTGCGACCGTCTGTAATGGAATCGAAGTGATGATCTTTTTGCGCAGTTGATCATCGGTTTCTTCACCATATGGCAACGCAGCAACCACAACATCAATGCCTTCAGACAGTTTTGATAACGCATTCACGGCGTAGCCCGTTTCCAGCTGTATGTGAATCTCAGGATATCGTTGTCTGAAGTCAGTCAGCACCTTGGGCAGAATACTCTGGCTTGCCGTCACCGAGGCGAACAGAGAAAGCTGCCCACGCAGGACGTCAGACTTGCCTTCCAGATCTCGCTGCAAAGACTCGTATCGTTTCACGACTTCCAACGCGTACTCTAAAAAAATCTGACCCGCCTCTGTCAGCTGTGCACTTCTGTTGTCTCTAACCAAAAGCGCATGACCTAACTGGTCTTCCAGTCGCTGAATCGATCGACTAACCGCCGACGGTGACATATGCATCTCTTCACTGGTCTTACCAAAGTGCAAATGGCGCGACAGCGCGATAAAGAGTTTCAGGCTGTTGATGTCCATAGTCTCAGATTACGATCTACTCTTGCTTGTTGCAATAAATGCAAAATAGTGACGGACACATTTCGAATGAGACAACACTTGGAGAATTGATGTCAGAGGCGCAAAATGTGCTTCCCGAGGGAGAGTGACTTTTACCGGAGTCCAGCATGGTTGAAGCCAGAAAAATTCACCAGATAGAAGGCACATTCAAGATGCGCAACGGCCATCTTGAGCAACCTGTGGTCGCCTACGAGACCTGGGGCGAACTGAATTTCCAGCGGGACAACGGCATTCTGCTGTTTACAGGCCTTTCCCCTTCGGCACATGCGGCTTCCTCAGAGGCTGACCCTTCAACAGGTTGGTGGGAGCAGATGCTGGGTGACAGCAAACCCATCGACACCACGAAATACTTTGTGATCTGTGTGAACTCGCTGGGCAGTTGTTTCGGTTCAACGGGTCCAGCGAGTGTCAATCCTGAAACCCGCGAGCCTTACGGGCTGCAGTTTCCAGTGCTCACCATTGAGGACATTGCCCACGCAGGGCACGAGGTCGTCAAATCACTCGGTCTGACAAGCTTGCACGCGGTTGTCGGCGCGTCCATGGGTGGCATGACCTCCGTTGCTTACTCAATTCTTTACCCGGATATGGCTGAAAGCCTGGTCAGCATCTCTGGTTCACCCAGGGCAACCCCGTTTGCGATCTCAATGCGTTCTCTGCAACGAGAAATCATTCGAAGCGATCCTGCCTGGAACCACGGTAACTATGATAAAGATGAGGAGCCGGTCATCGGTATGCGTCTTGCGCGCAAGCTGGGCATGCTAACCTATCGAAGCGCTGCCGAACTGGAAAAGCGGTTTGGACGAGAGTTGATTCCTGATGGCAGACAAACGGGGGAACCGTTTGGCATCGATTTCGAGGTCGAATCTTACCTGGAAGCACACGCAGACAAGTGGATCGGTACCTTCGATGCCAACTGCTACCTATATCTGTCGCGCGCCATGGATCTGTTCGACGTCGCGGACCACGGCGGATCCGTTGAAGTGGGCCTGAGCCGAATCGGTGCTCGAAGAGCGCTGGTGATTGGTGCAGAAACGGACCTGCTTTTCCCGATCGAGCAACAGAAACAGATCGCAGACGGACTGCGAGACGGCCAACGTGAAGTGACTTTCCATGCGCTGCCTTCCATCCAGGGGCATGACGCCTTCCTGGTGGATATGGATCGTTTCAGGCCAATCCTGTGCGACTTTTTCAACTGTTCAATGAATCAGCCGGGCAAACTTCGCAAGGTCGAATAGTCTTTATTGCCAACCCTTCTAAACCCAGTCTGTTCATAATAAAAGGTTCTTTAACTTTTGCATGGTGCGGGCGTACAGTGACGATAAGATCGTAAGATCGCGACTCAGGCGGACATTAACCTCTGCCAGCACGATAGACACCGAGGACAACGATCCTGAAGGCGCATGCCCAACAACTCGGACGCTCGGTATCGTGAAGTGTATAAACGGAAACGTTTTGCGCAAAACAGCCGTGGGCCTCGCAACTGCGAGGCCTCTGCTTTTCTGGGACTAACGTTTTCGGCGGTTTGTGGAAAGAGCGGTTTAATAGCCCTGAAGTAGGCCGTATCGATCGCGATGGAAAGCACTGCCACCGAGCGTGTGTTCACAGACTCGTGAACGCTTCATGAAGAAGCCAATTTCATATTCATCGGTCATGCCGATACCACCATGCATCTGCACGCCTTCGCTGCTGACGAGGTTGTAGGTATCGTTGAGGCGAGCCTTAGTCAGGCTTGCCAGTTCTGCCGTCTGTTCCGAGCTTTCGTCCAGCGCAGACAGCGCTTCCAGCACAACCGACTTTGACAGTTCCACTTCGCAGAACATCTGCGCGGCGCGATGCTTTAACGCCTGAAAAGAACCGATGGGAACACCGAACTGCTCACGAGTCTTGAGATATTCGACGGTGCGTTCGAAACATTCCTGAACGCCGCCCAGCATTTCAGCTGACAGCAGGATGCGGCCAGCATCCAGAACTTTATCGAGCACATCGGCGCCTTGACCTTCTTCGCCAAGCAGGACACCTTCAGCACCATCAAATTCAATATTCGCCGCGTTGCGAGAATCCGCCATGATGGTGCGGGTGACAGAGACACCCGCCGCTTCACGGTCTACCAGAACCAACGTCAAACCATCACGATCGCCTTTGTTACCTGAAGTCCTGGTGACCACGATAATCTTGTCCGCAACATGGCCATCAAGAACAAACTTTTTGCTACCGCTTACCTTATACCCGTCCCCAGACTTTTCAGCTTTCGTTTCAGAACCATAAGGGCTGTGGTGTGGCGTTTCTTCGACGGCCAAGGCCAGGAGTAGTTCACCCGCAACAACCTGACCCAGCAATTCTGACTTCTGTTCCTGGCTTCCGCCTTCGACAATGGCTGTTGTACCAAGTACCGCTGTTGCAAAGAGAGGGGATGCCGTCAGCGTTCGACCACATTCTTCCATGACGACGCCAAGACCCATGTATCCGAAGCCCAGCCCACCAAATTCTTCGGGAACGGTAATACCGGTCCAACCAAGTTCGACCATCTGTTGCCAGGTACCTCTGTCGAATCCTGACGCGTCCTGATCATCACGCAGGCGGCGCAGTTGGGTAATTGGTGTGTTATCTGCGCAAAAACTCTTTGCAGAGTCTTTCAACATGTTCTGGTCTTCGTTCAGTACCAACGGCATCGATTGGCTCCCATACCTCTAGAAAAAACAGCGGACAATGTTACCGGAATCTACGCTTATTTGCCCGAGAATTTGGCTTCCCTCTTTTCGAGGAACGCCTGTACGCCTTCCCTGTTATCGGCGGAGCCACCCGCCTCATTTTGAAGGTTCGCCTCAAGCTGAAACTGTTCAGCATAGCTGTTGTTGAATGTTTGCCAATAAGCTCTACGAATCAGCCCCAAAGACATGGGTCCATTCGCCAGTTTATCTGCAACCGCCATGGCCTCGTCCATCAATCGATCGTCTTCTACCAGCCGATTGACCAGACCCCACTCAAACGCCTGCTCTGCGGGTAGCCGCTCAGCCATCATGGAAAGTTCTACCGCGCGGCCCCATCCGATCAGTCGAGGCAGCAGCCAAGTTGCACCACCATCCGGCACCAGACCAATATTGGCAAATGCCTGAAGAAAATAGGCACTCTTCGCCGCGATCACCATGTCTGCCATCACCGCAAAGCTCATACCGACACCAACGCAAGGACCGTTAACCGCGCTCACCATGGGAATATCCATATTCTTGAGTTTGTTCATCACAGGGTGGTAGTGCGTTTCAAGTACACCACCAGCGGGAGGCACTTCATCACTACTGCCCTGAGTTTGCAGATTCGCTCCGGCACAGAATGCACGACCTTCGCCAGTGATCAACAAACAGCGAGCGTCACTCGTCGTCACTTCAGTAATGGCATGAGATAACTCAGACACCATGTCTGCGGACAATGCATTCAGAACTTCTGGCGCATTAAGCGTGACAACAGCGACAAGACCCACGTGCTCGAGCCGAATGTTCTTGTATTCCATGGATTCCCCCAAAACTTCTTGATTATTCATTACGCGGGCCTGAGACTTCTGAAGTGTTCGTTCAGAAATACCCCGTTCTGATCGTACTGGTCTCTGACTCGCCACCAGTCTCCCCAATGGGGATAAATAGCCGCAAACTGATCAGCTGACAAGTAATGTACTTTTCCCCAATGAGGTCGACCACCATAAGAGAGAAAGATCTCCTCACATGCACGGTAATAAGGTTCCTCGTCGAGGCGGACGTCCTGATGCACTGAGATACTGACTGTAGGTCGACCAAATGCCATCGACAACCAGATGTCATCCTCAGCAATGGTTCGATATTCGACCGGCCATTGCACTTCCGGAAACTTTGAATGAATTAACTCTCGAATCCGGGCAAAACATTCAGGACCTGATTCCGCCGGGATACTGTATTCCATCTCTGTGTGCGGCACAGATCGATGGTTCGGCAGTACTTCAAAACTGAAAGCTCGTCGCCCACCCTCTTCTGCCAAGGGATAAGAAGGGGGTTCATCTGAGGGATTAATAGACTTCGTTACGGTTTGGTCATTGCGCGGAAACCAGAAGAACTCCCAGCGCTCATTGTTCTCAATGAGCTCGGGGATCCGCGGTGCTACTTCGTCGTAACTCATGGGTACACCCGACTCCTGAAGAACGCGGGAAGGGTTCAACACCATTTCTACCTGGGTGATCACACCAACAGAACCAACACTGAGTCGAGCAACCTGAAAAAGGTCTGCGTTTTCCTCTGCGCTGCAATTGACGAAGGAACCATCTGCGAGAATCAGTTTCACACCTTTCACCGAACCTGAGATGTTCTTTAGGTTACGACCGGTACCATGCGTGCCGGTAGCGATAACGCCACCCACCTGCTGACGATCAATATCGCCCTGATTTCTTAGCGCCAGACCATGTTCATGTAACTGTATACCGAGACTGTAGATCGTAGAGCCTGCTCTCATCCAGGCCGTCTTAGTATCCTGATCAACACTGACCAACCCGGAAAGACCAGAGACATCCAGGATGGCTTCTTCGTTCACGACAACCGGCGCGTGTGAATGTCCCGAGCCTGCCACGCGAATAGTTTTTCCCGTCGCGGCATATTCAGCAACAAACGCCGCCGCATCCTCTTCACGCCGCACAAACCTCAGACTATCAAGCTCAACCCTATGTCGACCCGACCAATTATTCCACTGCATGTATTTCCCTTTAGCTATCTTGCGCGTCTTTCTTCGAGCCAGATCGTCAGCCCGACTCTTGAGTTCCGCTTTGTCATCGTCCGGCTTGCGAGCACGAACGCACCCCCAGTTTGCCGTCACCGACAGCGTCAATCCAACCACATCCTGATCTGGACTGTCATTCAGACAGATCAGTAGGTTGGGTAATCCCGGGCTGGGCGCACGTCACGTTTGGGCAGACGATAAAAGGCGTTGTTGAGCTCGACCGAATTCAGACGACGCTTGTAACACGCTGAACCAATGGCTCCCGTGTCAACACTTTGCATGACTGCGCCGTTGCAGGCGACAGGCGGATAACTGAAATTACTTTTATTTAGTTATGCAAGTGATTGATTCAACATGGATATGGCGGCGGAAAGTGCCTCCACCAGGCCGTTGGCATCAGCCTTGTTCTGACCCGCAATATCAAAGGCGGTGCCGTGATCCACAGACGTGCGGATAAAGGGTATCCCCATGGTGGCGGTGATACTCTCTTCAAAATTGTGCACTTTGATCGCGATGTGGCCCTGGTCGTGGTAAAGCGCGAGAACCACGTCGAACTCGCCACGAATGGCTCGGTAAAACACCGAATCCGCAGGTAAGGGACCCGTGGCATCAATACCCAGCGCCCGGCAGCGTTCGACCGCCGGAGTGATTTCTTCAATTTCTTCACGACCAAGCATGCCGCCCTCGCCGCCGTGAGGATTCAGAGCCGCCACAGCTATTCTCGGCGAAGCGATTCCCCAGGACCTCAAACTCTCATGGGTCAACGAAAGTTTTTCTTCAATGATCGGTGCTTTCACATAGGCGACCGCTTCCGCCAAGGATTTGTGGGTGGATAGATGGGCAACCTTTAGACCTCGAGTCATGAGCATGGTCGCCGTCAAACCGGCTCCCGTCATGCGCGCCAATATTTCCTGATGACCAATATCACCCACATAACCCGCCGCATGCACCGCCTCTTTGTTGATGGGACAGGTGACGACACCGTGAACCTGACTGGCAAGACATAGTCGCACGGCTGTCTCGAAATACTGAACCGCTGCGTTGCCACAGCTGGCGCTGACTTTTCCCATTTCGAGACTCGAGACATCAAACCCTAGAGGTTCGAGCACCTGTATCTTTCCAGGCTCATCCGATAGGTCTGAAGGCGCACTGATTTTTACAATCGGGTGAGAGATTGACGTCTGACCCATCGCTTGTTCGATACTGGCAACTGACCCGATGACAAACGGTAAGGATCGTGCATAAAGATCAGACAGGGCGTAAGCTTTGACAATGATCTCTGCACCCACACCTGCGGGGTCACCCATCGTTATGGCAAGCCGTGGTTTCTCGTTAGTCATACAGCCGATCTACCCTTCCCAATTCCGTTCGCAGCCAGACTACTGCGACCACTGTATAAACGCCAATCACCGAAACGGCGTAGGCGTTTAGCGGACCCAACTGCATCGCCAGAAAACCCATCAAGACAGAACCGATTGGCATCGCACCAAGGTTACCCAGGGAATAAACCGACAAAGCACGAGCGCGAAAATCGTCCGGTGCGGTCTCCTGCACAATCGCCCGCCCTAAACTCATCGATACGCCGGCCCCCATGCCCCAAATACCCAGACAAGCCAGGTAACCCCAGAATGGTAACTCGAGCACAGTCAGTGTGAGAAAACCGCCGCCGATAAGAAGCGAGACCATCAGACCTCGACCTTGTCTTCTGACCCCTCCGCTCACCACCAGGAACACAGTAGTGAAGATCGTACCGACCATAAAACACACATAAGACAAGGCGATGTCACCAGAGTCGCCGCCATAAACGTCTCGAACGACGAGCGGATTGATCACAAAAAAAGCGCCGCTGTAGAAGAGTCCAATCGCAAGCATTAGTACCATGACTGGGGCCATGCGGTCTGAACGAAACATGAGCTTAAGCCCGTCAGTGATATCACCCAGCGCACTTCTTGATGTTTTTTCCTGCACTTCTTCAAGTGAAGGCTGAGACCGCTTGAAGTGCGGCAGTTTCAAGACAAACAAGGCACCCGCAATCTGAAAACAACCCTGGAGAACGAGCAGAGGCACCGCGCCGACGACGTCTGCCTGGCTGGCAAAGGCGTAACCGACAATCTGGCTTGCGAACATCAATCCCATGGCCAGTGTCACGGCACGCTGAAGATTAGACGGCGCCACCTGATTCAGAAGGCTGTCTCGAGCGGGCTGGAGGAAGGTATTACAGGTACCGAAAACCAAAGCAAAGGCCAGGAGGGCCATGTAGCTGAGATAACCTTCGTGCACCGCGAGTGCGAGTGAAAAAGCCGGCACCGCGGCCAGGCAATGGAACACCATGAGGATACGGCGACGGTCTGCCCGATCAGCGAGCAATCCGCTGAACAACATCAGTACTAAACCGGGAATCTGCACACACATCTGGGCAATACCCAAACGCACGCCGTTCTCGCCAAGCTGAACTGTCAACAACCAGGCATAGAGCACATTGTGGATACCAAACGGAATGAACTGGCAGGCGGCGCCAGCCATATACCATCTGAACGCTGACGTGTTTTCGGTCATCCGCGACTGCTAACAAAAACTGATATTATGACGCCATGCCAAGGAATTCGAACCGAAGGGAACTCATCATTAACATCGCGCAGACGCGATTCCTCATCAGCGGCTACGATGCGGTCACCGTCGACGAGTTGTGCAATCTCTCCTCTTCGACCAAAGGCAGTTTTTATCACTTCTTCCCCAACAAGGAAGCATTGGCGGTGGATGTCATCAACCATGTCTGGCAACTGAGCCAATCTGAGATGGAACTCATTTTTACCAGCGATGCCAGCGCGGATGAAAAGTTGGTCCGCGAAATTGAACGTGTCGCGAACGGATACCTCAGATTCGATGGAAAAAGGTACTACATCGGCTGTCCTATCGGCACACTTGCGGTGAGTCTGCGCGGCAAGGGCCAGAAACTGACACGCCGTCTTAATTTTGCATTGAATCATATGAGACAGTTCTATATGAATGCCTTTGAATCTGGCCTCTCTCGTGGCCAGCTCCGATCCAACAAAAACGCATCGGATCTGGCTGATCAATTTCAGATAAGCCTGCAAGGTTTGAGCACTCTTGGTAAGGCGCATCCTGGTAACGCTAAAGTTCAAGAGCTGGCGGCTATCCTGATCGCCAACATCTCCGATCTCTAGGTATCAAACCCGAATCGTATTCACTAGATTCCTGAGCACCTGCCTGCGGTCTTCCGCCAGGTAGTGAATCGCTCTTCCCGTGGGTTTTTCAAGAAAATTCGGTCGCTTGCCACTCAGCTGAAGAAGGCTGGCTATGCCATGCAAGCCGGACCAGATCTGGGCAGCAAGCTGTTCAACTGGCTGAATTCGATACAAGCCGGCGCGTTGTCCGACCTTAATGGTCTCAAGCAGAATATCAAAACAGTGACCGCTGGCATCCTGCAAATCGGGATATTCGTCAAAGTCCACCATGCTGCTGTCAAAAAAAAGCTGATATTTCTCTGCGTGGGTTTCCGAGAAACTGAGATAAGTGAGACCCATCTCGATCATGGCATCAGTCGAGTTGATCAGTTGACCGGCCAGACACGTTTCCATTTCTTTTTCGAGAATCTCAAAACCCCAGGTCGCGATGCCGGCAAACAACGCATTACGTGAATCGAAGTGCCTGTAAGGCGCCGTTTGAGAAACACCGATCTCTCTCGCCAATGCTCGAAGGCTGAGCGTGTCGGCATTTTCCGTTTTCAGATACTCACAGGCCGCGGTAAGAATCGCCTGGCGAAGATCACCATGGTGATACCTTTCACGATCGGCGTCGCGGCTTGGGGATTTGGAAACGGTCATGGGCCTTCTCTTTATCGCGACGTCTATCTTAGCACACGAGACCTCTCCGCTTCGGTCCAGATAAAGTCGGCGACGTACCGCGGCCTGGGTGCCTTGTCTCGTTAAGCTCAAAGGCAGAAGCCCGAAAACCCCCACAGGGATGTACTTGCAGCGGCACCGGGACAGGAGACCGCGGCGCGCAGTTGCAACGTAGTTAGCCCGTCAGCGAACGGTAGACGCGGGAGAGTTCTTCCGGAAGCTGGCTGATGTCCTGGATCACCATGTACTGACTGTCAGGGCACATCGCCCGCAGGTAGTCGTGTCCGGAGGGATCCACAGTTAAGCAGTAACTGAGCACACCCTGCTGTTTAGCCTCGGACAGCGCCTTCATGGTGTCATTCAATCCATAGTCTCTTGAATTGCGGTCTGTGCCGTAGTCATGATCCTGAGGGTAGCCATCGGAGATAATGATCAAGGCCTTAATTCGAGAACCTGTTTCAATCAATCTTCGCGTTGCATGGCGAATAGGCGCACCCATGCGGGTACTGCGACAGGGTTTGATGCCGCCAATTTTTCCTTTCACACGCGCGTTAAAAGGTTCATCAAAGTCCTTGCACAAAAAGTAGTCCACCTGATCTCGCCCATAACCGGAAAAGCCGCAAACAGAATAGGCATCACCCAATGACTCAAGGGCGTCTGCCATAAGAATCACAGATTCTTTTTCCAGATCGATAATGCGTCGAGCATCTGCCTCGTACGCCCTGTGCTGTTCAAAGTAACGCATCAGGAATTCGTCATCGTCATCCATATCAGGTGCGGGCGGCGGCAGGCGACTCGCGTCGTGAACGATATCGTCTGTCGATGCACTCATATCCAACAGAAAAAGGGTCGACACATCTCTTTCTTTTCTTTGCCTCTGAACATAGATGGTTTCATCCGGGGTCAGACCCACTTTTCGATCAACGACGTAAGCTATGGACCTTTCCAGATCCAGTTCTTCTCCCTCTATCACGCCTTTTACCTTTCGCAGCATCTCAGGCTTGACCTTGTTCAGCTGATGCCGAATTCGCGTGGATAGATCCTGATTGTCGAACAACACCTTCCTAAAATAGAGTTCGTCTTCATCCACATGGCGGTGTTCGTAAAGCGTGCACCAACCAGCTCGATAGTCAGCGATGACATGATCCCACTCATCGTACTTATGACGAGAGGGTTCACTCTTGTGAGAAGACAAACCTCCCAGTAGCTCCATAACACCCTTACCGTCACCTGACTCAGGCGTATCCAGTGCAGCCTCTAACTCTCTCTCCAGTTCCGAGAGGATCATCGAGACACCTTCGGAGACTTCACCTGCTTCAAGATCACCGATTTCAAACTGTTCATCAGCGGAACCTGGCATCTGAACCTCCGGTCCATCCGGCAACACTTCACCCTCTTCTTCCAACGCTTCAACCAGCGCTTCAATGCGAAGGCTGCGCGCGACCTCAGAGACTTCAATTTCTCCTCGGAAAGTTACTGGCTCAGGAAACTCCTGCATCGTTGCAGCTTTGGCTTCTTCCGACATACGGTAACTATTCGGATTGGATGCAAAGGCATTCACGATCAAGTCGTAACAGCTTGACGTCACTGACAATGCGTCAGCGATAGAGGCACCTGATCTGGACAGCGTCAAAACAAGCGCGCGCAGATCATTGTGGAGCGCCTCCTCACCCTCATAGACATTCATCGCGTTTTTACTGTCTAAACCGGTCCGAACCAGCTCCTCCATGAGACGAACTCTCGGTGTTACAGGATCATTCCGAGCATCGAGGGCCAGCTGTTTCAACCGGCGCAACTGGGGCACAAGACCAGGATATCGGAATGCCAGTTGCCAATCGATTCGCGCATCTTCGAGAATCTGGAATAGAGCACGGCCCAACCTCTCGTCTTCAAAGCGCGATAACTCGCCCTCCACCTTCTCAATCGCTCTGAAGCAACCGAACTCCACGAGTCCAACCTGATGAAAGATGGAGACCTTATAGAACGAAAAATTATCGTCTTGAGTATCAAAGAGATTGACAATCTCTGGCAGGTAAATGGTTCTTGCATCGCTCCCAATGGAAACAAATCGATCCTGACGAAACTGCTGTGTCTCCTGTGCCTCTTCAACCGCTTCGATCATCAACTGCCGCGCGGACAAAGCTTCCACCAGCAGATCAAAAGTTCGCTGGTGGTCAGCGAGGGAAACCTGTCCTCTAAAATACTTAAGCGCTTCTTGCGAACGCATCGATTCCTGGCTCAGGAACGCGACAAGAGCAGCTTCGTTTTCCGCAGTATCACTGACGCCAGATCGAAGCCATTCACGAACAACGTCAGGTCGTCGCAATGGCAATTCTCCTGCATGCCCGAGAAACGCCAGGACCGCATCACTGTTTGGTAACTCGAACGCAAGCTCCAGTAACAGGTTACGTTCATCATGCGGGACACCAACCAGCCCTGAGAGAATAGAGAGCAACTCATCCATCTGCGGCATGTCTGCACATTTCACCAGCAACTTTTCCACCTCGTGCAATCTGGCGCCATACACGACTTCCAGCGCACTCACTCGCCGCACCCAGGTCAGGCAATTGTCAGGCGATTCAAGTAGCACTAGTGCCGTCTGCCAACGGTGGCAGTCCGGTGTTAATTTGAGAAGGTCCTGTAGCTGATCACGGCCGACTTCTGCGATACCTTTAACCAGCGCAATCCAATCGTCTCTATCATTGGCATCCACCAGACAGATCGCGGAACGAAAATATCCGGCCACCAGTGACGAGGCATGCTGATATTGACCGTGAAGCGAGAGCCCCGTTTCTTCCAGTGCTTGCAGCGAACCACCGGATTCAATGCTATGGGAGACAAGCTCGAGATACGCCTGTACCGGCTCGTAGGAATAGCCACTTAACTCTCGACAATATCCGGAGGTCACCAGCAACCGATTTGATGCCTGCAGGTCCTCAGCCATATTCAGCAAGGTATTCAGAGGTTCAAAAGATCGCCAGCCGCTGTCTGCAACCGCTAGACAATCTTCTGCAAATTGAACGAGATCGGCCCTCGGGAGTTGGTCCAGCTGCCCACAGACTTCGACAAAACGCTCACTGACTTTCTGATTGATGCCATAAAGTTTCTCGGCAGCATCATGAACTGTGAGCTCGGTCATCCGACGGGAGGAAAAATCGCGTTAACCAGTTCAGCGACTGCACGCTGTACTTCTGGATCATCGGAAACGGCTTTAATAATGGCCGCATCGCAGGCTCGATCAGGCGCAACGCCCTGACTGATCAACTGCCCGGCGTAGACCAGCAGACGCGTACTAACACCTTCATCAAATCCGTGCCCCTGGAGATTCCGGACTTTCTCACCGACAAACGCGAGTCGCTCCGCCTGCTCCGCCGCTACGCCACTCTCGTGCGCAATGATCGAAGTCTCTTCTTCAAGGCCTGGGTAATCGAAGTCAATGGCAATAAATCTTTGCCGGGTACTTGTTTTCAGATCCTTTAAGACATTCTGGTATCCCGGGTTGTAGGAAATCACCAGAAGGAAATCCGGGTGGGCTTCCAAGATCAGCCCCAGCTTTTCTACCGGCAGGATACGCCTGTGGTCCGTCAGCGAGTGAATCAGTACCGTAGAGTCCTTTCTGGCCTCAACAATTTCATCAAGATAACAAATAGACCCTTCTTTGACCGCGCGGCTTAGAGGGCCATCCTGCCAGACTGTTTCCTCTCCCTGTAGCAGGAATCTACCCACCAGGTCTGTGGCAGAAAGATCCTCGTGACAGGCAACCGTTTGCAGCGGCTGTTCTGGTGGTTTGGCATGGTCGCGATAGATACGATGCGCCATGTATTCCACAAACCTTGTCTTGCCGCAGCCAGTCGGCCCCTTCAGCAAAACGGGCAGACGTTGTTCATAGGCTGCAAGGAACACATCAATTTCGTCCGCCAAAGGCAGATAGTAAGGTTCATCCTGCAAGGTGTAACCAGTGGCAATCTCAGTATTCATTGATGGCAGACCTACTCCCCTGTCCAGTTTGGTTTTCGTTTTTCCATGAATGCAGACACGCCCTCGTTGAAGTCTTTCTGTCGGCTCATGCGATCGATCAGCGCTTCGCTCTCTTTCACTGAGCTGGCCACATTACGATGCAAGTCCTTGTATATCTGCCAGCGAGTTTCTCTCAGCGAACCTGGAGACACCGTGGTGATCATCTGCTGAACATAATCTCTGGTGACTTCCATTAATTCCTCAGGTTCCACCAACCGATTCAGGAGGCCAAGCTCATAGGCCTCATCCGAGAGAAAAATTCTACTGGTCAATAAAAGATCATTGGCGCGCGGCAAGCCAATCAGTCTTGGCAACAGCCAGGATAAGCCATATTCAGCCGGAAAGTTCAGCTTGCCGTGTGCCGTTGTGAACTTAACGCCGGGCACACCAAATCGAATATCTGCAAAACACCCGAGCACCAGCCCTACACCTGCCGCGGGTCCATTCATCGCAGCGACAACCGGCTTACTCAAACCAAAGTGATAGGCAAAGGAGGCATCGAAGTTTTCGCTGACACCTTTACCGGGCTCAGCCAACTTCTCAGGTGTCCCTGGATCATAACCACCTTTTTCAACATGACCTTCGAGCGCGGCTGAATCAGCGCCAACGCAAAAACCTTTGCCGCTGCCCGTCACGATAATCGCGCGAACTGCCGGATCTTCATCTGCCTGTTGCAACTGATATCGATATTCGGTGTGCATGCGCCCTGTCCAGGCATTCATCCGATGCGGTCGGTTCAATGTAATCGTCGCGATACCATTCGCTACATCATAAATGAGGGTTTTGAGTTCCATTATCTTCAGGATCCGAGCAGTACGGATTGATGCAAACCGATGCGCTGACCGATGGTGTCGTACTCACCAAAGAAGAAATGGTCTGCGTCGATGGTTTCCACTGAAGCCTGCTCTCCAAACCACTGCCGGGTCTCGGTGGCATCGACGAACGGATCGTTTTCTCCCAGGATCACCACAGAGGGTATATCAGGGCAGCTGAGCTCCTTCGCCATGGACACCGCCGGCGCGACCAAAAGCAGTGCATCAGGTCTTGCCACTGAAGCTACTCTTAGCGACATCACGCCGCCAAAAGAATAACCCGCCAAAAGAAGTCGCTTCGCGTCACTGTTGTCGCGAAGCCACTGTATAGCCGCCAGCGTATCGTGTGTTTCACCGTCGCCGTTGTCATAACTTCCTTCGGATGCCCCCACACCACGAAAATTGAATCGAAGAGTAGTGACACCCAGTTCAATGAGCGATTCATGCACAGCACCTAGAACCATGTCGTGCATGGAGCCACCCATTTGCGGATGAGGATGACAAAGGACCGCCGCCACTTGTGAGTCAGCTACGCTCACCAGCTCTCCTTCCAGTTGCCCTGCGGGACCATCAAATAACATGCGAATAATCTACCACAACACCTGTCCAGCCATGGTTCGCTAATGACAGGACATTCAGGTTTCGTTACAGTTCCTCCGTGCGACTCGCGACCCTCCTATTCTTCTTAATCCCACTGATCGAAATGGTCATCCTCATCGAGGTGGGCGGCATGATTGGGCCACTAGCCACTGTGGGCCTGGTTGTCTTGACGGCTGTCACTGGCGTGTGGCTTCTCAGACTCGAAGGTACCGCGACGCTCTTCAGGGTTCAGGAAAAACTGAATCGCGGTGAGATTCCTGAAACAGAATTACTGGAAGGCATCATGTTGCTGTTCGGCGGTGCCCTGCTTTTGACGCCAGGATTTGCCACAGACGCTGCCGGATTCATCTGCCTGTTGCCAGGACTGCGACGGCCTATCGCACGGCACATCATCAGCACCACCACTTTCAGCCAATTCAACATGCACACTCGATTTCAGCAGAGGGACCAAAGCGGTGGTTTCACCATCGATGGTGAATATGAACAAGAGAACGGTGATCCACCGCCCAAGAGAACGATTCATGGACCAGAGTAAGAATCAGCAATTCATCAACAGCTTCTGGGACGAACAGGTGATGCCGAGCCTGACTGAATACGTCAGCATCCCAAATAAGTCACCCATGTTTGATCCCGACTGGGAGAAAAACGGTTACATGACCGATGCCGTGAACCATATGGTTGACTGGGTCAAAGCACAGGGAATTGAAGCGCTGACTATCGAGGTACATACACTACCGGGAAGAACCCCGACGATCGTGTTGACCCTGGAAGGCGACACAGATGAGAACATCCTGATCTACGGGCACCTGGACAAACAACCTGAATTTGATGGCTGGGAAGATGGACTTGGGCCATGGAAGCCAGTCATCAAAGACGAGAAGCTCTACGGGCGCGGCGGCGCAGATGACGGTTATGCCATCTACTCAGCCATCGCAGCCATCCGCTCACTCATGGAGCAACAGATGCCTCGCCCCAGGATCGTCATCCTGATCGAAGCATCCGAGGAAAGCGGTAGTCCCGATCTGCCCCATTACATGGAAGCTTTGGAGGAAACCATTGGAACCCCGTCGTTGGTGATCGCGCTCGATTCAACCTGCGGCAACTACGATCAACTTTGGCTCACGACCTCCTTGAGGGGCATGCTGATCGCAGATCTCTCCGTCAGGATACTCCTGGAAGGTGTTCATTCCGGAGCGGCGGGCGGCATTGTGCCCTCCAGCTTCAGGATTCTAAGAAGTCTCGTTTCACGCCTCGAAGATGAAAACACCGGCAACATTCACCCTTCTTTTCTGAACGAACAAATTCCAGATCATCGCCGACAGGAAGCCATTGATGCCGGGAAAATCCTGAGCGAAACTTTCGAGGACATGTATCCATTCGCAGGTAAAGCCGGACCAGTCTCCGACGACCCGACGGAACTTGTTCTTAACAACACCTGGTTACCCAGCCTCGCCGTCACCGGCATTGGCGGCGCACCGGATCCGGAAGCAGCGGGAAACGTACTCCGTCCTGAAACCTCTGCTCGGCTAGCGCTACGCCTACCACCAACCACAGACGCGCTGAAGGCTGCCGATGAACTGACGAAGCTTCTTACCAGTGATGCGCCCTATGGTGCGGAAGTTGGACTGGACATGCACACACCAAACGCAGGCTGGCATGCAACTGAAACGTCTGTTGCGTTACAAACGAGCCTCGATCAGGCCTCGAATGCATACTTCGGCGCCCCGTCAGTCGCCATGGGTTGTGGCGGCAGCATTCCCTTTATGGAGTTTCTCGCCGCGAGAACACCGAGCGCTCAATTCGTGGTGACGGGGGTGTTGGGCCCACGCTCAAATGCCCACGGCCCAAACGAGTTTTTACATTTGCCGACGGCGAGGAAGCTGACGGCCTGCGTTGCAGAACTGATCAGAGATGCAGCCTGATCCATTGATCAGGTGAGCTGTGACTCCATGGCTTTCTGAAACTGTTCCATGGTGAAAGGTTTCTGAAGAAAACTAATATTCGTCGATTTAGCTTCCTGCTGACGTACTTCGTGTCTTGAGTAACCGCTGACCAGCAATACCGGCACCTTGTCATCCAGGCAACGGATATGATCGAGCAGCTCCATCCCTGCCATGCCAGGCATTGTGAGGTCGATCACACAGGCAACGATCTGTCCATCTTCCGCATTAAATGCGGCCAGACCCTTGTCACCGTCTTCCGCCTCTACGGCTTCAAAGCCCATCTTCTCGAGCATGCCGCGCAGGATTGATCGGACGTAGTCCTCATCGTCAACGACAAGTACTCTACCTCGATTAACGGCTTCTGTGCCCTTGACCTGTTCCATGGTCTCGGATTCTGAAGCAGACATGTTCGCTTCCTCCTAAATCGGGACCTAAGCGCGTATACATGCGCCCTTCCCCAGCTCGGATACGATACCCATCGCACCTTAAAGAGCATTGAGTATACCGCAGACCACTGCCATTCCTAGACCACGTGCCTCGAATTTTATCGTATCAAAAGGTTTGAGCATCCTTGCTGGTTTTCGGTGATGTTTCCGACACCATGATCTCCAACTTTCACGAAGACATAGCGGCCTCTGACCGCCTGCTCGCAAAAGCGCAGCAGCAGCATCCTCAGCCTGAGGTTCTGAATTTCTACTATCGACCCGGTGATGAGAGAAACAGCAGAGAGGATAAAACAAGCAACGGTTTCCGCGATGACAGCATCGATCTGAATCCCTCCGTGCTAGAGTCCCAGCACCTGCCGGGCAATGATGTTGTGCTGTATCTCACTGGTGCCACCGGCAATGGTGTAGCCGCGGTGATGGAACATGCCGCTGGCGGCCATATCCGCATAAGTTGAGCCTGCTGCCCCCCCTTCTCTCATGGTCGAATCCAGAGGCAATCCGTAATAGCAGGCAACCTCGTAAAGCATGCGATCCATATCCTGCACCAACTGACTGCCTTTCAACTTCAACATGGAAGGCTCAGCGCCAACGCCATGACCCTGATCAAAACGGGTTAACAATCGTAGCGCCGTGGCGTCCAACGCCTCCAATCGAATCATCAGGCCAGCGAGACCAGAGTGCACGGAAATGCCTTCCTCGCTCAAAGCGGAGCGAACATTCGACAACATACGCCGACTTTCAGCAACCCGGGACACCAGCAAACGTTCGTTACCCAGCAGGTTTTTAGCGACCGTCCAACCCTGATTTTCATCTCCAAGGAGTCCGGACCGAGGCACGCGAAGCTCATCAAAGAACACCTGGTTCCAGAGCCTTTTCCCGTTAAATGCCATAAGCGGTTCAACTCGGACTGCGGGGTTGCGCATATCCGCTAGCAGAAACGAGATGCCGAGCTGCGGTTTCGCATCAGGGTCTGTCCTGACCAGCATGAAGATGTGATCTGCGCGTTCCGCAGCAGAAGTCCATATTTTAGATCCTGTGACAACATAGTCGTCACCATCAACGATGGCCCGCGTGCTGACAGTAGCAAGGTCGGACCCAGCGCCAGTTTCTGAGTAACCCTGGCACCAGGAGATATCAGCGTTGAGGATTTTAGGCAGGTAAGCCGCCTTTTGCTCTTCAGTCCCATATTTGATGATCGCAGGACCCACCATAGAGAAACCAAAACCTTGAAGTTCCGGCGCATGATGGCCTCGCATCTCGATATCAAAGAGATGACGGCGAACCATTGTCCAGCCAGGACCGCCTGCCTCAACGGGCCAGTTAGGCGCAGCCCAGCCTTTTGCATTGAGTCTGCGCGTCCAGTCATCCTGTTCTTCTTTGGAAACGGGATAACCGAGACGAATCTTCTCCGAAACCTCTGGGTCCAGATGACTCGCCAAAAATTCTCGCACTTCTTCTCTGAAGACTTTGTCTTCATCCAACAGCTGCAGGCGCATGGCACCCTCACGCAGAACAGCAAAATGACACCATAACGGCCACCGCCAGCAGACTCAAACGACACCTCGACTAAAAGTCACTTAAGCGATAGCATCACCCCCTTTTTAAGCAAAGAGTAAAACATGCTCAGGTGGATCGCTGGCGTAGGCACGCTATTTCTTGTCACCATATTCCTCGCCGGTTGCGGATCAGACTCAGGATTCTCAGAAGAGGAGTTTCGCTCAGAGGAAGGTACCGTTCAGTTCGTCAACATGATGCCTGATAGCCCTCAGGTCAGGATGTTCCACGGATTGTCTCAGGATGACATTGCGTTTCCATTTACATCACCCATTGAAGTTCGGTTTGTCGATCGTTACGACTGGGAGATCGCCTATGTAAACACCGAGGGAGATCGAGTGATCGTTGCTGAGGGCGAAAATCAACAGATCTCAGCAAACACTCTGAGCACATTTCTTTTCATGGGCAGCACGGCTCAACCCAACATCCAGGTATTCGACACACCAGAAGTTCCGAGCGCAGACCGGGTTGAAGGTCAGGCCGACGTTTGGTTTGCGTCAAACAGCACCTTGCATGACATGGTGGACATCTACCTTATTGATGCCGACGCGAATATCGCGGATGAGGTCCCGCTGGTTACCATAACTTCAGGCAACTTTACCCAACTCAATACGGTACCCTCCGGGACATCGCGCAGACTTTGGGTCACAGTTGCCGGTACAGACCAGGTTATCTTCGATAGTGGCGCTTTCGAAGTTGTTGATCAAAGACAGGAACTTTTCGCCGTCGTCGATGACTTCGGCCCGGATGCCAGCAATCATGTCGACGTGATCAGGAGTCTCGCAGCATCCCGCTCTATCATGCAGGACTTTTCTCAAGCACCCACAGTAAGAATCGGCAACTTCTCGACCTTTGACCGTATCGATGTTCAAGTTGGCGAAACAGCATTCAGCAGCATTCCGGAAGACTCACTCACCGCCTACAAGGAGGCCGCGGCAGGCACCGCAGCCGTCTCGGTTGAAGTTGATGGCAACGTTAGCGAAAGCGCGGATGTCAGTCTCTTTCGAGGCAGATTTCACTCGATTGTTTCGTTTGATGATCCGACGATAGCCGGAGGAACCAGCTCAATCATCGTTCTCGATGAGCAGCGTCCCATTACGGCTCGTGCAACCTTCAAGTTCATCAATGGTACCGACCAGACCATCGATGTTTATGGCCTAAGAGATGGACAGGATACAGACGATGTACCGCCTCTCGTTCAGGACGTGGGCTTCGCTGGCACGAACGTCATAGAGGTTTTTACCGATAATCTACGCTTTCTGGTGACGCCTGCAGACAGTGCAGAAGCCATTGCGAGTCTCGACCAGAACATGATGCCGGGTGAGAACTATACGCTTATTCTTGACTCAGAGAGCCAGTTGCGGATCCAAGCCGATTAGTTGAGCAGGATGAATCAGATGACTCTTTTCTTTTCGAGGCGAGTCACAAGTTCAGTCAGCCGATCTTCAACAGAAGAACCCGTGAATGAATCCTTGAGGATATTCGTAATTTCCTTGTTCATCGAAGTGTTATTGCCCTTAGCACTGCGCTTGATCTTCTTATGCAGAGATGGAGGAAGGCGAAGCACAAACTTAACTTGTTCTGCTTGCTGGGCCATATGAACTCCTTTTAATCGAACGATAGAAGGAAATTATAGGATCATAGCTTGTAAATAACTGCTTACAAAAGTGATGCTTTTGTGAGATCAAGCCGACGGTATCAAAGTGCTATAACTGTGAACTCAACTGCAAAAATTAGCCGCTCCGCGGTCCTCTATATCGCGTGGCCAATCATCATCTCCAACCTGTCCACGCCCCTCCTTGGTCTTGTAGACACCGCGGTCATCGGCAATCTCGGTGATCCAGCACTCATCGGCGCCATTGCCGTTGGCGCGATGATCTTCAGCTTTTTGTTCTGGGGCTTCGGCTTTCTGAGAATGGGCACGACCGGTCTCGTCGCCCAGGCAAATGGTGCGGGCGATACCGCCGAAGTGAAAGCCACGTTTTACCGAGCAACCCTCCTTGCTGGCATTATCGCGTTTGCTCTTTTACTCGTTCAGAAACCGCTGGCATCAGCTGCGTTCTCTCTCATTGAAGGCAGTGAAGCCGTCGAGTCGGCAGCACTAACTTATTTCTCCGTTCGAATATGGGGTGCACCATTCTCGCTCTTGCACCTTGCCGTGCTTGGCTATCTGCTGGGCCAGGGTAAATCCACGCTGATACTCTGGCTCCAGCTGTTGCTCAACGGCACCAATATCGCACTGGACATCGTCTTTGTGGTTTTCCTGGGTTGGGAGATCGCAGGTATCGCGGCAGCGACGCTGATTGCAGAAATTGTAGCTGCCCTGTTCGGACTTTATTTAGTCATCAGACACATGAACGCGACCTACGGGTCATCCGCATCAAAGTGGGTTCAATTAAAGGATATCCCTGCATTGCTTCGAATGTTAAGTGTCAATCGGGACATCATGATCCGCACCCTATGCCTGATCTTTGCTTTTGCCTGGTTTACCAATGAGGGTGCCAAGTCTGGAGACATTCTTCTCGCCACTAACGCGATCCTGATGCAGTTCGTCAGCTTCTCTGCGTTCTTTCTGGACGGTTATGCACTCGCTGCGGAAAGCCTGATCGGCACAGCTGTTGGCGCAAGGAACCCGGTACAGTACTCACTGACGCTTCGCTACATTTGTGAGCTGGGCTTTGCTAATTCACTGATACTGAGTGCGTTCTTCTTCTTCATCGGGCCTTTTGTCATCGATCTGCTGACCAACGTCCCAGAGGTCCGAGAGGCTTGCCGGGTCTACCTGATCTGGGCCGTTGCGGCACCAGTCATATCACTGTGGTGCTATTTGCTGGATGGTGTCTTCATTGGTGCCACCTGCACCCGTGAGATGCGCAATGCCATGATCTTCTCTCTCCTGGCGTATCTTGCTGGTTGGTACCTTTTACGAGCGCCGTTCGCCAACCACGGTCTATGGCTGTCCTTACATGTTTACTTCGTTGCCCGCGCTGCTTCACTAGCCTGCTACCTGCCGAACGTGCGGCGGCAGGCAGAACCGGTCTAGATACGACAGGAATGACCCTTTACACTGCGGGCTGTCTTCCAACCTTTAATCAACCAAGAGTGTTTTCATGAAAATTTCGACCCTCATGAGTTATGCGCACGGCTACGTCGGTGCAACGAAAGAAATTGTAGAAATGGAAAAAGCGGGACTGGATGTCGTTTGGGTACCAGAGGCTTACTCCTTCGACGGGGTTTCTGCCATGGGTTATATCGCAGCAAAGACTGAAAAAGTCACGATTGCTTCAGGCATCCTGAACATTTACAGCAGAACACCAACACTGATGGCGATGACCGCTGCCGGTATTGATGCCCTTTCCGAAGGGCGATGCATGCTGGGTCTCGGTGCTTCCGGACCACAGGTCATCGAAGGTTTTCACGGCATGCCGTATGACGCTCCGATGACTCGAATTCGCGAAACTGTCGAGATCTGCCGAGCCGTTTGGAAGCGCGAAGAAAAACTGGTTTATCGCGGCAAAAAATATCAGGTACCGCTACCTGAAGGTGAGGGTACAGGCCTCGGCAAACCTCTGAAGATCATCAACCACCCTTACCGTGATGAGATACCAATCGCTCTCGCGACGCTGGGCGAGAAGAGTGTCGAGATGACCGCGGAACTGGCTGACGCCTGGCTGCCTGCCTTCTATATGGCTGAAGGCGCTGCGGCCGTTTGGGGCGACGCGTTGAAGAAAGGAAACGCCAAGCGAGATCCTGGCCGTCCACCTCTCGACGTTTATGCCGGCGGTTCGGTCGCTATTGGCGAAGGCCTCGAGGACTATCGCAACATGGCACGGCCGGGCATTGCCCTGTACGTTGGCGGCATGGGCGCGAAAGAAAAAAACTTCTACAACCAGGTGTTCCGCAAGTACGGATACGAGGAAGAAGCAGAGACCATCCAAAATCTGTATCTCGAAGGTCGTAAGTCAGAAGCGGAAGCAGCCATTCCAGATTCCTACCTTGAAGCCACGTCGCTGGTTGGACCGGAAGGTTTTGTGAAAGACCGACTGCAGGCGCTGAAAGAGCATGGCGTGACTTCTCTGAACGTCGGCTTCCTGGGTACGACGACCGAAGAGCGTGTCAAGAACTGTGATGCGCTGTCGAATTTGATCGCCAAGGCGCTCTGACTCGGTAGATCACCTCGCCCGGAGATTCTCGCGAGATTCGTGATGGGAGCGCGCCCGTGGAACGGGTCGCGGCAGACTGGGGGGCAGGACAGCCCGAGAATCAACGTGACAGGGATGTACTTGAGCGGTGCCGAGACTCGTTACACGTGGCAGCGACGAGTACTATTCCGGCAGTAGTGACTTAAAGTCTTCGATAAAACGCGGGGAAATGTATTCACGCAGTTCCCCGGCATCGAGAAACGTAGCGTTACAGGTCGGGCAGAGCTCAAAGCGAATACGGTTGGGCTCCTCAATCAATCGTTGATCCATGATCTTGTCGCACTTCGGGCACTCCACATAAACCATGTCATCAAACGCAGAATCCTTTTCTCCCTTTCCCAAATCGATGGTTCCCGCCTGCACCATGACAGCTTCCAGCAACGCCTGGGTCAGCTGATCAAAGAAGAGTCCCTGACAATTACCGCACCGATCCACATTCGTCACACCTTGAAAGACGGCGCTCAACTCACCGAGACACTTCGGACAATCCACTAAAGGGCGCCCTCAATGAAGATTTCGATGAACGCAGCAATGACCCAGGTGAGCGGCGGCAGAATGCCGAACAGCACCATCGTACGCATTCGGTTGGTGAACGGCCATTCCTTAATGTCATCGATTCGGTCGCGGTAGTAGAGCAGATCAATCTTGGAAGGTCGCTCCTCGCCTGCCAGCAAGGTTTCATTGAGCGCATTCAGATGACCGTTTAACGCTGCGCCGATGCTGTTAAGTTCCTGCACCTTGCTGGAGCGCATACGCTTTCGAAAGACGTTGTAGGGAATGATGTACAAGCTGATGATAAAAAGACCCGGCAGGTACCAGGGCATCATCAAGGCTATCATCTCGCCTGCTGTCAGCTCACCTTCCGTAAACACGATGTAACTCAGTGACACAATGCAAATGCCGAAGATGTATAAACCAACGTGACGCACCATCACATTAGCCAGGTTTGAATAGAAATCACCGGACAACAGGTCCAGACGGATTTTTTTGACCACCTTCATCAACGTGACCAACTGCCGAATCACAATATCGATACAGAAGACGATTAACACCCACTGGACATAGTAGTAGCCAATCAGAGTTGCAGAAAGACCCAATGAAAAATCCCACGAAATATTATCGTTAAGGGACACATTCACATAAACGCAGAAAGCAGCCACGATGAGCTCCAAGATGATGACCACCCGACTCGGCTCAATCTGAGTCGTCAGCGGCACCAGATTCGTATCGAAACGTATGAACGCCAGCATGTCTGAGTACCAGCCGCGACCCATCCCTAAGAAATACGTGAGGAAGAAACCGCAGATCGCAGAAAATGCGACGCCGTTCTGATACATCGTGGGATCAGGGTAGCGCTGAAGGATCAGCAGAAGGAAGGATGTGAACGCCATGGCCAGAAAAAAACCAAACCCGATCAACCAGTGCGACAAGCCTGACTTTTCAATCGCCGAGAGCAGCCAAAGATGCCTCAAGCCTGGCGTGCCCACCTCGGCCGAATAATCTTCATTAATCAGGTTCGACATTTCAGCAGCCATACGATCATTATGTCACACCCGACAAATATGATTGAATGAGCATCGTCAGTACGGGAGTAAACTGCAATGAAACGATTGGTCACTTTTTCACTTCTTGCGATTGCCCAGACCGCACTCGCCGATGAATACATTTACTGCGAACGCATGTTGGACGGCATGAATTTGAAGATTCATGAGAGCAAAACCATCCAGGTTTCCGGTAACGAGATCGTGGGCATTCATGATGGCAAACACGCGCAGACTTCCATCAATTTAGGTGACGCGACCTGTATGCCCGGTCTTATCGACGCTCATGTGCACATCACCAGCCAACAAAGCCCAAACCGTTTTGTCGATAGATTCCGTAAGGACCCGGCTGACATCGCACTGGCAGCGGTGCCCTATGCGGAGCGGACACTCATGACGGGCTTCACAACCGTCCGCGATCTGGGTAGCTCACACAATCTTTCCATCAACCTACGCGACGCCATTAATCAGGGACACGTGATCGGTCCGCGCATCCTGACCGCAGGAAAATCACTGGCCACCACAGGTGGGCACGCAGACCCAACCAATGGCACCAACGATCGCTACATTGGCGACCCTGGGCCTAAAGAAGGTGTTGTGAACGGTCCAGCTGATGCCGCAAAAGGTGTTCGACAGCGATACAAAGATCGAGCCGACCTGATTAAGATCACGGCCACCGGAGGTGTGTTAAGTGAAGCGTCCAGTGGTCAAAACTCACAGTTCCACGATGCGGAGCTGAAAGCCATCGTGGAAACTGCCAAGGATTATGGTTTCAAAGTTGCCGCCCATGCTCACGGCACTGACGGTATGAAACGCGCGGTTGCTGCAGGTGTAGATTCCATCGAACACGGTACCTATATGGACAAAGAAACCATGCGCATGATGAAAAAGATGGGTACTGCTTATGTGCCAACCATCATTGCCGGAAAGTTTGTCGCCGAAAAAGCTGAAATTGATGGTTTCTTCAGTCCGACCGTTAGACCCAAAGCCCGAGCCATCGGTCCTCTGATCCAAGGGACCTTCGCTAACGCTTATGAAGAAGGCGTTTTGATCGTCTTTGGCACGGATTCAGGGGTTTCACCCCACGGTGACAATTGGAAGGAGTTTGGTTACATGGTGGAGGCAGGCATGCCCGCCATCGAGGCGCTCACATCAGCGATGATGCCAGGCGCTAGACTACTGGATAGAGCCGATAAGCTTGGATCCATTGAAACCGGCAAACTTGCTGACATCATCGCAGTCCCTGGAAACCCTACTCAGGATATTTCCCTGATGAGCCAGGTCAGTTTCGTTATGAAAGATGGCAGAGTTTACAAAGACTAGTTTCTACAAATTTCTCGAGGGCAAAAGTCGAGTTGTTGTTCTCACCGGCGCGGGTATCAGCGCTGGTGCGGGTATACCTACCTATCGAGATCAGCAGGGGAACTGGCAACGCAGCGATCCGATTCAACATCAGGACTTCCTGCGCCAGCACACCTCTCGACAAAGGTACTGGCTGCGTAGTTACATTGGCTGGCCAGCCGTCGCTAAGGCCTCGCCTTGTCTGAGCCACCGAGCACTCGCCGAACTCGAATCATCGGGTCCCGTTAATCTGATCGTCACCCAGAATGTTGACCGCCTTCATCAAAAAGCTGGCGCGAACGCGGTCATCGATTTACACGGACGCCTGGACAGGGTTATCTGCCTTAGCTGCAAAAGGCTGTATGCGCGGTCAGCTATCCAGGAAAAGCTTAAGACACTTAACCCTTTCCTCGAGACGCTAAACCAGGAAGCTGACATTGCGCCGGATGGGGACGCGAATATTGAGACGGCATGGGTGTCAGAAATGACAACTCCAAGGTGTGAACACTGCGACGGAGATCTCAAACCGGATGTGGTTTTCTTTGGGGACAATGTTCCCAAATCCATCGTGCAGTCGATCTACCGCACGTTGGACGATGCCGATGGGTTTCTGATTGTGGGTACATCTCTCAAGGTATTTTCCGGCTTTCGATTCTGCCGTTACGCCTCTGAGAGACATCTCGACATTGCATCCATTAATCCCGGAGTTACACGTGGCGACAACCTGATCGCAACACACATCCACTCAGGCGCTGATGAAGTCCTCGCTGATTATCTTTCTGCCAGAAGCACTGCCTGAAGGGTGTCATCAAGCGACGTGAGCTGCATGCCAAGCTCATCCAGTGCCAACTGGTTATCAATGTCATCGTCATGATCCAGCACGCCCAGCATCGCGCGGGTGACAGGCGGAGCGCTGCTTAGTAATTCAAACAAAAACGCCAAGGAGTAACCCAAGATAATCGGCAGCGAAACCACGTTAGGGTCATTGCCGAAACACTTCCCTGCCCGCTTGATGAGCTGTGCCCGGGAAAGCGACTCTGGACCTGCCAGATCCAGCGTACGGTTTTTTGGCTTGAGCCTTGTTGCGGCATACATCGCACTCACCACATCGCCACTATAGATGGGTTGTTCAAGGCTCGCTGTTCGAAAGCCGATGACCATCGACTTCTGACCATTTCTTCTTAGCGACATGGAAGCGTAGTCATCAGGCCCCAGGACCATCGGGACGCGCAAAATCGTTACGGGCACGTCACCCTGTCGCAGATGCGTTTCAGCCCGCGCCCTGGATTGCAGACAGGCATTGCTTGACGCCATATCGGTACCAACAATGCCAAGATAGACAACGTGTTTTAAGGACAAATTAGCTGCAACCAAAGCGCGACAAGGCGCCTCGTGTGCCTGCTCGAAACTGTTTGCTTTGGATTCTTTAATGACGCCGACAAGATGCACCAGCGTATCGCAACCGTCGCAGGCTTCACCCAGGCCCTGGCTATCTGAGTAGTCAACGACTCGGACATCAACATCAGGAAACCCGCCTCGGATCGTACCTGCAGCGTGCTCTGAACGAACAATGGGACGAACTTCGTCTCCTGCTTCAAGTAGACGACGGATGAGTTTTAAACCTAGGTGACCATTGGCCCCTGTAATAGCGATATGCATTTCTTATCGTGCACCAATTGCTTATGAGTGTGGCATTATGCGCCGATGCCCCTTTGGATGTCTGTACCTAATCTGCTTAGTTTGTCCCGCACTCTCATGGCGGCTGGCATGTATTGGTCCGTTGCAAACAGCGAATGGTACATCGCAGTTTCGATTCTCTGGGTGGCGATCTTTACCGATGTCATGGACGGTTATCTTGCGCGCAAACAACAGACGAGTAGTCCAATCGGCGGACTTTTCGATCACGGTAGTGACGCCGTTTTTGTGACAGTTACCATCGCCGCGCATTTACACCACGATTGGGCACCGGTGTTACTCGTTTTCATGATTCCTGCAGCGTTCCTGCAATACATGCTGGATTCCCACACCCTTGCAGGACAACCTCTAAGAGCCAGTTCGCTGGGGAAATACAACGGAATCAGCTACTTCGTCTTTGCGGGTTTTCCCATCATGCAACTCACCTTGGGTATGACGTTGATTCCGTTCGACTGGTTTATCTGGTTTGGCTGGGGCCTTGTTCTGACTACCGCAATCAGCATGTTGGATCGACTGATCACACTGCTATCTCAGCAAAACTCTGACAACTGAGTTATGACGGTATGCAGACTGGCTATTTGCAAACAACGGGTCGGCCGGATATGTTTACCTCTAACGTCTGATTCCTTTTTTCCATGTCTCGCGGCCTCGCCTGGTTTTCGGGCTTTTTTGCCCTGATTGTTATCGCCACCATTGCAATGGTTCTGGTGGTGCGCTCTTCTGATGGCCCCATGGAAATTCTTACCGGTGGCCCCTTTCAATCTGGCGAATTCGTTACCGATGTAGAGGACTGGTCGTTTCTCGATCAACAGATGACCATTGAAATGCAGACCATGGTACCGCCCAGCTCCAGAACCCTGTGGCTCGTGGTTTACGATAATCGTCCTATCGTCCTCAGCGCTTACATGAAGTCAGCCGTGGGTAAGATATGGAAACAATGGCCTAAAAAAATCGCCAAAGATAATCGAGCCATTGTTAGAAGCGAGGGGAAACTTTATCGTTTTACGCTGGAACGCTTGTATATCGAGGAGGACACTCAGGCCATTCTGGATAAGTTTAACCAAAGATACGACACACCTATCACGACCGAGGACATCACCACGGAAAATACGTGGTTGTTTGAACTGAAACCCGCGAGCTGATCAGCCGGGGTCACTCGGAAGTCTCTTCCTCAGGAAGTGGGTCGTGACGGACCTGATTTCGCCCACCCTCCTTTGCCTCGTAAAGCCTTTTATCTGCAGCCTCTACCAGCTCTTCATCCGTCATGGGTGTTTCGCCATCCCAATAGGCAACACCCAGAGAGATACTGATCTTCAGTTCAAGGTCATCGTAGGCAAAAGTATGCGCCTCAACTTCATGACGCACTCTTTCCGCTAACTGAACCGCCGCTGGGAGCGGAGATCCACGAAGCAGAAACACAAATTCCTCACCCCCGTAACGGGCAAACACATCGTACCCACGGGCCTCGCTTTCGATCAGCTGAGCCAGGTGCTTAAGAATAAGATCACCAGCGGGATGACCCCAGGTATCGTTAATCTGTTTGAAATGATCAATATCAAATAAGATCAGACAAAGCCCAACCTGATTGCGTCGATTATATTCACACTCTTTCTCAAGAACTTCTGTGAAGTACCGCTTGTTGTAAACGCGGGTCAGGCCGTCTTTGATCGCCATGTTACGCAACATCATGTGGTACTCGGTATCGTCATCGTCCTGGTAAGTAAACTTGAAAACGACATGCCCGATGGCGACTTTATCACCTTCCGCAAGTTGCGAATGATCAAAGACGGCTTCCTTATTAATGAAGCTCCCGTTGGTGCTACCAAGATCAGACAGAAAGAATCCGTCAGGGCGATGCACGATCTGTGCGTGTTTGCGGCTGATACTGGTGTCAGAAATCGTCAGATCGACGTCATCACTACGACCGATCAAGGTGGTGTCGTCATTGAGCTCATAGACTTGACCTATGAAGTCGCCGCGAATCATAACAAGGCAAGGTTTTTTCTCACCAGGCGAGTTGAGGTCTACCTGTGCTGCATGAAGTGTGTATTCTGTACGATCTGACATCCGTCGCCGGTTTGGATACCGCAGAAAGATCGAAACAATATATCACCTTTTAGTCACTTGCCGAAGCGACGTTCTCTCTGCTGGAAGACTCGAATTGCGCGCCAGAAGTCAATCATTCGAAATGCCGGCCAGTAGACTTCAGTGAAGTACAGTTCCGAGTAAGCGCTCTGCCAGATCAGAAAGCCCGATAGACGCTCCTCACCTGAAGTACGAATGATCAGGTCGGGATCCGGGATACCTTCTGTATAGAGATGGCGAGAGAAGGTCTCCTCGTCAATCTGGTCAGGTTGCAGATCACCGGACTGGACTAACTCGGCTAGTTTCTTCACGGTGTCAACAATTTCTGCGCGACCACCGTAACTAACGGCGATATTGAGTTGGAAACGATCGTGGTCCTCAGTGAGAGCTTCGGTCTTCTCAATCTCTCTAATCATTTCTTCGGAAAGATTTTCTCGCTGACCGATGACTTTAATCTTCACGCGCTCTTTTTTAATGACAGGGTCAACCTGGTACTGACGAAGCTTACGAAGTATCAGATCCATCAGATAATCAATTTCGTCTTCCGAGCGCTTGTAGTTTTCTGTAGAGAAGCCATACAAGGTGACAATCTTGATATCCAGTCGCCAGCACCATCGGAGAAAATCCTCGAGTTTCTGGGAACCAGCATTATGACCTTCGTTAGGAGAAGACATTCCTTTTAAACGAGCAAAGCGGCGATTGCCGTCGACGATGAGACCTATGTGCTGCGGACGCGGCCCATCTTTGATCTGAGACCAAAGTAAAGGCTCATAGAGCTTGTAGAGTAGGGCTGGAATGTTCACTGGTCAGTCAGCTGCTTCGAAGGAGCGCAAGGATAGCAGCAACCACTTGAATTACAACGTTCAGAGCAAAGATTTGGGGTCAAGACCCAGCTCTACGCGCCCCACAATCTCGTAGATCGGTCGACCCACCATGATGTGCTGTGTTGTGACGTGAACATCGCGAAAACAACGCTGCAAAATACTGTCTTCATAGATGGAACTGGACCCACCCGCCTGATAGAGGCGATCAACTGCGGCGGCAGAACTCGACGTCGCATTGACGGCGGCCAGACGGAGACTCGCCTTGGATTCGACGGACAGTCGCTCACCCTGGCAAGCGATCTCCCAGGCATCATCAATCACCTTATGGATGTAGGCTTCTGCACTCTCCAGATCCGCTTTACTTTCCGCAACCAACATCTGGACTCGCGCCTGCTCAGAAAGTCCACGGGTACCACCCGTTGGCACTTTGGACGACGCAACTTCTTTGAATGCAGCCAGTGCCTTGTACCCAATGCCAAGGCTCACCGCAGAAACGCCCATCGCGAGCAAGCCAAGTAACGGGAATTGGTAGAGAGGTTTCTGAATCAGAGTCCTGGTTCCCATGACGATCGAACGTCCTTCCGGCACAAATACGTCTTTGACGTTGAAATGATGACTTCCTGTGCCGCACAGTCCGGCCACCTTCCAGGTTTCCTCGATTTCGACCTGTGAGCGTTCAAACATCATGATGTGATGTTCCGGCATACCGGCTTTTCCGGTGCGCTTCTCCTCGTTTTCGAGAATGAAACAACCACCACCAATCCAGCCGGCGTTAGAAGAGCCACTACCGAAAGGCCACCGTCCCGAAACCCGGTAACCACCTTCAACCACCTCTGCTGTACCCATGGGTGCGGTTACTCCAACGGCAAGTCCTCCAGGACCATCACCAAAAATCTCACGAGCAAACTGCTCGGGTAACGAGGCGGACAACAAACCTGTCGTTAAACCGATCATGACATTCCAGCCGGCAGAGCCATCACCAACTGCGACTTCCTTGATCAGTTTGATAAAGGTTGAAGGATGAACTTCTCCACCACCATACTCTTCTGGTACCAGAGCATGAAAGAGACCAGCATCTGCCAGCCTCTTCGCTATGTCTGGAGGCAATTGTCGCGCCTGCTCTATTTCCTGGCTGCGAGGTGACAGCTCGCTGGCAATCTGCTGTGCGGCTTCAATCAGTTGTGCATCTGTCATAACCAAACCCTACTAGATTTCTTGGAGCCGGTCTCTATCGGTATACGGGAATACATCGGAGAGAATCTGATTATGAATCATTTTCTGAATCCGCTGCCAACCCTCGCAAGTGAACAGATCCCCGTGTTGCTCAATAAACATGGAACGCAATTTGTCATCGGGAAAGAGGAACGTCGCAAACTCCTCTGGGAATACATCGTATTCACCGACATCGAACCAGGCTTCATCTGACTGATGGCCACCCTCCACTTTGGGTATTTCCCTGAAGTTAACCTGGGTTAGATAACAGATTTCATCGTAATCATAAAAAACCACGCGGCCATGGCGAGTGACACCAAAGTTTTTCAGCAACATATCACCAGGAAAAATATTGGCTGCTGCCAGATCTTTGATCGCGGCGCCGTAATCCAACAATACTTGATGCAATTGAAAGTCGCTGCAATTTCTAACATATATATTAAGGGGCACCATGAGGCGCTCCGTATATAGGTGCTGGAAGTGTACGACATCTCCCTTGATGCTTACGGTTCCAGATGCAACTTTTCGCAGCTCTTCGAGCAAATCTGGCTCAAACCGGTCTTTCGGAAGCTCAAAGTTCATAAATTCCTGTGTATCCGCCATACGTCCGACCCGATCATGAGTTTTAACCAGCCGGTAGGCAGCAAGCACATCGTCACTGACTACCGACTTGGTTGCAGGAAACTCATCTTTAATAACTTTGAATACGGTCTGATAGGAATCAAGGGCAAACACGGTCATCACCTGCCCCTTGATGCCTTCAGCGATATGAAACCGATCTTCACTGCATTTGAGTTGCGCACGGTAGCCCCGAACAAACTCTGTCTTGCCGTGTTTATAAAATCCGATCGAGGTATAGAGTTCCCAACGATGCTTCGCTGGCAACAGCATCTGCAGATAATCCACGACTCTGGATGGATTACCGGATCTCAACATGAAGTAGGATCTGGTGAAGCTGAATACAACAGACAACTTGTTTTCACCCCACAGTACGGCATCGGCAAGAATCCTGCCGTTACTTTCACGGACAAAAGCGATCGCCAAGGGGAAGATGTGCCCATCAACAATCAACCGACCAATCAGGTACGCCCCCTTGTTTCGATAAAACACCGGCTTCAAGACCTCGATCAGCATATTCGGATGATTTCTCAGTATCGGAATCTCCCGCTCTAGGCGTTCGGCAATTTTGCGGGCATCCAATTCCGGAGATGCTAAAAAGTCATTGAGCTCCGTATCGCGGAGCAGATCGCCGAGTGACCGCGCAAGATGGGTGCCACGATGGCGAAACATCAGGGAATCGTCTGGTCCTGATTCCGCAGAAGGGTCTGGCTCATGAAAAATCGGTGCCTCTGAGAGAGACATCTCCGGATGCAGTGCTCGAAACACGCCGTTAAAGAAAGTGACCGCTTGAGGCGCGTGGCCATAGCTTCTGATGGAAAGCGAGAATTCTTCTCGCACAGCGGGCCAGTCTGGACTCGGCTCCATGGACTTGATTCGGGCACAGATCTCGTCTCGGCAGTCCGTGTAAACCTGGACTCGACGTTCTGATGCAACCTGCACCCCAGACCAATCGCCGGAAACGAATCGATCTCTCGCCCCATCGGAGATCTCCGTGAACTCACGCATAAACGATTCAAAACCCTCAAGAATCTGGGCTGCAGCTGATTTCTGTTCCGCCAAAATGCGTGATCTACCCGACAAATGGTTCATTATGCCTGTTGCATTGCAACACAACAGCCCTATAATGGCCAGACCAAATTGGTCCTACCAATGCGGTAGGGCCAAAAAAAAGCATCATTTGAACTGGTCCTACCAATCCGGTCTGGCCGATTTTTCGTAAATAAGCTCGAACTCACAGGATAGAACTCGTGTCCACACCGTCAAAAGCCGGCGAGATCTTCGATATATTGCGCAGCGAGGTTCTTCGCGGACAGTACCGTGAAGGTGAAAGACTGCCGTCAGAAAGAGATCTGGCGGCTCGTTTTGAGACCAACCGGGGCGCAATCCGCGAAGCGATTAAAAAGCTGGAGCAGTTGGGCGTCGTCAGCGTGACGCCTGGAGGCGTCCGAGTTCAACCCGTTGGAGAAGCCAGTGTCGAGGTGCTCGGCCACCTGCTGGAGCTGGGTGAAATCCCCCGCCCGGAACTGATCACACAAATGTTGGATGTTCTGGGCGCCATGATGGCCGTGTCGGTACGCACCGCGGTAGAGAATGCTACGGATGAGGAGATCGAAGCGCTCACCCAACTCACCGACAACCTGATCAAGTCATTGGGTAAACCAGAGATTCATCATGAACGCTGGCGTGAATTAGGCGAGAAAATGATGACCATCCATCAAAACCTGGTGCTACGTCTGGTGGGCAATGGCGTCAGAACACAGTTTCTGGGCGTCACGATGGAACCAAAAATAGAGCCAAACATCGACCTGAGCGAAATTGCAGAACAACTGACTGCCGTCCGCAACGCTATCCACGAAAAAGATGCCTGGGCGGCAAGTACGGGCATGACGAATCATTTCAAAATCCTGAAGGAGCGAATTCAGACCGCAACTTCAGCCATGGAGTCGAAAGATCTCCAACCCGCTAGGAGCGCAATCAATGGGTAACATTATTAAGGGTGCAATCACTGTCGGCGTACTGTTTTTCGCAGTCATCGTCGCCTATGGATTGGTAAAGACAGCGCCGGAGCCTGAGCAAATTGCCCCGGAGGAGATGGCAACCAGCATTCGCGTTATCGAGGTAGAGCGGTCTCCGATCCGACTGGAGGTGACTTCCCAGGGTACGGTAGTGCCACATAAAGAAAGTGAACTGATTCCTGAGGTGAACGGTCGGGTAAGCTGGGTTTCTCCTAACCTGGTCGCAGGCGGTTACTTCAAAGCAGATGATGTATTGCTGAAGATTGATGATCGCGACTATCGTTCCATGGTGGCTCGCGCACAGGCCACGTTGAGCCGAGCCAGAGCAGAGGAAGAACTGGCACGCTATGAGCTGGGTCGCATGGAAGAACTGGTCAAGAAAAAACTGACGAGCCAGTCCAGTCTCGAAAACGTTCTTAGAAATCACCGGATCGCAAAAGCCGCATTGCAGGATTCACAGATTGCACTCGAGCAGGCAAATCGAGATCTGAATCGAACTGAAATCCGTGCGCCTTATGAAGGCCTGGTCCGGACAGAAAAAGTCGACCTCGGACAGTACCTTAGCCGGGGACAATCGATTGCGTCTATTTATGGCAGCGAGTCCGCTGAAGTCCGATTGCCCGTGGCTGACTTACAGCTGGCGTATCTTGACCTGCCACTCGGTCACCGTGGAGAACTCAGCGGCGATCTTGCACCGGACGTTCTTCTCTCGACCGACTATGGCGGCAAACACTACGAATGGGTGGGCAAGCTGGTAAGAACGGAAGCAGAAATTGATTCCAAGAGTCGCATGGTGACCGCAGTGGTTCGAGTCCGGAATGCAGAAAACCCGGATCAACCAGATTTACCCGTAGGTCTCTTCGTTAATGCCAGCATTAAGGGTCGAGCTGTAGACAATGTCGTCACTCTGCCTCGCGCTGCGCTGCGAAATCAGAACCAAGTTCTGATTGTTGATGGAGACAGCCGACTGCACTATCGCGGTGTGGAAATCATGCGTTTCGAAAATGACAATGTGTTGATTTCAGGCGGACTCAATTCCGGCGACATCGTCAATGTTTCGCCACTGCAAACCGTGATTGAAGGCATGCGCGTCAACACCATCTCGCAGCCCGCGAACGGATAACATCATGGAAAACCACAAAATCATCGCCTGGTTTACCGATAACCCGGTTGCCGCCAACCTGATGATGCTCATCTTCCTGGCAGGCGGAACCATTTCTCTCTTTTCTATGCATAAAGAAGAGTTTCCCAACATCGAACCGGGCATTGTCCAAATACAGGTACCTTATCTCGGTGCTGCACCGGAGGAAGTTGAAGAAGCCGTCTGTATTCGAATAGAAGAAGCCATTGAAGGTGTTGACGGCATGGATCGTGTTCACACTATCGCTCGTGAAGGTATGTGTTCGGTCATGATCGAACTCCTGCAGGACGCGAATATAACCACCGCGCTAAACGACATTAAAGGAAAGGTGGATGCCATCTCGACCTTCCCCAGTGAAACCGAAAAGCCGATTGTCAGCTCAATGCAGTTCCGAGGTCAGACGATCTCGTTGATCGTTCACGGTGACACTGATGAAGCCACATTAAAGCTCATTGCCGAGGAGGTACGCGACGATATCTCAGCACTGGAGGGTATTTCACAGGTTGCAGTCAGTTACGCGCGGCCCTGGGAGATCTCCATCGAAGTCAGTGAACAGACGTTGCGTCAATATAACCTGACCATGACCCAGATCGCGGACGCGATCCGAAGGGCGTCGCTGGATCTTCCGGGCGGGTCGATCAAAACCGAGGGCGGTGAAATTCTACTTCGCTCCAAGGGCCAGGCGTATCGCGGATACGAGTACGAGGACATCGTCGTTGTCACTCGCCCTGATGGTACCAACATCACGTTGGGAGACATTGCCATTGTGCGCGACGACTTTCAGGAAGGATTTTTGCGAGCAAGATTCAACGGCGAGCGTGCCGTCTCTGTCATGGTCTACAGAGTTGGTGAGGAAGATACCATCACCTCTGCACAGGCGGTCAAACAATACATCGAGAAGAAGCGAAGTCTGCTACCCCGCGGGGTCTCTCTGAGCATATGGATTGATGAATCCGTCGCACTGGATCGACGCATTGGCGCGCTGACCAAAAACGCCTATGCAGGCCTTGCTCTGGTATTGCTGATTCTGACGATGTTTCTCCGGTTCAAAGTCGCGATTTGGGTTGCCGCCGGCATTCCCATCGCCATCATGGGTGCTATCTGGGCATTCCCCTTTGCGGGTATCAACATCAGCTCATTAACCGTACTGGCATTTATACTGGTGTTGGGCATCGTCGTGGATGACGCCATTGTCGTGGGTGAGAGAATATTCAGTCACGAAACAACGGACCGAAATCACCGGGAGGCCGCCATCGCAGGTACTGCCGAGGTCATCACACCAGTAGTTTTCGGTGTACTAACCACCATCGCAGCCTTCCTCCCTATTCTTCTGATTGAAGGTCGAATGGGTGAATTCTTCTCCATCATCGGCTGGGTTGTACTGGTGTGCCTGATATTCAGCATTCTGGAGTGCATGTTTATCCTGCCTGCTCACCTCGCCCATCGAAAAACCGAAGGCTACTTCATGGAGAAGACAGCGGTCGTGAGAGGATGGATTGCTTTCCAGAGCAAATTTGCGAATTCTCTGGAATGGGTTGCCACCGAGGTCTATCGACCCTTCCTGGTCAAAACACTCCAGTGGCGCTGGGTGACCTGGGCAGTCGCAACCTTCGTGCTCGTCACTTCTATCGCGCTGATCGCCAGTGGGCGAGTTATCTTCCAGTTCTTCCCCGCTGTAGAAGGTGATCGTATCTATGCGACGCTGACAATGCCGGAAGGCATCAATGTTGAATTTACTGAGGAAGCCGCCAGCCAAATCGAACGCGCTGCTTTTGAGACTGCCCGAGAAATTAATGAGGAACTCGGCTTTACCGATAGATCGGTTATACAGCAAAGCTTCCAATCCATTGGCGTTAACGCGGCGAGGAGCAACGGTCCACCCGCCATGACGGCAGGCGGCAGCCACCTTGCTGAGATCGTCGTAACACTCGTGCCCATCGAAGATCGACCGGGCTGGAATACGAATCGAATTGCCGAGGTCTGGCGCGAGAAAACCGGTTCGGTAACGGATGCCGTTGAACTACAGTTCACAACCAACACGTTTAACGCGGGAGACCCTATCGCTCTGCAGCTCAAAGGACGCGACATAGAACAGCTTCGTGACGCTGCTCAGCTCCTTAAAGCCGAACTTGCCCGCTACCCCGGCGTGATGGACCTGACTGACTCCTTCCGTGCCGGCAAACAGGAAATCAAACTGGATATCCTGCCGGAAGCCAAGCCGCTTGGGCTCTCCTTGAACGACCTGGCTCGCCAGGTAAGACAAGCCTTCTACGGCGAGGAGGCGCAGCGCATTCAGAGAGGCACTGATGATGTCCGTGTCATGGTCCGTTATCCTGAAGAAGAACGGCGATCTCTCGGCAACTTAGAGAATATGCGTATCAGGACCAACGACGGCACCGAGGTCCCCTTTTCCACGGTCGCCCGTGTTGATTACGGCACCGGATTCAGCTCAATCAATCGTGAAGATCAGCAGCGTGTTGTTGATGTAAAAGGTGATGTGAACAGAAGTGTGGTGACGCCAGAAGAGGTGATTGCTGCGGTCGAAAAAGCGGTTTGCGAGCGTGGAACGAGCTTCGGCAATCGAGAGAGCCGATGCACAAACGCTGACTTCCCCGGTGTCGCCTTCAAAATCTCCGGAGAGCAGGAGGAAAGAAACAAAGCCCTGGGCAGCATGGTGTCAACCATTCCACTAGCCCTGATGATCATATTTGCGCTCCTGGCAATTCCTTTGAAAAGCTATATGCAGCCGCTTGTTATCATGAGCGTCATTCCCTTCGGTGCGGTTGGCGCCATTGTTGGCCACTACATCATGGGGTGGGACCTGATTTTCTTCTCGATGCTGGGCATCATCGCCCTATCCGGTGTTGTGGTGAATGCTTCACTCGTGCTTGTGGACTACATCAACCGGCAAAGACGTCAGGGCGTTGATCTGTTCGAAGCCGTGGCAAATGCCGGTGTGGTTCGTTTCAGGCCGATCATCCTGACCTCAGTGACAACGTTTGTTGGTTTGATCCCGCTCATGACAAACAACGATCCTGAGACCTTCATGTTCATCCCAATGGCTATCTCGCTCGCCTTCGGCGTGTTGTTCGCAACGGCCATCACCCTGTTCCTGGTGCCAAGCCTGTACCTGATGCTGGAGGACTGGTTGAACTTCTGGGGCCTGAACAACGCTGAAGATCCGGCTCTGGTCGTGCACAACGACGTTGACGAACCTATCGATCCAAGGGCAGAACCAAGCCCAACGGTCAGTGCCTAATTACCATGTCACTTTCCTGATGGCCTGGGTATTGCCCCGTAAGCGCCTTTGAAAAAACAACTGAGAGACGCGGACCGTTTCCTCGATGGATTCCACTAACATCTTGGCGTGTTCGAGCTGTGTATCACTTCCCTCTCTTCTGAATAATTAGTAAAGTTTTTTATTCACTTATTATTGGCGCTGCGGAAAGATGGCTGAGATCTCAGGAAGCCAGGATAAAATCCTTCATCAAATCAAGCGATTAGGGCCTCAATCCGCAAAGGACTTGAGCCTGTCGCTTGGCATGACGACCATGGGCATTCGGCAACACATGGCCATCCTCGAGGAACAAGCCCTGGTCACCACCACGCCACCGGCGCCGCAGAAGCGCGGAAGACCTGTAGCCCGGTGGCAGCTCACGGAACAAGGTCATGCTCGCTTTCCCGATGCGCACGCCCAGATGACGGTAGAACTGATCGCCAGCGTGCGTGACCTTCTGGGAGAACAGGCGCTCGACAAAATCATCACTGATTGTGCGAAGAAAGCAGAGGAAACCTACCATGCGGCCATAGAAACCAAGCGAACGCTTGCGGCCAAAGTGACCGAGCTTGCCAGACTGAGAACCGCTGAGGGTTATATGGCTGAAACCGAACGTCTTCCGGATGGCACATTCAGACTCGCCGAAAACCACTGCCCTATCTGTATCGCAGCCACCAGCTGCCAGGGATTCTGCCGCGCTGAACTGCAAACCTTCCAGGCACTGTTCGAGGATAGGGCAACCGTGAAAAGAGAGGATTATCTGCTGGAGGGTGCGAGACGCTGCTCCTACCTCATTACCCCGATTAACTAGTTCGCACTGAGGTTGATGTCGCCGGAGCGAGTCGACAGGACAACGCTGCCATCGCCGTCACCCATCGTAAACCTGAGAGACTCATCACCGACATATTTGGAAACTTTAGGCTTATCTTTGCTCAGCCTGTTTCGAATGGCGCCTGAGCCAGTTTCAATATCAAATCGTGCGTTGATATCACCCCCCAATCTCAAACGGATAGAACCGCTGACACTATCAAACTCTATGTCACCAAGTCCGGTTTCCTGACTGATGACTTCAATGTCACCAGATACGGAATGGCCTGCCACAGAGTTCACTAAGTCATTGGAAACTTCGATATCACCGGAAACCGTCTCGACGCTCATGTGATCTCCACCATCGCGAATCAGGATGCTGCCGCTAACGGACGTGTATTTGGCCTCACCATTGATGCCCTGAGTATCCACATCGCCGCTCACCGTCCCAATTCGCAATCGTCCCGTGACATCTCGAACATCAACATCACCACTTACAGATTGGACCGTCACGCGCCCTTTGCCACCGACAAGGTTCAGGTCACCGCTGACCGCGCCAATGTCTACATCACTTTCCATGCCCTGCACGTCGACATCCGTTGACACGCCTTTCACCTCGAGCAGGCTCATTGCAGGTAGCTGAACCGTCAGGTCAGAACCCTGGCTACCGCCACCCCACCAGCTGTCGCGATCGTTATCAATTTTCACTTCGATTTGCGTCTCATCGCCATCCACCTCGAAAATGAATTCTTTCGTCTTCTCATCCAACGTACCGTGGACGCGAACCGCGGATTTATCCCAGGCCTCAACACTGACCCTGCCACGCACTACGTTGATCGAAACCAGGCCTTCGGATTGGACATCCTGAGTCATATCCACTGACTCGCCTTCGGCCAGCGCAACAGGCACCAGAGCGACAAACGTCGAAACAGCGAATATTCGCCGGGAGAAATTTCTGATGTTCATAACGATGTTCCTGAGTGAACGAAGTCCCGCTTCAACAATTCCAGTTCCTGCTCATGAATGCGAATCAGCATCGACCTCAGCCTGGTGTTTTCAGGGTTTGCCTGAACCTGATATTCAAGATCACGTCGCGCTCGGTCGAGGATCGAAAGACTTTCGTAAAGATCGTTACGGGTCTCTTCATCCAGAGCGCTGTTCACCTGGGTAAAGCGCTCCACCATTGGGTTTCTCACCTGAAGGTACTCCTGCTGGATTTCACCAAGCCCGGCGAGCTGTCCCTGTGCAACGGGTCTGGGTTGCTGTAACTCAACAATGTTTATCACCAAAGCTGAAACCGCGAGGACTAGGCTGGCTGCAACAGCGTATGGCATCCAGAACTGCTGATCTCGCCACGGCTTCTGCGGATGCTCCTGGATACGACGCTCAACGCCGACCCAAAGATCTCTATGCGGCTGCATTTCAGACTCGAGATCCCGCACCATTCGCGCAAGTTCCAGATCGCTGATTGTGTCTTTTTCGTTTGTCATGCTTTTTAGACGTTCTCTTGGCCTAAATGGTTGTAAAGCTCATGAAAGTTTCTCCCTGAGTAAGGATCGCGCCCGATGCAGCTGGGCTTTGCTGCTGCCCACGGCAATATCCAGCATGCCTGCAATCTCATCATGGGTGTAACCCTCCAGGGAATAGAGCACAAAAACGGCCCTCGCACCATCTGGCAAGGCTGCGATCGCGACCTCAAGACTGAGTTTTTCTTCCTGAGTTTCCCGATACTCTAGCTCGATGTCGTCAATATCCAGACTGTTCTGGAAGTGTTTTTGTTTCCGCAGGTAACTCAGGACAGTATTGGTGGTGATTCGATACAGCCAGCTCCCGAATGCGCTGTCACCACGGAATTTCGACAGGTTACGCCAGGCTTGAACAAAGGCTTCCTGAGCCATGTCCTCCGCCGTATCTCTATCATTCAGGAGGCGTACGCAGAGCGCGAAGACCTTTCCAATATGCAGATGGTAAAGTTCTTCGTACGCTCGATAGTCGTTGTTCTTTGCGCGCTCAATCAACGCAGCTTCAGATGACACAACCGGTGCCCCAATACACGCCTGTCAAGAGTTTAGACGCATTCTCCGGCGATGGGTTTAAACGTTTATCGCGCCATTCCGAAAAATTCTTCGTTCGGACGCATACTGGTGAGATTCGCCATGCGATTGCTCAAAGCAAAGAAAGAAGCGATGGCGCCGATGTCCCATACATCATCCATGGAAAAACCTTCCGCTCTGACCTTCCCGATATCCTCATCACTGATGGATGCAGAGTCTGTTGCTACCTTGAGTGCGAAATCGAGCATCACGCTTTGGCGATTGGATAAATCTGCTTTCCGGTGGTTGATAGCGACCTGATCCGCAATCAGTGAATTTTTGGCTCGAATCCGCAAAATAGCGCCATGGGCAACGACACAGTACTGACAGTCATTCGCAGCCGAGGTCGCCACCACAATCATTTCCCGCTCTGCTTTGCTAAGTCCCGAATCCTTCTCCATCAGAATATCGTGGTACTGCATGAAAGCTCGCAGCTCATCGGGGCGATGAGCCAGAACCAGAAACACATTGGGTACAAATCCTGTTTTTTCCTGAATGCCCTCAATTCTTTCACGCAGGTCGCCCGGCAGATCTTTGATTTCCGGGACAGGGAATCGACTGATGTCACTCATGATACGTGTTGCTCCTCAACCTGGTATCCATGATAGCTGGCGATCGCGAGGCCTGCAGCAACACTGGCAAACGGGTCATGCTCGACGACTTTTTCCGGGAATTGCGCTTCCAGCATGCGCTTTACAGCTGCTATCTGTGACGAACCGCCGGTTCGAATCACAATGTCGACATCATCGGTTGTCCGGTTAGCCAAATCCAGAACCCGGGCAACAACATCCTGCATTTCAGACAACATCCCCGACATTATTGATTCCAGCTGATCTCGTGAGAACGGCAAGGCCAAGTCCAGCTCAGGAATATCGATGATGGTTTCCTCTACCGATGAGAGTGCTGCCTTCGCTTCTTTAATCGCCTGGAAAACAAGATAACTATAGTTGTGTGTAATCAAATCCAAGAGGCGCTCGAACTTTTCTTTACCTTCTCCACCCTGTCTAATTCGGTCGACGATCATCGATCGGTACTCATTCTGGTTCAGGATGTAGGTCACTGCCCAGTTCAGCAACTTGTCTTCGTATTCCTCAAAAGGAAATTCGTTTTCAATCAGATATCCATCCTTCACCCTGGACCACATCTCGCCCTTGCCAAACTCAGGAAAGAGCAAATCCTTGAAAATGAGTTGATCGATATGATCACCACCCAATGGCAAGCCCGTCGTTGCCAACACATCAAATGTGGCACCTTCATATTCAACCACACTGAGATCCAGAGTGCCGCCGCCAAAATCCACGGTCAGCACACAGCCACTCGCCGGTGACTGCTCATCATGACGATAGCTCAGAGTTGCTGCGACTGGCTCTGGATAAAACGACAGCTGGTTGATGCCAGCGTAAGAGCAAGCCTCAGAAAGACGCTCAAAGGCTAAAGAATTTCTTTGCGCCTCCTTTCCCTCAAACAGTACCGGGTGACCGAAATGAATATCACTCAATGGCTCAGACAAACACTTCTCGATGGCTCGGCGAATACGTAACAGAACCGGTGTAATAAGCGCCACTAGCCTGAACGGATGATCAAAAACCATCAGCCGCTTGACGGAACTGTTACCCAGCAATCGTTTAACACCCCGAAACAAACGACCTGGCATACCCCTGTCGACGAGCGGCTGACCGTAGACATTCTGGGTTGCGGTTTCTGCCTGAGAGTGAGGATCATCTGGGTTGGCTTCCGAGGTGACCATAGAGGTTTTGGCGATGACTTCCGGCGTCAGCTCGACAATCCGATCACGATTGTCGTCAATGTACTGTCTGACTGCCGCCTCACCGGTAAGCGTTACCAGTTCTCGATCTAAGTGAGTCGCTGTAGGCATAATGGGCCCGTCTTCTTCCAGTGGCACCATATGCACTCGATCACCGTCATACCATGCGGCTGCACTGTTAGAAGTACCGAAATCCAGACCTACACCGATCATAACTTATTGATTTTTAAAGCCAACGAAATTTTAGCAAGGAGCGATTAACGCATATTTACCGGCGCTTGCCTAGGTGGATTTTGCATAGGATTTTGTCAGAGAGGGGTTGCCCCTCAGGGAAAATGTTAGGAGCGTTCTGGATCGATTTCCAGCGTGTCCAAAAGCTGCCCAGTACCAGCCAGCACTCTGTATCTGGCGAGCAGCGCCACATAGTCACCCGTGGTTTTGGCAATTTGAGCACGTAACAACTCATTCTGCACATCAAGTAGGTCGAGGAGCGTCCGTTTACCTAGGGTGAGCTGCTCACGATAGACCTCGAGCACTTCCTCTGTCGCTTTTACGTGGGCGTCCAAGTATTCGAGTCGCACCAGAATGTCCTGCAACTCGTTCCAGATCAGAGTCACGTCTTCCTCAACGGCACGTTGAGTACTGCGCAGACTTTCCCGCGCTGCAAATTCTCGAGCTTCTGCTTCGTTCAACCGGGCTCGGTCTGACCCCCCTCGATAAAGGTTGTATGTCATCCTGACAACAGCGGTCTCATCATCGTTGGCGCCTTCGGAGCCGTCCAAGTCATCGTTTCGAGTAGCACCAAGCTCAAGATCAAAGCGCGGATAGAAAGCACCTCTTGCGCCCTTGCGAGCCGCTTCCGTTGCCGCAAGTTCTGCTTCAACCGCTTCAATACCGGGATTGTTTACTTTGGCCAGTTCCAGTGCTTCTTCGAGTGTCTGGGGCAAAGATTCAACCGCTGCCGGTAGGCTGAGTGCCTCCGGATACTCCCCAACGACCCGAAAATATTCAGCAACGCCGTTCTTTGCTTCCCTCTGAGACAGGAGCACATTGGATTTTGCCTGAGCCCGACGACCGCGGGTTTGTACAACGTCTACTTTGGTACCCACACCGCTTTCAAAGCGTTCAGTGATTTTTTCCAGCGTTTCATCATGGTGGGCAAGATTTCTTTCCGCCAACCTAACGATTTCGTTACGACGCAACACTTCAAGGTAAACCTGGATAGCCCTCAAACCGACGTTTTCCTGTGTACCTACCAGTCTTGCGAGCGCTGCGTCAACGAGTGCCGATTGCTGACGCACGAAATTGCGAGTGGAAGCGCCATCGAACAGCAACTGGGTCACACGAATGCTGCTTTCTGAGCGCGTCAGGTCAATGTCATCTTCGCCGAGCGCCCTGGTCGTCGTGTTGTTGGAATTCTCGTAACCGCCAGCAAGCACCAGGTCTATGCTTGGGAAATAGGCTCCGCGAGCCTGATTCTTCAGCTCTTCAGCGGCGTCAACAGAGTACAGACTCGCGAGCACGTCCGGATTAGTTCGCAGCGTGATCCGGATCGTGTCTTCCAACGTTTGCGCCCATGTTTGTGCAGACAGAGCTAAGAGCAGCACGCTCATAGTTTGTAAACAACGATGCACTAACGTCCTCCTTTATACTAAACGCGCCACATGCGTGTCTCTCTGCGCGCCACTATCTTAATGACAGACAGGTGTTTGTCTAACTACTGAATCGCGATACCTGCCGATTCGTAACTACCAACGATCATAAATGCCGACCATATATACGGATAACCCCATTCGGGGGAATCAATCAGCGCAAGCTGCGTTTCGCGCAGTGCTTCTCTGGCGGGAATACCGGCCACAATTCGATCATAGAAATCAGTCATCATTGCTTGCGTGCCTGCATCACTGACTTCCCAGAGAGAACTGACAACTTCGGCAACTCCTGCTTCCTGAAACGAACGGCGCAGCCCGTAAACACCTTCACCTTCGTGTATCTCACCCAGTCCCGTCTCACACGCAGAGAGAACGACCAGCCGGGTACCCGATAAATCTAACCCGAGAACCTCGAGCGCGGTTAGTACGCCATCATTCATCGTATCGATATCACCCAGAAATTGTGCGTTAGTATTGATGCCAGCAAACGCAAGGCCGGCTCGAAGCAAAGGATTGTCGCCGGGGGGAGGGACCTGAATTTCTGCTGATCTCTGCATCTTTAGGAGACGCTTTCGCAAACTCTCATCCGCCTCCAGAAAAAAACCGTGAGTCGCTACATGCAGCACTTCTGGTGTCGAAGACATACTAGCCAACACTTGCTCTTGAGCATCGTTGCCAAAATACACCTCAGTTTGGTCCCCTGCCCCGCCTTCGTCTACACGGTCAGTGATGACTCGGCCCTCTTCTTCAGCTCCCGGTAATGGCGCGAAGTTGAGACCTCGCAATCCGCTCCCCGCGCCACGAATACCCACCTTAAGGGCCGCAGAGCGACGACCTTCCGCGGCTGCAATCTGACTCTCATCTACCACACCATCTGCATCATAGTCAGGTCCCGCAAGGATCATATAGTCTCCTCGCGCAAGCTCATATTCGTTGGGGAGAAGATCGCGCCCTGATGTCAGAATGTGCAGATCGGTAGTCTGCACCAGATACTCTTCGTCTTCGTTGACCAGTGCGTTGAATGGCAGGATATTCAGCACACCATCCGGAATCAGATAGACGTACTCCAGATCACCAATCACATCTTCGATCGGTAACCAGACAAGCTCATGTGCAACCATGCCCACCTCTAGGAGTTCGTCTTCGTCTGCCAGGTCATCCTGTATCAACTCTCTGTATTCTTGAATTGCCAATGTCATTTGTGCACTATCGGGAAACCTAACCAGTTCGTATGTCACTTCGCCATCTTTCTTGATCATGACGCTCGCTAGCGCTTTTCCCTCTCCGTTGTCGCTGTACATCAAATAATCCACGAGCGCTGTATTGTCTGGCAGGGCGTCCTCTAACGTATCAGCATTTGTGCCTGCTATAGAAGAACGGTAGCGGGCGCTCGCTCGACCGAGTTCACCCTGCAATTCGTTTACTCGCAGCTCCAGATCATAGAGTGCTTCCGAGTGGCGACCCTGGGTTTCTGCGGTAGGACCAGAAAGGGTCAGTGACGCAAGATCCTTTCTTGCCTCCTCGAGTGACGCCGCAATTAGGGCGATTCTTGGTTCTTTGGACATTTGGGAGATCTGCTCAATCTCCGATGTGATTTTCAGAAGCAAACCTTTTCGTTGCAGACTCACCTCGATGGCCTTTTTTCCTCGTTCAGGATCATCCACCGACGCAAGCAGCCTCAGGTAATCATCCAACTCGGGCCTGTGGAGTCGCATATAGCCCTCCCGAGCGTTCTCACCGGTGACCCAGAGCATACGATCAAGAAATTGACTTCGTCGCTCGAGACCTAACTCTCTCAAACTTACCGCTGCGGCAAGTTGATTCTTAGCTTCTCGAACCTTTGCCAGGTTATTTAACGCTTCAAAGGTGTACGGATGCTGATCACCGATGACTTCTTCAGCGGTCTTTAGCGCAAGCTCGAGATCTCTCGCCGCGTCATCCAACAATCCCTGATCAAGGCTGATCACACCCATGTCTATCAAAGACCGAACCGTATCGATGTGCTTGTCCCCAAGCGTAGAACGGCGTGATGCCAAAGCCTGACTGACAGTCTGGCGCGCTTCATCCAGCCGACCTTGTTTGTGATAAACCCGGCCAAGGTTATTCAGGCTTTTCAATGCATCCTGATGTTCCGGCCCCGCCGTAATGCTCCAGCGCTCGACAAGCTGTTCAAACATCTCAGCCGCAGAATCATACTTTTCCATCAACATATAGAGGTAAGCGAGATTATTCTGCATACCGATAGCATCAATGTGGTTCTCGCCAAGACTGCTCGACAGGTGCTGATAACTGGTCAAGTAAAGCGGTTCTGCCTCTCGAAAGTTGCCTTGGCTTTCATGCAGGAGAGCAAGATTGTTGCGTGTACGCGACGTTTGCGGGTGACTCAAACCAAAGGTCTGTTCCATCCCGCCAAGAGTCTGCTTGAGCAGCGGTTCAGCTTCGTCGTAAAGCCCCATCTGCTCGTACAGGTTTCCGAGATTGTTTAGAGCGACCAAAGTTGTTGGATGAAGTTCTCCTCCAAGTTCCAACATCGCATTCAGTGTTTCCTGAAAAGCATCCTCCGCCTCATCAAACCGACTCTGTCTCTGATAATAAGCACCAAGCTCAACCAGCACGTTGTAGAATTCGATCGGGTTACTCTGCCAGGCCACGCGACCGTGGTTGATCACATCTTCCGCAACTGAGGTGGCTGAGTCGCCATCACCCTCGCTACTCAAAATTCTTGCGAGGTAAGTTTTTCCGGTATAACTCAGTTTGGTGGATCCGATTTGACGCGCGGTCAGGATCAGTCCGGACAACATATCCTTAGCCTGCTGCAATTCTCCACGCGCAATATAAACATCGGCAAGATCCAGCATGTTGCGGAGAGCGAACTCACTAATGCCATTCGAGGAAAGTCTGAGGTTTTCCGAAATGCGATCAATCGTCGCTTGCGCATCATTCAGACTACCGGTATCTCTGTGCAGTCTAGCAAGCCACTGTTCACACTGAAGCGTCTTTGGATGATATTGGGTCAGAGCATTTGCATAGGACGCGCAAGCCTGCGACATCATGGCTGTAGCCGCGACATTGTCTGCTGCAGCTTGCATCGATTCAGCGAGGCGAACCATCGCCTCAAGCGTCAATGCATGATTTGCACCGAGAGATTGCTCAAAAAGCGCAACGTTCATTTCTTTCATTCCGATGGCCTCAGGGTAAGCGCCCGCAGCTTCGTATAGCTCGGCGATCAATGCCGATATATAAAGCGTCTGCGGATGTCCTTCACCCAGAAGTTCTGCGCTGACACCAAAGGCTTCGCCGTAGAAAGAGTCTGCGGTTTCTGCGTCACCCAATTGTCGGAAGGCCAACCCCATTTCCCTCATGGAGACCGCCGTAAACCAATGATTCGGCCCGAAGGCTTCCTGGGAAAGAAGCACCGCGCCTTCAAGCAGCATGGTTGCGGTTTCAAGGTCTCCCAACTGCATGGCTTGCTGGGCTTCGCCCATCAACTCCTGCCATGCCTGAGCATCTGCCTCCTGAGGAGATTCAACGACCGAGGCCGCTTTAAGCTTTTCATCCACCCAGGCTGGTAATGTGGCGGACGCCTCTCCCAGCAGTTTTAGGCTCGCCTGAATCCTCGTTATGTTCCCGAGCTCAACAGCCCGCTCAACATCTGCGGCGATCAACTGCATCGCTAAGTCGTTCACCCCCAATTGTTCCGCGAGCAACACCGCAACTTCGAGCGCTTCTGAGTCATCTGGATTCTTTGCAAGCACATCAACATAGGCAGAAAGTGCCCCCTCGATATCCCCATCCACCATCGCCTGTTGCGCTGTGTCATGAAGATCACTCGCAGAAACGTTTGGCAGGTACCAAGTGGACAGTAGGAGTAGCAGGAAGAAGACGGTCAGCTTCCGGAACATAATTTGGCCCTCAGAGATTTAGCCCTATTGGTACTGCATTAGACGCCTGTAATCAACAAGATAACGGCGATTCGACAGAAACAACTTAACGAACGGTCCCGGGCATGACTATGTGGCACATGTAACGGTTTTGTAAGTAGCATTCGACGTATCCAGCGTGTACATTGCGCGAAGCCCGATGAGAAGCGGTCGCGAAAATAAAAAGAGCGCAAAATTGAAAGGGAACAAATGACGGAGCTGGATCAAACGCCTAGAAGCTGTAGCACCTTCGCCACATTGTTGGGCAACTTTTTGTTAAAAGTGTCGGGGTGGCAAAAAGCAGGAGAAGTACCAAAAGCGAAGAATATGATCATCATTGCTGCACCACACACCAGCAACTGGGACTTTATTTTCCTGCTGGCGGCTGCCTACTCATTTGGCATATCCGTTAACTGGCTGGGTAAAGACGGACTATTCAAAACACCACTCGGCCGGCTCCTGAAATACCTGGGGGGTGTCCCGGTCGATCGATCTAAACCCAATAACTTGGTGCAGACGCTTTCGGCTGAGATAGAGCATGGCATTGGCATCAATTTGGTTGTGCCCCCATCCGGGACGCGAGGCTACACCGACTACTGGAAATCTGGGTTTTATCGAATTGCCCAAGCAGCGCAAATTCCAATGGTATGCGGTTACCTGGACTACGAGAAAAAAGAGGCGGGACTTGGACCCGCTTTTCTACCTACTGAATTAGGCGCTGACATGGACCGCCTGCGAGAATTCTACAAAGATATCGTCGGCAAGTATCCAGACCAGAAAAGCCGAATCAGATTAAAAGAAGAGGACAACTAGCCTCACCTGGAATACTGTATATAATTACAGTATGTCGAACGATCTCAACCGCTGCGAATTCATTGGCCGCCTGGGTGCCGATCCTGACCTGAACTTCACAGCCAAGGGCGTCGCTGTCGCCAGATTTTCACTGGCCGTCAATAAGCGATGGAAAGATCGAGGATCCGGTGTTCAACAGGAAGACACCCAGTGGATTCGAATCGTTGCTTTTCGGGGGCTCGCCGAAGTCTGCGGCCAGTACCTCTCGAGAGGTTCACGAATTTTCATCGCTGGCGAAATGAAGAACCGAACCTTTCAGGATGGTGAGCGAGAGAGACGCGTGACTGAAATCATCGCTCAAGAAATGCTCATGTTGGACAGTCGAGGCAGTCGATCTGCTACACCAGATACGTCCAGCCCTCATAGGAGCTGGGGCCAAATGCATCCGGCATACAAAAAGGACTGAGATTACTGCAAGGTTTGCGCCTTCTGTTCGAACTCTGGCGGCTCCATACACTGGCTTGCCTGATGATGAACCATTCGAGCGTTCCCAGCTTCGATAATAAAATTGTTCGCAGCAACCAACCAGCCTCCAGAAAGTTGCTCGAAGCAAATCACAGAGAAGAGGTCACCCTGCTGCAACACTCGAGTGCCGTGACAAACGATGGCAGTCCCCTCTGACTGACCCGCAAAGATAGACTCCCAACTCTGAAGAATATCTTCTCGCCCGATAAGAGGCGCCCAACCCGGATGAATACAAACAGACGGATAATCTACTGACCAGATGTAAGACATCTGCTTCAGATCGCGATTATTAAAAGCCAAATAGAACGCTTCATTCGCGAATTCGATGACGGCGGGATCAATACTTTTCATGGATTGATTCTAGCAAACATGGATAATGATCGCGGACCAACTCCCGGAATCGTGATCATGCAATGCCCCAAGTGCCAAGGCATAATGAACGAAGTCACCCTGAGCACACTTAGCGGTGGTGTCGAGGTCGACCGCTGTATCAACTGTCGTGGCATTTGGTTTGATATCGGAGAAGCCGAACTCCTGAAGGACAAATGGATGTCTGACTATATCGATGACGGCGACCCCGGCGTTGGCAGAGAGCACAACAAGATACGAGACGTAAACTGCCCACGCTGCGGCAAACCCATGGAACAGTTAAACGACCCACTACAGACTCACATTCAGTATGAAGCCTGTGCCGAACACGGTATGTATTTCGACGCTGGTGAGTTCACCGATTACAAGTACGAAACTCTGATGGATATCTTTAGAGACTTCGTTTTCGCCATCCGCAACGATCATTAGTGGGCACCGCCGTCAATCGCGAGAATCGCGCCGGTAGTAAATCCAGCTGACTCACTGGCAAAGTAGAGCGCCGCACCAACAACCTCTTCAGGATCGCCACCACGCTGCAACGGAATATCTTCCTCAGCGCGTTTCGCAAAGGCGTCCATATCCCAGGCTTTACTGATATCGGTTAAAAAGGGCCCTGCCATAATGCAGTTCACACGAACCTTTGGGCCGTAGGCATAAGCAAAAGATCGCGTTATCGCATTCAATCCAGCTTTCGCAGCACCGTAGGGTTCCGAGTTGGGGCTCGCATTGACCGCAGCAATGCTGGAGACATTGATGATGCAACCACCATCCCCTTCAGCCATTCGTGAGCCGATATTTGCACTTAAGCGAAAGGGACCTTTCAAATTGACGCCGATGACCTTATCAAAAAGCGCTTCGGAAACCTGATCCAACGAAGGATACAGGGGAGACATCCCTGCGTTGTTTATCAGCACATCAACCTTGCCAAATCGTTCATAAACAGCATCAACCATCTGATCCAGTGAATCCCAATCAGCAGCATGGGCAGCATAGGGAAAAGCTTCTACACCATGGGCCTCAACTTCCTTTGCGGTCGCCTCGCAGCTCTCCATTTTTCGAGAGACAATTGCGACATTGGCGCCATGCCTTGCAAAACCCAACGCCATGGACCTACCAAGGCCTCGGCTCCCCCCAGTAATCAGAGCGACTTTCCCTGTCATATTCAGTTCATCCACGCGCTGCTCCCTCAATCGGTTAATTAGTAGCCAGTCATTGAATCACAACGGGGTCAGGTGTGCACTTGCACCATGGACGAAGTAAAATCACCCTATGAATGAACTCATTACAAGAAGACTCCGTCACCGCGTCAGAACACTGAGCACCATTCTTGGCGAAACCATGACAAAGCAGCATGGCGAAGCTTTCCTGGAAAAAGTAGAAGCAATTCGACTTCTGGCAAAAGCCAACCGCCAGTCCGTGGACGATGATGGTGAAAAAGGTGATCACGAACGTCTTCGGGAAGTTCTGCGCACCCTTGACGATGAAGATCTGATCTCAATCGCAAGGGCATTTAACCAGTTCTTGAATCTCACCAACATCGCAGAGCAGACAGAATCCACCGAGCAATACGTCGGCAGCCAGCTGGAAGAGCTGTTTGCTCGGCTGTCCGAGAATGGCGTCAGCAACGCCACACTCGTTGAAAGTGTTTCCAACATACACTGCGATTTAGTTTTAACCGCACACCCGACCGAAATTACGCGTCGCACCCTGATACAGAAGTACAACCGCATCGCCGATGCACTGCAGGACGTTGTGGAAGATCACGACATGTCACCGGAGTCGCGAACAGAACTCGAGCGACTGATCGCCGAAGTTTGGTTTACTGACGAGATCAGGACAGAGCGTCCCACACCACAGGATGAAGCCAAGTGGGGTTATGCAGTTATCGAACACTCTTTATGGACAGCGATTCCTCAAGTTCGAATGCGCCTTGAAAGACTTGTTCATCAGGCAACCGGAGAAACATTACCCCTTGAGGTCGCACCGATTCGAATTTCCTCATGGATGGGTGGAGATCGAGACGGCAATCCCAATGTGACCGCTGATGTAACTCTAGAGGTATTACGACTGGCACGATGGATGGCGGCTGATCTCTATTTGCGGGACGTGGAGGAATTGCTTTCACAACTGTCCATGTCAGTTTGCGATGACCATCTTGTTTTCCTGTGTGATGGAAAAGTTGAAGAACCTTACCGCCATGTGCTGCGCGGACTTCGGGAACGTCTCACGGAAACCCGAGCCTGGGCTGAGACGAACGAGCCGCCCTGGGAGAACATTATTCACTCAGACGAAGATCTGATTGCGCCACTGAAAGCCTGTTACGACTCGCTGGTCTCAACTGGCATGGAAATCATCGCTGATGGTTTGCTGAAAGAAACCCTGATTCGGGCCTATACATTTGGCACCACGTTGGTGGAACTCGATATTCGCCAGAGTTCCGATAAACACATCGAGCTGTTGGACGCGGTCACCCATTACCTGGAGCTGGGCAGCTATCGCGAAATGTCTGAACAGGCCCGAATGGATTTCCTGTTACAGGAACTCGAAACTCCCAGACCTTTGATACCCGATTCATGGGAACCGGAGGGAGAAGCGGGAGAAATTCTAAAAACCTTTCGTCTGATCGCTGAAAACAACGGTCAGGGCATTGCAAGCTACATCATCTCCATGGCGCGACGTCCCTCGGATGTATTGGGCGTTGTCCTTATGTTGCGGAAATGCGGGGTCACTCGCGTACTGCCTGTGGTACCACTTTTTGAAACGCTGGATGATCTGGAGAACGCGGCCTGGACCCTGGAGCGGCTGCTTCGAACCAACTGGTATACCCAGTATATCGAAGCTTCACAGCAGGTCATGATCGGATATTCCGACAGCGCCAAAGACGCTGGCCAGATGGCTGCAGCCTGGGCGCAATACCGCGCACAGGAAGATTTGGTTGCGGTTGCAGACAAGTACGGTATCGATCTGACGCTTTTCCACGGTCGCGGTGGTGCACCCGGTCGTGGTGGCGCACCTGCTAGACAAGCGATCCTGTCGCAGCCACCGGGGTCCGTGAAAAACTCCATGCGGGTGACAGAACAAGGCGAAATGATTCGCTTCAAATACGGCAGCCCACCGCTCGCGCTGATCAATCTGGACCTGGTGCTGAGCTCCGCCATTGAAGCCAGCTTGCTACCGCCGCCGAAACCCAGAGAAAATTGGCGTCTTCTGATGCAGCGGCTTGCTGATGTTGCCTGCGAGAGTTATCGAGATACCGTTCAGCAAGACCCGGACTTCGTCGATTATTTCGCCGAAGGCACCCCTGAACGCGAGTTGGCATTGCTAGCACTGGGTTCGCGCCCTGCCCGACGGAGCGGCAATGACGCTGACCGTTCCATCAGCGAATTGCGAGCAATACCCTGGGTCTTCGCCTGGACGCAAAAACGATTGATGCTGCCAGCATGGCTGGGTACAGACGCCGCGTTTCAAGCGGATCTCACCGGAAAAGAATGGCATGTACTACGCGAGATGATCGAAGAATGGCCGTTCTTCCAGACGCAGATCAATATGCTGGAGATGGTTCTGAGCAAAGCAGATGGCGAGATCTCAGAGCGGTATGATGAAGCGCTGGTGAGTCCTGAGTTGAAAAAACTGGGCGACAAGTTCCGCGAAAGACTGAACGCATTGATCGACAGCGTGAACCAAATCAAACGTCAGGGCACCCTGCTTGAGCGCAATCCGGAGATCAAACAGACGCTTGGGTTACGACATCCATACACGGATCCCCTACATCTTTTACAAATCGAATTGATCAAACGCTGCCGAGACAACGAGGATTATCTTCCGGAAGCGAACAAAGCGCTGCTTGTCACCATCGCCGGCATTGCCGCGAGCATGAGAAACACAGGTTAGGGCGTCATGAGCCGGATTGTTATCCTCGGCGCAAGCAGCGGTCCGGGACGCCTACTTTTTGAACAGCTCCGCGACTCGGGGACACCGGTGATCGGACTTGCACGTTCCAGACGCGATGTATCGTTATCAGGTCAAGCTGAGTTCATAGAGGTTGATGCTGAGCAGCTGAGCCAGCTGCAAACCTTTATCGACGCCGATGACACGCTGGTGCATTGCTCAAGCCCCGAGCTGTTGACCAATTACCTCAAAACAGAACCTCAGCTAAAACGTTTAATCGCAATTGGTTCGACGCGCATATATACCCGCTTTCCGGATAACAAATGCAATCGACTTGCCGACATGGCTCACGTCATCTGGATGGGAAACATACCCACGACCTTAATACATCCCACCATGATTTATGGTGCTCCCGGTTTGAATAATATTGAAAGAGTGATTCGAATCGCACGGCTGTCACCGTTTATTCCATTGCCGGAAAACGGTCGCTCGCTCATCCAGCCGATCCTCGCCGCGGATTTAGTCAAAGCGATCCTCGCTTGTTTGTCAGATTTGTCCACCATAGGGAAAACCATCGCGGTACCCGGCAAGGAAGCGGTGACCTATCGACGGTTTGTTGAACTTTGCATCGAACACAGTGGCAGTCGCTGTCGTGTTCTATCTGTGCCCTACTTTTTGATCGCACTACTCGCGCCATTCACCCACATCCTTCCGGGCGTGCCAAACATCACCCAGGACGAAGTCAGACGCCTTCTAGAAGACAAAAACTTTGAGACAGAGGATTTGGAAAGTCTTGGCGTAGAACCCACCAGCATCGAAGATGGGCTCGAGCGCGCGCTTGAGGGTTAGTCTCCGGATACTGACCGAACAGACCCGAATGCCTGATCCAATCGTGAAAGCAGGCTTTCCGGCAATCGATCGCTGTTGATCGCAGCAACATTCTGCTCAAGATGTGCAACTGAACCCGTTCCGTTTAAGACAACAGACACCCCTGGTTCGTGTCGACAAAAACGGTATGCTGCCTCTGTGACGGACTCAACGCTGGCATGAGCATTCAGAAAATCCAGTGGGTCATCGACGTTGACATCCAACGTGCTGACTTCTCCGGATTCAACTAATTGGCGTACTGTTTCAAGCAGCACTTCCTGATTGGATAATGCGCGACGAACCGCATGCATGATCTGCGTCGCAACGCCATGTTTCTCGCATAAAGGGAAGACTTCATCACGGGCACCCGGGTTCAGAAAATTGAATCCCACCATCACGACGTCAAAGACACCGGTGGGTACCGCTGCTTTGAGCATTTCATGTGTCGGATCCTGACGAAAGCTTTCCGTGATGCCGAGGTGCCGAATTTTTCCTTTTCTCACTTCTTTCTGAAAAACCGGGACATAAGCATGCAAACAATGATCCAGATGCTCAGGGGTTACCCCGTGAAAACTGAATATATCCACGTAATCTAAATGCATACGCTTGAGACTTTTCTCCAGCGAGGCGACCAGCCTCTCTGCAGGCATGTAATGGCCGTCACGATCCTGAAAGACGGTTTTCGTGCTGATAACCACTTCATCTCGGCACTGGCGCACAATTTTTCCGAGGACTTCTTCAGTGCCATAGGCTCGCGCGGTATCAAAGAAATTGATGCCAAGATCCAGAGCTCGCTGGATCACACCTTCGGCGACAGAGGCATCACCATTCCGCATACCTAAACGGCTATGGCCACCACATCCCAATCCCGCAGGGCTCACCTGAAGACCGGTCTTACCCAGAGCTACTCGATCCATCAATGTACTTCCAGCAAAAAGGCGATAGATTAACAGCAATCAGCAACAAGGTGATTGTCGATCTCTGCGGTTCAGTCGATTCGACAGCTTCGCCTGGGCTTGCCCGAGACATGGGAGATTGTTTCCCACGCCTTACGCAACTTCATCATCGAAGCCGGCGGCTGAAGCTTCACCCGCCAACGTGAAAACACACACCAGAAAAGGCCTTATGCCATCTACATGGCTGGAAGGATAAACCTGAGACTCAAGTTTGGGTATTTGATGAACGCGAACTTCCCCTCATTTCCTTCGTCGGGTTAATCAGTCAGCAGGTGATCACGAATCGCATTCACGACCAAATGCTGATGCGCATGGTACAGCGTATCAACCGCCGCGGTCGCATTACTTTGAACGGCAATCACAATGCCGTCATCGGGGAATACCTGGATCCTCTGTCCGAAGATACCCAGAGCTGAATAACCTGGATCAAACAGCCACCAGAGATAACCATAACCTTCATAACCTTCTGATGGCGTTGTAGAGTCGTGCATCCAGTTCTCCGGCAAAACCCTCGTGCCGTCACGGAGCTGACCGTCATTAAGAGCAAAAACACCCAACCGGGCATAATCACGCAATGTCGCACTGATACAGCAGCCTCCGAGCTCACCGCCGCCAGCAACACCTAGCATCCAGTTCGCATCAAACTCCATACCAAAAGGCTGCCATATTTTGTGAGTCAGATACGTCGAGGCATTGTTGCCTATGGCTGAGCGAAGAATTTCCCCGACCAAGTTGGTCTCGCCAGTGTTGTAGTTAAATTTCTTTCCCGGCTCTGCGTCGATAGGCAGATCTGCCAAATAACTCACGAGCGTAAGACCATTATCAGCACCGGCTTTCGAGACATCTGACTCTGGATCAGCATAGTCTTCATTCCAGCGAACACCGGATGCCATATTAAGCACGTGACGAATCGTTGAATTCTCGTAGCTCGTACCGCGAAGCCTTGGCAGATAGTGGACAACCGGCTCATCAACACTCTGGATGTATCCATCCTGGATCGCCGCACCTATCAGCATGGAACTTAAAGATTTAGTCACCGAAAAAGAGACCCAGACACTCTCTTCCGTCATGTCTTCAGCGTAATGCTCAAGCAATATATTGTCGTCTTTAACGACGATCATGCCCATCACGGCATCTTCAGTCAGGAAGTCACTCAGTGTGAATTTTTTACCCTCCAGAGCAAAGGTGACGTCACCCAGATCCATGGGTTTCGACTCGAGAGGATAAGGTGATGCACCTGCTTCGATTTTCCTGCTTGGTGCAATTTGCGCGATACTGCGGAACATGACACGTCTTTCAGCCGGGGACGCGAACAAGAGACTCGTTTCGGCCGCTTCGGCTTGAACCGTGGGGTCTTCTGCCATTAGCGCAGTGTTCAAAAAGACAGAAAACAGAACTATTAGCAGCTGAGGCATGACATCTTTCCCTTTCATCTTGATCCAGTGTGCCATAGAAGCCTGATTGAAGATCATGTCATCTTAGGCTAATATGCGGCCCCTTCAGCTGCGGGGCTATAGCTCAGCTGGGAGAGCGCTACACTGGCAGTGTAGAGGTCGGCGGTTCGATCCCGCCTAGCTCCACCAAAACACAAAAAGCACCTTTGCGGTGCTTTTTTGGTTTTTAGGGGTAAGAAAATCGGACTACCCCAGGCGAAAGATCTCAGATGTTTTGCAACGCAAAACAAATAAACGCGAGCGGGTCAATTGGCCTTGCGGGTAAACCAGGGAGTTTCCCGAAAAAGATCGTTTTTCAAATTCAGTCAGGATGTTCATAGTCGAGGTAAAGCCTTGCGTCTTTTCTGGTGAAGAGATGAGTCATCAAGCTATTTTGAAACTGCTCACTATCTGTCTTGCAGATCAAAGCGTCCATCGAATAGTGGAAAGACCCTGCCAGACAACCCCGCTAGATGTGGGCTGCGGTTCCGCCGTCCACCTCAATCGCCGCACCATTGACGTAAGAAGCCGCATTGGAACAGAGGAAGGCAATCACGTCAGCCACCTCTTTCGAGGTGCCGTATCGACCAATAGGTACACCACGCCCATTGTTCTCAAGGACCTTTTCCATTGTGGATTCGTTGGCTTCAGCAATCTCCGTAGCGGCACGCTCCCACATCGCGGTATGAATCAAACCCGGTAACACTGAGTTGATGAGCACACCGTCAGGTCCATATTTCTTCGACAACGATTTGCTGATGGAGATCATTGCGGCTTTGGTTGCGCCGTAATCAATGAGCGCCGCATTGGGATACTTGGCGGCGCCACTGGCAATCATCACAACTCTGCCCCATTTCTGTTTTCGCATGTGCGGCAGAAAGCGACGCGTGCAACGCACTGCGGAAAGCAGATTAAGCTCGTGCAGTTCCTGCCAGTCATCGTCCGTCATGTAAAGGAAGTTCCTGGAAGGTGACGCACCAACGTTGTTGATCAGGATGTCGACGCCACCCCCTTCATCGACCTTATCCAGAAAAGCCTCGGTCGAGGTCTTATCGCCCATATCTGCCATCATTCCGGTTACCTGATCAGAATAGACGGAAAGCGCATCTAAGGCTTCCTGGTTTCGCGCACAGAAAATGACTGTTGCGCCCATATCTGCCAACTCTTTTACCGCTGCTTCACCAATGCCCAGACTTGCGCCTGTCACCACAGCACGCTTTCCCGAAAGATCTAGATCAATCATCTGCTTTCCCTTATGTATTTAGTTAGACTTCCACTGATCCCCTTGCCCTGGTGGCCTGACCCAATCGGATTTGGGAGGTTCATAATTGTCCTTTTGTTTTGGTGTACGAGCGAAATGCTCAGGAAACAAAGACGGGTTCATTCCTGCGCACTCATTCAAAGAACGATCACAGCAAAAACCAAGTCCCTGCCCGGATTGCCTAAAACAACGAATCTCAGAAAGCGTTCCCACTTTCCGTTCGATGGCGTTGCGGGCGACGTAGTTTGAAACGCAGACAAACTGTTCACTGTCTGGTCTACCACTCACCGATTCTCCTCCGGGGACCAGATATCGCCGAACCTCCATCCAACTTCTTTGCAGCTCAGATACCAGGGTGAAACAGCTGCTCGCTTCGGCACTGGCGGGCATGATCCCTACTAGAGAGGTCAGGACTAAAACACTGCATACTTTTTCTATTCGCATAGGGACATATTAATTGGTGGCAGAGTGGACGCAACCAGGTTCGTATGATTGACTAGGCGCAAAAGGAGGTATAACCATGATCATCATCGCAGGCACCATCGATTTAGCAGACCCGTCCAGAAGAGATGAGGCTGTTGAGAAAGCCAAACCACTACAACAGGCAACTCGGGATGACGAACCGGGCTGTCACGCCTACGTATTCTCAAAAGATCCCTGCGTTGATGGCCGAATCTCAGTTTACGAACTATGGGAAGATGAAGCTTCCCTGGCGGCACACTTCGAACACGAAAACTATTTCAACATGCGCACCATGCTTGGTGAATTCGGCCTCGCTGGCGCGGATAACAACAAGTATCGAGTGGATCACAAGGAGCCGGTTTACGACGAAACCATGACACCTCGCGCAGACTTCTTTACCCTGAAATAAGGCGCCTGCCCTCAGGCTCGCTTCATGCCACGGGCCAACAGTTCGTGGCGTGAAATCTTCCACTCGCCGTTTACACGGCGCATATCCGTTTTGTAGGTTGCCCAGAGCGTCAACGTAATCTCGGTTTCGCCATTGGGATAATGGACCGCCTGAACATCCGTTCGCGTTATCGCCTCATCACCATTGATTTGCGCATATGTCGGACTCAGCATGTGTTGAGTTGCATCGTACTTATCCAGGGCTTCCTTCCACCAGGGATAGTATTCGTCGATACCATTCATCTCATTAGGCCCCATACCGACCACTTTCACATCTTCGGTGAACAGCGCTCTGTAACCGGCATAATCTTTTTCGTCGACGGTTGCCGCATAACGCAACATGACATCCTGAATGGCAATTCGATCTTCGATGTAAGAACTCATCTCGGCTCCATTCCGCGTCTTTTGCGTTCTTTGTTCATACGCTCAGTATCCGAACTCAGGCGCGGTGTTTTCTCATCCTCGCTCAGCTGACCGAGGCGGTCGCGTTGTGACTTATCCGCATCGAAAGAAATCCACTTTTCAGGAACCACTGAAATGATCGTTCTGAGTGGTGAATCCAGAAGACTATAAAAGGCATCTTCGCCTTCTTTACTGTCCGGTGATACTTTTTTTGAAAGCGCGCGATAGAACCACTTTTTTGTTTCATCATCATCATGGAATGTGGCCCGGCCTTTAATCGTGACCGCGCCTTTGGGACATTCCGGATCCCTTGATGAAGCACCGCTGACGGTGACTGAAACGCGATTGTCGCGCTTAATCGCTGAAGCTCTATGGCGGTGCGCGGCGAAGGTAATCCAGACCTTTTTGTCATGCCAGACAAAAGAATGAACAACACCAACCGGCCAGCCATCTTTCGTTCCCCACATCAAGATGCATTCCGGGGCGCGCGTCAGGAGCTGGTCTTTCTGCTTTTCACTATGTCCGTAGATGGACACGATTTCGTGATCATGTGCTGCCATTTTTGTACTTCACTCCATTTTTGTCTTACGTGCGCCAAAGGTACCACAATTTTCCATCTGCTATCATGCCCGGCTCAATCGTTTGGTGACCCCCACATGCCCAATGACGGACCTTATATCGGACCCCATGTAACCTTAGACGACCCCGCCTTTATTCATGAAACCGCCCGAATCCAGGGCAAAGTCTACATCGGCCCTGGCGCAAGCATCTGGACCTATGCGGTCACCAGAAGCGAGCTCTATCACGTACACATCGGCGCTCGGACTAACATTCAGGACTTTGTGATGATCCACGTCGGCGACCAGTCGCCTACCATCATAGGGGAAGACTGTTCAATTACCCATCACGCCACCCTGCACGGATGCGAGATCGGAGATCGGTGTCTCATTGGCATTAACGCTACCATCATGGACGGCGCAAAAATCGGTGAAAACTCAATTGTAGCTGGGCATGCCATCGTTTCCGAAAACAGTGAGTTCCCGCCGAATTCGATCATCGGCGGCGTTCCTGCCAGATTACTGGCAACCAGAGATAACGGTGAGGCGAATCTCGCTAACGCCAACTTCTACCAGGCGATTGCAGCCAGGTACGCGCATGGTGAGGAAAGATTGGAAGAATAGATGAAGGCTTTGGCCTTGGGTCCCGAATGGATGCCCTTCATCGAGCTGATGGTGCAATAGGAGGCTTCGGCAGAAAGACATCGCACGTCAACGAGGAAGGCAACACCATAGCTATCGTGACCCGGCCTCAGATGCCGCTCTACGCTAATTGGCGCCCGACGCACTCATCGTATGCGCCAGATCAATGGCATCTTCCAGGATCTTGTCGATTTTCAGACGCGCATCTTCGGTATATTCAAATCCGAGAAAAGCACAACGGGAGAGCTCAATGGTCGCTGCCAGCACCATTTCCTCGTCGTTTGGGTCTGCCAGCAGATTTAAAACCCCGGCGAAATACGTATATTCTTCGTGAGCCCCCCGATCTGCGAAATCATGGCAAAGCTTAAGAATCGGTTGGGTTAAGCGTGCGTCGACTATCTCGTGAAATTCCTGCATGCGCTATTTCATCGCCTCGTTAATGGTTTTCTCCAGATCCGCTGCACGAAAAGGTTTTTCAAGTCGGGCGCAGAATCCCAGTTCCTTGAATCGTGCCATTTCCGCACCAGAGGAGTATCCACTTGTTACGACGAGTTTCGCATTTGGATCAATCCCGAGGATCTCTGCTGCGGCCGCAGTCCCACCCATACCGCCTGCTACAGTCAGGTCCATAATCGCCAGGTCAAACTTCCGGCCGCTCTGCATCTTCCTTGTGTAGGCTGATATCGCCTCCGTGCCGTCTCGGGTTTCCGTAGGACGATGACCGAGATGTGCGATCAAACGCGAGATTGTATTCAGGACCACTTCTTCATCGTCCATCACCAGCACTTCGAGACCAGCATCTGGCACAACCACTTCTGCACTCTGTTCATGTTCGTTGAACTCGGTCACTGTCGATGGAAAAGTCAAGTGGAAGGTCGTACCAGAATCACTGGATTCGACGCTGATATTTCCACCGTGTTTGACCACAATCGAGTGTGTTGTCGCGAGACCAAGACCGGTCCCGGTCGTCTTGGTTGTAAAATACGGATCAAAAATTTTGCCCAGTAATTCAGCTGGAATCCCCGGGCCTTCGTCACTGAGCTCTACCTCAACGAAGCCATCAAGGTTTCGCAAGATGATGGTCAGCTGGCCCACATCTTCCATCGCCTGCTTCGCGTTCAGAACAATGTTGCTGATCGCTTGCTGTACTTGCCCTGCATCGACTTCAACCGACTGAAGGTCGGAATCAATGCGGTAAGCCGCCACAACGCTACTCCCGCTCAACGAGAATCGCACGGCTTCTCGCACCAGCTTTTCGATGTCAGTCACGTCTCTGACAGGATCGCTACCAGTGGAAAAGGTCAAAAGCTGCTTCGTCAGGTTGGTCGCCAAATGAATAGACTCCGAGCTTCTCTTCAAAAAATCAGCTGCTTTTTCAGGTTCATTCATCGACGATTCAGCCAGCGCAACATTGCCGTAGATCGCGGTGAGCAGGTTATTGAAGTCGTGCGCAATGCCGCCCGCAAGTACACCGATGGAACTCATCTTATCAAGGGTTGCTCGCTCCTGTTCTACACGATGCTGTTCCGAAACATCGCGGAAGGTATAAACCCAGAGGGTCGCCTCTTCAGCATCGGTTTGCACTTCGGAGACCAAAAGCTCAAGTGCTACCTCACGACCATCTTGAGTGGTTAGAAACCCTTCCCGCAGCTGATTCTCCGGTGCGGGCCCTGTCTCTGCCGACTCACCAGCGAACACAAACACCTCTGATAAAGGCCCGCCCAATGCGTCTGCCTCTTTAAATCCAGTGATACGCTCCGCAGAGGGATTAAAAAGGGTCACATTCTCTCTGGAGTCGACCGCGATGACACCGTCGATGACAGAAGCCAGAATCGTTCGGGCCCGGGTTTCGCTTTGCAATAACTCAACTTCTGCCTTCACCCGCTCAGTAATATTCGAAAAGGCCATTACAACGACCGACTCCCCTGTTCCATCAATATCCAGAGGAAAGGCATTGACGAGCCCCCAGGCCACCGTGCCATCACGAACCCTCGCTCCGAGAACCTCATTTTCAATCGATTCTCCGGTTTCTATCACTTTGGAAACCGGCAGCTCTTCGATCGATAATTCGCGACCGCTTTGGTCAAAAAGATGCAGGGGGGATTCCGCCATCGACAAGTTGCCATCGATCGCATCATCAAGTCCAAGCAGATTCCTGGCTTCTTCATTCACATATCGGACGCGAGTTTGTTTATCGCGAACGATGATGCCCGCTGGGATGTTGTCCATCAGGCTCTGCAATAGAGACTCGCTGGCAGCCGCTTGCTGCTGACTGAGGTTTAACTGCTCCACGCTTTCTTCTACTTCACCCAATTGCTGAAGTTGGCTTCGGCGAAGCATCTGAAGGAATGCGGAAAACAAACAACCAAGCAATACCTCAAAACCAAAATGAGCAAAGTCACCGCCTCCTTCAAATCTCAGCCCTACGATCACCGTCCACGACACCAGTATCAACGCTAATACAGGATAAAAAATCTGGTTTCTTGGCAACAGGTAACCACCCACCGCCAAGACAAAAATCAGATTTGTTGTGTGTTTCAATTCAGCGGTCAGAAATAGATGCAACAACGTATTAACCGCTGCTAACACTACAAAAAGGGTTAAGACATATTCGGCATGTCGCTGGATGAATGCCTTGTCAAGGGTGTACCTGACGCCAACCCCAACAAACAACGTGCAAAAGGCAACCGACGTCATGGGCAGGGCCAATTGATCGGACAGCAGCAGCAGATGTGAGCATCCAATAATGAGATAAACGAAAATAAAGACACGAACTGTCGTCGGCAGGACTTCCTGAGCATGCCGATGAAAAGATGAAGAAAGCGAATCCATGCTCGTCGCCGCCGTTAAAAATTGACGGTCCTCGACCCCGGCGCAGGCGGATCCTCTGGTGGTCCGGCAAAACACTGTGCTATCGCCATCCACTTTTGGGCCGGTTCTCCGACGACGTCGAGATTGACGTCAGCGATATGCCTGCCCTGAGTAACCACATGACAAAACTCGGCCGCATCACCTGCAACATAGTTGTCTGAATTCGGTTCACCAAATTCCCAGGTCCCGCCACCTGGCGCGGTCAACTTAACGTAAGGCGCCGGACCCGGTACGTCCATCTTCCGATTAGCGAACGTCCAGCCATAGGTTTTGACACCGATGACGGCAATATTCTTCAGGCGATCTGTATTGACTCGAGTCTCGCCAAACATATCGAAAATGTCCTGCCCATGAGACCAGGTTTCCATTTGTCGTGCCGTGGTAAACATCATCACGCCCATGTCAGGACCAAACCAGGGCACTCGACGTTTAGGATCACTCGCACCCAGCAGTTCGCACATCTCGGAGAAATAGGCCCACCAGGTGTTGAGTAGTTCTTCACCCTCAATGGTTGGATTCATGGTTTGGGCAACCGTTTTAGGATCTGACATCGCGGCAGCAAAACCGTCGGCGTCTTTTAGAGATAACACCGCCATTTTGTCAGAACCGTGGAGATGCTGGACAACCTGATTCACCGTCCAGCTTTTAAATGGCGTTTCGCGAGACCAGTCTGCAGGTTCAAGTTGATCTAACACTGCCTTTAGTGCCGTACCCTCTTCCAATAGATCTGCGGCTTGTTGGAACATCTTGCCTCCCTCCTTGCAGGCAGGAACTTAATCCAGCTCCCTGTACTCTTTCTCGAGTCGTTTCGACTGTTTCTTTGAGACGCCACCCAAAACATCCAAAGCATGGCGTATCCGGGCCCTGCAGATATCAGACCCCAAAACGGCCATAGAATCAAACAATGGTGGCGAAACGGGTTTACCGGATATCGCGATAAACAAGGGTGCAAGGAGATCTCTGATCTTAATATCCATCGCTTCAGCGAGCTTACCCAGAAGCTCATTCAAAGATTCAGCACGCCAGTCCTGGTGAACCTCAAACCGCCACAGGATGAACTGCAGGGTCTTTTTGACATCATCGGGCTCCTGCTTCTTTATCTTGAAGTCGTCTTCTGTCAGCTCGGGCATGCCTTCCGCGAAGAAAGTAATCATCGGTGCCAGCTCGGTGAAAACATCAACCCGTTCTTTCACCAGAGGGATGATCCGTTTCAAGTTGTCGCGGTTGTAAGCCCACTCAGAGAGGCGATCTGCGAAATCGTCTTCAGATAACGTTTCCCTCAGCCAACGTCCGTTCAGCCACTTCAGTTTTTCAACATCAAAAACTGGAGCGCCTAACGATATCCGCTCGATATCAAAGTTATCGATCATATTCTGCAGGGTGAACTTCTCTTCACCATCCGGCATGCTCCAACCGAGCATCCCCAAATAATTGAGCAAGGCTTCTGGTAAAAAGCCCATATCACGGTAGTAGCCAATGCTGGTCGGATTCTTTCGTTTACTCAGCTTGCTCTTGTCCGGGTTTCTAAGCAGGGGCATATGAATAAGGCGTGGCATGTCCCAGCCGAAATAATCAAACAACAACATGTGTTTCGGGGCTGAATTAATCCACTCCTCTCCACGAATGATGTCAGTGACCTCCATCAGATGATCATCCACGACGACTGCCAGGTGATAAGTCGGCAAGCCGTCTGCCTTGAGCAATACCTGCATATCAATCTGACTCCAGGCAATCTCAATATCACCTCGAAGCACATCCTTGACCACACAAACACCTTCCTCAGGCACTTTCATACGAACCACGCTGGATTCACCAGCTGCCATCTTTAAAGCAACCTCATCTTCGGAAAGACCAAGGCAGTGACCGTCATAACGGGTAGTTTCACCCGCTTTCATTTGTGCGGCACGAACTTCATCCAACCGCTCTCGCGTACAGAAACAACGAAATGCGTGACCCTTCTCGATCAACGCTTCCGCGTAGCCACCATAGATATCTGAACGTTCACTCTGGCGATACGGCCCATGGGGCCCCTCCACATCGGGACCTTCGTCCCAATCAAGACCGAGCCATCGCAGTGACTCAAGAATCTTCGCTTCCGACGCGCTGGTACTCCGTTCCTGGTCGGTATCTTCGATCCGCAGGATAAACTCGCCACCGGTCTTCTTAGCGTAGCAATAACTAAAGAGGGCCATATAGGCCGTACCGACATGAGGATCGCCCGTCGGCGAAGGAGCAACTCTGGTTCTGGATTTCATGGGTTGGACTGCGTGAAAAACGGCTCAGATGTTACACTATCGCACCCCAAAGATTAATCTCGTCCCCGGATCTAACGATGCAACGGACCCTGTGTGTTGCACCCATGATGGGCTGCACAGACCGACACTGCCGCTACCTGTTTCGTCAGTTGTCAGCGAATGCACTACTTTACAGTGAGATGCTGACATCCGGGGCCTTGCTGCACGGCGATGCCGAGCGCTTGCTGGAGCACACTGGAGACGCACCGGCTGTATTGCAATTGGGCGGCAGCAATCCCAGAGAACTGGCAGAAGCCGCGAAGCTTGTTGAGCAATTCGGATATCAGGAAGTGAACCTGAACTGCGGCTGTCCCAGTGACCGAGTCCAACAAGGCGGTATTGGTGCCTGCCTGATGGGAGACCCGTCACTGGTCGCTGAGTGTTACACCGCCATGTCCGAAGCCGTGAATATCCCGGTCACCATCAAATCCCGAATCGGCATCGACGACCAGGACGATTACCCATTCTTCTCAGATTTTGTCCGGCACATTTATGATGCTGGATGCAGACACTTTCAGGTTCATGCTCGTAAGGCTGTGTTATCAGGACTTAGCCCAAAAGAGAATCGGGAGATTCCCCCATTGAAGTACGACTACGTCAGGCAGATACAAGCCGAGTTCCCAGATACGGAGTTTGTTTTGAACGGCGGCATCAAAACTGTCGAAGAGGTTGTCCAACTTCTGCAACACTTTCCTGGCGTTATGCTTGGACGAGCGCCCTATCATAACCCTTATCTACTGGCAGAGCTGGAATCGGCTATTTTCAAAACAAAACCAGTCGATCGCATCACCGCATTGGCTGCTTACCGGGACTACATGATTGAACAGGAAGCAAAAGGCACCCATGTAAAACACATGGCTAAACATCTACTGGGCCTGTTTACCGGCATTCCGGGAGCCAGAGCTTTCAGACGGCATCTCAGCACCCACATGTACAGGGACGACGCCAAAGTCTCGGTGGTCGATGACGCTGTCGACCTGCTGCAACAACCTTTGAGTGACGTTTCATGATTGATCGGTTGTTTGATTTCTTTGAGCACCTCATCAGTGACGAGATTCCGGAGGAGGATGCGGCGGAAGCCATAGCGCTCGCCGCGGCTTCACTCATGATGGAAGTTGCTCGCTCTGACAACGACAAGCAGGAGATCGAGCTTAAGAAGATTGGGGCAATTCTCCGAGACAACTTTTCCGTCAATCCATCAACTGTGAATGCACTTTTGGCATCCGCCAGTGACAGGGTTGAAGCAGCACATGATCTCTATCAGTTCACACAGCTTATCAACGACAACTACTCTTATCAGGACAAAGAAGCTCTGATTCTGTCTATGTGGGAAGTCGCCTATGCCGATGGACGCATTGAGGCGATTGAGGATCACATCATCAGACGAGTGGCGGGTCTCGTGCACATCGCCCACGCGGACTTCATCAGGTTAAAAATTCAGGCGAGAGAGACCTAGCTGATGGCTCGCTTCGTCGTTTTTGAGGTCGATCCTTCTTCAGACTCTAGCGCTTCAACCAGTTCATGAAACTTATCGAAGTTTTCGTCGTTTAGTCCCATCAGGGTTTTGTGCGCATCCAGTACCTGATCGCGCATGGCCTCTTCGCTACAAATCTCAACAGGCAATTCATTCAGATCAGATTTCTCATCAAACAGTTCACTACTGATTACGCAAACCTGTTCCATCGCCATACTCTTCAGTACGCGAGTAATGTTCTCACGGGGAGAGACGATGCTGGTCGCCGAATTGAACTTTTCACGGGTACAGATGGCGATCTTTGCGATCAGACCGAGTGCGGTACTATCGACGGTGTCGGTTTCTGAAAGATCAATGATCATACCACTGAAGGTTGGACAGGCTTCTAGTGTGGAAAGATAAGATGAAATAGTAGGACCGAGGGAAAGCCTGACGTCGCCGACAAATTTCAGCACGTGCACACCATCTCGCTCTGCAAATAAAACACTACCCATACAACTATCCCGGCCGGCCAGCGCTCGCCACGGTGAAAACAGCAATATCATCAGGGATTGAGCTGGCCATGAGGACCCCTAAATCATCCACCAGTTCGTCAATCAGTTGGATGGGGTCCTCTTGATGCTTGTGCAATTCTACCACTGAAAGCAGGTGCTCTTCCTTCGCTTCAAGCGTTGCCTGGGGCAAAATTTCGAACACTCCGTCGGAAAACATCACAATGGCGTACCGATCAGGAAGTGCTACCTGATAAGGCTCATATTGTGGCTCCGCGTAAAGACCAAGCGGTTGCCCCCCTATTTCAAGAAACTCTGCGCCTCCCGAATGACAAAGTATTGTCCCCGGAAAGTGGGCTGCGTTACTGTACTCCAGCAAATGATTTTCCTGATCGATAATGCCAAAAAACATCGTGACATGTTGCTCCAAGTGCCACTGCAAAAGTTCAGCATTTATCCAGGCCAGGATCTCTGCGGTCGACATGAATCGCTGAAAGTCATCCAGCAGTCTCCGAGACAAACTCTTGAGAAGCACCGTGATAAAAGCACTGGATGCACCGTGTCCAGATACATCTGCTATGTAGAACGCAACACGACCATCAAACAATTCGAAGTAATCAATGAAGTCGCCACTCATGATCAACGAGGGATAAAGTTGATGATTGAAGCTAATACCCTGAAGCGACGTCGGTGACTCGGGAAGCATTGCCTGCTGAACACGAAATCCTGATTTCTGGTCATGCTCAAGTTGTTTAAATCGAGTTCGAGCTTCTTCCGAAGCCTCTGCCAGGAGTTCGTTCGTCCTGCTGTCCAAATTCTGTTGAACGACAAAGGGCAGCAATTCGCGCTGCGGACCAACGTAATAAATGTAATCCGAGGCTCCCGCTTCAATGTGCTCACGCATCGCCTCTTCCGAAGGGTCTGTCGCTACCATCACGATGGGCACTAAGGGAAACTGACGATGAATCTTGCTGATAAGCAGCAGGGAGGACAGACCTGATTGTTTTGTTAGAAGAATCAGGTCAGGGACGCAGGCCCTGATGACAGAAATCGCGTTGGTGTAATCAACGATGTCAATTTGGGGGAAACCGTTTTCCGCAAGCCGGAGTTTCATCTCTTCGGCCTTCGAATAAGCGGATACGATTAGCAACTTTTTCAAGCGTCCCAGAGCCCCCAACTCAAGGAAACGGGGAAGATTTTACTCCGCTAAAACTCGTCGTCAAACGGATCTTCTATCTCACCATCTTTTTCCTGAAACTCTCTTCGCTGCAAATAGGCGTCGCGGAAGAAGATATATCGGTCTCCGAAGACCACCGAATCGGCTGCAAGCAGCTGTGACCGGGTATGCAGGACACTGAACCCGAACAACGAGTTTCGATGGTTCACAGGATAATAGTAACGGAGCGGGTCAAGTCTTGAATCTACCGACCTGCTGAAAACATCTCGCACTGTGGTAGGACCCAGGAATGGGAGAACTATGTAAGGTCCCCTAGGCACACCCCATACCGCGAGTGTCTGACCGAAGTCTTCATCACTGGCCCGGAGCCCCATTCTTGTGGCAGGATCGAAAAGCCCACCAATACCAATCGTCGTATTGATCAGAACCCTTGAGACATCGTTGCCCGCCTGTTTCGGCTTGCCCTGCAGCAAGTTGTTCAGGCCATTGCCGACCTCGACCAGGTTGCCGAAGAAATTGCTGACCAGCCGCTTTCCCGGATTCGGCATAACTTTGTCATAACCGACAGCGATGGGACGGATCAGCTTCGCATCAGCAAAGTCATTGAAGTTTTGAATTTTACGATTTACCCCTTCATAGGGGTCTTCATTCGCAAAGCAGGAAACCGAAAAAAGCTGAAACGCAATCAGCAGGCATAGCCCCCTGATCATGAACGTTTACCCATGACAGCTTCCCACTCCTTTGCCAGTCGTTTTTCCGATACCGGCATATTAGTCCCGATTGATTGGGCAAACAAAGAGATTCGGTACTCCTCCAGCATCCATCGGAACTTACCAAGATGCATTCGCTCCTCCGGCGGAATCGATTCGTATCGCGCCCACCAGCCACGAACCAGCTTAATGGCTTCATGATCCTTCGACACGTTGCCACCCAGTTTCTCAAGCCGATGATGAATCCCGCGAAAGTATCTTGGATATTGCCTGAGATACTCAAATGGTACACCTCGGGGAAATCCCGCAGGCATAAGCCGACTTAGCTGAAAAGACACATCATCGACAGTTTCAGGAATCGAAAGCTTCTTAAGCTGGTCATCCAGCGACATACCCTGCTGTAGGACCTGTGCGACAACTCTGGAAATCAACTCGAGGTGCTCAAACAGAGCACTCTTCTTCTGCAGCCGTTCTTCGAACGCTGACTTCGATCTCGGTAAAGTCTGTCCTTCGATAAAGGTCGCCACAAATGCCGCACTCACCAATCCTTCAATCAGCTCCGCCCGACTACCTCGAGTCGCATAGTAGAGAGAGAACTTTTCAAAATCAGGAATATTCTTGGAGAGATACTTCCACTGGTCTTTAAGCCGAAAACTGAGGAACCTGAGCAACCCGTCTCTGGAGAGACGCTCAGCTTTTTCACGGTGTTCAACCAACTCAATCGCAACGGAATCTAATTCATCAATCAGCGTTGGATACATGGTGACTTGTACGCCACCCTCCTTGATCTGGACCTGCTCTGGCAATTCCTCAAAGGACCAATCCGTGAGACCGGTCCGTTCAAGACGATGATCTTTTCGGGATTGAAGACGTTCGGTCACCTGAGTGCCAAGTTCCGTCACCAGGGATTCTAGGTCACGACCGGCTGCGATCAGCTTACCTTTGTCATCGATCACCCTCACGTTCAGCGTTAAATGTTTGTCCAGCGTTTCTGGTTGAAAGTCAGAGGCGCTGACTTTTACACCACTGAGCCGGAACAATCGATCAGCAAGGGCATCGGTAATGGATTTACCCTGGTAATCAAAATCTTCGAGCACTCGTGCCACATACTCAGGAGCTGGAACAAAGTTTTTCCTGACGGACTTGGGCAGCGATTTGATCAGGGCAAGGCACTTTTCCTCGAGCAACCCAGGCACAATCCAATCAAGCTGACTCCGAGGAACCTGGTTAAGCAGCACCAATGGCACGTCGACGCTGACACCATCGTCCTTGGTACCTGGATCAAACTTGTATTTGAGCGGTAAACTCGCGTTGCCCACCTCCAGTTTGTTTGGATATAGCAGGTCCGATAGCTCCGCTTCCCTTCGCATGAGCTCCTGGCTCGAAAGCTCAAGGGCCTTTGCGTTTGCGTTAGATGCGTTCGCGAAGTTCCTGAGATCCAGCTCACTGCAGATGTCTCTCGGCAATACCTGATCGTAGAAATCAAACAGCGCCCGATTTTCGATGAGAATGTCGCGACGACGCGCTTTAGACTCAAGCTTTTCGATATCTCGGATCAATCGCCTGTTGTGCTGATAGAATTTCAAACGCGACCGGAGATTGCCTTCCACAAGTGCTTTTTCGATAAATAACTCACGAGCGTTTGCGAGATCAACCGCGCCATAGTCCACCATGCGGTTCGCGATAATCACAATGCCGTAGAGTGTCACCTCTTCTCTGGCCATCACCTGACCGCGTTCGGCATCAAACACCGGGTCGTGGTATGAGCGCACCACAAGATGACCAGCAATCGGCTCAATCCAGCGACTTTCGATTTCAGCAACATTGCGGGCAAACAAACGACTGGTTTCAACCAGTTCGGAACTCATAATCCACTTGGGTTTTCTGCTGAACTGGGATGAACCTGGAAAAATAAACTGCTTTCGGTTGCGAGCACCCTGGTAATCATGCTCACCGGCTTTCAGCGACACGTGACCTAGAAGCCCCGTTAGTAGCGATCGATGGACGACACTGTATTCAGCTTCCTGCTTGTTGACCTTCAGAGCCTGTTCGCGACAAATCAGAAGAAGCTGGCGATGCATCTCCCGCCATTCGCGCATTCGAGGATAGGACAGATAATTTTCACGGCAGTACTTTCTGAGCTGATTGGTGCCCAGGACCTGACGCTTTTCTTCCCATGTGTTCCATAAGGACACCAGGGCCAGGAAATCAGATTTTTCGTGCCAGTATTTCTTGTGGCTTTCATCTGCCGCCTGCTGATGATCGAAAGGGCGTTCACGAGGGTCCTGTATCGTCAGCGCGCTGGTGATGACCAGCAGCTCGTTTAAGGCACCCCACTGACTGGCTGCCATCAGCATGCGAGCGAACCTCAGATCAATGGGAAAGCGTGCCAGTTGCTTACCCAGCTTGGAGATGTGCCGTTTTCTGTCAACAGCCCCGAGCTCAAACAATAAAGCGAATCCGTCATTGACCTGTTTCTGGTTTGGGCGCTCGATAAACGGAAATCGATCGATATCGCCCAGCTTCAGTTGCAACATCTGCAAAATGACCGAAGCAAGGTTCGTCCGGAGGATCTCAGGTTCCGTAAACTCGGTGCGCTCAGCAAAGTTTTCCTCGCTGTAAAGCCTGAAGCAGACCCCCTCGCTGATTCGACCGCACCGACCCATTCGCTGATTGGCGCTCGCCTGAGAAACCGGCTCAACCGGCAGCTGCTGTACTTTGGAGCGAAAGCTGTAACGTGAAACACGTGCAAGACCAGGATCAATCACGTAGCGAATACCCGGGACCGTAAGTGATGTTTCAGCCACGTTGGTAGCCAGAACCACGCGGCGACGGTGGCCGGGCGCGAACACTTTGTTCTGGTCCGCCACACTCAGTCTTGAATAGAGCGGAAGAATCTCCAGGTCAGCGGGACCTTTACGCTTGATCTCCCGTGCCGTTTCTCGAATCTCGCGCTCTCCCGGCAGAAAAATCAGCACATCTCCTTTCGCCATGCCATCAATCTCGCCCAACACATCAAGAATCGCGCGAGCGATCGGTTCGTCATCCTCAATGTCTTCAAGCGGGCGGTAACGAATCTCTACAGGATAAGTACGCCCACTGACTTCAACCACAGGCGCATGGCTGAAGTGTTTCGAGAATCGTTCAACATCGATGGTCGCGGACGTAATAATGACTTTGAGATCGGGACGTTTCGGAAGGATTCGTTTGATATAGCCCAAAAGGAAATCAATATTCAGGCTGCGTTCGTGGGCCTCATCGATGATCAGTGTGTCATAACGCTCAAGGAATCGATCATGCTGAGTTTCAGCGAGCAAAACCCCGTCCGTCATCACCTTGATCAAGGTATCGTCGACAGTTTCATCCTGGAATCGAACCTGATAACCCACCTGTTTTCCTAGAGAAACGTCCAGCTCTTCCGCCAGACGATTGGCAATGGTTCTGGCAGCCACCCTTCTTGGTTGCGTGTGGCCTATGGTTCCAAAAATTCCGCGCCCCGCCTCAAGACACACTTTGGGCAACTGAGTCGTTTTCCCCGAGCCGGTTTCACCGGCAACAATAACCACCTGATGTTCCTCCATCGCTGCTCGAATATCATCAACCCTGCCGGATACAGGCAGTGCCTCAGGGTAGGAAACGGTGGGGACTTTCGACTGGCGACGCGCCACAAGGTCACGGGATTTCCCGATCGCTTTGAAAAGTTTCGCGCGTTCATTCTTTTTCTTGATATCACGGCGCATGCGGAAGCGATCGGCGAGCATGCACTCGTCGATCTGAACTTCGAGTTCCCTGTAGGAAGGGATCGCGTTAGAAGAACCGGCCATGGACCGGAAGCCTCCGCTTATTTGGACAGGTGGTTCATGCCCTCTTCGATACCATGAATGGTCAGAGGGTACATCTGATCTTCAACCAGTTTCTGAATCAATGACACAGAAGTTGAGTATTCCCAGGTGTCCTGAGGTGTCGGGTTAATCCAGATGCACTTGTCAAAGGTGTCGAGAAAACGCTGCATCCAGATCGCACCGGCTTCTTCATTCCAGTGTTCTACAGAGCCACCGGCATGGGTTATCTCATAGGGCGCCATCGTTGCGTCGCCAACAAAAATAACCTTGTAGTCATGTGTGTACTTGTGCAGCAGGTCAAAGGTATCGATCCGCTCATTCATTCGCCGGTTATGTTCTTTCCAGACACCGTCATAAATGAAATTGTGGAAGTAATAAGTTTCCAGGTGCTTAAACTCTGAGCGAGCCGCCGAGAAGAGTTCTTCACAGACTTTCACGTGGGCATCCATCGATCCGCCATTGTCAAGGAACAGAAGAACCTTAACGGTATTACGTCGCTCCGGGCGCATGATGATGTCCAAAAGACCACCGCTTTTCGCGGTCTTTGAGATCGTATTGTCGATATCGAATTCGTCTTCAGCGCCCTGCCGAGCCAGCTTGCGCAGACGACGCAATGAGATTTTCAGTCCTCGAGTACCAAGCTCAACGTTGTCATCGTAAGCCTTGTAGTCGCGCTTGTCCCATTGACGCTTACCGCGACGTTTCTTACCTTTGCGATCTTCGCCTTCCTTGCCTCGACCGTTTTCGCCTTTACCTTCTTTATCCTTCTCTTTGCCCTCACCACGCGCGGCTTCTTCAACCTCGCGTTTAAAGGCTTCAATCAGTTTTTCCAGGCCACCAAGTGACTTGATCTTTTCAAGTTCTTCAGGCGACAGACTCTTCTCGAACTCACGACGCAGATATTCATCAGGAATCAGGGACGCCAGGAGACTGGACAGATCATCCAGCCCTTTGAAATAGGCGGAAAAGGCACGATCGAATTTGTCGTAATGACGTTCATCTTTAACCAGCGCCATACGCGACAGGTAATAGAACTCATCGATATCAGCGTAGACCAGTCTCGCTTTCAGAATCTCAAGCAGGTGCAGCAGTTCCGTAATGGATACGGGAATTCGCTCCTTTTTGAGTGTGAAAAAAAAGTTAATCAGCATGAGATTTCTCTACTGACCGCCACCACCTTGTCTGCGGTTCATGAATGCCAAACGCTCAAGAAGCTGAACGTCCTGTTCGTTTTTAACCAGCGCGCCATACAGAGGCGGGATCGCCTTGGATGTGTCGCGGTTCGTCAGGATCTCATCAGGGATATCGTCCGCCATGAGGAGCTTCAGCCAGTCGATCAGCTCAGAGGTAGAAGGCTTCTTCTTGAGCCCCGGAACTTTGCGTACGTCGAAGAAAATCTCCATGGCTTCTTTAACGAGGTCCTGCTTGATGTTGGGGTGGTGCACACCAACGATGTCCCCCATGGTGTCGCGGTCCGGGAACTGGATGTAGTGGAAGAAACAACGACGCAGGAACGCATCAGGCAGTTCTTTTTCGTTGTTGGATGTAATCACAACGATAGGACGATTCTTTGCTTTGATGGTTTCGCCGGTTTCGTAGACATGGAATTCCATGCGGTCTAGTTCCAGGAGAAGGTCGTTGGGGAATTCGATGTCTGCTTTGTCGATTTCGTCGATCAGAAGAACAACTTTTTCGCCTTTCTCAAAAGCTTCCCAGAGCTTGCCCTTCTCAATGTAATTCTTAATGTCGTGTACACGATCATCGCCCAGTTGGGAATCACGCAGCCGAGATACCGCGTCGTACTCATAAAGACCCTGTTGTGCTTTGGTTGTTGACTTGATGTGCCAGGGAATCAGTTCCATACCGAGAGAACTGGCAATCTCTTCTGCCAGCATGGTTTTACCGGTGCCGGGCTCCCCTTTAATCAGCAGGGGTCTTTCCAGTTCTACGGCAGCATTCACCGCCATCTGCAATTCGTCCGTGGCGATGTAAGTAGAGGTACTAGAGAATTTCATTCAGTCGACTTCCAGATGTGTAAAAGTCCGGCAATATAACGTCTGGCTATTAAATATGCCAGCGAGCTGAAGCAGCGATATATGGTGATGTCAGCGGTTTTGATGGCTGTTACGCCGCCTTGGTACGGCGTACCAGAACCCTTCGAACAATCAATGCTGCCAGCATCAATGCCAAGGCCACCAGAAGCGCCATAGACGCCGCCAGACCGTTATCGGAGCCTCCCAAGAGCACGTCCATGAAAAAGACCACGATGGCCGGTGCCAGGTGTTCATGGGATTCGTCGGAAAACCAGGGCGTGTACATCATGACCAGCGGTATGCCGCGGAACAAATCCCGCCAGCCATCGTGTTTGACGTTTGAGGTTACCTTCCACCAGAACAGACAGAAACCAGCACCCGCCAGGATATACACTGTCCAGGCCAACTGATGCTCATACAGACTGATGAAGGCATCCATTTATTGTTCCACCCAGTGAATAATCTGGTCTTCAACGCTGTCAGGGTGCACGTAAAGCTCGGAGACACACTTACCTTTCACGGAAATACCAGCTTCATGCACCGTTTCCTGATCACCGGAGACCAGCGGATGCCACCAATCAAGATCTTTACCTTGGGCAACCAGTCGATAAGCACAGGTATTCGGCAACCAGGCATAATCGAGCGCGCCCACTGGTGTTAGTTTGACGCAATCCGGCACGAGCTCAGAGCGACGTTCATACTGGGTGCAGTGACATGCGTCCTGGTCGAGGAACCGACACACAATGGCCGTGTAATGCACTTTCTCGGTTTCAACATCTTCCAGCTTGTGAAGGCAGCAGCGGGCACAACCATCGCAGAGTGACTCCCACTCTTCACTGGTCATCTCCGTCATACTTTTTTTGAGCCAGAACTTTTCCATCGTCTTTCGCTACGAGACTTTTATCGAAACCTGTCATCCGCGGGCGGCAATTGCAAATGATAACCCTGTGACTCCAGGTTACTGATGACCTGCTCCGCATCTTCTCGAGCAAGCCTGCGCTCCGGGGTTAATTCGAAGGTTAATGCCTTCTCTACCTCACCGAACTGTTTAAGCAGCGCCTCCGGCACACGATTCAGTCCCTCTCCCGCCGCAACATAAAGGTAATAATTTTCCCTTTTCACGCTCTTATAGACATCACACTCCATCAGTCGCCTCCGGCTCCGGCCAACGCACTAATGAGCGCATGTCCAATCACACTTTCCCGCCAGCCGAGGAGTTCTTCTGGCAGATGATACGCGCCTTGGGAATCCTCTGAACGGATGAGCTTCTCCAGGTGTCGTCTCTTAATCAGCAGTTCAGGTGCGACAGAAATTGACTTAGCGGTTTCATCGACCACCTGTCGAAGCAACTTCAGTTTTCGGTTGTTCACCGGGGCGTCCGTTCTCTCTATACGCTGAGGACAGCCCTCCTCGGGCACCAACTTCGCCTCGGACTGAATAAACATCATCTCGTCCGCATAACGACGCACCTGTCGCGGAGACATGCCGGCTTCTTTATAACCGTGGCGGGAATCGCACCGATCCCTGACGATACTCATCAGCGCCTTTTGGTCGACCACACGATTTCTGGGCACATTTTCCTTGCGCGCTGTGACTTCTCGCCAGGCACAAAGCACCTTCAGCTGATTCAACTGACGGCGATCCAGTTGCCACAATCCCTTGAATTTGAGGTAGGCCTCTTCGGGCAGCGCCATCGTTGGAATGTCCTGCCCCAGATGAGCGGATTCACTGGCCACCCAGCCCAGTTTTTCGGTACCAATCAGCAGTTTCTGCTGCGCTTCATAAACCTGCAGCAGGTGGATCACATCGAGTGCCGCATAATCGAGCTGCTCCGGTGACAAGGGTCGTGCCAGCCAATCGCTTCGCGTCTGATCTTTCGGCAGCGAAATACCCAGGTAATGTTCTACAAGCGCCTGGTAACCGATGGAGAAGCCGACACCAAGTACGGCACTGGCCAACTGCGTGTCGTAAACCGGCGTTGGCACAATGCCGAGGGCATACTGGAACACCTCCATATCCTCAGATCCTGCATGCAGCACTTTAATCACGTCGGGATCGACGAGAACGTCGACAATGGGTGAAATATCTCCAGCGGCCACCGGATCAATCAGAAAACACAGCTCGCCGGTGTAGATCTGAATCAACCCGACAATCGGATAGTAGGTGTTGAACCTTGCAAATTCTGTGTCCAGCGCAATGGCTGAAATACCGCGGCAGGCATCAACGACCTGTTCGAGATCCGAGGTGTGCTCGATGTAGATATATTCGGTATTCATTCTGAGACGCCGCGCTGAAGGCTCTTCCTGCCTTCTATGGCGTGTGTAAGCGTCACGCCATCAACATATTCAAGCTCACCACCAAGAGGAATGCCCTGCGCGATGCGTGACAAGCTCAAGTCCTGAGGCGCGAGCGCTTCAGCGATGTAGTGCGCCGTCGCTTCACCCTCAACGGTTGATGAGACTGCCAGGATGACCTCCCTGACGCCATCACCACATCGATTCACCAGGTGGTCCACACCAATCTCTTCCGGACCACGGCCATCAATCGGCGACAAAGTTCCCATGAGCACGAAGTAATAGCCGCGATAACCTCCGGAGTGCTCAATCGCGAGCACATCAGCAGGGTTCTCTACGACGCAGAGCACCGCAGGATCTCGGCTTGCATCACTACAGAGCTCACAGATTTCTGTCTCCGAAAGGTTACGACACCGACTGCAGTTACCAACATCGGACATCGCACGCGCAAGCACCTCCGCCAGTCTGCGCCCTCCTTCGCGGTCGCGCTCCAACAGATACAGCATCATGCGCTGGGCACTTTTAGGTCCCACGCCCGGGAGACAGGTAAATGCCTCCACGACCTGATCCATCAGAGTTTGACTTTTCATTGCATGAACGGGAACTTGAACCCTGGCGGCATTGGAATACCAGCGGTAAGTTCAGACATCTTATCCTGTTGGTTTTTCTCGGCGCGACGGACAGCATCATTCATTGCAGCCGCAATCAAGTCTTCGAGCATTTCTTTTTCATCCGCACCGCCACTCAGCAACACATCATCAATTCGGACCTGCTTTACATCATGCCGACCGGTCATGGTGATGCGTACCATCCCGCCTCCGGCTTCGCCAGTGACCTCAGACTGAGCAATTTCTTCCTGGAGACGCTGCATTTTTTCCTGCATCTGCTGCGCCTGCTTCATCAGGTCACCCAACCCGCCATTTCCTAATGCCATGTAAATCCCTGCTCCTTCACTAACTGCCAAGCGGCCTGATACTACCTGGGTCCAACTTGCCGTTAAAATTTTCGATGAGCTGCTGTACGTGGTGATCACTCTCTATATCGGCGACCGCCTGGGCTCGACTCTCTTCCTGTTCACGCTCTCTTATCTGAGCGGGCGTTTCTATGTCTGTCGCGCCCACTTCAATGGATACTTTAATCTCTTTATCAAAAAGCTCCGACAAACCCTGCGCAATACGTCCTTCGTGCGCCTGATTCCAAAGACTCGCATGGTGTTCTGCCAGTTTCAGCTTTGCGTGATCGTTTTTAACACTATCGAGCAAACAGTTTGCTGCCAGGTTACGCGTCATACCATCCAGCGACATGACGGAGAGGATTTCAGACCAATTACCAATTTCCAGCGACGGTGTTGCAGGAACAGACTCCGCCATCACCGGTTCTTCAGGAACCTTTCGTTCGATGAGTTCTACTGAGGCCTTCTTATCCTGGGCAGGCGCTGTTTCTATTTCAGCCAAGGGCGCTGGTTCTTCTCTTTCGGCCGCTTTTGGAGCTGCAGGCGCCGGCGCTTGCTCCTCGCCGTTAATGGCTGACATCAAATCAGCAATACGACTTCGATCAGGCGCTGCCTGCTCAACAACCGGTGCAGAGTTAACGGACTCAGTATTTACGGCCGCGGCACCCGGCGCCGGTGATACTTCCGCCTCCGCTGCCTGCGGTTCAGGCTTTTTTTCAGTATTACCTCCTGAACGACCTTGAGTGCCAGCCAGCACGTCATCCGGTGTAAACGACATCATGCGCAGCAGGACCATTTCGAATCCCATTCGAGCAGTTGGCGCCAGAGGCAGATCACGCTGACCAATCAAGCCAATCTGGTATAGCAGTTGAACCAACTCCGCTGTCATTTTGGAGGCGTTTTTCAGAATTAACTCACGGTCTCCCTGAGCGTTGTCTACAGCTTCGGGGGCCGCGTGAGCAATGGCGACCCGATGCAGCACAGACATCATGTCATCCAGGAGACCCGCATAGTCAGGTGCATACTCAGAAAGTTCTGCAATCTTGGCGAGCATCGCCGCGCCATCTTCCCTGACAATCGCATCAAGAAGGTCGTACACCTCCCGCTGATCAATGGCGCCCAGCATAGAGCGGACCGGTTCTTCGCGGACTTCACCGTTACCGAAAGAAATCGCCTGATCCGTGAGGCTCAGTGCATCACGCATGCTGCCATCCGCAGCATGACCCAACTGCCAGAGTGCTGATTCATCAGAGACGATGGACTCTTTGCCCAAAACGACGCCCAGGTAGTGAACAATCTGTTCCGGTGTCATGTTTTTCAAATTGAATTGCAAACACCGGGACAGCACGGTGATCGGTAACTTCTTAGGATCTGTCGTGGCAAAGAGGAATTTGACGTGTTCCGGGGGCTCTTCGAGTGTTTTCAACATGGCGTTGAAACTACTACGAGAAAGCATATGCACCTCATCGATAAGGTAGATCTTGAAGCGACTGACGGTCGGCATGTACTGAACGTTGTCCAACAGCTCTCGCATGTCATCAACGCCGGTTCGGGAGGCTGCATCGACTTCAATCAGGTCGACACTTCGGCCTTCGGCTATCTCCAGACAGGCGTTACACTTACCGCAAGGCGTCGACGTGACCCCGGTCTCGCAATTCAGGCAACGAGCAAGAATTCTTGCGATGGTCGTTTTGCCGACACCCCGAGTACCAGTAAACAGATAAGCGTGGTGCAGGCGATTGTTGTCCAGTGCGTTAACTAACGCCTGCAGAACGTGTTCCTGACCTTCTAAATCCTGAAAAGAGGCGGGCCGATACTTCCTGGCGAGGACCTGATGATTCATAACCAGATTGTACAATAGCCTGCAGGCTGAAACTTCAGCGAGAGAAAAAAAATGAGCAAACCATTCTGCATCGGACATCGAGGCGCCAAAGGATACAGACCTGAGAACACTCTGGCGTCATTCGAGCATGCTCTGGCACTCGGTTGTTCTTGGGTAGAACTGGACGTCTATCACGTGGAGGAACATCTGCTCGTTATCCATGACAAGACCGTGGATCGGACCACCAATGGCACCGGCAAGGTCGCAGACATGAGTTTCGACGAATTACGTGAATTAGACGCCGGTGAGGGTCAGCAGATTCCAACGCTCGACGAGGTTATCATGCTCATTGATCGCCGCTGTTGCATTAATGTCGAACTCAAAGGCCCGAATACTGCTGCCCCCGTGAATCAAGCGCTCAAACGCTATTGTTCTGCAGGCTGGCAAGCGGAACAGTTCCTGGTTTCTTCGTTTTACCATCAGGAGCTCGCGAAAACGGACAAAGCCTATCGCCGAGGCGCCTTATTCGACACTCTGCCTGATGACTGGGTATCGAAGGCTCAGGCATTGGACGCTTGGTCAGCAAATTTTGCGCAGAATGATGTGTCATCAGAACTGGTGAACACAGCACATGATGCTGGACTGAAAGTGCTCGCCTACACCGCGAACGAATCAGATGACATAAAGCGCCTGGCTGACGCCGGCTTGGATGGGATCTTCAGCGACTTTCCTGATCGGGTAATCAATTTTCAGAATTAATTCGCAAGGCCGTCGATCTCGCGCTTAAGGTCGTACTTCTCATCGGTGACGATTTTCTCAAGCACCTCGATTCTGACCAATGCGTCCTCTAGATCCGCTTCAGCGTCCTGAAGCTGTTCCTCAAGATCATCGATACGCCCCTGGTGCTCCGGGCCGGATTTGGATGCCTTGTAAATCTTGACGATTGCATCGCAGATGACCGGCACCAAAATCACACATCCAACAAAAAGCCAAAAACTGCTACCCATGATCCTCCCCTCTTTTCTTCCTCTCTTTGTCTCTTCGGCGTCTTACCAAAGAACCGGAACCTGATATCGACTTGGAGATATCAGGGAACCCTCCGTAAGCAACTCGACCCTCGCCGTTGATGACGACATTCAGTTCATCCGTGACCGACAAAGACACATCACCCGACCCATTTAGGGTGACCTGCGCAAAATCACTGACCAGGTGTTCCGCCTCATATCGACCTGATCCATTAACCAGGATCGACTGCGTTTCAACGTCACCCAAGATTCGGACGACGCCTGAGCCGTGTATACCAACTCGAAGATTGTCCGCCGTGAGATGCGCCAGTTTAACCTTCCCTGAACCATGCACTTCAACTCTAACGGTATCGTTGTCGACATCAGGCGCAATGACGGAACCACTGCCGGTAACGGTGATCTTGCGAATATCCTTCATGGAGAGATCGTAAGAAATGACTTCTCTAAGAACTCGCAGACTCATAATCTTTGGACTCTTGTAACCGACATAGAGAATGCCGTCCTTAACGTCGCTGATAATGTTCTGCATGACGTATGCCGGCGCATGGATCGACAGCGACTCTTCATCTGTCTGTGTAATCTTCAATGTTCCGGGTCCGCGAAAACGAACCTGATCAAATCTCGCAACTTCCCGAACTTCGATAGACATCTCAATCCTCGCCCGAGATCTTCTTCAACTCGCGTTGTAATTCGAAACGAGATGATGTGACGTGTGTTTCCATCTCGCGCAGGCGTTGCTCAATTTCGGAAAATTTGTCTTTGGCGGTTTTCATCGCCTGCACGTTACTCATCTTCGATTCCTGTCCTGCACCACGCGCTCTTTTGCCCGCCATTTTGCTGGCCCCACTTCTGTTGTCTGAGCTTTCCCTTGAGCGCTTTCCTGAATGTTCCGTTCTCAGATCATCGCGCTCGCCGTAGAACCTCTCCGTTTCATCATCAAACCTGTCGGTGACACGCCTGTAATAGGGTTTTTCATCCATAAAGAAGTAGGTGACAAAGTATGCCGGGAAAACAATCTGTGGGATGAAAACCATACCCAACACGGCATAAAGGCGAATCTCCCAGGACGGACGACCGAAGTGGTCCGCGATTCCGGCACAGACACCGAGAATCTTCTTGTGTTCACGATCACGATAGAGATGCGCCGTTCGCCGGCGACGGGCTCGACGCCAACTGGCACCAAACCTGCCATAGCCATATCGTCTGCGTCTCGACTTTCGGTTCGACTTTCGGCTACGTCGAGGTGACGGTTCATAGTCCACGAACTCGTCGTCAACGGATATGCTCACCTCATCCGCAGCCTGTTCCGCGCGATCGGCGCTGGCCCGAGCCTTATCAGCCTCTCTCTGAGCTCGTTTCGCCTGTTTATCGGCGCGCTCAACATCTCGATCATCCCCAAGACCACCCGTATCGATGAGTTCATCGATCCAGGCTTCTGCTTTCTGGGTCACCTCATCGACGAGGTCTTCGATAGATTTATCCAGCTCTTTTTCTCTGGAAGGTCTTTTACTTGCTCGCTCCGCCAGCCTGTCAGCACGCTCAGCAGCCCGCTCAGCCTGGCGCTCCTTGCGCCGAGCTCGCTCTTCAGCGCGCTCTGCCAGCCTTCTGGCTCGCCTTGCCGCTCTTTCAGCGTCTCTTCTGTCTCTGCTCACGTTCCTGCCTCTCCCACTTCATCATTCACCTCTTCAGGCTTCAGATTGTTTTCCTCTCCAGTCCTTGTCTTTCCAGTCAGGACTTTCAACATCCAGAATAGATTCCAGAGTTTCAATCCTGGCCGCCATCTTGTTGGCCACCTCGATCATTTCATCGAGTTCTGCACGTTCACCTGCAGACAGGCCATTGACGACGTTAGATTTGGACTTGTAGTGGAAGATGATCCAGATAGGTGCGACCACGACCAGAAATATCACTACAGGTACGAAAAAAGCCACCACGATACCGTCCATCATTTTCCCCAATCAGGTTATTCAGAATCCTGCGCTTTCTGAGAATCCGCGCTTGTTGGTCCAGTCATTTTAGCCTTTAACCGTTCCAGTTCCTCATCCACCTTTTCATCATTTTCGAGTTCCGCGATCTCGTCAGACAGCGTTTGCTGACCAAGGTCATAGGCTTCGATTTCGCCTTCAAGATCATCAATGCGACGCTCGTAACGATCAAAACGGCTCATCGCTTCATCGATATTAACGTCATGGATCTGACGCTTAACACCCATGCGACTTTGAGCAGTGCGACCTCGAACAATCAACGCTTTCTGACGTGTCTTGGCGTCGCTCAGCTTCTGCTGCAACTGCGCAATATCTCCGGAGAGCTTCTCCAAATTCTGATCGATAACCTCAAGATCTGTCTCGATCGTCATGCCCGCCTCTTCAGCCGCCTGTTTTTCTTTCAGAGCAGCCCGAGCCAGGTCTTCACGACCCTTGGCGAGTGCTATTTCAGCTTTACTCTCCCAGTCCTGGGCCTCTTGCTGAAGTCGAACAATCCGACGATTCAATTCCTTCTTATCCGCAATCAGCTTGGCTGACTGTGTTCGGACTTCAACCAGGGTTTCTTCCATTTCCTGAATAATCAGGCGAACCATCTTTTCAGGATCTTCCGCTTTATCCAGTATGGCATTGATATTCGAGTTAATGATGTCTGTGAATCTCGAAAAAATACCCATGTGTTACACCTCTCTCGTGAAAACGATAAATCTTTTATGCTCGCCCTGTTAATTCACATTCCATGCCAACTCTTTAGAGATTCATAACTCATTGTTTTTATTGAACTTAACCCAAGGGTGGCCAATTTGACCAACCCCGAAAACCAATAAATTGGTGAATATCACCAACAATTAGCCAATAATCCTCCGCCATGAACGCAAGACAGCACAACGATCGACTATTGGGCGAATCCCCGGCTTTCTTGGAGGTGCTCGACAGGGTCTCCCAGATTGCCCCCCTCGACAAGCCCGTGCTTATTGTCGGTGAGCGAGGTACCGGAAAAGAACTGATCGCCGCGCGCCTGCACTATCTGTCAGCTCGCTGGGACCAGGAGTACGTCAAGATGAACTGCGCAGCCATCAGCGAAACACTGCTGGAGACAGAGTTATTCGGTCATGAGGCCGGCGCTTTTACGGGCGCCTCAAAAATGCATCGTGGAAGATTCGAGCGCGCAAATAGAGGTTCACTGTTCTTGGATGAACTGGCCACGACCTCAGCACTGGTACAGGAAAAACTGTTACGCATCATCGAATACGGCGAGTTCGAACGAGTCGGTGGCAGTAAAACCCTGACTACTGATGTCAGATTGATAGCGGCAACAAACGAAGATCTTCCAAAGCTCGCAGACCAGGGCAAGTTTCGTGAAGACCTGCTGGATCGACTGGCATTTGATGTCATTACCCTGCCGCCATTAAGGGCAAGACCTGAAGATATCTTCCTGCTTGCAGAACATTTCGCCATGAATATGGCCAGTGATCTAGGATTGGATTTCTTTCCGGGATTCTCAGAACAGGCACTTGATAAGCTGAGCGAATATGCATGGCCAGGCAATATCCGGGAGTTGAAGAACGTTGTCGAACGAAGCGTTTATCGTTCTGCTGACGAGGGCGAGCCCGTCGATGTCATTACCCTCGACCCTTTTGAATCTGTGTTTCGACCCAGCGTCAGCAAAACAAGACAAGCAGACCGCGCAACAGAATCTAAGCCAGCAGTAGAGGAAGCGGAATTTCCTATCGATTTCAAACAGACGGTTCAGGAATTTGAGATCGAACTTATCCAACAAGCGCTCGCCGCTTCACAGTTCAATCAGAAGAAAACCGCAGAAGCACTGGGGGTCACGTACCACCAACTGCGTGGGTACATGAAGAAGTACGAACTGTTCGAGAACGATTAATGCAATCACAAAGACACCGCCGATCGTTGTGGAGCCTAATACTCCTTTCTCTGGTCGTCGCGATGCCGTTAGAGGCTGATGAACTTTATGACGCCATTGGTCAACGCCTTGGCCTTATGCAGGAGGTTGCCGCCTATAAATGGATCAATCAACAACCGATTGAAGCACCTGACAGAGAAGCGCTGGTCATCAAAAAAGCAAAACTATCGGGACTCAATCACGCCATCACGACAGACAGTAGTGAGCGGTTTTTCAGCGCGCAGATCGAAGCGGCAAAAGAGATTCAGCAATGCTGGTTTGATCGTTGGCAGAAATCTTCCGGGCCTGCTGAATCAAGGGATCTGATCAATGATGTTCGACCCCGGCTGTTAGAACTGGGGCAAACCATTAACGAGCTGCTCGCTCACCAGGTCCAAGATAAAACATCCTTCATGTCGCAGACACAGGTAGACTGTCTGTCTTCTGAAGGTCAGCAAAAGGTCTTCGAAGCGATCAAGCAGATTCAGGTGTATCCCAGTCGGCTCACACAAATTCGCGACAGTGGCATCATCAGAATCGGTACCACTGGAGACTATGCACCTTTTTCCTTTTCCTCAAATGGGGCGGATTTCAAGGGCATCGATATCGAACTTGCTCTATTGCTCTCAGAGCATCTGGATACGGAAGTTCTTTTTGTTGAAACCAGCTGGCCAACACTTATAACCGACCTGAAATTAGGTCTTTTTGATATCGGCATGAGTGGCATATCGCGCATCCCATCTCGAGAAGAAGTTGCCTATTTCAGTCACGCCTATCATATCGGAGGGAAGACCCCGATCGCTCGCTGCGACAATCAGTTACCACTGGACAGTCTTCAATCGATTGATCAACCCGGCACCAGAGTCATCGTCAATCCCGGCGGAACTAACGAGCGCTTCCTCGACGCCCACGTTCAACAGGCAACCAAGATTCTGCATCCGGATAATCGAACCATCTTCGACGAGATCGTGGTTGGCAATGCAGACGTCATGTTCACCGATCTCATAGAGGCACAGCTACAAAGTCAACGCGCAGAGCTCTGCATGACGATGCATGGCGAAACGCTGACCTATCAGGAAAAGGCTTACATGATGCCGAAGGACCCCGGCCTTCTGGCAGAGGTCAATCGTTGGCTAAAGCAAATTGAGAATTCCGGTCAGCTGGCGAAGACTTTCGCCAGCCATCTGTCACACTGAGTTAAATCGAAAGAACGATTTTTCCGAAGTGCTTGTGATCCGCCTGATGCTGGAAAGCCTGACTGATTTCGGCCAGGGCGAAGGTATCACTGATCACCGGCTTGATGCCGTTGGCTTCAATCGCTCGAATCATCTCTTCCTGCTCATCTTTTGAGCCAACCGTAATGCCATCAATCCGTAAATTCTGGGAAAAGATCTGAGCCGTTGGCACTTCTCCCGCAAAGCCTGCAAGCACGCCAATAAGAGAAATATGACCACCAATGCGGCAAGCAGTAATTGACTGAGCGAGGGTCCCGGCGCCACCAATTTCAACCACCTCGTCGACGCCTCGGCCGCCGGTGATTTCACGCGCCTTCACACCCCAGTCTGGCGTTTCTTTGTAATTAATCAGTTCATCAGCACCCAACTCTTTCAGACGCGCCAGTTTTTCATCTGAAGAAGAGGTCGCGATCACTTTACAACCTGCAGCCTTCGCGAACTGCAAGGCAAAGATAGATACCCCACCCGTTCCCTGGGTCAGCACCCAGTCTCCGGCTTTAACGCCGGCCTTTGAAAACATGCCCCGCCAGGCAGTCAACGCTGCGCAAGGCAGAGTTGCGGCTTCTTCCAGGGAATAACCCTCAGGTGCGCGAGTAAAAGCGGTTGCTGGCATGGCAACCAGTTCAGAGGCGAAACCATCAGCGTGGTCACCAGGCACGCCCATCAGACTCGCAAGATCTGGTTCACCGCGGTCCCAGTTCGGGAAAAACAGCGAGACGACCATGTCGCCCTTTGAGAATCCGGTGACACCGTCTCCAACAGAAACCACTTCACCGGCGCCATCTGACATAGGTACGCGACCGTCTGCAACTGGAATCAGACCAGCTACGACAGCAAAGTCGTGGAAGTTAAGGGAGCTGGCGCGAACGCGAACCAACAGTTCACCCGGACCCGCGACAGGATCTGCCCTATTCTCAATTTCGATCTTATCCAAGCCACCTGGCTTAACGGCTGCTACTTTCATACTAACTCCTGAGAAAAGTGATTATTGATTGGGATCCCGGTCGACGAGTTTCGCTTCCCACTGCATGTAAGGGACAGGATCACCTTTCAGGAATGCACTGATCATCGCGTTCACTTCGTCTGGTGCATCCTGTTGCACCCAATGAGAGATTCTTGGCAGATATCGAATCGTCAAATCACGCACCCATTTTTCGGTGCCATAGGTGGTTTCTTTGGTGAGCGCCATATCGTCTTCACCCCAGCACATCAGTGTGGGGGTCTCGATCATGGGGATGCCAAGATCTTTCTGTCGCTTACCACCCGCGCGGAATGCGTCCCGATAATAGTTAATCATCGCCGTAAGTCCGCCATGGCGCTGCGCATTCTCGCTGTATATTTCAAGAACATCATCCGGGTAGTTCCCAGGCGTAGAAGCTGTCTGTCGAAACATCTCGCCCATCCCCTGAACCCGACGATTGAACAACCATTCGGGCAGGCCTGGAATCTGGAAAAAGAAGATATACCAGCTTTTCTTGAGCTGCTCGAATGAAAATCCCTGACGCATCGCACCCGGATGCGGCACGTTACAGATGACTAATTTCTCAAGAGGACGTATCTGCCTCATCGCAAAGTACCAGGCGATCACCGCACCCCAATCGTGTGCAATCAGCACCGTTTCATCACAGTCCGCAGCATCGATCAGGGCACCCACATCAGCCATCAGGTTCTCAAGCGAGTAGTCTTCACGTTCTGGTGGTATTGAGGAGTTTCCATATCCCCTCATATTGGGTGCCCAGACTTTATAGCCCATGTCGGCGAGCACGGGCATTTGAAATCGCCATGAGATTGCGTGTTCAGGAAATCCGTGCAGGCAAATCGCCAGCTGACGACTCGACTGATCGCCACACATATCGACTTCGAACCGCAGTCCGTTCGCGTTGACGAATTCTGTGGATATGTCAGTCAGAACATCCGATGTCGATTTCATGGCGCACTCTTCTATGAAAAATGAAGAAGGCAGCTTAGCGGAACTCAGGGACGAACGCAGCCAGACTCTTCTCAGGAATGCTGGTCTATAATGGCTGCATGCATAACCTCAAATTCGGCATATTCCTCGCCCCTTTTCATAGCCTTCGTGAAAACCCTACACAGGCACTGGCTCGGGACCTTGAATTGGTCCAATGTCTTGATCAACTCGGCTACGACTATGCCTGGGTCGGAGAACATCATAGCGGGGGTGTGGAAATCATCGCTTCCCCGGAAGTGTTCATCGCGCAAGCTGCTGCTAAAACCAAACATATCAAGCTGGGTACCGGCGTTTCGTCGCTGACTTTCCACCACCCATTCATCCTGGCCGACAGAATGATGCAACTGGATCATATGACCAGAGGTCGCGTGGCCTTCGGCATGGGGCCAGGCGCCCTGCCCTCGGATGCCCAGATGCTGGGCATTGACACGCTCAAACAGAGAGACATGATGCTCGAGGCGATCGAGGTCCTGGTACCGCTCCTGAGAGGGAAATCAGTAACGCGAAAGACTGACTGGTTCGAACTGAACGACGCCAGCTTGCAGCTTGGCAGTTACAGTAAACCTCATATTGAAATGGCTGTTGCCTCACAAGTCTCGCCTTCCGGCGCCCGCGCTGCAGGCACACACGGTCTCGGGCTACTATCCGTCGGCGCAACAACATCAGGCGGATTTAACGCGCTGGCCGCGAACTGGGAGATTTACGAGCGCAAAGCGAATGAAAACGATCAGGTCATCGACCGGAAAAACTGGTCTCTCGTTGGTCCGATGCACATTGCTGAAACTCGTGAACAGGCCATGGAAAACGTTCAGCACGGTTTGGGTGAATGGGTGACCTATTTCAAGGATGTCGCAGCACTGCCAATCGCACCCAACGAAGGTGATCCCGCTGAAGCACTCGTCGAGAGCGGGCTTGCCGTCATCGGCACACCGGATGATGCGATCGCGCAGATCAAACGATTAGAGGAACAATCCGGTGGATTCGGCAGCTTCCTGCACATGGCAAACAACTGGGCTGACTGGGCCCAGACCAAGAGAAGTTACGAGCTTTTTGCCCGCTATGTGGCACCAGAATTCCAGGGCCGAAGCGAACCGAGACAAGCCAGCTACCACTGGGCCGCCAGTCAACATGAGTCCTATATGAAAAAGGTTGAACAGGCCCTCGGCAACGAAATCGCCAAAGACGAAAAAGAGAAGGCTCAGAAAGCAACCAAGAACTAACCGGCGCGACGAATCACCCCGGTTTCTATGTCGGAAACAATTCACTTGATCTTAATGCGGTATGCCCGGCAAACCTGATAAGTTCCCCCTCCATCTCTCGCCAGACCTCCGACTCAATGCTCAAAGAAGACCTACCCCGACAGTTCATCGACATTGAAGGTGCCATCAATCTTCGTGACTTTGGGGGTTACCAGACTCAAGACGGTCGACAGGTTAAGAACGGCTTGCTCTTTAGGTGTGGCCTGATGTCAGAAATCGCTGAACATGCTTTTGATGATTTCGCAGCTTTGGACATCGGTGTGATCTGTGACCTCCGCAGCGATGAGGAAGTCCAGGCGAATCCAACACCTGAAGTTACGCCCTTCGACGTGCGTGTACACATTCCTATCTGGCCCGGCAGCTCGAACCAGTTCCAGAACACCATTACTGAAGTTCAGAAGCGTCCCACTGCTGAAGACTTTGCAAAGTTCATGAATGATGTCACGCGGGAAATCGCACGCGATCATGTTCACGCTTATAAAGAACTGATGGCACATCTTCGGGACACGGACCGCGGATTTTTATTGCATTGCTCTGCGGGCAAAGACAGAACGGGATTCGGCGCTGCCATCATTCTGACGATGTTGGGAGTCGATCATGACACAGTATTGCACGACTATCTCGTCAGCAACGAAGCCACCGAACTCGCCACCCGAGCCAGAGATCGCATGATGGCGCATATGAAAGAACAGGGACTGCCCGAAAAGGTCGACGACAATGTGTTGCACATCATGTCCGGTGTTAAAGCGGACTACCTCCTGTCAGCGTTCGAGGAAATCGACAACCACTATGGTGGTATCCAGGGCTACCTGGAAGAGATTGGTATTACCACAGCAGAGAAAAAAGAACTGGAAGCAAAGCTTCTTACCTAGCTGAAGGTGCTTTTCTAACTGAAGGTGCTTTTCTAGCTGAAGGCTCCAATCTGAAACTTTTCAGTGATTAAAATTGCCGGTCGGCTTGCAAGAATGACCGCGTAGGTGCGAGTCACCGTATCCTGTGTTTCCCTTCTGACATCAAGCACCTCTCGATAGCTGCCCCTGGCAGAGTTTCTAAGCACCTCACCCATGCCCACATTCTCATCAATGAGCTCGTGGAACAGTTTGGCTTCCAGCATGGCCGGATTAAGCAGACTGATGGCACTGGCATAACTGGATCCACTGTCGCCACCGACGAGTTCTACCTGGCGGATAAATGCTGAGTCGCCCTCGGTGAGGCGCAGATGTGACACATCTGCGGGCATGGTAAATTCACGCTGCGCCAGAGTTCTAATGGCGATTTCTTCTGCAAAATAAGCCCCCAGAAGACGAGTCACCGTCCCGTCCGCCAGAAGCAGCGCACGCAGGAAGGGCGGCAGGTCCAGATTAGGTTCCAGAAGCGCCGCGGCGTCGATTTCAGGTGCTACCTCAATCGACTGCAGCATGTGTACATGGGGCTCTATCATTGGCGCGCATTGGACCAAGATTTTCGTGGAAAATCAAAGAGTTTCGACGTAGCCTGCGTTCATGGGAGAAGACAAAAAAGCACCCCTGAAGCAGTCGACGTTGATGCTTTTCGCCCTGCCGGAATACGCCGTTTACCTGGCCTCGATCCCCGTGTTGCTTTACCTGCCGCTGGTCTACTCAAAAGACTTCGGGCTTTCCCTGACCGAAGTGGGATTGATTCTGATGCTTGCCCGCGTCACCGATGTCATCACCGATCCACTGATCGGTACATTGAGTGATCGAACCCCCGGTCCGTTCGGCAGACGCAAACCCTGGATTGCCGGTGGCGCTCTGCTGATGATGGTATCGGCGTTCCAGCTTTTTAACCCGACGGTGCTCAACGAACTGCCGATCGATAAATGGTTCCTTCTCAGCTGGTCGATCACTCTGTGGTTGGGCTGGACGATGGTGAACATTCCCTACTACGCCTGGGGCGCAGAACTCTCCGACGACTATTTTGAAAGAACGCGTATCACCGGCTGGCGACAGGCATTTGGCTTCCTTGGCAATGTCAGCGTCCTGACCATTCCGGTCTTGGCCGGCAAATTCTTCGGCTACGGCAACCTGCCAAAAGAAGGTCTGACCATCATTGGCACCATGGCACTGATCATGTTGCCGATTCTGATTGCTATCACGCTAGCTTCCGTGCCCGAACGGGAGGCTTACCCAAGACCCAAAGCTCATATCTTCAAACATGCGAAAGCCATGTTCAGCAACGGTGCTTTTATGCTGCTGTTTACTGGATTCATGATGATGTCACTGGGTACCGGGTGGGGTTCTGCCTGCTTCATGCTGTTTGCCACCTATGTGGTGGAAGCCGAGGGCCAGACGCAGCAGATACTGCTTGGTTACTATGGCGCAAACATTCTAGCACTGCCTTTGTGGGTCATGCTTTCGGAGCGCATCGGCAAAAAGCCTACCTGGATGATAGGTGGTGCACTGTTCGTTTTGATCACGCCGTCTTTCCTGCTGCTTGGTCCGGGCGACCTCTGGGGGCTGTTCGCGTGCCTGGCCATCTATGGTATTGCCGGTGGCAACTTTGGAGCCCTGTCCATGTCGATGAAAGCAGATGTCATCGAGATTGCATCGAGGCGTTCCACAGAAAACATTTCCGGTGCGTATATTGCGGTCTGGTCGTTGGGCCAAAAGATGGTGACCGCCCTTGCACTCGGCTTATGTTTACCGTTCCTGGAGTATCTTGGGTTCGACCCCAACGGCAATAACGGTCCGACAGAAATCCAGGCGCTAGCCTACGTTTATGTGTTTCCACCCTGGTTGTTCTACGCGACTTCTGTGCTGATCATCTGGCGCTATCCTATTTCTTCGGAAAGACTCACCCGCATTCGGAAGGCCTTTCAACGCAGAGATGAGCGACGTGCAACCACAGCTTAACTTCACTTAGGAGATCAATATGTCACTTACCAATGTACTGATCGTCAGCAAGGGCCATGCCTACAACCACGATGCCTTCCTTGCCATGTTTGAAGAAGATGAAGACATCAGCACCACACTGGTAGAACAACCCGCCGCCCAGGTCATTCTTAGACCAGAGAATGTTTCAGCCTACGATGCCATCCTGTTCTACGACATGTCGGGTATTCCAGACATCGGCTTGCTTCACGATGGCGCTAACAATACCGGTGAGCCGCCTCAAGATTTCCAGGATTCCATGGCGGCATTGCTCAACGCCGGCAAAGGCATAGTCCTGTTAAACCACGGGACGGTTTCCTGGCCAGATTGGCCGCTTTGGCGTGAAATACACGGCTCTTCGTTTCTGCTGAGTCGCGGTGAAGTCTTCGGCGAACAAATGCCGGGTTCGGGTTATCGCGGTGGCCATGGTCCCTTCCCGAACCCCACTTTCACTCTGACACCTGTGGAGCCGGGGCACCCCGTTGTCGCCGGCCTGGATGACGGTTTTACTGTCGCTGATGAGATTTACATCAAGTCACCAATCTTCGAATCAGGGGTCGTGCCACTCATGCGCAGCGACTACGACTATGTCGCCGAGAACTTTACGCCACCGCCGCTGGCGCCACAGGAAGAGCAGGACAACTGGAATCATCCGCCTGGCAGCAACCTGGTTGTCTGGGCAAAAGCGGCCCGCAACTCACCGGTGGTTGCTTCAGATATTGGAGATAGCCCGGAAGCTTTTGGCAATGCAGGCTTTAGACGCTTGTTAAAAAATGCACTGCAATGGGTTGCCAGTGAGGAGGCCCGAGCCTGGGCGGCAAAACAGTAGAATCGACAATGTGATTGGCATCACAGAACAGGACTTCATCTGACCGCTAGTCAGTATGAGAGACCGGTTATCTGAAGCGCCATAGGCAGACCTGTCAGGGGAAACTATCTTGGCGGCCATGAAAAGGTTCATTTACGTATTCATGATTGGATTCTCACTGGCGACATTCGCGCCTGCTTCGTGGGCGGAATCTGAACTAGAGCAGGTAGAACAGCAGATTGTGAAACTCAAAAGAGAGTTGATGGATCTTGAGCGCCTCTATCGCAATGAAAGAAACGGCGCTGACGTCGAAGATGTTCCAGAGATGACACGCCAATATGCCCGAACATCACTTGAGATCAACGAAGCACTCAGGCGCTACGAAAAACGTAAGATGCGAATCATCGAGAGGTCGGTGAACGGATACCTCGCGGAGGAACGACCCTAGTTTTCCGCCGCCGCAAGCTTCAACAACATTTTCCCCAGATTTTTCCCCTCGTAAAGCTCCTGAAAGGCTGCTGGAAATGCTGCAACGCTTCCTTCATGGAAGTAGTTAGGAAGCTTGATGCGGCCATCAGCAATCCATTCGGCCATTCGCTTTCGTGCTTCGGCATACTGATCTGCATAGTCAAAAACCACGAATCCCTGCATTCTTGCCCTCATCGTACCTAACCAGATGTAGTTGTTAGGGCCCGTCATTTCGTCCGCAACATATTGAGACGTTGAACCGCACAGCAGCACAACACCCCGCATGCCAATCAGTTTTAAACTTTCATCAAGGATGTCTCCACCGACATTGTCAAATATAACGTCCAGCCGGTCCGGCGCAGCTTTCTCCAACTGTGCGTACCAGTCATCATCTTTGTAGTCGATCGCCACATCAAAGCCCAGCTCATCGACCAACCAGGTACATTTTTCTTTCGAACCCGTGAGACCAATGACGCGTGCACCGGCGAGTTTGCAGAACTGACCCGCCATATTGCCCACGGCACCGGCAGCGCCATTGATCAGAACCGTCTGGCCAGGTTGGGGTTTACACTCATCAAAGATCGCAAAATAGGCGGTTAACCCCGACACACCGAAACCACCGAGCCAATCATAGAGGGGCACCTGCGAGACATCGCATTTCTCCAACTCTGCAGCCGTACACACGGAGTAGCTCTGCACACCAGATGATGCCATCACATATTCACCGACCGCATAATCCGGGTGATTGGATTCGATCACCTTGCCCGCTGCTGTTCCTCTGACAAGATCGCCAGGCCTGACACGGAAGAGGAATTCATCACTGTCCCTAACAATGAGTCTCAGTGCTGCATCGAGACCAAAATAGTGAGATTCCACCAGGACTTCGCCCTCATGTAACACAGGCACGCCGGCTTTCCTCACCTCAAAGTCATCAGGACCGGCAATACCTTCCGGCACCTGTTTCAGATAGAGCTGCTCATTGGTTCGCTCATTTACACCAGCGCTCATAACTTTCTCCTTTCAGAAACAAAAACGGATGCCAAAAGGCATCCGTTTTCAGGTCAGGTTGATGTTCAGTCAAATCGCATACCGAACTCAATGCCCCACTGCATCGGCGCACCATACTGTGAGAAATTCCAGAGGTTTGCGACTGAGTTAGCCGTAATCCTATACTCTTCATCGAGCAGGTTTTTACCAAACACTGTGAAGTGGTACTTATCATTGGAATCAGTGAAAGTGATGCTGGCATCAACCAGTGTTCGCGATTCTATCTGCGTGTGCGTGGGATGCCGGGCTGTTGCACCGGGGAATGCAGCATTGCCACCGACAGCCGCATTGGGATCAAACGGGCTGGTTTCAGCGTCATCCTGGTGATGAGCAGAGAGGTAATAGGTAATGCTTGCACCGCTCGCTAATGGCTGAACATAAGTAGCCTGAGCGCCAATCTGGTATTCAGAGGCAAATGGTATATCCAGACCCGATAGATCAAGTCCTTCAAACGAGAACTCGTCATAAGAAGCATCCAGATAACCCAGACTACCCCTGATGGTCAGATTATCAGTCGCTAGCCAGGTCGCCTCGATCTCAATTCCGGTGGAATTTGATTCACCAGCGTTTAGCGTAATGGTCTCCTGACCCGGGTTACCGCTGACAGGATCAACAAATCGGAAAACCTGATTACGCTGTAAGTCTTCGTAATCAGTGTAGAAGATGGACGTATTGAAACGCAGTAGGCCATCCATCAAATCGCCCTTGAAACCGATTTCATAATTGATGTTGGTTTCAGGATCATAGGCAATACACGTGATGACCTGGGAACAGGTTTCACTGAAACCACCAGCGAGGAAACCAGTCGCAACACTCGCATACATCATATTGTCATTATCGGTCTGATAATCCAGAACAACTCGCCAAGTGGTTTCAGTCCATTCTTCACTGGAATCTACCAATGTCGAGAATGAAGAGAGCGGATGCTGAGTGTCGCGCGCGATCTGAGCCGCACCAATTCCGAGGCGACTGACATTCAATGATGCCGAATCAATACAACTGCCATCAGGTTGCAGCTGTGCATCCTGGGGTTCTGTGTATTGATTGCATGGGCCTCCAGCTCCGATTGGTCTATACAGATCTTTCTCATCCTTGGTGTATCGAGCACCTACGGTCAGACTCCACTGGTCACTGAAATCATAAGTACCATCAGCATAAAACGCCAAAGACTCGCGATCCTGAGTTAACCAATTGCTTGAGGGGTCACCCGTAAGGGCGCCGATGTCACCGAAGAATAAATAAAGGAAACCCTGCGTTGCCCATGAGCGAAATTCCAAATCATCCGTTGTATAAATACCGCCTGCTACGAAGTTAAACGGACCATCGAACTCACTCACCAAGCGTATTTCTTGCTGAATTTGTTCACGCTCAAGGTTTCGAGTTGCGTCAAACAAAGAAATGAATGCTTCACCCGTGTAGGTACTTGGCAAAGTTTCTTCCTGCTCTCGATAACCAGTGATGGATTTCAGTGTGTAATCGCCAAAACTGTAGGAAAGGTTGAGGTAATAACCATCGACATCTACCTGGTGACCATTTTGAATATTGATACCAGCGGCCTGATTCGTCATCCCAGTACTGAAAGGATCGCTATGCCCTGCTTCATGGATACCCGGGAACCCAAATAATGGGAAGATGAATCCTTCACCAGCGGGTGTTTCGTTAATTCCAGGTGGTGAATCCGACCGGTCTCGAACAATTTCCCAAATAAAATAGGCTTCAAAATCATCATTGGGCTGCCACAGTAACTTGGATTTTGCGGCAAAGACGTCTTTTCCGCCTAATAAGCCTCCATTACCCACCGTATTCGCATCAAAGCCAGGATTAGGCCCAGGGTTGAAGAACGCAGTGTCCTTATCGTTTGTGTAATATCCGTCTTCGGTTGTTTGCGAACCCGCAAATCGGAACGCTAACTCACCGGGAATCAACGGAATATCGACACCTACCTGGACCTTGTAGTTGTTGTCGTCGCTGACGTTGGAGTAAGAACCCGCGGAGACTTTAACCTCACCCCCGAACTCTTCCATATCTGGTCGCCTTGATGTAATCGCAATCACACCACCGGTACTGTTTTTACCAAACAAGGTTCCCTGTGGGCCGCGATAAATCTCAACCTGCTCAAGATCATAAAGTTCAACAAACTGAGACTGAACATGGCCCAGAGCGAATTCATCGATCAAGATACCAACCGATGGATCCTGCGTGGTTAAGATGGACAAGCTACCAGTGCCTCTGATGCCACCGGCAACTGCGTTGAATCCAGTTTGCACGGTCAGGTTTACATTGGGTGCTAAATCCGAAACCGCTCGTATGTCATTGCCAAACGTTTGATCTATTTGAGCCGCCGACAACGTCGAAATGGAAATTGGTGTGTCTTGCTGCGAAATCGCTCGTTTCGTACCAGTGACAATTATCTCTTCGAGCGTGCGTTCTTCTGCGTTGATTGGACCACTACACATGAATGCAACGGTTGAGCCAATAGCGATGGTTAGCTTTCTTAGTGCGCTAATCTGCATCTCTTCCCCCTCTCAATTTCTGTTAGATGTGTTGCTTGATACCGCTAAGCAGTTACCTCAGATAAAAATGTAGCCAACTACACTCTAACGAAACCCATCCACCTTGACCAGCTTTTTGTAGTGCACCACAATTTTCTGAAAACACCCTATACTGAGTGCTTCGCACGATCTGAGAACACCCATTAAAAGAGGCTAGACATGAGCGAATTTACCCCCGACGAGATGAACGAACTTCGCGAATTACTGGAAAAAGAGAAGATCAGAAAGCTGAAGCAGCTTTACTCTCACCTCATGGATTCAGGCCAGATTGATGCCCTTGCGGACATTTTCACGGAAGATGCAGTCTGTGAATTCGGTCCGGAGTACGGTAACTGGGAAGGCCAGGACACCATACGTACCAACTATCACGACGTCTTCGATCCACAGGACCCATTCAGTGCAATGCACCATATCACGAACCACTATATCGACCTGACGGGTCCGGATACCGCCAAAGGCCGTTCTTATCTGATCGACGTCGTCACCACCATCGAGCCCGAAGGGCAACCCATTGTCTGGTTTGGTCTCTACGACGAGGAATACCGCAAGGTGAACGGCGAGTGGAAAATCAGCAAATGCAGTCTGCAGTTCCTGTGGCCGCAAAAAATGGTGATGCCTTCGTTCGCAACACCCTACCCTCAGGTCGGCTGAGCACGATCGAATGAATCTCGTCGACCCCATTCGCAAATGGTCGGGACTGACGCCAGACAACCCTGCGATCATTGATGCCACCACCGATCGCAGGGTGACATTCTCCGAATTACTGACACGGGTTACCCAGCTGACTCATGCACTCAGCGATCTTGGTCTCAACAAAGGTGACAGGGTCGCCGTACTGTCGACCAACAGCATCGAGTATTTCGAGGTCTACTATGCCTGTGCCATGAGGGGCTATATTGCACAGCCAATAAACTGGAGACTGTCTGCCGAAGAAGTTGCACGCATCCTTGAAGACGGCTCGCCTGCCGTTTTCCTGAGCCACTCAGACTTCCGGTCACTTCGCGATGACGTGCGAGCCAAAGTGAGTCTCGATATTCATTACCTGGAGTACGGTCCAGACTCAGATGGCTCCTTTGAAAAAGCCGTTCAGCAGGGCTCAAGCGATGACGTTTCAAACAACGTCGGTGGCACCGATCCCGTGCTGATTCTCTATACCGGTGGGACCACCGGTCTCAGCAAGGGTGCGTTACATACTCACCATTCACTCTACATGGGGATGTTGAACCAGACGGTTGCAGAGAGAATTGTTCCGACGGATGTCTACATGCTGACGGGTCAGATGTTCCACATTCCTGTTGCACTGGCGATGAACTATATCGCCCATGGTTGCCCGTGTGTCCTCATGAACTTTGAAGCAAAGTTTGCGCTCGAGATCATCCAGCGAGAAAAAGTTTCCGCGTTTCTTGGTATTACCACCATGTTGAACTGGATGATGGCGGTTGATGACTTTGACAGTTACGACCTGTCGAGCCTGCGCAACATTCAGTATGGCGGCGGTCCAATGCCTGCCAGTGTGGTTAAAGCTGCACTGGACGCTTTCCCCTGTACCCTCATCCAGGGTTACGGACAGACGGAAGGCATGACCATGACATTCCTTTCCCAGGAAGATCACGCGAAAGCCGTGACCGGTGAACGCGCTGAACGACTCAACTCCTGTGGACGTGAAGGTTTCGTCACTCGCATTCGAGTGGTCGATGAATCTGGAAAAGACGTCCCTCGCGACGGTCACACTTCTGGCGAAATTGTCGTGCAAAGCGAGGCCAACATGATGGGTTACTGGCAGAAACCAGATCTGACCGCGGAGACCATTAAAGACGGCTGGATGTGGACCGGCGATGTCGCCACCTGGGATGAAGATGGCTATGTATTTATCGTCGATCGTGCCAAGGACATGATCATTTCAGGTGGAGAAAACATCTATTCCACCCAGGTCGAAGCCGCAATACACAAGCACCCTGGCGTGCTGGAGTGTGCGGTCATCGGCGTGCCAGACGATGAGTGGGGAGAATCGGTGAAAGCCGTGGTTGTCATGAAACCTGGTGAGTCTGCGTCAGAAGAAGCGATTATCCAGACCGCGAAAGAACACCTCGCGTCCTACCAAAAGCCAAAGTCTGTCGACTTCGTTGAGAGCCTACCCAAGGCGCCGACAGGAAAAATCCTGAAGCGGGAGTTGAGGGAACCTTACTGGGATGCAGCGAAACGGAACGTCTAACTGTTCTTGTCGAGCAGGTCGAACACACCTTCCTGTGCCAGCACCCGCATACCCAGACGTTGGCTGGACACCCCCGCTTTCAACTTATAATCAAATCGCAGCTTCTCGCCTGTGTCGTCGGCTTCAAAAAAACGGCAATCGATACTTGCCGTATCTGTCAATTGTTCATGCAGTTCAATCAAGTGCGACGAGAACATGAACAGGCAGTCCTCGCGCTTGGAGAAGCGGAAAAGAATCGCCAGAGAGGCATCAAGCGCATCTTTGACGTTGGTGCCCTTGAAGGGTTCGTCCATCAGGGCAAACACTTTCTCGCCGGTGCCAATGGCTTCAGCAATAGACTTCACCCGCAAAGCTTCTGCCCGGAAGTAACTGATCCCCGCTCTCAAGTCATCGGCGAGGTTAATCGAGGTTGTGAGTCGTTCCGCAGGTACAAAACGGAAATTCGTTGCAGGCACACCCATACCCAGGTGGGCCAGAAAAAACGCCGTCGCCACGGCGCGCAGATAAGTTGTTTTCCCCGCCATATTGGGGCCTGTAATAAACATGACTCGGCGCTCTTGATCCAGATGCACAGAATTGGCAACGGGTTCGTCCAGGAAAGGATGCGTCAAACCTTCCGCGTCTACCGCCATGGGGCCGCTCAGTAATTCGGGAAGACTGTATCCCTTGTCGCGGGTGACATCCGCCATCGCAATCAAGGCATCCATTTCGAACACCAGCTGTTGAAGCTGGACGATTGTATTTTTCTCATAGAGACGGAACAACTGATCCAGACGCAGGACCTTCCAAAGTAGTTTTGCTTCCTGATCGGGCACCCCCTTAATAGCATCACGTTCAAGCAAGGCATTCATGTCGGCAACCATTTTCTTCAGTTCGCCTTGGGGATTAAGCGGTGTCAGTTCGCGCAACACCGATCTCAGGATTCGGATGAATCGTTGGGTAACCTGCACACCCAGCAACATACTTGTGTAATGACTGCGCTGGTTCGCCCACAGCGATAGTGCGGTCAGCCCAAATTCCAGGGAACCCTTCGCTTCGATCATCGGCAAAACTTCCTGACGATAGTGATCGGCACGATTCATCAGATAGCTGGAGGGAAGTTCTTCAAACACCTGGCGGTGGACAAGAATAAATCGAATGGCGGCCTGGGTTCCGAGGATGTCATCAGCAGACGACCAGGGTTGCTCCATTCTTCGTCGGAGTGCTCTGGCACCGCCATCCGATCGGGTGCCGTTACAAAAATCAAACAACGAGGGATCGTCCGTGCCCGAATCAAAGATCTCCAGGTCACCCAGCGTGTGGGCATCTATTACGAGTCCCATCGTTTGGCTCAGCTCAGTTTCTCTTTCACCGCAGCCTGGGCAGCTGAAATTCTTGCGACCGGCACCCTATAGGGACTGCAGGATACATAGTCGAGCCCAATCTCATGGCAGAAGTGAACCGATTCTGGATCACCACCATGCTCTCCACAGATGCCGTACTTGATGCCCCGTTTCACCTGCCTGCTGTTCTCGATTGCGGTTTCCATCAACTTACCCACGGCACGCGTGTCCAGAGAAACAAAGGGATCATCTGGGATCAGATTTCGGTCCAGGTACTCTGGAATAAACTTGCCGGCATCATCGCGAGAAAAACCGTAGGTCATCTGGGTCAGGTCATTAGTACCAAAACTCATGAACTCAACTTCTGGCGCGATACGTTTCGCGGTCAAACACGCGCGGGGTGTCTCCATCATGGTGCCGACTTTGTAGGGCACTGAAACTTTCCTTTTCTCCATCACCTCATGCACAGCACTTTCAACAATATCCGTCACGAGGCGCACCTCACGAACATTAATCACCAGAGGAATCATGATTTCCGGACGCGCATTGATGCCATCATCATGAGCATCCGCCGCTGCGGTAATGATGGCTTTGACCTGCATTTCTGTGATCTCCGGAAAAATCACGGAGAGGCGACAACCACGGAAACCCAACATCGGGTTCACTTCCATCAGGCTGCGAGTGATATCCCGAATAACCACCGCCGGTTTGCCGATCTTCTCGGACAGGTTTGCTACCCCTTCTTTGTCGTGGGGCAGGAACTCATGAAGCGGCGGATCTAACAGTCGGATATTCACCGGCAACCCGTCCATCACTTCATACAACTGTCTCATGTCGTGATACTGGAAGTCGTAGAGCTGATTCAGGAAACCGGCTCTTTCTTCAGGGCTCTCCGAGAGAATCATCGCCCGCATAATATCGATGCGACTACTATCAAAGAACATATGTTCAGTTCGACACAGGCCAATGCCTTCCGCACCTAGTTCCCTTGCCTTTGCAGCGTCTTCCAGGGTTTCCGCATTCGCCCTCACCTTCAATCGACGATGAGCATCTGCCCAGGACAGCAGTTCCTGGAAATCGTCACTACCACTGGCTTCAATTTTCGGCACATCGCCGAGCATCACCTCACCGGAGGTGCCATCCAGAGTAATCACATCGCCGCGTTTCACCTGGACACCGTTAACAGTCACCGCTTTACCTGACTTGGTATCCACGCTCAGCTCACCACATCCGGTGATGGCACAAACGCCCATGCCTCGAGCCACGACAGCCGCGTGAGACGTCATACCACCCAACTCTGTCAGGATACCTTCGGCGACGCGCATGCCATGAATGTCTTCAGGGGTTGTTTCCCTGCGCACCAGAATGACCGGGTCACCTTCCATGGATACCTGGACAGCTTCATCAGCAGAAAACACCACCTTGCCGGTGGCGCCACCCGGACTGGCAGGCAAACCAGTCGCAATCATGTCTTTCTCGGCGTCCGGATCAATCGCAGGGTGCAAGAAAGATTCAACGTGATCGGGCGTGACGCGCAGCAGCGCTTCACTTTGTGAAATCAAACCTTCTTCCACCATATCAACAGCAATCTTGACCGACGCCCTGCCGGTTCGTTTTCCGCTTCGGGTCTGCAACATATACAGACGACCTTCCTGAACCGTGAATTCAAGGTCCTGCATGTCTCGATAGTGTTTTTCCAGGAGGACCTGAGTTCGGTCCAGCTCCGCATAGGCGTCCGGCAACCTTTCTCTCAGTGCTTCCAGCGGCTGAGGTGTTCGAATGCCGGCAACCACATCTTCACCGGCTGCGTTAAACAGCACCTCACCAAAGAACGTTTTTTCACCGGTTGATGGGTTACGGGTGAACGCCACCCCGGAACCAGAATCTTCACCGTAGTTGCCATACACCATCGCCTGAACATTAACCGCCGTTCCAATGGACTCGGGAATGTTGTTCATCTCACGGTAAACCCGAGCCCGTGGCGTGTGCCACGACAGAAACACCGCTTCTACCGCCAGCTCCAGCTGTCGGAATGGGTCTTCAGGAAAATCCACGAGGTTCTTGAAGATGTCGATCACTCGCTGCCAGTCCACCTCGTCCATATCGGTGTCCAGCTTTTTTCCGTTCGCCTCTTTATACTGTTCAATATGCTCTTCCAAGAGTGCGGCATCTGTACCCAACACCACATCGGCAAACATCTGGATAAACCGGCGATAGGAGTCATAAGCAAATCGAGGATTGCCCGTTTTCTTTGCCAACCCCTCAACAATGTCGTCGTTCATGCCAAGATTCAGGATGGTATTCATCATGCCAGGCATAGACACAGGCGCACCGGAACGAACAGACACAAGGAGTGGATTCTCTGGGTCTCCAAAGGTTGCGCCCATCTTCTCTTCCACCAGATTAAGCGCAATCCGATATTCCTGCTTCAAGCCGCGAGGCAGCGTGTTGCCGGATTCAAAGAACTCCCGGCAGGTGCGAGTGGTAATGATGAAACCAAAGGGCACTGGCAGTCCCAGCAACGTCATTTCACAAAGGTTTGCGCCTTTACCCCCGAGGAGATCGCGATCGTCCTTGTTACCCTCATCGAAGAGGTAAACCCGTTTAGCCATACGTTCAGTACTTCAAGTTAAAGATTATCGAGGGCTGTCTGTTTCGCCCATTTATAGTCAGCTTTACCGTTCGGTGCTCGCTGCACATGATCTACCAGGATGACGTGCTTCGGCAGCTTGTATCCTGCTATCTTCTGCCTGCAGTGATCAATCAGATCCTGCTCTTGCGCATCAACGCTGAGTGAAACAACCCCAACCACTTTTTCGCCGAAACGTTCGTCAGGCACCCCGACCACAAGCGAGTCTTCCACCGCGTCATGGCTTTTGAGTGCTTCCTCAACCTCCTCAGGAAAAACCTTTTCACCCGCTGTGTTAATACACATGGAACCTCTGCCAAGAAGCGTTAATGAGCCATCAGCCTCGACTGAGGCATAGTCACCGGGAAACACCCATCGTGCGCCATCGATTTCTCTAACAGTTTTGGCAGTCTTCTCCGGATCTTTGTAGTACCCACGCATGGCGCTGGGCGTGCCCACCATACCGATTTCGCCGGATCCAGGTGTGACTTCACGATTGTCATCAGTAAAGACCTTCACGTCTTCGTTCATCTGAAACGATGCGGTCTTCGCCGGCATGGCACGAGTCGCCACTGAGGATCCCATGCTGCCCTCGGACGAGCCCATGGCATCGAACAGCATCATGTCACTGTGTTCGAGCATCCCATCTTTGATTTCCTGCGACCACATGACACCTGAAGAGGCCATCATCTTGACAGAAGAAAGATCATAGGCTTCACCACGCGATCGGGCTTCATTCAGGGCCGCAAGCATCGGTCTGGCAAAAGCATCCCCCACAATCGTGACCATACTGGCACTGTGTGTCTGCACTTCTCCCCATAGAAGGTCCGGATCCAGCCCCAACTGTTTCACGGTAATGACCGTGCCACCAGCCAGTTGAGGCACCATCGCACCAACCCAAATGCCCGTGCCGTGCATCAAAGGGCAGCAGACAAGCGCCGTTGGCCGCATACCCATCTTTTCTGTTTCGGCGACACATCGAGCCAGATCCGCAAAGGTTTCCGGCACCGGGGCACCCAACAGAGCACCAATGCCGGATAGGCCGGCACAATGTTCGCCGTTCGCATACATCACACCTTTCGGCATGCCGGTGGTGCCACCGGTGTACAACATGTAGAGGTCTTCCGGAGATCGATTAATCCGTGCCATCGGAGTAGCAGATTGCATACTGGCCTCGTACGCCAGAGCACCCGGCAGCAAGTCGCTACCGGAATCATCACTCACCTGGATGTAACACTTCACGTTGGGCAACTGATCTTTAATCGCTGCGATACGATCCGCATAACTCGCCTGGTAAAAAATGGCCTCCGCATCGGCATTGTTCAGCAGATAAACCAGCTCTTCTTCTTTGTAACGGTAATTGACATTGATCGGGCATCCGCGAAACTTCATCACCGCATGATGCGCCTCAAGATATTCGTTGGAGTTATGCAGGTAGATGCCGACTTTGCTCTCCACGCCGAGCCCATGCTCCGAAAGCACAGAGGCGAGTCGCGCCGAACGATCGTCATATGCTGACCAGGTTCGAGTCACCCCTTCACAGATCAGTGCGGGTTTATCACCCACTGTGTCTGCAATGACTTCGTAGGCAGTCGCGAAATGCCATTCACTCACAGCTCATTCCCTCCGGCTGAGTTCCAGATATTGTTGTTTTTGCTATTTATTCAGCCGCAGGACCGGTAAAGCTCTTCAGCTCTTCGTACCAGCCTGAGCCGTTGATGTTCATGGGAATGCTACCAAATTTCTCCATGGTCGCCATGTGACGGCGACGTCCTTCCCAGGCATCGGGATCTGCCTGCCACTCGTTAAGAACACGCTCCGCTTCTTCAACACCAGGCGCATCTACTTCATAGAGTGACAAGTAACCAGACTTGGTTTCAAGATTCAGATGAGGACCGGCAAGTTTGTAAACCGAACCCCGAACAAAATTCGGGCATTTGGTGGTGTCTTCGATGTGTTGATCAATGAACCACTCGTCAAAAGCCGCCTGACTCTCGTCAGAAAGTGGTTCGCAAAGACCAATCAGAACGAAGCGCGGCATATCAGGCGTTCAAATGCGACGCGTGAGCACCTGCGCTTTTACCCGAATCATCGCGACCGGCAATACGCGAGGTCGTCATCTGAGAATCCGGGTCAGGCACATTGCTGATCCAATTGCACAGCTGAGGGTCAGCTTCACGGATTTCACCTTCCAGGTGGATACCTTCACCGGTAAAGAGACCGGTTTTGCCATCTTTGGTGATCCGGATGTTCCCGTCTTCTGTCAGCTCATAGAGACTGTCAGGATCAAATGGGTGCGTCATACTCATGATTATTCTCCTACCCACTCAGTTAGCTTGTGGTGCAACCAGCGCACCTTCCCTTCCTGATAACCGGACAAGGTCACACCTGCTTTATAGGTAGACTCCAGTCCCCATTGAACTTTAGGCATGTTAAACACGTCCTGATCGAACACCCGCCCCAGGAATCCATAAACCGTTGACCACTTCTGGTCTGGTTCGATCCATGTCATGGGTGCAGCCGGTGGACGTTCACCCTGGAATGGCATCAGCTGATAGCACTCCATGATGGATGTCCGATGGTCATCACCATTGGGCCTGAAGCGATAAACAATCTTGTTGAAGGCGCCCCAGGGATGGAAGTTGGGGAATTGAGTGTAATCAATACTGTCGACGATCTCCGCGTCACAGTATTCGTCGACGCGATCGCCAGCCTCAGGCCTCAAACCTTCTCGACTGGCAGCTGCAAGAAACGCTCGTGCATTCATGTTCGAAGGGATCGGTGGCACCGGTTGATCAACGGGAATATCCATCATGGCACGGAGAATATCTTCATCGGTCATATCGTAGTCGAGCAGCGGGCTCGCCGTACCGCCCGGCGTAATGACACGGGAGCAGTTTTCCCACACATCCACCTGGCTGTTGACGTCACCAAGACTTCGCATGATCTGCGGGTGTGTACCATTGACGTGATACGCCTCGCAGAAAGCTTCCTGCGCGATTTTCCAGTTACAGGGCATGACCCGTGCGACGTGAGCCTGGATATAGAGCGAACCCAAATCCCAACGTTCAAACTGTTCAGCCAGATCCTTAATGAATGGCTCAAAAGGCTCACAATCCTGATCCGGGTTGATAAAGACGAAACCTGCCCAGGTTGCGACCGGAATTTCCGGCAGACTGAATTCTTCATCTTTGATCTGAGGGAAGTCCCAGCGGGCAGGGACATCTTTCAGGCAACCGTCCAATTCCCAGGCAAAACCGTGGAAGGCACAGCGGATTTCTGATGCGTGGCCATCGAACTCCTTCAACATTCTGCCTCTGTGCAAACAGGCATTTGGATAAGCTTTGATCGACTTATCAAGCTGGCGAACGATCAGGAACGAGCGCCCCGCAATGTCATAGCGCAGGTGATCTCCCGGCTCAGGAATTTCTTCTTCCCGGCAAGCCATCTGCCAGACTTTCATCCAGAGGTTCTGGACTTCTTTTTCGTGATAATCGCGGGAGATGTATCGGTCCTTGGAGAAGTCTTCGAGACCGACGTCCTTGGGCGATTCCATCCTCAGCACTTCAGGTACTTCGTGGGTATCCTGGTCGAGGAGATCCTGGTAGGTCAGCCCTGGTGATCGGGGCATCGTATTCGGATCAAGATCCTTGAACATTTCGGCCATTGGTTTTCCCTCGGTAATTAAATTTATTGATTAGCTGGATTGTCTATTTCCGTTGCCTTGGAATCAACGTCCATGGCTGACGGATCAATTCTTTGGTCCGCAGGCTTCGCATCGAACTCAACATGTAATTCTTTCATGGCGCGCAGCGAGAAACTCGGTGCGACTTCAAAACTGTTTTTCCCTTCCGCAAACCGCATATCGTCCACACGATCAATCAATGCACGGAACGCCCAAAACAGTTCACGCCTTGCCAAGGGTGCACCCAGGCAATGATGAATGCCGGAACCATAGCCGACATGACGACCGGGTTTTTCACGCTCCAGATCGAGCTGCTCTGGACATTCAAACTCGCGCTCATCGCGGTTCGCTGCGGCATAGCGAATGTTGACCATAGCGCCTTTCGGGATCGTGACGCCATGCATTTCAACGTCATTGGCAGCCATGCGGAACAATCCCTGAACCGGTCCTTCGAGGCGAACCACTTCTTCACAAAAGGTGCGCAAGTATTTATCAGGATCTGACTTGAGCTTCTCCCAGACCTGGGGATTGTCAATCAGGAGCTTCATCCCATAGCCGATCGCGTTGGTTGTGGTTTCCGAACCACCAACGAACGTATCAGCCATCATCTCTGCATGTAATTCATTGTCAGTCAGTGTCCTGCCCCACTCCGGAATCTCTCGGTTCACGAGGACCGACAACAGGCTGTCGTCCGGCTCTTCTCTCAGACGATCAAAAATTTTCTGAAAGTAATGCTGTGCTTCGATTTCCATTTCCACAGACCACTGCTCTTCTTCTTCAGTCTGCATCATGCCGAGTCGCTGCACCCAGGCATCCGTCCATGCTTTGATCTTCCAGATGTCTTCTTCCGGGACACCCACCTGCGCGCCAATGACAATCAGGGGAAGTGGCACTGCATATTGGTGAATCCAGTCACAGTGACCGTCGTCCACAAAAGCGTCGATGAGTTTATAGGCGGTATCTCTGACGAAAGGATCCATGCCATCAATCTTCTTCGGCTTGAACGCTTCATTGAACATTGCGCGCATCTGTTTGTGATTCGGGTCATCACGACCCGCGAGCGTCGCACCAGGCACCCAACCTTTATCTTCATACAACTTCATCATGCGCGCGGCACGATCTGAATCCAGTTGCTCACGGCTGCCGCCCTGGCCACCGCGCATATCGTTGGAGAAGTTTTTCGTGTCCAGTAATACCTGACGCATATCTTCAAAACGGCTGATGACATAAAAGCCGGTGATCGGATCTATCCAAACGGGCGCGTCGTCCCGCAACATCTGATACGCGTGATAGGGGCAATTCTGAAGCCCCGCATCAAGAAGGTTGACCTCATCCAGTGAGGCCGGCACAACGGTTTCATAGGGTTTAGTCATCGATGACTGCCTCTTCTCGCACCCGGATTTCCGCCAGCAGCTGCTCAATTTCCACCCTAACATCGCTGTGCGTGACAGATACCAGAACCGACAGCATGTTGATCTCCAGGCTGCGCTTGATACGGGCCAGTTTTTCAATACCTTTACTCATGAGAAGGAAGGTTGACCAATAGTTGCCAAGCATCATGATGGCCAGGTGATCGATATCGACATTCGGCAGAAGCTCACCCCGCTGCGCCATCTTCTGCAGCGAAAAGTGAAAGTCCTGGCGAACCGTCTCCAACAGAAGTTCTGTGAGCGCATCACCTGGTACGGATCGAAGCAGCGCATTCACGATGGCTTCACCATATGCGGGCTCGGAGATTCGAAGTTCCGCACCGTTCTGTACCACTCGATGCAAGTATTGCCATCCACGTTCTGGTGGAACTTGCTGATCCAGCTGCTGATAGCTATCTACAAGGAGATCGCGCAGAGCCTCCAAGAGAAGTTCATCTTTTGTGTTGTAAAGATTGTAGAGCGTGGTCGGAGACACACCGGCAGATTCCGCCACTTCACTCATCACCATCCCGTCATAACCGTGGTCAGCAACCATCTTACGGGCCGCGGAAAGGATTCGACGTCTTCGATCTTCCTGTTTTGGTGTTAAAGGTTTGACGTTGCTCATGCCCCTGCCTCCATGAAAGCATCAATCTGTGTACGCGCTGCATCCTTGTCGGTGAACCAAAGCGCATTGATAGCGGTAAATGATTCGGCTTCTTTTGGCACTGCCGGCTCATCGAAGATCGCACCCACCGGGCAGGCGGATTCACAAACCCCACAATCAATACATTCATTGGGCTCGATGTAACACATCCGATCACCGACCTCGACATAAATACAGTCCACAGGACATACCTCGATGCAGGACTGGTCCATCACGTCAATGCAAGCGTTGGCAATTACGAATGTCATCCAGTACCTCCAATTGCTGCGGTTTCGTTGTTTGATTGTGCCGCCAGAGAGGCGTAGTCTAAATTAGATTTTTGTACTTGACTACAAGTTCAAAATTCGACAAACCGCGTTCGCGCCGGCGGTTGTGCGGGTGCAGATGCTGTTGACAGCGGCCCCTTCCTCGGCAGTTACCTGAACGACCATCAGATCTGAGACAACGATGTCGAAAGTTTCTCAGTGTTCAGCAGCTTCGACGACCAGACTCATGACCGGTGGAATCTGTTGTGTGGTCTGCGCTAAACCGAGGAGGATCATGAATCTACCGGCTCTGGCCTGTCCTACCATCCATGAGAGTTTCCCCTCACTGCGTTCCGCACCTGCCTTTCGGGGCGTGTCAGAGCGCGCTCCCTTTTAAGTTCAGCGACTTGCATCACCCCTGGTGAGGGAGTACCTTTTTGTACTTCACTACAGTTTTAGGCTGCCGCTATGACCCTGGAAGAAATGCTCGAAATCGAGACGATCAAACAACTGCGCATCAAGTACAGTCATTACTTTGATGGCAAACGTATCGATGAACTCGCCGATCTCTTTACTGAAGATGCCGTTTGCGAATTTGGGCCGGACTATGGCGGCGATTGGCAAGGCAAAGACACCATCCGCAAAAATTTTGCCGGCTATGCCATCGAAGAGGGTGTCCCCTTCGGCGTTCTGCACGCAGTGACCAATCCCCTGATTGAACTGATGGATAAGACCACCGCACATGGCCGATGGTATCTTCATGATCTTCGTACCACCGAAGGCGCAGACAATCCGCTGATCCTTTACGGGATCTATGACGATGTCTACAAAAAGGTCTTTGGCAAATGGCTGATTTACAGAACACGCATCGACTTTCTCTGGCCAAAGCGTCATGTCGGTGAACCAAGAGCGTTTTCATCATGAGCACCTACCGTTTTCTGGATGATATGGCAGACACGGCTGAACAAGACTTCGGTCAGCCGAAAACGTTCCCGCTGATGCCCGAAGGCGAGGCCGTCGATATGGGACATGCTGATGACGGCACACCCCTGTTCGACCCGCGCATCCTCGATTCACCGGAATTTTTCCGAAACCCCTACCCTTATTACAAGATCCTGCGAGATCACTATCCGGTGTACCACGACAAACTGCACAACACTTATTGGGTAACCCGATACGACGATATTACCGAGTGTTACTTTGACGACGAGGGTTTCAACACCATCCCGAAAGGTTCATCCAGCGGCGTACTCGGTAATACTCAATTGGAACTCTCCGGTATCGAACACAGGCGCCGCAGAAATCTCTACGGTCAACACCTGGTCGGTCAATCCCTGAACCATCGCATCCCTGCTATCGAACACCTGGCTGACGAAATGTTTGATCACTGGGACACCATGGCGGCGGACGGCTCAGATTTTGTTACAGATGAAGACGGCAAGCGACTGGTTGAGCTGGGTATGGCATTCGCCAACGAGTTTCCGATACGCGTCGTCTGTGAAGTCCTTGGATTCCCGAAAGAAGCGCAATCCCAGTTCTTCTATTGGTACAACTCAATGATGACCGGTCTTGGTGGGTCCGATACACACAAACAAGGTGTGGAAGCGCGCCAGGATCTTGAGGACTATGTCGCAGGTATCGTGGAGCAACGGCGAGAAACTCCGACTTACCTCTACGACAGCGACGGCAATCCCATCAGCAAAGATGTCATCAGCAAGCTCTGCGAAACCAAAGTGGACGGTGACTTCCTTTCCACGGAAGAAATCACCTCGAACATTGCGCTGGTGGTTGGCGGTGGCGGTGAAACCACGCGCGGCGCCATACTGAATATGTGGACTCTCCTTTTGCGACACCCTGAACAGTTCAAAGCAGTTGTGGACGATGAAGAAAACTGGGACAAGGCGTTCCACGAAACGCTTAGGATCGCTTCACCTATTGGCGGCCAACCTCGACACAACACGTTTGACGTGGAGATGCACGGTGTGAAAGTGCCTGCCGGATCGCTCATGCAGATGGTGGACTTCTCCGCCAACCATGACGATCGCATCTTCAAGGATCCTGAGACCTTCGACATATTCAGAGACGACCTGTACTCAGGAAAACTCCTTCGGTCAGGCTACCGAAAAGAAGGTAAATGCAGCCACATGGCTTTCGGCGTTGGTCCGCACCTGTGTCCCGGTGCATGGATTTCGCATCAGGAAGCCGTCGTCGGCTCGAAAATTCTGCAAAAACGGATGAAGAATCCGAGAATTCGCGAAGACCTGATGCCGAAAGACATCGATGGAGAAAGCGCCGCACCGATGGGCATTGTTTCCGTACGAGCACTGTGGCTCGAATATGATCTGGTCTGACTGGAATAAGGTGGAACCGTGGCAGCAGTAAAAGAAGAAGTCGCCGGCCGTAATGGCATCGTCATTCGGCGCCGGGAGTATGACAGCGACACACCAGGCTACCGGACCTACGAGGTCTATCAACGAGAACGTGTCGGCGAGAGCACTGAGAAAATCAAACCAATCCAGCTCGTTTCCGACGACTATCGAAGAACCCCCTATCCGCTCCTCGAGATTCTTCGGGAAAATTACCCTTGCTACCGCGACTGGCTGGCCAACAGTTACTGGATCAGTCAGTACAACGATGTCACCTCCATATTCGCCGATGATGCCAACTTTGAAACCAGACCCAAGACCTACTGCTATCACATCGAGGATTTCGGCAGAGACCTCGGCAATGAACTCAGCGTTCTGAACGCAGAAGCCAGCTGTATTGAAGAACACACCGCAGAAGTCGCCACGAACATTGCCACCGATCTTGCGGAAAAAGGCAACGGCGACCTGGCCACGGAATTTGCGGCGCGATTCGCCATAGATCTGTTGGCGAAACGTTACGATGTACCCGAATCAGACATCAGCGAGTTCGGTGCCCGCTACTGGCGCATGCAGCGAGGCACTTCCTGGGAACCCCGACTACAGGATGACGGCATGAAAGCCATCAATGAGCTGGTGGCATACTTCAAGCCAGCCGTGGCTGCCAAAAAAGGCGGCCCCGACATGGTCTCTGCCATGGCAGAGCTCGGCGCCGGTCCCGAAGACGTTGTCCGGACCTTGCTGGAAGGTGACCATCAAACCCTGCACGGTGCACTGGCGAACATGTGGTACCTGCTACTCATGCATCCCACTGAGTTTGAGAAAGCCCGATCAGACAAACGCCTGATGAAGCTTGCCTACCTGGAGACAGTGCGCCACTCAACGCCCGTTATTTCCGCGGACCGATTTGCGCGACATGAGGTTGAACGATTCGGTCGACTACTTCCTGCAGGTGCGCGACTGATCTGCTCTGCAGCGGCTGCTAATCGAGATCCAAGGATATTCAGCGACCCGGACAAATTTATCGTAGACCGGCGCGACATGTGCCAGAGAGAGCCTCGAGGACACTACCGTGCAGATGGTCTGGCAACCGGCATTACCTTCGGGCTAGGAAAACCATCGGTGCATCCTGCCGTACCGGAAGATCGCCCTGTCTCACGATACGCGATCACTCGAGACACTGCGGTTGCCGCCTCAATGATATTGTTGGATCACATCGGCGGTCTGCAGATTGCAGAGGGTGCATCACCCCACCTGATCAGTTTAACCGTGGGTGAAATGCACGCCTGCTGGAATCTACCGGTGACTTTTAGAAAGAACTAGCAACAAGAACTAAAACATAAGGGAGCACACCATGTCTGAAGCTACATCGATGCCACCACCCCTCGACCCTCGGGTATTTGACTCCGAAGAGTTTCAGAAAGACCCCTTCCCTATCTACAAACAACTACGGAATCACCATCCCATCTATCATGACCGTTTTCACAACCGATGGATTATTTCCCGGTACTGGGATGTCGACGGCGCTTTTCAGGACAACGACAGCTTTGATCGAGCCATGTACAAGCCGGATGGTCCTTATGACTTCGGCTCTCGCCACGTTTTCGGCCCTAACATTCTTGAATACGGCAACAGCGATGAGCATCGACGGCTAAGAAACATTGTCGCGGGACAATTCGTCGGACAGAAGCTTCAGGACTTCATTCCGATGATTCACCAGATTTCGGAAGAAGTGATTGATCGGTTCATCGACAACGGCGAAGTAGAAATTGTTTCAGAGTTTGCGAGCCAGGTGCCCATACGGGTGATTTCAAACATGATGGCCCTGCCGCGGGAGGACGAAGATACGTTCGTTGAGTGGTACCAGCTCCTGATCGCAGGACTTGGCTTCGGCGGCGAACACCTGATGCGAGGTCTGCAGGCGCGCAACGACATGTGGGACTACATCGACCCCCTGATCAAGGAACGCAGCAAGAATCCAGGCGAAGACCTGCTATCCAGAATTTGCGTCGCCGAGATCGAAGGCAGTCGAATGACGATCGAGGAAGTCAAAGGCTTTATTTCCCTGCTGCTGGCAGCAGGCGGCGACACCACGGAGAAAGCCATCGCCAACATGTGGTACCACCTTCTCTATACACAGCCAGATCAACTTCAGGATGTCATCGACAATCCAGAACTCTGGGAGAACGTGTTTACCGAAATGATGCGCTATGACCCGGTGGTACATGCGCAATTCCGATATACCACTCGTGAAATTGAATTACACAATGACGTCATTCCGGAACGTGCCGGTGTGATTCTTTACCTTGGCGCGGGGAATCGAGACGAGCGGGCGTTTAAAGACCCCGACACTTTCAACATCCATCGCGATGACCTGCACATGGGGCGTGAGAATCGTTCCGGTCGATACAAAGATGGCAAAAACGGACACCTGGGTTTTGGTATCGGCCAACACTTCTGCATGGGTTATGCGATGGCGCGGCAGGAATCCGCCATCGCCTGCAGCAAGCTGGCTGAACGCATCAAGAACCCGAAACCGAAGATTGCTGACCATCCGGGTATCAGCTCACCTAACATCGATTCCGGCGGTTTCCGCTCGCCCCAGGAGCTAAGGATGACCTTTGAAAGTTGAGAGAGCCTTCAGCGTTACTTGGTCCACCCGTGAGGGACCTGAAGATCGAATACGGGGCAAAGCAGATTGAAAGTCCGAATAGATAAGAGCAAATGCTATATGTCCGGCGAGTGTTACTACAACCACCCGGAGCTCTTCAAAATGGATGACGAGGGTTATCCCATTGTCCTGGTGGATGACATCCAGGACGACGCAATGAAAAAGCATGCACGGGAGGCGGTTGAGGTCTGCCCTGCCGTCGCTATTTCAGTCGAATCATGAGCAGATTCAAACTCGCGACGATCCACGAGCACATCGGAGAAGAGCTCGCTGTGACAGATTGGGTCGATGTTGATCAGATGCAGATCAACATTTTCGGAGAAGTGACCCGTTGGACACCCAGGGGGCACATAGATCCTGAATGGGCTGAGGAAAACAGCCCCTACGGCGGTACGCTCGTACACGGATTTTTCATGGTGAGTCTGATTACCCATTTCCTGGAATTGGGTGGTCTGCGATATCCAGATGGTGAGAACTCACTTAACTACGGCATGGACAAAGCAAGAATCCTTCGGCCTGTGGTCATCGGCGAAGGGGTTCGCTTACGCGATCGTATTCGGTTGCTGGAAGTCACGGACAAAAACGAGCGACAGCGCCTGATCAAAACTGAACACCATATCGAAGCGGACAATCTCGATAAGCCGGCTGCTTATATCGAATACCTGAACCTCTGGCACTGGAGGGATTAAGAGGCTTCAGCGCGAAGGAACTAAAAGTTTCTGGTGTTAAAAGCCTCGTAATCGTCTTTCAGGAAATCCCGGCTGATAATCAGCTTCATCACTTCTGAAGAACCCGCATAAATCGGTGAAATGGCCGCATCCGTGTACTGTCGGGAAATTGGATACTCATCCATATAACCCGCACCGCCGTGCAGCTGGACACCAATGGCCGCAGCACGAACCTGAAGCTCACTGGTCTGATACTTGGCTTTTGCCGCATCAACCGGTGTCAGTTTGCCTTCGTTCTGTGCAGACACACACTGATCCACAAACACCTGCGCAAAGTCGAGGTCTGTACGCAGCTCAGCAAGTTTGAACTGTGTATTCTGGAAATCAGCGACCTTCTGACCAAAGAGGTTTCGCTCTTTCACGAATTCCAACGTCAAATCAAAAGACAGCTGCGCGGCTGCCAGATACTGACACGCTCCAATGAGGCGCTCTTCTGCCAAGCCCTCCATCAGATAGTAAAAGCCTTTTCCGGGCTCTCCCAACACATTATCTGAGGGGACGCGCACATCATTGAAGAACAACTCTGCGGTGTCCTGACCTTTAAGGCCCATTTTTTTCAGGTTGCGACCACGCTCAAAGCCTTCCATGCCACGCTCAACGATAAAGAGCGTCATTTCATGGGGTTTATCTTCAGCGCCGGTTTTCGCCGCAACTATGACAAGATCGGAGTTGATGCCGTTAGAGATGTACGTCTTCTGACCGTTGATCACCCAGTCATCCCCATCTTTCACTGCTCGGCTTCGCATTCCGGCCAGGTCACTACCCGCATCCGGCTCCGTCATTGCAATGGCGAGAATATGTTCGCCGGAGGTGCACTTAGGCAGAAAACGCGCCTGTTGTTCTTCAGAACCAAACCGCGTCAGGTAGGGTCCCACCAATCTGCTGTGCAGGGTGTTGAACCAATCGAGACACCGGGCGTAAGCGGTTTCTTCAATAATGATCTGCTCAAACCTGAAGTCATTGTCGCCCATGCCACCATGCTCTTCCTTTGGCCAAACCATCAGGAAGCCATGTTTGCCTGCCGCCTTGAACGCCTCGCGATCGACAATACCTGCCTCGCGCCAGCTTTCCATGTGCGGCACGATCTCGGCAGCCAGGAACTTCCGGTAAGCATCACGGAAAATGACCTGCTCTTCAGTGAAGGATCTCTCTAACATCTCGTCTATCTCAAACTGACAAAGAGGCGAAGTTTATCACTGTCGAAAGGTCTGAAAGAAACGCTCATAAAATCGGGACTCGGAGACGCCTGACGCAATACGAACCAGGCTGGCTGGGTCGGGGTGCCATTCGGTCACACCCTGACGAGGGCCGGATTCAAGTTCAACCTGAACATGGCCCGCCTGATATTCACACACTTCAGGATGAAAAATCGCGAGGGCTGCCAGCGGATCATGAAAGTGAAGTTCCGCTCTTTCCGCAAACCAGACTTCAGACCAGTCCAGAACGATTTGCAGCAGAGGGTCCTTAGAAAACTGACTGGCGACTTCATCCGGCAACATGCCGAGACGCCAGGTAATGTCCAGCCCAAACGCACGCACCGGACAATGCACGCCGCGAAACATCAGGTCTGTGGCATGCGGGTCGATAATCGCATTCCACTCAGTGGGTCCCCATGGTGTCGGGTAATCGGAATATTTGCCGCCCATAATCACCAGCTCCTTCAGGTGCCGGGTAATCTGCGGGTCTTGTTCAATTAACCGGGCGACATTGGTAAATGGCCCCACTGCCAGAAGTGTCACTTCTCCCTTGTGCTTCAGAATGGTTTCGCGGAGAAACGAAACCGCTCGATCGGGCTCGCGTGCTGAGACCCGCGGAGCATGATCGAGCTTTGCTGCTTGCGGTGCTTCTTTCTGGCGTTGCTCGATCACATAAGGGAGCTCGTAGCCAGCCACAATCGGAAGTCGCTTTCCTGCTGCTTCCACAAGATAGCGCGCCAACGCGACTCGCTCATGGGCAGCCCCTGTTACCGTTGTGATTCCTAGAAGATCACATCTGGGCTCTGATAGAAGATAAGCCAAGGCAACCGCATCGTCGATGTCACTGCCGATATCGGTGTCGAGCAGAACCTTAACGGTATCCGCGCTGGCCGCACGACCAAGTATCGGAGCCGCGCCTATAGCCGCGACGCTCTGCAGCAGTGTGCGGCGGGTTAAGCTCATCTGTGTTGGTCAATCAGAATCTGGTTGCCATCCGGATCCTGCAGCATCACGGAACCGGGGCCAGACGTCCCCTCTTCAACCCGAGTCGCAAGTTCGAGCCCCGCAGACTCCAGTGCTGATTGAATGGTGCGAACATCAGTGAACTCTGCTGTCTCCTGCGCCTGTTGATCCCATCCAGGATTAAAGGTCATGACGTTCCCTTCAAACATGCCCTGGAACAGACCAATCACATGATCACCGTTTCTTAACATCAGCCAACCCTGATCAGGATCACCGCCGAACCCCTCGAAACCCAGGGCTTCATAGAAGCTTTTCGAAGCGGCAAGGTCTTTTACCGACAAACTGACAGAAAACGCACCCAGATCCATGTTTCACTCCTGTTTTTCTTTGAGGCCTATAGCTTAAACTCATCGAACATGAAAAAAGTATTCGTTTCGTTAGTTCTGCTGCTATCTGCGCCACTGTTTGCGTCGCAGGTTTATATCTGGACCGACGAACACGGAAAGAAACACTTCAGCGACACGCCACCTGCAGAGTCTGTAGAAGTCAGGCAGGAAACCTTTGAACTCGAAAACGTCGACGCAGGCTACCCACATACCGATGCCGACAGCTACAAACACATCCAAGAGAGCTGGGCTGACAAGAAGAAACGGGAAAAGGCAGAAAAAGCTGAACTCGAAAAACGGCGGGCCGAATACATGAAAGGTCCTTGCATGCAGGCAAGAAAAGACCTCTCAAAACTTCAGGGACGCGTCGCGTTCTATGATGACGATGGCAATGAGATTCGTGTCTCCGAAACCGATCGACAACAAAAAGTCGCCGAGCTGAACGCTGACATCAACAGGTACTGCAACTAATGCTTAGGTCGGCTGGCCACCCGCCACATCAATATATTGACCGGTAATCCAAGCACCCGCGGGTGACGCAAAAAGCAGAGCCGCTGCGGCACAGTCTTCCGGTGTTCCGGTTCTGCCAAGCGGTATCACGTCATCAAACATCTCATGAGCCTGCTCGTCGGAGACATTCATGGTCTCTCTCAGCATGTCTGTCACGATGATTCCTGGCGCGATGCAATTAACGGTGATCTGTTTAGGTGCCAGTTCAACCGCAAGGGTGCGCGTCATACTGATCATGCCCATATTCGCTGCGGAATAAACACCGAAACCCGGTGAAGGCTTATGCGCGGCTATGGAAATGATGTTGATGATCCGCCCGCCGTTGGTCATTCGCTTGGCGGCCTGCTGCGATCCCCAGAACTTGGTTTTCATGTTCAGATGCAGCTGCTCATCAAACTTGTCGATCGAGATGTCCGGCAGCGACCACATTTTGCGGTCCAGGTTCCCGCCGGCATTGTTCACCATGATATCCAGGCCGCCAAATTCATCGACAACCCGGTCAAGTGCTTCGGGTATAGTATCCCAATCCATGACATCCGCAGAAATACCAAGGCCACGCTGACCGCGCGCCTCAACCTCTTTCGCCACAGCATCAACATCTTCCTGCCTTCGCGCGATCACGACAACGTCCGCGCCACTCTCCGCAAAACCCAAGGCAATACCTCGCCCGATACCACGGCCACCACCCGTGACCACGGCCACTTTTCCATCAAGCCGAAAATTATCATGCAGTCCCATTTATCCTCTCCTCTTACTTAGTCCAGGAACACTTCATCAGGCCATAAATCTGCGAGCGCCCAGCGCTGTCTCGCTGCATCCCTACCCAACGTATGTGGCAAAACTCCACGAACATCTACATCAGGATCCGGACCTTCTTTTTCACCGGCAATCAGTGAAGGCAGGGCGGTGTGTTTCACCACATCTCGAATGATCCAACCGGCAAGCGTCGGTTCGTTCATCGTCGTCTCAATGGCAGCGTGCGCCGTCCCCAAAGGAAGAAGGGACCGATGCGTTCGCCAGCGTCCATAAGTTCTAACTCAGGCAACCTTTCTCTCAGCTTTCTCAGTGCCACCTCCGCTTCAAGCCTGGCAGTTGGTGCACCGATACAAAAATGCACGCCCAAACCAAAAGCCATGTGACGTTTCATGGAGCGGGTCATATCGAATTCGTCCGGATTCTCATAAACCGATTCATCCCGGTTAGCGGCTGCATAGTTGATCCAGATCTTGCTGCTCTCTGGTATCACCTGACCATGAAGCTCGACATCCTTTGTATTCGTGCGATACAACCCAAGAACCGGAGGGTCGAATCGCAGACTTTCTTCGACTGCGTTTTCGATCAGTGACTCGTCATTAACAATCGCCTGCCAACGTGACGGCTCTTCCAGCAATCGCCACATGAGGTTTGTTATGAGAGATGTGGTCGTTTCATTACCGCCGACCAATAGCTGATTCAGCATCGATAGCGCGTCACTGTCTGGAATATAGGCACCATCATTCGCCCTGGCCCCGGCAACCATGGTGAGCAGGTCCTCCGGAACATCCTTGCCCGCCTCAATCTCGCCACGACGGTTCATCATGTGATTGAACATATAAGCCTGAAACTTCATCTGTTCATCCATGTACTTCGTGGGATCTTCTGACCCCATGATGTCCACCTGCATATCAGACCACACCTTGAACTGATCAAGATCGGATGATGGCACACCCAACATACCCGCGATGATGATCACCGGAAGCGGGAACGCAAACTGATCGTGGAAATCAAAGATGTCCGGTCCATCAAGGATGGTGTCGATAAGCTCATCGGTGAGCGACGCCACCTGGGGTCTGAGCGCTTCCACGGCTTTCGGGGTAAACGCCTGCTGAATCAGTTTCCGGTAATTCGTGTGTTGTGGTGGATCCGCGAGCATGCCTGCAGGTTCTGTAAACCTGGGCCCCTGCCCCCAATGACTGGAGTAGGTTTCTATATCCCGAAGCGCCTCTTCCACATCGGCATAACGCGACAGTGTGTAAAAAGATGGATCAAACTCTTCGCAATGATGCACCGGACACTCTTTCAGCAAATGCTGGTGACCGTTTGCAGGGTCTTCAATGATGTCTGGCTTAAAAGGACTCCAACTCATGAAGCATTCTCAATCAACATTTTCGATTAACATCGCCAATCCCTGCCCTGCACCCAGACACATGGAGAGGATGGCGTAGCGACCACCGGTTTCTCTGAGGTGCTGCACGCCGTTCATGGCCATTCGAAGGCCGGTCACGCCGGGCGGATGACCAACAGAAATGCCACCGCCATAAAGATTGTGTTTGTCACGAGGTATGCCCAGCTGTGCTTCAACATGCAGATTTACCACAGCAAAAGCTTCGTTAACCTCAAAGTAATCAATGTCATCGACTGTCAGGCCAGTCCGTGCGAGCAACTTCTCGATGGCAGGCACAGGACCATGCCCCATAAGGCTGGGCGGCACTCCCACCACCGCCCAATCAACCACGCGTGCCTCGGGGGAAGCGCCGCTGCTTTCCATGGCGGCCCTGGTGCCAACCAGAATCGCGCCAGCGCCGTCGGTCACACCAGAGGAATTTCCGGCGGTGACCTTACCGCCTTCCTGGAAGGCGGGTCTGAGCTTTGCCAGTCGCTCCATGGTGATACCCTCCCTTGGAGACTCATCGGTATCAAAGACACGCGTCGATCTGCCCTCAGGCACCTCGACAGGCACAATCTGTTTGGCAAGAAACCCTGATTGAATAGCTGACAGGGCGCGAGCCTGACTGGTCACCGCATACTGATCCATCGGCTCTCTTTCGTACTGGTACTTTTCCGCCAGGTTCTCTGCGGTATCCCCCATATACTCAAGACTGAACGGGCATCGGTAACACCACTCCAACACGTCTTCCAGTTGCTGATTACCACGAGGATTGCCCCAGCGTGCAGTCGTTACCGCATAAGGCGCTCGGGAAAACATCTCTGCTCCGGCAGCGAGAGCCAGCTGACTTTGCCCGGAAGTAATCTGCTGGCCCGCTGAAATAATCGCCTGCAGACCCGAGGCGCAGGCCCGGGAAACGTCCAGAGCGGCTGCTTCTTCAGGCAGACCACTCTTCATGCCAACGACGCGTGCGGAAAACAGCGAATCTTTGTCCGTCGGACAGGTCGTGGTGAACACAATATGATCGATCGCTTCTGCACTGGCACCGGACTTTTCAATACAGGCTCTGGCTACATGAGAAGCCAGTTCTGTAAATTCGACATCCCTGAGAGAACCGCCGAAGTCACCCAGCGCCGAGCGGGTGCCGGATGACAGGTAAACGTCTTCCATTACAGACCGCCGTTGATCTTAATGTCCTGCCCAGTCATCCAGCTGGATGCTTCTGAAGCAAGATAAACGCAAGCAGGTGCAATATCTTCCGGCTTACCAATTCGGCCCAGAGGCACGCCGAACTGCTTACCCATTTTCGGAATGTCGTCTTCGGACATGCCGGTAAACTCAAGAAATACTTCCGTCGGGATAGGACCGGGAGAAACCGAGTTAACGCGAATACCCAGAGGCGCCATTTCGATCGCCAGGGTTTGCGTCAGATTGTTAACGCCACTTTTCGCAACCGCATAAGGCCCGTTGTGTGGCGAAGCTCGGTTTGCTGCCTGGGAAGAAATATTAATGATGGTGCCGCCACCGTTGTCCTTCATGATCAGACCAGCAGCCTGAGCGCCTGTCCATACAGCTTTCAGGTTCAGGTTCATCTGAAAATCCCACTGACGCTCGGGCATCTCAAGGAAGGTACGCGGCACCCGATCATCTGCACCACCGGCGTTACTGATCCAGCAGGTCAGGCCACTCATGTCTTTAAAAGTCTGATCAGCCAGTGCCTGAACCTGCTCTATCTCCATCATGTCTGTTGTGATCGCCAGCGCTTTTCGGCCGAGCGCACGAACCTTGTCCGCAACCGCTTCGATTTCATTGGTTCGCCTGGCCGCCACCACAATGTCTGCGCCCGCCTCTGCCATGCCGAGCGCGATGGCTTCGCCGATACCACGACCGCCTCCCGTGATGACAGCGACCTGCCCATCCAGCTTGAATTGATCAAGAACAGTCATATATTTCCCCTTAGTGATAGTGTTAGTTTTCATCCAGTTATTCTTTTGTGAAGTGGCGGTTGTTCTCCAATGGAAATTGGTTCGCCAACCCAGGCGCCGAAGTTTTCTCCCGTCCTGCCACTTTCAATAATGTCCATCATCTGTTGTGCAATATCGGCATCCTGCATGACCACCGATTTCAGGTCTGCCGGTAGTTCATTGTCAGGAAACAGTCCACGCAACATCGGCGTATCCACCGCACCCATGCACATGCCGTTCACATTGATATTATCTTTCGCAAGATACTTGGCCCAGGCATCTGTATAGCCGTTGAGCGCCCACTTGGAGGCGTTATAGAGATCCGTATCCGACTGATTGGTGCCGTCGCTTTTTGCGGGCAGCACGTAGTAGGTAGAGATGTTGATGATGTGCCCACCACCCGCTGATCGAAGGTGCGGTACCGCTGCACGAGACAACATGAGCACACCCTTGAGATTGGTATCCATGATGAAGTCCCAATCTGCCAGCGCCTGATCCCAGCCGCTATCGACCGGTGTTTTCTTCCAGGTACCGGCGTTGTTTACAACAACGGCAACATCACCCATCCCTGCGGCCTGGGAGGTGATCTTTTCAACATCATCACGCTTCGACACATCGGCGATAACACCGGTTGCGCCTTCGATACGGGTCACGTCATCTTTCACATCAAAAGCGAGCACGGACATCCCTGCGCGCACCAGGCGCTCCGCGAAAGCCCGACCTAAACCCTGAGCAGCACCGCTGACAATGGCGACTTTTCCTGAAAGGCTCATGATCCACCTCCCAATGTCACCTGCTCCTGGTAGACATAGATCTGTTCAAGAGGCGGCTCGGTCGTTACCGTTCGCCCAACACAGAAGTTCACGTTCTGTGCGTTTCTGCCGCTCGGCCCCTCTTTCAGGATATCCATCAATACCTGGGCGTTGTCTTCAGCCTTCATCCAGGACGCAACTTCTTCTTCCGACGGTTCGAAATTATGGAACGACCGGAGCATGTAGGAATCCGTCGCACCCATACAGAACGCATTCACGCGGATATTGTGTGGCGCCAAGGCTTTCGCCCACCCGTAAAGAAATCCGTTTAAGCCCCACTTGGCAGCATCATAGAGATCCATGGCATCACCTCCACCTGTGGGACGAGGGTGTTCAAAGGCACAGCTTCCCGGATTTGGGCACCGGTCCCAGGGCGTTCCACACGTCACCATGTGATCTGTTGCAATATTAACGATGTCGCCGCCGACACCCTGCTCAATCAGTATCGGAATCACCGCTCGCGCGAACAGATACTCACCCTTCAGGTTGGTACCAACAATCCGATCGTAATCATCAAGGGATTTATCCAGATCATCGTCAGCGACGCTGGCGCCCCAGACACCGGCATTGTTAATCAGAATATCCAACCCACCAAACGCGGAAGCAGCACCATCCACAACTTCGCGAACGTGAACGGGATCCGACACATCACCCTGCCAGGCTACTGCGTTCACGCCATATGTTTTGAGTGTTTCTGCAACGTCATGGATCTCATCTCTGATATCACAAACCGCAACGTGAACACCTTCTTTAGCCAGCGCATAAGCATAAGCGTTTCCCAGCCCAACTGCGGCGCCTGTCACGATGGCTCTTTTGTTTTTTAGTTCGACCATCTTTCCTCCTCCAAATCAGTCGTTGTCTTCAGACAAAGGCGATATGTATTGCCATGCATTGGTTCCCGTCAATTTCTTACGTAACCTCGACTGTTCCAGCGTCGTCAGGGATGCAACTTTTTCTCGAATCACATCAAGGCACTTCGCATGGTATTTCATGGGATTTTGCTCATGACGAAGACCTAAGCCTTCGAAAACCAGCCGCTCGTCACCCGCTTCAATCGCGCGCTGTGTCGCATCCAGGTACGGCAGGTAAACTTCACCGGCCAACCAAAGCAGTCTCTGAACACCTTTGTTAAGAGGCGCTTTGGGATCAAGCCATTCACCTTCAACACCACCAGCATCGTCCATGATGGCAAGCCAGCCAGGCAGACGCATGCAGCGTTCATTCATGACATCGCGCGAGGCGTCGTTCAGCCAGCACTGGTAGAGCTGTCCGTATAATCCGAAATCTCCCAGGGAAGGCCTGGAGCCAAAAAGAAACTCCTGTTCGCGCAGCACATCTTCAAACGCTTCAAGAATCTCACGGTACATCTCTTCAATTAACGACACGTTACCGGGTTCAATACCAGCGACAGGCCACAGGGGGATTTGCCACTCGTAAAATTCTTTGGTTCTCTGGGCCAGCGCCTCGTCTGTCGTTGGCCCCATACCCGGATAAGACATCCACCAACCGACTCGGTCACGATCGCCACCCTGGTCTTTGTCCTGCCAGCGATAGTGAAACATCATTTTTGTGCCCCACTCGTCGCCAAAGTCTTCAAGCAGATGGCTCAGAACCGCCTGAACAGGATCATCGGGGATAATTGATCGTGCTGTATGCCGTTCCTCCAGCATGTAGGCCATGGGCGAGGAATCCACCCGCCACTCACCCTCGGGATCATCCGGAAAGCGGACCTTGGGAATAATCGGTGGTCTGACGTGAGCCGTTGCCTCAGCCATGGCGCCGCGGTTGAGGTACCAGATATGCGGGATGCGTCGATAGCGGAAAATCGCGCGCATTTTCACTGAAAATGGCGACGCCAGAGACCCGACAACCTTGTATTCCGCTGTGCTCAAACCCATCAACTTGCCTGGATGAATTTTTATACTCTACTACAAAACTTAAAACGGCGGGCAAGTCGAATTCAGGGGGCTCGATGAGAGAGCCCCATGGGTCAACCAGGTGTCGGTGAGCGTCTAGTCGCGGAAGATCAGCCAGAGTGCATGAATGATTCCAGGCACAAAACCAAAAATCGTCAGGACGATATTGATGAAGAAGTGTTTATCGGTGCCAACCTTCAGGAACGCCGAAATCGGTGGCAGGATGATAGCGAGAATGATGAGTACGATTTTGTTATCCATTGTTATGACTCCTCGTTAGTTGCGCCTCTATTCTAGATCAGTTGACGGCTTTTTCAGACTATTTATCGTCTCTTGCATCGCATACCCCTGATCAATGGTTGAATTGGCACACGCCATTGCCCCTCTCAACCAGGCGCTGTTCAGACTCAAAAACAGTCATGCTTGCTGGTATTACCTCAACCCATATATGATCTGACAGAACTTGCATCCTGTGAGGGGGACATCATGGTTGAAACCAAGACCGGTCACGATCGATCTGACGGCATTTCTTACAACGATATCCTTAAAGCGGATAAGGTGCCTCCGCCAGCGGTTTACCTGGAAGACTCCCCCTATCCTGCCGGTGTGACCACAGTTCCAACGCACAAATACTACTCAAAAGAAGAACATGACCTCGAAGTCGAACGGCTTTGGAAACGCGTCTGGCAGATGGCTTGTCACGAATCTGACATCCCAAATGTCGGCGACACCCATGTTTATGACATCGCTTCTCTTTCTTTCCTGATTGTTCGAGTGTCAGAGGATGAAGTCAAAGCCTATCCGAACGCCTGCCTCCATAGAGGTCGCGCACTGTGTGATCATCATCGCAAAGAGCTCAGAGTATTCCGATGCCCTTTCCATGGATGGTCCTGGAATTTGGACGGCAGTCTCAAAGAAGTACCCGGTCACTGGGACTTCCCGTCAGTCACGGAAGAAGAGTACTCACTGCAGGAAATCTCCATCGGCAAATGGGGCGGATTTTACTTCATTAATCCGGACCCGAACTGCGAACCCCTGCAGGACTTTATCGGCGACTTTGATCGTCATTTCGGCATTCCGTTTGAGCGACGCTTCAAGGCCGCTCACCTGATCAAACGCCTGCCCTGCAACTGGAAAATTGCTCAGGAAGCGTTCATGGAGTCTTACCATGTGGTCGCAACTCACCCGGAACTATTGGGCTCCTTCTGCGACGTGAACTCCAAGTACGATGCCTGGGGTAACTTCTCGCGAGCCATGTCGGCATCCGGCTACCCAAGTCCTCACACACGTCTCGAGGAGAACGCACAGGAATGTTACCCGGACGGCAAGGCTTACCTCAGCATGAAGCACATGTTGAGCGGTCACGTTTACCGGAGAATCGAAGAAAACCTGGTAGAGGTAGAAACACCAGATGGTCGAAGGGGCCGCTTTACAGAACATGCGGAATACCTCGAGGGTGACATCAAATCTGCAGATATCCAGATGTGCAGTTGGGTTGGCGGTAAGATTGTCCCCGGTGAAGAAGAAACACCCATGGTGTATCCATCAGACCCGAACGAATATCGCAGCGGCACCGCGCAAACACGACGTGACGCCATGCGCCCGGCATTCGGTGATGAGGTCGACAACATCAGTGATGCCGATCTGAACGATGCCATCTATTATTCGTTGTTTCCGAACCTTAGCCCATGGGCCGACTTCAATCCCATTTTCTATCGATTCAGACCGGATGGAGACAATCCTGAACAATCACTGCATGAGGTGATGTACATGATTCCCCTGCCGGAAGGAACACCGATGCCAGAACCGGCAAAGTGCACCTTCCTGGATATTGACGATGACTACACCATCGCCGCAGAAATCGGCAGCAACCTCGCCAAGATCTTTAACCAGGACTATGTAAACCACCGAATGGTCCAAAAAGGCGTCAAAAATCATCCAAAGGGCGAAACGATTTACGCAAGCTACCAGGAATCAAAGATTCGCCACTTCCACGATACCCTGAAGAAGTGGCTGGAAAGCGAAGACCCGCCGAAAAGCACCTAGTCTGTGTCAGGCACATCTCCTGAGCTGGTCAGGAGATTCCGTCTAGCCCGCCTCGCGGATGCAGTAGGTGTTCAACCACTCGACCGCCTCGTCATAGCAACGTGTCACGTGGAAATCGACGACATCACCGAGATAAGCATGCAACATACGCAGCATGCCGAAGCTCACATCATCGTTGACCACGGTTGCTACCATGCAGTCCTGATCACTGAAGGCACTGCGTCCTCGGCATCCCAGCAGGTCGCTTGCCAGTTTTTGAATCTCAAGGGTCGACATCGCGATCGTTGCTTTGCGCAAATCTACCAACCAGCAGGCGCTCCCCTGAAAGCCTTCACGTGCACTCAGATGCAGTTCACCAAGCAACCGCGCATCAGAGACTTCGCCATTTAACGTAGAAACATACATGTGAGACCCTCCAAATTATGGCGGGGCATCATAGAGGTGACTGGAGGGGAGTAGCAGTCAGATACCGTGAGACAGCGTTAAATGGCCTGTAAGCTCACGATTTCAGGGGAACAACAATGCCAAAGGAGCGGGCAAGATCTCCCAGCACTTCCAGAACCGCTGATCGATCTGATTCTGATTTGATCCAGTTGCACACGAGCGTCTCAAGATCTCGATCCAGGTGCTGTTCAATGGCATAAGCCCGCCGTAGACAATCCACCGCTCGTGCTTTCTGACCTGCTCTGGCATAGATCAAGGCACCCCCGATATAGGCGACAGAAAAATCCGGTGGGATGTAAGCCGTTTCGAAGAGCCGAACGCCTTCCAGAGGATCCGTTCCCAAAAACCATTCCTGCATCAGGTAGGCCAGCCGATAACCGACGCCAGAGTGATAGCGCATGCCACCGCGCTCAAGCAGATTTGTTCCAACTTCCCAATCGCCGGAGAGGCCAATAAAAGCACCACAGTGATGCAGCAGATCCGAGTTTCTCGGATTCAGTCGCAAGCATTCTTCGATCGAGGCACGAAATGCAACCAGTTCATTGCGGAAGAAATAACACTGGGCAAGCGTGTAGTGACCAATCGCATTCTCAGGATCAATGGTGATGCCCTGGTTCACCAGGAAGAGTGCGCGATCCAAGGCATCGGCGTCTTCGCCTTCCGGATTCATCCGATAGACAACCTCATCCAGCTTCAACATGGCGTAAATAACATAGCCATAAGCAAAGCCTGGATCACGATTCAGCAATTCCCTGACCTGAGCACGCACGGCGGCGTGATTCTGTTTCGTTTTGTCGCGAAGGCGATATAGATGCCAGCGCAAGATACAATCGCTCGCCTGCCAGTCCGCCGGCGCAACACCCAAGCGTTTCCTGATCGCAGACATGCCGAGAACACCTGTCGGCGCCGCCAGGGACCGAGACAACTCGCCAGCCAAATTTCTGGCAGTGTCGAGCACGTCTTCCAAATCCAGATCGTAACGCTTCGCCCAGATATTGTGATTCAACAGGAGGTCCGTCACTGAGAAATGAATGTTGGCCTGCTGACCGTCAGATTGAATCGTGCTTTTCACGAGAAATTCACAATCGAACTCGTCTCGGCATCGTCTGTGTACGTCACGATCAGAGCCTGACAAACCAGAAGCATCAACGAAGTGAAATTCTTTGTAGGGGTAGAGCTCATTTAACACTTCTACCCGCAGCCCTGTGACTAATCGTTTCTCCGCTTCGCTATCGCTCACAGTATCAAACGCAAGGATAGCAACAGCCGGTCCGGCGGAAGGCACGAAATGGGATTCCAGTGAATGTTGAGGAGGCGCCTCGCGCTGGGTAAATCTTGGTCGATAGCTGCCTTTTGGTATCTCTATCACCATGTTGACCATCGGGTCTTCGGCGTAAGCGGCTTCAAGCATCCGACGCAGACGTCCCAATTCCACTCGAACACCCGAATCAACACTGGGATCAAAGTCAGCAGGCTTGTTCAGTCCCTCGACTCCGACGGTATAGCCCTTAAGTCGTTCACCCTCACCGGCCAATTCCTGTCTAACCAGATAAGTTAGCAGCTGCACAATGACCGGCGATCGAGCAAACGAAGGCAGCTCTACCAGATGTTTCAAGTGGTGTTGGATTTGTGCCGCTTCTTCAACCGAATAAGGCGTGGACATACCGTCGAGAATACACCAGGTGCGCCTGACTAGTTAAGATCTGCTGCCATTCTGGCCAGGGGATTTTCACGCAGTTTACGCTTCTGGGCGCCATAGACCTGGGTCGGCAGTTCCGCCAGCGTCGTTGCGGCCTCGATACAGGTCGCCTCTACCTTGTCCGCATCCACCACGTGATCCAGGAAGCCAGCATCGCGCGCCTCTTCCGGAGGAAACAGTTGAGCCTGAATGACTGCTGCAGTCTGATGCCGCTTGGACAAACGAGTGCGGGCCAGTTCAAAGCCGAACACCGGCAAGACCATGCTGATGGCCGTTTCATTCAATCCGATTCTGAAATCACCTGAAGCACCCACCCGAGTATCTGACGCGAGCAGCATAAAGGCTCCCGCGGCGATTGCGTGCCCAGTCGAGCCGGCAACGAGCGGCATAGGATAACTAAACATGCGATGCATCATTGCCGCACCTCTACCGACAAGACTGGCCGCCGCTTCAGGTCCTTTTTGAATTTCCTTCAGATCAAAGCCTGCCGAGAACATGCCCTCACGACCAAGCACAACCACAGCGCCTGCTTCCTGCTCGGCTTTATCCAGGCCGTCCATCATTTGATCGATAAATGCGTGACTCACGGCGTTGGCCTTGCCGTCATCAAACCTGAGTATCGCGATACTGTTTTCGAGTGAGTAAGTCATGTGGCTCCCTAGCAGACTAAAACCAAAGCCACATTATAAGCATGCTATTGGGTCAAGCCGAACCGCGACATATAAGAACGGGATTTCTCGACAACCTTATCCCTGACAGGCGCCAACTGGTAAGGAATCGCGAGTAACGCTGGTGTTGCGACCAGAGTCAGAATCGAAGCGAACGCCATACCTGAAACGATAGCTTGCGACAGAGGCACCCAAAGCGCAGACATCTGGCTGCCATAGAGGATGTTCCGGTTGATCAGATCAACACTGAAATTCATCGCCAATGGTAAGAGACCGAAAACAGTTGTAAGGGTTGTCAATGCAACCGGACGCAGTCGCTGTGCACCGGTTCGGACAATCAAGGTAACGTAGTCCAGTTCCGGGTGTTTTCGTTTCACATGGTTAAACGTATCGATAAGAACAATATTGTTGTTCACGACAATGCCCGCTAGCGCCACGATACCAATACCCGTCAACAAAGAGCTGAACGGTCGATCGGTGACCAGCAGACCAATCAAAACACCGGCAGTCGACATCACCACGGCAAACAGAATCAGGAACGCCTGATAAAGACTGTTGAATTGGGTCACCAGCAAGACAAACATCAGAAGCAGGGATAACAAGAAAGCAACCTGTGTGAATGCCTGGGATTCCTGCTGTTCCTCGTTGTCTCCTCTGAAATCAATATCTAGATCCGGATGGAAATTCTGAGCTGCCAGCCACGCCTGCATTTCTTTCACTTTGTCATCAGCGAGCACACCAGGCATGACACCCGCTTTAATATACTCCACCGGTTTGCCATCAACTCGCTGAATTGTATCGGTGTTCTGCGCAGCTTCCCGGGTCACAAAGTTCGCAATCGGCACGAGCCCCTGAGGCGTCAGAATTTTCAGCTGATCCAGTGCGTGAATTCCACGATCTTTCTCGGGGTAACGCACCCGAATATCAACGGCATCATCTGATTTATCGGGTCGGTACTCACCGATTTTCACGCCATTGGTGATCAACTGAACCGCCAGGCCAACAGAAGTTACATCTGCGCCATATAGTGCTGCCTGGGCACGATCGACAGTGAGCTTCCATTCAACACCTGGCAGGGATTGCGTGTCCTCAATGTCACGAATTCCCTCTACAGTATTCAGGTATGCCAGTACTTCTTCCACCGCAGGTTCGAGCAACTCGCGATTAAACGACGAAAACTGAACTTCGATTGGCTTGCCCTGGTTGGGCCCTTGCTGCATCTCCTCCACTTCGATCGTGAAGCCGGACAGAGAATTCGTGCGCTCACGAATCTCCTCCATCACTTCCGATCCGGAGATCGTTCGCTGGGACTCCGGCAAGAGTTCAATGAACATCTGGCCAATTCGATCTGAGGATCCTCGAGAAGGGCCACCTGGCACCATCGTCCACAAGTTGATGTCTTTGATGCCATCAACCTCAACGACAATGTCTTCAACTTCCTGAACCAGCTCATTGATTTCAACGGCCGACATGTTGCCTCGAGCTTTCACCCGAACCATCGCGAACTGTGGTTCTGAATCAGAGAAGAAAATAACGCCTTTACCGAAGCTGCTATAAGCCGCAAAGCTACCCCAAAGGACACCAATGGTCAGACCCAACGTGACGAACGCATGCTTCGAGCACCAACGAAGAACTCGTGAATAGAATCCTGTTAATCCACCTAACGTAGTTGGATCACCGTTCTCCATGATGTCGAGGTTACGCTTGAAGTCGTCCTGGTCTTTTTCAGCCTTACCGAGGACGGCACCGATGGTCGGACCAAAGACAAGGGCGTATAAAAGACTGCCCGCTAAAACGGTAAACACGGTCACCGGCAGGTAACGCATGAACTTGCCGACCATGCCTGGCCAGAACATCAGCGGCAGGAAAGCTGCGAGCGTCGTCGCAACGGAAGCCACCACCGGCCAGAACATGCGTTTCGCCGCATCGGCATAAGCCTGTCGACGATGCATGCCTTCAATCATGCGCCGGTCTGCGTACTCGGTGACAACGATAGCACCATCGATCAACATGCCCAGGGCGAGCAGCATCCCGAACATCACCATGAAGTTATAGGTGAAACCAATGAGGTTCAAAATGGTGATCGCGAACACAAGGGAAACGGGAATACCGAGCCCAACAATCATTCCCGAGCGGATACCCATGGCCGCAACGACAATAATCATCACAAGCGCCAGGGCCGTCAGGATATTGCCCTGAAGTTCACGCACCTGGCTTTCCGCAAAAGGTGCCTGATCCTGTGTGTAGAAAACTTCTACCTGCCCGGGCAGATCCGCCCGCGCACGTTCCACAATTCTTTTCGCATCGCGCACGGTATCAATAATATTCGCGTTACCACGCTTGATGACGTTGATGGAGATCGCGCGTTGGCCGTTCACCCTTGCATAGCTGGACCGGTCTTTAAACGCACGACGCACTGTCGCTATATCTTTCACCGTGACAACCGCATCGCCACCGGTTTTAACCGGCAACTCAAAGAGATCGTTCGCAGTTTCGATAACGCTGGGCACCTTGACCGAAAAGCGCCCTTCACCGGTATCGATGCTGCCTGCTGGCACCAGTCGATTGTTTCTTGCAAGGGTACCGATAAGTTCTTCACCGGATATCTGGTAGTACTCGAGGGCAACCGGATCAATGATGATCTCGAGTACTTCTTCACGATGGCCCTGTAATTCAGCGTTCAGAACCGTCGGCAAACTCTCAATTTCATTCCTCAGGTCAAGGGCGATGTTATAAAGCACTCGTTCAGGCACGCTATCGCCAACGAGATTCACCTGCAGGATCGGGAAGTCTGCCGTGGTTTCCTCAATGATTGTGGGTTCTTCAGCGGTGCTGGGCAGCTCGGCTTTGGCGCGATCTACTGCATCACGTACGTCGATCAGCGCTGCATCAATATCATGGTCAGCATCAAATTCGACAAACACCATGCCGAAGTTTTCTGTCGCATAAGCATTGATCTCTTCAACGCCCTCGACACTTCTCAGCTCAATCTCGAGAGGCATCACCAAAAGGCGTTCAGCATCTTCAGGAGAGATACCTTCATGGAAGACCATGACCTGGTAGAAGGGAACCTGTATGTAAGGATCAGCTTCAATGGAAATGGCTCGCATAGATGCCACGCCAGCAATGATCACCATCAACATTAAGAGCAGCGTTGTGCGCGTCCGATTGACCGCCGCATCAACCAGCGAGTTCACAGGGTTGCCCCTTCAGGTTCACCTGTTTGCACAAAGTCGATTGGCATGTGTGAGGGATCAACCAATTCACCGGCAACCACCAGCTGTTGACCAACCACAATGATCTGGGCAACTTCTGGAAGCCCGGTAACCCAGACACCATCCGGTTCATCAATCACGATATCAATCGGGTTGAAGACAACTCTATGGTCAGCATTGATCGTTCGAACACCCAGCTGGCCATCATCATCCAGCACCAACAGGGCAGGTGATATCTTCTGTGCCCTGATGTTCTCAACCGGTATTTCAATCTGCGCAGTCAGACCGCTAGGAATGTGAAAGTCGTCATTCTCAACTTCAATGTTGATGGGATAGGTACGTGTCGCTTGTTCTGCAGTCTTGGCGACGAACGTCACCACACCTTCAATAACTTCACCCGTTGAGAGGGTTGCCTGGGCCATCTGCCCTGGTTCGAGATAGCGGCGTTCCCCTTCTGTGACGTTACCGACAAACAGCATCGGATCCAGATCCACCAGGGTGACGCAATCAGAACCCGGCGCGACAAATTGGCCGACTTCCATATGCTTTTCTTCTACGACACCGAGGAACGGCGCACGAATACTGAGTCGTTCCTGCTCCAGCCTTCTTCGCTCAAGGATAGCGTCAGCCGCAGCAAGTCTGGCGCGCGTTTGCGCAATGGCGGTCTCTGACTGAAGACCTTCCTTAGAGAGTCGCTGACTGCCTTCGAATTCGATTTTCGCCTGCTCGACCGCCGCTTTTGCTTCCACGAATCCGACTTCACGATCTTCCACAGAGATTCGGCACAACAGATCGCCTTCATCAACGATGTCACCACGCTCCACAGGACGTTCGACGACAAGCCCGGACACCTGTGACTGGATAACAACAGATCGTTTCGCTTCGGTTCGCCCCCGCACGGACAGGGTTCGTTCCTGTTCACTGGCGTGAACAGTTGCCACTCTGACTCGAGTGGGAGGATTTTCTTCCGCCATTGCGGCGATCCGCTGGTTTTGTTCCGCCACATTCATCGCAGGCGGTTCAGGGTCATCTCCTAACTGGCCGGAGGCTAACCATAGGGCAACCAGCGCGGCTACAATGCCGGCACTAAGGTACGTGGCTCGCATGGGCGCGTACTCTAGTCCTTGTAACGACAAATGCCAAGGAAAAGCCGGTAGATGGAGTGTTATCCGAGAGAAAACACGGTTTCTTACCGACACCTAAGAAATACGCACACCGCTTTCGCCTGAATAGCACGAGCCAAGTCAGGGATTCTGGAGTTATTCCGAATAAATCAGGCCGTCTCCAAAAACCCGAACTTTCGGCGCATCGCGCCTTTTAGAGCGACATAAAGCAGCAAGCCTACCGGGCCTGCCATGAGGGTTAGTACCAACGGGATCACGATTGCCAGATGAAGAATTTCTTCCCGCTTGGCGTCTCGAACCATCCATGCACCAACGAAGAGGTCAAAAATCAGGTAGTGCGTCCATGCCGCGACCACGCTGCCGGGGTCCGTAAATGCCATCATCAACGATTGCAGCGAATCCATACCACCACCCTCAGCACCGCCGAGAATCAACCCGCTAATCATGTAATAGGCGTAAACCAGACCGAATAACACGGGCACCAGTCCTGAGTGCACCAGCACCTGAGTGACTTTGTGATGTGGAAGGAACAGCAATAACACCCAAAAGGGCAAAATCGCTGCATTAATGATGGTAAAGACAGTGTCTGGGGTCATGCCTTCGGTCTCCCTAGTTTACGGTACACTCCATCGTAGTTTATTCACGCCAAGAGAAAAACATGATCGACATCACCTATCCCGGAATCGTTAGCGGTCTTGCCCTGCTGGTCTACTACTTCACTTTGTACAAGTCCGGTATGGCGCGAGGCAAATATGATGTACCGGCACCTTCCCACGACGGGCCAGATGAATATCTATGGCATGTCAGGGCACACCAGAACACGCTAGAACACCTGGTTCTTTTTTTGCCCGCCCTGTGGCTCTTTGCCTATTCAGTCAGCCCGCTCTGGGCAGCGGCGATCGGAATCTTCTGGCCAGTCGGCCGATTGGCCTATGCGCTGGGTTACTACAAAGCGCCAGAGAATAGAATGCCGGGACTTTTGATCAGCATGCCGCCGGTCTACATTCTTGTTTTAGGATCCCTGATCGGCTTCGGGCTCGATCTCGCACGCCAGCTCACTTAGGTCAGATCTCGCGAGAAAACGTTCGTATCGAAAGATGGCGTACTCTTCCTGGGATACAAGCTCCGCAAGTAGAGTTCGCAAGCTTAACTGGGTCTCGAGGTCGGTTTCTCTGATTCCAGCACTCCGCGAATAAAGCAGATCGAGGATTCGCGGGATGTTCATAGCAATAAACTCGTTCTGAATGCCATAAACTTTGGACATCTCAGCGGCCAGAGTAAAATCCGCATGCAGGAGGTACCCGGTTTCCATCGCAAGATCCCAGGCGGTATCTTCCAGACCCTCCATGAAAAGCGGACGATCAATCATCGAGATAGGCTCTGCCGGAGGTGGTTCCGCGCTTAATTGTTCGATTGTGCTATCGACATATGCCAGCAACCCCTTGTGTCTAGGCTCGTAGTCTTCCGTGAGTTTGACGTAGTTTTCCTGCAACTCCTGCTTAACGTTACAAAGCGCCACGTGTGTGCGATCACGGATCTGACGCTCTTCACCCCAATCGTCGAGCCAGAACGCAAGCAAAATACTGAAACAAATCAGGAGGGACTGAGGGACCCACTCTTGCCACTTACCCATGTTGTTAGATCCTTATCAGTGATCGATCATCCATCATCGCTTCGTACTGCTTCTGAACAAGTTTTAACCACTTGGGATGAGTGAGTATCCAGAATTTATCTTCTTCGATTGAACTGGCGACCAGTTCTCCGACTTCATCCGGCTGCATACCCTGCTCCAGGGAAGTCTGGATGTTCTTAGCGGTGTTCCCCGCCTTCTTAGAATCACTTTTTGGTTTTCCGCCACCAGGCCGATAGGTCACGGAATGTTTGCTGATGTTGGTGTTAATAGGACCGGGCAGTAAAACAGAGGCATGCACGGCGCTCTGTTTCGCGCGCAGCTCACGCTCTGTTGCCGCCATCAAGGCCACGACCCCATGCTTGGCGACGTTGTAGGCGCCCATCATCTGGGAAGACAACACACCTGCCACTGAAGACGTCGCATTGATGTGCCCCTCATCCTGTTGCTCAAGCAGCGGCAAAAACGTGTTTACCGCGTAGATTGGTCCCCAAAGATCAACATTGATGATCCATTCCCAGTCACTGAGCTTCATATTTCGGGCCGAGGTCGGCAGACCAACACCAGCGTTGCTGCAGACAACATGCACCGCGCCAAATTGATCCATCGCCAATTCCGCCAGTGCTTCCACCTGCTCGAGTTTGGACACATCACAAAGCTGCGTCGAAATCGGCACCCCTGCAGTTTCAAATTCTGTCCTCGCTGCGGCTAAGAGCGCTTCATCCAGATCCGCAAGAACCAGTTTCATACCTCGACTGGCGAAGGCTTTTGCCATACCCAGACCAATCCCGCCCGCACCGCCGGTGATAACGGCGATCTTTCCTTCGAAGTTTTTCATTCGCTGACCAGCACGTCCTGATAGGGTTCGAGGTCCTGGTCTGACCAGCCAAGCCAGTCAGCAAACACAACCTGATTATGTTCCCCGAGATGCGGTGCCCCGCCCTGAACTTCCGCTTTTAAATGACGATATCGATAGGGCGATTCAGGAATCGGCCGTGTGGACCCGTCCCGGTCATCAACCTGGGCAATGGTCCCGCGGGCTTTCACCGAAGCGAGCTGATGAATTTCTTCTCGAGGCCGAACGTCACCCCAGGCAATGTTCATGGTATCGAGCGCAGCAATGACCGCTTCGCGATCAGCACAGGTTTCATTAAAGAAGGTATGTACCGCTGCTCTCCGTGCATCGATTTTCTCTTGCAGCGCTACTTCAGCGTCCCCGAGGCCATCTTCGACGCCAAAGTGACGGGTCAGCATTTTCCAGATAAATCGAAAATCCCCGGCAATCATCAAGGGACCTGCAGCCGTTTCGAAGACCTCATTGGTCACTACCTGCGGCATGTCATCGAGTACAAACCCCATGCCATCATTGGTGACCACACTGGCATCTACCATGGCGATTTCCAGGTGATCACCTTTGCCACTGGTTTCACGGGCATAAAGCGCGGCAAGTAAACCGACAAGACCATGCAACCCAGCGTTAGTATCTGCAACGGATAGCGCCAGTTCTGCAGGATACGCATTGCTGATTTCTGCCTGCCTGGCAACCAGCCCAATCTCTGCATGGACAATCGGTGCGTATGCGGCCCGACGGCTATCTGGGTTACCCGCGCCAAAACCAGAAATCGACAGCATGATGAGACGCGGATTCACCTCCGCCAGTGTGTCGTAGTCGAGACCAAGACGCCCCATCACATCCGGGCGAAAGTTTTCGATCAGCACGTCCGCCTCTTTTACCAGCGACTTTACCAGCTCCGCACCTTCAGACTTACTCAGATCAACGGCGATGTTTCTTTTCCCGGCATTCTGTTGATTGTAATAACCAGCAATGCCGCCAATCTCCAGACCCCAGAGGCGAGTGATGTCACCTTCCGGCGGCTCAAGCTTCACGACATCTGCACCAAGGTCCGCCAGCATTCTTCCCGCAAAAGGACCCGCCAGGACTCGAGACATATCGAGCACCTTTACACCATTTAACGGAAAGCTCATAAGGATTCACCTTGTGCTTTTTTCAGGTGGAAGAGCTTATCCATCTCTGCACGGACGTCACCCTGGTGTTGAAAGTACTGACGGAATCCCCCGTTGTAGTTGCCATCCTGTCGTCGGTTCTCTGAACCTTCAAAGTTGTAATAACCGGGAGTGCACTCTTCGTTTCTTTTGGTCTTCCCTCGGTGCTTGATCACTTCCTGGACCCACCATTCCTCCGCCTCATGGGTCACGTCAATGGAGTGATAGCCGTGCTGACGAACATGGTCGATACAGGCGGCAATGTGATCACCCTGGGTTTGCAACATCTCGGTCAGGTTGAACTGAAACGAAGCCTGGTAACCGCCCATGATAAAGAGGTTCGGATAACCGGCTGTGTGAATACCGAGAAGCGTGCGAATACCTTCGCTGTATTTGTCTTCGAGATTCTGTCCGCCTTCGCCAATGATGCTGTTATAGATTCCGGTCTGCTGTACCTCAAACCCGGTCGCGTAGACCAACATGTCCACTTCGTATTTCTGACCGTCAAAAATCGGACCTTTTTCTCCAATCTCAGAGATCCCTTTACCCTTCGTATCAACCAACGTGACATTCGGTTGATTAAAAGACGGCAAATAGTCGTTGTGGAAACACGGGCGTTTACACATAAACATGTACCAGGGTTTCAACGCATCCGCTGTCTCCCGGTCTTCAACAATTTCATCGATGCGTTTGTGGATACGCATCATGTGATTGATGTTCGAGTTCTCTTGTCTTCGCAGCTTTTCTTCGGGAGACAGCGCATCCAGTTCTGCGCGTTTTTCGGGCGACATCTCTACCGCACGAAGCGTCTTCTCGCGTCTTGCTGCCTGCCATCCTGGTTTCAGTCTGCGCGCCCAGTTAGGGTCTGTTGGCCAGTCATCCCGCACGTCGATGGATGATGGTGTTCGCTGGAACACATAAAGTTCTTTCGCCGTCTTCGCCAGCTCCGGAACAATCTGCACCGCACTGGCACCGGTACCGATGATGCCAACCTTCTTGTCCTTCAGGTTTTCCAGATTCTGACCTGTGTAGTCGTAGTCCCAACGAGACGAGTGGAACGCGTGACCTTTGTAGTCCGTCATGCCACTGATACGGGAGAGCTTGGGTTTCGCGAGCGTCCCATTGGCACAGATGACAAACTGGGCGCGCATATCATCACCACGATCGGTTTTGATGTGCCAAAGCTGCTCTTCTTCGTGCCAGATGGTTGCCGTCACCGTGGTATTGAAAACTGCGAGGTCGTAAAGATTGTATTTCTTCGCAATCGCCTGGCAGTGCCCAAAAATCTCTGGACCCCGGGAATAATGATTCACCGGTACATAGTCCATTTCATCCAGCAAAGGCAGATAGTCATAGCTGACAACATCACAGGCAGCGCCGGGGTATCGATTCCAATACCAGGTGCCACCAACATCAGAGCCACGTTCAACGATACGAATGTTTTCAATACCGCGTTCATACAGTCGACCCGAGGTGAGCAGCGCAGAAAAGCCACCACCAATGAACAACACTTCTACCTGGTCGCTGATCGGTTCCCTGTCAGGCACATCACGAATCCAGGGATCCGTTGAGTACTTGCCAAGTTCCCCGGTCAGATCAGAGATGTATTGATCCGTCCCTGGCGGGCGATATCCCAGGCGAACATCACGTTCCTCTTTGAATTTTTTCTTGATGTCGTCGTAGTAAGACTGAGGTTTACTGCTGCGGGGCATTCATCGATACCTTATCTGCGTTCTTCTTATTTGTTTTCTTGTTATTGGCTGCGCTTTGCCTGCCGGTCCAGGACTTTATCTCGGAAGCGACGCATACCGTCCAGCCACCGATCATAGTCATTCGCTTTGTTCCTGAAGTACTTCGCGACCTCGGGATGCGGTAACACCAGGAACTTTTCTTCCCGGATCGCTTCAATACAATCAGCAGCGACCTGCGCTGGCTCAAGAATGCCATCCAACGCCGCCTGATTGCTACCCGGGTCCTTCTCGGTCGCCTTACCACGTTTGCCCATGATGCGAGTTCTGACCGCCTGAGGGCACAACACGGAAACACCGATACCCCGTGACTGGTAGTTAATCGCCAGCCACTCGGCCAAAGCAACAGAAGCGTGTTTGGAGACCGCATAGGGCCCGGAGTCGAACTGCGTCAGCAGACCCGCTGCTGAAGACGTGTTCAGCAGATACCCGCCGCCCCGCTCGATCATCTTTGGAATCACCGCCTGGGCGGCATAAAGGTGCGACCAGGTATGAACCTCCATCATTCGTTTCCAATCTTCCGATGGCAGACCAAGCCCACCCCCCCGGGCATAACCGGCATTGGAGACAAAAATATCGATCCCTCCGCTACTCGCTTCCAGATCGGATACCAGGGTTTCAATCGCCTGTTGATCCGCAACATCCAAGAGGACCGAAGACGCGGCGTCACCGATCATTGTCGCCGTTTCTTCAACATATTCCTCGTCTCGATCGGCACAGACCACATGGCGAGCACCCTCTTCTGCAAATCGAGAGGCGAGTGCACGACCGATGCCGGATGCAGCACCGGTGACAACAACAAGCTTGCCAGCTATCTCCACAATTTATTCCTGCCTAACTTTTTCCATTTGTATAGTATGGAAGACCCTGAGAAGACAAGAAGAAAAAGAAGGACCAATGACACCAAACAGTTCCCACGTATGGCTGGTGACCGGCGCCGCTTCAGGCATCGGCGCCGCCGTTGTCAGAACGGTAGCTGATGCAGGCTGCTCGGTGTTTGCACTGGATATTGACGATGAAGCGGGCAACGCACTGGAAGGCGCGCATTATCGACACCTTGATGTCGCAAGCGAGCGCGACTGGCAGACACTTGCGGACTACCTGAAGTCCTCAGACAACGCACTCGGCATCCCCGATCGAATTCACCTGAATGCCGGCATCCAGATTGCACCACCCGATGCTGCGATGACCGAATACCGCTTCGAATCGATGACCCCCGAAAAATACCGGAAACTGATGGGTGTGAATGTCGATGGCGTCGTGTTTGGCTTACATACACTCCTGCCACTTCTGAACCCGGGTAGCTCAATCGTCGTCACCGCCTCTCTTGCTGGCATTACTCCTTACCCCATTGACCCGTTGTACTCGATGAGCAAACACGCCGTGGTCGGCCTGGTGAGAAGTCTTGGACCATCATTGAGAAAGCGAGGCATAAACATCCACGCCATCTGCCCGGGAGCCATTGATACACCACTGGTTCCTGTTGCCCAGCGTTCTGAAGATGTCCCTTTCATGGCGCCCGAGCATGTTGCCTCAGAAGTGATACACCTGATTGAACAGGACGAAACCGGCAAGACCTGGGCGAAAGTAAGCGACGGGAAGCCTTTGTTTATCGTGCGAGCGCCGGGAGACAAACAGAAATGAGCCAGTGGCAAACATCCATGAAGCTTGCTGTTGCCAGCGGCGACATCAGCTCAGCAAAGAGTTTCGCCCAGGAAACAGGCGGCATTGTCTTTGCCAGCACGAGTAAAGCAACAGATCACCTGCCCTTCGCGGCCCTGGTGGTCGGCGCTACCGATGACCTTGATTCCGCGATGGAAGCCGGTGACGCAGGTGTGTTCCTGGTGTGTGAAAGAACCATCAAGAACAAATCGCTATCCGAACTGGACACCTCTGAGTTGCCCGGTTCAGTGGGCCTCTTCCCTATGGTGGCGCATCCTGTGCACGGAGCAAAAGCATCCGACGCACATTGGCGAGACGACCACGCACCCCTAGCGCTCGAGATCCATGTACGGATGACGCATTACTACCAACTCGCCATTCAGCATAGATTCACAGGACCTGAATGGAACGGCATCGCCATCTGCTGCTGCGCCACTGAAGACGATTTGAGAAATCGGTTCTATAACTCGGAAGAAGGTGAGCGGCGCATCATAGAGGACATCAGAAAGTTCGCGGACACCAAGCGCTCCGCCAGACGCGTCATTGCCGATGCCGGTCGATTCTCGAAGGCGGTTCGATCTGGCTGATTCAGCAGATCCCGCTCGGAGCGCTGTTAGATCACCCGAAATAAGCCCCTTTCAGCGGAAGGCCCCGACACGTCGATTGCATCCATCGGCGCCTCGTCCGCCGGTAAGGTAACAGGGAAAACGGGCCTGACAGGCGCACGTTCGAACGCCAAATCGTGCTAGAAACCGTTCATCCAGGTTTTGTCCTGATCCTGAAAAATCACTGCGCGTAAGTGATGCTATGACCACACTTTATGTTCTTACTGACGACCTTCGCATCGATGACAACCCCGCGCTGAACCTCGCCGCCCGAGACGAAAAACTGGCTGTCATCTACTGCATCGATGACGCGGTATTCAAAACAGACCGCTTCGGCTGTCGCGGCATGGGACAACATCGTTGGCGTTTCCTGCGTCAGTCACTGCAGGACCTCAACCAGGATTTGGCCGAACGGGGGCAAGTGCTACACCTGCTCGAGGGTGACACATTAACGCTATCCACGGACTTGCTTCGTACCGATCAGTTTTCTCGTGTCATACGAACTCGAGGCCATGACCACCGCACGAACTTATGGTGGAACCAGCTGGTGGCGCGATTCGTCGATATCGAGTTCATTGAAGTTGATGGTTCGACGCTCTTTGATCAGGAACAGATTCAATTTGAGACATTCCCTGACAGCTTTTCAAAGTTTCGCAAAGGCATTGAAGATCGACCTTTTAGGCATAGCGTCAGCGCACCAAACCAGTTGCCGGGTTCCCTAGACCTGGACAGCCGATTAATCACTGCACCCACTTCAGACGCATCACCGAGAGGCGGAAGTCTTGCAGGTAAAGATCATTTGACGCATTACTTCAGCACGGAAGCCGCTTGCGTGTACAAGGAAACAAGAAACGCACTGCACGGTGAACACTACTCGACAGGTTTTTCGACTTATCTTGCCAACGGCAGCCTCTCACCGATACAAGTTGTGCAGCAACTTTTTCAATACGAACGAGAGTTTGGTAAAAACGAATCCACGCAATGGATCCTGTTTGAGCTTTTGTGGCGGGAATTCTTCCGTTGGTATGGGTTACGTTACGGCGATTTGCTTTTCGAGTTCGCCGGTATCAACGGGCAGCGACCGTTAACCAGCTTTTACCGGGACCGGTTTATCAAATGGACCGAAGGCCGAACACCATGGCCCCTCGTGAACGCCGCGATGAACGAACTGAGGGAAACCGGGCTGATCAGCAACCGCGCGAGGCAAATTGTTGCCAGCTGTCTCGTCAACGAACTTGAAGTCGATTGGCGATGCGGCGCCAGCTACTTTGCAGAACAGCTGATTGATTACGATGCCTGCAGCAATTGGGGTAACTGGCAATACATCGCCGGTGTTGGCGCCGATCCTCGGGGCGGACGACACTTTAATATCGACAAACAGACTGAGCTGTTTGATCCCGACGCGTCCTATCGCAATCGCTGGGGTGGCGCCGCCGTTAACGAACCACTGGATAGCGTCGACTATTATGATTGGCCGGTCGAGCGCATAGGCACATAGAGCAGGTGCGTCACAAGAAAAGCAACCTGCCGACCAAAGTCTGCGTCGTTTGCCAGCGCTCATTCGCGTGGCGAAAGAAGTGGGAACGAGATTGGCATGCGGTTAAATTCTGTTCCGAACGTTGTCGCAGAAGCAAACACGCTTCACGCGTCTAAGTCACTGATTCATTGAATTATTTGTGCAACTAGGATATCGTGCGCCACCGCCTGCGAGGGGTTGTTCCCTCAATCTACGGAGAGGCCAGATGAATCGTGCGACGATTCACGAGCCTCGAGTTCACGGAGAGGTGTCCGAGCGGTCGAAGGAGCACGCCTGGAAAGTGTGTATACCTAACGGTATCGAGGGTTCGAATCCCTCCCTCTCCGCCAGCTTTTCCTCTTGGGCCAGCCTGACGAAACCTATTCACCCGCCTCCCTTTGCGGGTACGCACAGCTCTTTGACATGCAGAAAGTGCTGGCAGGTTGAGTTGTGTGTCCCTAATCTTCCTAGTATGGGCCAAACAAAACGTACCCGGCTGTCACCGGAAGAACGTCGTATTCAGTTATTGGATAGCGCGAAGACTTTGATCTTGGCCAAGGGCCTGTCCAGTTTTACGATGGAAGGACTCGCAAGAGAAGCCGGGGTCAGCAATCCTCTCGTCTACAAATACTTTGATACTCGACTGTCCCTGCTACAGGCACTATTGAAGAAAGAGTCACGCCAGTTTAATTCTCAGCTAGAAGATCAGGTTCTACAGGCTAGGAATCATGACGAGCTGCTAACAACCTTCGTGTCAGCTAACTTCATGCAATTTTCAAGCAGCAACATCATCTACGTACTTCGAGAGGACCCGGACGTGTTTTCAGTGATCGCAGAAGCTGAGCGTCAACAACATCGTGCAACCGCCAGGTTTTTGGTTAAAACCTTAGCTGACCAGTTTACGATCACGACGCAACAGGCAGAGCAGCTGGTTGTACTGGCTTCTGGTGCGTCCCAAACGGCTGCAGCTCACTACAATCGGTACGGTGGCGAACGCGATATCATGATCGCGGACACCGTTCGTTTCATCCGCGGTGGCATGAACACGCTCGCAAAACCCTAAGCAATGAACATGCACGGCGACTTGACCATTATTATACGATTTATATAATAACGGACCTATCGCCTCACTCAGGAGCTCCCATGTCCCACCGCGAAGGTCGCATTGTCCACGATGCAGACAGCCATATTATTGAAGGTAGGGGCTGGCTGGAGCGTTATGCCTCTGAATATGTGCGAGACAATTTGGAAACCGGTGTGTTTGATCTCAATATGCCGGCTCTGGATCCCATTATTGAAGCCGCTGACAAACGCCTCGCAGGTGAAGATCCTGAGCTGACGGCGGCAATGAAGGCCAATATCTTCGCACACCCTGGCAAGTTCAATATGTGGGGTGCGTTCGGAGCGGTGGAGAAAAAAGAAAGAAGCGAATCCCTCGACATTATGGGGGTCACCAAGCAGCTCATCTTTCCTTCGGTCGGTGCAGGCCGGTTCGCACGAGCAGACGATCTGGACGTCGTATATGGCGGCTGCGATGCCCTGAATCGAGGCATGGCCGACTTCTGCAGCGACGATGAACGTTTACTTGCTGTCGGGTATTTGTCACTGAGGGATCCCGAACGCGCTCAAACTTCGCTTACGCTTGCGATTGACCTGGGCATTAAATCCATCTGGATCGGCTCCGATGCGGTTGAAGGCAGAGCGCCTTCACACATTGCCTACGACGTCTTGTGGCGAATGATGGAAGAAGCGGGTATTCCCGTAACCCTGCACATCGGTAGCGGCCAGAACATGCCCTCTGTTTACATGAATACTGGTGTTGAGAGAGTGCTCGAGGGCAACCTTGGCAACATTGAGACCACACGCCCTAAGGATTTGCCGGTTATCCATCACTCCATCGAACGCTGGCTAACCTGCATGATTTACGATGGCGTTCTGGAACGCTTCCCCAATTTAAAGGTGGGTCTCGTCGAACTTGGTGCCAACTGGATACCAGCTGCCCTGATGAACCTGGACATGGGCGTTTCTCTTCTGGGTAAGTTTGATACTGGGCTCAAGAAGCTCAGCCTCAAGCCCTCGGAATACGTTCAGCGACAGGTCAGAGTAACACCGATACATACTGAAGATACCGGTTGGATTCTGAAAAATGTTGGGAAAGACATTCTCATGTTCAATACGGATTACCCACACCCCGAGGGCGGTCGTGACCCCTATGGGGATTTCGAGAAAAGCTTAGACGCCGTTAACGCGACTGACGAAGAGCTCGATTGCTTTTACAGCAAGAATTTCGAGAGTTATCTCAATCTGTAAACAAGTGTGAGGTAAAATCGTCGCAACCGCTCAGAACTCTGATTGATTTGGAGAACACTATGCACCAACTGGTTTCGACTATCACACTAACTGCAGGCTTACTGCTGATCTCCGCTTGCGACGGTCCATTTGGCTTTTTTGCCGGCGGTGAACTCAGCGGTGCAGTTTCAGAAGCACCGAAGACCTGGCAACTCGCTGAAGTCTCAGGTCTTGCTCAGCTGGAAACTCGCCCCGACGATCCTTACTCCAATAACTTCACTTATATCCAGATGGACGGACGGCTTTACGTTTACGCGGGTGATACACGAACCAACTGGGTTCAAAACATTGAACAGAGTCCTCTCGTCAGGGTAAAGATCGGCGAAACCATCTACGAGGCACGTGCTATTCGTAAAAACGATCAGGCTGAAATTCATGACTTCGCTGAGATGTGGATCAGCCGCGGCGCCTTTATGCGGGATCCGAGAGACTTTGAAGAGGTGTGGCTTTATCAGCTGGTTGCCCGCTGATGCGGAAAGCTAGTCGAGCAGAAGCGTTTCTTCGAACAATTCTAAAGCGCGACTTGTAAACGCCTGCATATTTGCTTGCCGGTCGTCTGAATGAGTTTCCATCAGGATGGACGCTGTCTTTGGCCCACTGATACCAATCACACTCACGCCGGGACCATGTCCATAAGGTGTCCCAGAAGGACCGGTGGCACCCAATTCAGCGATACCCCAGATTGCATCAAGTTTCAGTCTCGCCGCAACGGCAAACGCTTCCACCATTTCAGTGGTCAACGGTTTCAGCTCTTTTACTTTCTCACGATCCAGATCCAGAAAGGCGCGTCGTGATGCCAGCGTATATACGACGCTGCCTCCCAGGTAGTAACTGGATGCACCCGGAATAGCGAGCAGGTTGGCTGAAATCAGTCCGCCGGTTGAAGACTCGGCAACCGAAACGGTTTCTCCCCTCTCGGTTAACAGCTTTGCAATGCGCGAACTGATTTCATCCTGCATAGGTAGAGCCGTTAGATGCGCTCAATAATGATCGCTGGCGCCATCCCGCCTGCAGCACACATGGTGACCAGCCCGTAACGACCACCAGAACGCTCAAGCTCATCCAGCGCAGTACCGATCAACACAGAGCCGGTTGCTCCAATCGGGTGACCGAGCGCCATGGCGCCGCCATTGATGTTGACCTTTTCACGATCAAGATCCATGTCGCGAATGAACTTCTCGGCAACCACAGAAAACGCTTCGTTAATCTCATAAACGTCGATGTCTTCTTTGCTGAGACCGGCCTTCTCAAGCACTTTTTTGGCTGCGGGTACCGGTGCGTTCAACATCAGCGTCGGGCAGTCGCCCATGTTCGCAGTCGCTACGATGCGGGCACGAGGTTTCAAGCCATTCTGTTCCGCATAGTCTGGTGATGCCAGCAGCAATGCGGCAGCACCGTCGACCACACCGGATGAATTACCAGCGTGATGAACGTGATTAATCTTGCCTTCAAGCTCCGGGTACTTACGGGTAACGAGATTGCCGTAGTTGTTACCTTCACCGTCTACGGGGATATCCATGTAGAGATCAAACACAGTTTTCAGTTCGCCGAGAGTTTCCATGGTGGTACCCGGACGCGGAAACTCCTCTCGATCCAACGCAAGAGAACCATCCAGGTTGTAAACGGGCACCAGCGACTTATCAAAACGATTTTCTTCAATCGCTCTCGCCGCTCTTTGCTGACTGACATAGGCAAGCTGGTCAACGGCTTCCCGATCAATACCTTCCAGTGTCGCGATCGCATCTGCACAAACACCCTGTTGGGACTGAGGATGCAGTTCACGCAAGTGCAGGTTGCCTGAATCAAGTACCGGCGGCACGGTTGGGTCAGCAGAGGCTGAGGTGTAACTCATCATCTCAGTACCACCAGCAATCACCAGGTCTTCCATACCCGACATGACCTGAGCAGCCGCAAGGCTGACGGATGTGATGCCCGAACCACAGAATCGGTCGAGCGTCACACCGGAAGCCTTGATGTCGTAGCCAGCGTCCAGCGCAGCCATCCGTCCAAGGTCACCGCCCTGGGAACCACGCTGTGAACTGGTTCCCCAGATAATGTCATCGATCTCTTTAGTCTTGAGATGGTTGCGCTCTGCCAAAGCTTTAAGAACTGTGGATGCAAGATGCTGCGGATGCAGGTGAGCAAGCGCACCTTTTCCCTGCTTACCAATACCTCTGGGCGTACGACATGCGTCGATAATGTAGGCTTCTGCCATGTTGAAAACTCCAGTTTTTTCTAAAAGAAAACGAACGATCGCACCACAACGTTCTTGCGGCACGGTGCATCGTCCGGTTGATTGGCATCGATGCACGCTGAATGGAACGACCATCTGGATACAGAACCGTCAGTCACAGAGTCGTAGCACTTCAGCATGGAAACCTCATTCGGCTTCTGCTCAGGAATCCAATACCACTCATGTTCCGGCCTATAGGTGAAGCGCGTGGTTTCACCGACTCGGTCGTCGTAAATCCGGTAGTTGTTAATGTAGGGCTGATCCGCGAAGGATGGCCACGCACAAAGCACAAATGGGTTCTGTTTCACCGTGTGCATGGGCTTGGCGAGATTGATCGACATAAAACGACGAGACATCTTCTCGCGCGCTTCGTCTTTCGTGTAATTCACTTCACGACCAAAGTTTCTAAGATTTTTGGTCAGCAATTCCCAGCATCGAACTCGGCCGCTGTTGTCATTGAGATCGTTGTGTACGAGGTTCGCATAGTTGGCATTAACACCGGGATTTTTGTCATCCTGATTTTCAGTCCGGTCACCTTCGTAATGTTTGTCGAATACATCGTGGTTATAAACGAGCGCGTCGGTCGCACCCGGAAAGAAATCCAGGAGCAGTTTTTCGATTTCAGGATAGAAGACGCGTTCAACTTCATGCGCATCGTAGAAGTTCTGACATTCAGACTCACAGTGCGCCAGCGACACACCGAGCTTATCCATGCTCTCTGCCGAGTATGGCGATAACCCCGGATAGTATTCCTCGATTCTGCGTGCATCTTTCAGCACCTGAGGAAAGTAAAGACACCGACGATTGTTATCCATCTCGTCTTTGCGCAGTTTTTTCGCGTCCGCTTCTCTTGAAGGATCAGACCAGAGCGCATTCGATGAGACGACTGAATAAGAAGGCTCTTCGAAAATGGTGTAGCGCATAGGCGTGACCAGACCACCTTCAGGTGCGGTGATACCCTTCTCTTTGATGTAATCGAGACACTCAGAAAAACGGCGAAACCCCAGCCCCCACTTGGTTTCGATCGGACCAGGAGGCGTGTTCTCAATCAGGTCGATGATCGCCTGGCCGCCACCTTCATCAATAAGCCGAAGTGCGTCGTTTGTAGCTGCCGTGGTACCCGAATCACCATCCTTGTCGAACGACATATAGGATAGTCCGCCGTTCGCCGCAATGGGCGGTGGTTGCCCTTCGGTTAGCTCAAGAGGCGGTACAAACGCAGTCTGCTCTGAAATCTGTTCACTCATCGTGTTTAGTTCGGCAATGTTCGTCGCTAATATGGCATAACGACTGTCGACATTCGAGTCGCATCCAGATCGCTTATAAGAACCCAAAAAACAATGGTGAATGCCCATGAAAATAGGGACCAGCGCACATTACGCACGCGGCAATGTTGCACAGCAGGCAAAAGAACTGACCGAATTGGAGAAAGCCGGTGTCGATGTTATCTGGGTCGCAGAGAGCTACTCGTTTGATGCCGTGAGCGCCCTGGGATACCTGGCTGCGGTTACCGAAAAAGCCACACTGGCAACGGGCATCCTGAATTTTTTCAGCCGGTCCCCAGCTGTTCTCGCGATGACCGCGGCTGGTATCGATTCACTCTCTGATGGTCGCTTCATGTTGGGCCTCGGCGCTTCCGGCCCGCAGGTTGTCGAGGGTTTTCACGGCATGCCTTACGATGCTCCCGTCACTCGTATGCGTGAAGTCGTGGATATCTGCCGCCAGGTCTGGAAGCGGGAAGAAAAACTCACTTACGCAGGCAAGAAGTTTCAGGTTCCACTGCCACAGGAACAAGGCACCGGTCTCGGCAAACCACTCAAGATCATCAATCATCCCTACCGTCCTGAAATCCCTATTGCGCTTGCTACCTTGGGTGAAAAAAGTGTGGAGATCACCGCTGAAATTGCCGACGCATGGCTACCCACCTTCTTCATGCCGCAGAAGGCAAAAGAGGTCTGGGGTGACGCATTGAAACGCGGCAACGCGAAGCGGGACCCTTCCCTGCCACCACTCGAGATTTACACCGGCGGCTCAGTCGCTATTGGTGAAAACGTCGAACATCTACGTGAAATGGCAAGACCAGGTGCAGCGCTTTACGTCGGGGGCATGGGCGCAAAGGACAAAAACTTTTACAACCAGGTATTCCGAAAGTATGGATACGAGGCAGAAGCCGAACACATTCAGGAACTCTACCTGTCAGGCCGAAAATCTGAAGCCGAAGCAGCGATTCCACAGAGTTACCTGGATGCCACATCACTGGTTGGACCAGAGGGATTTGTCCGTGATCAATTAACGGTTTATCAGGAAGCAGGTGTGACCTGCATCAACGCTGGCTTCGTCGGCACCACAACCGAAGAACGCGTCAGACACTGCGACGCGCTCCGCAATCTTGTGGAGAAAATCTGACGCCAGATGTCGAGCCTGTCGTACAGCATCTATCCCGAACTCAACCTGGTCTTTATCAGGGCGACGGGCAACATTTCTGTTAAATCCTTTTTCGGTTCCGTGCTGGCGATATCCGATGACCCCAAGTTCGTTCGAGGTATGAGCACCTTGATCGACTGTACCAAATTAGAGGTACCCGCTACCTCAATGGAGGACGAACAGAAATACGACGAAGTGGTCGGCGAACTCACAGACGCGCAGGTGAGAAATTACAAACGCAAACTGGCGGTGCTCGCTGGTGATAACCTCGCGGCATTTGGTGTTTCAAGAATGCGCCAGGTACCGCTCAGCGATTCACTATTGGAAATGCATGTGTTCAGGGAATTGAGAGAAGCACTTGAGTGGTTGGAACTGACGCTTCCGTCAAACATCACTCTCACCGCTGATCAAGCGTTTGATATCTGAGCACTACCTCAACATATCCAACGCAGCCTTTGCTTCGGCAGCGATCCAGCCGAAATCCGCGGCGTTGACCCGATCCGCGGGAACAAACCAGGTGCCACCGACACACGGTATGCAGCTCTCTGCAAGATACTGTTTCGCCAGTTCCGCTGTGATACCTCCGGTTGGAAAGAACTGCAGTTCTGGTATTGGTGAAGACAGTGCTTTGATCATCTTCAAGCCACCGGCGAGTTCCGCCGGGAAAAACTTGATCAACTCGAAGCCTTGCTCAAAGAGATACATGACTTCGGTTGCCGTGCTCGCGCCAGGAATCAAACTCACACTTTTTACTGTCGCTTCACCAATGATGGCGTCCGTGTAACCTGGACTGACACAAAAACGCGCGCCCGCATCAAGAGCCTCCTGAATCTGGGATACACGCCGAATACTTCCTGCACCAACACAAACCTCTGGGCACGACGTCGCAATGCTGTTAATCGCCTTGAGCGCACCTTCCGTACGTAGCGTTATCTCTATAGAGGTCATACCGACGGCAGCGAGACAGTCGGCCAATGGCACTGCCAGGCTGCTGTCATCAATAACGACAACAGGAACAATCGGCGTGCTGGTAAACAGTTCTGAGGGATTCATCAATCAAACAGTTTCTTTGAGCTCGCGAAGACTAGATAGAAAAGTAGTCCAAAGGTCAGGACACCGGCGGCGGTCTGGAACACAAGTGCCCAGGAATCGGTTGCCGCGAGAATCAAGCCGCTGACATAGACGCCGATAATGCCTGGAATCGTTCCTGCGGTATTCGACAATCCCATAATGATGCCTGCACCTCTGGGTGCGATATCCAGGTGATTCACGCCAAAGCCGCCAGACATGGCACCGCCGAATACGTTGCCGAGGGACATGAGGGCTATCGCAAGGGGAACACTCTCTACATAACCCACAACAGCAAGCACCGCTGCTGAGCCACCAAAACCCACGGTCTGCATTAACTTTCTCACCCGGGTTGTATCCATGCCACTTCGAATGAGCTTATCCGCGAGCCACCCGCCAAAGTTAAGCGCAAGAAAGGAAAACAAAGCAGGAATCATCGTGAAGACACCGACCGATGCGAAGTCCACACCCAGTCCCCGGTTGATATACGTGGGCATCCAGGCGAGCAGCACATAAGTCCCCCAATTGGCGCAGAAGTGACTGACCACAACCGCCCAGACAGCGGGTTTGCTGAGCAGCTGTTTCATCGTCGGCGGCATCGACTCCGGTGCATCTTCTTCAAGATCCCCGCGAATCAACGCCAGTTCTTCTTTGGTTATCCTCGGGTCTTCACTAGGGTCTTTTGTGGTTGTGAGATGCCAGACAAGCCACCAGACAAAACCCACCGCGCCAAAACTGTAGAACGCAAATTCCCAACCAAATCGAAGCACGATCCACGGCGTAGCGAGCAGTGCAAACATGCTGCCAAGCGGTATGGCAGAAAAAAGCATGCCGACGGAACGAGAACGTTCCTGCAGCGGTACCCAACGACCAAACATGGCGTAAACAGAAGGAAAGGTGACACCTTCACCAACACCCATCAGGATACGGGCAACCAACAGCGCCGTGAGACCACCGGCTGCAGCGACCGGTGTCAGAAGGGTAAAGAACGACCAGAAGACAACACCCGCACCTAACACAACTTTGCCGCCGTAACGTTCCGCCAGCCAACCACCAGCAATCTGGGTCAGCAGATACCCGATGAAGAAGGCAGAAAGAACTCTACCCTGTTCCTCGGCGCTCCATCCGAAATCTTCTGCCATGGGAATGATAGCAACCGAAATCACCACCCGATCCATGTAACAGATAAAGACAGCAAGAGCTGCCAAAAAAATGACCCGATAACGTGCGGGCAAACCGCTCACCGTCTCTGTTGCAGCCACACTCCCCCCAGATGTCTGTTCTTCTTATCTGATACGTCCCCTGGAGAAATCCTCAATCGGATAACGCTGAAATCCTGCGAGACGCTGATCCTGAATATACACGTATGAGTACTGATGTGTCGGGATCATTGGAATGTCCTTATGGATAAGTTTTTGCATCTCATCAAAAGCTTCCATTCTCTTCACTGGATCAATGGTATTACGTGTGACATTGATCAAGCGGTCATATTCTGGGTTGTTGTAACCGCCATCGTTAAAGGGGCCTGTCGACTCAAAAGAAGCGGCATAAGTGATGGGATCTGTCAGAGAGCCACCACAGAAGCCCACCCGTGCAAGATCAAAGTCGCCGTTGCGTTGCTTTTCAATAGCCTGCTTGAACGTCTGCTTGTCTACTTTGACATCTAGCCCTAACTTGCTGATCAGCTGCCCCTGAATAAATTCAGCCTCAATTTGTCGTGTTTCGTTCGCCAGCAACACGACTGGCGGCACTTCACCTTTTTCAGCGCGAATCTCTTCAATCAGCGCCTTGCCACGGGCGGCGCTGTATTCGATTTCTGGCGTAGGATACTCACTGGAAAAGTCACCCTTCACGCCACGCAATGCTTTCGTGAAAGGTGAGTCAATGCGTTCCGTTCCGGGCAGCGCCACAATGTTATTGACGTAAGCATCCCGATCAAGCGCCAGGCGGATCGCCTCCCGCAGCCTGCGGTCGCTGGTTGCTCTGCTCTCTCGACTGTTGAGCCAGACCCAGGCAATACAGTTACGGGGCACTTTTCTGATTCGCAGACCATTGTTGATCGCGTCTTTCAGAATATCTTCTTCAAGCTCCAGTTCGGCAATGTCTCCACTGTTGTAAAGATTCAGTAGCGACCTGCTATCCGCTGTGATGTAACCGAAATCAAGCGCTTCCAGCCTGACCTCCTCTTTGTTCCAGTAATGCGGATTTCGGGAAAGCTCGATATTGGCGCTGTGAACCCACTCATCAATGATGAAGGGACCGTTCGACAAGATGTTCTTTGCATCTGCCGCATGACGATCGCCCTGGGCTTCAACAAATTTCTGATTCAGTGGGAAGTAGTTAACGGTCGATGCGATGTGGATGAAGTAAGAGGCAGGCTGACTCAACGTGACTCGAAAGGTGAAGTCATCCAATGCTTCAACGCCGAGCTCCTGAGCAGGGAGCTCACCGGACATAATCTCGTCAGCATTAGCGATGAGATGTGCAAACAAGGTCGAACCGCGCGCACCGGTTTTCGGATCCACCAATCGCCGCCAAGAGTAAACAAAATCGTGGGCCGTGACAGGGTCGCCGTTACTCCACTTGGCATTGTCGCGGAGGTGGAAAGTCATCTGCATGACTTCGATATCCCAAGATTTCGCAATGCGGGGAACGACCTGCCCCCTGCGATTAACACCGACAAGACCTTCGTTACTCAAACGAAGCACCTTGGAACTGGTGGTGTCTTCGCTGAGAGAGCTGTCTAGATTCGGCGGCTCCTGCCTCAAAGCTATGGTGATACTGCCGTTTTCGAGATCAACACCCTTTGCAGATAAGGAAAGAGGGCTGGCCAAAGACGTGATAAGTATCAGCGCCGCGAGGAACGTCAAACTTAGTACCCCGCCTCTGAAGCCATGACCTTTTCATAGAACTCGACATCCAGCTTTTCATAGCCGGACCCTCCCGGCTTCCAGACGTAGATGTCATCAGTGACCTTATCCGGATGATAAGCAGCTTCCCGCAAATCACCCTTCTGTAGCTTGAAGGTTCCCGTCAGCTGCTGTTCCGGCAGAATTCGAATAAAGACCGGTCTTGCATAGCTGGCGAGATCCTTTTGCACCAGCTCGGACACACTTGTCGGATCAAAGGTCGCGCCCTCTTTAAGCAGGAGAGCCGCCATGCCCGCACGACCGTCGGTGCCTGGCACTTCGACACCATAGACATTACAGACTTCGATATCTTCATGACCGTTGATGATTTCGCCCACTTCATTGGTGGAACAGTTCTCGCCTTTCCAGCGGAAGGTATCGCCCACCCTGTCGACAAACTGGTAATGCTTCAGTCCAAGCGCAAAACCCGCATCGACCATTTTGATCAAGTCGCCCGTATTAAAGTAGGCATCTCCTTTCTTGAAGACATCTCGAAGAATTTTCTTTTCCGTTGCTTCGCGATCGGTATAACCAACGAATTCCGTCGCGGCGGTTATGGGCCCTAAGAGCAGGCCAGGCTCACCGGGTTCTACCTTTTTGCAGAACCCATTCGCATCCCGAACGATTTCGTCATTTGCGACATCGTACTGGACTAATGACGGCGGCATGATCGCAGCGCCAATGGTTTTATCGCGGTTGAAGAAATTCATGAACGTAGCGTTACCCTCTGAAGCGCCATAGAACTCATAGATCCCCGGTATCTGAAAACGCTCTTTGAACTCCATCCAGATATCCGGTCGTAAACCGTTACCTGTCATCTTTTCTATCGGATTGTTGCCATCGTCAGCTTTTACCGGTTGAGACAACAGGTATCGGCAGAGCTCGCCGATATAAATAAAGGCATTACAGCGATGTTCCCTGACGTCATTCAGGAATTGGCTTGCTGAGAACTTACGCTTCAGCACAACCGATGCGCCGACTTCCATGGCACCTAAGAAGCCAATACACAATCCGGTCGCATGATAGAGCGGGAGACAGATATAAAGCGTATCGTCCCTTTTCAGTTTCCAACCAACTCTTTTACCCAGCTCACAAAAGAGTGTCTGTCTGCCTTGTTTCTGGATAGCCGCTTTCGGAAGACCGGTGGTACCTGATGTAAAAATGTAGAGCGCAGGGTCCTGCTGCCTGACGGGAACAATGTTTTCTTCGGCAATGGGAAGCGTATCACCAGTGACCTGAGAAAAGTCGACCGCCCAGTTTGGTGTCGGTGCCGCATCTTTGTCTGCAACTTTGTCTGCAACGACCAGAAAATCTTTGCCTTCTTCCAGGTTACAGTCGGCTTTGACTTCACCCACCGTGTCCGCGTGTTCACTTCCGACCACAAATGCCTTCGCGTTTGTGGTGGTCACGCAATGCACCAACTGGGCACCGTGGAGATTGGTATTGATGAGGGAAACTGCGGCACCGGCACGCATGATGCCGAACATGTTTTCGATGAACTCAATTCGGTTGTCCATCATCAGGCTAACCGTGTCGCCGAATGTCACACCCCGTTCTCTAAGCGCCTGGGCCACCTGGCTGACGCGTTGATCCAGCTCGCCCCAGGTAATGCTACGACCCTCAAAAATGATCGCGTTTTTGTTTGGACACTCGCTTGCTGTCTTCGCCAATCGCATCGGCAAATTGTCCACGACATCCGGTGCAGGTGGCTTTGCCATCCTGACCGCCAAAGGCACCAGATCTCTGAAGATGACCTTCGCGCTGGATAGAGTTTCCGCAACAATCGACATATCTACTTTTCCTGTTCTGCGAGCCCGTAATCATCGCCTAAATCTGACAAAAGTTTTAGCCGAATTGTCCGTTGGTTTGTTTCGATTGCGCCAAATTGGATCTTGCCGTTATGGATAGGTATAGGTTGCCGCCAGACCGAGCGGTATACCCAGAGCCCAAAAAGCCAGCAGCAGCAAACTCCAGCCGATCAGCAACGTCACTGAAAACGGCAGCATCATCGCTGTGACTGTACCAATACCTGTGCCTTTCACCCATCTCTGACAGTAGGCGACAACCAGCGGAAAGTAAGGCATCAACGGCGTAATGATATTCGTAGATGAATCTCCAACCCGATAAGCAGCCTGGGTTAATTCCGGCGATATCCCCACCTGCATCAGAATGGGCACAAATATCGGTGCCAGCAGTGCCCATTTGCCGGAGGCAGAACCTACCAGGAGATTCACAAAGGCAGTCAACAGCACAATGCCTATAATCGTCATGCTGCCAGGCAGCGACAGTCGTTGAAGCACATCAGCACCCTCCACGGCCAACAAGGCTCCCAGATTGCTCTGACCGAATGCATAAGTGAACTGGGCACAGAAAAACACCATCACCAGATAGTAAGACATCGTGGTCATGCTTTGTGTCATACCCGCAATGATGTCGCGATGGTCTTTCACGGTTCCTGCGACGTAGCCATAAATCGTTCCCGGAATGATAAACAGCAGAAAAATCAACGGCACAATCGACTGCATGATCGGTGCACTGAAAGCGGTTAATTCACCGGAAGCTGATCTGAGAGGAGAGTCAGCCGGATACAAGGCGGCGACCAGCAGAAGAATACCCACCGCCATGGCGGCAAGACCAGCAAGCAAACCTCGTCGTTCTTCAGGCATCAGAGGCTGCATCTCACTATCAGCCAAATCCTCACCGTCAACCTTCGTGCCACTGAGCCTCGGCTCTACGACTTTATCGGTGACGTACCAGCCCACCGCAATCACGAAAATGGAGGACACACTGGTAAACATCCAGTTGCTCAGCGGGTTTACTTCTCGCGAAGAATCCAGCATCTGCGCTGCCTGTTGTGTAAACCCCTGTAGCAAAGGATCGATCCCGGAGGGGACAAAGTTCGCCGCGAAGCCACCGGAAACACCGGCAAAGGCGCATGCAATGCCGGCCAGTGGATGGCGGCCCGCCGAATAGAAGATGATGCCGCCTAAAGGAATCACGAGAACGTAACCCGCGTCCGCAGCCGTGTGACTGACGATGGCCACCAGAAGCAGCATCGGCGTAATCAGCTTGTCCGGCGTGATAGAAAGCAGGCTCTTCAATCCCGCTTGAATGAAACCGGTATGTTCAGCAACACCAACACCTAACATGGCCACAAGTACCACACCTAATGGCGCAAAACCCGTAAAGGTGGTCACCATGCTGGAGAGGAAAGTCGCAAGGCTGGTTCCGCTCAGCTGATTTTGAACGGCCAGCGCTCTGGTGCCCTCAAGCGAAGGTACGGTAAACGCATAATCCGCAAGCAGCCAGGAAACGACCCAGACGATGAGCATACCGTACAGAAACAGGATCGCCGGGTCCGGCAATCGATTCCCTGCCCGCTCAACAGCTCCGAGGAATCGATAAATCAGGCCTGATTCTGTGTTAATTTCTTCTGACATAACGAACCAAATCTTAAAATCGAAACCAAAAACCAACAAGGATTGTAACCATTGAGAGCGGTTATTCGATCAATTTTCAGCCCGATCCTTAAACCACTGGAATCAGGCAACGAACCCTATATTTACAAGCGATCCCACCGGATTATCCTCGTCACCGTCTCAGGATTGTTTGCGATCCTCGCGTCTCTTTCTTTTTTCCTGGCACCTTCGATTGACTATTTGTTTCCCGTCATCGTTTTCGGTGCTGTCAGTCTTTGCGGATTCGTTGTTGGCGCTGTGGGTGAGGACATTGCGGTCGCCAGAATCTGGGGCTCCAAATGAGCATGTTCAACACGCCGTCCGAAGATTCGAAATTCCTGTCACGGCTAGACCCCAGGGAACTGCTGGGCACTGTCTCCAATCATCCAATTCAGCTTGAAGATCGTGTCTGGCCCACAGTCGAGCACTATGTCCAGGCCATACAGTTTGAGAACGAAGACAAACAGGAGAAGATTCGCATGGCTGCTTCAACGGATGCGGCAAGAAAACTCGGCAAGACCGGCTGGTTCAAAAAAAACCGTAAAAACTGGAAGAGTCTGCGTTTCGTTTACATGACACGCGCGATCTACACCAAATGCAAGGCCTACCCGGAAATTGCAGAGACGCTCCTGGCTACCCAGGAAGAACACCTGGTTGAGAATGATCAATACGACTATTACTGGGGGTGTGGTCGCGATCGTCGCGGCGAAAACGCCTTCGGCAGGGTGCTGATGCAGGTCAGGGCAAAGCTGCGGGAAGAAAGTTGACCTTTAGTGGGCCTTCACCAACAGTTTGCCAAGATTACCACCCTGGAACATAAACTGAAGCGCATCCGGATAACGGTCGATGCCATCGAGAATTTCTTCCGGCATCGCAATCGATCCTTCCATTGCCCAGTCTTTCAGTTCCCGGGTCGCCTCAGGGATGCTCTCTGGAAAATGGAAGTAGGCAAACCCTTCCATGATCGATTGCCTTTCCGCCAACCGAAGGTACATGCTTGGGCCCGAGACATTGTCCATATCATCGTACTGGGACACAGCACCGCAAATAACCACTCGTGACCTCATCGCAATGTTGTCGAGCACTGCATCCAGAACCGCTCCACCGACATTATCGAAAAAGACATTCACCCCTTCAGGCGCAAGTTCTTTTAAGCGCGCTCCCATATCCTCACTTTTGTAATCGATGGCTGCATCAAAGCCAAGTTCATTCGTGAGGTAGTCTGTTTTTCTCTGGCCACCGGCAATGCCAATCACGCTTGCGCCATCTCTTTTGGCAATCTGACCGGCGATGGAGCCAACTGCTCCTGCTGCGGCTGAAACTACGAATACCTCTCCCGGTCCCGGTTTCGCAACCCGGCGCACGCCTATCCATGCAGTCACGCCGGTCGAACCACCAAGCACACCCAACCAGGCGCTCAAAGGCAAATGGGTTTCTTCGATCTTCTCGAGCTGTTCCGGAGATACTGTGGCGATCGTCTGTGCACACAATCCACCGCGAACTGCCTGCCCTGGTTCCCAGCCTTCCACATTGGATTCAAGAATCCTGCCAACACCACCCGCAAGAATGGGTTCGCCAATACCCACCTGCATATGAAACCCTTCACCGCGCAGCATCGTTCTCGTACCTGCATCAACAGAAATGTATTCCACTCCAACGCGTAACTTGCCCGGTGGCAGCGCGCCAAGAATCTCGCTTTCAACAGCGAAACAGTCTGATGTTGCCTCTCCAACAGGTCTACGCTTCAAAATAACACGGGTGTTTTCCATCGATGATTCCTATCGTCAAGCAGGTGAACAGGATTTTGCTATTGTGCAGTGCGCAAAAATGATTACAATGCGCCCGCGAGCCAAACTTACCAAAGGGAGACAACGTAATGAACAATCAAATCAACGAGGCGAAAGACACTGTAGAAGCTATTGCCGCCCCACAAAGCCGCATTGCTGACATCATCGAAAGCCCATTTGCTTCAGCCATGCTGGCCACCGCAGCGACAGCGGTTGCGGTCAGCTGTGTACTCGGTGGCATGGGCATTATTAACCTTATCCTGAGCTAAGCACTTTCCGGAGGAGGCGTTTTCTGCGCCTCCTCAACCAACCCTCGCGAACGGGCCCTCTTCTGCCATTCCCTTCGCGCGATCACCCTCATATCCGCGTCTTTATCAAATTCATCAAGGATTTCCTGCCCCAACAGGGTCTCTATTGCGTCTTCCATCGTGACAATTCCGGCCATGCCTCCGAATTCGTCGACAACCGCGGCAATATGCTCTCGTCTAGAGATCAATCGGTCGAACAGTTCAGGTAAAGGAAAGGATTCCTGAACGATCATAATGTCCCTACGAAGACTGACAATTGCATTGCCGCCGTTGCCATCAATCTTCGCGGTCAACAAATCGCTCTTGAGTACAAATCCTGTTACATGATCCTTCGATCCATTCTGGTAAGTCGGGATTCGTGAAAACCTTAGCTGCTCTTCATTAGACAGGAAGCCATCAATGCTTTGTTCTTCTGATACAGCGACAACCACCGTCCGGGGCGTCATAATGTCTTCTGCACGAACGGATTCAAACCTGATCAGATTCGTGATGATTTCTGACTCGTTCCGCTCGAACACACCTTCCCGCGCGCCAATCTCCGCCATGGTCATGAAATCGGATCGTGAAAAAACACTCCCTTCTATATCTCTCTTCAAAAGACTCGTTAACCCCTGGCACAACCATACAAGAGGCGCTAACAGGAACATGACTATTTTCAGGGAACCAACGGTAAATCCCGCCAACTCTTTCCAATAAGTTGCGCCCAAGGTTTTAGGCACGATCTCCGAAAATAGAAGGATCGCCAAGGTCATGACAGCGGGCACCACCAAAGCCGTGATCACGGGATTGGCATCAGCCCAGATGATGGATGCCTGTGCGCCCACACCGATCGCACCCACCGTGTGGGCAATCGTATTCAGCGTCAGAATTGCGGCTAAAGGCTTATCAATATTGGCTTTGAACTTTGCCAGGTGTTTACCCAGACTTTCGTCTTCCTGAGCTTTAATCTCCGCGAAGGTTGGCGTAATACTGAGCAATGCTGCTTCCCAAAGCGAGCAGAGGAACGAAAAGACAATGGAGACAAGGAAAAAGGTTAAGAGCAGAGTCATATTCGCAGCTTATCACCCACCGCCGCCTGAACAAACGACAGCTCGAGGCTTACGAAATGTGCCTGTTCGAACCAGATTCCGCCACCCGCTGCCGCGCGAGTTCGTAAACCTGCCGGTTGCCCCGACTCCACGTGACCATCAGAGTCGTCGCATGAATCAGCCATCTCTCTCCATGACGCTTCAGTTTGTGGATGTAGTGGCCGCCCAGCGTATGGGCGTTATCACCAAGAACGTTGGCAATAAAGTGTTCTGCTTTCATGTAGACGATTGCCGTCGCTTCATCCTCTTCAACCTCGATCATAAAGTTGGTGAGCACATGCTGCGTGGCATCAAATCCAGGCAACATCGCCTGACACCCGGCTACCCATTCATCGCCAGTTATCTTTGAAGCGGGTTTGCCGCTATAACTGGAAAAGTCCATCACCAGATCATCGGCGAAAATCGATCTAAAAAGTTTCCAGTCCCTTGAATCAATTCCCCAGGCGTAATTAAGAATGGTCTGCTGAATATCCGACTTGTCTTTCAACCGTGCGACTTCATCCACGAACTTGTCTCCATGTGATACGCAACATCAGACTCATGTTACAGTAACCGCATGAGTGAAACAGACATGAAAAGCTTCAATGCGAAGATCATTGAAGAGTTCCGCGCCAATAACGGCAAAGTATCCATGTTCGCAGATTATCCTATGGTGATTCTTCATACCATCGGTGCGAAATCAGGCAATGAACACCTGGTACCGCTGGTCCTGACCATTAGAGACGATGGCGACTGGATACTTTTTGCATCGTTTGCCGGGTCACCCAAGAACCCACCATGGGTGTACAACTTGCGGGCACATCCAGAAATTGACATCGAGTACGGCACCGAAATATTCAAGGCCAATATGGTCGAACTGGACGAAGCCGCGGCACGCGCCGTTGTGAGCGCACAGGCAGAGGTTTCCGAACAGTTTTCGGGTTATGTCACCTCAGCCGCACCACGACAAATTCCAGTTTTTCGAGTCGAGCGAGTCTCGCTCAAAGCGGTCGATACCTGTCGTGACCCGGCTCCCTGATCTGCAGAATATTGAGGACAACATCTTCGGACGTCAATGCTTCGATGAAATTCGCAAAAGCGCATAACCCATCGAGCATGTAAACGCTCTCCAAGGCCAAGGTACGCTACTCATAGTCACCTGCTTCAGATTCATCCAGGTAACGGACACCAGACCTATTTGTCCATCAGATTGCCGTTTTCATCTTTGCCGGTGCCCGCAGCCATGCCGTAACACATCACCACCTCTTCTATCGCCTTTTATCAGGCCGTTCCTGGAGCCGCGCGTCGATTTTTCCTCCAATTTCTGTCGTCGGACACCTGCCATATCACCGTGAAATCAAACACTGACCATGGTAATTTTGAATTGACATGCATTCTGGGGGCAGAAATGGATCAGGCTGAAAAGGTAGATATTCTCAAGGAACTGATGCGCCAGCTAGACGAAGGCAAAAACATTGATGCCGGCGTTCAGTATCGAATGCCAACCACATCTTATGTCTGCAAAGACCAGGCAAAGAAGGAATGGGACACCTTTTTCCAAGGGCACCCTCAGCTGGTCGGCCTAACGAGTGACCTGCCGGAATCCGGGAGCTTTATGACCATGGATGACTTTGGCACACCGCTTCTGGCGACGCGAGACAAGACAGGCAAATTTCGCGCATTTCTGAATTCCTGCCGCCATCGTGCTGCAAGGGTCGCTAATGAACCGAAAGGCAAAGCGTCCATGTTCACCTGCCCCTTCCATCACTGGGGTTACGGCAACACCGGTGAACTGATCAGCATTCCCAACGAAGATCACTTTGGTGCCATCGACAAATCCTGCAACGGCTTGATTGAGTTGCCTGCCACTGAACGCGGTGGTCTCCTCTGGGTGCATCCCCAACCAGACGGGCACCTGGACCTGGATGAACTGCTGGGCGAAGCACTGGCTCAGCAACTCGACAGCTTTAACATGCAGGATCTTAGGTTCGCTGGTAACACGACCATTGATAAGAACCTCAACTGGAAGCTGGCGAACGACACCTTCGGTGAAACCTATCACTTTCAAAAACTACACAAAGACACCCTGGGAAGGCTCTATCTTGGCAACAACCTGCATCTGACCGAGTATGGCCGCCATCATCGTTTCATCACCGCAAATGGCGCGATCCATGAGATGCGCAATCTGCCGGAATCAGAGTGGAAACTGACGCGAGCAACGTTCGTCTTGTATTATCTCTTCCCCAACATTCAACTGGTGGTTAACGAGCAGAGCGTCAGTCTGATCAAGATTTACCCTGACCCAAACGACACAGGACATTCCATCACCCAGGTTTCCTTCTACTACAGTAACGAAGCGGTAGAGCAAGCCGGCAACCAGACGATCGTTACGCGGGAACAGGTCTACGACATCGAATCAAGAGAAAACACCGGACCTAATCTTGCTGCCTCTCTTGAGGTGTTCAGCAGCACAATTGCAGACGAAGATTATGTCATGGGCGAAATGCAGCAGCAGTCGGCCATTAATGGTTTGCTGAAAGAAGTTGTCTTTGGCAAAAATGAACCGGCGCTTCATCACTTCCACAACAACTATCGCGAAGCGTTGAACCAGCCGCCACTGGAACCCATCAAACACTAGATTGAACTACATTACTTACGCCATCCCCTTCTTTGTACTCCTCATGCTGGTGGAGTACTTGTGGGGGCACTTCACCAGAAACCAGACATATCGCTTAAACGATACGCTGAACAGTCTTTCCATGGGACTACTCAGCCGTGTCGTTGATTTACTGCGACTTGGTTTCGCTGGTGTTGTCATCGAAGCCATCGTTCGCGCGGCAGGTGTCCAGCAGATCAACACCGAACCCTTGTGGGTTTGGATCGCTGCCTTCGTTGCCTACGACTTCTGCTATTACTGGAAACATCGTTTTGGCCATGAATGGCGAATTCTTTGGGCGTCTCACGTTGCTCACCATCAAAGTGAAGAATTCAATCTCAGCACAGCGCTGCGACAAACCGGTACGGACTATATTGGTTTCGTGTTTTATATCCCACTATATCTGGTCGGTCTCCCGGTTGAAGTCATCATCACGGTCGGTAGCCTCAACCTGATCTATCAATTCTGGGTGCACACAGAACACATCAGACGACTCGGTCCCATAGAGTGGGTGTTTGTGACACCCTCCAACCACCGGGTACACCACGCAAAGAACCCCGACTACATCGACAAGAACTATGGGGGCGTCTTTATTCTGTGGGATCGGATGTTCGGCACATTCAAAGATGAGCAGAAGGATAAACCCTGCTATTACGGGATCACCCACGCACTGAAAAGCTGGAACCCCATATGGGCCAATCTCCACATGTGGGTGGAGACGGCACAGCTGGCCTGGAAAACAAAACGATGGCGAGACAAATTCACGATCTGGTTTAAGCCACCCTCCTGGGTGCCCGAAGACTTACCAAGAGAACACTATGACTGGCAGGCGCCCAGATTCGATCCGGAGATAACCGGATTCACTCGCGTCTACTGCTTCGCAAACTACTGGATTGTGACTGCAGCCGGGCTCGCTGCTGTGTTGTCCGGCGATCTCTTGACGTTACCCATGGGATTGATCGCATTTGGCGTCGTCGCAATGACGTTGTTCAACCACGGCCGCATGCTCGAATCACATCCGACAGCAACTTTACTCGAGGTTGTGAGGCTAATCGGTCTGGTGATGATCGGCGCCATCACGCCAGGCTTGTGGCCGGGCCTACCCGAATGGTTGCCAAAGGCGCTATTTATTTACAGTGGGCTTTCGTTCCTGGCGCTCGCGTCCAGCCGAATCATGTCAAAAGAAAGCTACGGCTCAATCGAGGTCAGTCGTCCTCTCGACGCACGCTGACATCGCCACCCAAGACATCGAGTGTCATCACGATAGGTCTGCAGCAGACCTGACAATCTTCAATATACTCCTGGCCCGCTTCTGTAGGGTCCAGAAGAATGTTTAGGGGTTCACCACAATAGGGGCAGCTGATGCGCTGCTCAATGAGCTCACTCACCGGAATTAGGTCACCGAGGCATTTCGGGTCATTCTATCCTCAGAAGTATTTTCAGGTAACACATTTTATTGTCTTAAAAGCGCGCATCCTCAACCAGAAACCCTTCCGAGTCCATCTGACCCGCATGGACATGGGTCTCGGGTACCCTTCCCGAGGGAATATCGATATCAAGCACAGGGGCATCGCCGCACAGGCAGAGCCGTTGATCCAAACCTGCCGGCAATAGAAAGATGGTTTGATCTGGCATAAAAAAACCCGCCGGTACGCTGAGCGTATCGACGGGTTTTGACATGAAACTTACTGGTCGAAGTTAACTCGGAAAGTCAGCCCGTAAGTACGTGGCTCCGTATAGTAACCGGACAAAGACCCCTCACGAAGAACGGAGTTAAATCCGCCGTCACGATAGTCTTCATCAAAGGCATTTTTCGCCCAGAGAGACAGGTCGTACTTGTCGCCGCCAAAGAGGTAACCCACTCGAACGTTCGCCAGCGTGTAGCCATCCGCACCCTTGTTCGGGTCGTTATCCGTACCGCTGGGAATATCGTCACGGTAGTTAACGTCGATCCGACCATACAGCAAACCATTGTCGAGATCATATTCACCGATTAAAGACGCGTAGTAAGTCCACTCTGAGGTGCCGCCAACCAGATTGCCAGAAGCATCACATACAGTCGGGAATGCGGGCTCATTCGCGTCCGGTTCGTTGCCGAACGGAGTACGGATACAGGAACCACCCGTGAACGAATCATACTCAGCGTCCACATAGGCTGCACCACCTGTCACTGTCAGGTAGGCGTTAAGCAGATACATGAAATCGAGCTCGAAACCATTCGTGGCAATCTCACCTGCGTTCTGAAGAACAAAACCGGTACCGACGAATGTATTCGCCTGAAAGTCATCGAAGTCAGTGCGGTACAAAGCCATGTTGAGTCGCAGCTGATTCTGAAGGAAATCGCCCTTCATACCGATCTCATAAGATTCTGACGTTTCAGGATCAAACAGCAACGGTGCACCCGTTGCAGGAGAGATACGATCGATATTGGTACCACCGGATTTGTAACCGCGACCGTATGAAGCGTAAGTCATGATTTCATCGTTCCAGAAATAAGTCAGTTTCAAAGTACCGGTGAACTCATCGTCTTCGAAAGTTTCGTTATCAACATCAGGAACAAAAGGAGACAGTGGCGTGAATGCACCATAAATCGGTGTGAAGATGTCTTCTGCAAACTGCACGTCCATGGTCTTTTCTTCATCGAGGTAGCGCAGGCCAAGGGTCAACACAACATCTTCGCTTAGGTTCCAGTCAGCCTGACCATAGATCGCCCAGCTGGTCTGTTCCTGAGTAGAGAAGTTGTCGGAACCCAGCCCCGGAGGGAATGCCGGCCCAAGACACACCTCTTCGGTAATACCGAGGACGGGCTGGATGAACGGACACAAAGCGGGATCAACACCAAGCAACGCGAAAGTTGGTAAACCGCCGGTTAGCGCGACGTTGGCTGCATTACCCAGTTTCAACGTATTGTGGTTCTCCAGTTCCTGATCGAAGTAATACATTCCGGCTACGTAGGTCATATCGCCCCAGACGCCGTCAATTCGGAATTCCTGAGTGAACGTATCCTGATCGGTGAAACCACCACTTCTTGAAATCATATCCAGCGAGTTGAAATCCGCATCGACAAAACCCTCTACCTCATAGTTGCGGTAGGAGGTGATCGATGTAAACGTCATGTTGTCGTTTACATCCCAGGTAATCTCCATGGAGATGCCTGATTCTTCAACGTTTGCATAAGGATCGAGACTCTGAGCAACGATGTCGTCATCGAACTGATCCGCTAGAATCACGGGCGTACCGGTAAATCCTGTAAGACCCGCGATAACATCAAGCGGTAGAACAAAGCTTGCGCCAGGCAGATTACCCGTTGGCGGCAAACTTCCACCGGCAGCCAGAAAGTTTGCGAGGTTGTCGCCGGGTCCATCAAAGATGTTGCCAGCCGCGCAACAGATTTCTGTAATCTCGGAGTAATCCGCGATAATACGAATCGTGATATCGTCCTGGTTTGTCGCAAGGAACTGTGCTCGAACGTTGTAGCGATCTCGGTCATTGAGCTCACTACCTGTTGTGATGTTGTCCACGTAACCGTCACGCTGAGTCGCACTACCAGAAATACGCAGCGCAGAAACCCCTTCACTCAAGGGAATGTTCACAGCGCCCTTAACATTGCCATAGGACTGATTACCCGCCTGAAGCTCAAGGAAGCCACCGAAGGTATCAAGCTCTGGTTTGCGCGTCAGGAACTGGATCGCGCCGGACGCCGTATTTTTACCAAACAAGGTGCCCTGTGGTCCTTTCAGCACCTCAACTCGCTCTACGTCAACCAGGTCCCCGATACTGGATGTCTGACGCGAACGATAAACGCCATCGATATAAAGGCCTACTGAAGACTCAAGAGAGAGACTGTTGCCGGCCGTACCCACGCCGCGAATATTGATATTGGTTTGAGCAGGCGTCTGGTTGTTGTAGATCGTCATACCAGGCACGAAGAACTGAAGCTCAAGCACGTCATCGACACCTGCTTCATCGAGGAATTCTCCATCAAATGCCGAAACCGCAATCGGCACTTCCTGGACACTCTGTTCACGTTTCTGTGCAGTAACGATGACTTCTTCAATCACCAGTTCTTCTGCATAGACACCCGAGGTGTAAAAACCAGCCAAGACAAAGGCTGCAAAAAGTAACTTACGCATATCTCCCCTTAAGTTACGAATAAATTGGAGGGCAGAGTCTAGCGTACCGATATCGAATTACCACCCAACAACAGCATAATTTTGATAAAAATCCGTCGCCTTTATGAGATCGCATCCGATCCCTGGACAGAATCGCGTCCATTAAAATGACCTGAAAAACCATATTGTCGGACAGTCAAGTAAGGTCTTCACACCAAAAGATCGAATCATTCACCGGAAAGCAGCGGTATTGATGCCGCATCAAGGCGGGATTGGCTGACTGATATCACGCGGCATGAGCCAAAACACAGATTCACCCGCGATTTCTTCTACCACCATTCGATTCGACGTCAGCAGACAATCCCCGCCAAACATGACCTGAGAAGTCTCAACCTGTGGCGGCGGCACTGTCAACGACCAGACAAATCTGCAACCGCGCTCCCGATATCTGCGCAAGTCACTGATCTTTATGCATGTCACTGCTTCGCGTCTGGAGTGTCTGCTCGACAGGGTCAAGATTCGATGATGGCACTCGGATTTTTATGGACAAAAGCAACAAGCAGGAGAAACCAGCGAGTCGCTCCTGTCATCGTTTGTGTTCCGGACTATGAAAGTCCGTGTGGCATCCGGCTGCCCAGACTTCCGGTTGATTGCCGTGAGCCGGAATACCGCCCTGATCCTTCAGCATCCTGGCAAGATGAAGGCTGTTCCAGACCAGAAAAGTGGTGTTCCTGTTGGTGAAATCATTCGCCTGCCCACCTGACCCCTCGTCCATGTAAGAAGGCCCAGGACCTGCCTCACCCATCCAGCCCGCATCTGCCTGTGGCGGAACGGTGTAACCCATGTGTGACAGGGAAAACAGAATATTCATCGCACAATGTTTGACCCCGTCTTCATTACCGGTAATCAGGGTCGCTCCAACTTTGCCGTAGTCGCGGTACTGCCCTTTGTCATTCAAGCTATGGGTATAACCGTACATCCGTTCAAGAACACGATTGCACACGGAACTTTTTTCACCGAGCCAGACAGAGGTGCCGATGATCAGAATGTCGCAGGCGTCGATCTTCGCCTGAATGCCAGGCCAATCGTCTCTCTGATACCCGTCTACGCCGGTGTAGTCTTGTTCAAGCCCAGCAGGAATCTCACAATCGACCGGTCTAAGAATTTCGGTGGCCACACCGTTTGCCTGAAAAACGCCCTCCGCCACTTTGAGCAGGCCTTCGGTATGCGACAGGTTCGGAGAACGCGTCAGAGTGCAGTTCAACATCAGCACACTTAAGTCATCATATTTCGCAGGGGGATTCTGGCACTGATCATCGGTGATCGAGTTGAGTTGATCCGTCATGGTGCTGATTCCTTATTCAGTATGGGACATCATTGCGAGCATACATCCAAGTCACGAGAAAGACCGGGGTTGCTTACGCATTGTTTTTACATAATAATCATTATGTCATAAACTGCGCAGACGCCAATGCCAAAAATCGTGGATCATGACAGTCGACGCCAAGAACTGGCCGCCGCGGCGGTTGAGGTTATTGCAGACAAGGGTATCGAAAATCTCAGACTCGTGGATGTCGCGAAAAAAATGGGCGTGACCACAGGGCTCGTCACCCACTACATGACCGATAAAGACGCTGTTCTGGTAGCCGCGCTCGATCATGTTGCCCAGGACCTGATCAGTTCATCGGAAGGTCTGAAGGCAGGGAGCCTAAAGGAACTCACCGACTTCCTCGCGGAAATTCTGCCGCTGGATGAACATCGCGGCAGACAGTGGATCGTCTGGATTGCCTTCTGGAGCCGCGCCGCCAGCAACCCCCGCCTCGCGGAGGTTCATCGTCAGTACAACAAGCGCTTCCGAAAAGCACTTGCCCAGGTAATCAGGCGACTCAACTTACATGACGACCCGACCGCCTGCGCCGACGCGATCAATCTGCACATGGATGCGATTGCAGCACACGCGACCCTCGAATCCGAATACTGGCATCCAAAAAGACAGAGAACACAGTTAAAGCTGGTGCTCGATTCTCTGCTCAACCCAAATGAACGAGGAAATCACCATGAACCAACTTCAGACACTAGATAAGCACGCAACTCGAGAAGAGATTCTTTCCGTCATCCATCGTGACGGTGCCGTCATCATCGAAGGTCTCATGTCGGAGCAGTTGGCAGATCAGATCGAGGAAGAAACTGGTAATTACGTTACCGCGACAAAAACCGGCGACGGGTTCGCCGGAGTAAAAACTACACGAACCGGTGCCCTGGTCGTCAGATCACCCGGATGCCGCGAGTTGATTCTTGAGGATAGCGTCCTGGGGTGCGTGCGGGAATTTCTGGCACCTTTTTGCGAGCAGATTCAGCTGCATCTCACTCAGATCATCCGGATTCAACCCGGTCAGGCGAAGCAACCTCTGCACAGAGATCGACAGGCCTGGGGTGAAATCATGCCGCCGAATATTGAACCGCAACTCAACACGATCTGGGCGCTCACCAACTTCACCCATAAAAACGGCGCCACCCAGGTCATCCCCGGGAGCCACACATGGGATTACAGCAGAAGACCCGATGCGGCAGAAGCATGCAGTGCAGAAATGTCTCGTGGTTCCGTGCTGATTTACTCCGGATCTGTTATTCACGGCGGCGGCGCTAACGAATCTACTGAGGATCGACAGGGGATTAATATTACCTATTCTCTTGCCTGGCTTAGGCAGGAAGAAAACCAGTATCTATCCTGCCCGCCCGACCAGGCAAAAGGCCTTGAGCCGGCGCTACAGGAATTACTCGGCTACACCATGGGGAGCGTTGCCTGCGGTTATTTCACGGAGCTGAAACCTGCAGGAGAAGGCCGCGAAGCCTGCCCACCTGAATTTGCTCTTGGACGTGCACCTCGGGCTACTGGTGTTCCCAGCATCATCGATCACAACTGATCCGAGCAGGCACTCTTTATGCGACAGTTAACAGTTCTCATCACTGGCGCCTCTGCCGGTATCGGTGAAGCATTCGCCAAGATATTCGCTGAACACAACTTCGACCTGGTACTGGTTGCGAGGCGCTTGGACCGTCTTGAAGAAGTCGCTGGGGAGATCCAGGGGCAATATCACGTTGAGGCCACCTGCCTGCCGGCTGATCTGTCGGAGGTTGATGCCGTCGACAAACTCATGTCAGTGCTGAAAGCAAAGAACCTGGTCATCGACGCGTTAGTGAACAACGCTGGCTATGCATTGAACGGAAGCTTTCTTGAACCAAGTTGGGAAGATCACCGCAAAATGCATCAGGTGATGTTGAATGGCTATACAGAACTTTGTTACCGACTCCTGCCTTCGATGGTTGAGCGTCGCTACGGTCGAATCATCAATGTCTCGTCGCTTTCCGCAATGCTGCCCAGCGTGCCCAGTTCCATGTATACCGGTATTAAGCGCTATGTCGTCGACATGTCAGCTGCCATTGATTTTGAAATGCGCGGTCAGGGCATCCACTGCCTGGCGTTGTGTCCGGGATTCACCTATACGGAGTTCCACGACGTCATGGGTGTTCGCGAACAAGCACAATCCAACTTTCCCAAATTCATGTGGCAGTCCTCTGAGACCGTGGCACGCGAGGGTTATGACGCGGTCATGGCTGGCAAAGTGCTTAAAGTAAACGGTTGGTATAACCGACTGCTATCTATGGTGCTCAATCACCTGCCCTATTCCCTTCAGCACCGGCTGGCGAGGTCACAAGACCCCTTCAGCGATTGATCCCTGCGAAACGCTCCGTCGTAGAAAAAAAACGGCGAGCAAAACCATGCAACCAGTACGTGATTTCCAGGCACCAGGCAACGAAACCCTGGTAAACGAACTTCTCAGCTGGATGGCGTTTCCCCGGTTATTCCTCTCCACACCGACGCTGTTTGATGTGCCAGAAGGGAACGGAAGACCTGTTCTGGTCATGCCCGGATTCGGTGCGGGTGACCTTTCCACCCTGCCTCTTCGCCGATACCTCGCTCTCATTAACTACCGGGTTTCTGGTTGGCAACAAGGCAGCAACACCGGAGAGGTACTGGAACTGCTGGAAGCCATGAAATCCCTGACCCTGGAAGAAGCTGACAGGCACAGCGAAAAAATTGATTTGGTCGGTTGGAGCCTGGGCGGTTACATCGCACGCGAAGTCGCTCGCGAACTGCCGGACCAGGTGAACTCGGTGATTACTCTGGGCAGTCCCGTTGTCGGAGGCCCCAAATACACCCGAGTGGCGCCCTTCTTTGCCGCAAGAGGTATGGACCTGGATGACATCGAGCGTGACGTCGACGCTCGGTATGACATTGCGTTGCAGGTTCCGGTAACGGCGATCTATTCGAAACGTGATGGCGTTGTGTCCTGGGAAGCCTGCATTGACTGCGTCTCTGACGGCGTTGAGCACGTCGAGGTCAATGCAAGCCACCTCGGACTGGGCTACTCGGCGGATGTCTATCGCATTATTGCGAAACGCCTCGCGCTGCACGCGCCGAATAGCGCCTGAACTGAAAACCGCAAGCGCCCAACCAGAACATGCGGTTGGCAAACTTCCATCGCAGGCATTCGGTGTCTATCCAAGCGTATCTCCCGACCAGATGCTCGATCATCTGGCCTCGCACAAAGGCATCACCAGCCCGGGTAAGAGACAAGACAGCGCCTATACCCTGCGCCGTCACAACAACCAGCTGAAAACTCGAAAGAAATCCATCGAACGGTTTGCCGGCGGTAACCAGCAACATCAAGAGTGTTGGCTCCTGATACTCAGACAGGTTAGATTCTGATCTCAACGTTCACAATTCTTTTATAAGAGTGAGGAGTCATCCATGGATCTTGGTCTCAACGGCGCCAAAGCTGTGATCTCGGGGGGTAGTCAGGGCATTGGCCTGGCTGTCGCCAAAGCACTGCTTTCCGAAGGCGCCAGCGTTAGCATTGCCGCGAGACGCAAGGAAGGTGTCGATACCGCGGTCAAGGCGCTCTCACCGCTCGGCAACGTCAGCGGCTATGTTTGCGATGTCAGCGACTACGACGCTACCGTGAAGTGGATGCAGGATGCCGCTGAAGCGATGGGCGGCATCGACATTGTCGTTCACAACGCTACCGCCAGCGGGCAACCTGGGCCAGGCACAGAAGCCTGGACTAACAATTTTAATATCGATGTACTGGGCATGGTCGGCATGAGTGAAGGTGCGCTACCATTCCTCGAAGCGTCGGATAAGGCCGTACTGATACAGATTGCATCTATTACCGGCTTTGAGCATCATGATGTACCCATCAGCGCGAGCTACGGCGCCATGAAAGCAGCCTCCATCAGGCATATGGCGCAAATTGCCCAGCAATGGGGCGACAGGGGTATTCGCGCTAACAGCGTCGCGCCCGGCCCGATCATGATTGAAGGTGGCGCATGGGATCAGATCAAAGAACACGCAACTGCCCTCTATGAGAGAGATCGCGATTGGCATCCGAGCAAACGAATGGGTACGGCAGAAGAAGTCGCACGAGTCGTTGCTTTTCTGGCCAGCCCAGCTGCCAGCTGGGTCAGTGGTGCCACCGTGCGTGTTGATGGGGCATTTACGAGAGGGGTTGATTTCTAATGTTACGAGCTATTTTATTCACCACTGGACTCACACTTTCACTTATCTCATCGGCGGATCATCACTTGAAAAAAATTGACCATCCCTTTGTTTATCACCTCGTTCAGGCAGAACTCTGGGATCAAACCATTGCATCAGGCGACACCTATTTTCCGCCGACTTACGATGTGGACGGCTTCACCCACGGCACGTCGAATCCTGACAAGCTGCTGGCGGTTGCCAACCACTTTTACCCGGATGTGACGGGCGACTGGTATTGTCTGCGCATGACGGTCGAAAGCCTTGAGAAAACCGGTGTGAAAACCGTATTCGAAGGCACCGCCCCAGTCGGCGATATTCAGCCGGATTTCGAAGGATCAGATGATGAACTGTTTCCACACATTCACGGCGGCATTCATCCAGATGCAGTGCTCGAAGCACACGCGGTAAATCGAGATGACAACGGTCAGTTTCTGAGCATCGAAGGTGTGACCAACTAAGCTTCGAAAGCGTCGACAGCTCCGCAAACACATCGTTTTCTGCACAAGTCGCATAAAACTTTCCAGCGGCATCTTATCCTGCCGGCTTTACTGCGATTATTTGCATCATCACGTTGCGGATTTAAGTAAGCCACTCTACCGAACTTACCCAGCGCCTTGTCTTTGAGCGCTTGAACATCGGACACGTTCACAGCAACGGTCGGCACTGCGAGCCCTTCACGACCGATAGTGCCCGGCACCTCGGTGCAGACGTCCACGTTACTGTATAACGCTCACGGGTCTGTAACGCCTGAGCTTTCGCAGCTCCAGCTAGATTCACCCCCATTTCGAGCAATGGCTTTTTTTAGAAATCAGCGGCCTGCGACGGTATCGGCAAGCAACACAGAGACGGGCCGATGCATGACAGCATTTTGTTAACGAATCACCCTGCCCGGACGCGCACCTGTGTCCTGGTCGTTCAGGCGAGTCATGACACCGTTAACAAAGGTATTTAGGTAACCTTCTGCGGATTGCAGAATTCTGCTGCCGCCTGCCGGCAGGTCGTGATGAACCTCCAGTCTGCCAAGGCCTAATCGATCGAGGTCAAAAACGTTGATGTCAGCTCTTTTGCCGACCTGCAGGCTGCCACGATCTGTCAAACCAAAAAGTTCTGCATTCGTGTGGGTCTGCTTCTTCACGATCAGTTCGATGGGCATTTTCTGGCCACGGCATCTGTCCCTCACCCAGTGCGTCAGCTGATAAGTCGGACCGACAGCATCAAAAATCAGATTCACATGGGCACCCGCATCGGACAGACCAATCGTTGTGTTGGGGTGAGGAATCATTTCTTCCATCACACTGAAGCTGCCATCCACAAAATTAGCACCGAGCAGGATAGCGAACTGATCACCGTCACTGGCGGTCAGATAGTCATACATATATTCCGGAACTTCTTTACCGGCTGCTGCCGCCAGGCTGGCGATATTGCCTTCCGGTTCCGGCTCATAGTTGATCGGCATTTCAATCGGGAACATCGCGGGTGCTGCCATGCTGAGCAACCCGTAAACGTTGGCCATGACGCCAGGCTGATCCGGCGGCACATCATCGTCAGCAAGAATGGCGGCTTTAACTTCCGGTTTCTTCAGTTCAGCAAGCATTTGCTGAAACGGCAGATCTGCGTACTTCAGGAACGTCGCGCGACGCATAAACATGTGATACGACTTAAGGCTGGTCACAAAACCGATGGGACGTGTCGCAATCTGAGGTGTGATTTCGACACCCTGCTTGTTGGCTTCTTCAACAATGTCCAGACAATGACGCCACTGATCCGGATGACTGCCATTCTGAGCCAGCGTGAAGGTTGCTTTCACGCCGCAGGTCCGCGCAATTTCTGCAAACAGTTCGACTTCCTGCTCTGTCGTCCACTTCTCAGGGACCATGTCACCGACAACACCCGCAGGCACTGCCTGGAAGAGCCCTCGACCTGCAGCTTTGATGGCGTGCCCGATAGCAATCAGTTCCGCTTTCTCAGCAAAGGTCCCGGGAATAGGATCACCCAGCACGGATCGGTGACCGACCGTACGGGACGTTGAAAATCCAACGGCACCAGCTTGAAGGCCTTCTTTCACAATATTGCACATGGCTTCCAAATCTTCTGCCGTCGCGTCTTCATGACGAAGCGCACGCTCGCCCATGACGTAATTACGAACTGCCGAGTGCGGCACCTGGGTGCCAATATCCATGGTGTACTGCTTGGTGCCGAGATAACTGATGTACTCTGGAAAAGATTCCCAGTTACCCCACTCGATGCCTTCGTAAAGCGCGGTGCCGGGAATATCTTCGACACCTTCCATGAGTTCGATCATGCCCTTCTCACCACCTGGGGGGCATGGTGCAAATCCAACACCACAGTTACCCATCACAACGCTGGTGACGCCATGACTGAAAGAAGGTTCGATCGTGTCATCCCAACTCACCTGACCGTCATAGTGTGTATGAACATCAACCCAGCCTGGTGTGACATAGGCACCGTCTGCCTCAATGGTTTCCTTGGCAGTGCCGTTGGCTTCGCCAACCGCGGCAATCTTTCCGTCCTGTATCGCCACATCACCGGTAAACGGCTTACCGCCGAGCCCGTCAACGATGTTGGCACCTCTAATCAGGTAGTCGTACATCTCTCTCTTCCGTGCTTATCTGGTGAATTTGAACAGTCCAAATCATACCTTGAACGCCGCATGATTGCGTTTTGTAAAATTCTTTTGTCAATTTTGAAAGCCAGGCATAAGTGTCTGCCGAATACTCGACGATCAGGATTTACCCTGGGTCTTCATCAACCACCTTGAATGCGGTCAAAGAGCTGATTCAAAACACGATTTTCTCCAAGAAAAGGTATCTCAACCGGCGGTAGGTCTTCGCGTAAAACCGCCCAAAGCGCCAGAGGGCCTTCAATGATGACTGTCGCAAGTGTCAGAGCAACCGCCATCCACCAGGCGATTTGTCCCCAAAGTGTGTCTGGCAACAGCAGGTCGTACGCTGTGATGTAGATCGCCGTTGCCAGAAAGCCGGGCCAGGTCATGTGAACAAACTGCCGGGTTGAATTGGCTTCTGAGTCAAAGCTGAACAAGAATGGCGAGAGGATGAAATCCGGCGAATCGATTTTTGCGTTAACCAGCCTCGCACCCAACCAATGCGCCCACTCATGGAAAAGATACGCGGACAGCCCTAGTCCAACACCCAGACAAATCTGAAGTGCCATGTTTTCCGGTGATAAGACAAAAAGCCCCATCGTCACAATGACGATGGCAGAGTCCCTAAAGACGAAACGGCGCAAGGCAATCTCTCACAAATTTCTGCTGTGACCGCATGATACATCGCATTAAGATCGGATTTCATGGCAGAACCCACCTTCAAAGATGGCCTGGTTCTTTTAACAGACAGAGATTTCGCTCGCTTGTTCGCGGCCTACCTCGTCACCTACCTCGGAACCGCCATGGCACCGATCGCCATTGCATTTGGCGTTCTGGATTTAACCGGATCAACCCGAGATTCTGCGATCGTCATCGCAGCTTCTACCACGGGGCAGATTCTGATTCTTCTGATTGGCGGTACGCTCGCTGACCGCACTTCACGACATCGCTTGCTCGTGTTCGCGGATGTCATAGCGTTTTGCAGCCAGGGTGCAATCGCATGGCTACTCATGATCGGTGAAGCCACTGTCATGAATCTCGCAGGACTCATGCTGATCACCGGCGTCGCATATGCCCTGCACCAGCCGTCCATCACCGGATTCATTCCGCAGATCGTCGATCGCAAGAAACTGCAGGCTGCCAACGCATTACTCGGTGTCGCGCGAAACGGTGCCTTCACCCTGGGGGCGGCACTGGCAGGTGTCCTGGTTGCCAACATAGGCGCTGGTCCGACTCTGGCGCTGGACGCCCTCACCTTCGGCTTGTCAGGTTTACTGATCCTGTCTTTACGACCTAAACCTCAGGCGTCAACAGAGTCCGCCACTTTCTTCGAGGACCTGCGCCTTGGATGGAGGGAGTTCATTTCACACAAATGGTTGTGGACCATCGTGCTGCAATTCTCATTGATCGTGGCCAGTCTGGAAGCGGTATTCGGGTTGCTGGGTCCGGCGGTATCCAGAGAATATCTTGGCGGCGCGGTTTCCTGGGGGATTATCGCCGCCGGTTTTGGCGCAGGCACCATACTCGGAGGATTACTCGCCATTCGACTCCGTGTTGAGCGCCCGATGCTGTTTGCTTCCCTATTGGTGTTGTTCTGGTCCATTACACCGCTCTTGCTGTCGGTGCCAATGGCGGTACCCATTGTCGCGATGGGCGCTTTTGTTGCTGGATTCACTGGCCAGATATTTGGCGTGCTCTGGTATACGACCCTGCAGACTCACGTACCATCAGCGCTCTTATCACGCGTCAGCGCCTACGATCACCTGGGATCAGTCGGTATCGCACCGCTTGGCATCATCGCCAGTGGATTCCTTTATGAAAGTATTGGCTTCCGGGACACACTTTATTGGTGCGCCGCATTGGTTGTTGTGCCGACGTTGCTGGTTTTGTGTGTTCGCGAAGTGCGAGAAATTCGAACCGTTCGTTAACGTAATCGGGATGTAAGACGAAGCAGTGGCAAACGAACAGTGGCGGTCACACCGGGTGCTTCTTCCCGATTCGCCAGCTCGAGCGAACCACCGTGAAAGTCAGCAATCACCCGTGCTATGTAAAGACCGAGACCCAGGTGGTCTGAAGTGCTCGCGCCCCGAACACTGACCATGGACTCCATCAGGTCCTGACGATCTTCAGGAAGACCCGGTCCGGAATTAATGACCCGCAGCACGGCACAACCGGCATCGATATGCAGTCTCAGCGTCACTTCACCATCTTCAGCAAACTCGACCGCATTATCGACCAGCTTATCCAGCATCTGTGCAACAAGCTCGGGGATACCGGTGACAGGCACATCCTCTGACTCGATCTTCAACGTGAATCGGTTTTCAGGATAAGCCAGTTGATACCCTTCCAGGCAACCGATGACCACTTCTGCCAGATTAAAACGATCCACATCTTCTTCATCAAGCGCTTCCTCAAGACGACGCGCCTCAGCCATCTTGTTCAGAATGCTGGTTAACCGGCCGATACCTTCCTGCGCACGATGCACATAAACATTGTCAGCATCACTGGCATCAAGATTCTCCAACGAAGACTTCACAACGGAAATCGGCGTGCGTAACTCATGATTAAGTCGACTTGCCATGCGCTCGAGATAATCGTTGTATTGCCGCAGGTGTTCAGCCGATCTCACCGTGCCCTGCAGCTTCACTACTTGCTTACGGGCAAGCCATATTGAAATCACCGTCGCCACAAGAATCATCAACATAACTGTCATCGACAGTCGGAACACATCCCAGCGTAAATAACCGATCAAGTATTCACTGGCATCGGAGGACTGCTCTAGTGTCAGCGTCGCAACCTGAGTATCACCAGTCAGAATCGGAACAGTCGCAGAAACTGATCGTTCCGGCACAGGAACACCCTGGGCAATCAAGGTCTGGCGCTCACTCACCAAAGTTGTGATGTAGGGCAAGCTGGCCAGCAAACGCTCCAGATCCGTTGGCGCATAAACCAGTCGCCCCAGGTCTTCCGAAGTACGGGTCGAACTCGCGCCCATCATGAATCGAATGTCACGGTCACCCTCTTCATCCACGTCTGTTACCAGTGTGGAAAAACGTCGCCCGAGTTCTTCGCGCGGCACCTTCAATTCAACATTGAAACCCTTTTCTGTTGCCATCCAGCGGCCGGTAATATCGGCGCGTTCCCGAAGCGCACGCCCGTTTTCACCGATGACACTGACGTCGATCTCACCGGGTTGCCTCGCAGATAACGTCAGGCGATGAAACGCGCCCGAACGGTCAGCGTAAGCGATCTGAATATGATCGTTGCGATGAACACTCAGCGACCCGAGCGCCCGATAAACAACAAAGTCATCTGTAATCTCGTAGTGCAGATACAGATAGTTCTGATCGCTTCCAACACTGAGCCGATAAGAGAGAGATTCGGTGGCGTAAGGAAATCGGATCCTGATCAGGTCATCGAGTCCAAAAACCATGCGCTGATGGACCGGCCAATCCGTGATCCGCCCGTCCAAGCTGATCTCGCTCTGAATCTCGACACTGCGATATACGGCACCGCTTTCATCATCAGCAATAAATGCAAGAAACCTTTCATCCCCGGCAAGCATGGCAGCGACTCCCTGAGCCGTAGTTGCCAGTGCCGCTTGCTGACTCAGGTTTGCCTCTTCCTGCCACTGACTAATTTGCGTGGGAGCAAAGACAAACAGCGACAAAGAAGCCAACAGCGGCAGGCAAAAAAGAAACCAAAAGTGACGCTGGATCATGAAGGCGCTTTCCAGCGATAACCCATGCCGTATACCGTCTCGATGCAATCGAATGCCTCATCAATGACAAGAAACTTCCTGCGGATGCGTTTGATATGTGAGGTGATGGTGCCTTCATCAACCACCATTTGAGACTCCTGCATTAACTGCTCACGGTTTTTTACATGACCCGCGCGTTTTGCCAACGCGTGAACCATCCAGAATTCTGTCAGGGTCAGCTCTACCAGCGCCCCCTGCCATCGACAGGTGAGCCGATGACTGTCGAGTTCTAGATCGCCTTCTAAGATGACTGCGTCAGCCGCATCCTCGGCACTGGATATGATTTCAATACGCCGGAAGAGCGCTGCTACCCGAGCGACCAGGTGCGGCAGACTGATATCTTTCGTCAGATAGTCATCTGCACCCATGCGCAGGCCACTGACAATATCGATGTCATCATCCCGTGCTGTCAAAAAAATAATCGGCAACGTCTGGGACTTCTGACGCAACCACTGACAAAGACCAAAGCCGCCATCTACATCATCACCCAGCCCGATATCAATGACGGCCAGGTCCGGCAATCGTGACTGGAAAATCTCCTGGGCTTCAGTGCGACTTCTATAGGTATCAACCTGGTATCCCTGGCGAGAAAAGGCATCCGCGTAGTTTTCCCGCAGGAGTTCATCGTCTTCAATTATGGCTACTCGGTACGTCATGTCTTCATCCTGTGACAGTGTCATTTTGTTGCCAGAATTGGACAGCAGAAAGACACGGCTGATTCGTTAAGATGCCGCATTTCCCGAGCTTAATAAACCGTGGGCGGGTTGATTGAACCAACCGGCACCACCATTCATTCACTCGAGGAAATACAATGAAAGTAAAACGTCTGGTTTCCGCTGTTGCTGTCGCTGGCCTGGCTTGTACTGGCGCCATCGCTGACGCAAAGGCGGATTCAAACAATGAGAAAGAATTTACCCGCGGTGCAACCACGGGACTTGTCATCGGTGCAGTCGCAGGTGGACCTGTTGGCGCTTTTACAGGTGCAGTATTCGGCGGCGAGGTATTGGGTCGACTGTTTCTGCAGCACCGCGAAAATCGAGAGATGGTTGTTGAAATCGCCGCTCTGCAGCAAGCGCTCAGCACGCAGAATGCTGAAAATGAGCAGTTGATTAGCGCACTCAACCAGGACCTAGACACGATGCTTGCGCTGCAGGCGACAACGCCACGCTCCCATAGCCTGCCAATCCAGTTCCGAACAGCCAGCAGTGATATTGAGATCCAGTATGAAAAAGACCTGAAACAGATCGCCAACATACTTAAGCGAAACAAAGATGCGACGGTCACACTCGCCGGTTTCGCTGATCGCCGGGGCGATAATAGTTTCAACCAGGAACTGTCAGAAAAACGCGTTCGAAGTGTGAAAAAGTACTTGTTGAAAGAAGGTGTCGGCCAGAACCAGATCCGAGGACTCGCATACGGCGAAACTCGGCCGCTGGACAACGTCGAAACACTGGAATCCAACTTTTTTGACCGCCGGGTGGTACTCGAAGTTGATCTTAAACTGGATCCACGACTGGCCACTCGCTAACCTCCCCAGACAGGCTGGTCTTGTGCCAGCCTGTCTAAGCTCACCACGTACCGTAACGGTCCCCCTACCACAACCGCATCAAACGGATAGCAGGTCACAAGGACTAACTGTTCTTTTTCTGCTGATAGGGCAATGCCGCTTCGCTCATCAGAATTCATAATCTCAACGTCTTTGACGACATAGGTGTGCCAGCGAGCATCAGCGGTTTGTACTTGGAAATGCTCACCCTTTTTTACGTCACGCAAAAACTCAAAATGTGTATCTCGATGTCCCGCGACAACTGACACACCAACTTCACCTGGGCTCGCTGTTCCACTAACGAGACCTGGACCAAAAGCGAGCGCACTGCCGTGCGCACCTTCAAGAATAATCAGGTCGTGCTTTTCATAAGTCATTCTCGCGACGGGCCAGGTATCTGCCCAAGGCCAGGGCGCCTTGGAATCACCGGGCGCAGTGCGTGCCCAACTTCGTTTAATCAGGTATTGAGCGAGCTCTGCTTTGATATGTATCCACGATCCAGCAGTCCAGCAGCCGAGCGCAACAATAAGAAGGGCTGCTGACACAGCCCTTTTACTGACGCCCATTATCGGGCGGGCATCAGGCGGGTGACACCCGCGAGCAGGAGTGACAGGCAACCCACAAGAAACAGCAGAGAAGCTGGTGTCGCCGTCGAAGGATAGCTCGCCATCGGCTGCAAGACTTGGCCCTTGGCTACTGCATTAGGCACAGCGCTTGATTTCAGTTCAGCTTCCGGTTCACGAGAAACAATTTCCTCGACCGCGACAAGACTGGTGTGTTTCGTGACCAGCTTATGTGCCAGCGCAACCTGGATAATGTCGCCCCGGGTCGCTTCTGAATCCCTGCCTTCAATTTCCAGATCAGTCAGATGCTCAATCTTCTCGCGAGCCCACAGGGTGCCGACACCGATGTGATCTCTATTAACGCTAAGATCCAGGGCACTGGACCACTCGGCATTCGACGTTCGGCCCCGAACGATCACCTCGCCTTTTAAATCACTGACCTTTGCCGCCAGGAGCAGCGGCTCACCCTTGTAGAGCGCAGGAATCTTTTGAGGATAGCTTTCACTTTGCACAGGCCAGGTTACTGAGAAATCGGAGGCAACCGGACTGTCGATCTTTTTGAACAGCGCTTCCATCTGATCGGCAACATCAATCAAAGAGCCGATGTACGTATAGCTTCCTCGGCCATGCTTCGCCGCCTGACGCATAAAGTAACTGTTGGGTGCGCTACCTATCCCGACAGGGAATAACCGGGTCTTTCCGAGGCGCTCACGGATTAGCTGGAATAACCCTTGCTCATTGCCGACAGCACCGTCAGTGATAAAAACAATCTGCTTGAGTTGTGACTCTTCATCACCATCTGCAAGTGCCTGCTCCAATGCCGGCAACATGTTGGTACCACCGCCAGCCCCAAGCTGACTCACCCACGTCCGAGCACGCTCCAGGTGATAAGCATCGGGGCTCTGCACCGAACTGAACAGTCGCGACCAGCTGCTGTTGAATTCAATAACATTGAATCGGTCATGTGGTCGCAAGCGACTCAACGCTTTGAGCAGACTGGATCTTGCCTGCTCGATCGAAGAACCTCTCATAGAGCCTGAGGTATCAATGACAAATATCATGTCCCGAGGCAGCGCTTGAACCTCTTCCCCTTCTGGTGGAAGCAACATCATGAGCGCATAGGTTTCACCGGCAACAGATTCAGTGAAGATCGCCGCCTGAGGCTCGCTCCCGGATACAGGCCGCCACCGCAGCACAAAATCACGATCCATGGTGACTCGCCCGTGCGCTAAAGACACTTCATAGTGCTCGCCCGCTCGGTTTACGGAAATTTCATGATAGGGACTACCGATTTCCTGCAACTCAAGCCCGGGCGCGAGGTTCACATGGATGTCGATAGGATTCACCAGGCCATCATCCGACTTGATCATCGGTGGCGTAATCAGGTTGGCATCTGAAACCTGCGTAGTCGGCAGAGACCATCCGCTCTCATTAACCTTCATGACAGTGGGTAACGGTTCACCAGGCATGTATCTCGGCGTGAGTGTCATGGGGAACCGATAACTGAATTCACCGCTGTCATACTGCACTGAGTCAACAAACTTCAGTCGAATGACAATGGTTTCACCGGGCGCGATATTGGCAACCGATTGCCGATAAAGGTTGGGCCGGTTCTGTTCAACCAACGCGGCTTTTTTGCCTTCGGTTTTCGCTTGCTCATAAATTTTTCGAGCGACCTGGCGTTCCTTGATCTCCGCCTTGATCAATCGCTCACCCACATGCATCTCCATCTCATTGACCGCGGCCGTATCCGGCATCGGTAGGACATACACTGCTTCCTGGTAATCCTCAGTCTGGTTACGGAACCGCTGAGTCAGTTCAACATGAGTGACCACGCCGGAAATAGAGAAGCTGACGCTACTTTCCATATGCAGCGCGTTAATGGTCTGCCCATCGGACAGTTCAAAAAGGATCTGCCCCGCACCAATGTCATCGGTATTGGGTATGGCGGCGGACACCGGGCGGGGCGACCCTCCCCACAGGAACAGGATCGCCAGACACAACAGGCTCGCTAAACCAACTAAAGGACGCTCATGTCGAATAAGCGGAATTTGCATCTGGCACTCCTGAACTCATGTGGTCAGGACATTAGAAACGCCAGACGCGGCGTGGCGATGACCGAATCAGGTCATTTCAATGACAGATAATGGAAAAATGTTGAAGCTAGATAACGGCAGCGACAAAGATGATCGTCAGGCCCACTGCCAGCGTCAGCCAGAGTTCCCAGGGCTGGGAATCCTGTTCTTCGATACGCGTCTCGACCACCTCTTCCCTGGCAGCCACCTCAGCCTCATGCGCTGCGCGATCCCGCTCAATGGCGTCTTTCAGACTGAAAATGCGAACTTCTGTGTTGCTCATGTTTTCCCTACACCCCTTTCAGGGCTTGATTCCCGACATCAAGAATGCCCCCTTTCCTATGAAATAGAGACGCCCGAAACCCGAAAGTGTGATTCGCATCACACTTTTGGGTAAATTCCACGACGAACGGCTTTCTCACCTACCATGCCGGCGTTTGCGTTCGCCATGAGGATGCTCCCAATGGTTTTCCTGCTTTCGGGAAAGCCGCGGAAGAAGTTATCAATCCTGGCTAGCGCAGTTTCAACAGCCTGAAACTCAAACTTCGCTTCCTTATCCAATCCCGCGAGTACTTTGTCGTCTTCGCGCTCAATGAACTGTTCATAAAACTGCTCGCTGATCATTCTGTCAGAGCGGCTGCGTTCAAGCTTCTCGATGCGCACAAAACACATTGACGTGAATCAAAAGCGCGTTCGAATGCTGGCAAATGGCCCGGACTCATGGTTTAGTGCGGCTTTGCCAGAACAACAATCGAGGGAGGCAACAGAATGATGAGTTCCGGACCACTGGAAGACAGAATGGCGATCAGAGAACTGGTCGAATCGTACAACGACGCCGTTATGCGATTCGATGGTGACGCCTGGGCTGAGAACTGGCGGGATGATGCGACCTGGGAATTGCCGGGTGCCCCAATCACCGGCAAAGAAAACTTTTTCCCGGTCTGGCAGCAGGCCATGAGCGGATTCTCTTTCGTTGGCTTTTTTGCTTCGGCAGGCCCCATTGTGGTTGATGGCGACAAAGCTCACGCCACCTGGTACCAGCAGGAATTCCTGCATCAGAAAGACGGTGTAAAGCGCAATGTCACGGGTCGATATGAAGACGATTACGTTAAGGTGGATGGCCGCTGGTACTTCCAGAAGCGCATCTATGATGTGCTGAATTCCGAGGAGGTCGGCTGAGTAAAACTGCTCGACCGCCGATTATCGGGGAGACCCGGCAACTCTTTCACCTGGCCCTGCCCCTCATGGGTGCGCAACTTGCGCAGATGGGTATGGGCGTCGCAGACACCATCATGGCGGGGCGTTACGGCTCCGCTGACCTCGCAGGTGTCGCACTCGGATCCAGTATTCTCTGGCCCAGCATGATGCTGGTTTTCGGCGTGGTACAAGCCGTGACGCCAACCGTTTCCCAACTGAACGGGGCTCGCGCCTATGCCGAAATTGGTGATGTCATCCGCCAGGGTCTCTGGATGGCGCTGATTGGCGGTTTTATTGTTGTCACCATCCTGAACAACATCGAGCCGGTTTATCACCTGATGCGCGTCGACCCGGTGGCCGTCGCAATCTCGGTGCCCTACCTGAAATGGTGTTCCCTCGGTATGCCCGCATTGATGTGTTTTTTCTGCCTCAGATTCCTGGCAGACGGCACCGGCTGGACGCGCCCTGCGCTGATCATCGCCGTGTCCGCACTGATGCTGAAAATTCCGCTGAACTACGTACTCATCTACGGCAAGTTCGGTCTGCCTGAAATGGGTGGCGTTGGTTGTGGTGTCGCCCAGGCTATCATCATGTGGTTCCAGCTGTTTCTTGTTTTGATGGTGGTCACCCGGAAGCGATTCGCACACACCGGCTGGATGGATAAATTTTCCTGGCCGGACTGGCGCATCATCAAGTCACTGCTGGTCATCGGTATTCCCATCGGATTAACGATTTTTGCAGAGATGGGCCTCTTCTCTTTCACAACCCTGCTGCTCGGCCAGTTTGGCGCCGCCGTGGTGGCTTCACACAACATCGCCATGAACCTGAATGCCATCTTCTTTATGCCACCCATGGCGCTCGGCATGGCGGCTACAATCAGAATCGGGTTTCGTGTCGGGGCACAGGAGATTGAAGACGCTCGACTGACCGCATTGATCGCCGTCGTCACGACAGCCGCAGTCGCGATAGGCGCTTCGATATTGATTTATTGCTTTCGCGAAGATCTGGTCAGCCTTTACACCACTGAACCGGCAGTTCTGACGCTATCCGTCACGCTGCTCTTGTTTGTCGTCTTCTTTCTTTTCTTCGACGCCAGCCAGGCTGTTTGTGTCGGGGCACTCAGGGGCTACAAAGACACGAAGATACCCATGTGGATCGCGTTATTCAGCTATTGGGGTATTGGATTACCGACGCAGATCATATTCGGGTTTGGTTTCATCGGAGAACCTATGGAAGTCTACGGCTTCTGGTTGGGGCTTGCCGCCGGTGTGGGCAGCGCCGCAGTGCTGCTTGGCGCACGGCTGGTTTATGTCAGCGGCAACATTCCATTGATTCGAAGACTAGCACGAGAAGCCGATCGACAGAGTCTTCCAACAGAACCTACAGCCGCTAACGACTAACTAAAGGCGCCATCCGACTGCAACTCCGAAACCTGCTCATCCGAGTATCCTAACTCGCGGGCGAGCTCATGGTTGTGCTCACCCAACCCAGGCGCCGCGAAGTTAACCCTCCCGGGCTCGTTCTGGAATTTGATGGGAATGCCGATGTGTTCGTGACCGGACTCATCTTCAATGATCATTTCACGGAATCGAACCTGCGGGTCATCCATGCCTTCTCTCAGGCTATTCACCGGTGCAAAGGCGGCATCAACGTCTTCAAACCATTCCACCCAATAAGACTGAGGCTGGCTTGCGAACTGCTCCCGGAAGAATTGCCGGACCGGTTCCTGGTTGGTCCCGGGTGGCGGCTCACATAGGGGAATCAGGTCTTCCCGACCAAATTTATTCAGCACAGACGCCGCAAAGTGCATCTCCGATGCACCGAGCACCACATATCGCTCGTCACTGGTTTCATAGATGTTGTACATGGCATAACCGCCCCAGATTCGCTCGTCTTTAACAATCGGCGGTTCCTTTTCCGCAAAGACCCGACCCATGGAGTTCGGCAGACACGCAATAAGAGAGTCCATCATCGCGAGATCAATATAGTCGCCGTCGCCGGTGTCTTTGCGACGCAGCAACGCCATGAGCACCGACGAGAGGCCAATCGTTGCGGCAAGCATGTCAGCTGCCGGTAAAGATGGAATTGCAGGTTTACCATCAAAGCCGAGGTTGGCACTTAACACACCGGCGTAAGCTTCCGTTGCCAGATCGTGAGCAGGCTTCTTGACGTAAGGCCCACTCTGACCAAAAGCTGACAGGGAGGCATAAACCACAGACGGGTTTACCGCTTTGATATCTTCATAAGACATTCCAAGACGTTCGATCACACCAGGTCTGAACGCCTCGATCACAACATCCGCGGTGGCTGCCAGTTTCAACGCCAGCTCTTTCCCACCATCGTGTTTCAGATTGAGTTGAACGCTGCGCTTGCCCCGGTGTGTATTGGCGAAGTACACGGACACGCCATCACGTTTTTGACCGATGTCCCGGTTGGGTTCGCCGCCACCTCTCGGCTCCAGCTTGATCACATCGGCACCGTGATCCGCCATCATTTGCGTAAGTAGCGGCCCCGGCAGAAACAGTGACAGATCCAGGACCCGGATACCTTCCAGCTTCATAACTTATTCCTTCATGCGTTCGCTTTTTGGATCGTAGAGAGGTCGACGGGTTAATGCGACTGGATATCGCTGCCCCGCTACCTCAACTTCAAATCCGCTTTGACTGAAAAAAGACTGATCGATTCGGCCCGGTACAGACACGTGGACCATCGCCAAGGACTTATCCACTCGATACCCATAGCTGGCTGAGGTCGTCATACCGATTTGTTCACCGTTCAGAAACACCGGTTCGTCATGGATCATAAAGGGCGCATCAGAAGCCTCAATGGAAAGAATGGCAACTCGATTATCGATTTCCCCTCTTTGCGCTGACAGCGCTTCTTTGCCGACGAAGAAAGGTTTATCCCAATCCACCGTAAAACCCAGCCCTGCTTCCAGTGGACTGATCTGGTCATGAATATCGTGGCCAAAATGTCGATAGCCCTTTTCCAGTCGACAGGCGTTCAATGCGTGGAAACCCGCGGGTTGCAGATCAAAGGTTTGGCCCACCTCAAGCAGGCGATCCAAAACCACCAGGGCATCCTCTTTTTGAAAGTAGAGTTCGAAACCCAGTTCACCAACATAGCTGAGGCGATTCACACGAACTTCGCACCCGGCTATCTCAACCATAGCGGACTGGTAGTAGGCGAGGTGTTCCATCGAACCTTCAGTCGCTTTTTCCAGGAGGTGACGTGACTGCGGCCCCATTAGCCCAAGCATAAAAATCTGTTCAGAGTCATTGCTGGTGGCTATCTGGTCGTCATCGATGTGATCCAGCAACCAATGATAATCCCTGAGTTCACTGGCGCAGCTGCTCACTACCATAAACGCGTCCTCCGCGGTTCGGGTGATCGTGACATCCGCCTCGATACCGCCACGCGGATTCAACCACTGGGTATAAACCACCTGGTTCACCGGCACATCCATTTGATTGGTCGATAACCGGTTTAACTTAGCGACAGCATCAGGACCCTTGATGTGAAAGATGGGGTAGCTGCTCATATCAAACAGAGCAACACCGTGTTCTAACGCTCGGCACTCTCGTTGGCAGGCCCCAAACCAGTTGGGTTTACCGTAGGTATATCGATACGCTGTCTCTTGTTCAGTAGCGAACCAGTTGGGTCTCTCCCATCCCGCCAGTTCCCCCATCACCGCACCTAGTCCAACCATTCGATCGTGCATCGGACTTAAGCGCTGGTTTCGCGCAGTCTCAAACTGCCTTTGCGGCCAGTGCATGTCATAAAGCAACCCAAGGGTTTCTTTCGTCCGCTCTTCAAGAAACGGTTTTTTACTCTGAAAAGGAAAGGTCCGCCGGATGTCTACGTCCCAAAGGTCCATGGGTGGATAACCCTTTTGAATCCACTCTGCCAGGACTTTACCGGCACCACCGGATGACTGAATGCCAATGGAGTTAAAACCAGCGGCAACGAACAGATTTTTTAATTCAGGGGTTTCTCCGAGAAGATATCGGTCATCTGGCGTGAAGCTTTCTGGTCCGTTGAAGAACAACTGGACCCCGGCTGTTTCAAGTGGGGCAAAACGACTCGTGGCCTGCTCGAGAACTGGCGCGAAGTGATCAAAGTCATAAGGCAATGACGTGAATTCAAAGTCTTCCGGAATGCCTTCTACTGCCCAGGGTTTTGCCTTGAGCTCGAAAGCACCAAGCAACAGCTTTCCTGCGTCTTCTTTGTAATAAGCCTGTTCATCCGGCACTCGCAGGGTTGGCCTGATTCCCTCAGAATCAAAAACATCAAGCGGCTCGGTGACGATATAGAAATGTTCGGCGGCCTGAAGCGGAATGGAGACATGGTGTTGAGCAGCGAAGTCTTTCGCCCACATACCATTCGCCAGCACCACGATCCGGGATCTCACTGACTGACCATTATTTAATCTGACACCGGTCACTTTGTCATCGTCAACCAACAGAGATGCCACACAGACGTCTTCCAGAATTTCCGCACCACCTGCTCTGGCGCCTTTCGCAAAAGCTAACGTGGTATCCACTGGATTGGTTTGACCATCGCCGGGCAGATAAACGCCGCCCAGAAGATCCTGGCCTGAAAACTCAGGCCAGTAACTCAGCAACTCCGAAGGGCTGATACGCTCGCATTCGACACCAAAGGACCTGGCCATGGTCGCCTGGCGTTTCAATTCTTCAAGGCGCTCCGCATTGAGAGCCGCTGTGAGAGAACCCGTCACCCGGTAGCCAGTTGGTTGGCCGGTGATGGCTTCAAGATCACGAAACAGTTCGGCGGTGTAACGAGCCAATTTCGTCATATTGAGATTAGCGCGAAGTTGCGCCACGAGACCCGCAGCATGCCAGGTTGTACCGGAGGTCAGTTCCTTGCGCTCCAAAAGCAGAACGTCAGAGATACCTAACTCAGCGAGGTGGTAAGCAATAGAACAGCCGACAATGCCGCCGCCAATAATGACGACTTCAGCCTGATCAGGTATCAACTGACTCATTCAGAGGGGTGTTCAGGAACCAGAGCGAATCAGTCGACCGGGTCGATTACCAGTGTCTTGATCGTTTTGCCGGGTCAGCACACCATCAATCATGGTCGCTAGATAACCCTTCGCGCCCTGCATAATTCGCGTACCCCCGGCTGGCAGATCACGCAGGATTTCGAGCTCACCTAAACCCAGATTGTTGTAGTCGATGACATTCAGGTCCGCTTTCATGCCTGGCGCCAGCAGACCCCGATCATTGAAACCAAAAAGCTCAGCGTTCCGCCTGGTCGCACGATGAATGACATGAGACAGCGGCAGCGTTTCCCCCCGTTTTCTATCGCGTGCCCAATAGGTGAGCTGGTAAGTTGGATTTACCGCATCGAAAATCAGTGAGACGTGTGCACCAGCATCCGAAAGACCAGTGACCGTCACCGGATCCATCTGCATGGTTCGCACCGCGTCCAGATCAAAATCGGTGTAGTTCGTGAAAAACAGGATCGCCATGCGGGCTGGTTTGTCGGTGGAAGGTTCAGCCGTTAGGTAATCAAACAGGGCCGACTCAGGCGAAATATTCTGCTCAACTGACATGGCAGCAATGCTCTCACCCGCCTCAGGCTCATAGGTGCTGTCGCTGGTCAGAGGGAACAGGTACTCGAACTTAGGCTCGATGTGCGCAATCCCGAATTCCATGGAGCCCATGGGCACGCCGTCAATCTCGTTTTTTTCGACCAGGATGGCCTGTTTGACTTCTGGCTTTCGGAGTTCCGCGAGACGTGCTTCGATTGGCAGATCCTTGATACGTTGATAAGTCGGCTTCAGCATCCAAGGATGATAAGTTTCCATGCTGAATACCAGGCCCGTCGGTCTGCTGCCCACCTGGGGGAACACCTGCGCACCATTCGCATTGGCTTCTTTCACCTGGGCAATGGCTTCCTGCCACTTGTCTGACCAGTCATCAATCTGAAACAACGTGAAGGTCGAAGGTCGACCAGACTCCCGACTCACGTTGGCAATGAGGTTAATTTCCTGTTCCAGCGAGGCATGTTCCTCGAACTCAGGTCGACCAGGACCCAGAGTACTGGATGGGATAATCTGAAATAACCCTCGCCCCGCTCGCTTTAAAGCCTGGGCGATCACCATCACTTCAGTGTCGTTGGCAAAAGTGCCGGGCACAGGCTCACCCTGGATCGATCTATGACCGAGGATTCTCGATGTTGAAAACCCAACGGCACCTGCGAGCAGCGCCTCTTCGACAATCTGCCCCATTTGCTGAAGGTCACCTTCCGTCGCAGCCTGGTTTGTCCTGCCGCGCTCACCCATCACAAAGTTTCTGACCGCGCCATGCGCAACCAGCGAACTGATATTGATGGCGTACTCCCGACCCGCAAGGAAATCGAGATATTCCGGATAAGAGTGCCAGGCACCCCAGGGCATGCCTTCATGCAAAGCCGTTCCCGGGATATCTTCAACGCCTTCCATCAGGTCAATGAGATCCTGTTCACCGCCTGGTGCAACCGGTGCAAACCCCACACCACAGTTACCCATGACAATCGTACCGACACCGTGGCTGGCCGATGGATTCATCTGATCATCCCAGGTGACCTGCCCGTCATAGTGGGTATGAATATCAACCCACGCAGGCGAAACGATGGCACCGTCAGCATCAATGGTGTCTTTCCCGGTCAGACCATCACCAATCTCTGCAATCAAACCATCTTTAACAGCGATATCTGTGACGACCGGTTCCGAACCACTACCATCGTAGACCGTGCCACCTTTTATGACTGTATCGTGCACGCTTTCCCCCGCGTTTGTGGGTTTTCAGGATGCGGCTAGATTAGGTCTTGCCCAGGTAAAGCGCAACCGAGTGGCGTTAGCCACGACAGAAACTGAGGAGAGCGCCATTGCTAGCCCGGCCAATGCTGGACTGAGCAGAGTTGGGAACAGAACACCGGCAGCAATAGGGATCAATAGCAGGTTATAGGCAAAGGCGGCAACAAGATTCTGATAAATGTTGTTCATCACGCGCCGGGATAAATTCAGCGTATCAAGAAGTCCATAAAGAGAGCTTTCACGAAGGGTAATATCAGCGCTTTCCTGCGCGATGTCCGCTCCGATACCCATGGCGATGCTCACATCAGCAGCACTGAGGGCTATCGCATCGTTAATGCCGTCGCCAATCATGCCAACCGTGAAACCGTTGAATTGCAGCCTTTGAACAAGCTCAAGTTTTCCTTCAGGAGAAAGCTCCCCATGCACTTCTTCGATCCCGACTTGATCAGCGGCCCATTGCGCGACCTGGATTCGGTCCCCGGTCGCCATCACCGATCTGATGCCGCAGGACTTTAGATGTTTGATGACCTCAGCTGCCTCCTGTCGAAGTGTATCGGTTAGGGCAAAGTAGCCCCTGAAGCCTCCATCGAGTGAAACACCAATGATCGTGCCCTCTTCTTTTACTTCGATCAGCCCAGTGACGCTCTGGTCCTCTAGAAACTGCAGGCTACCTACCAACATGCGCCTGCCATCCAGCTCACCCGAGACACCACCACCAGCGATTTGACGGACATCAGTGATTTCGGCCGGGGTCACGGCAAGTGATTCACAATGCGCAACGATGGCGTCAGCGATCGGATGGGTTGCTCGCTGCTCCAGCGCCATCACGAAAGAAAGGTGCTCAGGCCGCAAGCCATGCGCAGCAACGACATGAGGTTTACCGTGCGTCAGGGTGCCGGTTTTATCGAGGACCAACACATTCATTCGGTTGGCGACCTGCAAGATCTCACTGTTACGAATCAAGATGCCGCTGGCAGCACCGCGTCCGAGGCCGACCATGATCGACATGGGAATCGCAAGTCCCAGTGCGCAGGGGCAAGCAACAATCAGAACACTGACCGCCGTCACAAACGCATAAGACAATTGCGGCGCTGGGCCAAAGGTCCACCAGTAAAAGGCTGCGCTTATCGCGACGAGACAGACCAACGGGACAAATATGGCTGCGATCTGATCGACCAAGCGAGCCACCTCCGGTTTCGAATTCTGGGCTTCTGCGACCAGTCGACTAATGGCAGCCAGCCTCGTCTCTTCGCCAGCCTGCATGACCTCGACAATCATGCTGCCATCGAGGTTTTGAGTACCGGCGCTCACCCAATCCTCCTCGCCTTTGATCACAGGTATAGATTCTCCCGTCATCAGCGATTCGTCGACACTGGTTCTACCTGTGACCACACGGCCATCTACCGGAATCGCGTCTCCTGGATTCACGCGCACCTGCTGCCCTTTTACCAATGACGCGCTTGAGACAACTTGCTCGATACCGTTTTCAATAATCGTGACCTGTCTCGGCGTCAGGTTGTAAAGCTTCTCAATGGCAAGGGAGGTATCAGATCTGGAATAGAGTTCAATGGCACGCCCGAGGCTGACAAAACCAATGACGTAGAGTGCCGCTTCAAAAAACTGGTGGCGACTACCTTCCGGCAGCACCTCTGGAACAAACACCACCATGACCGAGTAGAGGTAAGCCATGCCAGTACCCAGCGCAATCAATGTATCCATGGTTGCCGAACCATGCCGGGCAGCGATCAACGCATTACGATAAAACTGTCCGCCGGCAAACCCCATCAATGCCAGAGTCACGATACTGATCACTAACCACGCGGGTGTTGAATGCGTTGAAGGCAGGAATCCAACCCACATGTCAGCCATCAGGATGCTGGCGGCGATCAGCAGCATCGCTGACTTAAGAAACGCTTCGATGAGATCGGCGCGCATCTGCTGCTCTTGATCTGCCAGCGGAACCATAACGTGCTGGTCAGCGTCATATCCCGCTGACTGCACAGCGTCTATCAGGTGCTCAACAGAAACATCACCAGACACAGCTGCTGATTGCGACGCAAAGTTGACACTGGCACTGGTAACACCCTGCACACTGGCGAGCGCGCGCTCAACAGAACGCACGCAACCGGCACAGGACATACCGTGAATATCGAGCAGGGTTGTGGTGTTCTCACTCATGGTCAAAAAGCTTAAAGCCTGAAGCCCCTGGAGAGTCCAGTCCCCCAATATGGGATACTGATGGCATGAGTTCCCGCTGGCTCCTCCTACTGGGCGTCTGGCTGCTGTATGGCTCATTTGGCCTGGTGGCCACGAGTCTTGCGCCAATGGCCTCCCTGATCATCGAAGACCTGTCGATGACCCATGCGCAGATGGGTATGGCGATGGGCGCCTGGCAACTGGTTTATATCTTCTCAGCTGTCCCCGCGGGCATTCTGCTGGATCGAATCGGTCCCCAATACGCGCTGGCGCTGGGCGGCATTCTGGTCGGCTGTTCTGCACTGGCAAGGGTGTTTGCAGGAGACGCAACCAGCTTAATTGCAGCGGTCATGCTGTTTGGCCTCGGAGGCCCGATCATATCTGCCGGTGCACCCAAAGTCGTTGTGTCGATCTTCGAAGGGTCATCCCGCGGTCTGGCCATGGGCATCTACATGACGGGTCCGGCCATCGGCGGCATTGTTTCACTGACCACGACACATTCATTTCTATTGCCCTGGTTCAATCACGACTGGCGTGACGTGATGGCTTTATGGACGCTTGTTACATTCGCATCAGCCGCCATCTGGTTTTTGATCGCAACACTCAATCGCTCTTCCGATTCGGCAGAATCAGCTGCTGCCAGCGTCTCCCAAATCAGAGTGATCGGCGAACTGATCAGTAAGCCAACGGTCATGATTGTTCTGCTGATGAGTATCAGCGTGTTTATGTTCAACCACGGTCTGAACAACTGGCTTCCGGAACTGTTGCAGTCGCACGGGTTATCTGCCGTTCACGCGGGCTATTGGGCGGCACTCCCAACGGTCATCGGTATCATCGGGTCTCTGATCATTCCTCGCCTCGCCACCCCGGAACGACGCTTCAACATTCTTCTCGCATTAAGTGCAGCGGCGTTTCTCGCGAGCCTGCTGCTGCGATTCAATGAACCTGAATCCCTGATCACCGGATTGCTGCTGCAGGGTATCGCACGTTCCAGCCTGATGACCGTTTTGATCCTGACGTTGGTGGAGCTGCCTGAGATTGGCGAACGGTATGCGGGTGTAGCGAGTGGGCTCTTCTTCTCTGCCGCAGAGTTGGGTGGAGTGATGGGTCCGCTAACCCTTGGCCTTCTCTATACACCAAGTGGCGGATTCACGAACGGGTTAACGCTGCTGACGATGATTACACTGACCATGATTTTGGGCTCGCTGCTCTTGAAGCAACGAGCCCGGGCATCATCCGCCTAGCTGGGGTCAGCGATCTTCAGCAACTGCTTGCCTAGATTTTTACCAGTGAACAGTCGATTCAGCGTATCAGGAATATTGTCGAAGCCTTCCTGCATATCGACCTGGTACTTCAACTCACCGGCGCCAATCCAACCCATCAGGTCTGTGATCGCCTCACCGGCGCGGTGCATGTAGTCGATGACAATAAAGCCTTCCATTCGGCCACGCATGATGACGAGGTTCATCAGGTTCGTTGGCCCAGGTACCGGCTCAGTGGCGTTGTAAGCAGAGATTCCACCACAAAGCACCACGCGCGCTTTCATGTTGATGTGATTGAGCGCAGCCTCAAGGATGTCACCGCCAACGTTATCGAAGAAGACATCAACTTTGTTCGGGCAGGTTTCAGCAATCCGCGCGTCCACGTCTTCGTTCTTGTAATCGATGACGTCATCAAAACCCGCTTCTTCTTTCAGCCAACGACACTTGTCAGGACCGCCCGCGATACCGACAACGCGGCAACCTTTGATCTTAGCAATCTGACCCGCGACGGAACCGGTTGCGCCAGCAGCACCGGAAACCAGCACCGTCTCTCCTTCTTTCGGTTCACCCAGATCCAGTAACCCGAAGTAAGCCGTCAAACCCGTCACACCAAGAACGGAAAGCATCATTTCTGGTGGCACACCTTCAGGCACTTTAGAAAGACCCATCACACCCTGACCTGGTGCGGCAACCAGGAAATCCTGCCAACCGCCTGTCGTCTGAACGATATCGCCCTTGGCGAATTCATCATTGTTGGATTCAACAACCTGGCCAATAGAGCCTGCGCGCATCGGCTCACCGATCTGAACTGGCGGCAGATAGCTCTCCCGATCTTCCATCCAGCCTCGCTGTGTCGGATCAAAAGAAAGAAAAAGGTTACGCACGAGCACTTCGCCTTCACCCGGCTCAGGAATTGGCCCTTCCGCGTACTCAAAATTGTCCCGCGTCACGACGCCGTGAGGGCGTTTGGCAAGCAGCCACTGGCGATTGTTGTTCATCATTTTTCCTTCGATAGATTGGATTGCAGGGGATTATACGCACAGGCGGTCTCACTGGATGCCGGATTTGTGCCTCGCGTTAGACAGCCGCATAATCGAGACTCACAAAGGAAAGATGCCCATGAAAGCGTTTCAGGTTGATATCAAGACACCCGATGGCGAGATGGACTGCTTTGTCTGTCACCCTGAAGGAGAAGCCCTGTCAGCAGTACTCTTCTTTATGGATGTTCCGGGTATCCGCGAAGAGTTGCGCGAAATGTGCCGATATATCGCCGAGCAGGGATATGTGGTCATCCTGCCGGATCTTTACTACCGGGATGGCGAGGTTCGTTTCGATCTGTCAAAAGGCGAAGAAGAGCTGCAGAGAATGTTCGCCCAGGGAAGCAAACTCACCGTGGACATGATCACCCGTGATACACAGGGCATGGTGGAATACTGTCGCGCCAGCGACTTCATTACTGACAAGATCGGTTGTGTCGGCTACTGCATGAGCGGCCAGTTTGTCGTCGCCGCCGCAGGCAGCTATCCCGATGACATCAAGGCAGCTGCTTCTTTATATGGCGTGAGGATCGTGACTGATAAACCAGACTCTCCACATCTGCTCGCAGACCAGATTCAGGCAGAGCTGTATCTTGGTTTCGCTGATCATGATCCGTTTGTTGAGGATTTCGTCATACCGACACTAACTGAAGCCCTGGATAACGCGAAGGTCACTTACACCATCGAAACGCATCCAGGCACAGAGCATGGCTTCTGTTTCAAACAGCGGCCGGCTTACCATGAAGACGCTGCCGAACTGGTTTGGCAAAGAATGTTTGAGTTATACGAGAGAAACCTGACCTAACAGTGAATACCGACAGCTCCACCCGATTCATTTTTAAAGGCGCGGACATCCGCGGAAACCTGGTTCGCCTGACGGACAGCTATCAATCAGCCATCGGCAATCATGATTACCCTGATGACGTGAAGCTGTTGCTGGGAGAATTCCTGGTCGCCGCTCAGTTGCTGGCCAGCACCATCAAATTTGAAGGCACCCTGACCCTCCAGGCAAAAGCCAACGGCGCCATTCGAGCGCTGATGGCAGAGACCACCCACGATGGCGAAACCCGGGGTATCGCACAGCTTGCGGAAGACGGCACCCGCTATGACTTTTCCGCGCTGAAAGATGGTCTCCTGGCGGTCACGATTGCGCCCACGGGCAAACAGAACTACCAGAGTATGGTGCCACTAACAGGCAGCAATCTTTCTGAGTGCCTGAAGCACTACTTCGATCAATCAGAACAACTGGGCACCCTGTTTCACCTGGCGGTGGCAGGTGAAGAGGCGGCGGGGATGCTGATCCAGCAATTACCGCGACAACTTGAAACTGACGAAAAACTGCGAGAGGAACACTGGAACACCACACAAATCCTCAGCAACACCCTGACAAAAGAAGAGCTTCTGCAGAAAGACAACGCAACCATACTCAAGCACCTGTTTGCGGAAGAAGATATTCAGCTGCTCGGCAGTACCCCGGTCACATTTACCTGCAGTTGCAGTCAGGCACGTATGGCCGGCGCTCTCGCGTCACTGGGGTCTGCTGAACTGGAAGCGCTGTTCAGCGAAGAAGAAAACGTCGAGCTCACCTGTGAATTCTGCTCTACCGCGTACACATTCGATGCCGCCAGTCTGACTCGATGGCTCAGCGGGGATCAGGCGACTCACTAGCAACCTGCTCAGAGCGGTCTATATGCAGCTCGCGAATCATCGCCATCTGCAGCATATCGAGCAATGCATGCAGCACCATGGGAATCCAGATTGTGCCGGTGATCAGGTAAAGCGCGGCAAATACCCCACCAACAAACCCAGTCTTCAGCACGCCTTCCCAACCCTGGTATGCATGAGCCACACCAAAGGCCATGGAGGAGACAATCGCTGCGAGCCAGATCGGCATAGACAAAGACAGTAGCCAAATGACAAAACCGCGGTAAACAATCTCTTCAACAATACCCGCGGTAATTGAGACAAAGTTTGAGAGCACATATTCCTGCCTGGTGCGAGGCAGCGCATAACCAACGTCACCCAATGCCTCGAACTGTCGCCCTTTTTCATCGAAGGGCATCTTTCGAATCCTTATGATCTGGCCGCCAAACAAGCCAAACAACAGCGCAACCATTGCGGCGCCAATCCAGTAGCCGAGCTCAGCACCTGCCTCTAATCCCAGTTCATCCAGCGGACGATTCAGGGCCAGCCAACCTGCCATCAGGACAACAAAACCCGTCCACTGCATGCCCATGGTCTGCCAGTAGATCATGGCGCGGTTCAGGTCTTCGCCACGTTGTGCCTGCTCGATATAAGTTCGAAAAGATCGCGCCGAGTAAATCGGCAATCCGATGAACAGGATGGCGAGGAACGCGAAGTCGAACCCGTGCATCAGGAGAGGTGCGCCTTGACCTCAGCGAGCCGGTGAATGGTGTTCAGACACTGGCCATGATCAGCGCTAAGGTTTCGAACGATGATGTCTGTATACCCCTGACCCTCGAGCACCTTGATCTGTTCGGCAACGTCTTCCGGTGACCCATACATCAGGGCGTCTTCCGAAATGCCGCGATAACCACCTGAGATATAGGGTTCAACCACCTGCTTCGCTTCCTCACTGGTGGCACCCACATAGATATCACGGCGAATCGCCGTTGCTGTCGGCGTCCGCTTGTATTCAGCGCAGTATTGCTTATACCTGATGATGGCTTCCCCTGCTTGGGCGGGTGTGAGACCCGGAGACGCCAACCAGGCTTCACCAATACGCGCGGTTCGTTCAACCGCTTTGTCAGCGACAGAACCAATCCAGATATCGACAGGTTCACTCGGCACGGGCGAGATTCTAGCCTGCGAAATATTCCAGTAGCGATCTTCATCCACCGCCTCGCCGCGCCAAAGCGCTCGCATGGTGTTGATGCTCGCCACAAACATACCGACACGTTTCGACATATCGATACCCATGGCTTTGCCCTGACGCTCATCACCAAGACCGCACTGCATGATAAAGGGACCACTGGCGAGACTTGCCAGGGTACCAATCTGCTCTGCAAGGGTGACCGGATGCCAAAGTGGCAAAAGGTAAAGCGCACCAAAAGGTTTGTCGCCCCACTCTGCTAGCATGCGCGCGAGGATGACGTTGTTCTGGTAATAAGGATAAGGCGTGACGTGATGATCGCCAACAAACAAGGTGTCGAGACCGGCTTCCCGCGAGGCCTTCGCTCGCTCGATCATGTAACGGGCCCCTTCCCTGGGATCATCCACCTTGTGAGATGAGGTGACTGAGATACCAATCTTCATTTTCGCTTCCTTATAAGGTCAGCCAACCGCCGTCACAGGGCAGATAGATACCGGTAACAAATGAACTGAGGTCAGAGGCGAGGAAAACCGCCGCCTTGCCCTGCTCCATGGGATCGCCCCAATGACCCAGCGGTAACCGCGCGATTCTATCTGCAACCGTATCCGCCAGAGGGTCACCACTCTTCGGGGGAACCTGCGCATCAACGGGCGGTGGCTCACCTTCGTTGACCCAGGTTGGTCCCGGTGCCAGTGCATTTACATTAATGCCATGCGGTGCCAGCTCCAGGGCCAGTGATTTAGTGATCATCTCCACTGCGGCTTTCGAGCCGTCATAAGTGACACCTACGCCCGGCGTTCGTGCCTGTGTCGAGGCAATGTTGATGATGCGGCCGCCGCCCTGTTGTTTCATGATCGTCGCCGCAGCACGGCAGCAATAAAAGACACCATCTACGTTCACCGACCAGAGCGCCTGCCACATCTCATCGGTAATGTTTTCGACGGGACCGCCATAGCCCAAGTAAAGACCGGCATTGTTCACAAGAATATCGAGAGAACCCAAAGCCTCGACGGTCTGGGCCATGGCCGCATCAACCTGGTCGCGGTCTGCGACATTGAGCGCCATTGCGGCACCACCAATCTCGTTAGCGGTTTGCTGAGCGGTTTCAAGGTTGATGTCACTGACCATGACTTTGGCGCCCGCCATGGCAAGTGCAGTGGCAATACCTTTACCAATGCCTTTGCCACCACCGGTGACATGAGCCACTTTGCCGGTGAGGTCGATCCATTCTGCTGCCTTAATCATGAGAGCCTCCTATTGCCTTGTCAGCGTGTTCTCATCGGTGTGATCGAATACACGCCCGTAGATATCAACGACTGTCGTTTGTTTGTAGCTGAGTTCGTTGCCACTGACTTCGAGTCGTCGAGTAAAAGACTGGGTACTGGCGTTGTCTCGCATGAAAGGCCCCTGGACAATGCCGTAGTCATCGTCGCCCAGTGAGGCGGACACTTCGATCACGACGCCCTGACGGTTCTCCTCAGCTTTACCACCAGCGACGACACCAACACCTCTCGGGATCACAAAAGACTGAACGACATCTCCGGATGCCTGACACCAAGTGAGGTAACCCGACTCATTGTGAAAGACCTTGTCGTTCTTCTTGCGAGCCGCGACCAGGTGATAGCGCAGGACAATCAGTTCCTGGGCTTCGGCATTGTCGACGTCACCGCAGGCTTCAAACATCATCATCTCGTAATAGGGGCTGTGATCCTCCCCGTCCGGTTCTGGCGACACGTCCATCCCGCCGTCACCTGCCCAGTTGCCCATCAAGCTGGCAAGTGGACCATAGTCCACCTCCGGAACGATCATCGTCATACTGCTTCCCCTTAACGCTGGTTGATGACCGATTAAACACGTCCTGCTACGATCTGTGAAGTTGCGTCCCTTGACAGAAACCAGGAAAACACCATGCCTTCAATTCCCGCGAGCTTGAACGACGTCACAACAGACTGGATTGCTGACTGTCTTGGAACAGCACCAACCGGTGTGGCACTGGAACCTATGGGTGAAGGTGTCGGCATGATGAGTAACATCGCCATCATTCACCTGACATGGCCAGAGGACACAAACCTGCCAACAAGCCTGGTCGTCAAAATTGCCGCAGAGAACGACACCAATCGTGCTGTGTCACAACAGTTTAATCTCTACCTGAAAGAGGTGAGCTACTATCGCGATCTGGCACCACGAACAACTGCCAGAAGCCCGAAGGTTTACTCATCAGACATCGACGAGGACCAGAATTTTTTCCTGTTGATGGAGAACGTTTCCGACTATCGCATGGGAAGCCAGGTCGCTGGCGCAACCCTGAAAGAGTGTGAACTGTGTATCGACTTTCTGGCGAAGCTTCACGCCAGCTTCTGGAACGACATCGAGGATGTCGAATGGTTGCCGCACATGTCAGGCAGCGAGAATGCATCCAACATGGCCACGGGCTGCGAAGTGGGCTGGACACAACTGCTCGACATCTTTGGAGAGTTTGTCCCGGATGCCATCAACGCGCAACGTGACAACTATGTCGCCAAGATCAGCCGACTTCAGGCACTACTGGACCAACCGCCACGCACGCTGATCCATGGCGACTTTCGCATGGATAACATGCTCTTCGGCCAGAACCCTGATCACGAGCCACTCATGGTCGTCGATTTCCAGGGCCCGTTAAAAGGAAACGGTATCCATGACATTGCCTATTTGCTGAGCCACTCCGCTCAAACGGAAGTGCGCCGCGAGCATGAAAAGGCATTGTTGCAGCGTTACCTAGAAGGCCTCAGCGCCGCAGGTATCACCGATTACGTTTTCGACACGGCCTGGCGAGACTACAGAATCGGCATTTTGTACGCCTGGACGGTTGCCGTTGTCATTGCTGGCACGATGGACCCTGCGAATGACAGGGGCTTCGCGTGGATGTCAAAAATGGTGGAACGTAACGGCATCGCCATCAATGATCTGGATTGCCTTGAATTACTGAAAGAGATTTGAATAAGGCGGGTATTCCACCTAGGATGCCCGCCCATGAGCCAGAATAAACAACTCCTACATGCGTCTATTGTCCAGGAATCCGAAATTGATTCCCTTGGGCATCTGAACGTCCGTTACTACGTCGAACGTGCTTCCAAAGCGAACAAGGCGCTGCTGGAAAAGCTGGGTGTCACCGCCGCTGAAGGCCAGACCCTTAGACGAACGGACACCTACAATCGTTTTCACAAAGAACAGTTCGAAGGCGCAACGCTGAAGACTTATGGCGGACTGATCACGACAGAAGATCGTTATGCCATCAGCGGGTACTACGAGATTCGTAACGAAGCAACCGGTGATATTGCCGCCACTTTTATTATGACAAGCCACTTGCTCGACGTGGCGACAAAACAACAACTGCCTCTGAACATCAGTGACCAACAGATTGCCCAGTGGACGGTCGACATCCCCGACTATGGAAGACCTCGCTCACTCTCGCTAACGCCTCCCCGTCAACCTTCATTCGAGGAAGTCGAGCCCCTGATACCAGACAACGAACTGCTGGGCGGACTCAGTGGTCGAAGAGAGGGCATCGTGCTGGAGGAAGACTGCGATGAAAACGGTCGACTGGCCGAAGGTACGGATCTCGTGCACGTGATCTGGCGACCACAACCCGGAGAGGCACTGCACAAGGTCGGACCACCCCACTTAAGGGATCAGCAGGGTCGTCTTTACAGCTGGGCCATGATGGAAATTCGCAGCATCGTCTATCAGCGACCCCGCGCTGGCGACACCATCATTTCCCTGAGTACTGACGTGAACTATGGCGAAAAGTGGCGTCATTCACGACGTTGGGTATTCTCCAAGGAAACCCAGGCGCTTCTCGGCATCAGCGACCAGACAGGCATCTGCCTGGACCTGGAAGCCAGACGCGCGATTCCCATTCCAGAAGAAGTTCGCCCCCTTATTGAGGCCCACTGTTTACGCGACCTCGCGTGATTTTGCTGTGCCGCAGCAATAAACCGCCTGAATAACCTGTTTAATTGATACCTGTTGCAAAAAAAGCGAAAGTATCTGCTCTCGAGAGGAGCAGAGACCCATGGCTGAATATGACCTGATCATCAGGAATGGCGAAGTGTTTGACGGCAACGGAGGACCTTCGATCCAGGCTGACGTCGCCCTTAAAAACGGCGTTATCTCTAAAGTGGCACCTTCCATCGAAGGTGATGCAACCAGAACCATTGATGCCCGGGGCAAGATTGTCACCCCTGGGTTTGTCGACGTGCATACGCACTATGATGGCCAAGCCACCTGGGACAATCATCTGAACCCTTCTTCGAATCTTGGTACGACCACCATCGTCATGGGGAACTGCGGTGTTGGTTTTGCACCATGCAAACCTGAAGACCATGAAGTGCTCGTGCAGTTGATGGAAGGTGTCGAAGAAATCCCAGGCTCTGCCATGGACGAAGGCCTTCCATGGAACTGGGAATCTTTTCCGGAATTCCTGGACGCACTGGAAGAGCGACCTCGGGATATTGACATTGCCGCCCTGCTGCCACACGGTCCGCTGCGCGTTTACGTCATGGGTGAACGCGCAGTCAATCGAGAAGCCGCCACTGCTGATGACATCGAACAAATGAAAGTTCTGATCAAAGAAGGTATCGAAGCCGGTGCGGTCGGATTTTCCACTTCAAGGACCCTCGTTCACCGGAGCAGTTCGGGTAGTTTCATTCCAACCTATCAGGCCGCGACCGAAGAGCTTAAGTCACTGGGTGAATCGCTCTCGGGGGAGAAAGGCAGCGTATTCCAGATGATCTCCGACTGGGAAGACGCCGACGATGAATTCAGCATCATTCGAGAAATCGCCGAGCGATCTGGCGCTAAAGGCACCTTTACCCTGCTCGACCTGGCACCAACGCCGGATCTTTGGCACGAGCAATTGAAGCGAATAGAGCGTGCACAGGAATCTGGCCTGGATATACGCGGCCAGGTGATCTCCAGACCCGTGGGCATCCTGATGGGACACCCCGCATCCATGCATTCTTTTTATGCCCGACCTACTTACAAGGCACTGGCTGACCTCCCTTGGGATGAAAAGATCGAGAAACTCAGGGATCCGGAGGTCAAAGCTCAGATCCTCAGAGAAGAAAGTGAACAACCACACGTCTTTGTTGAAATTTTCGAAAAGCGTTTCCGCAACATGTATCCACTGGAAGATCCGATTGAGTACCTGCCTAATCGCGAAAACTCTGTTGTCGCTATGGCAGAGGCAGAAGGTCGCGAACCTTCGGAATGGCTCTATGACTACTTCCTCGGCGACAACGGCAACAACCTGGTTTATATCCCTGCTGCAAACTTCTCCGAAAATATTCCCGAGATGCTGACTCATCCGCACACGGTCAGTGCGCTGGGCGACGGCGGGGCACATGTCGGTTCCATTTGTGACACAAGTGCAAACGTCTACGTGCTGACAAAGTGGGTAAAAGACAAAAAGCAGATCGAACTGGCCCAGGCGATCAATATGCTGTGCAAACAACCCTCTGAGCTCTATTCACTCAATGACCGCGGCCAGATCGCTGAAGGACTTAAAGCCGATGTTAACGTCATAGATTTCGACAACCTGAAGCTTCGCACGCCCCATATCGTTCATGACCTGCCAGCTGGTGGAAAACGATTTCTGCAGAATGCGGATGGCATCGAACTGACCATCAAGGCGGGTGAAGTGATTTACGAAAAGGGTAAAGCGACTGGCGCTTTACCGGGCAAACTCGTCAGGGGCTCACAGCAAGATCCTCGGGTCAGCTAGAGTGTCATTGCAACGAGTCGTCGTCGCTGACGGCCTTCCAAGAATTCTTGAGATTCTTGAGCAGGACGGCGGCGTCATCGTTGAAGACCTGGTCGACATACAAACCATCGATGAGATGCGCGATGCTATTATTCAGAAAGCAGAAAGTGTCACCCCCGGTGCAGATTCAGACAGCGAGATCTGGAAGTTTTTCCACGGCAACAATACGGTTCGTTTCACTCAGCTGGGAAAACTCTCAGCAGCGTTCTTTGACATCCTGGAAAACGACACCTTTCACGCTGTAACCGAAACACTTCTTAATCCCGTCTGTCCCAGCTACTGGCTCAACACCGCACAGGCAATGCTGATCGGCCCTGGCGAACCCGCCCAGTTGCTGCACCGAGATTGCAGCAACTGGAACTATGTGGTGCGGCCACTTTGGCCGAACGCGCCCGAAGTCACAGTATCTATCATCCTGGCGCTCGATGAAGTGACCGAGGCTCTGGGGGCAACCCGGGTCATTCCTGGCAGCCATACCTGGGCGGACTACGCCAGGGAAGGCACGCCCGAAGAGTCGGTACCTGCAGAGCTTCCACCCGGTGGCGCCCTGCTTTATACAGGCAAGGTCATCCACGGCGGTGGTAAGAACACGACCAATGACCAGTGGCGTATCGCCATGCATATGAGTTTTACGGCCGGTTGGCTGACACCCGAAGAGTGTTCACCGCTGGAATATACCTGGGATGACGTCAGAGATCGTTCACCGAAAACTCAGAGACTTCTTGGATTTAGATCTTACGATCCAATGCCAACGCATCCCGGTGGCCGGCTTTGGCTAAGAGACTTCGAGCCTCTGTAAACAACCTAGGAATAACGGAGAAAATTATGTCCGCTCTGGAAAAACCAGTCCGCACAATGGATGAGGCATTCGAGAGACTGCTTGATGAAGACACACATAAGGAAAATATCTCCGACGCATTGAGGCGCAACAATCCAATGCCGCCGGGCCCAACCCTGGTACCCGTGGCTCGGTATACCGATCGCCGATATCACGAGCTTGAAAGAGAAAAGCTTTGGAAGAAATCGTGGCTCATGGCATGTCACGAAGATGACTTCGAACACGTCGGTGACTGCGTACCCTATGACGTCGCCGGGCTCAGTTTCCTCATTGTCAGATCAGAAGAAGACGAGTACAAGGCCTTTTATAACGCCTGTTTGCATCGCGGTCGGAAGCTGCGCGAAGACCGCGCGAAAGGACTGGACGAATTACGCTGCCCCTTTCACGGCTGGGCATGGAACCTTGATGGATCGCTAAAACAAATCCCCTGCGCCTATGACTATCAGGGTCTGAATCGAGACGAAGAGTCGCTTCCGGAAGTTCAGGTCGGACGATGGGGTCGCTTTATTTTCATTAACGCCGATCCCGATGCAGAGTCGTTGGAGGATTTTCTCGGTGATCTTTCCTCACACTTTGAGCTCCTGCCCTATGAGCGTCGGTACAAGTCAGCCCATGTTGCGAAGATCATCAAGGCAAACTGGAAGGTCGTGCAGGAAGCCTTTATGGAGTCTTACCACGTATTGATGACACACCCGCAGATCCTGACCGGGGGTGCTCACGATATCTGCACAAAATATGATGCGTTCGGAAACTATTCCCGTGCGATTCGATGTGGTGCACTAGAAGGCAATGGCCTGCCACCCTGGGAGCCGCTACCTTCAGAGAAAGGGATGGAAATTGTTCGCCACCCACTGAATGGCGATGTTTACGAACATCTCGGTGACGGCGTTGTTCTGCTAACAAAGAAAGATGGGCGCACCGGCAAGTTCGATGTGGATGCCAAACACATTGAAGGTGAAATCACAGACGCAAACCCTCATCTCTGTAACTGGGTCGGCGGGCTGCAGCTCAACAACCCCGGCCAAGGCCGAATCCTAAGCTCTGATACCAAGCGAAAAGCACAAGCAGAAGCTGGCGGCGGGAAAAACATGTCAGCCCGTGCCATGGGTGCAGAAATGCAAAGGCAGATGCTGGCAGATGTCGTGCCATCTATTGCTGATACCATTCCTGACATAGAACTGACGGCCTCCGTTTTTTTCACGGTATTCCCGAACTGGCACCCCTGGGGTTGCTTCAATCAGATCAACTACCGATTCCGACCGAACGGTGACAATCATGAAGAGTGCATCATGGAGTGCATGTACCTGACGCCGATCCCAGAGGACGGTGAATACGAACCAGTGCGAGAGATTCACTGGTTAACCGCAGAAGATGATTACACTGAGGCTTCAGAGTTGGGACAGCTGACGAAGATCTTTAATCAGGACCTGCGCAACCTGCCTTACGTTTATGATGGCCTTAAGGCCACAGCTCGTGAGCATGTCAGGCTGGCTGATTACAACGAGCTGAAGCTTCGTCACTGGCACGAGATGTATGAAAAACAGGTCGGCGATAGTTGATTCAAGTGGAAATCCCGCTGCGATAAAGAGCATCGTCCCGAAAGGTTTGCGCCAAACTTCCTGCGGCAACCTAGTGCAGATTCCGGCAGCATAACAGCTGCCAGATATCAAATGATCCACCTTCGTCGGGATCACAGGTTGGCATCAATCCGCTGGATGTTCAGAAAGAACACAAGGCCCTCTCCGCCCTCTATCATGTCACTTCACATGAGGATGGCACAAAATGCGCCCCCTCAATTTGCGCCGGCGTCAGCAAACAGAGATCATCACCATGTACTCAAAGACATGGCATCAAGGATAAAAAAGGCACCAATGATCCAGTTATTTGACCTTCGTGTGTCAGAAAGAAGCTTTCTTTCTCCGTCGAATGTGAGAGATTGGCTGCATGGATAGTCTTATCGCACTGATGCTGACCATCGCTGCGGTTGTCATTACTGTGATGTTGAATGGTTCTTCGTCCCGTTTACGAACCGCTGGCACCGTGCTCGCTTCAATTGCCTGCTTAGTCTGCGTTCTGTGGTTTTTCCTTGTGATGCAAACAGGCATCCTCGGTTCGCCAAGAGAGCCAACTTTACCCACCGATGAACTGAAGCCGGCACTACTGTGGATCTTTACTGTGATCAGCCTGATCGGAGGCCTCTTCCTGCTTTGGGCTGCACTGGAACAGAGAACCCGAACCAATCTGGTTCAACTGAGCAACGATAACAGCGCAGGACAATACGGCCGGGTTTCCCGTTATCTACACTGGATCACAGCCATCCTGTTCCTGTCACTCTTTCCCATCGGTATCTTCGCCACGATGATCCCTGAGGGAACAGAGTGGCGACCCAGCTACTACGCCGTACACAAGACCATCGGTATCCTCGTGTTCATCCTCGTGTTTATACGAGTCATGTGGCACGTCAAGTCAACGCGACCGGCGCTTGATCCATCGCTGAAGTCATGGGAGAAGAACCTTGCGAGAATCGCTCACTACGGGCTCTACTTCCTGATGATCACGTTGCCAATCACTGGCTTTGCCATGTCGACATACGCTGGCAACGTATCGAAATTCTTCACTTGGGAGTTGCCGTTGCTATGGGCCGCCGATGATGAAGCCATTAAATTGTGGGGACTGCTGCACAAGATCGTATTGCCGTACCTGTTTTACGGGCTTTTCACAGCTCACCTGGTCGGCGCAGTGAAACACCACTTCATCGACAAACATCCCAAAAACATTCGCCGAATACTGTCTTGAGATGCAGGGTAACGTTGTATACTGCGAACTATGAGTACTGCAAAACCTGATCTGGTCAAGGCCAGATACATCAGCCTCGCAACCTACAGAAAGAACGGCGACCTCGTGAAAACACCCGTTTGGGTGGCAGTTCATGAAGGCGCCGGTTACGTATTTTCAGAACCCAATGTGGGGAAGGTTAAACGAATCCGAAGTAATCCTAAGGTGCAGATCGCAGAATGCGATATGCGTGGCGGTTTACTGGGCGACTGGGCCAACGGTACTGCTCGCCTTGTTGACGATGAGCACGAAATCGCCGCCATGTACCCGGCTTTTAACAAAAAGTACGGCTTCATCATGAGCGTCACCAACTTTATGGCGAAGCTCGCCGGAAGGTATCAGCGACGACAGATCATCGCTGTTACCCTCGACTGACCGAAGAACTTAGTCTGCGATCGTACACTTTCCATTGTTAATCGAAATCACGTCACGCTCTTTGATGCGAGTGCGAAAGCTGATCACTTTGTCGTCTTTCCACATTTCTACCAGATGAGTTTCACCAGGCAGTACCGGTGAGGAAAAGCGCACGTCAAAACTGGTCATCTTGGTCTGGTCATAGTCCAGCATCGTTTTTAAGACCGCATGGCAGGCGATACCGTAAGAGCAAAGACCGTGAAGTATCGGTTTTTCGAATCCTGCTTTCGCCGCAATACCCGGGTCACGATGCAACGGGTTTCTGTCACCACAGAGCGCATAAACCATCGCCTGATCATCACGCTGCGTGAGCTCGCAAACCGTGTCTGGCTCACGATCCGGCAATGTGTGCGCTACTGGTGCTCCTTCAGAGCTGCCGCCGAAGCCGCCGTCACCACGGAAGAAAAGCGTTGAACCCACCGTATAAAGTGGTGAACCATCACTTAACTTAACCTGGGTTTCGTTAGTCAGAAGCGCGCCTTTGCCTTCCCCCTTGTCGTAGACACCCGTTATGGCATTACTAATCAGGGTATCTGCGGCTGGAGGCAGTGGTTGATGTATCTGGAGTCTTTGTTCGCCGTGCAACATCATGACGAAGTTCATTTTCGACATCAGGGTGGACGGTTTGCTGGGTCTTCGCTCAGGCTTCGTCAGCACAGTCGCCGCAGTGGGTACCACGCGATTACCAATGGTTTCACAGACATATTCCAGCTCTTTGGCATCCAGCGGATCTTTACCCATACCAATCGCTACGTTGTAAAGCAGCGAATCTCTATCCGAATAACTGCCCGGAATCTCCTCCGGTTCAATTGCCAGTGCTTCTTCGACGTCAGCGAGTGTAATAGCCAATGGTCTCTCCTCAGTTTTAATCAATCATCAACAAACGAACCGCAGAATAGCACACACTATTGCGAGGTAATGGTTCGAATCGTTGACTCAGCAAGCCTCAATGACTCCAGGTAAGCATCAACGCGAACCCGCTCGTTAGTTCCATGAATACCCGAGGCATCTTCCATCGCAATAAACATCGGCTGAAAATGATACACGTTCTCTGCCAGATCTTCGTAGTGCTTCGTGTCAGTCGTCGCTATCAGTAATCCAGGTATCACCGCAGCATCAGGTAGTATTTCTGCGACCGACTCTTTTATCAATTCATAGCCGAGGGCATTCATATCGGCGACCTGCGGAATGACATTCCAGTCGCTTGCCGCTTCAACAGTCACCTCGGGGTCATCAATGATGGCTTTCACGTCTGCGATCAGCGTTTCTTTGGTGTCACCGGGCAACAGTCTGAAATTCACTTTGGCTTCCGCTCGCTGCGGTATCACATTTTCTTTCACACCAGCGTTAAACATGGTGACTGCCGTCGTGGTGATCACCATCGAACGTGTCAATCGATCCGACGACAACTGATCGATCAGAAACGGCGAAGTAAGCCACTGGTTTTTTAAAGCAAAGCCCATCACCCCACCTCGCATATTTCCGATAGACTCAAGCATGTCACTCACCGGCGAGACGAGTTTCGGGTCAAACGGTTGGCGATGCAGTTTGCTGACAGCCTCAGCAAGGCGCACCAGACTATTGTCTTCAGTTGGTGAAGAAGAGTGGCCTCCCTCCCCAGTAGTGGAGAGCGTTAATGTCACAAAACCTTTCTGAGCCAGGTTGACCATAACGACCTGCCGGCCAGGCAGCAGCGGATGGGAATCCAGCGCAATACCACCCTCGCCCAGCATGTATTCAAAAGTAACCCCCTGTTCTTTCAGATGCTCGGCAATCTTCGCTGCACCATTGCGGCCACCAATTTCCTCATCATGTCCGAGGGAGTAATAGAGAGTTCGAGTCGGTTGGTGCCCGGCAATGAGCAGCTTCTCGATCGCTTCAAAGGTCGCCATGGCCGGGGACTTCATATCGATGGTGCCGCGCCCGAGAACGTAGCCATTTTCTACAGCGCCTGAGTAGGGTTCGAAGTTCCAGTCATCCTCAGTACCGGGTTCAACAGGGACCACGTCGTAGTGTGCGTCCACCAATACGGGTTTCAGATTCTGGTCACTCCCCTGCCACTTTAATAGAAAACTGTGTTCAGAGATCATGGTGACCTCCAACTCCGAGAAGGTTCTCGGATAGAAGTCTCTTACTGCTGCTTCAAAATCGTGGAATGGCGCCGCATCCATATTGCTCGGATCCTGATGGCTCACCGTTTTCATTTGCACGACTTTGGATAGCCGCTCAAGTTCCGGCTGCAGTGCCTCGGCCAACAGTCCCGAGCTCCAGCTCAATAAGATGAGAACAAGTACGCGATTCACAATTTCCTCCCTGGTCTCAGACGATAGCACTAGGGGCTCACAGTGGCGAATTTTGCTAGTATGGCGGCTCTCAAAGACGACCGTCAGGAAAGATCATGAGCGAGATCCGCCCTTTCAAGCTGGACATCCCGACAACAGAAATCGAGGATTTGCAGCAACGTTTGAAGTCCGCCAGGTGGCCGGAATCCGAAACCGTGGAAGACTGGACTCAGGGCGTGCCGCTTCATTACCACAAGATGTTCTGTCATTACTGGGCAAACGACTACAACTGGTATGACACGCAGGATCGGCTGAACCAGTTCCCGCAATACAAAACGTCTATCGATGACCTCGACATTCACTTTCTCCATGTAAAGAGCAGCCACGCGGAGGCAACGCCGATCATCATGACCCATGGCTGGCCAGGGTCCATTGTGGAATTTCACAAGATCATTGAACCGCTGGTCGAACCCACCAAGCATGGTGGCGCAGCCGCCGATGCCTTTCACGTTGTCTGTCCCTCACTGCCGGGGTACGGGTTTTCCGGTAAACCGAGAAGCACCGGTTGGAACATCAACAAAATTGCCGAAGCCTGGGACACCCTGATGCAGCGCCTCGGCTATGGGAACTATTTCGCCCAGGGCGGCGACTGGGGCAGCGCTGTCACAACAGGTATCGGCATCCAGAACCGGGGCAGGTGCTCTGCAATCCACGTCAACATGCCAAACGCGGGCGCCACCAGAGAAGCCCGCGAGAATCCAGACGAAGCTGACAAAGTTGCGCTTGCCGGTGCTGGGTTTTATCAGAAATGGGATTCTGGATATTCAAAACAACAAAGTACCCGGCCCCAAACTCTGGGGTACGGACTTTCTGACTCTCCGACCGGACAATCCGCGTGGATACTGGAAAAGTTTTATCAATGGACAGACTGCGACGGTCATCCTGAGAACATTCTGACCCGCGAAGAAATGATCGACAACATCATGTTCTATTGGCTGACTAACTCAGGCGCGTCCTCTGCGAGGTTATACTGGGAGAGTTTTAATCGCGCGTTCGAAGGCGGCGAAGACAACACCGTTAAGTTGCCGACCGGTGTCAGCAGTTATCCGAAAGAGATCGTTAGAACACCCCGTTCCTGGGCGGAACGGCGTTACACCAACATCCAGTACTGGAATGACCTGGACAAGGGCGGCCACTTCGCCGCTTTCGAACAACCGGAACTCTTCGTAAACGAACTGCGCGCTTTCAAGCGAGCGGTCGCTTCATAGACAGGACACACCATGACTCAATTTCAGCTCAACGAAGACCAGGCATTGCTCCTCGATCACGCGGACAAGTTCGGCCGCGAGCAGCTGCTACCTCTTGCGGAACGGATGGACAATGAGGAATGGTGGCCTGATGATCTCATGCCGAAACTCGGTGAGCTAGGGTTCCTCGGCGTTACTGTGCCTGAGAAGTATGGCGGCGTCGGCATGGGTTATGTCGAAGCCGGCGTCATATTGCAGGCCTTTTCTCGTTACAACCATGCTTTCGGGCTGTCGTGGGTCGCCCACGACAATCTCTGCGCCAACAATCTTTACAACAACGGTAATGAGAACATAAGAGAGCGCTATCTGCCCAAACTTTGCAGCGGCGAATGGACAGGTTGTCTTGGACTCACGGAACCGGGCGCGGGGTCGGATGCGTTAGGCTCGATGCGCACTCGTGCCATAAAGGACGGCGACAACTTCATTATCAACGGCTCAAAGTTGTACATCACCAACGGTCCAGTCGCTGATGTTTGCCTGCTTTACGCCAAGACTGAGCCAGGTCAGGGGTCCAAGGGTATTACTGCATTTGCAGTGGAAACCAACTCACCGGGATTTAAGGTCGCACAGAAGCTGAAGAAAATGGGCTTCCGTGGCAGCCAGACCGCCGAGCTCGTATTCGAGGACCTGGTCGTCCCCAGGGACAACATCGTCGGCGAAGAGAATCAGGGCCACAAAGTCGTGATGAGCGGGCTCGATTTTGAACGCGCCATGATTGCGCCCATCAACGTCGGTATGGCGGAACGCGCCCTTGCACTTTCAGTGGATTACGCCAAGACACGTGAACAGTTCGGAAAGACCATTTCTGAGTTTCAGATGATCCAGTCTTATCTTGCTGACATGTATACCTGGATCGAAACCATGAAAACGTTTTCCTGGCAGGTACTGGCGGAGTCTGACAATGTGGAAGGCCACGAAGCTGGCCGAGGTGAAATTCATGCGCGCACGGCCGCTTCGGTGATGTACTGCGCAAATATGTGCAACCGGGTTCTGGATTACGCTGTCCAGATTCACGGCGGCAGCGGCTACATCTGGGAATCAGAGGTAAACCGACTCTTTCGCGGCACTAAGTTGCTCGAAATCGGCGCAGGCACTACCGAAGTTAGAAAGATGATTATTGCAGGAGAGTTGCTCAAGTGAAGGTACCCGAACCACTATTCAAAGTAATCAACTTCTTCGTCGAGCTGTTGCTGAGGTCACCTGCACACGGACTCTTTAGTGACAGCCTTATGGTGATCTACTTCACCGGCAGGAAATCAGGCAAACCTTTTCGTACGCCGGTGAGGTACCAGCGAGACGGCACCAAAGTCGTTTGTTTTACCCACAAAGAAACCAAGTGGTGGCCTAACATCTCTGCAAAACCTGAAGTCGAGTTGCTGGTTGGCGGCGCTCGACAACGCTACAAAGCTGAGGTGATCATTGATGACCTGCAGCGTATCAGCCCTGCGCTGGCGGAAAATATTCGACTGTTTCCACAGGATGCGGTGTATCACAACGTAAGGTTGAACAAAGACAAATCACCCATACCTGAGGATTTCGAAAAAGCGTTACCTGAAACGGTATTGGTTGAACTGACCCTGACCTAAAACTGGTTAAAGCTCACCATTTCTTCCACAGGTTTACGACGGATAGACCCGTGACCACCTAGAACCGGGTAACCCACCGGCACATGTGCGCAGGTATACCAGTCTTCAGGAATACTCAGTATGTCTTTCACCTTCGCTTCTTCGTAACAGAGCAAGGTGGTCAGCACACAGCCGAGACCTTCATTTCGGCAGGCCAACAGGAAGTTCTGCACCGCAGGATAAACTGACCCGCCACCTACGACGCTGGTTCGCGGCTGATCAATGTCAGTAATCGTCATGATGGAAGGGTTGAAGCAAAAGACAGCAATTAAGGGCACTTCATGCATATGCGTCGCCAGGTAGGTGCCCGCGTCCAATGCCCGTCTCGATGAAGCCTGCGCTGCTTCTGGCATTGACTTCATCTTCTCTTCGTAGCCTGGCACATAAGCTTCCCAGTAGGGTCGATAGAGATCTTCCAGCGCCTGCTTGTTGCCCGCATCCGTGACGGCAATCATTCGCCAGGGTTGCATGTTTCCACCGGTGGGTGCCCAGGTAGCTGCCTGCAGGATACGACCCTGCACCTCTTCGGGAATCGGGTCTGCCTTCAGTCGCCTGACCGCGCGCAGCGTGCTCATCGCTTCATAAAGTTCCATGGCTACTCCTCTCCGGATCCCGAGACATTGTCTCGGATAAGTTCCTGGCGAACACGAAACACATCGCTGGCATCTGGATGCACTTCAATTCGAACCCAATGCACCGCGTCCTCGCCGAACCCTTCTACCCGAGTGACGTGTTCGACCAGTTTTCCATTGTCGTAAAGGGGCTTGTCTACGCGAAAGATGTGCGTATCACCCATCGCCAGCATAATCGGACGCGTGTAGCGGCGACTTTGGGCCAAGAGTGCTTCGTGAAACCGTTCATAAAGCGGTCTGACCTCGGCGCAGGCGCCGCAGACAAACTTCAGCCAGCCAGGATCCCCCGAGAAAGGGTATATGTCAGCATGCATAGCAACGAAGATGCCTTTTGCATTCGCTGCAATCGCTGCATCAAAAAGGGTGTTCAACCACTCGATGGCAGCATTTTCCACGTCAAGGTGAAGGCTGACGCCACCCTCACTACCATCCAGCCCAACGAGATGAACCGTGGCAAACATGACCTGGTCGTCCAGCCAGTAAACATTCTCCACAAAGTCGCCATAAGTTTCTGAAGTGGACTGGCTAACGATAGGCAGCGCCGGGGGCTTCGAATAAAAGATCTCTCGCAACTTGTCCAGGCGCTCCAGTCGGTCAAACCCTCCCGCACTTTCACGCTCGCAGTCAAACCAATCGTTGTCACCCGGCGTCAGCGCAAAGGGAATCTCGAACTGCTGATTAATATCAAACACACGCTGAAGCTCTTCATCGGCGCAACTACCACCCCCTGACTTCATGTCTCCCAGGTGAATCACCCAATCCGCACCACTATCGTTGATGCGCTGAACCATCAGGTCATAACGCGGGTAATTTTCTACCTCGTAAGGATTGTCACCAATAATCGCGAACTGAGTAGGCTGGCTTTGGCAGCCAACGAGGACAACAGATAATGCCGTGAGAAGTAGCCTTTTCACGAATCGTTTGTTGGACGATGAACAACACCAGCGCCTACCAAAGAGGCAATATCCTCGTCACTCAGACCCAGACTTCCAAGAACTTCTGCCGTATGCTCACCCAGGGCGGGCGCAATAGGTTTTGACCTGATATCACTTCTTGAAAACTTGGCACCGGGTCTTGGCTGCCGAATCTGACCGAGATTCGGGTGCTCGTACTCAAAGATGAGTTCGTTATTCTTGATCTGTTCGTTCTGCAGAATTTCCGGGCGACTCAACACCGGGGCACAAGGCACGTCATGTGCCTCAAGGCGCTCAAGCCAAACGGCGCTGGTTTTTGACTTCAGGACATCACCCATGCCTTCCAGTCGTGCCTTGGCATTTTTTACGCGACCAAAGGGCGTGTTAAATCGCTCATCATCCATCCACTCAGTTCGATCCAGAGCAAGACACATGCCTTCCCATTCTGAGTCAGATACGGCGCCACAGGTAATGTAGCCGTCTTTTGTCTCGAAGATGAGATCTTGAGCCAACTGACCACGCCGCACATTCGCTTCATTGCCCACCATCGTCAGCCCGGCGAGACCTTCCGGCCAAAGGAAAGCAATGGTTGCATCAACCATGGCCACCTTCACGTGTTGCCCTTCCCCATCGCCACGCTCCCTCTCAAGCAGCGCAGCGGTAATTGCCTGAGCAGTTGTCAAAGCGGTGACTTTATCGGGAATGATCGTGCGCATCATTTTCGGACGCGCCCGATCACTGTCCGCCTGAATATCAGGTAACCCGGTCAACGCCTGAATGACAGGATCGTATACCCGCTTATGAGCATAGGGACCTGTCTCGCCAAAACCACTGATGGAAACGAAGATCAGTTTAGGATTGATGGCCTTTAGGACGTCATAGCCCAGGCCCATCCGCTCAATCACACCCGGCCTGAAGTTCTGTATGAAAACATCAGCATCTTCAACCAGCTTCTTAATCAATTCGACGCCACTGTCTTCTTTCAGATCAATACAAATTGAGCGCTTACCACGGTTCGCAGTCACGAATCCCGGGCTCATAGAAGTTGCCCCAAGGCCCATCCGCCTGACAATATCACCTTGGGGCGACTCAACTTTAATCACATCCGCACCCTGATCTGCCAACAGAACCGTGGCAACAGGACCTGAGATCACACTGCTCAGATCAACGATCTTGAAACCAGATAAAGGACCACTCATAAGATTACCTTTCCAAATGCATTTTTTTCGCCAGCCATGGAGAGACAATCATCAGCAAAATGCCAATTGAAACCGCCAGGATCGCGAGCTTTTCAAAAACACCCACGTAAACCGACAATGATTCAAGACCGATGCTGACATCCGCGCCATCACTGCCAATGGCCATTGCACCGGCAATCATCCCTGCCACGTAGGTGGCAAAAGCGCTGGAGAGGAACCAGACCCCCATCATGATGCCGCCGACCTGAGCCACGCTTAGGCGTGTCACCATGGAAAGGCCCACCGGTGAGAGGCAGAGCTCCCCGGTTGTGTGTAGCAGATACATTAGGGCCAGCCAGAATACGGCAACCTTGCCATCTTCACCGGCAAAACTGGCACCAATGATCAGCGCAACAAAACCAAGTCCAACCTGCAAAATACCCAGACCAAATTTCATGGGTGTGCTGGGTTCCTTTTTTTTCTGTGCCAGTTTCACCCAAATCCAGGCAAATACCGGCGCAAACATAATGATGAACATCGGATTCAATGACTGGAACATACCGGCCGTGAATATTTCACCCATGTTCACATTTCGATCAGTAAACAGCGTAAGAGAGGAACCAGCCTGTTCAAACAACGCCCAGAAGAAAACCGATAACACGATCAAAAGCAGCATCGTCAGCATGCGGTCACGCTCGATGGGTGTGCACTTCGACAACGAGTACCAGACCACCCAGGCCACGACGACAGAGCCAAACACGGTTAAAAGAATTCCCAGATCACCGGTTCGTTGAATCAGCTGCCAGACAACGACCACTGCGGCAAAGGCAGAGATATAGATCAGCACTTCTTTAGATACACCGGCAATCCGGTCTGACAAACCAGCGGTTGCCGGCGGTGCTCCTACCCCTTGCAGATGTTTGTCACCGCCAATAAACGTCACCAGGCCAACAAGCATCCCGATACCCGCGAGGCCAAAGCCGTATCGCCAGCCATAGGTTTCACCGAGGTAGGCACAAGCCAGCGTGGCAATAAAGGCGCCAATGTTGATGCCCATATAGAAGATGGTGAATCCGGCGTCTCGTCGAGGATCATGTTCCTCGTACAACTGTCCCACGATCGTGGAGATACTCGCTTTGAGAAAACCAACGCCAACGATGATCAGTGCCAGGGAAAGGTAAAAAATTTGTTCGTACAGCGTCTCGCGAACAACCTCACCATCAATCACCCGAGAAGGCGGACCTTCGAATGCCATACCAAAGTGCCCGAGAACCAAAAGCATGGCACCGAACATGATGGCTTTTTTGTAACCGAGATAACGATCCGCAATCAGGCCACCTATCACGGGCATAGCGTAGACAAGCGAGCCATAACTACCGTAGAGCAGACCCGCCTCTCGATCTCCGAACAAAAAGTGTTTCGTCAGATAGAGAATGAGGAGGGCTCGCATACCGTAGTAGCTGAAGCGCTCCCACATCTCTGTCATAAACAGGACAAAGAGACCCTTAGGATGACCGAGAATTTCCTCGGCAGGGGTAACCGCCGTGGACATTAAACCCCCATGCGCATCTGACCGAGGAAATTCATCTTACCGAGGGGGACACCTTTTATTCGCAGCATGTCGTAGCTCGTTGTCGCGTGAAAATAGAAATTCGGCATCGAGAACGTCTGCGCGAAGTTCGCAGCGGTAAACGGCAGTTCATTGCCGCCAATTCTAAAAGTCACCTGGCCGCGGCTCCAGCTATTCACCGTAGCTTCGTCTCTCGAGGATATGTAGTCGATTGCCCCCTGAATCATGGCCTGCATCCCCGCATAGTCGGGTTCGCCGTAGCCGCTGGGTGGCGCAAATTCACCAGACTCGTATCCTTTCATGGCGCCTTCTGAATGATGCACCACGGAGATAATCTGAAACTGGAATGGATTCATGTCTTCGATGAGCCTCATAGCAACGACGTCATCGAGCGAAATGTCGTTTTCCTCGCAGTAGTTTCTGCCGGTATCCAGAATTCCCGCCACTGCATTGAGTGTCTGCAGATAGTTTGGAACCGTGATTTCGTAGAAAGAAAGTGCCATGCGACGACCTCTAGAATAGAAAGCAACAAACCATAGAACAAGCGAAATATTGTTGACCATACAGCGCCCTAAAACCATACCCCGACTGAGGGCATCAGCGCCTTGGCATTATATCTGTCCGATGGTTTTCGCGAGCCAGGCCGGGAAGTGCCCGACATCATCTTGCGACATACCGACCAGGGCAGAAACCACGTCGCCGCTGATGCTCTGTCCCATGGCAGCCAGAGCAACAAGATAAACTATTTGCCGCGCATCTTCAGAGGTACTGCCCTGCTCTGACAAAGCGGCGATCACACTCTGAAATAAATCACCGGAGTTCCTGCCATCCGGTGCTTCCTGCTGTTCGATGGCGCGCCATGCCAACAATTTACCGTGTCCGTCCTTGGATAAGGTGGCAAACAAGCGACTCAAAATCTGCTCAGGCGGTTCCTGGTGATTCAGCGCTTCCACAACGTCAGACAGCAGCTCACGCGTCATTTGCTGAAGCAGGGCTTGTCTCATCGCGGCCGTCGATCCGAAGTGGTGGATCACCGTGGCATGAGACATGCCAGCGTGTTTAGCCACACCTGAAATATTCAGACCTTCAAGACCAAATTCTGCCAAACGATCGCCAGCGACCTTTAAAATCAATGATTTAGCTTCTTCCGATGAGCGCCTTACGCGTCTCGGCCTGTCGTTTTTTACGCTATTGACATTCATGTTGATAGGCTTATTATTAACACCATTGTTAATAGCGAACACGGTATCACCGATGACAACCGAAACCAAATATCAACCACGCCGCATGCAGCCGTTGGTCGCCATGCGTGCGCTTAAACAGCTTATTGCTGACCCGGAGAGAACTGAAAAGGTTTTCGAGATCATTCAGGCCATGTCAGGAAACGCGCTACATGACACTTACCAGAGATTTCGCCAGTCAGAATCTGGCGGTAGAATTCTCAAAGAAAAACCGCATCTGCTGAAGGTTTTGCAAGATCGTGATGCGCTGAGACGGATGGAGCCTGGCACCCTGGGTCGCGCCTATCTGAACTTCGTCGAGAGAGAGCAAATCACCGCAGATGGTCTCGTGGAAGCGAGCGGGCGTGAAGACGAGATTCAGGACCGAGACATGAGACTGTTTGCAGAACGTCAGCGCGATCAACACGATCTGTGGCACGTGCTCACAGGCTATGGACGTGACACCTTCGGAGAAGCCTGCCTGCTGTCATTTACCTACGCTCAGACGAAAAATCGAGGACTTGGACTCATTGCACTGATTGGCGCATTCAAGATCGCCAGTGAATTGGGCAACGACGTCTACAAGGCAAGCTGGCGGGCATACCGCGCTGGCCGACGCGCTTCTTGGCTTCCGCAACAAGAGTGGGAGATTCTGCTAACAAAGCCTATCGATGAAGTTCGCCAGCAACTTGGCATCACACCGCCCGAAGTCTATCTTGAAGTACTGAGCAACTATCAACCGGCAAACGCCTGACCTCGCAAACGCTTTATGCCATGATCTGATTCTGTCGACTGATAGAAGCAGTTCATGGCGCATATCATTCCTATCCACTTTTCCTGTACCGGTACCACCAAGAGAGCCAAGACCTCAAGCTTTGCAAAGATTGAAGACACGCAGTTGGGTCCCTCTCCTGATTGTCAGGCCGTCCAGATGAAACGACGATCTGGTCAACGTATTTGACCGCATGATCGAAGGGAGAAGCCAAATCGTCGCGGCCTTTATCGGAAAGGCATCCGCGTCAAAACGGATTTTCCATCGACACCAATACCCTCTCGTCCGATGTGCCATCGCAAAATCTTTGCTTGGACAAACAACCGTTCTGCCAAGTCCGGAGATGACAAAACTGCAGTTGATGTTGATCTCCTGCCAGGCTTTCCTGGCGACTGACCTAAGCGCCCCGTCAGCGGTTTTCTTGGCAAGCCAAAGGACAGGCGCCGACACGTGAAGATGCGCGGACTACTGACTATTCTTGCCGTCCTGATCTGTATTAGCCTGATTGCGTGGTTCCAGAAAATCCCTATTGCGACGGCGATCCTTGCGTCGCGTTTCGATCTGCAAATCGAGCTGGACTCCATCGATATCTCTCCGGGAAGGCTGCTTTCAATCAGAGTCACCAACCTGCAAATTTCCGGCGCGCACTTTAGTGCGGAAGCAAAAAAAGTTTATGTGGAACTGCGACTCGAACAGTTGCTTGGCGACGAATATTTCCTGGCTTACGTTGAGGCCATTGACGGTAGGGTCGAAATCGCCGAAGACTTAACGGAGGCAAAATCTGAGCAAGAACAGAACCAAGGTGAGAATCTGGCGTTACAGAGGTCTATTCGCTGGGTACCAGAGTCATTTACTCTCCGCAATGTCGATCTGCGCTATCTGGATGAGGATCAGGACATTCAGGCGACCCTTTGGCAATGTGGGTCACAAAAGCGCGCTGAGGCCAACGAGATTGATATCGATTGCCGCGGCGTACTTCAGGGTACACCCTTAAACATTCATGGACGCTACGGCCTTCCTGACCCCCTAGGCAATACGGAACCACTGGACCTAAACGTTAACTGGGGACAATACTCACTCAATGCCGAAGGAAAACTCGATGCCTTCTCTCGGCTCCAAGGCGTCGATCTTAACCTCAGCTTAACGGCACCGGATTCGACACCACTTTTAAAACTACTGGGTGCATCTGAGGTCAGGCGGGGCATCGTTGATCTACGAGGCAGCGTTGCGCATGAAACAGACAGATTTTCTGTCAATCTATCCGGTGAGCTCAGCGGTATTGCGGTCAGCGTTAATGGAGCGCTCGGAGATCTGAGCAGCCACTCGATCATTGACGCCAACTTCAGTATCGCAGGCCCTTCTCTGTTCGAGGTGGGCGCACTATTCAACGAATTCCGACTACAACCGCAACCCTTTTCGACAACAGGCCACATCAAGTTCGGTCACGATCATCTGACGTTGTCTGATATTCGAGTGGCTGTTGAGCAAGGCTTGATGACTGCGAACGTCGAGGTGCCAAACTTTCCAAACACTGAAGGCTTGCTGCTCGATGTCAAAGCCAATCAATTCAAACCCAAGATTCTTCGATCTGTGGCGGAGCAGTGCGATCTTACACACGAAGCAGTTGATGTTGCTGTCGGCGTCAATATCAATGAACTCGGACAGACTGTCGACATCAATATCGAAGCTTCCAGCTATGAAATCTCAGCCAATGGGGTCCTGAACGAAGAACCAGGAAGCGTAAGAATGGATGTCGATATCGCTGGCACCTCCCTGGAACTGATAGGGCAATGCCTCAATTTGGGATTACCCAATGTCAGGGCGACGCTGAGTACCAGCCTCCATTTTTCGGACAACACGCTCGCCTTTTCTGACGCCCACCTGAACTCAGAGCTTGTTGGCATCTCGGGCACGGGTCTTGTCCATCTCGACGAGGAACTCGCCTACAGCGCTGATCTGCGCATCGAGATACCGGACGCACTCGCGCTGAATGATGCAATAGGGCGCTATCGTACTCCTCTTTCGAACTTTCCATTCGAGGGAGAGCTGAACCTTGCAGGAAGCAGAAAAAGCGTGGATGTCACACGATTCACATTCAATGCTGCAGGCCAAGAAGGCAGTCTTTCCGGCACGCTCGGGAACCCCAGCACCCTTGAAGGTTTGAGGCTTAAAATCGCGATGCGAGGAGAGAATCTCCGACATCTGATCAGCGACGCAGAAAGTTCTTCGAATCATGCGCAGCCTTATCAACTGGAGACGCAGATCACCCAGGATACAAACGGCTGGATGATAGAAACGCTTGATCTGAAGTTGGCTAATACAACAATCAAACTTGAGGGCAGGCTTTCTCAACAACCCATGTTTCTGGGGTCACATCTTGATGTTGAAGCCAAGGGAGAGAATATCCAGAACCTTGTCGGCCCCTGGGTTGATCATCCTCTGCCGGAACTTCCCTTCGAGGTAAACACACGTATCAACTTCACGAACGACTTCTTTAGATTCGAAGACATTTACGCGACGGTTGGTGGGCATGTGCTCAAAGCCAACATGAATGTGGACCGACCCCCTGATTACAGCAACAGTTTCGGTCGTCTTACGCTGCATGGTCCAAGCACCACAGATCTTCTTGATCTGCTAGACATTGAGTTCAACCTACTTGATCGCCCCTATGAGTTCTCATTCAACTTGAAAGGAGACTTGGACAGACTGGTGATCAATGAACTGGAGAGCCAGATTGCAGAGACGGATATTTCCGGGCAAATCGTTTTTCAAAACAAAACACCCTACTACCTGGATATTGATCTGCGTTCAGATTCACTGTTCCTGCCCTTGTTCGATCCTTCTTTACTCGGCGAAACAAAGAGAGAAACAACCGAGGAGGCTGACAACAGAAGCGTATTCAGTGATGCAACTTTGCCAACCTCATGGATGCATGCACTTGAGGGGGAGTTTACCTGGGACATCCAAAACGCTTGGACAAGCGAAGCGTATACGACCGGGATTCTATTCGACCTGGCACTCGAAGATGCTGAGCTAAAAGGCAGAGACATACAATGGGACAGTGATGATTCCAAGGGTGACCTGAAATTTCATATGAAAGAGAAGCAAGGCATCATCGACATTCATTTGGACGCGACAAGCTCAAGGCTTCCCTTGGTCTGGTTGCTTGCTGGAGAGTCATTGCCTTCGAAATCTACTGGATTCAGTGCCCTACTCCATAGTGAGGGCAACAGTCTGCAAAGCATGATGGCCAATCTCGATGGCACGGTCCTCTGGCAAGGCGGCAGTGGTCGAATTCAATCCAACCGATTGGAATTTTTGTTTGGAGACTTCCTGACTGCCGCGACAAACGTCATCATTGGCAGACAATCTGCAGCAGATCGAGGAACAACACGCGTCTCATGTACTGCCGGCGCCATCCATTTTGACAAAGGCATCGCTACGCTGAACCCTGGCATTGTTTCTCGAACTGATCGCACGGATTTTTTCGCGAGTGGCAGTATTGATCTTGGTCTTGAAGAGCTTGACCTCGTATTTCTTACGAGAAGTCGGACAGGAATGGGAATTTCACCCCTGAAAGTTGTTGCCCCGCGCCTTAAGGTCGGCGGCACCATGACGGATGTGAGCTTTTCCATAGACACTGCATCGAGCGCACTCTCTGCTGGCGCAGCGTTTTTCTCTGGCGGGGTCTCTGTTCTCGCGACGGGTCTCTGGGATCGAGTAAATGCCAGCGCCGACGCCTGCAGTCAGCTTAAATTGCAAGCAGAGGGCATGCCTGAATTCAGCGCACACATCACCGAGTAATCGTTAAAACCGCAGACGCCGTTTAAACGGGTCGAAGCTTCTCTACTGTCGTATCATCTCAGATGACAGAGCCGCTACTCGGACATCAGTGCTTCAGATGCCTCCTCCACCCGCCGACGCTGCTCTAATTCCAGACGAATCTCTGCATGCCGTTTCTTGGAAATTCGATAGCGTCCATAGAAGAAGATTGCGAACAACGATGGAATGATCGCGATCGGTCCCTCGATTAACCCTAAGTTCCAGATGACTTGCGCATCTACCTGGTCAGCACTCTCAACGCCCCTGGGCCAACCAATAATGTCGATGGCAATACCCCCTATGAGCAGACCGAATGCACCCGTGGCTTTCCCGACGAAAGTGCGCGCTGAATAGAAGATGCCTTCCTGACGCCGACCGGTGTTCAATTCGTGCTCATCAGCGACGTCGGCCAGCGCGCTCATTACAGAGATATTTAGAATCGCGCCGGCACCATAAATAATGGCGATAGAGGTTAGAAGCATTGGAAATATCAACGGGTGCCCATTTTCCGGCAGAACGCCTAGAAGCCTGAGCACAGGGGGGAACAATTGAAAGATGATCAGTACGGTAAGACCTCCGATCATGGTACCCACCTTATCGAACTTATCGTTCAGATAAGGTGTGGCAAAAAACGCGACAACAAAGGCAAGAGGCGTGGCAAGACCAAAAAAGCGAAGTTGGTTTGGATCTAATTCCCAGAAGAATAGGCCGATGTAGGCGTTCATTGCTTCTCGGATACCATTAGTCGCAGACAAGCACAGCAATCCTAATACCAACCAAACATAGTTCTTGTTGTGAAAACAGTCCAGCACCTCATAGCCGAGCTGCCGCAATGAGAAGCGCCCCACGCTATCGTCAACCTGTTTGAGTTTAGGAATTTGATCACGTGTAAAGTGTGCGGAGAGCCAAATAAGAATCACCGCGAGCACACCGACTGCCAGACCAATCGGAAGGAAGTTATCCACGTTACTGATGCCACCTTCAGCCTGGCCCAGGTAAGTCCAAGCCAGAAAGTAGGCTGTCGATCCGCCTACCATGCTTAAAATGCTGTTATAGGCATAAACAATACTTCGTTCCCGGTAGTCGTCAGAGAGTTCGGCACCTAGCGCCAGGTGGGGCACATGGTAAAAAGTCAGCGAAACTCGAAGGCCGATGGTAAAAATTGTGAACCAGAGGAACAAACCCAGTTCCCCAAACGCTTGCGGTGGCACATACAGCGCCACGAAGCAAACCCCAAGCGGAACCGCGGACAAGTAGAGGAACGGGTGCCTGCGTCCCAATTTGGACTTCCAACGATCTGACAGTGAGCCAACTATTGGATCTGAGATTGCATCGAACACGACCGCGATGGTCAAGGCAAGGCCCGCCAGCGTGCCTGAAAGGCCTAGTACATTGTTGTAGAACAAAAAGTTAAAGGTATTAAAGGTTATATGAATTGCCGCTTCAGCAATCGCACCTGAGCCATAGAAAACTTTGGTTTTAATGCTTAGCGCGGTCTGATCTTCCTTTGTCATAAACCTACTGCGATCGAAAAAAGTCGAGTGTGGGCGCTCCCCGCTCTTTCTTCAGGGAAACGGCGATCATGCCTGAATTTAATTTTGGTTTCGACCGACTTTGCGCAGGATGCGCCTCTTGCGAAAGGGCGTTATCTGCCTTTCGATGTCACAGAAGCGTTATCTTATCGAGCGTGATGGAAAAATCGCCGTCTTCTTTGTCATAAATCATGAGGCCAAGACTCACGATCTGACTGGGGTCCAATGGAGGACCCGTCAGTAAACGCCCCCGCCATCTCGGTAGAAAATCACTGAACGGAATTTGTATCGGTTGCCAGTCCCCTGAAGTAGGAAAATCCGCCCAATAGGAAGTGCCTGACGAAGTCTGAACGCGAAAGGTATAGGTTCGACCGTCACCTTTTCCGACTAATTCGACACCGATCGCATCCACCGGAATCCGTAATCGCCCAGGGACGCTGCGAATAGACGAGAAGCCACCACCTCGAGTGTTCGTTTTCCCGGAAAATATCAGCCTCCCGGCGTCAAGCTGAAAGTCGCCTATTGAACGGCCACCCATCACGCTGTCATTGACGACTCGCCATTGAATGTCCTGTTGATCATCATCGAATTCGGTTAACACTGATGCACACAGTGCTTTCGAGGAGAGCGCTAAAACCCAGATGGCCATTAACAATTTCATACGCGGGATACGCTGAGATTCAACCCGTGGATCATTATCAAATGGTTGCCCAAAGGCCGCCTGCCCTAACGCCAGCGAAACCTTTTCGTGTCCGAGATGTTTTGTCCATCGAAATCCATGATCGGTCCTGCCGGATAAACGCGCTGAGTGACCAGGGAAACAACAATCATCGCAAGGAGACTACAAATAAAGGCAGGAACAGAACCGATATAGATGGCATCCCAGATTTGACCGTCTACTTCAGGCAATAAAAAGAGGACAAAACAAATCCAGCTGAGGAATCCGGCCGCCATTGAGGCCCAAGCGCCCGGTACGTTGGCCTTTTTCCAGAGCACACCACAAGTGGCCATGACTGATGTGGTAGGAAACGCCACAGCACCGGCGAATACGAGTAAATTGTAAAGATTGCCCATGGCGAGGCCAAAGATAAGCGCACAAATCGCCAGCAGACACATCGACAGCCTCGTCATAAGCAGTCGCTCGCGATCTGTCGAGTCTGGCTTGAAAACGCCATACGCGGTATGCCCAATCAAAGCACCACCGGTCAGGATGGTATCGCCTGCGGTACTCACGATGGCGGATGAAACTGCGACAAAAAAGAGAACACCAAGCCAGGCAGGGAGATGATGTTGAACAAACCAAGGGAAAACATTATCCAGACTCTCTTCTGGCATTTCTGGCATCAGGATAAAAACACACATGCCCACGATGACGGGAATCATGCCAAGTACCAGGTATATGAAACCGCCATAGATAAAACCACGGGTTGCAGCGACCTCATTTTTTGCTGCCAGCGCACGAGCTGTCAGCACACTGCCGCCAAGGTCGCCAATCGCAACCGAGAACCAGGCAGCGAGCATATAAAGCACGCCCAGCAACCCCAGATACCCGTAAAAACCGGTGGGCTCTCCAACCGCATTGGGCGCTTCCGTATAGAAGAGGCTAAAAGGCGGTGAACCGTCCTGAGCGCCAGCTTTCTCAAGAAAGGCCATTGGCCCGCCCACCGCGTCCAGCGAGAGAGGCAGCACAATGAGCAGTACTATGGTCAGGATGACAAACGCTAACATATCCGACCTGGACAATGCCCAGAGCCCCCCTGATAAAGCGATCGTCAATATGATCGCGCTTCCCACCAATGTTGATGTGACGACATCAAAGCCTGTAACAGCTTGAATAATGATGCCCAGAGAAAGAAGCTGCGCGGACAGCCAAGAGACGTAGGCAACCAGACTGATGGCCATCGACGTAAGGCCAATTCTTTGGTTATAGCGAGCATTATAGAAATCAATGGCTGTGGTGAAACCAGACCGCCTGAATACACTGACAAAAAAAACACCGAATATCAGCAACGTAATCACCGGAGACCAAGGGTCCCAGACTATGGCCTGAAAACCACCAACGAAAGCCTCTGTCGCACCACCAAGAATCACAGCGCCACCCAGCCATGTCGCAACGACGGAGCTGGTAACGAAAGGGGTCGATAAGCTGTGACCAGCGAGAATAAAGTCCTGAGTGGATCGCGCCCGTTTTGAATAGAACACACCGAGCATGATCACAACAGTAAAGTAAAACAACAAAACTAACAGCGTGATCTGAGCGCTACTTCCAATCTCCATTTCCTTTATTACCTACCTATTTTCACTGTTGGGACCCGGTTGCTCCGCAAGCACTGCCTTTACCGTCAGCATCATACCGTCAAGAAGAATTCATCGTTAGCCAGAAATTCTGGATAAACATGAGTCGGCATCCTCCCGCCGAAATCTCTCTCGCTGGTTGAGTATCTTCTCCAACTGCGCACTGTCATGCGTTTATCGTTACACTAGCGTACAAAGATGACTTTCGGACTCGACCATGTTTAACGGTTTTGCATTACTAGTGGCCATTTCAGCAGCGCCCATCCTTCATCCCGGAGCGCCGGGCGAGGAAACAATAGAACTCACCCCGGATCAGGCGATTGAAATCGCGAACAGCAGTTTCTCTCCTGACGATGTGAAGTTCATGCAAGACATGATCCCGCATCACCATCAGGCAGTCGTCATGTCTGAAATGGTAAAAGACCGCACCAATTCACCCGAGATTGAGGACGTCGCCGGACGTATTACGACTTCTCAGGAAGACGAGATACAGTTCATGTCTGAGTGGCTGGAGAAACGCGGCCAGCATGCGCCCGACCGCACTAACGCGCATACCATGCATACCACCCATAAGATGGCGGGTATGGCAACAGCGGAGGAGATAGCGCAACTCGCGACGCTCAACGGGACTGAATTCGAACGTATGTTTCTGAAGCTCATGATCAGTCATCATGAAGGGGCGATCACCATGGTAGAAACATTACTGGAACAGCCAGGTGCCGCCTACGACCCCGTCTTATTCGAGTTCACCAACGACATCACCAACGACCAGGAGGCCGAAATAGAGAGGATGAACGCCTTGCTGGTCAATCTCAACGATGACCCCCGCGCCGGGTTGGCTGCTGGTTTCTTGGATGCAGAGGAAGCCATCTGGAACCTGGCGAAGATCGGCGCTCTTCCAAAGCCTCAGGGGTTTTTCGATCCAGAAAACCCCTCAGAGATACCTCCAGAGCCGCCAGAAGAGGAAGAGGAAGAGGATAGCCCGACACCGGATGAGTTTGACACAGCGACTTCAGGCGCCTCCGACGAAACGGCCGATGAAACTGAGCCATATGACAGATACCCGCTGCTGAGTTTTTCGAATACAGACATGGCATTTCAAGATGATGTGCTTTACGCGGGCAGCTACCACGGATTCAATATCTACCGTATCGACCCTGAAGGCATGCCAAACCTTCTGTCTTCGACCGTTTGCCCGGGGGGACAGGGAGACATCTCTGTGGTCAATAACCTGCTCATTATGTCTGTCGAGGAAACACGAGCAAGAATAGACTGCGGTCTCGAAGGCATCGTCGGCGATGTTTCCGAAGAAAGGTTCCGCGGTGTTCGTATCTTCGACGTTAGTGATTTGACGCGGCCCAAACAAGTCGGCGCGGTTCAGACCTGTCGGGGTTCACACACCCACTCAGTGGTGTCAGCTGATGAGAATAAAATCGTGCTTTACAACTCTGGCACGTCATCTGTTCGCGAAGACGAAGAGTTGAGTGGTTGCACTGACACACCCGGCGACCTGAATACCGCCCTGTTCCGGGTGGACGTGATTGAAATTCCAGTGAATGAACCGGCGAAAGCGAGGATAGTAAATAGTCCAGCCGTGTTCGCAGATCCCGAAAAAGACACACTGGCAGGTCTTTGGCTCGGCGGTGATCACGGTGACCACACCCAGGAAACTGAAATCACCGATCAATGCCACGACATCACAATTTTCCCTGAAAAGAACCTGGCCGCCGGCGCCTGTTCCGGTAACGGAATACTTTTTGATATCAGTGATCCGGCAAATCCTAAACGGCTGGATGCAGTCATTGATGACGGGTTCGCCTACTGGCACTCGGCCACGTTCAACAATACAGGCACCAAAGTCATCTTCACCGACGAATGGGGCGGCGGAGGCAGACCAAGATGTCGGGCCTTTGACCCTCTGGACTGGGGTGCTAACGCGATCTACAAGATCGTTGAAAACAAGTTTGAGTTTCAGGGCTATTTCAAAATGCCTGCTCCTCAGGTTGAACAGGAGAACTGCGTTGCTCACAACGGCGCGCTGGTCCCAATACCTGGCCGCGACATTTTCGTTCAGGCATGGTACCAGGGAGGTCTATCTCTCATAGATTTCACTGACGCTGAAAACCCGGTTGAAATCGGGTATTTCGATCGAGGTCCCATTCACAGGGAACATATGATTGTTGGTGGCTACTGGTCTGCGTATTACTACAAGGGTCGTATATATGGCACCGAGATCGTTCGTGGCTTGGATGTTTTTGAGCTAACACCAAGCGAGTACATCTCTGAAGCTGAAATTGAAGCGGCCAAACTGGCCCTGGATGAGGATTCGTTTAATCCTCAACGACAGATGACGATACGCTGGCCGAACAGCCCCGTCATTGTGCAAGCTTATCTCGATCAACTGATGAGAGCGAAGGCCATACCGGCGGAAACCGCTCGCGAAATCACGATGGCAATGGGCAGCACAATATCTGACAACTTGGTTGACCGAATAAAAGCGATCGATCATCCAAGCGCTACAGCGCTGGCCGAGCTTCTGTCCCAAAGGCCATTCTAGGGACTTTACCTCGAACACTATTGATCAAAACCGGCTGATCATTTCGGGTTAACGCTGACCTGTCCAAAAAAGAGGTTCGCTTTTCACGGCACTTCGCCCGAACTAAGAATCGGGATCAATGGCGGGTTGATCGAACCCAAAGGCGACTATTTTAGCGGGTATATCCCGAATAAAAGGTAGGACCAGTAACAGTCTTGCAATCAACGGCAGTTGGAATTCGTGATTTGTCAGCGCTTTCGACACGATATGGTTCTGCGCCACCGCTTGCAGTTTCTGCATTTTTCGAACGGCCTTTTCTCGCTTTCGTTGAATCGAGGCAAGATGAGACCTTTCCAGCGTTGCTGACGCGAGCACGGGTGAGAGAATATTTGCGGCTTCAATGGCATCTGCAATCGCAAAGTTAATCCCGACACCGCCCACAGGCGACATCGCATGAGCGGCATCACCCAGTAGCAGCAGTCCTTGTTGATGCCAGGTCTCGACAAAATCGGCTCTGACATTGAGCATGTGGATATCAGAAAAGTCGCGAAGCAAACTCGCCCTGTCGGCCAGAAATGGAACAATTTGGCCCAGACCGGACCTAAAGTGCTCGATGCCCTCAGACCTCATTTCACGGAAGTTCCCTTTTGGAAAAACATAACCAATTTGCCACTCATTTTCCCGTGCCAGGAGCACGCAGATCTTACCGTCCGCCACATGAAATCCTGTTTCATTTTCGGGGTCTGACGCCATGCGCGGCAATCGAATCCACGCGACATCCATCGGCGCAGAAGTCGGCGTCACCGTCGGCTCGTTATAATTTCTTAATCGAGAGAATCGGCCATCACAGGCAACGACAAGATCTGCCGTGATCTCTGCTTTCCTGTCATTCGAGTTTGTCCTGACCCCGACAACTTTACCTTTCTTCTCCAAAAGGTCTGTGACAGTGACATTAAAACTGACCTGAAAGTTCGGATATCGACGAGCTTCATCCAGAAGGGTTTCTAAAAATGCAGCCTGAGGCATCATGGCTACGTAGGGGAATCGTGTTTTCAGTCGACCGAACTGGACCACTTGAGTGGTCTGTGATGGCGTAACGAAGGACAGTGATCTCATCTTCGCGTGGGGAATTTCGAGCACCTTATCTGCCAGTTCGATTTGCTCTAGCGCTTCGAGCGTTGAAGCATGAACGGTATCACCGCGAAAATCTCGATCCAGATCCTGATGCATCTCGAGTAAATGGACGTGAATACCGCGACGCGCCAGCAACAAGGACAACAATACGCCAGCGGGTCCAGCTCCAACAATGCAACACTGAATCTTATCGCTAATCACTCACCCCACAATGAAGCGCGCCTTCACTCGTGAATCCAGCCGACAAAACAAACTTTTCCTTGCCGTGCCTTTCCATAATGCGTAACCAGGCGCGACTTTATGATCAGTCGTCTTAACATGTAAATTCGAATGCAAGATAACTGTCTGAATACTCTATACTTACGACAAAAAGTGTAACATGCACCAATCGAACCAATTCACTTCGACCTTCGGTTTTCTCATGGCAGCAACAGGTTTTGCTGTCGGTCTTGGCAATATCTGGCGGTTTCCCTACATCACCGGAGAAAATGGTGGCGGCGCTTTCGTTATAGTCTACCTCGGGTGTGCTCTGATTATCGGCATTCCTATTCTGCTTGCTGAATTGTTGATGGGACGTATGGGCCAGGGCAACCCGCCGCTCGCCTTGGGACATTTGGCTCGCGAAAACGGCGCGTCACCCATGTGGAAACATGCAGGGCACCTTAACCTGCTCACCGCCTTCACCATTCAGGGAACCTACTGTGTCGTCGCTGGTTGGGTGCTTTGGTATCTTTATAAAGCCGCTACTACAGGCTTTGCTGAGATGAATGTGGAAGTCGCAGCTGCACAGTTCAGCAATGTACTTGACAGCATTAGTGGCATGTTCGTCTGGACGGCTGTAGCGCTATTGTTCACCAGCGCCATCATCTATGCCGGCGTTAATGACGGTATAGAACGTTCCGTTCGAGTGCTGATGCCCACCCTCTTCCTTTTGATGGTCGCGCTGGTCATGTTCAATGCCACACAGTCTGGCTTCGGTGACGCGATTGCCTACCTGTTTACACCCGATTTTTCCAAGATCGACAGCGGCACTTTCCTCGCAGCGGTCGGTCAGGCATTTTTCAGTATCGGCGTTGGTATGGCGGGCATGCTGATCTTTGGTTCTTACCTGCCCCAGGAAGTTTCTATCAGCAAATGTGTGTTGATCATTATTGTGATTGATACCTGCGTCGCCCTGTTAGCAGGACTCATGATCTTTCCAATGGTCTTCCGCTTCGGCATGGACCCCTCGGGTGGCCCTGGACTGATTTTCCAAACACTGCCTGTCGCTTTCGCCCAGATGCCAGGCGGACATTTCGTCGCCATCGTGTTCTTTACTCTACTCTCTGTCGCCGCGGTGACCTCAATGGTTGGTCTCATGGAGCCTTTAGTGGCCTGGATTGAAGACACCTTTGATCTTCCAAGACAAAAAGCAACGGTCACGGTCTCTGTTGCTATCGGTTTATTGGGCGTTCTCAGCGTCCTGTCTTATAACGTGATGTCGAACTGGACGATCGCCGCGATGGATCTGAACGGCATCCTCGATTACCTGGCGAACCAGATCATGCTGCCTCTTGGCGGATTGCTGATCGCGATCTTTGCCGCTTGGCAGGTCAAGAAGTCCAGCTTGCGCGAGCAATTACCGTTGATGCCGGACACTGTCTTTGAAATCTGGTATCTATTGCTGAGATTCCTGCTGCCCATCGCCATCATCGTGATTCTGGTCACGGGTCTCAGCTAGAAACGAGCAACTAATTTCCTACTTATTGCGGGATGACTGAAAAAGTGAAGGCCGCTACAATTATCCTTTTAAGAAGGTAGAGGCCCCCTTGGAACTGGAATTTACTGAAGAAGAACAAGCTTTTCGCGAGCAAGTGCGACAACTCCTCGCTGAAGAACTCACTGACCAAATTAAAGCGGCCACTGCAAAAACAACCACCGTTTTCGCTGACAAAGACGTGGCGATTGCCTGGCAGAAAATCCTACACACGCGCGGCTGGGCCGGCGTTTCCTGGCCCAAAGAATTTGGCGGTACCGGCTGGACATCAAACCAGCGATACATCTTTAATCAAGAAAGTTTGAGAGCTGGCGCACCTGGCTTAATTCCACTGGGGCTAAGAATGCTCGCTCCGGTTCTCTTTAAGTATGGCACCAAGGAACAGCAAGACTACTACCTACCTAAAATTCTTTCCGGTGAACACTACTGGTGCCAGGGTTACTCTGAACCTGGATCTGGATCAGACCTTGCCAGCCTGAAAACCCGAGCAGACAAAGACGGTGACTATTATGTGGTAAACGGCACCAAGATCTGGACAACACACGCGCAGTTTGCTGATCACATCTTCTGCCTCGTTAGAACGGACATGGACGCTCGCCCCCAAGCCGGCATCAGCTTCCTGTTGATTGATATGGACACGCCCGGCGTCACAGTAGAACCCATCATCACCATGGCCGGTGATCACGAAGTTAATCAGGTGTTTTTCGACAACGTGAAGGTACCCATCACCAACCGAGTTGGCCCCGAGAATGAAGGCTGGACTGTGGCCAAGTACCTGCTTGAGTTCGAACGCGGCGGCGGCACTGCCGCAACTGGTTTGCAGCTCGGCATGCAGGAACTTAACCTGCTGCTCGACGACCTGCCTGAGGAACATGAACTCAAGAAGCGGGCAACCGAGTTGGCCATTGAAGTAGACGCACTCACGCAGATGGAAACTGACATGCAAGCGCGAGTTGCCGCAGGTAAAAGCCTGGGATCTGGCGCTTCACTCATGAAAAACATGGTCAGTGGTCTTGGCCAGCAGATGTCGACCACTCGTCTCGAAGCGCTTGCCTATTATGGATTGCCGCACAACAACCTGCTGTGGCTGAACGAACAGGAGGGTGTTGGGGAAGAGCGGCACCAGACAGCAATCGGCACCTATCTGAATAACCGGGCATCATCCATCTTCGGTGGCTCAAAAGAGGTCCAGAAGAACATCATCGCAAAAACTGTGCTCGGTCTCTGAACAACAACAATACGCTGAGGGCTATATGGCAGATTTATCAGGAAAAGTGGCGCTGATTTCTGGCGCGGCACGACACCGGGGATTGGGTCGCGCTATGGCCATCCGACTGGCAGAGGATGGCGCTGATGTCATTATCACCGGACGCGCTCGTCATCCGGATGAGCGACCGGACAATGAAAAAGAAATTGCCTGGACTGGCGTGAATTCCCTCGCTGAAGAGATAGAAGGCATGGGCAGGAAAGCCCTGGCTGCAGAGGGTGACGTCACCAAACGTGAGGATGTTGAGCGTATCGTCAGTGCAGCCAAGGGCAAATTCGGCAACATCGACATACTGGTCAACAACGCGGGCGTTCCCAGTGGTGCCGGCGCGGCACCTATTCTAGATATGGATGATGACCTCTGGTACGACACGGTGGATGTGAATCTGAACGGTGTCTACCTGATGACCAAGCTCGCCGGCCAGCTGATGCGTGATAACGGCAACGGCGGTTCAATCATCAACATCTCTTCCACAGCCGGCCGACGAGGCATTCCGGATTATGGTGCATACTGCGCGACAAAATGGGCCGTGGTCGGATTCACTCAACAACTGGCGATCGAACTGGCTCCTCAAAACATCAGGGTCAACTGCATTGCCCCCGGCTCACATGCCACTGACATGATGGATGGCACAATCGGCAGAACAGCAAACCGCTTTGGCATCAGCACCGACGATGTCACTGCAGGTATTAGAAGAGCGGCACCTATGGGCCGACAAGGTCTTCCCAGCGAGCTTGCCGCCAGCGTCTCGTTTCTCGCTGGTGATGATTCGAGCTTCATGACGGGGCAAACGCTGAACGTCGACGGCGGCGCGCACATGTCATGAAAGCAGGCTCCTTTTTCCCTGGCACACACTACTCTTCTCTGTACGCTATGGCCGGAGACGATTGTTCCCTCTTTTTCGACCTGGGGGAACTCACACCTAAACAACAGCAAGATCATCGCGACAACATCGAACTGACCGCGATGCTGCAGGTGGCTCTCGCCTGTATCGGGCACGACCGTGATCACCTGGCGTTGTATGAAAACTACCAGGACCCTGAACTCCAAAAAGTTCTAAACCGCTATCACAACTTTTTCACACGCATGGTGGATGACGTTGTGCCCATAGAACACTTCAGCTATCACCCTGCGCTTTCCTACTACGATTCAGTGGCGAAGCTGATAAGCGATAACCCTAACCTGACCGAGGTCGCGAACCTCTATATGTCCAGCGGCTCCAATTCCGTCATCCACAGGAATGAAGCACTACTCGAGATGAATCGAAATGTGAACTCCAAAAAGCATTTCGCTGAAAACGCACCCGAGTTCGGCATCCCGGTGCCGGATACTCTGATTACCACCAAGGCAGAGTTGACCGGCGGAACCGTTTCCAGCTTTTTCAACAAGCATCGCAATAACATTGTGGCAAAACTACTTGGCCTGGCAGGCGCAAGAAATGTCACCATGGTCGATAGCATCATAGAGTGTCAGGAGTTTGTAGCCGAATATGAAGATGACTTTGTGATCCTGCTGCAACAGCGATTGGATCTCGATTTCTATTCCGAAATGACTGTAGATCTCGTGGTATCCAACAACGACATAAAGCTATCTAACGTGCGAAAAATCCTCTTTGCCGACGGACTCTGGGTCGGCAACCTTATCGGTGAAGGTGTTGCGCTGACAGATGAACAGTGGAGCGTCCTGCGAAACGTTGGCGAATACGCTCGCCAACAAGGTTACGTCACAGAGGAAGGCAGCAATCTCGGTATCGACTATTTTGTTGGCCAAGACGGCAGCGTCATCGTGACTGAGATTAACGCTCGCTGGACCGGCGGCCTGTTTCCCGCAGAGATACTTCGACAAAGCGGTACCGGTGGAAGAGACGCTGTCCCCTTCTTTGATCTGGTATTGATCGAAAAACGCGAGGCCTACGTGGACTTCCTCGATTGTTACCTGCTCGGCGAATATGAAGGCGATTTCGCGATGGCGCCTTTTGGCTTTGGATGTTTTCCCATCAACATGGACGGACAGAAATACTTTTATACGTGGCAAGCTGTCGTAGGAGACCTGGAGGCTTTTAAGTCGGTGAAGAAAAAAGAACTCGGGGAAGGTGTCATGCTTACGGCAGATATTATCTCTTTATCGACTTCTGGATAGTCTTTCAATATTTCCTAGCAGAGTGTCGCTGCGGCTAAGACATCATTATTCAACCGATTAAGCGATGCCGATCAAATGATATTGCTCGTCACAATTCTCGGTCCACTTTGATTACTAGAGATGCCCGTTAGCATCGATGTCTCGCATGCAAGTTGAAATAAAGCTCCCGTTCTGAGAGGGACCGCTCATTGATTTAGTTCGTCGAGCGTGAGCCACACGATGAGAGCGCGTTCCGAACTGAGAATCAAGCGCGAGTCAATCAGCCTTTTTTCCAGAGACGCCCCGCTTTGTATTATCTAGAGACAAATGGGTGTTGAGCGGCTGATCACGGGGCAACTGGTTGACTTACTCGCCACCTGAACCACCGGCCGCACCTTGGCTTCACGCTTATCATGCCTAAGGTAGTCGCGCAGCGGGTTGTCCCATTGATTGCTTTCGTTCACCTATCGCCTGAACCGAATACGATAACAAACAGACATTGTGCTGCTTCACCAAAACGCATGGGTGCAGAGCAATGAGCGTTTTTTGCCTTCTATAATGAAAATACCTTCAAGGTCCAAACGAGACCCAGCACCTTGCTGTTAATCTCTAATTGATGCATCTTTTCGCGACTGCCTTGAAGCGATGCGACATGACCGACAAAGAGTTCCCCTGGTACGACGGTGGTTGGTTGCGCTGTTACCACAGTGCCCGACAATATCTTGGCGCTAACGATGTTTCAGCTTTAGCCACTTTTGAACAGCAGATGGCGCCCCTGAGGACCCGCCGCGACTTCAAACCACTGCTGATGAAAAACCTGATTCAAGATGACATTCTGACAGCATTGAAAACACACCTGTCGCTGATGTCCGAAGATGACATGGACCCAACTGAATTCTTCAGTTTCGGCCGCCTGATTAGCACTGATGTGCCGATACTTGACGAGTTACAGGAGCAGCTGGCAACGGTCGTTGCAAATGCCTGCAAAGAGAAAGTAGAAAGAAACTACAATTTTCTCAGCCTGTACAATAATTTTGGCATCTGCGAGCCGCATATGGACGCTCCCGAAGCAAAGTGGACTTTGGACATCTGTATCGATCAGTCAGAGCCCTGGCCAATATATTTGTCAGACACACAAGAATGGCCTGTCCCGAACCCCAAAACCGACTCTGATCTGGATTGGAAGTCTTTCATCCTGAGTACCGTCCAGTTTCGCGAATACACACTCATGCCCGGTGACGCATTGCTCTTTTCAGGTTCCAGTCAATGGCATTACCGCAACCGAATTGAGCAGCGACACTCCAATAATTATTGCCACCTGGCGTTTTTACACTATGTCCCTGAGGGCTGCAGGAAGCGTTGCCGTCCACGGAGGTGGGCAAGCCTGTTTGAACAACCAGGTCTTGCCACATTACCAGCCATTGAAGACTATATTTCAGAGTATGAATCTGACTCTAAAGAATAGATGGCCGGAATATCTTTCTACACGATCAGCGACTTTCACCCCATGAAAGCGCTCAAATAAAACAGGGTGATGACGTCATGCCAACCGCCGCGGCCTGCAACTTAACTGCCGGTATAGTTCGGCGCTCGCTTCTCAACAAAGGCACGCATACCTTCTTTCGCATCGTTGGTTCGTGCACACATCAGCTGGTTACGATTCTCAATGGTCATGGCAGCTTCAAGACCCGCCGCATCAATCGCCATATTCAGTCCCTCTTTCGTGAGCCTAAGGCCCATTGGTGAGGTTGTAAGCATCTCATCAATGTAAGGTTGAGCTGCGGCTTCAAGTTGATCATCAGGCACCACCTCAGACACAAGGTTGGTCGCCAATGCTCGATCTGCGTGGATGAAGCGGCCAGTCAGCATTAACTCAGAGGCAACAGAAGTGCCGACGAGGCGAGGTAAGAAATAGCTGGAGCCCATATCGCAGGCTGACAGTCCGATACGAATAAACGCTGCATTCATTTTCGCGCTCTCACCCGCAATACGAATATCGGAAGCAAGCACAAAAGAAAAACCGCCCCCACATGCAGGGCCCTGCACCAGGGAGATAATCGGTTGAGGACAACGACGCATCCGAATATAGACCTCAGCGAGGTAACCCTGGAAACCCATGCCGCCACCAAAAGGCTGTTCATAAGTGCATGCCTGGGATGCTTTGATGTCGAGCCCGGCACAAAACGCTCTGCCGGCACCACGCATCACGACAATTCTTGTGTCCTTGTCTTCAATCAATCCACCAAAGTAGTCGCGAAGCTCGGTAACCATCGGCGTGTTGATCGAATTCAGGGCTTCCGGCCGGTTCAACGTCAGCCAATCAACCTGGCCGCGTTTTTCAATGGAAATTGTCTCGTACATGATCTGTTCCTTGTTTTTTAGCTGACTAACTTACGAATCTCAGATGGCGCGGGCGCACCAGGAATAAACATAACAACGGCATCATCAAAGCCCGCTGCGGCATATCTTGAAAGCGTCTCGCCGAGTTCACCCACATCGGTTTCACCGGAAACGATAATGGTAGACACCACAGCTCGCGCGCCTCCCGCTTCACGGTAATCCGGGATAATTTGCTCCAGGTCTTCGACGCTTCTGTGCATACCGGATGCTATCCAAAAGTCGAAGTCTTCCGCGGCTCGCTTGACGCCTTTATCCCAGGTACCGTAGCCGAGCTTTGGTCCACCCTCGACATCTGGCCAGGGGCTGATTGACTTGCCGTTCTGCGCCCCGTCATTGAACCAACCTCGAAGCAGCGCCAGCTTTTCACTAAATGCTTTGAATCGATGACTGAACTCGCTGCCATGAATCTCGTGATCAACTTCCGTTGAGCCAGCACCAACACCGAGCAGCAATCGCCCACCGGCAACCTGCATCAGTGAAAAAGACTTTAGTGCGACATCAACCGGCTCATACAAAGAAAGCTGCAGGATACCGGTGCCGAGTTCCACATGATCAGTGGCCACTGCCGCTGCTGTCAGTGCAATAAACGGGTCCGTGACCATAAAACCACGCCCCATCGCCTGGGCGCTCCACAAGCTGTCATAACCTTCGCCTTCCAGCTGTCGTGCCTGCGTTGCAAGTCCATTTGGATGGGTCGGATCAACCGGCCCCAGAAGTGCCCCTAGTCTCATGAAGAAAGCCTCAAGCGTTTGATTCCATAAATTGCTTTAGCAGTCGAAAGCTTCGGGTACCAAACCACGAATAAAATTCACCATCGACCAGCACGCCATTAAAACCGGCCTCAGTCAGCGCATCAACATGGCGCCCAAAGGGAAATGGCTCTGAGGAAAAAAGATAAAAAACGTCAGGGTCGGGCAACCCCTTTTCATCAAGTTCCGGATAAGGTTTCTCATGTTCCGGCAGATAAGCATCTAAACCAACTTTACGGAGCATGGAACCAATAAAGGTTTCCCTGCTCACAGCCATCCACGGGTTTCGCCAGATCATATATTCAATGCGTTTAAAGCCGGACTTCCTATCGCCCACCTGATCAATGATCGCAGGTACCTCTGAAAAGCCTCGGAAATCGAGGTTCGGTTTGCTCGCGAGTCGCTGCCACTCTGCGCCAAGGGTTGCGATTGACTCACTTTCCAATTTGTCAGAAAGCGAACGCAGTTCATCACCAATCGTATCGACACTGGTGATGTGAGTCGCGTGAAGCGGATAAGGACAGCTCTCCGCCATTGGCAGGGTGTTTTCCTCCCTGTCCATGACGACGATATCTGGTTTGAGTGCTTTGCAGGCATCCCAGTTGACGTCTTTGGTGCCGCCAACCACGGGAATACTTTCGACATCCGCGGCCGGATGGATGCAGAAACGGGTGCGCCCTACGACGTCGACATCACAGTTAATCAGCGTCTCGGTCAGGCTGGGTACGAGCGATACGACGCGCATGCGAACCCGACTGCTGCTTTATGTGCTACGACGATATTGACCGCCAACCTCAAAAAAAGCATCGGTCAGCTGGCCGAGAGAACAGTGCTGGACCGCCTCCATCAGAGCTTCAAAACCGTTGCCGCCTTCGGAAACAACCTGCTTGAGATGTTCAAGCGCGGCTTCTGACTGATCTGAATGACGCGCCTGGAAGTCCGCAAGTCTGGCAATCTGGCTCTGCTTTTCTTCTTCCGTTGAACGGGCAAGTTCGATGGTCGTTTCTTCCGGCTCGGATTCCGGCTGGAAGGTGTTCACACCAATAATCGGCAGAGAACCATCGTGCTTGAGCGTCTCGTACTTCATGGACTCTTCCTGGATCTTGCCGCGCTGGTAACCAGTTTCCATGGCACCAAGCACGCCGCCACGATCCGAGATGCTTTCGAACTCACGTAATACCGCTTCTTCAACCAGGTCTGTCAGTTCATCCATGATGAACGAGCCCTGGTTCGGGTTTTCGGTTTTGGTCACACCAAATTCGCGGTTGATGATCAGCTGAATCGCCAGAGCACGACGAACCGATTCTTCGGTCGGTGTCGTGATCGCTTCGTCATAAGCATTGGTATGCAGACTGTTGCAGTTGTCATTAATCGCAAGGAGCGCCTGCAGCGTGGTACGAATATCATTGAACTGCATTTCCTGAGCGTGCAGCGAACGACCGGAGGTCTGAATGTGATACTTCAATTTCTGGCTTCGTTCATTGGCACCATACTTCTCACGCATCGCAACCGCCCAGATACGACGTGCTACTCGACCGATGACGGTGTACTCAGGGTCCATACCGTTCGAGAAGAAGAACGACAGGTTGGGTGCAAAGTCATCAATATGCATGCCGCGAGCAAGGTAAGCCTCAACAAAGGTGAAGCCGTTTGCCAGGGTAAAAGCCAGCTGTGAAATCGGGTTCGCGCCGGCCTCGGCAATGTGATATCCGGAGATGGAAACTGAGTAGAAGTTACGCACCTGGTTATCGATAAAGTACTGCTGAATGTCACCCATCATGCGCAGGCTGAACTCAGTGGAGAAGATACAGGTGTTCTGACCCTGGTCTTCCTTCAGGATATCTGCCTGAACCGTGCCTCGGACGTTCGCCAGAGCGAACGCCTTGATCTCGGCACGCTCCGCTTCATTCGGTTCACGGCCTTCTTTCTCCTGGAACTTTCCAACCTGCTGTTCAATGGCAGTATTCAGGAACATCGCCAGGATCGCAGGCGCCGGTCCGTTGATCGTCATCGAAACGGAAGTGCTTGGGTTACAGAGATCGAATCCTCCGTACAGGACTTTCATATCGTCCAGCGTCGCGATCGACACACCGGAGTTTCCGATCTTGCCGTAAATATCGGGGCGAGTTGCCGGATCAAATCCATAAAGCGTCACGCTATCGAATGCTGTTGAGAGACGCTTGGCGTCTGAGTGCTCAGACAGCTTCTTGAATCGACGGTTGGTTCGAGCGGGATCACCCTCACCTGCGAACATACGCGCGGGATCTTCACCCTCACGCTTGAATGGGAATACACCCGCAGTGAACGGGAAGTAACCTGGCATGTTTTCACGCTTCAGGAAGCTGAGCAGTTCACCATGATCTTCGTACTGAGGCACAGCAACCCGTGAGATCCAGTTTCCAGAAAGCGACTCACTACCAAGACGTGTTCGGATCTCTTTACCTGATGAAGTTGTTTCAACACGCTCCTCACCCTGATAGCCCTCTTTCATCGCCGGCCAGTTTTCCAGGAGCTTTTTGTTTTCCGAAGTCAGTGCGTCTTCTTTCTGCTCAATGAGCACGCCAATCTTCTCGTTCTCTTCGCCGAGCATTTCCAGCGTACCATTCAGCTGCTGACGCTCACGTGCGACACGTGCCTGTTCCTGGGTCTCTGAATGATAGGTGCGAACCGACTCTGCAATCTCTGCGAGGTAACGGACTCGAGCCGCTGGTACGATGACAGATCGTTCACTCGGTACGCGGCTGTCGATATAGGCGAGTTTTGATTCCCACTCACGAAGGCCTTTTTCACGAAGCACAGACAGCAAACCGTGATAAGCAGCGGAAACGCCATCGTCACCGAACCTGGAGGCGATCGTGCCAAAGACCGGCAGTTCTTTCGGAGATTGATCCCAGGCCTCGCGGTTACGCTGAACCTGCTTCGCGACATCTCGCTGAGCATCTTCTGCGCCTTTTCGGTCAAACTTGTTGATGATCACGATGTCTGCGAAATCCAGCATGTCGATTTTCTCGAGCTGGCTCTGGGCGCCAAACTCCGGCGTCATGACATACATGGAGGCGTCCACGTAAGGCACAATGCCGGCATCACCCTGCCCGATACCCGGTGTTTCTACCACAATCAGATCAAAATTGAATTTGCGAGTCGCTGCTATCACCTCAGTCAGATAGTCGGGCACTTCGCCGGTTGACTGACGAGTTGCGATAGAGCGCATAAAAATATTGTCCGCATAGATCGAATTCATGCGGATGCGGTCACCCAGCAGCGCGCCTCCTGTCTTCCGGCGGGTTGGATCTATCGCAAGGATTGCAATATTGGCGGTGTCACCGCTGTCTGTCCGGAAGCGGCGGATAATCTCATCTGTCAGAGACGACTTACCCGCACCACCAGTACCCGTGATACCCAGCACAGGTATCGAACGGTCAGAACCCAGCTTCAATGCCGCGAGGTCGCCTGCACCCATTTCACCGCGCTCAATGGCGGTGATCATGCTGGAGAGTGCCAGATAGTTATCTGCTTGAACTTCCTGGCCACGATGACCGGTTGAACCTGCGGCACGGCACGTATCCACCATGTCCTGGATCATGCCAACGAGCCCCATGTTCATACCGTCTTGAGGCGAGTAGATTCGCGCGACACCGTAATCGTGCAGCTCTTGAATCTCTTCCGGCACGATGACACCACCGCCACCGCCAAATACCTTGATGTGAGAAGCACCGTGTTCTTTCAGCATGTCCACGACGTACTTGAAGTACTCAACATGACCGCCCTGATAGGAGCTGATAGCGATACCCTGCACGTCTTCCTGCAATGCTGCCTGAACAACTTCAGCAACCGATCGGTTGTGTGCGAGGTGAATCACCTCAACACCTAACGACTGCAGAATACGACGCATGATGTTGATAGATGCATCATGTCCATCGAACAGACTGGCTGCGGTCACAAATCTCAGTGGCGGCTGCTCCTGTACCGTCTGAGTACTGCCTTCTACGGATCTGACTTTTGCTTCTGACATGGTATTCCCCTCTTATTCTGCTGCGATCAGCAGCGTCATTGTATTCTTAAGATTGTCGTGCAGCTGCCTGGTTTCCTCCAGGTCACTTGGGTTGGCCAGCCAGTAGTAAACGATACCGATGACTGACGCGCAGAACTGAGCAGCAATTTCATCTGCCCGTGATTTTGTTTTCTGAAGAATCTGCGGATCCGTATTAATCCAGTTCACCATGTCCTGGTGACGCCGGTTGTGAATGTTGCCAATGATGGCTGAAAGTTCAGAACCTGCATTAACCGACTCGAACCACAAGGTGTAGAACGCTCTCACCTGATCGGGTGCTTCCACACAAAATCGGTAGTGCTGATCCAGGGCATCATGGATGGCGTCGAGACCCGTCTTCTGTTCTGTCGCGTCGGTGAGTTGAGACAACCAGATCTCTCCCACATGACGGAGTACAAACGCATAGAGGTTGTCTTTCGAACCAAACCGCTGGCCGGCAAGGCCGCGGGAGTAGCCCGCCATCAAACCAACTTCTTTCAGGCTTGTTGCCGCAGGACCGAGTTCCACAATCAGGCGAACGGCAGCTTCCAACATCTTCTTGTCGGAAATCTCTGTTCTTTCCGCCTGGGTCAGGCGACCTGTTTGTTTGATGGTCATTGGACTAGAAGCACGCCTCATTGAGCGCTACCCCGATATCTGCACCGGCAACCACAGCATCCATATAGCTGCGGTGTCTTGGCAACAGCTGAGTGAAGTAGAATTTCACTGACGCAAGCTTCTTTTCATAGAACTCACGCTCTTCACCCTCTATACCAGCAGCTGCTTTCTCTGCTGTCTTGGCCATGTACCAGCCACCCGCAACGTAACCCATGGTCATCAGGAAGTTGTAGGCCACCGCGCCAACAAACTTCTGATTGGATTGCCCATTTTCAAGGATATATCTGGCAGCGGTTCGAAGATTTTCTGCCGCCCCGCGAAGTGCGACACCAATCGGCTTCAATTCCGCATTGCCTTCCAAAGACTCAGCGGTGTCCAGTACTTCATTGAGATAAGTGGTCAGCGCTGCGCCCTGATCACGAAGCAGCTTTCGGCCAACCAGGTCATTGGCCTGGATACCGTTAGTACCTTCATAAATGGAAGCGATTCGCGCGTCACGATAATGCTGTGCAGCGCCGGTCTCTTCGATAAAGCCCATGCCGCCATGGACCTGAACGCCCAGGGAGGTGACTTCGTTTACCAGTTCAGTACACCAGGCTTTTACCACGGGCGTTAACAGTGCAAACCGTTCATTAAATCGGCGCTTCTCATCATCATCACGACCGTGTGTTCTGAAATCGTGAGAATAAGCACCATCGTAGGTGAGTCCGCGCATGGCATCCGTCATCGACTTCATTTGCATCAGCATCCGTTGAACGTCGGCATGTTCGATAATTCGAGCAGGCTCACCCGTCTCAACATTTCGGCCCTGTACACGCTCTTTCGCATACGCCAGCGCATCCTGATAGGCACGCTCTGCCAGGGCAACACCCTGGAGACCAACTTCGAGTCGCGCGTGGTTCATCAATGTGAACATACAGGCAAGACCATCGCCAGGTTCACCGATCAGATAACCAATGGCGCCGTCGTTTTCGCCAAATGCCATGACGCAGGTTGGACTCGCGTGTATACCCAGCTTGTGTTCTGTTGAAACGACACGGACATCGTTACGTTCGCCTGGAGTCCCGTCTTCATTCGGCAGAAACTTGGGCACCAGAAACAAGGAAAGTCCCTTGTTGCCCGGAGGTGCATCAACCATTGGTGCCAGCACGATATGGATGATGTTCTCCGCCATGTCGTGTTCACCCCAGGTGATGTAAATCTTCTGACCACGAATTCGGTAGTGATCCCCTTCCGGTTCGGCACGGGTTTTTAGCGTGGAAAGGTCAGACCCTGCGTGAGGTTCGGTAAGATTCATGGTGGCTGACCATTTACCGGTCACCAGGTTAGGCAGATAGTTGTCTTTCAGATGCTCGCTGCCGTGAGCCATCAAAGTATCAATGGCGCCAGCGGTGAGCATTGGGCACAGCGCCATCGAAGTACACGCGCTGTTCCACATTTCTGATGCTGCGAGATGAACGAGGAACGGTAGCCCTTGACCACCGTACTGAGGATCTTGTGCCAGACTGAGCCACTGGTTATCAACAAACAGCTGGTAAGCATCGGCGAAACCATCAGGCGTACGAACAGTATCACCTTCTATTTTCACGCCCTGGGTGTCACCCACACGGTTCAACGGACTCATGATTTCACCGGCAAATTTTCCTGCCTCATCAAGAATCGCGCCCGTCAGTTCCGGAGTCGCCTCACCAAAACTGTTTAGGTGATTCAGCGCCTGGTAATCCAGGAGTTCATTCACAACGAATCCAATTTCACGTGCGGGTGCTACATAATCTGCCATGGCTAATACGTCTAAACTGTCTAAGGTAGAGGGAAGATACTTGCTTGGAGCAAGCAAGTCAATTTCAACGTTACTTTAGCCTGTTCTCTTAAATCACTGTTTTAGAAGAGTTTTCTTCGAGCGCGATCGATTGTGCTATCAACTGTCCAGGACTATACTGCTTGCCTAATCTGCGCAGTTGACGCCATTGAGCACGCCGGACCCATCGAACGCCGAAACCCTGCCCACCCCTGAGGAGCCTGGCCTCTGGCAGAACGTGCAGTTCCGGATTTACCTGGGCACCACTGCGCTGGCGGGTAACGCAGCGTCAATTCAACAACTGCTTCTTTCGTGGCTGATGGTGGGCATCCTGCTTTTGCCTGCAGACCAGGTTGGCATCATCCAGGCACTCATCGGTATCCCCGGCATCCTGCTGATGCTTTGGGGTGGCGCAAGTGCCGACAAAACCGATTCTCGGTCACTGCTCATCTGGGTGTATGCGACATCATGGTTGTTCCCGATGGCGCTCTTCTTTGCCGACCGCATTGACCTGTTAAATATCTGGACCGTCGCCCTGTTTGGTGTCGCCATGGGTACCGCGCTCTTCTTCAGCAATCCAGCACAACAAGCCATCTTGAATCGAATCGCCGGGTCACACGTTCAACGGGGTGTCACCGCGGCAACTGCCATGCAGTTTCTAGTCCAGATCCTTGGCCTGATCATCGCCGGTCAGATGGAAACCATCGGTGTCGGATTCGTACTCATCGTCCAGTCCATCAGTCTGGTACTCGGTGCCATTGCGGTCACCTGGATCAAACCACTCCCTGTAAATCCGAAACCAGAGCGTCGTTCGACGATGGCCGTCATGCTCGAAGGCTTCAAAGCGGCTTACGAAAACAAAACGATCTTCCATACGCTCATCGTTACGTTTACTTCGGGCATCTTTAACGCCGGCGCGTTCATGACCGCCCTACCCTTCATCGTGAAACGGGCTTATGACGGTGACGCACTGGGTCTCGCCACTATCATGATTGTGTTTTACCTGGGCGCGACAATCTCCAACGTCATTCAGTTCTGGATCATGCCCCTGGCTAGACCAGGCTTCTGGTTTCTGGCCATGCAGTTCACACGGATCATCATCCTGTTCTTTGTCTGGATCCAACCGGGGTGGTTTGCCCTGATGGCGGTGCTCTTTGCCTGGGGCCTCAACATGGGTGTGACCACCAACCTCTCTCGCGCGCTTGTGCAGGAATCAGCCGAGCAGGCTTACCTGGCGAGGGTACTCAGCGTATATAACCTCGGCATGCTGGGCAGTATGCCGATTGGCGCGTTGATCATTGGATTCATCATCGAAGCTTTCGGCACCATGAACGCTATGGTGCCGGCGATGATCGTTTCAGCGGCGTTGTGCGTCTATGGATTCCTGTTTACCGGACTGGCGAAATATCGATCACCGGGCTTCGAAAGGGCTTAACCCCCGCGGGCGCCTCTAAAATCCGGGCTGCGTTTTTCAACAAAAGCCGCAATCGCTTCTTTATGTTCCGGTGAGCTGTAACACTTCATCAGGGCCTCCAGCTCGCGCTTCTGCACAAGGTTACTGTCTGCTTCTGACATGTTGGCCGAAATCAGATCTTTCACCATGCGAAGGGCTGACTGCGGGTTCTCTCCCATCGATCGAGCTACAGATTTCGCCTCATCAAGCAGATTTTCCGGCGGGACAACCCGATCAACCAGACGAAGCATGAGTGCTTCATCTGCCAGCACCGTTTTACCCGTCAGCATCAACTCACTGGCAGCGCCAAATCCGCAGCGGGTTACCAGGAAGTGGGAACTTGCCAGTTCCGGCACGAGACCCATCTTGATGAAACGACAACTCAGTTTCGCCGCACTGGAAGCAACAATGAAATCCATGGGCAGTATTTGTGTCAGCCCGACACCGATCGCCGCACCATTAACGGCGGCTACAACAGGTTTCGATTCGCGCATCAGATTGACCCAATTGTTGGGTTCACTGGAACCACGTCGAACTTCACCCGATTCAGCCTGAGCCTGAAAGAGATCCTTTACGTCTGCACCTGCGCAGAACCCCCGGCCAGCGCCGGTAATCACAAACGCTTCAACATTATTATCGGTATTACCCTTATTGATGGCGTCTACCAACTCATCATTCATCTGGTAGGTCCAGGCATTTAATCGCTCCGGGCGATTCAAAGTAATGGTGGTCACGGTGTCATCTGTATCGACAAGGATCGTTTCGTAGCTCATGGCGATTCAACATTCATTTATCGGGAATCAAACATCATAGGTTGCAGCCATAATTAGTCAATTCGGCTGGAGAGATCGCGTCATAAAGAGCACGCAATCAGGGCGAAGGTCTGATAAGTTGTCGAAAACGTTCTTAAGCTCACTTCTCATATGCTGTTAGTTCAAAGCCTCGTCGGCCTTGGGTGCCTGATTGGCCTCTGTTACCTATTCAGTGCAAATCGAAAGGATGTCCGTTTCCCTATCGTGATCAAGAGTCTGCTCCTGCAGATTGTGTTTGCACTGCTGCTTTTGAAGCTGCCCGCCTCCCAGAAGCTGTTCGTTGTTTTGAACGACGGGATATCGGTTCTACAGGCAGCCACTCGAGAAGGAACGACGTTTATCTTCGGCTACCTCGGTGGAGGACCACTTCCGTTCGAGGAAACGAGTCCGGGTGGCGGGTTTATACTCGCCTTTCAGGCGATGCCGCTGGTCATTGTGCTCAGTGTCATTTCCGCTGTCCTGATGTACCTGAAAATTCTGCCGGTCATCATGCGCGGCTTTTCCCTGATCCTGGAAAAAACGCTGGAGATTGGTGGCGCACTCGGTCTTGGGGTGTCAGCCAACGCCTTCCTTGGCATGATTGAGTCACCGCTTCTGATCAAACCTTACCTTTCAAAGCTGAGCCATGGCGAAATGTTCGCCATCATGACCGCTGGTATGGCGACGATTGCAGGCACCATGCTCGCGCTTGAGGCAGCCGTCATCAGCAGTGTTGTGCCCAATGCGATCGGCCATCTTATCAGCTGTTCATTGATCACCCTGCCTGGTGTGATTTATATCTCTCACCTACTGGTGCCAGACAGATCAGCCGTGACTTCTGGTGATGGTGATGTCGAAAGGGGCGCCGACAACCTGATGGATGCCATTTCAACCGGCACCGCAAACGGATTGCAGCTTTTTCTGAACATCATTGCCATGATCATTGTGATCGTCGCACTGGTCTACCTGTTGAATGCCATTCTCGGTGTTTTTCCAGACGTCGCCGGTGAAGCCATTACCCTGGAGCGAATCCTGGGCGTTGTCATGGCACCGCTGACCATGATGATGGGCATCCCTTTTTCAGAAGCGTTTATCACTGGCCAGCTGATGGGTACGAAAGTGGTTCTGACAGAGTTCGTTGCCTACGTTCGTTTCGGTCAAATGCCGGTTGAGGAACTGACTGAACGCACCCGCATCATTATGACCTACGCGCTGTGTGGCTTCGCCAATTTTGTCAGTCTGGGCATCATGATTACCGGACTCATCACGATCGTCCCCGAGCGGAAAAATGAAATCATGGAGATGGGTTTTAAATCGATTGTTGCGGGCACCATTGCAACCTGCACCACTGCCACCATCGTCGGCATCATCATCTCCTTCTGATGATCACAAGAAGTCTCACGCATTGGGGACTTTATGACTTTCATGTCGACAATGATCAACTGATCGATGTCATACCTGCGGACATTGATACAGACCCGAGTGACATCGGCAAAAATCTGATCAATGGCATCCAGAAACATCGTGTCTTGAAGCCCTCAGTCAGGCGCGGCTATCTGAGCGGTGATGCTGGCCAAAACCGAGGTCGTGATGAGTTTGTAGAAATGAGTTGGGATGAGGTGATTCCCCTCGTTGCCGATGAGCTCAGGCGCGTAAAAAATGAATACGGCAATGAAGCGATCTACGGTGGCAGCTACGGTTGGGCAAGCGCAGGTCGCTTTCACCATGCACAAAGTCAGCTCCACAGATTCCTGAACTGCATCGGCGGTTACACTGGCTCTCTGAACGCTTACAGTTTTGCCGCAGCTGAAGTCATTCTTCCTTATGTGATCGGTCACTACGAAGATCTGCTGAAAGCACCCAGCAGCTGGGAAACCATACAAAATCACTGTGAGCTGATGGTGTGCATCGGTGGCATGCCGATTCGCAACAGCCAGATCACCAATGGCGGTATGGCGAAACACGTGCAACGAGACTCCATGAAAGCCGCGAGGCGCGCTGGCGTTCAGTTTATGAATATCAGTCCACACCGTGATGACATCATCGACGAGCTCAATGCCGACTGGCTGGCCATTCGCCCAGGCACTGATACGGCCCTGATGTTGGCGCTGGCCTATGAGTTAATCACCCAGAACCACCATGACAAAGACTTCCTGGCTCAATATGCCGTCGGCTTTCAGGACACCGAAAACTATGTGCTCGGTGTTCAAGATGGCACACCGAAAACACCGGACTGGGCATCTCAGATAACGGGAATTTCTTCAGCAGATATCCGTGATCTTGCTGACCGAATGGCTGGTTCACGAACCATGATTTCCATCAGCTGGTCACTGACTCGACATCAGTTTGGCGAACAACCCTACTGGATGGGCATCGTGCTGGCTGCCATGCTGGGCCAGATTGGCCAGCCAGGCACCGGCATCGGGCTCGGATACGGCGTGGAAAACAAGGTTGGGAAAAACGTTCGAAAGAAATACCTGGGCCATCTCCCCCAGTTGGGGAACCCGATCAAACACCACATTCCCGTTTCGCGCATCGCAGAAATGTTGGAAAACCCGGGTGCCCGTTACCGATACAACGGCAAAGAACAGCGTTACCCTGAAATACGACTCATCTACTGGGCTGGCGGCAATCCATTCCATCACCACCAGGATCTGAATCGGTTGCGCGAAGCCTGGAAAAATCCAGATACCGTGATCTGTAACGAAATTGCCTGGACTGCCAACGCACAACACGCCGATATCGTGCTTCCGGCCGCATCTTTTCTTGAGAGAAATGATATCGGGGGTGCGCCCAATGAAGACGTGCTTATTGCAATGAAACAGGCGCTTCAGCCGGTTGGTGACAGCCGCAGCGAATTCGAGATATTTTCGGCCATCGCCACCGCCATGCACGTTGGTGACGCCTTCACAGAAAACAAATCCGAGCAGGCGTGGCTGCGAGCACTCTACGACGCCACGGCAAAGAACAATCCTGACATGCCAGACTTCGATACTTTCTGGGCGAAGGGAGAACACCACTTCGAAACCCCGGGCGCACAGGTCCTGTTCGACTCGTTCAGAAAAGATCCAGAGAAACATCCGCTGGCAACACCGTCAGGGCGGATCACGCTGGCGTCAGAAAAACTCGGACACCCAACCTGGCAAGAGCCCAACGAGTGGATGGGTTGCGCTGACACCGATGAATTTCAATTGATCAGTCACCAGCCAGCGACACGGCTGCACAGCCAGTACTACCCGGGAGAAACCAGCCAGAAAGGCCTGATCGATGGATGTGAACCCCTACAGATGAACTGCGAAGATGCGGCGCGGTTGGGACTCACTGACGGAGAGAAGGTCAAGGTTTACAACCAGCGAGGCGCTTTCCTCGCTGGATTGAAAACCACAGATAACATCATGCCTGGGGTGTTGCTCATCGCGACAGGCGCCTGGTGGCAGCCTGACGATAACGGCACCTGTCATGCAGGTAATCCGAATGCCGTTACACCGGACATCGGAACATCAGAGATCGCACAAGGGCCGTCAGCCCTCAGCTGCCTCGTTAGAGTTTGCCGTCCGTAACGTCATCACCAAAGAGCATTCTGGAAAACGGCTCAACATTCGGACCCCGTCTCAGGTGATGACCACCATCAACACTCATCACAACGCCGGTAATCCATGAAGACTCAGGACCACACAGAAAACGAACCGCATGACCGATATCTTCAACCTTGCCGTGTCGGCTGATCGGCATACAGTCGATGTAGTCGTTATACACTTCCTCGGTGCTAAGCAATCCTGAAGCCAGCTCAGTCTCAACCAATCCGGGACATACGCTGTTCACCCGAATATTCGCGACACCCAGCTCATCCGCAGAGTTACGCACCAGCATATCGATGCCGGCTTTACTCACGCAGTAAGGCCCCATAAACCGGTGTGTTCTGACACCAGCGATGGACGAAATTGCACAGATCGCACCACCACCGGATTTGGCCATCGCCTGGCCAGCATATTTGATGGTGTAGAAACTGCCATTCAGATTGGTCTGCATGATCTCGTCCCAGTTCTCGGACTCAGTGATCATGATGGGTGAAAGTCCACCCACGCCTGCGTTGGCAACGGCAATATCGAGCGAGCCGCCGAGCGCAGCCTTCTCAACAGCAGCCGCAACATCTTCTTCGCTGGAAACACTCCCGGCAAACGTCTGGATGGTTCCAGCGCTCTCAATTGCAGAAAGCGCTTCAGCTGCAGCGGCAAGCTTTTCTTCTGTTCGGCCCATAATGGTGACGTTCGCACCGTCTGCAGCAAACGCCCTGGCACAGGCAAGACCAATGCCACTGCCACCACCGGTGACAATGGCATTCTGGTTGGCAAGTACAGCCATGTTCAACTCCGTTAAAACGCGAGCTGCCAGCCTACCGTCAAAACACTGTCAGTTTCCAGCTGAGGACCGTCCAGGTCCTGCCAGGCAGGTACCTGATACTCCAGCGCGAGACGATGTCCCGATGAGTGCAGCCAGTTCACGCCAACAGCAATATCAAATCTGGCACCACCGCGAAGATCAGGATCAACGGTTGGCACCAGATTGGTGGCCTGAGCCATGGCATAACGTGGATCTTCACCGCTGTAGTTATCGCGGAATTCGTAAAGACCACGAACGGAGACTGAAAAGCTCTGGTTCAGCAGTCTTGAATACCAGGCCGACACCGTGGCGCGGTTACCGACTTTGTAGTCGTCATCGTTTTTATCCAGAGGGAAAATACCGCGCAGCTGGACACCAAAAGCGTCTCGCTCTCGGCTGACATTTTTGCCCAATCCTGCGATCAGGTTGTAAGACCCAGAACCGATCTGCATCGAATAAGGCAGAACAGAGTTCCCCATCGGGGTCAGATCACGTTGATCCTGGTCACCCGTTGGAAACGACAGGCCAAGCTGCCAGAGCCATTCCGGTAACGGACTGGTTTTACTGAACGAGGACAGCGCTGTGAGACTGATATCTCCCAGATTGGATGATTCCGTGGAAAAGGCACCACCCATGGCAGTGACATGATCCATGTCGTTTTCAACATAGGGGATCATTGCCATCAGCGTCAGGTTTTCAGTGGGTGCATACATCACCCCGAGCATGTGCATGACCATATCCATGTCAGTCGGTGCCACCCGATAGTCGCCGGTACCGCTTATCAGCACTTCGGATTCATCGAGCCGTTTAGTACCGTCGCGATTGTCTTCCATGCGCATCAGCATGTAGCGATAGGAGAGCATCCACTCCCCTTTGTGGTGAGTGTGATCGCCCATGACACCAATAGGTGCATGGTCATCAGGTCGCGTTGCATCCGTCGCAGACGCACACGCAGAGAACAGGGCAAGCCCAAGGGCAGCCCCTTTTAAAAAGAGTTTCATCAAATTTTCCTTAACAGTGGGAGACAGCGTTTCTGTTTCAGGAAATTTGCGGGGGAGCCCTCGCAAGAAAAGCGGCGAGTACCCCGTCGCTGTGCAGCTGACTCGTGCCAGCGTGAATCGGTCTTTGCTCAGGCGCCTCAGCATCCAGCCAGGCAACGACAATGCCTGTTCCCATCAACCCATCAAGGCAGAACACACAGTTCAGCCAGTCTTCCTGGGTCATCTCATGTTGAGCATGAGACTCCTGGTGGGATCCATGGTGGCCGTGATGACCGTGATGTGCGTCAGAGGTCTGCGCCTCCTGCGCCTGCATCTGGTGGACCAGATGCTCGAGCGCATTACCAGCACCGAGGAATACGGTGCCGTGCAGAATCGCAAGTATGGCTATGAGGCGGGCAAACATCAGGCGCGTATTCTAGCGATTTCCGAGGTCCAGCACATTCCCGATTGCGTGAATTTTGTCTTCATCATGATGTGTAACATAGATCAGCGTGGTGGCGCCCTCCTCGCAGATCCGGTCGGTCAAGCTCAAGACCAGTTGCCGGTTTGCTTCGTCCAGGCCAAGACAAGGCTCGTCAAGCAACAACACAGGCGGGTGTTTGACCATCGCTCTCGCAATCAGCACCACCCGCTGTTCGCCATAAGAAAGTGACGAGAAGGAATCCGTCGCGCGATCAGACAAACCCAGTAGTTCAAGCCAGGCGTCTGCCAGCGCTTTCTCTTTGTCTGTCGCTTTTTGATAAAGACCAATAGAGTCGTGAAAACCGGAGACAATGACGTTGCGAACGCTAACCGAAAGCCGGTAATCCCAGTGCAGACCCGTGGAAACAAACCCCAGGTACTGCTTGATCTGCCAGATGCTTTCACCCTGACCGCGCTTGAATCCAAACAGGCTGATGTCATTGACGTAACACTGAGGATGATCACCCGTGATGAGATTCAGCAGACAGGTCTTACCACTGCCGTTGGGACCTTTCACCTGCCAGTGATCACCAGGCTTAATGTGCCAGTCGAGATTTTCGAACACCAGGTTATCGGTATAGGCAACTCGGGCTTTGTTTAGAGCAACCAGAGTACCGTCGGCATTAAGCGGCACTTCAATGTCAGTTTCTGGCGGTGGGAGCTGAATGTCCGAGCGAATCTGGCTGATCTGACCGAGCAGACGCGCGGCCTGACCGCCATCGGAACACTCAAACTGTTGGCTCATGGCACCCGACTCGAGCCGCATGGCATGTGTCGTGCAATCAGGCATTTCATCCAGACGATTGAGCGACATGATCAGAGTTGTCGACCCGGCGATATCTTCCAGCAGCGCCGCAACACGAGGCACGGTCGCCACATCCAGCCCTTCGAAAGGCTCATCCAGCACCAGGACCTGAGGTTTGCTGGTGAGCGCACGGGTTAATAAAACCTTTCGGGTTTCGCCAGTGGAGAGTTTTCGAAAGCCCCGCTCAAGCAGGGGCTGCAGACCAAGATCATCAATCAGACGTTTCTGAAGCTCGAAATCCTGACAGGTTTCGTCGAGCATCTCCTGAACAGGTGTGCCTTCGTTGATTTCATCTGTCAGGTCACTGTCATCGCGCTGTCGTTCGCGCGCAATGAGGCGAGACTGCTCTTCCAGGGAAACAACCGCAACGTTCGCTTCGCCCAGATCACGCTGACCTGAGCGAAGCTCACCCTCCCCTGCAAGCGCTGCAACCAATGCTGACTTACCGCTGCCATTTGGCCCGGTTATCGCCCAGCACTGGCCATCATTGATCTGCCAGGAAATCTGGCTCAGCGAAAAGGTCTCGCTGAGCTTGATTTCGGCATGACGAAACGTGATCAAACGATACGTTTCATCGCACCCATGTAGCCACGCAGAGTTGTGCCGATGGCTTCAACGCTGTGGCTGCGGATGTCTGCATTCACTTCGATCAAACGCTGGTTATCAACGCTGTTGTCATTGAGACCCATGCCTCGACCAATGACGTCCGCATCCTGCTTCTTCATGAAGTCCTGGAGCAGTGGGAAGCAAGCATGGTTAAACAGGTAACAACCATATTCGGCGGTGTCGGAAATGGTTCGGTTCATCTCAAACAGCTTCTTACGTGCAATGGTGTTCGCGATCAGCGGCGTTTCATGCAGTGATTCGTAATAGGCGGACTCTTCTTTGATGCCACTGGCAGTCATCACTTCATAAGCCAGTTCCACACCAGCTTTCACCATGGCGACCATCAGGATGCCATGATCAAAGTATTCCTGCTCAGCAATTTCGTCGCTGGTGTTTTCCTGGGTCTCAAAAGCGGTACCGCTGGTTTCGTCACGCCAGCCCAGAAGCTTTTTGTCATCATCAGCCCAGTCTTCCATCATTCCGGATGAGAAGGCACCGGTCATAATGTCGTCCATGTGCTTCTCGTACAGAGGGCGCATGATGTCCTTGAGCTCTTCCGCCAGTTCAAAGGCGCGGATTTTCGCTGGATTGGAAAGACGATCCATCATGTTGGTCACGCCACCGTGCTTGAGCGCTTCGGTCACGGTTTCCCAACCATACTGAACGAGCTTAGATGCATAACCTGCATCAATACCTTTCTCGATCATCTTGTCGTAGCAAAGCAGTGAACCGGTCTGCAGCATGCCGCAGAGTATTGTTTGTTCACCCATCAGGTCAGACTTCACTTCAGCGACGAAGGAAGACAACAGAACACCTGCCCGATGGCCACCCGTACCCGCTGCGTAAGCTTTTGCGATAGCGAGACCTTCGCCACGCGGATCATTGTTTTCATGAACAGCAATCAGCGTGGGTACACCGAAGCCGCGCTTATATTCTTCTCGCACTTCAGAGCCAGGGCACTTTGGCGCCACCATGATGACGGTAATGTCTTCGCGAATCTGCATGCCCTCTTCCACGATGTTGAAACCGTGAGAATAAGCAAGACAGGAATCCTTTTTCATGAGGGGCATGATTTCTGTGACAACAGCCGTGTGCTGTTTGTCCGGCGTCAGATTGAGCACGACGTCTGCGGTTGGAACCAGCTCGTCGTAAGTACCAACCGTAAAACCATTTTCTGTGGCGTTCTTCCAGGAGTCGCGCTTTTCATCAATCGCGGATTGGCGAAGTGTGTAGGACACATCCAGACCGCTGTCCCGCAGATTCAAACCCTGGTTCAGGCCCTGGGAGCCACAACCCACGATGACCAGCTTCTTACCTTTCAGGTAATTCGCTTCATCAGCAAATTCGGAAGGATCCATGAATTCACACTTACCCAGTTGAGCAAGCTGTTCGCGCAAAGTGAGGCTATTAAAGTAGTTGGCCATAGGAGGTCTCTGGAGCTGGTGAAATTTTGAGGGCGGAACTCTAGTGGAATTATCCCTATGCGTAAATTGAAATAACTGAGATACCGTCTTGCTGTATATGCATCGTCAGAAGTGACAATTTGTCACTATTCAGGTACAAAACAGCCTGTATTTTTGTGCATCTGCACAAATCGTCCATTTCTTATCAACAGGAGTAACCCATGTCCGAAGCGCAACGAAAGGACACGCCGGAACAGGCCGAGTTCCGCAAGTACTGCCAGGATTGGCTGGCAGAAAATCACCCAGGCCGCCCCCCGGTGAAGCTACCCCAGGGCGCCCTCGAACTGAGCGATCCCGCAGCACTTGAGTGGCTGCAGAAGTGGCAGAAATCTGCCTATGACGCGGGCCTGATCGGCTGCGACTATCCGGTTGAGGTGGGTGGCGGTGGAAAAGACAACTGCCAGGATATTGCCAACTTTGAAATGCAGAAAGCCAAGACCCCTTACCTGCCCAACATCATTGGTATGGGCATGGCTGCGCCGACCGTTTTCTTCCACGCTCAGGATGAAGTCAAAGCCGAACTGCTGCCTAAGCTCCTGTCTGGTGAACATATCTGGTGTCAGGGTTTTTCAGAACCCGGCGCAGGTTCCGACCTCGCCAATGCACAAACCTTTGCCGAGCGTGATGGCGATAACTGGATCATCAACGGTCACAAAGTCTGGACGTCTCTCGCGCACTTCGCGGAGTGGATGATTCTTCTTGCGAGAACCAGCAAGGATGACAAGTACAACGGACTCAGCTACTTCGTCGTGCCAATTCGTGAAAACCTCGACAAAGGTGTCACCGTGCGACCGCTGATCAAGATGACCGGTGAAACCGGCTTTAACGAAGTGCTTTTCGACAACGTTGTTCTGAACGATCGCTACCGCCTGGATGACGTCGGCGCCGGCTGGAAAGTTGCGATGACAACGCTGGCCCACGAACGTGGTGCAGGCCCGATCGTCACACCTTCTTCTGGCGGCATGTCCCTGGAAGAAGATGAAAGCGCTCAGACCAGCAGTGTTTATGCACTGATCGACCTGGCCAAACAGCAGGCCCGAAATGGCAAGACCGCTGCGGACGACCCGCTCATTCGTGATGAGCTCATGAAGATGATGATTCGCTCTGAATCGTTCAAACAGAATCAGCGCCGCGCCAATGTGCCACCGCTGGTCGACCACCCTATGCGCATACCTCTGCAGTTCAAACTGGTCGCGACCGAATTCGCACAAGACCTGCAACAGGTTGCTTACGAGATCGAAGGCGCCGCAAGTTCGCTCTATGCCAACGATGAAAACGCACCAGCATCCGGCCGATGGCCGCTGGCCTATATGAATTCATTTGGTGTCACCATCGCAGCGGGTGCCAACGAAGTACAACGCAACATCCTGGGCGAACGTGTCCTGGGTATGCCCAAGTCGAAGTAGGAGTAAGACATGAGTGAACAACCAAAAAACTTTGGCTTCGGCGAAGATGAAACCATGCTGCGGGACTCTGCACAGAAATTTTTCGCAGATAACTGCTCGCCAGACAAGATCCACTCGCAGGTTGCCCACGATCCAACCATCCATCGCGATATTGAGTGCATCTGGGACAAAAACCTCTGGCAACAGATCGTTGAGCTCGGTTGGACTGCTGTTTGCGTCCCTGAAGAAGCTGGCGGTATCGGTATGCCCCTGGTTGCTGCTGTGGCCATTGCAGAGGAAGCTGGAAAAGCCGCTTTCCCGTCACCGCTGATCAGCACTTATGCCGCAACCTTTGCATTAAAAGCCTGTGGCACCGCGGCAGCGAAAGCCGCGCTCGGTGATATTGCTGGCGGTACTGCGACAACGCTTGCGATCACCAACGAGAAAGGCTCCTGGGAATCTGCGGATACAGATGTGACTGTTGAAGGCGGCAAGCTCTCTGGCACCGCTTACTTCGTACAGGACGCAAAGAAAGCCGATCGATTTATCGTGAGCGCCAAAGGTGCAAACGGTATTGGCCTCTATCAAGTAGAAGCATCCGCTGAACACCTGAACCTCATTGCTGACGGCATTATCGACCTCACGCGAGATCAGGCTCACATTGAATTCAGCGGTACCGATTGCGTCGAAGTTGCCGCTGAAGGTGCTGGCGATGTTGCACTCGACGCCGCAATGCCTTCCATCCTGACGATTGTGTCAGCAGACATGGTCGGTGCAGGTGAATGGTTGCTACAAACGACAACCGAATACGCCAAGACGCGTGTTCAATTTGATCGACCGCTTGGCTTCTTCCAGGCCGTTAAACACCCGCTCGTTAACGTGATGCTGGACATCGACCGAACCAAGTCGCTGGTCTACAACGCAGCATGTTCCATCGACAGCGGCGAAGACGATACTGAGTTGAACGCACGAATGGCGAAAGCACAGGCCAGTGAAATGGCGGTATTCTCATCCAGCCGCGCCGTGCAGTTTCACGGCGGTATCGGATTCACCTGGGAGTGTTACGTGCACATCTTCTTCAAACGCCAGATGCACAACCATGTGCTGTATGGCGATGCGAAGTATCACCGAGCCAAGCTCGCAGACATAGTGATAGGTAAAGCAGCCTAAAGCTTGACGCGGTAACGACAAGGCCGGTTCTCGAAAGAGGACCGGCCCTTTCTATTCGAGGACAGCTATCGACCCAAAGCAGACGTTTAGCTACTACCCAAATTGCACATAGCTCATCAGGAATCGACCGTGTAGCTAAAACGCTCAAAGGTTACTCTAGAACACCCAGCTTCAGTCATGATCTCACGAATGAGATTTGGGGCTGTGTCTATTGTCCATCTCTTATCACTATAAAATGAAATCTCGGGGGTAAGGCAGCTGGCCTCAGGATTCATTGGCTTGAAGCGAAACATTTTCTCAATGTGTCCAAAAACATCGGCGGTGGCTGTGTTCTCAAATTCCACAGTCCAAGACTCAGAGGCAATAGACAAGAGAGGTAGAACTGCGAGTACAAAAAGATAACTGCGTAAGTTGTGAAGTCTCATAGTTATTCTCCTTATTAGGATGACTACTATAGCGTCAATTAGCTGACTCGAAGCTTAAGATACATCCGGTCGCCGACGCCAATGGTTAAGCCTACATTCGATTAGATCGCCTGCGAGAGTTCTGGTGTGCGAGGGGGTAACAAGTTCACCCCCTTCGTGTCAGCAGCTCTGAGAACGGCGAAGTAACCTGCACCAATGACATTCAGACCGAGCAGCCCTACTAGCATCGAATCCATCGATAAGATGAACCAGACTATTTCTTCTGAACTACCCATAGCCCATATCGTGAACGCATAGTGAACCAGCATATAAGGCGCGACTCCTAAGATTAGATATACAATCGCCCAAAGAACGAAGCCATTCATTAGACGGGCAGACGTAATCCAACCAATTGATGCGTTACCGAGAGGCCACGCGATGGTCCAGCCAAGAAGATAGAACCCCAGGAATCCCAACACAATATTGCTGACCAACAGTATGTGAGCGGATGTTGTGAGCTTTAGATTTAGCAGTGAAGTGAGTTCACTCGAAAAAACACTAATCAGTGAGGTTGAAACGGAAAACATCATGACTACCAACCACAGTGCTACCGCCAGCTTGTCGAATCGCCTAGCTGCTTCTGGGCTATTCCCGTATCCAAGGTAACGAACGTACCAATATGATGGAAGCGAAATCGCGATAATCTTGAAGACGCCGAAAAGTTGACGCGCGTCGTGGTTCTCAAGTGTTTTGAATGCACCTCGGCTTTCGTACATCCCGATCTCGATTTCGACAACATGCTGAAGAAACTCGCCTAACACTGGAATAAAGAAGAGCAGTGGGCAGGCGACAGCAAACAGAAAGCTCGACAGATATATCAACTTCAAATCGTGCACTAGCAAGTTCACAAACTGATCCTATTCACCTAGTTTTTGTTTGTCAGCTGGTGTTTCAGAGTTTGCCGTGACGATCACTGCAACTGCATGTTATACGCTCTGACTCTCATTTTCGTTTTCTAATCTCTCGCCAGAGATAGTCAAGTTGATGTCGAAACTCAACCTCATTGAATTTGATCGTTTCTGCATAGTCCGCTGTCAAAAATCTGGGTTTTGGAGATGTTTTAAGGGCTTCTTCCCAAACTTCATTAAAAGACTGATCGTCAGATAGGGCGTTCGCCAGAACTTCGTCGCGGACATTTATTGCCCACGCCTTAACTAACTCATGTTTTGGGTCCGTAATCGTTTTCTGTTTTCTACGAACTTCACCGGAAGTAACAACTCGCAAGGGACCTTTATCCATGACGCACCTTAGGCGTATAACACCCAGTTAAGCGGCCGCGCTGAAGCGCGAAGCGCTGATAGTAGCGGTCCGAGGGTGCGCCACGAGGTGCAACCGATTTCAACTGCATGTTAGGTAACTAACCATCTTTCTCAGACTGTTTTGAGTTGGCATACAAACCCTCGCACATTAGATATATGAAAATAAGCAGCGGCAACAACCAATAGAGATGGATGGCAAAATATGGATTTGGGTTTCCAGACGCTGCCGCTACGCAGAAAACGGTGTACATCAAAGTCGGTAACCAAACCAAAGTCATTGCTACGAAATACCTTGAAAAACAAACAAGAAACGGGTTCCCATGGCCTTCCTGTTTCGCAACTTTGCTGATCCGAATGGGATACCAAACTAGTAAAGTCAGACCTGCAAGTATTTCGAAAATCACCAGTAGTTACCTAACACCTGGTTAAGCGGCGCAGCGTGGCGACGTGCAATTGCGACAGAATGGCGAAACCATTCGCAATTGTGCGTTGGCACGATGCGTCCGAGTGAGCGCCAGCGAACGACTTCAACCACATGTTAGATGCACGAACCATGATCTTTACTATACAACCCGTTTAGCGAAGTGAATACCGGGCTTACCTAACCCCTCTTCATCAGGCATTACACCAACTATCGAGTAACCCATCTTTAACCAGAACTGGATCGGATGATCTTCTGGGGTCTCGATGTTCTCGAAAGAGCGACCAGGTTCTTTGTATAGATCGATGGATGAAAAACTCGTTGATGCCGTCTCATCGCTTGTACCCGCCCACACTGCTACTGCACCCGAAGATCGCGCTAGAGATTCAACATCTGCAACAAGGCTCTTACCAACAGCCTTTCGCTGGTTGTCAGGTGACACTGCTATAGGATGGATCTCCCAGACATCCTCGTCTGTTATCGCTCCAATCCAACCGATAGGATGACCATTCTCTCCAAGCGCTACCCTACTTCGGCGTTGTTCGCCAAACGTGCTCATGATCAAGTTTAAGGCAGCCTTTTTGTTCGGAAGCCAATCTGGAGAGTACTTTTGAAAACACGGTAGGAGAAACTGAGAAATCAGTTCGATCCGGTCATTCTGGGACTCATCTAGATTTTCTATCACCAGTCCCATGTGCATCTAACACCCAGTTAAGCGGCAAAGACACCGAGGATCAAAATGTGATTCACATTTTGACCGCAGGTACTTCGCCCGAGTGACCGAAGGGAACGACTTCAACTGCATGTTAGGCGTCGCTATCGGCCTGGGCATCTTTCGCCTCTTCTACGTTCTTTAGATGTCTACGAATATACCTCATAAGAAGGATCGCCTTCTCCTCTTTGTTAAAGGTCGCAGAACCAGCGTCTTCGATAGGAACAGGAAACTGAAAACCATTGTCAGTTTCGTAGAAAAGCGCTCGGTCGCGATAAAACACAAAATGCGCATTCTGATCTTTTACGATTTCTCGAATTTTCATTTCTACCTCCTAGAATGAAAAAACCCCGGGAACATTGCTGCTGCCGGGGTTTCGAAGATTTACAAAATATTGGTTACGTCATGAATCTCCAGGCGACAGCGAATCCACTTGTTCAAGCGAATCGAAGTTGCTGCCGTTGATGTAATGAAGGTCCATGGCGCGGGATTCTATGCTCTATGAGCCGAAATGCAAGTTCTAGACGCCTAACACCCAGTTAAGCGGCCGCGCTGAAGCGCGAAGCGCTGATAGAAGCGGTCCGAGGTTGCGACGCGAGGAGCGACCGATTTCAACTGCATGTTAGGTGGATTCTCTGATCTTGTGCCACCAATAATATGGCAGTACCCAAACATTACCTACTAGTAGTACTAGTATCCAAAGTCTTCTTACCTCACCTTGCAGTTGAACGTTTCGATAGCCGTGAATCATAAAGGTGAGCCATATCGCTTGAAGGAGCAGAATGCACCCAAGAAACCACCACTCTTTTAACAGTGGATAGTTCTCAAACAAACGATCTTCCGCATCTGCCAAGATTATGTAAGCGAGGAAAAACAGCACAAAGTAGCCGCTGATAGATAACATTCCCCATGTGGCTTCACGTGCGTTCAAAATCCACCTAACACCCAGTTAAGCGGCCGCGCTGAAGCGCGAAGCGCTGATGAACGCGGTCCGAGGTTGCGACGCGAGGAGCGACCGATTTCAACTGCATGTTATACATCATCCCTCAGCCAAACATAGTAGATGTACACGCATCCGAGAACTCCAAGAATCAAGAGAAGCAAACCTAGAAACACCCCCCCTGAATCACATCGCTCGTACAACCTATCACACCAAAACCGAGAATCGGGATTTGGTTTAAGCAGGTAATCGATAAGGAAGTATGTACCAATTCCTATGGATGCAATCGCCATGATGGATTCTCCTACCACCGTTGGCCAATGCTTCTCTAAGTCTCGATCTCTCTTCTTCCTGACAGTCATAAGGATGTATAACACCCAGTTAAGCGGCCGCGCTGAAGCGCGAAGCGCTGATGAACGCGGTCCGAGGTTGCGACGCGAGGAGCAACCGATTTCAACTGCATGTTAGGCGTCACCTCTTTCCCTCGAACGACCCCTGCCTTTTGTCTGTTTCTTCTCAGCCATGTTCCACCAAATGCCATGAGCAAAGTCGGCTGCCGTTGTTACAGCCGCAACAACATAAACTTGAATTCTAGTCTCTTCGTCCCAGGGTTGCTGAACTATGGCGTACATAGCCAAGGCGAAAAAAACCAATGCAACGAAGTGGAGTATCTTGCTGATCTGAGAATGATCCATCGTTTCTCCTAGACGCCTAACAATATAGTAGGCGGAACATATTCCACCTATTACCGGAAAATGTGGAACAATTTCCACATAACCCGTTCATATTTGCAAACTGCTGTGTGTCCGCTTCTGGCCGCGTCCTGCCTCTAGCACAGCACAATTGTAACGCTCACTGTCGACCCAAAGCTGCCGTTAATACAAGATCAGTGTATTGTTGAGAGCTTATTTATCAAAGGACTCCAAGTGAGATTGCTGGCTGTATTCTTTTTGATCTTTTGTGTGTATTCGAGTAACTCGTTCAGCGATGAAAGTGGTGACAAGTTCCTTGAGGAAATAGCAGAGAAGTTGGCGAATGAAGCCGAGAAGAAGCCTACAGGTCCCCCTCTGGGAAACCTCAAGTCTGAAGAGCATCGTAAATTGCTTTGTAAAGCTTGGGATGATTCTGACTGGACAAAGTTCTCATCTTACCTGACAAAATGGAGTTATCAGGTGAAGGACATTTATTACGATTTGAAGTGTACCTTTGGGGCAGAACAAAACATTCCCCTGCTTCATGCAGCAACCCACGATCCAACAACGTACAAAGTGATCTATCAGCGTTTAATGCGACAGATGCACAAAGAAGGCGGAAACCACATAACCACCTGCGCGATTACAAATCTCCGATATCGAAATACGACTTTGTTGTTCGACGAATTGGAGTACAGCCTGCTGTTCACGCAACGAGTCTTATCGGAAACTCAAGATCCAGAAATGCTAGCCAACAAAAATCGCTACATAAAAGACTTTGCGAAGATGAAACATAAACTTGAAACTCACGTAGCAAATTACCCAGTAAAAACCTCAGATTGCCCTCACTTTCACGAGAGATAGAGTCCGCTTCTGGCCGATAGCGGACCTCACTCGACAGGAAATGGTGCACGCGTGCCGGAAAGATTACACATCGGCGTTATCCAAACGCGCGCATTTCAGAATCAAAAAGCACGCGCAGAATGGATTTCAGAGGGTTTCATCAGTTGATCGTGGAAACCTGATTACCGGCCTTTAAAGTCCGGCGCTTCTTTTTTGACGAACGCAACCGCTGCACGTTTGTGATCTTCCGTCATAAAGGTGCGCATCATGTGCATCGCCTCGAGATCAAACACGTCACTGAGCGTTGCGTTCTGTGCGGCGTTCAGGTTCTTTTTCATGTAACCCAACGCCACCGTTGGCAAGCTGGCCAGATACTTGGCATAAGCTTTCGATTCTTCTTCGAAGGTGTCGGCACTCGCCACCTTAGTCATCATGCCCAGGTCATAAGCTTCCTGACCGGTGATGACATCCGCCGTGAAATAGAGCTCCCGCGCCTTCGCAGCGCCAACGAGCTGCGGCAAAAAGTACGAGCCGCCGTAGTCACCGGATGCACCAATCTTCGAGAAAGCTGTCGTGATTTTTGCTGTGTCCAGACAGAAACGCATATCACACGCCAACGCCAACGACAGGCCTGCGCCTGCAGCGGCACCAGGAATAATCGCGAGCGTGGGTTTCGGCATCACATGCAATTGCTTGGAGAGTTCCATACCCTGACGCAGACCTTGTACACGCTGTTCCAGAGTTGGACCTTCGCCGCTGTTGCTGCCGCCTTCGTTACTACCCGCGTCCGAAGCAAAACCTTTAACGTCGCCACCCGCACAAAAAGCACCACCGGCTCCGGTCAACACCAGGCATCGAACTTCAGGATCATCAGCCGCCTTGTATACCGCTTTCCTCATGTCTTCCATCATCGGCCCGCTCATCGCATTGCGCGCATCAGGGCGATTCATCGTTAACGTCAAGACACCATCGTCGAAGGTCTGTTCCAGATCTGCCATTGGGTTCTCCCTCATAAAAACAAGCACCTTAGCGCAAAAGGTGAGTACTCGCCTAGCACCCTCGAATACGTTATGTTGCGGGTATCTCTGCGATGAATTGGGGACAAGTATGAGTATTGTTTCGCGGGGAGCCTGCCTTCGCTTGCTGGCGTTGTTTGCTGCCTCCTGTCTATCTGTCGGAATTTCCGCCAAACCCGTGGCCTTCACCGGCGCGACGATCCTGCCGATCTCAGGCGAACCAATAGAAGACGGCACCCTGCTCATTGAGGGCAAAACCATCAAAGCCGTTGGCGCTAAAGTGCGCATTCCAAGAGACGCGGAAACCATTGATGTGTCGGGCAAAGTGATCTTGCCTGGGCTGGTCGACACACATAGCCATGTGGGTGAAACCGCTGGCGCTGATCGCTCTGCGCCCATGCAACCAGAAGCACGTGTGCTGGATTCCATCAATGTCAGAAACTCCGGATTCAAGCGCGCGCTCGCCGGCGGCATCACCACCATCAACCTGATGTCAGGATCCGGTCATTTAATGAGCGGGCAAACCATCTACGTCAAACTCCGAGAAGGTAACAGCATCGAAGCCATCGCCTATAAGCGAGATGACGGTGAAGTCGATGGCGGCATGAAGATGGCCAATGGTACTAACCCGATAAGAACCGCGCCCTTCCCTGGCACTCGAGCAAAGTCAGCCGCAATCGCCCGCCAGCTTTATATCGACGCTCAGGAATACCAGAAGAAGATTGAGCTCGCCGATGGCGACCCAAAAAAGATGCCGGAACGCAGCCTCGCAAAAGAGGCACTGCTAGAGGTACTCGACGGCAAACGCATCGTTCACTTTCATACTCACCGACATGACGACATTCTGACGGTGCTCAGGCTTCAGGAAGAATTCGGATTCCGCGTCGTGCTGCATCACGTAAGTGAAGCGCACAGAGTGGCGAATGAAATCGCCGCCGCGAACGTGCCCGTGTCACTCATCATGTTGGATAGCCCAGGCGGAAAGCTGGAAGCTCAATACGTCGACGGGCGAAGCGCCCCAATCCTTGAGCAGGCTGGCGCAAAAGTTGCCCTGCACACCGATGACTGGATCACCGAGTCGCGACACTTCCTTCGATCAGCAGGGCTCGCCGTGCGAGCGGGCATGAGCCGCGACGAAGCACTCAGATCGATGACCATCAACGGCGCTGAAATGCTGGATCTGGATGATCGCGTCGGCACATTAGAAAAAGGCAAAGATGCGGACTTCGTCATTCTTTCCGGCGACCCGCTCAGCGTTTACACCCGGGTCGAACAAACCTGGGTAGAAGGTGTTAAACGATTCGATTTGGATGACCCTGATGATCTCGCCATCGCCGAGGGTGACTTCGGCGCCCTGGTACCGACGGGACGAGGACACATTCACGATATGGGAGAGGGCCACTAATGAAATTTTTGTCAGTACTGCTCCTCACGCTTGCAGCAAGCCTGGCGCTCGCCGGTGACATCGCCGTCAAAGGTGAAACGGTTTACACCTCAGCTGGAGAACCCATCAAAAACGGTGTTGTCATCATTGAAGGCGGAAAGATTACTGCCGTTGGCGAAAACCTTGAGATTCCAGACGGCATGAAAACGCTGGAAGCCAAGGTCGTTACCCCAGGTTTGATTGACGCACGCACTGTCGTCGGGCTTGCGGGATATCTGAATCAGGACCATAACCAGGACCAACTGGAAAAGTCTGCTGCGATTCAACCCGAACTTCGCGCGATCGATGCTTACAACACTCGCGAACCGCTTGTTCAATGGTTGCGTGAACACGGGATCACCACCATCAACACAGGCCATGGCCCCGGCGAAATTATTTCCGGGCAAACCATGATCGTGAAAACCGTTGGCGATACCGTCAGCGAAGCGGTCGTCAGAGCGGAAGCCATGGTGGCTTCCACATTAGGTGACAGCGCGTTGGTGGATTCACATGACAAACGCAAATCACCCGGCACCAAAGGCAAAATTGCCGCCATGCTGCGCAACCAGCTTGTCGAGGCACAAAACTACAAAGAAAAGATTGCCACAGCCGACGGCGATGACGACAAGCCGCCGCCACCCAGAAACCTCAGACTGGAAACCATGGTGCGCGTCCTGGACGGCGAGTTACCTTTGCTGGTCACGGCCAATCGACATAACGACATCATGACCACGCTGCGAATCGCGGAAGAATTTGATATCAAGATCATTCTGGATGGCGCCGCCGAGTCTTACCTGCTGATCGATGAAATCAAAGAGAGCGGTGTTTCCGTCATCATTCATCCACAAATGGTGCGCTTCACCGGGGACAAAGAGAACGTGACCTACAATACCGCGAGAAAATTGACCGAGGCTGACATACCCGTCGCCTTCCAAAGTGGTTATGAAGGTTACGTGCCTAAGACGCGAGTGGTGTTATTCGAAGCCGCAATGACCCTGCCCTACGGCATGAGTTTTGAGCACGCACTGAACGCTATCACCATCAATGCAGCCAAGATCCTTGGCGTTGATGACCGCATCGGCAGTATCGAAGTTGGCAAGGATGGCGACCTGGCCCTATATGACGGCGACCCGTTTGAATGGACGAGTCATGCCGTTGGGACGGTGATTGAGGGCAAAGTTGTCAGCGACATCAAGAGATAGCCGCAATTGGGAATCGGACTTCAAACGTAGTTCCGACACCTCCTACAAGCTTGAAGTCTCCACCAAGCTGATTCGTTAGCATCGAAGTGATCTCGAACCCAATGCCGGGGATACTCTCAAGCTTATAGTTCGGCGACAACCCTCGACCATCGTCTGAAACCAGGAAAATGCAGTCTCCTGCTAACTCATAAAAGGCTATTCTTAACTTCCCACTACCATGAGACTTATCCGAAAAACCATGAACGAGCGCATTCGACACAAGCTCATTAATTATCAACCCTACTGGCACGGCCTGATCGATTGAGAGCTCGACGTCTCCTATATCTTTAATCATTTCTAGATGAACATTGGAGGGTGCGAGCCCTCGAAAAAGAGAAGTCACTAGAACGTCGACATAATCTCCCATCTGCACCAGACTTGGATTTCTTGCCTGCAGGAGCTGTTCATGGACGAGCCCAACGGCCATCACACGTTGTTGATTTTCATCGAGCGCTTTTAGCAGAGAGTAGTCGGAGCTTCTCGCTGACTGAATGCTAAAAATACTCGACAACATTTGAAAATTGTCGCTGATTCGATCATGAAAACTACGAAGCAGTCGTTCACTTTGATCCAATCTCGATTCCGATTCAGTTCGATACAGAACGCTCTGCTTTACATATTCATGAAGTTCCGAAGAGACTTTTTCAAGCTCGAGGTTTAGCAAATGCACTCTTTGTCGAAGCTTATTTGAGTCCTGACTTCTCTCTGTTACGTCACGAACAACACAGACAAATGCGACATCATCTTCAGTCCTTTCCTCGCCCTTTCTGATTGAAATCTCAAGAACCCTGTCTCCAAGCTCACTTGGATACGCGATTTCTTTAAGGTAACGCCTATTAGCCTCCAAGGCGGCTTGAGCCTCATGTATTTGGTCAGAAGAACGGAAAAGAACATCAAACAATGAGTGTCCGATTGCTTCACTAACGTTTTTACCCAAGACCTCTCGAATTGCATTGTTTACGTACAAAATTCGGCCGGACTCTGTAGCGTTGAATACGCACTCTGACGCATCGTCTAACGCGCTGACATAGTGCCTGAGCCTTTGATTGAACCTGCCTTCCGCCTCAATCGTTACGCGACGAGCAGACATTTGAAGCAGTTGGTAGAAAACGAAGAGTATTACGAAAAAATAGAGAGAGTATGCCCACCACGTCGCCCACCAAGGTGGAGCAATATAAACGGGAAGGGCCAACTCATTGGGGCTCCAGACACCCTCACTATTCGTAGCTCTTATGCGAAGCAGGTAGGAACCTGGATTCAAGTTCGTGTAAGTGACAGAGCGATTTGTGCCATTGTCTATCCAATTCTTATCGAACCCTTCAAGCAAAATGGCTGACTTCTGTTTCTCCGGCGCCAAAAAATCTGTAGCAAAATAACGAAACGTCAGATCGTTCTGCTGGTGACTGAGAGAGAGCGCGGCATCAAAACTGTCAGTGAGTGTCTCTCGACCAACCTGAATTTCGGATAGAACTACTTTAGGTTGATAGTTGTACTTACCTAACAAGTTAGCTGGCGAGACGATGTTAAACCCCCCCGTACCGCCAATGACCACATGACCTGTTGATAATTCTGCATTTGCCCCTGCCGTGATATGAGCCATCACACCATTGCTCTTGTCAAGAACAGTGACGTTCGCAGAGGATTCGCTGAACAGAAGAAAAACTCCCTGACCTATAACAAGTAGCGAATCACCTAGGCTTGCCAAGCCAAGCACCGCTATAACCTTTTGTGAAAGATCCCGCAATATTCGCTTAGGTGGTCTACGGAAGCCTTCAAAAAAATGAAGTTCACCGGTCGAAGCTCCAACCCAAAGCCCTGACTTTCCTGCAAAAGCACTCGACGCCAATTTCTCTAAGCCTTCGGAAAAATCACGAGTGTTTCCACTCATTGGATCAAATCGAAACGGACCCGCGTCGTTGGTGCTGATCCAGAAAAAGCCTTCTGAGTCCTCCGAAATCGAGAGACAGCTTAGCCCAGGGAACCCACCCTCTACATTCGTCTGATCAGGAAAAGCTCTAAATTCTCCACTCGCTACGTCTAAACTATGAAGGCCAGCTCCAGCTGTTGCGATCCAGAGGCGATCCGTTTGATCAAAGTGAAGGTCCGTAATCCCATCTCTCTCAAAAACATGACCATTCTCATAAGGCCCAAAGAGTTCTGTTCCTTTCAGCCTAAACAGTCCATCCGAATAGGTTCCGATCCACAGCGATCCGTCCTGACCCCAAGTTAGCGCGGTGACAATGGATCTAAGAGCCTCTTCCATCGGCCAATAATCGCTAATCAACCCCCTTTTCAGGTCCCAGGAGAGAATCCCGCGATTCGTACCAATCGCAACTACGCCATCAACCCGCTCTGCGAAGGAGCCAACCGGCCCACCTAAGGACAACGCCCCCGTCGACACTTTCCGGACAAGGTTTTGTGATGTATTGAATCTAGAAATCCCAGTGAAGGTTGAGATCCAAATCGTGCCGCTATTGTCTACAAATAGATCGTATATGACCCCACCTCTGAGTGACACTCCTGGACCAACGCCGGAGAGGAAGTGATCAAAACTCTGAGAAATTCGGCTCCAGCGATGTAGCCCAGTATCAGATCCGACCCAAATGTGACCCTGCCAATCCTCAACAACAGCTCGCGTTCTCAACGCAGTTTCTCCCAATCCCATATTTTTCGGAATCAGATCTGGGCTATCAGGGTCCAAGGAAAACACACTCTGATTGAAACTCGCTATCCACATCAGACCAGTACTATCCACCATCAGCTCTCTCACACTTACAATGTCTGATGGATTCTTTTCCAAAACACCATTGGACTCGAAAAATAGACCTTGCCTTTCAGTTCCAACCCAAAGTCGCGACGAATGATCAATGGCCAAGGTCCTTGCAACGCTACCGCCTAAACCCTTTACCAGCAAAACCCTGCCCTCTTGTACTGAATAAACGCCAACTGATGTGGCCAAATAGATCGATCCATCCCTTTCCACAAAGTCGAAAACCCTAGGTTGTATCGAACCGGGCAACGGTATGTGGTTGAAGGATCTCGTATTCGGGTCGTAAGAGGCAGCTCCCATCTGTGTGCCTACCCAGACCAAACCTTTTGAGTCGACAAAAAGAGCAAAAGTAAGTTGATTCGGCGCTTCATGTCGAAGCGAGACATTCTCGACGGTATATCCATCGAATTTGAACAATCCGCTTTGTGTGGCGAACCACATGTAGCCCTGTGCGTCCTGAACTATCGCGGTTGAGAGTCGCTCAAGATTGTGATTTGTCGGAAGGGAAGCAAATCGAACAACCGGAGAATCGATTGGGCCGATATCAATTGAGGACGACCAGACCAGGGAGGACTGGGACAACAGGATAAATATTATTGCAACGTCTGAAAAATAAGGGAAATCGCCGAATTTTTTTGCTCGGCAACATCGCAATAGGTTCATCATTGTGCGATAGAGCATTTCCACAACATCCTTGTTGAGGCGCAGGAATCAAGGATATTCGAACCCTTGAAATCAGGTCAAGCTGCTCCTTCGAGCAGATACTCCGTCATCTGTGATGCAGGCAACGGCTTCGAATAATAGAAGCCCTGAATGCAATCACAGCCATATTCGCGAAGAATCTCCAGCTGCTCATCATTCTCGACACCCTTTGCCTGGGTCGCTAGATTAAGACTCTGCCCCATCGCGATGATCGCCCTGGTGATTCTTTTATCCTCTTCATTTTCATGGATATCTTTGATGAAGGATCTGTCGATCTTGAGCGTTGTGAGAGGAAAACGCTTCAAATAGGAAAAAGAGCTGTAGCCAGCCCCGAAGTCATCCATACTGATGTTTACACCAAGCTTGCGAATATCAGCCAGCATCTCGGTGTTTCGATTGACATTCTTCATCGCCAATCCTTCCGTAATTTCCATTGCGAGTTGGGTTGGTTCTATTCCAGCTGAGGAAAGTGCCGTTCGAACGAGAGCAGCAACATCCACTTCAAACTGGCGAGCGCTGAAGTTCACCGCGACACGGAACCCGCTTAACCCCTGATCATTCCATCGCTTAATTTGATCGCAAACGCTGTGCAAGACGTACTCGCCAAGTGGCAGAATGAGACCAGTGGCCTCGGCGATCGGAATAAATTCCGCGGGCGAAACCATACCCTCCTCAGGGTGTGGCCATCGAACAAGGGCTTCCATCGCGGCCAGCTTACCGGTTTCAAGACTCACAATCGGCTGATAGTGAACTTCAAAGTCGCCTTGAACGATGGCCTTCTGCATACCGTTTTTTCGATCAATAAAGCGAACCGCGTCTTCATACCTTGCATTGTCAAAGACGACATAGGAACCATGAGTATCCGATTTCGCCCTATGTAGTGCGGTATCCACATCTTGGAGCATTTGATCCGCAGAAAGATACTCGCCATTGTTCACCACAATTCCTACCGATGCGGTGATGTTCAAAGTACTGTCTTGAACACTGATAGGTTCTTGTACTGCACTTAAGATACGCTGGCACGCCTGAATGGATCCCGTGACCGCCTCTACCGGATCGAGTAACAACGCGAAGATTTCACCACTGAAACGTGAAACGGTGTCATCCGGTCGAATCGTCTTGGCAATACGCTGACCAATTTGGTTAATCACCATATCGCCAGCGTCGTGCCCGAACCCTTCGTTAATTACGGTAAAGCCGTCGAGCCCGATGAACAAAACTGAGAATTGACCAGGCCGGCCGCCTCTCTTTCGACGGTTAATGGAACCTTCCAGACGGTCAACGAACAGCGCCCTGTTTGGAAGCTCGGTTAATCCATCAAAAAATGCATTCCTTTGAATCGTTTCTTCGTAACCAAGCTGCTGAGAAATATCTCTAAAAGTAATGACCGTAAGATTGGCATCTTCTTCCAGAAAGTTTGCACTTAACTCGATGGGCACTTTCCGTCCATCGAAGCGCGTAAGTCTTTGCCGAATTCCGCTGAACTGCTTCCAGAACGCGAAGGTTTCTGGATCCATCAAGTTGATTGATGCCTGGCCTGCTTCGAAACCTTCCAGTCTCAGGATTTCGTCGAGATTCTTGCCAGTTCCATTACCTGATTCGCACCCTACGATCTTTTCCGCAATCGGGTTGATGAGGAAGATGCGGCCACTATCGTCAGCGGCAATCACTCCATCGCTAACATGACTGAGTGTCGAGTCAAGATTTTGCTTAGTTTCAGCAAGATCTCGTTCAACTCGGTGTTTGAACAAAGCGATTTGGATGTTGATCTCTAGTTCACGGTTATCAAACGGTTTCAATACATAACCGAAGGGCGAGGTGATCTTCGCTCGCTCCAAAATTTCGGCACTCGAATACGCCGTGCAAAAGATGATAGGAATAGACTCAACTTCGTTAATCTGAATGGCGGCTTCAATACCATCTATATCGCCACGCAAGTTGATGTCCATAAGTACGAGGTCAGGCACCAGATTACGTGCCATTTCGACCGCTTCTTCACCCTTCGCGGCACTGCCAACGACCTCATAGCCCAGACGCTGCAACCGGCCTTGGATATCGCGCGCAACAAGCACTTCATCTTCAACTACCAGTAATCTAGCCATATACAGCCCTCGGGAATGTAATCTCGAAGACAGTCCCCTCTTCGTTGGGCGCTTTAGGTTCACGATCAAGCTGTGTGGTAAGAATCGAAATGGTTTCCATACCCGTAGAAGTGTTCTTCGTCAGGTCAAAACTCTCAGGAAGACCAGTACCGTTTTCTTCGATTCTTAGCTTGCAGTCACATGGATTGATCACGAAATCGATATCAATCACACACCTGCCTTCCCGACCCTAAAACGCATGTTTGAGCGCCCTAGAGACCACGCAAATTCCAGATCAAGGGCGACATGATCAATGCAGACATCCCCCAGCACAGAGACTCCAGGAACCATGGATGGACGGCTCAGGCGTATGGTCCGTGACGCTATAAACTCGCGGAAGTCGATATTTAGGAGATCTTTTGATTGAAAGAGCGCTTCATACAGCGACGCCATGGATTCGATTCGCTGTTGACTCTCACTCAGGCGTGTTAAATGGGATACATCCTCGCTGCTTTTCGCCTGAAACGAGTCAGCTCGGAGTCCTCGGGCGAAGGGTCGTTCATTCGGCGCTAAACGTTCAACCCAGTCCTTGGCCGGAACATAGAGTCCGACCGCTGCCTGACCTTCTATCAAGATTCTGGCATCCGAGGCATCAGTAACAAGGGAGGTCTGAGAGCGATCCTGAATAATGTCCTGTGAGGCAGCTTGATAAATCTTTGACCAGCTCAAAGGAGATAAATCCCTAATAGAATAAGCTTGCTCGGATTCTGCTGTCACGGGCAATGGCAACGCCAACAGCCAGAGGGTTGAGGCGAGCCATGAGAGCTTCATGTTTTTCCTACAATCAGGCCGCCACGCAGTTCGAAAGATAAGCAGTCATTTCGTCTGCAGGAAGTGGCTTACTGAAGAAGAAGCCTTGGATGTAGTCACAACCGTAACTTCTAAGCAAATCTAGTTGTTCCTGGTTCTCTACGCCCTCGGCGAGGGTTGCTAAGCTAAGAGACTTACCCATCGCAATGATCGCTTTGGTGATCTCTTTATCATCGTCGTTTTCATGCATGTCTTTGATAAAGGAGCGATCAATCTTCAGCGTTGTTAGAGGGAACTTCTTGATGTACGCCAGCGATGAATAGCCGGTGCCAAAGTCATCCATACTGATGTTCACACCCAGATCTCTTAGGCTCGATAACATCGAGACATTTCGATCAATGTCTTTCATTGCCAATCCCTCGGTGATTTCCATCGCCAGGCTCTCAGGACGTATACCGCTGTTTGCAATCGCATCTTGAACGAGCTCCGACACATCGTCTTCGAACTGACGCGCCGAGAAATTTACCGCGACCCGAAAATTGCTGTAACCCATGTCATCCCAGGCGCTGATTTGCCTGCAGACTGACCTCAGGATGTAGCTACCGAGCGGCCGAATCAGGCCAGTCGATTCCGCCATCGGAATGAACTCGCCCGGCGAAATAAAGCCTTCGGTAGGGTCAATCCATCGAACCAGAGCTTCCATACTGACCAACTCAGTTGTTCGGGCATCAACGATAGGCTGGTAATAAACCTCAAACTCCCCGGCAGTAATCGCCCGCTGCATACTACTTTTGCGGTCGATAAACTTCAGAGCGTCCTGGTACATCCTGTTATCAAAGACAACGTAGCGCCCCTCGGCTTCTTCCTTGGCTCTGTGAAGCGCCGTTTCTGCATCGCGCATCATGGGCTCAGGTGACTCATATTCACCTTGATTCAGTACGATCCCAATCGTGGCGCTTAGATTGACGTTCTGATCATTAATCCTAAAAGGTTTGCCAATCGAGTCCAGAATCCTTTGACACGCCTGAACCGAGCCTTCTAGTCCTGTGATGGGATCCAGCAATACAGCAAATACATCGCCGCTCATTCGCGCGACCGTGTCGTCCGGGCGTACGGTGTTTGTCAATCGCCTGGCGACTTCCAGGATCACCTCATCGCCAGCTTCGTGGCCATACCCCTCGTTAATCACGGAGAACCCATCCAGATCCAGGAACAGAACCGCAAAATCATCTTTGGAGCCGAACGAACGAATTCTCCTGTTAAACGAACCCGCCAAACGATCACTGAAGAGAGAGCGATTAGGAAGATCTGTTAAGCCATCATAAAACGCATTCTTTTGAATCGCGTCTTCGTAACCAAGTTGTTGTGTAATGTCCCTGATGGTGACAACGGTCAGATTTTCAGCATCGTCCAGAAACGTTGCACTGATTTCGATCGGGACCCTGTAATCTCCGCGCTTCAACATTTGTCGAAGAGACGTGAACTGCCGCCATCCCGCAAACGTATCCGGATCCAGCAGATCAATGGCAGTTTGTCCCATCTCGAATTCCTCGAGATCGAGAACCTTATTTAACTTGCTGCCAATACAGGTGTCTTGTGACTTTGAGAGAATCCTTTCAGCGACGGGGTTCATAAAGCAGATGCGGCCATCCCCTTCTGCCGCGATGACCCCATCACTTACATTCGAAAGTGTGGCATCCAGTCTGGTTCTTGTTCTCTCGAGATCCAGCTCTATCTTGTGTTTGACGAGCGCTATTTCAATGTTGATCTGTAATTCACGATTATCAAACGGCTTTAGAACATATCCGTAAGGTGTCGTAACCTTGGCTCGCGCAAGAACCTCCTCATTGGAATAGGCCGTGCAGAAGATCACCGGGATCTCTTTTTCTTCCAGAATCGATTTCGCAGCATCTATACCATCGATATCGCCCGCAAGATTGATGTCCATGAGGATCAAATCCGGATGTACTTCTAGCGCAGTCGTAATTGCATTCTCACCGTGTGTCTCGTGACCAGCGATTTCGAAACCCATTTTTTGCAGTCGCTGTTGAATGTCTCGAGCAACGAGGATTTCGTCTTCAACAACCAGAATTCTTCCTTTTTTCTCTTCGGGATACATCTTCCTCAACCTGTGAACTGAATTTCGAAACGCGCGCCACCCTCGTTATAAGCGCGAATACTTCCATTTAGCTGTTGCGACAGAATCGTCACAATTTCCATCCCCATCGATGTCGGCTTTTCAACATCGAAAGAATCCGGCAAACCTTTGCCGTTATCTCCTACCGTCAGCACGTAAGTCCCGCATTCAGATTGACGGAATCCAACATCAATCTGCGCGGACTCCTGTTGCTCAGTGAACGCATGCTTCAACGAATTCGATACAAGCTCGTTGATCACCAAACCAACCGGCACTGCCTTGTCCAGATCGAGTTCGACGTTTTCAACATCTGCCTGAAGAAAGGCGCTACCTGCAGGGGTACTGTAGCTTCTGCAAAGACTGTTCCCCAGAGTCTTTATGTAATCATCAAAATCAATCTTCAGTAGATCCGCGGACTGATAAAGATTTTCATGAATCAACGCCATCGACTTGATACGTTGCTGGCTTTCCTCAAGAAGAGAAGCAAGCTTGTCATCCTGAGTGCTGTTCGACTGGATGCTCAACAGGCTTGAGATGACCTGCATATTATTCTTTACGCGATGATGCACCTCTTTCAGCAACAGCTCTTTCTCTGAGAGCGATTGAGATAGCGCTTCTTGCTGCTCCATGCTTTTTTCGACTTCCTGCTGAAGTTCGGCAGTGCGATTTTGTACCAACGTTTCCAAGTGGTTGGAATAACGCTGCAGCTGCTCCTGCGTGGCCTTACGCTCAGTCACATTACGCGCTATGACGACAATCGTGCTTTCATCATCGTTATCACCAAATGCAACACTGATCTCGTGAGTTTGGCGCCCGCCATCTTCCATCGAATACGCTACTTCTCCGTGATACTCAGTGTGTCGAGACAGCTTGTCCTGCGCATATCTCGCTTCTTCGTGATTCTGAAAGATCACGCCCCATAGATCGTCACCCACGACACCACGCTGATAAATCTCTTGGAAGGCTTCATTGGCGTACTCAACCTTGCCGTCCGCATCTGCGATCGCAATACAGTCACTCGCTTGCTCAAGACTGTTGATGTATTTCGCAAGTCGATTCCGATAGCGGTCTTCCGCTCTTCTCGCCTGACGTCGAATATTGACCCGATAAGCAACAACAACCAGCGCACCCACGACAACTATATAAATAGAAGTAGCCCACCAGGTGGCATACCACGCCGGGCTGACAAGGATCGAGACACTGGCCTCCCTTTTCGCCCAGACACCATCCGAGTTCGTGCCTAAAACCCTAAAGACGTAAAGACCAGCATCGAGGTTAGTGTAAGTGACGCTTCGATTATTACCTGCGTCTACCCAATCCGGATCAAATCCTTCCAGCATATACTTGTATTGATTGCGAAACGGCGCAGCAAATTCCATGGCGCCATAGTTCAGTTCAATCACATAATCAGAGTGTTCGAGGGAAATGGCATCCACTTCACCGATCGGTCGATCAAAGAGCACTGGCTCGTTCAGCTTCTTGAAACCAGTAATCTCGATCCGTGGTTCCGTCGCAACGCCCTGAACGCGATCAGGATTAAACGCATTGAAACCTTCGTTTCCACCAAAAAGAAAGACGCCATCTCTTGTTTTAAAGGACGCACCACTGTTGAAGTCATCAGCCTGAAGACCGTGACTCTTGTCATAACCCTCGACGACTTTATCGCCATCCACGACCGATATGCCTTTGCCACCAGACACCCACGCGCGTCGCTGTTCATCCACAAGGACACCATAGGCAGCAACACTGGAGAGCCCCTCTTCTTTACCAATGCGGCGCACTTCACCAGAAGCATAGTCATAAAAACTGAGCCCACCATCTCTGGCACCAATCCACATCCCATCACCAGAGTTCGTCAACGCTACCAGGTTGTCCGAACCAATGGTCGCCGGATCATTGGGGGCCGATCTCAAGGCGGTCACCATCTGCGTTTCCGGATCGATGATGGAAACCCCCCCACCGTTCGTCGCAACCCAAATGTTTCCCGATTCGTCTTGCCGCAGCGCCGTCACTCGGACATCAGCGAGTTTTTCTCGGCCATAGTGCTCGAAACGCCCATCACCCAGGTACATATCGACACCAGCACCGTACATACCTACCCAGACACGCGAAGCCGTATCGGTGAGCATGCTACTCACCTGGTTAGAAGCAAGACTGTCAGCATCGAAGCTCACAGCGCTGAAACGCACAATCTCCCCGTCGGCCCGCTCGACGGTTACACCGCCTGTCATCGTGCCAATCCAGAGGTTGCCCTCGTCATCACTGTTCAACGCCATGACTCGACTATCAGCCAATTCATAGTCTGGTTGATCAAACCGTTGCGTTCTTTTGTCGTACCGAGTGAGACCCGTCATGGATCCGATAAAAATTGAATCATTCGTTTCGGTAAAGGCCGTAATCGAATCGCCCGCGAGAGAGCCGTTCGTGTTCTTATCAACACGATACAGCGCGAAGCTCGGTGCTCGACTGTTCCACTTGCTCAACCCGTTGTAGGTGCCAAACCAGAGAACCCCCGATCGATCTTCGAATACGTCGGTTACCAGGTTGTCCGAGAGGCTTCCAGGATCGGTATCAATGTGAGCGTAATTTGAAAACGCGCCAGTTTCCGGATCACGTAAAAACACGCCGGCGTCACTGCCAATCCAGATCCGAGAGCTGCTGTCTTCATAGAGTCTTCGGGTACGCAGTATGGTCGGATCCGCTTCCGCATCGCCAATATCTTGCCGGGTCACCTCACCGCTTGCGGTGTCCATGCTCGCCACACCACCATTGAAGGTGGCGATCCAGAGAACTCCGCGTGTGTCTATCATCAGGTCGCGAATCGAATTATCCGGAATCGAATTAGGTTCGTAAGACTGAAGGTATCGCTCAAAGACGCCCTTTTCCTTTATGTATCGAGACAGCCCGCCACCCTCGGTACCGAACCACAACACACCATCAGCATCCTGTACGATGGCACGAACTCCACCGGGGCCGATAGACCTTGGGTCGCTGGGATCATGATGGAAGCGTCTGAGGACCTTGCCATTCTCGATAACCGCCGCGCCCACACCCGTGCCAACCCAAAGTTGGTTATCGCGATCTTCGAAAATTGTCTTGACCTGATTCTCTGCTGCTTGGCCGAGCTCACCATCGGCCGAGAGGTATATCCGTTCAAAGCTTTCCGTCGTCGGGTCATAGCGACTGAGGCCACGGTCGGTACCGATCAAAAGATCCTGGTCGATCGTTTCAACAATGGTGTAAACGAAATCATGAGACAGGGAAGTCGGATCGCCCGCGTTATGAAAGAAGTGTCGAAAAGAGTCGCCGTCATAACGATTTAAACCTTCATTGGTCCCAACCCAAATGAAACCGAAGCGATCCTGAGTCACAGAAACAACGGCGCTGTGAGAAAGTCCTTCACGCATGTTCAAACGATCAAACACCGGATTCATCCGGTCAGCGATGCCGTTCGCCGCGTAGGCTTTTGTCGTTAATAGAAGCGCGATGAACAGCCAGGTCACCGCACTTCTCATTTTCGAGATCATGTCATAAGGAATTTATTCGTGATTAACCCAGGTATTGAGGCTCACGGTTCCCATGTTCTCGAGCGAAGACTGTTGCCAGTACGTTCCTTGTTGCCAGTAAGTGCCCTGCTGCCAGTAAGTGCCCTGCTGCCAGTACGTGCCCTGCTGCCAGTACGTGCCCTGCTGCCAGTACGTACCCTGTTGCCAGTACGTGCCCTGCTGCCAGTACGTCCCTTGCTGCCAGTACGTGCCCTGCTGCCAGTACGTCCCTTGCTGCCAGTACACACCCGCATCTCCGATATCTGCAATATCGGTCATCTCTACAAGCGCGGGACCAATGATGCCCGCCGCGATCAATTGGTCAGTGTCCCAATTGAGACCATTTAGCTCATAATCACTCAAGTTCCAAAGAACACCGGTCTGTTCGACATCACTCTGCTGCCAGTAGAAGCCTTGCTGCCAGTAAGTACCTTGCTGCCAGTAAGTACCAAGGCTAAATGCGAAGCCAGCATCTGCCGGATCACCGCTGGCACGCCAAGATTCGCTAGATGCCCAGAGCCGATCTAGGTCTTCAGCCGACATGGCAGTCGGATCAAAGTCTTCCATGGACCACAACGCGTATTTTCCGTCCTCGGTCATATAAACCGGGCCACCGAAGTGTTGCTCATCGTTAAGGTCTGCGACGATGTCCAACGACGCGTTCGCACAGCCCTGTGCGTCGCTCATTACGGCATCCACCGCATCAATTAATCCAGCACCCTGCTGAAGAAGGTTAAATCCGTCATCCGCAATCTGAGCCTTAGCCGTCGCGATCAGTCGACACTTGATGTCATCATTTGACAATGAAGGGTCGGCCTGCTTGAGCAGCGCAACAACCCCTGTCGCTACCGCAGCTGCTTGAGAGCTTCCAGACATAATGAAGTACTTGCCACCATCATGAAAATCCGGGTGCTCTGTCGCGATCATGCTGTCTTTATGCATCATGCCTCGAATGTGACCACCTGGCGCGGTAATTTCAGGTTTGACGAAACCTTCCAATGTTGGCCCGACCCCGCTAAACGTTGTCATGAAATCATCACTCGGATCGTTTGGCGTGTAGTTGTCCGTCATCGCACCGACTGTAATCACATACGGTGAGTTACCGGGGACCGTGATCGTCATATTTTCGTTGCCGCTGTTACCCGCGGCGACCACCACTACGATTCCCGCTGCCCATGCTGCGTGAACCGCCTGGTTGATCGGATCTTGCCAGTAATTTGATGAGGGCCGGCCACCAAAGGAGAGGTTCAGGATATCGATGCCCAATCGGTCCTTGTTGTCTACGACATATTGAATACCTCGAACTACGTCGAGATAGCTCGCCTGACCTTCACCATTGAAGGCTCGAACCACAACCAGATTCGCATCAGGAGCGACACCGTTGTACATCTCGCCTTTCTTATTTTCCGAACTGTTCGCAATGACACTGGCAACGTGGGTACCGTGTCCGCTGCCGTCTTCAAACTTTCGAGATCGCGTTGGATCAAGTTCGAAGTCTCCGATAGCGTCATAGTAGGCGACGACACGGTTCTCCATATTGGTATCGAGCGTCAGTCGCTTATTGCCCCAGAGACCACTATCGATGATCGCAACGCCGACACCGTCTCCTGTTACACCTACGTCATGCAACTCGTTGGCTCTGATAAGCTTCGAAAAATCGGGTGTCCGGACTTTTCCGTTGCGTTTGTCTCCCTTCTTCTTGGGACTCGCACCGGTCGTCATGACGACACTTGATTCGAACACATTGCGAATCATTGGGTTAGTTTCAAGCTGATCGGCTTCCGCGCGTGTCATCCGTGCGGCCACTGTGTCGATTATCGAGAACTCCTCAAGCACCTCGGCGTCATACAGCGCGAGTACAGATCGCACGCTTTCGACATCGCGCCCAGCAATCATGAAATCAACGGCCTCGTCATCGGGAGCAGCCGCATCGAGCGCCTGCTCAAACTGCGCTTCAAGGCTTTCTTGGATGTCTTCCCACATAAATCGGGCAAGTTGAGGTTGAGCATCCGTGCTCTCACCATCGCTGGTATCACTACCTGTCGCAAGTGGTTCGTCCTCCCATTGGAAACCCGCGAGCGCATGAGAAACCTCATAGCGGTCGCCTTGCCAAAGAGCGCGGGTCAACGAGGGATTATCCGTATCAGATATTCCCATGTTGGGTGCGGCATCCTGCCACATAAACCGCGCGATACTTTGGCGTAGCACTTCCCTGCTACCGTCTTCCCTGACCTCACTTCCTGTGTCTGATGGCTGGTCTTCCCACATGAATCCAGCAAGCATTTGGTTAACGTCGAGCTGCTCGACTTCCCAGAGCGAGCGTGACAATGCGGGATCTTCCACTGCAGTCGGTGATGCGGCCGGTGCAGAGTCTTCCCACATGAATCGGGATGTCTCAGGATTCATCGCCTCGTTCAGCGACGGCGTGTCCTGCCACATGAATCCGGCAAGCATTTGGTTAACGTCGAGCTGCTC